>NZ_AQVA01000001.1 GCF_000372485.1 Oenococcus oeni DSM 20252 = AWRIB129
AGGTAAAGAATAATTTCGTAATTTTTATTAAAAAAATTTTTCATAATCAGACTTTCTAATTTTAGCCCAAATCTTCCCGGTTAGGTTTTTGTTAATAAGTAATTTAGAATAAATGTTGAATTAATAAATTTAGTTATAATTAGACAGAGAATGACAGAACCGCAAAAACGTTACATACCTTTTAAGAGAATGATAGACATTGCCGGAAGTTTAGTTGGCATTGTTTTATTGTCCTGGCTTTTTTTAATTCTAATTATTTTGCAGAAAATAAATGACCTGCACGGGCCGATTTTCTATTTACATGACCGGGTTGGAAAAAACCATAAGCATTTCAAGCTGATCAAGTTTCGTTCGATGCGGGCTGATGCGGATACTTATTTCAAGCGTCACCCGGAAGACTATCAGACTTTTGTTAAAAACGATTACAAGTTTCCGGCCGGTGAGGATCCCCGGGTCACGAAGTTTGGTAGGATTTTACGGCGGACAAGCCTTGATGAGTTGCCTCAGCTTTTTAATATTTTCGCCGGCCAGATGTCGATTGTTGGTCCACGCCCGGTTACCGAACCGGAATTGCGCTACTATGGTTCGAATGTTGACAAATTTTTAAGCGTTTTACCCGGGGCGATGGGTTTGTGGCAGGCAACCGGACGTTCCGACATTAAATATCCCGAGCGTGCCGAGATTGACCTTGAGTATGTCGAACACATTGGTTTTTGGTATGACTGGTATATTGTTTATTTGACGATGAAGGCTATTTTTTCTCGTGCGGGGGCATATTGATGCAAGCAAAAATATATGTGGCATCTCACAAACTTTATCAGATGCCTAGTGACCCTTTATATCAGCCGATTTGGGTTGGACATAGTAAATCAAGCAATCCTTTTGATTTACCGGCTGGATGGATTGGCGATGACAGCGGTGACAATATTAGCGACAAAAATTCCTCTTTTAATGAATTAACAGCTCTTTATTGGGCTTGGAAGAATTCCGATGCCGACATAATCGGCCTTGTCCACTATCGAAGATATTTTTCGCTTAACCACAAATGATAAAATCGATTATATGAGAAATAATATACCTAAAGTCGGCGTTGTAATACCAACTTATGAGAGACCGGATCATAGTGAGGCAAATGGTTTTGTTTTGGAAGCGATTCAAAGCGTTTTAGATCAAACTGTACCCGTTAATGATATTGTTGTCTCTATAGATGGAAGTTCGACTAATATTAAATCTTTGATTAAAAATAATTTTAAAGGGATTAAAATTATTGAATCAGTTGAAAAAGTTGGTGGCTCCAAGGCTAGAAATAATGGATTTGATTCTTTGGATGTAAATGATCAATTTGTTGCCTTTTTAGATGATGATGATAAGTGGTATCAAAATAAATTAAAAGAACAGTTAAATGAGGCTTTAAAACAGACTGATAGCCGTTATTTTATCTTTACAAATGTTGTATATGATGAACCCGATGGTCAAAAAATTAGACCCATTAATCGTATTTCTAATAATGAGAGTGCTGCTGATTTTATTTTTTTGCGACAAGGATATATAACCACTTCCAGTCTTCTTATTCCGTTTGAAACTTTTAATAATATACGATTTAAGAATGGATTAAAAAAACATCAAGATTGGGATCTTATTTTCCGTTCCAATTTAATTAATGGTATCCGTATGATTCAAATTTTCGAACCATTAGTTTGGTATAGAATGCAATATTCTGGCAGAAACAATAGTGTTTCTTCTGTGATTGACTGGAAATTTTCGCATAATTGGATTATTGGTTTTAATAATCTAATTTCAAAAAAAGTCATTGCTTCTTTTGATAAAGACCAGGTATTGCCAGGCCTCATAAGCGATCATGAATTAGGCATATTGAATAAAATTTATTTTTACTTAATAGTTTCTTTAGATTTTAATTTTGGAATTTTCAATTGGTACTTATTAAAAAGAATGTTCTTTGTATTGTTTAATCATTTTATAGGTAAACATCTTAAAATATCTGATAAAGTAAAGGAAAAAAATGAGTAATTCTGTCTCTGCAATAATTGTTACTTATAACAGGTTACACGAGTTAAGAAAAAGCTTAACGGCATTAACAAATATTCCTAGCAATTTATTAACTAACATTATTGTTATCAATAATGCTTCCAATGATGGAACTAAAGATTATTTATATGGTTTTTCTCAAAATAAAAGAATTAAAATTATTGATTTATCAGAAAATACTGGTGGAGCTGGCGGTTTTAATGCCGGAATTCGTTATTTTTATGAAAAATCTAGAACGGAATTCGCTTGGCTAATGGATGATGATACTATTGTTACTGAGAATTCTCTAAGAGAGTTGCTTGAAGCTACCAAGTTAATAAAAGCTTCTTTTTATTCCAGTGATGTTCGGTGGGTAGATGGTTCCCCCGCTTTGATGAATGTGGTAAGAAAAACTGGTGATTTTGGTAATGGCTTAAAAAAAATCGAAAAGGCTACTTTTGTTTCTTTAATGATTCCCAGGAAATTTATTACCAGAGTTGGTTTTCCACAAAAAGAATATTTTATTTGGGGAGACGATATGGAATACACAGAACGTCTTTCGCGATTTTCTCCTGGTTGTTTTGTTACATCGAGTAAAGTTATTCATGAAATTAATAGCAATATTGCTTCTGGCGATATTTTTCATGAAAATAATCCTGACAGAATATCTAGGTATTATTATGAATATAGAAACCGCCTTGTAACAGGCAAAAGGAGAAAAAATTTCTTTATTATCATTCGTCCCTTTATCCATACTTTTATTGATTTTTCTAAGGTTATTTTCGGAAAAACAAAATATAAATCTGAAAAAATAAAGCTTATTGTCAAAGGAACGAAAGATGGAATTTTCTTTAATCCAAAAATAGAGTATCCAAGTAAAAAAGAGGAATAATGATTTCACATTTTTCGTATGCAAATTTAATAGTTACATTTAATAGAAAAGATAAACTTATTAACGCTATTCGTTTTATTCTTAACCAAAATCCGGCTCCCAAATATATAGTTATAGTTGATAATAATTCGACCGATGGAACTAATGAATATCTTAAAAGCCAAGGAATTCTTGATCAAAAAGAAATCTTATATTTTAAGTTACCCGAAAATGTTGGCGGGTCGGGAGGATTTTCCTATGCCTTGAAAAAAGTCCGAGAACTTGATGTTGATTGGATTGCTTTTGGAGATGATGACGCATACTATCAACCTGGTTTCTTCAAAACCATTTCTGAGGCTGCAGACAAACATCCTAATATTAAAGCTTTTACAGGAACTGTAAAATTGAATGATGGGAGAATAGATATTTCTCATCGAATACATATAAAGGATTGGGGTATGCTTCGTTATAGTTATATCCCTTTAAGTTATTACAAAAAAGATTTTTCCATTGATATGTTCACCTTTGTTGGGAGTGTTATTAACAAAGATATTATTAATAGTATTGGCAATATCAATTCAAAATATTTTATCTGGATGGATGATTTAGAATTTTCCGTTAGGGTAAGAGAAAAAACAGATATCATTAATCTAATTGATGCAACTGTGATTCATGACACTCCCATTTCTGCGATGGACTTTAAAAGTAATTTTAAACCTGATTGGCGTGATTATTATGGAGTTAGAAATAAAATAGATATGTGTGATGTTCATGGAAAATCTTTTCGTCGGAAGTTTTATCCAATTGCTGTCTGGATCAAAAATATTTTAGAGGTTACGCATAAAAGATTTAAGGGCCATAGATTGTATAGAATGCGTCAAGTTACAGATGCTATTATCGATGCAAAAAAACATTCTTTTGGTAAAAATCCAAAGTACTTGCCTAACAAAGATAGTTGATTCTTATCAAAAAATTGTAATATCTATTAAATTAATTATTATGTGAATTAAATAATGTAAACTTATAATGTTTTAAATTTTTATTGAAATATTGATTTCAATAATTTATTATTTTTACAGATTTTAAGAAAATATAAAATTTTATTATTATACCGGATTGGAACGTAAAGGACAAAAATGAACAAAACTCAATTTACATTGAAAGACCTGGTTAAACACCTGATCAAATATTCCTGGTTAACTCTTATTTTAGTAATTATTGGAGCAGGAGGGACCTATATATATACAAATAAGGTTTCGCCCTATCCCGGAAATTTATATTCGGCTTCAAGAAATGTGCTTATAAAGAGCAAAAATAATAAATATTCTTCAATTAAAGCCGACTGGTCCTTAATTAACAGTTATATTGTTGTGGCAAGTGATGATAAGATTATAAGCGCTACAAAAAAACAATTATTAAAAGATGGGACCAAGATTTCAGAAAAAGAAATCAAAAAAGAAGTTAGTATTAATTCGATTAAAGGTACTCTTTTTATTAAAATTAGTGCAAATTCTCCAAAAAAAAATGTTTCTGCTAAATTAGTAAATGTATATTCGGAATCATTTGCAAAACTTGGGCCTACATTGGTCTCTTCGATGCCTAAACCAATTCTAATGTCGAAAGCCCAGAACACTAAATTAGCTACTTCAGCTAAATCCATTCATTCAATTCATAAAAAAGGAATTGTTTTTGGCGCTGGTTTTGGCTTTGTATGCGGAATAATTATTTCTTTAATTATCGCTATTTATGATAATTATAAAAAAATAGGTAAATCGGAGTAATTTTTAGTTATGCAATTTCTTCTTTTACCATTGACTTTCTTATCTAAGTTTTTCGATGTATATGGTTTCTTTTTAGTTTTTCTCGTTATTTTGTGGACACTCTTCAAGAGACCAGAAGACATTCCTAAGATTATTCCGTCTTGGAAAACTTTCATTTTTTGGTCCGTGATGATTCTATTTCAATTTTTAGCAATGTTATTGAGTTTTCCTTTTTCTGCAAAAGCCAATATTCCAATAGGTATGTTTAAATCCTTTTCTCTTATTTTGGAAGAAGTTTTGATGATTTGGATGGTGTATGCATTTTCAAAACTTTTTATTGTTTCTAAAATTGATGCTGTTAAATTTATTAGATGGGCAATTTATGGTTATATTTTATATTCTTTTCTCGTAATCGTTCCTGAAGTTTTTATAACTTTGGGTTTTCATTTTTTTGATGGATATATCAATTTTTTGGCATCGATATTTGAAACGAGGTGGACTGGAAGAACAGATTTTTACGACTTAGGAAGCTATGCTGTAACCCAAGGAAGGGTTAATGGTTTTGAAGGTGAATCTCCTGTATTTGCAAATTTGTTAGGTGTGGTTTATATTCCGATTTTTATTGGGTTAATCATTGGGAAGGATCATTCGGTATTCAAAAAACCAGCATTTATTTTATGGCCGCTTGTTATTTTTAGTATGGTCTTTCTTTTAATGGCAAAGACGACTACCGGAATTTTAACAATTATTTTTCTCTACATTTCTTGGTTATTTTTTTCGAATTCAAAGGATCGAAGATTTCTTTTATTTATGGGAATTATTGGTCTATTAATTATAGGCTGTTCTTATATTTTTATTAATCCTGTTCACACTATCCTTAACCAGTTTTTGTTTCAGAAACAAGGAACATCAAATCGTATTGGAGGGACTATAGGGTTAATTCTAACTTTTTTGTCTAAACCTATATTTGGCACAGGGCAAGGGTTTGCTGGATATTTTATAAATGAAAATGTCCCACTGTGGTCAACTCATAATTGGGAATATCAATACATATATTCAAAATTAGGATACCCAGTTTTGAGTGGCCTTTTTGGTGCTTTTGCTCAGTATGGCCTTGTAATTATGGTTCCATTCTTGTTTTTCTTTTCTAAATATATATTTAATTTATCTGCGAAAAGGAAACACTATTTTAATTTGGGAGTTAGAAGAGATGACTTTTATTTTTCAATGCTTAATAGTTCAGAAATAACTCTTTTCGTTATAATTTTTAGTTCTATACTTTCTTTCGATTTATTTAAATGGTCGATTTTCTTTATTTTATTCTTTTACTGGAGAATCATGTACCTCTCTGATATAAAAAATAAAAAGTTCCCTGAAATAAATTAATCGAGTATTTAATTATTTTTATTTGTATTTAGCAATTAGATAGTTAGTTGTCTATAATTGACTAGTCGAGGTACTTTTTTTATGAAAATTGCAGTTATCGGTACAGGTTATGTTGGTCTTTCATTAGCCACACTTTTGTCTCAACAAAACGAAGTTAAGGCATTGGACATTATTGCCGAAAAAGTTGAGAAAATTAATCGAAAAGTCAGTCCGATTGTCGATCATGATATTACGGATTTTTTTGAGCACAAAAATTTAAAGCTTCAAGCGACTCTGGATCCTAAAGAAGCAATTACAGCGGCTAGTTTTGTTATCATCGCAACGCCAACCAATTATGATCCGCAAACAAATCATTTTGATACATCCAGCGTTGAAGCTGCTATCAAAGAAACAATCGAAATCAACCCACAGGCGCAAATTGTTATTAAATCTACAATTCCGGTTGGTTTTGTTGATAAGGCAATTCGGCATTTTGATTTTAAAAAGATTCTCTTCTCTCCTGAATTTTTGCGTGAAGGTAAGGCTTTAAGCGACAATCTATATCCAAGTCGAATTATTGTCGGCTCTCAGTCCAAAGAGGCTCATCAATTTGCCGAGTTGTTGAAGCAGGCGGCAATTAAAGAAAATATTCCGATTTTGTTTACCAACAGTGAAGAAGCCGAAGCAATTAAACTTTTCTCGAATACATATTTGGCTATGCGAGTGGCTTATTTTAACGAATTGGATACCTACGCCGTCAGCAACAATCTTGATACAGCAAAGATTATCAAAGGTGTCGGGATGGATCCGCGGATTGGTGATTTTTACAACAACCCGAGTTTTGGTTATGGCGGTTATTGCCTGCCAAAAGATTCCAAGCAATTATTAGCCTCTTATGAGGGAGTTCCACAGGAACTGATGACAGCAATCGTGAAATCCAATGACACCAGGAAACGGTTTATTGTTAAACGAATATTGTCGAAAAAACCGAAAACAGTTGGAATCTATAAATTGGCTATGAAGTCTGGCTCCGACAATTTCCGCCAGTCATCGATTATTGATGTTATGAATTACTTGGCTGAAAACAATATTGAAATCATTATCTATGAACCAACTCTAAAAACAAAACTTTTTCAAGGGAAAGAGGTTGATAACGATTTGACTGATTTTAAAAATAGGGTTGATCTAATCATTGCCAATCGGGTCACTGAAGAAATTAAAGACTCGGCAGATAAACTCTACACTAGGGATCAATGGGAAAGAGACTAATTTACTTTTGAAAAAAATTCTTTTTGTAATTAATGATTTAGACATTGGCGGTTTGCAACGTGTAGTATCTATTGTTGCTGATGCTATTAACAAGTTGGATGATTTTCAGTCATCCATTTTTGTTGTTCAAAGCGATATACCGGTTTTTTATCAGACTGAATCTACTATCTTAGATTCTCAGAAGGATACTACAAAAGAAAATAACATTGTTGTACCTTTTTATCAAAAGCCCGGAATGATTAGAGCAGTTAAGAAAACTCTGAAAAAAAATCGCATAGGCAAATATTTAAGATTCCGTTTAAGAAATAGACGTATTATTGGATCTTTACTAGATGTCATTGAAAAAAATAATTATTTCACAGTTGTTCTTACGGCTGATTATACGTCTTATGCTCCTTTTATTAAAAACAGGTTTCCACATTTAAAAGTTATTTCCTGGCAACATAATAGTTTTGATGTTTATATGAATAATTATTTCGTTGTTATTAAACAGCAATATATAAAAGGATTACGATTTTCAGACGTTGTGGTTTCCTTAACTAAATCTGATGCAAAAAAATTCAGGAAGTTTAACGAGCGTTCCTTAGAAATTCCAAATCCTATTACAATTAATAATTCTGCTAATCATATTTCTGATCTGAAAAAACACGTGATCTCCTGGGTAGGTAGAGCATCAGATTGGCAGCATAAGGGGACAGATTATTTATTAAAAATAGCCGCACATTTGCCTGATGATTGGATCATTTCTGTTGCCGGAGATGTTGATCCCTTAAAAATGGATCAGGTATTAAATCAAGGTGATATCGAACGTGCCCGAGGAAAAATTGTTTATAAGGGTCCTTTAAAAGGAAAAGATTTAGTGCAGCACTATGTCAATAGTTCAATATTTTTAATGACTTCACGTTGGGAAGGATTTGGCTTGGTCATCACTGAAGCGATGTCTTGTGGTCTGCCAATTGTTTTATTTGATCAAACCGGTGCTAAAGCGGTAACTAACGGTGGAGAGTTTGGAAAAATAATCCAACCTGGTGATCTTACGGGTATGGACAAATATCTAATTGAATTAACCAGAAATATTAATTTGCGTAAACAGTGGCAGGAAAGGTCAATCGCGAGGTCCAAAAATTATATGATGAACCATATCATTGACGAATGGGCTACTATTTTAAATTAATGCAAGAAATTAAACAACAATTTAAGCACGGAGTCGTTTATACGGCAATTGGACAATATGCAAGTGTTATTGCAAACTTTATTGTGACGATTATTTTATCCCGTCTTTTAGGTCCTAAAACTTATGGTGTGTTAAGCATTATTTTAGTTTTTTTGCCTTTTTTTTCTTTGATTTCCGAGCTTGGTGTAGGACCGGCCATTGTTCAAAGCCACGAATTAGACGACGAGGACTATTCATCGCTTTTTAAAATTTTAACTTTCTGGTCATTGATTATTGGTGTTATTTTTGGTTTATTAGGGATTCCTGTGAGCTATTTTTATGATGATAAGATCTACATTTTGTTGAGTTGGATGATCGCACCGAACCTGATTTTTTCGATGATGTCAGTAGTTCCTTTGTCATTATTGCAAAAAAGGCAGGAATTTAAGCATATTAATATTACGAGTTTATTTGCATATGTAGTTGGTGGGGTAGTGGGTGTTGTCGCAGCTTATATGGGATTAGGAGTTTATTCACTTATTTTGACAAGTTTGATACCGGTTTTTTTGAATTTTATTGCTTATTTCTATTTTTCAAAGTTAAAGTTATTTAAGGGCATCAATGAGTATTCTTTTGGTAAAATTCGTTCTTTTTCATCCTATCAATTTGTTTTTGGAATTATCAATTATTTTTCCAGGAACTTGGACAACTTATTAGTTGGAAAATTTTTTGGGCAAACTGCTCTCGGAAATTATGGCAAGTCCTATCAGATGATTACTTATCCAAATAATATTTTTACTAATGTTATTGTTCCAGTGATGCAACCGGTTTTAGCTAATTATCAGGAGAATATCCAAACCATTAAAAAAGTATATTTAAAGGTATTGCGTTTTCTTTTGATTGTTGGTATTCCTTTATCGTTATACTTATCGGTCGATTCTGACTTGATAATTAGATTCTTGTTTGGAAGCAAATGGGATGGTGCTATTATGCCATTTAGAATACTTTCTCTTACTACATGGGTTCAACTTATTACAACAACAATTGGTGGAATCTATCAATCTAGAAACATGACTAAAATGCTCATGAAAACGGGAATTGTTTCAACATGTATCACCATTTTTTTTATTATCATTGGAATTTTATCAGGGAATATTAACCATTTTGCAGCTTTTATTGCAGCTAATTTCTATGTGACATTTACTTTTAATTTTTACGTATTAATGAAAAAGGCCCTGAAATCATCTATAACTGAGGTTTTAAAGCTTATCTTGAAACCAGCGGTGATTGCTTTTATTGCTTTTTTAGCAGTAATTGGTTGGAATTCAATGGCTATAGATCTACATGGTATTTTTTGGGAATTACTTATTACGAGCTTAATTTTCTGGATTATTGATTTAATCGGTCTAATAATTACTAAAGAAATTTATTTTGTTTTCAATATTATTTTTAAAAATTAATAATTATTTTTAATTTTATTATATTTTATTTGCAAAATCAGATTGTTAGAATGATTTTTTATAGTATTTTTGGAAAATTAAACTATGTATTTTGTCAAGAAAAAACAATAAATTTTTTAGAAAAGTTGTTTTTTAATTCTTTTTAAGATTTACAATTGGCTTTTTGCTATCCATAATTTTTTAATATTCTTAAAGCAGATAATTTTCGGAAGGCTAATTTGGTCGCGAGAGTTAATTAATATCTTTAATGATAACCGATTCAGTTACATCTAGTCGAATATTAAGCAATAATTATTCTTACATAAATCGAACCAAGTGCAGAGATGGTGTTTATTATGATAGAATTACCGGCACGAGTAGATTAACCGCAAGTAAAATGCTGCTCAATTCAATGGCGATTTGGTAACAATTCTCAAATCGGATGTTACTAAACGTTCCAATGGATTGGTTTACACCTATTATCAGATAAAAGACGGCTCTTCAACTTTTTGGATTGATGCAAGGGCTGTTAACCAGAAGGCTCTAAATATAAAAACAAGTAGCTTAACAACAGCACAGAAAAATTGGTTAAACAGCATCGTTCCAGCGGCAGCCGAGGTTGCCGATTCCAATGGCCTTTATGCTTCTGTCATGGTAGCTCAGGCAATTCTCGAATCCAGCTTTGGTACGAGCGCATTAGCAGCTGCTCCTTATAATAATTTATTCGGAATAAAAGCCAGTTACTCACCGTATGTAAGTGGCTATGCTAGTTTCTCTACTACTGAATATGTTGGCAACCAATACATTACTGTCAAAGCTTCATTCAATACTTATTCTTCGGTAACTAATTCTTTTTATGACTATTTATACAAGATGAATCATGGGGTTACTTGGAATACTTCTTTGTATCATAACGTCTTTCGTTCGGTTGCTGGAAGCTATAGCCAAGCAGCAAAAAATCTTGTCAGCGACGGATATGCAACCGATCTGACTTATGGACAAAATTAATTAATCTTATAAACAGTTATAAGCTTTATAACTTAGACTGATTTGCTCAGATTATTCTTTAAATTTAGAAGCCTGATAAAGGCTTTTTTGTAAATTTATATTTGCAGAAAAGCTTAAATATAGGCTCCGGTCCAATTTGTGATATTACAGACCAAGTAATTTCTTTAATTTCCAGTTTCCAGCTATTTGTCTAGGAGATAATTAAAGGAGCTTTTTGTTTATGGCTAATTTTTAAGAGAGTTATTTGGAAGGAAAAATAAATGAAATCAAAAAAAACAACAATTATAATCAGTTCGATTATTGTCTTTCTGTTCATCATTGGAGGAGCCGTATTTGCAGTTAAGGCTTTGGATCAACCAAGCGGATCAAAAAAGGGAAGCAGTCAGAAGAAAACAGTTTCAAGCAAAAATTCCAGTAAAAAATCAAGTCAGAATAAAAGTAAGTCTTCTGCAAAATCTCAAAGTTCTTCGTCCAGCGTTAATAATAATTCCAGTACATCGACAAGTTCTTCGAATGTTCAGACTAAATGGGCTTCGCTCAGCTTGACTAATCAGGTCGCGATTTTAATTCAAGTCGCTTTCAAAGGCGACAACGGGAAACCAAATGATTTATTCCAATTCGATAAAAACTATTGGGATATGACCGGATCTATTTCAAATGGAGTTATTAATCGTTATGTGCCTAATGCCGATAGTTTTTCTGGTATTTCTGATCTATTATCAGCAAAAATTACAATTTCAAACAATCAAATTACGGTTGTTCGGCCAATCACTGCGGCTTTTACAGTCTCGCTAACTCAGGCGATTAATGACTATTACGGTCAGTCAAGTAGTCTTGATTATACTCAGCAATTAGCCAAACGAGTAGTCAGCCCGACGAAATTGACCGATTTGGAAAATAATCGATAATAAAGATTACTATTTTCATAATCGTTCCGAAGTTTTTTGTTATTATAGACAGTGATTTGGACTAATTTTTGTCATATTAGCGAGGAAATTTAAATGAAAAGATTTTTAATCGGGCTTTTTTCAATTCTAATTGTGGGTGTTGTTGGTATAGCCTCTTATGCTGTTTGGACAACTCATGGAGCAATCGAAAAGATCCATAAGGATAGTTCTATTAAGACGTCCGACAAGGCCGACACGTTGACCAAATCCGGCAAGCCGATTGCTATTTTGCTTTTGGGCACTGATACCGGAGCCCTTGATCGGAGCTATAAAGGTCGGACTGATTCAATGATGATTGCGGTGATTAATCCGAAGACAAAAAAGACCTTTCTTTTAAGCCTTGAACGGGATACTCCGATTACAATTGATGGACAAACAGTTAAATTGAATGCCGCTTATGCATATGGTTCAGCTAGTTCTTCTATCAAACAAGTTGAAAAACTCGTTAATATCAAGTTAAATGGTTATGCCTTAATTAATATGGGTGGTTTAGAGTCGATTGTCGACTCTCTCGGCGGAGTTACTGTTACTTCCAATTTAACTTTCACAGAATTTGGTCATTCTTTTGTTAAAGGCACTGTCTACAATATGAAGGGAAATCAACTGCTGTCCTATGTTCGAGAGCGGCATTTAGATCCTCGTGGTGATTATGGTCGCCAGCTCCGTCAGCAGCAGGTCCTAAGGGCGGTTATTAGCAAGGCGGTTTCCAATCCGACAACAATTTTCAATCAGAAGTTTATCAAAAGATTGTCTTCTAATATTTTGACCGATTTGTCTTGGAGCAGTTTTAAAAATCTTGCCTTAAAGTACCGTGCTGCTTTTGGGACTGTTAAGTCCGATCAAATGGTTGGTACAGGTGAGACGATTAATGGGCAATCGATGCAGGTGATGAGCCAGGCGGAAAAAACTCGGGTTCATAATGAATTGGAGAAGTATTTAAAATGACTGAAGCGGAATATTCGGCATTAAAAAGGGTTGCCGACCAAGAACTAGATAAAGCTTATATTCCTTACAGCCATTTCGCTGTTGGCGCTGCTCTTTTATCGGCTGATGATCGAATTTTTCCCGGCTGCAACATTGAAAATGCTGCTTTTGGTTCAACAATGTGTGCCGAACGGACGGCAATTTTTTCAGCTGTTGCCGCTGGTTGCCACCAGTTCAAAGCTCTGGTTATTTCCGGGCGAACCGAGGGCGCAATTGCTCCCTGTGGGGCATGCCGTCAGGTGATGGTAGAATGGTTCGATAAAAAAATGCCGATATATTTAACCAATACATCCGGAAAAGTTGTCAAAACCGATTTAGACCATTTATTGCCAGCATCTTTTGAAGATTTAAAGTGATACGATTAGTTTTAATGTGCTTTACGCTATAATTTTATAGTACGTATCTGGAGGAATAATGGTAGATATTATTAAGACCAATGCCACTTTTAAAGCCGGCAAAGGCAATAAAGGAACTTTGAGCTTTGAAATTCCAGCAAAACAAATATCAAGCGGAATTGACCAGGCTTTCAATAAACAAAAAGACAAGATTAACATTCCCGGTTTTCGTAAGGGACACGTTTCAAAAGAGTTGTTTTTGGCTCGTTTTGGCGAAGAAGCTCTTTATGAAGACGCTTTGAATGCAATTTTGCCTGATATTTATGATCAAGCAGTTAATGAAGCTGATATCACTGTCGTTGGACAACCACAAATCATTCCTGATGATTTGAAACATGGCGGTCCATGGAAGATTCATGCCGAAGTTACTTTGGCACCAACAGTTGAACTTGGTGATTATAAGGGCGTAGAAGTTGAAAAGGAATCCGACGAAGTCAGCGATAAAGAGTTAAATGCCGAATTAGAGCGTTTGCAAAAAGGCGAGGCTGAGCTGGTACCTGCTAAAGAGGATCAGGTTTCTGAAAAAGGCGATACGGTCGTGATTGATTTTGACGGTTCTGTCGATGGAAAACAATTCGACGGCGGCAAGGCACAAAACTTTAGTTTGAGTCTGGGATCGGGACAGTTTATTCCTGGGTTTGAAGACCAGTTGGTTGGCCATAAAGCCGGGGATGACGTTGATGTTAAAGTTACTTTCCCTAAAAATTATCAAGCTAAAAATTTGGCTGGCAAGGAAGCTGTCTTTGCAGTTACGATTCATGAGTTAAAGAAATTGGAAACACCAGCTTTGGATAACGAATTTGCTAAGGATGTTGATGATTCGGTTTCTTCTTTAGAAGAGTTAAAGGCCAAGACCAAAGAAAAGTTGGCAAAAGATAAAGCGGAAAAGAACAAGGATGCTTTTGAAGATGCCGCAATCCAAAAAGTTGTCGATGGGGCAAAAATAAATCCCGAAAAGTTGCCTGAAGAAATGATTAACGATGATGTTTCTCGTCAGATGCAGACATTTTTCAATAATTTAGCTGGTCAAGGGGTCAAGCCGGAAATGTATTTCCAGATTACCGGAACCAGCCAGGAGCAGTTAAAGCAACAAATGACGGAAGGCGCACCCAACCGGGTTAAGACTAATTTGGTTCTCGAAGAGATTGCTCGTGTCGAAAAGATTAATCCAAGCAACGAAGAGATAGATAAAGAAATCAAGAGCTTGGCTTCCGAATACAATATTAAGGAAAGCGAAGTTGAGAAATCGGTTTCTGCCGGCATGCTTAGCCACGATTTGAAGGTTCAGCAAGCGGTTGAATTGATTGTTAACAGCGCTCAAGCAGTTGAAAAAAAGTAATTTTTAAAACCGTTTTTAAAGAACGGTTTTTCTTTTGCTTTAGAAAACTTGTATTATGCAAACTTTGTTATAATGAAAAACATGGACGTAGAATCAATACAACCGACATTAGCTTGTTCTTTTTGTGGTAAACGCCAGGATCAGGTTAAAAAATTAATCGCAGGACCGGGTGTTTATATTTGTGACGAATGTGTTGCCCTTGCGCAGCACATTATTGATCAAGAACTGGAGCATGAACAACAGGCTTTGGTTCTTGACGACCTACCAACGCCAATCGAACTGGTTAAGCATTTAAATGAATATGTCATTGGTCAGGAAGAAGCTAAAAAGACTTTAGCGGTCGCTGTTTATAATCACTATAAGCGTGTTAACGAGTCCTTGCAGCATAAAAGCGATGTCGAGTTACAAAAATCGAATATTTTGTTGATCGGGCCAACTGGTTCCGGTAAGACTTATTTGGCTCAGTCGCTGGCAAAAATGCTCGATGTACCTTTTGCAATTGCTGATGCTACAACGTTAACCGAGGCTGGTTATGTTGGCGAAGACGTTGAAAATGTCGTCTTGAAATTATTACAGGCTGCTGATTTCGATGTTGAAAAAGCTCAGCGCGGCATCATTTACATCGATGAAATTGATAAAATTGCCAAGAAGTCTGAAAACGTTAGTATTACACGTGATGTCTCCGGCGAAGGCGTTCAACAATCCCTTTTGAAGCTTTTGGAGGGTACGATTTCATCGGTACCGCCTCAAGGTGGACGCAAACATCCGCAACAGGAATATATTCAGGTTGATACCAGTAATATTCTCTTTATTGTCGGTGGAGCTTTTGATGGTATCGAAGATGTTATTCGAGATCGTCTCGGTGAATCGATGATCGGTTTTGGACATGAGGACCAACAGGAAAAACAACAGTTCAACAAGAAGAATCCATTAACTCAGTTTACTGATCAGGATGTGATAAAGTTTGGTTTAATCCCAGAATTCCTTGGTCGTTTACCAATCATTTCGATTCTGAATCCATTATACGAAGACGATTTGGTAAAAATTTTGACGAAGCCTAAAAATGCCTTAGTTAAGCAGTATAAGGCCTTATTGGCTTTGGATGGCGTTCAGCTTGATTTTGATCCGAAAGCTCTTAAAGAAATGGCCAAAATTGCAATTGATAAAAAATCAGGTGCTCGTGGCTTACGCTCGATTATGGAATCGACTATGAAAGAAACAATGTACGAAATTCCTTCCAAACCGGATGTTGCCAAAGTTCTGGTGACTAAAGCGGCAGTTGATGGCAAAGCTCAGCCTAAGATTATTTCCACTTCCAAAAAAGCATTAGCATCTTAATTCTATTATTAATTGGGCTATACCAAACCTATAATGGAAGTATGGCAAAATTAATTAAAAATATTGATATCTATACTGGCGTAGGAGTCGTGAAAAACGGTTTTCTGCGCTTTTCTAATAAAATTGAAGAAATCGGCGAAGCGAAAGCTTTTGTTACTAAAGGTGACGATCAAGTAATCACTGTTCCAAAGGGGGCAATTATCGTACCTGGTTTTATTGATGTCCACACCCATGGAGGCTATGGTTTTGATACGATGGATGCTGATGTCGATGGCTTTAATCGTTTTATGGAAAATCTTCGAAGGGAAGGTTTGACAAGTGTTTTTCCGACCACGATTACGCAAACAAAAGACAACATTAAAAAAGCTCTTGTTTCGGTTGCTGAAGCAGCAAAAAATAATTCAATGATCCGGGGAATCCATTTGGAAGGTCCTTTTATTAATGCCGACATGAACGGGGCGCAACCGGCCGAGTATGTGATCAGGCCTGATTTGGCTTTGTTTAAAAACTGGCAAAAAGATGCTGATGGTTTGATAAAATTAGTTACTTACGCTCCAGAAAAATCCGGATCGGCTTTTGAAGCCGGTTTGCATAATATGGGTGTTGTGCTTTCGGCTGGCCATACAAATCAATCTTATTTCAAAATGAATAAGGGCCAAACCTTGGCTTCCCATGTAACTCATTTATACAATCGCCAGTCGCAATTAGAAGGCCGTGAACCCGGTGTCACAGGATATGGTGTCTTAACGCCGTCTATCAAGGTTGAAGTAATTGCTGACGGGGTACATGTTTCTCCTGAAATGATTAAATTGGCTTATCAGTTGAAGGGTGCCAAAAATATTGAAGTAATCACTGATTCGATGAGAGCCAAAGGCCAAAAAGAAAATGAAGTTTCAGAATTAGGCGGTCAGAAGGTTATTGTTAAAAACGGAGCTGCTCGTTTGGAAAACGGCCATTTGGCAGGTTCGGTCCTTAAGTATATTTTGGCTTTCAGAAATATTCAAAAATTCACTGGTGCCAGCATTGAAGAGGCCGTCTTAATGACTTCAGTAAATCAAGCGCGAGAATTTGGCTTGAATGATGTCGGCAGTCTGGAAGTTGGCAAACGGGCAAACTTTAATTTGCTGAATTCCGATCAGGACTTATTAGAAAACTTTCTCGACGGAGATGGTTTAAAGGCAGTTGATCAAAAATGAGCGATATGCCTATTTTTCTTCAAATCCGCGATGATTTAGCCGAAAAAATCCGTAGACAGCATTTTAAGGGTGGAAGTCGTTTGCCAGCCGAAAGAGTTTTGGCTGAACAGTACAAAGTTTCTCGAATGACTTTACGCCAAGCGATTGCATTATTGGTTAACCAAGGTAAATTGATTAGAAAACCCGGTTCGGGAACTTATGTATCCGATCAGGAAAAAGAAGTTTCGGAAAATCTGAAGGGTATCACCAGTTTTACTCAGATTATGCAATCTCAGGGTAAAAAAGCTCAATCAAAGTTCATAGTTTTTAAGCGTCACTTGCCGTCGGCGATTGAGGCCTCTAATCTTGAAATTGATCGAAATGAAGAAGTTATCACAATCGAGAGAGTTCGTTATGGGGACGAGGAACCGATCGCTTTTGAAATTACGACAATTCCGGTTTCTTTAGTCGGCAATATCAACCGCAGCCAAATGGCTCACGGACTTTATGAGTATTTAGAGGACCGGGGCTTTCATTTTGGTAAAGCTGTTCAGGAGATTTCAGCGGTCGTACCAAACGAAATCGTTTGTAAACGATTAAATTTAACTCTTGGCCAGGCAGCTCTTTTTTTGCGTCAAACATCTTACCTTACTGATGACAAACCGTTTGAATTTGTAAAAACCTATTACGCTGGAGACCGATACCGTTTTTATCTTGAAAAGCATTAATGTTTTTGGTAAATACTCATTTAATCGCTTTTTGACTGCTTTCATTGCCAAAACGCCAAACCGTGATTAGCATTGTAATGCCAAACAGTTTAGTGATCTCATTGGTTATTCTGGTACGGCGTTCAGGCAATATACCGTTCGATACCAATCCGAAAATTTTATAAAATAATGGCGATACTTTCGTTAAATCGATCGGTTTTTCTGGTGTTAAGCGTTAATGCGTTCTTAATTCTCAGCACTTTCTTAATTAAAATTAGGAATCTCTTTTTCGTAAGCTTCAATTTTTTTGGCGTAATTCATTGTGATCGCGATGTCATCGAGGCCATTGATGAATTTGTGTTTCCAAAGCGGATTAATTGAAAAATCAAACTGATACTTTTCATATCGTACCTGTTGCCTTGGAAGATCAACAATGATTTTTTCTTTAGCTGGAATTGAAGCCAGGATTGTTCGATCTTTTTTAGGAAGCTCGATCGCCAAAAGACCATTCTTTGTACTGTTCATATAGAAAATATCGCTGTAGCTCCCGGCGATTACGACTTGAAAGCCATAATCCTTTAGTGCCCAGACGGCGTGTTCTCTCGATGAACCACAACCGAAATTTTCTCCCGTTACCAAAATTTGTGCCTGCTTGTATTCCGGCTTATTTAAAATGAAGTCCGGATTGGCCTCTTTTGAAGTGGCCTTGTAACGCCAGTCATAAAATAAATTGCGTCCGTAGCCACTTTTAAGAATATTTTTTAAAAACTGTTTTGGAATAATCTGATCAGTATCGATATTGTCCCTCATTAAGGGAATTACGCCACTGTTAATTGTTGTAATTTTTTTCATCAAATTATCTCCTTTCTGATATCAATGAAACGACCGTGGATTGCTGCAGCGGCAACCATTGCCGGACTTGCTAAATGAGTCCTTGAACCGGCTCCCTGGCGACCGGCAAAATTACGGTTGGATGTCGAAGCACAATGAATTCCTGCTGGTACTCTATCGGGATTCATCCCCAGGCATGCCGAACAACCGGGTTCGCGCCACTCACAACCAGCCTCTTTGAATATTTTGTCCAAGCCGATTTTTTCGGCTTTTTCTTTAATTTTTCGTGATCCAGGAACGACTAATGCAGTAATTCCGTTTTTGATATGTTTGTTTTTTAGAACTTTTGCAGCAATAATCAAATCGGAAAGGCGACCATTGGTACAGGAACCAAAAAAGACAAATTTAATTGGTATTTGGTTTGCTTTTTCGCCAGCTTTCAAACCGACATATTCATAAGCTTTTTTGTCTTCTTCGTTTTTAATTTTTGGAAAAGGCTGATCTATTGGTACAGCCATCCCTGGGTTTGTTCCCCAACTGACAAAAGGTGCCAATTCGTTAACACTGAAATCGATTACCTTATCAAAAGCATCCGGACTGTCCGTGTAAAACTGTTTCCAGTAAGAAACTGCTTTTTCCATATTGCCCGGCGCATATTTTCGATCGGCGATATAATCAAAGGTTGTTTGGTCTGGCTGAATACTTCCCATTTTGGCACCGCCTTCGATGACCATGTTGCAAAGAGTCATTCGCTCTTCCATGTTCATATTCCGAATTGTATCTCCGTAAAATTCAACTGCGTAACCAGTTCCAAAGGAGACACCTTCACGAGCAATAATACCCATGATAATGTCTTTGGCATAAACTCCTTTCGACAACTTTCCGTGGACATGGATTCCGATTGTTTTTGGTTTTGTTTGCCAAATCGTTTGTGTGGCGAGAACATGCTCGACCTCACTGGTTCCGATTCCAAAAGCGATCGAACCAAATGCTCCATGAGTGGCCGTATGTGAATCTCCGCAAACAATTACCATTCCTGGTTGGGTTAGGCCCAGTTGCGGACCAATAACGTGAACAATTCCTTGGTCTTTTGATCCCATTCCAGCCAAACGAATTCCGAAGTCTTTTGTGTTTTTAGCTAAGGTTTCAATTTGTTTTTTGGAAATTAAATCTTTGATATTGAAAATATCGACCGTGGGAACATTGTGATCCATTGTGGCAAAATTTCGATCCGGCCGTCTGACCTGACGATTTTTTTCCCGCAATCCTTCAAAAGCCTGTGGCGATGTGACTTCGTGAAGTAGTTGCAGATCAACGTAAATCAATTGTGGTTCGCCGGGTTCTCCGGTAATTACATGTTGATGCCAGATCTTGTCGAACATTGTTTTTTTCATATTTATTCTAGTTTTCCTCAATTCTTTTGATAATTGCATTCGTAACAACAGTTGTTTTGCTGTTTCCACCTAAGTCGGGAGTTGTTGTACCACCTTCTATTGTTTTATTGACACTATCTGTGATTCGCTTGGCCAAATCTTTTCGATTAAAACTGTGGTCAAGCATCATGGCAACTGAATTAATCATCGATAAGGGATTGGCAATTCCTTTTCCTGCGATATCGGGCGCTGATCCGTGGATTGGTTCGTAAAGGGCTGGGCCGTGATCGCCCCCCGGCTTATCGAAGGGATTGTTCCCAAAGAGCCGGTAATTTGGGCCGCTTCGTCACTTAAGATGTCGCCGAATAAATTTTCGGTTACGATTACGTCGAATTTTTCCGGAGCGGAGATAATTTTCATTGCTGCGGCATCGACGTAGCAGCTGTCAAAGCTAATCTCGGGAAATTCTTTGGCAACTTGGTTGGCAATTCTCCGCCATAGTTTGCTGGTTGCCAAGACATTGGCTTTATCGACTAGAGTGACATGATGGTTGCGTTTTGCAGCCGTTTGGAAAGCAATTTTCACTATTCGTCTTATTTATGTTGCGCTATAACGCATGGTATCGAGAGCTGCTTGTTCAGACTCTTCTCGTGGTTTTCCAAAATAAATTCCACTGGTCAGTTCTCGAACGATTAAAAAATCAATTTTTTTAATTTGTTTTAAGGGCGAATACTTTTGCATAGCGGGACTAATGGCCGTCGGCCTAATGTTTGCGAAGAGATTTAAAGCTTTACGAATTTCTAGCAATCCTGCCTCTGGTCTTTTAGAAGCTTGGTCCCATTTGGGGCCGCCGATTGCAGCCAACAGAATCGCGTCGCTATCTTGACATTCTTTTAGCGTATTCGCTGGCAGTGGATCACCGTCTTTGTCAATTGCTGCACCGCCAAAGGGCAGTTCCTTGATTTTATAATCAAAATTTTTATTTTTACTAACAGCTGCTAAAACAGCTAATCCGGCTCGCATTATTTCAGGGCCAATATAGTCTCCGGGCAAAACAGCGATTTCAAAGCTCCGCCCATTCATCTTTTCACCTCACTAATTTGCTGCATTATTACCTGTAAATCTTTTTCGTCGATAAGAGCTTTTTTGTCGGCTCTTTCTTTGAAAATTGGAAAAATAATTTTCATTGATTCGTGATCGAACGGATAACCCATTTCCTTTAGCTTTTCCATTACGGCATGTGAACCGGATAGTTTTCCCAGGGGCAGTCTAGTAGATTTTCCGCCGACTGTTTCCGGCCTTAGGATTTCGTATGTTTGGGGATTTTTCAATATTCCGTCTTGATGAATACCAGATTCATGGGCAAAGGCATTATTACCGACGACTGCCTTATTTTTTGGCAAAGGCATTTTGGAGTACCTGCTAATCATTTCACTGGTTGCTTGGGTATCTTTTAAGTTGATATTATCGGTCGCATGATAGTAGTCTTTACGAACATATAGGGCTGCCGCAATTTCTTCCAATGCAGCATTTCCAGCTCTTTCTCCAATGCCGTTGATTGTTCCCTCGATTCGTGTGGCTCCATTTTCGATTGATGCCAGACTGTTCGCGACAGCCATACCTAAATCATCATGGCAATGAACGGAAAAGATAACTTCGTCAAAAGTGGGAATATTCTTTCGAAGATATGTGAATAAATCGGCAAATTCGGCGGGATTCGTATAACCGACTGTATCGGGGATATTAATAACACTTGCGCCTGCTGTGATAGCTGTTTCAATCGCTTGGACTAAGAAAGTTCGTTCCGTGCGGGTCGCATCTTCCGGTGAGAATTCAATGATTTCAAAAAAATGATGGGCATATTCAATGCTGCCTTTGATTTTTTCAAGAACCTCTTTTTTTGTCATATGTAGTTTGGATTGACGATGAATCGGACTGGTAGCGATAAAAATGTGAATTTGTTTATGAATTGCCGGCGCAGTGGCCTGTACACAGGCATCGATATCCTTTTTATTAGCGCGGGCCAAAGCAGTTACTCGAGCCTTTTTAATTGATGAAGCTACCGCTTGAACTGCTTGGAAATCTCCCTTCGAAGCTACGGGAAAACCCGCCTCGATTACATCGATACCCCGTTTTTCTAGTTGTTGCGCAATAGCTATTTTTTCTTCGATGCTGAAATTAACGCCAATTGTTTGTTCGCCGTCTCTTAAAGTTGTATCAAAAAACTGAATTTTTTTAATCATTTTGAATAATCTTTTTTTTGGAATAAAAAAAGTATCCCAACAAAATGGGATACTTTTTTCGACAAGCCCCATTTCTACAACAAAATAGGGCTCGACAAATAATAATTGTCAGAGTCCTATATCAGAGCAACAAGGCTTTTAAAGAGATCATGTATGAAAAATTATTCATTGAAATATTGATAAATTTATTCATAATTCATAACCTCCTCAAAAATGTTTAAAACAAGTGTATCACTTAATTATTAAAAAGATCACTAAGTTTATTGAAAGAAATTATTTTTCATTGCATGTCGGCATGATTAATTCTTTTTGCCAACCAGTCGCCAATTCCCTGGATCGCAAATATTAAAATCAGTAAAGCAATCGTGCCGATCCAAACGACATCGTATTTTGATTGTTGTCCGAAGGTCACAACGGTGTTTCCCAGACCGCCTGATCCGATTGCACCGGCCATTGCCGTTAAACCGACCAAACTGATCAGGGTTACTGTTGAAACGCGAATTATTTCCGGGAAACTTTCTCTCATGTAAATGACCAGAATATCCCAATTATTTGCACCAAGAGCCTGGGCCGCTTCGATTTTCCCTGTATCAACCGATTTAAGGACTACTTGAATCTGTCGTGCGTAAAATGGAGCGACCGAGAGGCTTAAAGGAACCAAGGCGGCTGTTGCGCCGAGCGTAGTCCCGATTAAAACTTGTGTAAAGGGCGAAATCACGAATAGAAGAATTATAAATGGAATTGCTCGAAAAATGGAAACAATTTTATCAGCTAACCAGAAAATTTTTCCGTTCGGCAAAATTCCATCGTCGTCGGAAATAACCAAAATAATTGCAAATACTAAACCAATTGCACCGCCGATGATGGCTGAGAAAAATGTCATGTATAGGGTTTGATATATTGCCGCCCACCAGCCATAGTCGCCGCTCCAGCCCATTGAAACAACATTCGGCAGGACTTTAATTAACCAATTAATCATTTTCCCTCCTTGATGATTTCCAATTTGACGTTTTGTTTTTTGATTTCATCCAGAGCTTGTTTGAGTTTTGTTGCTGTACCCGACAAAACGACAATCAAAGTTCCAATTGGAATATTTTCGATTGTTTCGACATTTCCGTAAAGAATATTGGCTGAAACTCCGTAATTTTTTGCCAATGAAGAAATTAATGGTTCGTCAGTCGAAGAGCCACTAAATCCCAGTTGGATTAAAAACTCGTTCTTTTGCAATCGGGCGATTTCCGGTTGCCTCAAAATTTTTTCAAGAGCTTCCTGATTACCGGAAGCCGATTCGATAAATTCTTTCGTTAAAGGTTTTTGTGGATCGGCAAAGATGCTATAAGTCGAATTTTTTTCGATGATTTCACCATCTCTCATCACGGCAACCCGATTGGCAATATTTTTGACTACCTGCATTTCGTGAGTAATCAAGACGATTGTCAAGCCGGTTCGTTTATTTAAATCAGCCAACAATTCGAGGATTTGCTTGGTTGTTTTTGGATCAAGGGCGCTAGTCGCTTCATCGGAAATTAAAATTTCCGGGTCATTAGCCAATGCTCGCGCAATTGCAACTCTTTGTTTTTGACCGCCGGATAATTGAGAAGGATGGTTATCGATGCGGTCAAAGAGGCCAACTTCTTCCACCAGTTTTTTGGCCTTTTCCAGTCTCTTTTCTTTGGACATTTTGGAATGCTTCAAAGCAAAGAGGACGTTCCCTAAGACTGTTGATTGATCCAGAAGATTGAAATGCTGAAAAATCATCCCGATTTTTTGACGCAAATTACGTAATTCTTTTCCTTTGATCAGAACATTACCGTTTTTTACAGTTTTTGTCTGACCAATCATCATATCTCCGCTACTCGGATGGTGAAGCAAATTAATTAAACGAACCAAACTGGATTTTCCGGCACCAGAATAGCCGACAATTCCAAAAATTTCTCCTTTTTCGATTGCCAAATTAATATTTTTTACCGCATCAATCGACTCGCTTCCGTTTTGAAAATGAACACTGATGTTTTTCAGTTCAATGATCGAATCACTCATAACTTTTAATTAATTCCTTTGTAAAGTCGACGTGATCAAAATAATCCTTTATTCGGACATTTTCATCAGGGGCGTGATCGGCTGAATCGCTGTAACCGATTCCGATGGCAGCGATTGGCGATTTAAAGTTGTTGTAAAAGTAAGCCATTGGGCCGGTTCCAGGAGTCGTTGGCAGCAATGAAATATCGTTACCGTAGATTTGTTTATCTGTTTTAATAACTCGCTGAATTTCTGGTGCAGATAGATCGGAACGGTATGGTGTTTCTCCCAAAGTATATTCGGCTTGAACGTTATCAAAATGATTATTTTTTAAATGGTCGACAACTTTTTGAAAAATATCGTGTGGGTCCTGATCTGGGACTAGTCGGATCTCCAATTTTGCAGTTGCTTCAGCTGGCAAAACCGTTTTAACACCATCTTCCTGGTAACCAGATTGAATTCCTTCGATATTTAGAGCGGGTGAAAAATATAAAGCTTTTAATAATTCAGTTTTTGTTTGGCTGTTTAAAAGCGGAGCTGTTAATTGAAAACTGTCGACTAATAAATGCTCGTCAATGGTCGAATATTGATTGACCAATTCCTGTTCTCGTTCGCTTGGTTTGCGTACCGTGTCGTAAACCCCTTTGATTGCAATTGTGCCGTCAGAATTACGCAGGGAATTAATTGCTGCAACCAATTGCCAGGCAGCTGAATCAATTACAGGGGCAAAACTGGAATGCAAATCCCGTCCAGCAGTTTTTGCTTTCAGATCTAAAGTTACAATTCCTTTGGTCCCGCCGCCGATTTCCTGCTGACCCTTGTTGTTGTATCCGCCGGATTCCCAAATTACGAGATCGTTTTTCAGAAATTGAGCATGTTTTTTTAAATAATTAGCGAGACCGCGGGAAGCTGTTTCTTCAGAACCTTCAACAACAAAATCGATGTTTACCGGTAAAGAATGATTGTTTTCTTTTAGATATTCGGCCAACGCTGTTAAACGAGCCAACAAATTTCCTTTGTCATCATCGATGCCGCGACCAAAGAACTTGTTGTCGCGTTCGGTCAGAATCCATGGGTCGCTATGCCAAAGATCAAAAGGCTCAGCCGGTTGGACATCGTAATGATTGTAAATTAAAAGTGTTTTTGCATTATCCTTTGTGGCTTTAAATTGAGCTAATACAAGCGGAAACTCATATTGATCGTCAATAATCACCTGGTCGGCTTTTAATTCTTTAAAAAAACTCCCAATCAACTCGCTGGCTTCTTTTAGACCTGTTTTTTTGGCCGAAACGCTTGGAATTTTAATTAATTGTGCCAGTTTTTCTAAATAATCCTGTCTAATTTTTGTTGTCGCAACCATTTTTACTCCTTCCAAACTTTTTTAGCAGTTGAAATAACCAGTTTTAATTTTTCCCACTGTTGATCCTCTGTCAGCAGATTACCTTCTTCGGTTGAAGCAAACCCACATTGAGTACTGATTCCGAGGTTTTCCAAGGGGACATATTCGCTGGCTTCTTGGATGCGATCGATTAGTTTCGTCTGTTCCTCTAATGCGGGCAGTTTAGAAGTCACTATTCCAAGAATTATTCTTTTATTCGAATCTTGCTTCCAAATTTGTTTTAATGGTTGAAATCCACCAGAACGGTCGTTATCGTATTCCAAAAATAATCCATCGTAATTCAGTTGTGCTAAATATTTAGCAATTACGTCATAGCTTCCAGAAAAAAGGTAAGTCGACTTGAAGTTTCCACGACAGATGTGAGTTGTTACCGTTAGATCCTCTGGTAAATCCTTTAAAAGATTATTAATTACTTGGATTGAATCGTTGGCTATTTTTTCATATTTTTGACGACTTTCGGGATCGTTTTTTGTGTCATTTAATTTACTGATTAAAAAGGCCCAAGTTGTGTCGTCTAGTTGAATATAGCGAGCCCCCAATTCGTAAAAATGAAGAATTGTTTTATGATAGGCAGCTGCGATGTCAGCCAAATAATCAATCCAATTTTCGTAAAAATGATGCCAATTGTCACTCCGATTATCCCTAAACAGCAAGCTCGGAGATGGGATTGTTTGTTTAGGCAGGATATTAGATGGTGTGATTGATTTTAAATATTTGAAGGCAGCGAAAAAAGGATGATTTGGATTGTAAGCAATTTTTCCAACTAATTCCGCGTTATCGGTTCTCGTTTTGCTACCATGAAATTTATAACTTTTTTCGTAGTCATATTTACCAACTCCGGAAAATCCCCAAAGAAAGTCCAAATGCCACCAACTGCGGGAAAATTCTCCGTCGGTAACATCGTTTAAACCAAGTTCGACTTGTTTATCGACAATTTTTTTAATTTCTTTCTGTTGAATCTCAAGTAGCTTTTCCTGGTCTATTTCACCGGCGCTAAATTTTTTATGCGCAATTTTTAAATTCTCGGGTCTTAAAAAACTGCCAACAATGTCGGCCCGGAATGGTGGCCTTGTCAATGTAATATTTGTATTTTCCGACATCTTAAATTTCTCCTTACTTTATTTTGATATCCCAAGCTGCCAGTTCAGTACCGTCAGAATATTTTTTGATTAACTGCTTAACTTTCTTTTGGTGATAGCCTTTAATGATTTCTTTATAGGCAGCGTATTTGGCTTTGTTTTTCTTGTAATTTGGTTTGGCAGCGATCACGTTGATCCACTTCTTTGATGCTTTGTTGACCGGTTCAACGTATATGGCTGATTTGAATTTTAATCCGGCTGATGAAACGAAGGTGTTGTTTACAAAAGCAGCATCGACTGAACTTAAAGAACGGGCGGTCTGCGAAGCGTCGACCAGAGTTATTTTGATCTTTTTTGGATTACTTGTGATATCACTTGGAGTAGCCAAAGTGACACCCTTCTTTAATTTAATTAAACCAGCTGTCTGCAAGGCAACCAAGGAGCGACCCTCGTTGGTTGCATCATTAGGAATGGCAATTTGTGCCCCTTTTGGAAGATCCTTGACACTCTTATATCCTTTTTTGGTATAAAGACGAATCG
This sequence comes from Oenococcus oeni DSM 20252 = AWRIB129, assembly GCF_000372485.1. Lineage (GTDB taxonomy): Bacteria > Bacillota > Bacilli > Lactobacillales > Lactobacillaceae > Oenococcus > Oenococcus oeni. The sequence continues at coordinate 27,260 of NZ_AQVA01000001.1, forward strand.
GTGCGATGACTGTTTTAGCGATTGCCTTGATATCACCGTGATTTTCTTTGTTCCAATTATCCAAAAAATCATAATGCTGAAAAGCGTTCAAGTCGATATTGCCGTCTTCTAAAGCCTTGTTGGGCTGGGAATAATCGGTAAATTGAACATATTTAATTGTGACATTTCCATGCTTTTTAGCATATTTGCTGATGACTTTCCATTCAGCCTTGGCCTCGTCATCCATTGTCATTACACCGACTTTAACTGTGATTGCTTTGGCCTTGGCAGATGCAACTGTATTTGAATTAATTGCCGGCAAAACAAGTGCTAAGGTACTCACGGCCAGACTTGAAAGTGAAAAATAGGCTGCCTTTTTAATTGCTCTTTTCATAATAAATAAATCTCCGATCCCAAAATTTAGTGATTTCTCGCGGAATTTCCCGACAAAAAAATCGCTCCTGTAAATTAATACAGAAGCGACTTGTCGCGTTACCATCCTGATTTGTTTCTTTGCTTGCACAAATAAACCTTACTAACCATCTTTGTTAGCAGATGGGCTAACAGCAATGGCGTGTCCGATAACGAGGACCATTCCGTTTGATACTTTCGGTAAACCGTTCGTATCAACCAATCACCGGCCATTTTCCTTTTCTTAGTAAAGATCGGCTTACAGCTAGTACCGACTCTCTAGACATTACTGGAAAAGTACTTTCCAGATCAATTCGTTTGAAATCTACGTAACACAATATAACAAGGGCCGATTGCTTTGTCAAACATTTTTAAAAAAAGAAAGAGAGACACAAAACAGATCTAGCGTTTATTTATTAGGAGCAAATGGTGCAAGATAAATATCTTGCTAATTTATATTTGTGGACAGAAGAAATTTTGATGAATTTATTGGCTTATTTCTTATTTAAGAAAAAGTTTTTTTAGGGGTGTAAAATAGTTCATATAAAGTTTTGAATGAATATTCATTCCGAAATTGTTAAAGGAGTAATCTTATGACACAACATGTTTATATGATCGGAACTGGAATTGGAAATCTGTCTGCTGGAATATATTTAATTCGTGATGGCAAATGGTCTGGCAAACAAATCACAATGTATGGTTTAAATACCCACGGCGCAAATGATGGTAATTTGGTTGAAGAATATACCAAGGAATACCGGGGGCCTAAATTAAGCAATACAAAGGGCTTTTTGGCCGAGGGTGGTCGCATGCTTAATGAGGCGACTTATGAAAATCTCTGGGACATTTTGCGAAGCGTTCCGTCTTTAGATAATCCTGGTCAGTCAGTGACCGACGATATTTTACATTTTGATCACGCCCATCCAACCCACGATGTTGCTCGTTTGATGGACAAAGTCAATGGTTTGAGAATTAACGGTAAAAATGATTACAAAAAGATGCAGTTTAATATGCGCGATCGAAGTTTTTTGACCAAATTAATGCTGATGCCGGAAAAGGATGAAGAAAAATTAAACGACATCTCGATTGAGGAGTGGTTTAAGACAAGTCCGCACATCTTTACAACTAATTTCTGGTATATGTGGGAAACGACTTTTGCTTTTAAAAAAGAATCTTCGGCGATGGAACTTCGCCGTTATATGAACCGAATGATTTTAGAGTTTTCCCGAATTAATACTCTGGAAGGCGTTACGCGAACTCCTTACAATCAATATGAATCGATTATTTTGCCAATGCGGAAGTATTTGGAAAATAGCGGGGTTGAATTTGTAAATGATACTAAAGTTACTGCTTTTGATTTTGCCGATACGCCTTTTCGCGATGACATTATCGTGACCGGCTTGGAGTTGGAAAATGTTGATTCTGGAAAGAAATCAAAAATCAACGTTGAAAAAGATGATTTTATTTTTGATACAAACGGTGCGATTACTGATTCGGCAAGTATCGGTGATATCGACACAGCAATTGTCGAAAACAAAGAATATGCTCCATCAGCAGCTTTGTGGAAACAAGCAACCGAGCATTTTTATTCCCTTGGCCATCCGGATAAGTTTTTCAACGACCGTTCGCAATCCGAATGGATGAGCTTCACGGTGACAACCAATAATCATTTCTTGTTGAATCAAATTACCCGAATTACTCAGCAGGAACCCGGCAATGCCTTAAATACTTGGGTCGATTCGAATAATTTGCTTTCGATCGTTGTTCATCATCAGCCACACTTTAAAGCTCAAAAAGAAAATGAGACCGTTTTTTGGGGCTATGCAATGTTTCCTAGAAAGAAAGGGGACTATGTTGACAAAACATTTATTGAAATGACCGGTCGGGAAATTCTTAGTGAATTGATTGGTCATTTAAATGAAGTCGATGGGGCAGCTGATAAAATCGGTGATCATCTTGACCAGATTTGGGATTCGGTTGTTAACGTGGTTCCGGTTTATATGCCTTATGCCAGTGCTCTTTTTAACCGGCGCGCAGTTGGGGACCGTCCTGCGGTTGTACCAAAGAATTCTAAAAATTTAGCCTTTATTAGTCAATTTGCTGAAATGCCCTTCGATATGGTCTTTACCGAACAATATTCGATTCGAGCGGCGCAGGTGGCCGTTTACAAATTCCTCGGTATTCCTTCTAGTAAATTAACCAAACTTCATCATTATGAAAAAGATCCAAAAGTGATTGCAAGGGCCACAAAGAAGATGTTTAAGTAATTTGTTTTTCACCAGAAGAAACTTTTGAAAAATTGAAACTTGGATAAATAAAAAAGCATTCTCTATCTGAATGCTTTTTTATTTGCAAAACTTTTAAAGTTTGCTTAAATTTGAGATCAAAACTCCGCCAATCACGACAAGAACAGAGCCGATAACTATTTTAACCATTTGATCGCGAGTCTTTTTTTCGTGTAAAAGATAAATTCCACCGAAGGTTCCGACAATCACACCCATCTGTGAAAGGGTTGTGGCCGTTGCTTGCCCGATTGCCGGGTTGGCCGTTGAAATAAACATAAATAAATTTCCGACTCCCCAGTTTAAACCGGTTAAGATATTTCTCCAAGTTGCTTTTTGAAACATTTTTTCGGATTCGTGGAAAACAAAAATTACGATAATAAAAGCACCTATAACCTGGCCGATTGCTTGAGGACCAATGATTGCCGTCATGTAGCTGGCGCCATTATTAGCTTCATGGACGGCCTTGCTGATAAAGCCGACTTTGAACATCAAGTTTGGAAAAACAAAGTAAAGCATGTAGCCGATTGTTGAAAGCAGAAGAGCAATCAACCCGTGTGAATAGGCAGCCGGTCTTTGGGTACTGGTAGACTTGGAAGCTTTTGAACGAGCGGAAGTCAAAAGCGCGCCAGTTGTAACCAATGTAATGGCAATTGCACCGAAAATCCACATCTGAATTGTTGTCCATTCGCCAAGAACGGCTGCTGCCATTATTGCGTTTGAAACAATTTGTCCGGCAGTTGAAAGCGGAAAAGCCGAAGAAACGCCCATATCTTTATAGGCGACGAATTGTCCAGCTGTACCAACTGCCCAAAAAATTCCGGAAAATAGGCCGACTATCCATATGCGGTAATCAAGCGAAATATGATTTGGAATCACATAAAACAGCATTACTGCCAAACCGAAAATTAATGCGCCGAAAGTCATGCCGAGTGTTTGTTGGGCAGCTGATCCACCCATTTTTGTGTTAACTAAGCCAGTTGATCCCCAAGTTATGGCAGGAATCAAGGCAATTAAAATTCCCATAAAATACCTTTCTTATTTTTTTATTTTGTAAAACGTTTAAAACAACCTTTTAACTATAGAATAATTGGTAACCCCTTTCAAGTGAAAAAAGTCCCAATTTTAAAAATTAGAATTCTCATCTAGTAATGAAGATATAGATTTTCTTGGTTGAAAAGCCGGTATCAAATTTAATTCCTTTTGAGCTGATTGTCTTCAAAGAGGTTGTCTGCGATGTTTTTGCTTCTTTGGCAAACTTTGTGAACTTTTCTAAAACGTTTTTTGAATTGGCGCCAAGTGAATTAGCCAGCAAGGCGAAAGTTGTTGCGAAAGTTTGAGCTGATTTTTTATTGCTTCCGCTTGAAAGCAATTTAGCCGGGACGATTAAGGATATTCCGATTAATCGACCATTAGCGACGTTGACTCTTATAATATAATTTTTATTGCTAACAGCATTTTTAATCGCATTTTTAAGCTTTTTCGGTAGAAGGTTATCCTTGTTTTCTGATTTCAACTTCGCTGTTGCCGCTTGAACTTCTTTGGCGTCCTGCTTTAATTCTTTGTTTTTTTCTTCCAATTGAAGTTGTTCGGTCCGACTCATTCGAGCGATTTCGGCGGCCGTTGTTTGTTTTGCCGCTTGCGCTTTTTTTAATTCGTTTGCTTTTTTAATAATGCTTTTCGGTAGGGAACTGGCAATTAAAGATTGATTATATTTTTTGGCGAATTTTTGGTAGTCAGCCAATTGTTTACTTGCTTTAACAACTATTTTGGCAGATACGTTGCCATTATAAATCGTTACTTTCTGTTCTTTATTCGAACTTGGAATATTTATTGCAAAAGAATTCGATCTGATTCGAACAGAATGCTTTTTTCCGTCATTAATTGAATAGCTGATAAATTTATTTTTAGTTGCGGTTCCCTTGATATTCGTGGACAAACCACTTGCTTTGTAAACTGTTTTATCCGGTTCGACTTTCGCTGGGCGAAAGATATAATATCTGACACCGGAAACTATTAAAAGGAGAAGGATTATCTCTGAAATTATTTTCGTTGACTTCTTCATCAGATAACCACCTTTCCGGAAAATTGGCTATTATACAGATCGGCATAAAAACCGTTTTTCTTCATTAACGAGTCATGATTTCCGGTTTCAACAATTGATCCGTGGTTCATAACGACAATATGCTGAGCATCGCGGATTGTTGAAAGACGATGTGCGACGACAAAACTCGTTCTTCCTTTTAGCAGAGTTTCCATTGCATGTTGAATTTGGACTTCTGTTCGACTGTCAACAGAAGAAGTCGCTTCATCGAGAATCAGAATTTCCGGATTGGCAAGAAAAGCTCGCGCAATTGTAATCAATTACCGCTGCCCTTGAGAGATATTTGACGCTTCTTCATTAAGAATTGTTTTATATCCTTTTGGCAGTTGCTTTACAAAAGTGTCGACGTGGGCGGCTTTTGACGCTTTAATAACCTCATCTTTTGATGGATTTTCTTTTCCGTAAGCGATATTGTCATAGATTGTTCCAGTGAAAAGCCAGGTGTCTTGAAGTACCATTGCGAAGTGGGAACGTAATTTTTCGCGGCTCATATCACGTGTATCCTGGCCGTTGAAACGGATCGAACCGGCTTTTATATCGTAAAAGCGTTCGAGAAGGTTGATCATAGTCGTTTTTCCAGCCCCGGTCGGTCCCACAATCGCAACGATTTCGCCTTTTTTAACCGGCAAATTATAATCGGTCATCAATAATTCGTCATTGGGATTGTATCCGAATTGAACGTGATCGAAATTAATTATTTCTTTTTCTTTTTTGACCGGAAGATTTTGCTTATTATTTTTCATTTCCGGTTCATCAAGAACTTGAAAAATACGCTCTGCAGAAGCAATTGTTGATTGAATTTGGTTTGTAAGATTGGTAATTTGAGAAATCGGTTGACTGAATTGATCGGTATATTGAAGAAAGGCCTGAATATCACCGATTGGAATTTTGCCATTAGCGACTTTAATCCCACCGAGAATTGCAATGCCGATGTAACCCAAATTATTGATAAAGGTCATTAGAGGCATAATCATGCCGGAAATAAATTGGGCTTTCCAGCTGGCTTTATAAATTTGATCGTTTTCTGCTGCAAAGCTTTGTCGTTCTTTGTCTTCGTGATTATAGGCTCTGACGATTGTATATCCGGCATAAGTTTCTTCGATCTGATTGTTCAATAATCCCAAGTGGCGTTGCTGATCGGAAAAATATTTTTGTGAACGGGGTGCGACGATTCCGATGATAACAACTGAAACAGGTACGATAATCAAAACCCATAAAGTTAATGGGATCGAAATTGAGATCATCATCCAAAGAATCGAGAAAAAGGTTGCAATCGAGGTAATCAGCTGGGTCAAATTTTGTTGCAGAGTCGACGAAATATTATCCATATCATTGGTTGCTCTGGACATAATATCGCCATTGGAGTGTGTGTCATAGTAGCTGATCGGAAGATTCCGCATTTTGTTTTTCAAGTCGCGTCGAAGATCGAAAACGGTATGCTGGGAAACACGCGTCATGATAAATTGTTGTGCAAAAGAAAGAATTGCCGCCAGTATATATAAGACAATAACTTCAATCACGATACTGATAATTTTGTCCCAATTCATCGGCAAAGTGGAAATGTGCATCCCGGCTTTTATTTCGGCAGCTCCCGAGAGAACCCCTTCATAAATTTGAGTCGTTGCTTTTCCAAGAATTTTTGGAGTTTGTGCTTGGAAAATTGCTGATCCGATTGCAAAAACGACCACAAAACTGACAGCCAGCCAACGCTTTTTCATATAACCGAATAAACGTTTTGTGGTTGGCCAAAAATGTTTTGGTTTTTCTACCAGACCCGGGCCACCATGCGGTCCGAAACCGCGCGGGCCGCCAGGATGTTTTTGAGTCGTTTTGTTGTTTTCGGCCATTATTGATCTCCTTTCCGAATCTGCGTGATATGCTTTGTTTTTTTCTTTAATTCCTGATGCGTGCCGACACCGGTCATTTTTCCGTCTTCAAGAACTAGAATAGTATCGGCATCGACAACCGTTGAAATTCTTTGGGCAACGATAACAACGATTGATTTTTTAATTTCTGGGTCTTTTTTCAAAGCAGCCCGCAAATTGGCATCGGTTTTAAAGTCCAAGGCCGAGAAGCTATCGTCAAAGATGTAAATTGAAGCTTTTTTGGCTAGAGAACGGGCAATTGCCAAGCGCTGCTTTTGGCCTCCAGAGAAATTGTAGCCCCCTTGTTCAACGTGGCCGTCCAGACCGCCGTCCAGTTCTTTAATGAAATCACTGGCTTGGGCAACATCCAAGGCATGCCAGAGTTCTTCGTCGCTGGCATTCGGATTTCCATATTTAAGATTATCGCGAACAGTTCCGGTGAAGAGGGTTGCTTTTTGTGGCGTAAGAGCTATTAAATCGCGAAGATCATGTTGACGGTAGTTTTTGATATTTTGACCGTTAACTGTAATTAATCCTTTGTCAATATCGTAAAAACGCGGAATTAAATTAATCAAAGTCGTTTTTCCAGAGCCGGTTCCACCAATAATTGCGACTGTGTCACCAATTTTGGCAGAGAAGTTTACGTTTTTGAGTGCTGCTTCTTCAGCACCATCATAAAAGAATTCAACGTCTTTGAAAGACAGTTCCGGTTTCTCAAGGGCTTTTACTGATTCTTTGGGATCTATAATTGTTGATTTGGAATTAAATAATTCATTGATTCGATCCGCCGAGGCCTGGGCACGAGGAACCATTACGAAGATCATTGACAGAAGCATAAAACTGATCATAACCTGCATTGCATAGGTCATAAAGGCAACCAGGTCACCGGTTTGCATTGCCTGATAGGAGATTAATTTTGCTCCGAACCAAGTGATACCGACATTTGTTCCAGACATTATCAAGGTTACCAAAGGAAAAATTGCCGACATAATTGTAAAGACTTTTATGGCATTGTCTGTATAGTCATCGTTAGCATCTTTAAAACGAGACTGTTCGAACTTGTCTCGCCCAAAAGCACGAATAACCCGGACACCAGTCAGTCCCTCACGAAAAACCAGATTGATTCGGTCGGTTTTTTCTGCATTGCTTTGAAAAGTGGTATCGCAAAGTACATCGCAATACCGATTACAATCACCAAAACCGGAATCGATACGAGAAAAATTTTTGTTAATTGAGGCGACTTGCTATAGGCCATAATACTGGCCGCCACCAGCATGATCGGAGACATAAGCATCATCCTTAAAAACATCATGGCGACATTTTGAATTTGGACGACGTCGTTGGTTGTTCTTGTAATTAGAGACGAAGTGCCGATTTGGTCGAATTCTTTGTTGGAAAAGCTCATTACTTTGTTATAGATATCGCGTCTTAAGAGCATCCCAAGTTTTTGTGAGGCAATCGCTGAAGCATAAACATTAGCCACACCGGCTAAAACCGAGATGAACGAATATAAGGCCATCCAGACACCTGTATGATATATGTAGTTTATATTGCCTTTGATAACGCCGTTATTGATTAAATTAGAAGTCAAATCAGGCAAAAGCAGCATCGTATAAACCTGAATGATCATAAAAACGACTGATGCTGCAACTGCCCATATGCTCATTCTTCCTTTGGCTAATTTAATCATGCTCTTTCTCCTTATATACTCCGTATTTTAACCAGTCTATTTGTTTGTCTATTCCTTCCAGGATCTCTTCTAAATCCACTTTTTGACCGGAATCGCATTTTGAAAAGTAGGCCGTTGCTGCTTGAATGATGATTCCCGACATTATGTGCCGCAAAGTTATCAGATCCTTTTTTGATTTTATTTTCAAAAAAGAGAAATCTATCTCATCGAAATATTCCGGTGCTTTGTTTTCCGGATGATGAAAATTCGCAAAACTATCAATAATATTTTGATCTCGTTGAATATTCAAACCGAAAATAGCATTTTCGAAAAAAATCGAATTCTCGCCATTCACAATTCTTCTCAAGACTTTTTTTGCGACTTGCCGCCATGCCTCAATCAAATCGCCTTGGTGATTTTCGAGTTCTTTTTTGAAATTTTCATGAAAGCCCTGAAATTTTTTTTCAAAAAAATAATGATACAAATCATTCAAATCATCAAAATATTGATAAAAACTTCCCCGAGGGATTTGGGCTCCAGTAACTATATTGGCAATACTTGCCTTTGATAAGGGCACGCGGAAGAACTCTTTTTCAGCGGAATTAATAATCCTTTGACGTTTTTCTTCACTTAAATTGTAAAAAGTTTCTTTCGGCATACAGATTGTTTTTATTATGACATGTTGTCATATGACAACATGTCATAATAACTTTATTAAAATTAAAAGTCAAGAAAAAGATTTTGTTTTCCTTTTCATAATCCGATATCTTTTAGTTTGTTATTGAGGATTTTTTTGTTAAGATTGCAACAATATGAAAATCCTAATGTATGCTGTTTTCGAAGATGAAGTACCTTATATTGAAGAGTTTGCCAATCGTACTGGCCATGAAATCGTTCAGGAAACCGATTATTTATCCGAAAAAAATGTCGATTTGGCAGCCGGTTTCGATGCGGTTGTTACCCAACAGACGGTCAACATTCCTGACATGGTGTATTCTCGTCTGGCTGAATTAGGTATCAGGCAAATCAGTATCCGTCAGGTTGGTTACGATATTTTAAATATCGATGCGATTCATAAAGCCGGACTGCGTGCGTCAAATGTCGCAGCTTATTCGCCAAGAGCGATTGCCGAATACACATTGACACAACTTTTAAACCTGATCCGTAACAACAAGAGATATTATCAGGCCACAGAATCGGGTAATTGGTTATGGTCTGCAGCCCCTCAGGGGAAAGAAATCCATGATCTAACGGTCGCTGTTATCGGCGCTGGACGTATTGGTTCGGCTCTGGCTGAGATGCTTCATGTACTTGGCGCGAAGGTTTTGGCAGTTGATCCGGTTTACCATGCTCAAAATGAAGCTTTTTTGGATTATACAAATCTTGACGATGCTTTGAAAAGGGCTGATGTTATCACTTTCCATACGCCTTTAAACAAGCAGACCAATGGTATGGCCGACAAAGATTTTTTTCAAAAAGTTAAAAAGAATGCATACATTTTAAACTTTGCCCGCGGAGGGATTATTCAAACTTCGGCTTTATTGGAAAATTTGCGTAGCGGAAAATTAGCTGGAGCAGCTCTGGATGTTTTGCCCAATGAAACCGAGTTTATGGGCAAAATCCAAAATCCTGACAAACTTCCGGCTGATGTTCAGGAATTAATGTCGAGGGACAACGTTTTACTGTCGCCACACGTGGCTTTTTATACGAACCTGGCCGTTAAAAATATGGTTGAAATAGCTTTAAACGATGCGATTGCCCTTTCTCAAGGCAAACATATCGAGAATGAAATTCTTTATTAAACTTTTAAAAATAATTTAAATCAATCCCTAAAAACAGTCAAAAAGCTCTCCACAAACTAATTGAATTTTGTGGAAAACTTCACTTGATTGCTTTTTTGAAAACGACAACATCAAGTTAATGAAGGATTTATAAATCTGGTTGGATCGGAAAAAACTTGATCGAACTGATTCTGAATTGGATTTATTTATCCTTCAGAGTGAAATAATTGATTGTTTTTTATATCAATTCTTATTTTTGTACCAGAGGGAGATGCGAGTGTTACTAGGAAGCATTGAAGCTGGCGGTACCAAATTTGTTTGTGCCGTCGGCAATGAGGATTACCGGACAAAAAATATTGTTCGTTTTCCAACGACTACACCAGAAGAAACATTGACAAAATGTGTCGAATATTTTAAGAAATTTGACGATGTAAAAGCGATTGGCGTTTCTTCGTTTGGACCGATTGAATTGCGTCGCAATTCGCCAAAATATGGTTACATAACAAATACGCCAAAACCCGGTTGGGCCGATGTTGATTTCGTAGGTCGTTTAAAAAAAGATTTTGATGTACCAATTCATTGGACCACTGATGTTAATGGTTCGGCTTATGGAGAATATGTTATTTCGACTTTATTCAACGAGCATATTAATTCTTTGGTTTATTACACGATCGGAACTGGTGTTGGTGCCGGCGCGATTGTGAATGGCAAATTTATCGGTGATCTTGGCCATCCGGAAATGGGGCATGTACGTTTAAAGCGTCATCCGGATGATTTGGACTTTCCAGGAATTTGTCCTTTTCACGGCGATTGCCTTGAGGGACTCGTTTCCGGTCCGACTTTTGAAGCGCGAACCGGTAAAAAAGGTCAAAACGTTCCACTGACTGACCATGTTTGGGACATAGTGGCTTATTATGTTGCTCAAGCAGCGATTCAAGTTACTTTGACACTTCGCCCGGCAAAGATTGTTTTTGGCGGCGGCGTCGTTAGCGAGGAATTTTTGAAAAAGGTTCGTGTCCAGTTTAAAGAGCTGTTAAATGATTACGTCGATGTTGGAAAACTGGAAGATTATATTGTGATGCCGGCAATCAAGGAGAACGGATCAGCGACTTTAGGCGATTTTGCTTTGGCACTTTTGGAATATCGTAAATAAAGTTAGTGAAAAAATTATTTTAATAGTGATATAATACAATAAGTCAATTATTTCACATAAAAGGGTTTGAATTAAAGATTATTTCCCATTTTGAATAATGATTCCTTTGTTGATTCTTAAATTGACAATCGTTGAAAAAAGGAGATTTTATTATGGCAACGATGGATGCATTAGTATTAACTGCCGTTAAGAATATGAAAATTGAACAAGTCGACAAGCCTCAAGTGAAGGCAAATGAGGTTTTGATCGAGACCAAATACGCCGGAATTTGTGGAACCGACCATGCTCTTTACAATGGTTTGCCGGGTTCGGCCGCTGCGGTTCCACCAATTGTTTTGGGACACGAGAATTCCGGGGTTGTTTCCGAAGTTGGTGAGAAAGTTACAAGCGTCAAGGTCGGCGACCGGGTAACGGTTGATCCGAACATATACTGTGGCCACTGTTTCTATTGCCGGACTGGCCGTCCAGAACTTTGTGATAATTTGTCGGCCGTCGGTGTTACCCGTAACGGAGGTTTGGAACAATACTTCACAGCACCTTCGACACAGGTTTACAAGGTTCCTGACAACGTTTCTTTAAAAGCCGCCGCCACAACCGAACCGATTTCATGTGCTGTTCACGGTGTTAAGTTGTTAAAGTTAACGCCTTATCAAAAGGCTCTGGTAATCGGTGATGGTTTTATGGGTCAATTGTTTGTTCAACTTCTGTGTGCTTACGGAGTTCATCAAGTGGATTTTGCCGGTATTATCGATGAAAAGCTGGCTCTGAACAAAGAAAAATTTGGCGTTACCAATACTTACAATACGACTCGCGACAAGATTCCGGCTGATTATGATGTTGTGATCGAAGCAGTCGGTCTTCCCGAAACACAAGAACAAGCCGTTAATGCAACTGTCAAAGGAGCGCAAGTCTTGATGTTTGGTGTCGGAAAACCAAATCAGGAATTCAAAATGAATACTTACGAGGTTTATCAAAAGCAACTTACAATTCAAGGTTCCTTTATCAACCCTAATGCTTTTGAAGATTCTTTGGCATTGTTGTCGAGCGGGAAATTGGACGTATTGTCTTTGATTAGTAATGAACCATCACTTGATAAAGTTTCCGATTATCTTGATGGCAGTGTTAAAAATGTCAGCAAAGCTGTTGTTAAAGTAGGTGCTTAATCGATGTCTTCTAATATCTCAGCAACATCAAAAACAGAACCAATACAAAAAACACGAACAATTTCAATGCAGAGCTCAATTGCTTACTTCATCTTATCGCTGGTTATTAACTCAGCTGGAAATGTTTTGACACTGGTAACAAGTGCTAAAATCCATCCTTCTTATTTAGGAGCTGCTTATTGGACCGCTGCAACAGCAAATTTCGGAGATGCGCTTAATTGGAATCTTTTCTGGGCCTTTATTATTATTGGTGTTCTAACAGTAATTTTGAACGCGATTCTGATCGGTCATTGGTCTTGGTCAAGAGCAATCGGAAATATGATTTTTATGGTTCCTTTCTCAGCATTGATTCAGGTTTTCGCTGATTTTTTCAATGGTGTTTATCCGGTATTCAAAGGCTTGCCAGAAGCCCACAGTTTAGGAATGATCATTCTTTATATCGTTTTAAACTTCTTCGGTGTTGCCTTGATCGCAACTGCTATCTCGATTTATCAAAGAGTTAATCTGATTTTGCATCCGGCGGATGATTTAATGCAGGTTCTGCGTTTTAAATATTTCAAAGGCAATGCTGCAGCGGCGATGTGGGTATCCTATATTCCACCAACGGTTCTGGCAATCATTGCTTTAATTATCGATCACCAGTTTACAAATTTGGGCTTGGGCACGATTTTCGCCTTTCTCTTTCAAGGTGGAATTACCGGTTTTGCCGATAAGCGGGTCTTTCTCCATCTCCATCACCAGGCACTGGATGTTGGAAAACAAATTAATTAATAAAAAGGAGAATTTCAACATGGCATTAAAAAATTTCTTTACCGGAATTCAACACGTGGGTATTCCTTCGGCTGATTTGGATAAAACGATCGATTTCTATAAATCGCTTGGTTTTGAAGAAGCCGGATTGTTCAAAAACGGCAAGAATCGTTGTGCATTTATGCGCTTTGGCAATTTAACGATTGAAACATGGGAAGGCGATCCAGCGGTTATGAAGGCCGGTGCAATTAATCACATTTCCCTGAATACAACGGATATCGAAAAAGCTTTTAGCGCTGCTAAAGAACAAGGCCTACGTTTGGTTAATGATGAAATTCAATCAATCCCTTCGTTCTGGGATCGTGGAATTCGTTTCTTCAATATTCTTGGGCCAAATGAAGAAACAATTGAATTTTGTCAGATTCTTTGATTTTTCAAAAATAAGTTTTAAAAAAACGGATCAAATAACGGTCCGTTTTTATTATTTATTCTGTCTTTTCAATCGCTTTTTTTAAAGTTTCCAAGTCTAATTCGCGTCGGCGAAAATCGGGATTTTCAATTGGTAGATGCAACTGGAAATCCTGAAAAATCTGAACCTGGAGGTCGGCTTTTTTGATTTTAAAATCTAATAGGTGCCCTCCGAATTGACGATCATCGGAGAGAATGTGAAGGTGAAAGCCGGCCGCGGTTGTCCCTTCATACATCGCTGCTGAATAATAGCCAACCATCGTTGCCGTCAGTGAATCAACATGGAATTCATGTTGCGCTGCCGCGACCTTTGAAAATGGCGGGTATGGTTTTTCTTGTTTATCGGCTGATCGCGCCAAAACATTTGTAAATTCTCCGTGTACTCTAATTGCGGCAAAGACATTTTTAAGTTTATATTCTTCTTCAACCCTTTTTCGAAAACTATCGGAATCAAGATTAATTAGGCTTTCGCTCTTCAACTTTTGATCGAAGTAGTTAATATTTGCAAAGGGTGCTTTTTCGTGCTCGATGTCCATTTTTTGGACTTTTCCGCTGCTGGGGATTCCATAAGCCACCCCATCCAAAACTATTAATTCGACCCCGATTCCGGTTGTTGTACCAATACCGAAATCGCCGTGTTCGAGAAGATCTTTAAGCAGTATTGTCCCATCATATTGGCCATCCATAATTTGAGCCAAAGTGCCATGTTGATAAGCTTTTGTTAAATCTTTCATTTTTAATCCATACCTCCTTCGATCAATTCCGAATAAAGTTCGGTATCGTGCGAATAATCGACTGGAATATCGACCAAAACCGGTCCTTGATCCCAATTAAACGCCTCAGTCAAAACTTGGTCGATTTTTGTAGGATCATCTACACGCAAGCCTTTTGCTCCAAAGGATTCGGCAAACTTCACAAAATCGACTTGACCAAAATCGACTCCGGCTGATTTGCCGTACTTCATTTCCTCTTGGAATTTAACCATATCGTAATGTCCATGATCGTTAAAAATAATATGAACCAGATTTGATTTCAGTCGAACAGCTGTTTCCAATTCCGCGCTGGAAAACATAAAGCCGCCATCCCCGGATACACTGACAATTTTTTCATTTGGACGAACCAAACCTGCCGCAATTGCCCAAGGCAAAGCAACGCCCAGGGTTTGCATGCCGTCGGAAATTAAAAAATGACGCGGACGATATGAACGGAAGAAACGGCTCATCCATATATATACCGAGCCAACATCCAAAGTAACAGTCATATTATCGTCGACTTGTTTTTGAATGGCGTGAACAACATCCAAAGGATGGGACAGACCGACTTTTGCGACAAATTTTGGGCCGCCAGGCTCGCTTTTAAGCTGTTCACGGTATTTATTAAGCAAAGAATTGCTTTCTTTTGACAGCGAATAATTATTGAGCTGTTTGGCCAATAGATTAATTGTTACCGGCATGTCGCCGACTAATTGAATTTTCGGATTATAATGTGCATCGATCTGGGCATGGATCGAATCGATCGTTGCAATCGGCAGTTTATTATTCTTGTTCCAAACACGCGGTTCATATTCAACGGCATCATAACCGAGTGCAATTACCAAGTCGGAAGCTTTTAAGAGTTGATCGCCGGTTTGGTTGGCAAATAAACCAACACGCCCAAAAAACGATTGTTCTACCAAAGACCGATCGATAACACCGGCACCTTGAAATGTTTCGACAACCGGCAATTTAGTTGCGTGCAAAAAATCATGGAGAGCTTTGACGGTTTTTTCGTCGGAACCGCGTTGGCCAACCAAAATAACCGGCAATTTTGCCTGACGTATTTTACCTGCCAGGAACTCGATTTGTTCCGGACTGGCCGGACCAGCAGAAATATTTTCTACTTTTTCCAAGGCTTGACTCGATACCGGACTGTCGTCAACGTCTTGTGGGAGACTGATGAAAGAGGCTCCCTGAGGGGCCGCGCTGGCAATATCGAAGGCATTTGCAATTACTTCGGATAAGTTTTCTGCATCTTGTACCTCGGTCGTGAATTTTGTAATTCCATTGAACAAAAGTACTGAAGGAGTCGATTGGTGTGTTCGGCGATAAAGATCCTGTCTTTGAACTTGGCCGGCGATTGCGACAACCGGATCATTTTCAGTCTGTGCCGTCAAAATTCCGGTTGCCAGATTCGATGCTCCCGGTCCGGATGTTACGAGCACTACACCGGGTTTTCCGGTCAGACGTCCGACCGCTTGAGCCATGAAAGCTGCGTTTTGTTCGTGTTTTGTGATCACGAGTTTTGGAGCATTGGAATTATTTTCAATTACTTCAAAAAGCCGGTCTATTTTGGCTCCGGGAATGCCGAAAACATATTTAACGTCATGATTTAATAGGGACTCAAGAACCAGATCGGCCCCAAAACATTTCTTTTCTGTCATAAATAAATTCACCTCTGTCTTTTTTTGTATTTTAACACTTGTTAATTTTCATTGACAACAAAAAGCCTGCTTTAAACAGGCTTTTCTTCAATAAAGTATATAGTTTCACAAACTTTATTTTGTATATTTATCAATAATATCAGTCAACTGTTTTTGGTTGTGTACGCCAACGATCCGATCAACGACTTCACCGTCTTTTTTAACGATCAAGGTAGGGATCGCTTTAATTCCAAGTCCATTTGCCGTTTCCTGGTTTTGATCGACATCAATCTTGCCGAATTTAACACTCGACATTTCATTAGAAAGTTTTTCCAAGATAGGTGCCTGGATTTTACAAGGGGTACACCAAGTGGCCCAAAAATCAGTCACAGTCACGCCGGATTTGGTTGCTTCTTCAAACGAATCAGAATTTAATACTGAGATTGCCATATAATTCCTCCTTCTCTAGTTCTCATTGTACTTACTTACAATAAGTAATGCAAAAATAATTTAAGAAAGTACTTGCTTTGAGGTTGCTGGAGCCTTTATACTTAATCGAAAATCATGATCGAAAACGAAAAACAACTCAAACGAAACTTCGGCTTTTTTGGTACTTTATCTCTTGTTATTGGAACAGTCATCGGTTCCGGTATATTTTTTAAGCAAGGACGTGTTTTGCAGGAAGCCGGATCCACTAAAATGGCGCTTTTGGCCTGGTTCGTTGGTGGGGTTTTAACCCTTTCTTCAGCGATGTCGGTTGCCGAACTCGGTTCGGAAATGCCACAGACTGGTGGTATTTATATATATTAGTAAGATATTTGGAAAATTCTGGGGTTTCTTGGCTGGTTGGATGCAGATCTCTTTTTATGGACCGGCTTTGATTGCGTCCGTCTCTTACTTTTTTTCGACTTTGTTTGTCACTTTTTTTAAGCTGCCGACAAAAATAACGTTTTTTTATTTTTCGATGCGAAGTGTTGTGGCTGTTTCGATACTTGCGTGCATTTTGATTGCACTGATGAATATGCTGGAAAACCGAGTTAGTCGGACTTTTGCAATTACGACGACTGTTATTAAGATGATTCCTATTTTTGCTTTGATTCTGTTCGGTCTGTTTTTTGGTAAGACCGGCGCGACTGGAAGCGCAATTTCAGTTCTATCCGAACAGGTTGATAAGGGCAATTTTGGTGTTGCTGTTTTGTCTACATTGTTTGCTTATGGTGGCTGGGTAATTATTTCCAATCTTGGAGGCGAGATCAAAAATGCCCAAAAAAATCTGCCTCGTGCAGTCACAATTGGGATTTTTATCGTTCTGCTGGCTTATATGGGTGTTTCTTTTGGTGTTTTCAGCTCTTTGCCAGGAAAAGAAATTGTTTCTCTTGGCGATCATGCTCCTTTTCATATTATGCAGGAAGCCTTTGGTTCGCTTGGTGGCCGGCTCATGGATATTGGGGTTATGATTTCGGTGATTGGGACTTTGAACTCGAAAATTCTAAGTTTCCCCAGGGTCGTTTTTGAAATGGCCGATCACGGGCAATTGCCATTTTCGAGTTTTTTCCATACTTTGGGCAAAAAATCAAAAACACCCAATTATGCGACGGCATTTGAAATCCTGATTGCGGCGCTCTTATTGAATGCTTTTTCCTCTTCTCAGGATCTTTCCGATTGGTTGGTTTTTGTCAGTTTTCTCTTTTATCTTTTGACTTTTGTGGCTGTCTTTATTTTGCGTCATCAGTTAAAACGCAAACCGCATTTCGCAGCTCCTTTGCATCCGCTTTTTCCAATTTTGGCGATTGCCGGTACTCTATTCATTGAGATTTCGACGATTGTCAATGCATTAAATGATTCAACTGGGGAACAGCTTTTCGGAATTACAATCTCGCTTTTAACTGTTGCACTTGGAATTCCGCTTTATTACTTAAGGAAGTCTTATAAACTATAAGTATGCAGGAAACAGTTTATCCTTCGTTAGCAATCATTGTGCCTGTTCATAACGAAGAGGAAAATATTCATATTTTTTATGACACTGTTAAAAAAAATTTGACAGCCGAAGGTTTGCTATCATTGCCGGACGCCTTTAAGCATTTAAAATATGATTTTTGGTATATCGATGACGGTTCGATTGATCGAACCTTACTTGAGATCAAACAACTTCAACTGAAAGATTCCTCGGTCCACTTCGTTTCCTTCTCGCGAAATTTTGGTAAGGAAGCCGCCATTTATGCCGGTCTGACTTATGCAAAAAAATATGATTATGTTGTTTTGATGGATGTTGACTTGCAGGATCCACCAGCTCTTTTACCGAAGATGCTTGGAAAATTAGTCAATGAACAATTGGATAGCGTTGCTACCAGAAGGTTGGACCGCAAGGGAGAAAAGCCGTTAATTAGTTTCTTTTCAAATCTCTTTTATGAATTTATTTCCAAGATTTCATCGACAAAACTCGTCAGTGGAGCACGCGATTATCGAATTATGAGTAGACAAATGGTTAAAGCTGTTTTGTCGATGCCGGAAAATCAGCGTTTTTCCAAGGGACTTTTCACTTGGATTGGTTTTAGAACCGAATATATCAGTTATAAAAACGTTCAAAGAAAGAAAGGACAAACAAAATGGAGTTTTTGGAAACTCTTTAAATACGCAATTTCTGCACTTATTTCTTTTTCGACGGTGCCTTTAACGTTGGTAACTGTATTGGGTTTTTTAACAACTTTGCTTGCAGTGGTTGGCGGTATTTTTGTAATTGTTCGTAAATTACTTGATCCGGCAATTGCAATTGGCGGCTGGACAACGATTACGGTTATCATTATGTTTTTTGGCGGTCTGCAAATGTTCAGTCTCGGAGTTGTCGGCAGATATATTTCAGCGATTTTTTTAGAGTCGAAGAGAAGGCCGATTTATGTCGAGAAAGAGAGCAAGTAGGTCAAAAAGAAGGCATATAATCGGAAGTATGATTACTTTGAAAAGTATTAATGAAATAAAGGAAATGGATCAAGCCGGTCAAGTAATTGCCGGTATGCATCACATGCTGCGTGATTTGATTAAACCAGGACTCGATACTTGGGAAATCGAAGAAAAATCACGGGCCTATATAGAAAACCATGGCGCGATTGCCAGCCAAATCGGTTTTGAAGGCTTCAAATATGCTGTTACGGTATCTGTTAATAACGAAGTTGCCCATGCCTTTCCGCGCAAAGGACTTATTTTGGAAAATGGTGATTTAGTTAAAGTTGATACTGTTGTCGAAAAGGATCACGGTCTGGCCGATTCGGCCTGGACTTATCGGGTCGGGACTGTCAGCCCGGAAATCGAACGCTTATACGAAGTTGCCCATAAAGCACTTTATGTCGGGATCGATCATGCGCTTGTCGGAAATAGAATTGGCGATATTGGCGCAGCGATCGATCATTTCGTAACTGACGAAAACCACTTCGGAAACGTTCGCGAATATATCGGCCACGGTATTGGACCGACGATGCACGAGGATCCTCAGGTTCCTCATTTTGGTGTTGCCGGGCATGGTTTGCGTCTCCGCCCGGGGATGACGATTACGATTGAACCGATGGTAAATACCGGTACCTGGGAAGTCACAACCGATTATGCAGGCGATGGTTGGACTGTGGCGACCAAAGATGGTGGCTGGTCGGCTCAATTTGAACATACGATTGTTATTACACATGACGGTCCCAAGATTCTCACTTCTCAGGACCCGGAAATTGACGATAAATATTTGATCAAAAATTGGGATAATTTCGAAATATAATTTTTTTATTCTCAGTGCATTAACTAAATGACAAAAAAAATAACAAAAATTTCAGCTCAAAAGAGTAAAGGCCGTTATAACTTGGATTTAGACGGTAAATTTGCTTTTGGGATTTCAGAGATGACTTTGATTAAATTTGGTTTGGCGAAAAATCGCGAACTGAACGAAAAAAAAATCAATGAAATAAAAAAGTACGAAGATATTGCCCGGGCAATTTCCAAGTCTTTGAATTATTTATCACACCATTTAAGAACTGAAAAAGAAATTTTTGATAAATTACGCAGTTTGGAATTTAATAATGCAACGATCAAAGCGGCGATCGCACGTTTGAAAGATGAAAAATATCTCGATGATAAGATTTATGCCGAGAATTTTGTCCGCACACAGGCTAATCTACAGGCGGCCGGGCCGTTGGTTATTTCGCAGAAATTAAAATTAGTCGGTATTCCCAATACCGATATCGAAGCGGCTTTGGCGGTTTATGAAACTAACGATCAAATGGAAAATGCTCTTTCTCTAGCTGAGAAATATCAAAAACATTATTCCAAGAATTCGATTATCAAGCAGAAACAAAAAATCAATCAAGCACTTTATGCAAAAGGCTACGATTCGGATTTAATTAAGGCGACAATTGATAAATTGGTTTTCGAGGAAGATAATCAGCAGCAATTAGAGAATGCACGCCGGACAATTAATCACATTTGGTCTCGTTATGATAAATATGGTCGCGAGAAAGCTTATCGTGCTCGCAGTTATTTATATGGGAAAGGTTTCCCGGTTGAAATCATTGATCAGGTAATTGGAGAGAAAGAAAATGACGGAACAGGGTCGGATTTTAAATGAAAAAAAAGAGTTTCATGGATTTATTTTTGACGTTGTCAGCCGAAAGATTAAGACTCCGGATGGCCTGACAGTTGAGCGGCAGGTTGTTTTACACGGCAATGCGGTTGCTTTTATTGCTCCTGTGCCCGTTGATAATCAAATCAAATTTGCTTTAGGGACCGAATATCGAGCTGGGCTTAACCAAGAAAGAACCAGTTTCCCGGCTGGTTTGATCAATCCCGGTGAAGATCCGAAAACGGCTGCTTTAAGAGAAGCTCGCGAGGAAATCGGGTTGCAATATCGCGATGCACAGGAGATATTTTGTATCAGTACCAGCGAAGGTTTTACAAACGAAGCGACCCATTTAATGCTTCTAACCGATTTACAGGGAAAGACGGACAAAAATTTCGATCCAAGTGAGTTTGTGAAAACTGTTTTCTTTTCATTTGAAGAATTGGAAGAAAAAATTCTTTCCAAAAAAATTACCACAGCCCCTGGAATTATCGGTTACCAGTGGATGAAAATGCACCCGGAAGTTCTTGAGAAACTTTAGTCGAAATTTTCGCTCCTTTCACTGTGATAAACTTTAATCGAAGACGAAATGTCTTGAGGTAGGATTATGACTAAAGACGCAGCTCGCAATCCGCGGGAAGGCGACTTTATCACGATCAAAAGTTACAAGCACGACGGCCATTTACATCGGACTTGGCGTGACACGATGGTTTTGAAAACCAGTGAAAATTCTCTCATTGGTTTGAATGATCATACACTTGTTACCGAAGATGACGGTCGGCGTTGGGTTACCCATGAACCGGCACTTGTATATTTTCACAATAAGTATTGGTTTAATATTATCGCGATGATTCGTAATGATGGTGTTAGTTATTACTGCAACCTTGCCAGCCCATACGTTATGGATAAAGAAGCTTTAAAGTATATCGATTATGATTTGGATATTAAAGTCTTAACAAATGGGACTAAGCACCTTTTGGATGCAGATGAATATATTGCTCATGGGCAGCTTTGGAATTATCCTCCGGAAATTGATGAGATTTTAAAGGCTCACACGAAAATCCTCATTCAGATGATCAATAGCAATGCCGGTCCTTTTTCACAAGAATATGTTGATCTTTGGTATTCGCGGTATAAAAGTCTTGTAAAACGCAAAAAGTGATAAGTCGTAAGCGGAATCTAATTCCGCTTTTTCTTTTTGCTTCGCGGTTAAACTGTTAAAATTTTATCAAGGAGGAACTATGTCAGAATCATTACCACGTGAAGATGCAGCTCATGTAGCCAAGCTTGCAAAACTTCATTTTAACGATCAGCAATTAAATCTTTTCACTGGTCAGTTAGCAAATATTTTGGATTTAGTAGAAACATTAAACGAAGTTGATACCGACGGCGTTAAACCAACTTATACTGTTTCTGATAATATCAATGTTCTAAGAGAAGATGTTGCCGTCAAGTCCAATCAAAAGAACGAATTATTGGCTAATGCGCCTGAAACCCAGGATGGCCAAATTAAAGTTCCAGCAATTATTGACGAGGAAAGCTAAAATGACTGATTTTTTTAATGAAAATTTAACAAGTTTACACAAAAAATTAGTCGATAAGGAAATTTCTGCGACTGAGCTTACAAAAGAAGCCCTTAATAAGTCGAAAAGTTCTCAAAGCGAAATCAATGCCTTTATCACGATTGATGATGAAGGGGCTTTGAAACGAGCTGCTGAAATTGATGCTGTTGGAATAGATCCGGATAATATCCTCTCCGGTATTCCCTTTGCGATTAAAGATAATATCGTTACCAAGGGCCTAAAAACAACGGCAGCTTCGCATATTCTTGATAATTTCGTGCCAGTTTATGATGCGACTGTTATCGAAAAACTGAATGAATTGGGGATTGTCACAATCGGCAAGACCAATATGGACGAGTTTGCGATGGGCGGCTCAACTGAGACCTCTTATTTTGGTAAAACTGCTAATGCTTGGGACCATACAAAAGTTCCTGGTGGTTCATCAGGTGGATCGGCTTCTTCGGTTGCTTCGGGAGTTATCCCGGTTGCCTTGGGTTCGGATACTGGTGGCTCGATTAGACAACCAGCAGCCTTTAATGGAATCGTAGGTTTAAAACCCACTTATGGTCGCGTTTCGCGTTGGGGCTTGATTGCCTTTGGTTCTAGTCTTGATCAGATTGGTCCTCTAACAAGAACCGTTGAAGATAATGCTCGTGTTTTAGCGGCAATCTCCGGAAAAGACCAACGGGATACAACGACTGAGGATCAATCGGTTCCTGATTTTACAAAGGGAATTAAGAAGGGTGTTAAAGACTTGCGAATTGGTGTTCCCAAAGAATACTTCGCCAAGGGCATCGATGAAGGGGTCAAAGATGTCGTTAAAAAGGCGATTGCCAAATATGAATCATCGGGGGCAAAAGTTGATGAAGTCTCTCTTCCTCATTCCAAATACGGAATAGCCGCTTATTATATTTTGGCTTCATCGGAAGCTTCTTCTAATTTGGAACGTTTTGACGGTATTCGCTATGGTTTTTCTGCTCGTCAGGATGGTCAAACGTTGGAGGATTTATATGTTAGAACTCGTTCCGAAGGTTTTGGTGATGAAGTAAAACGCCGAATTATGTTAGGCACTTTTGCTTTGTCGGCTGGTTTTTACGATGCTTATTTCAAAAAAGCAGCTCAAGTGCGTACTTTGATTGTTA
Source organism: Oenococcus oeni DSM 20252 = AWRIB129 (assembly GCF_000372485.1). Lineage (GTDB taxonomy): Bacteria > Bacillota > Bacilli > Lactobacillales > Lactobacillaceae > Oenococcus > Oenococcus oeni. The sequence goes on from NZ_AQVA01000001.1 coordinate 50,578, forward strand.
ATGATTTTGCCAAAGTTTTTGAAAATCACGATATTATCTTGGGACCGACAACGACTTCACCGGCTTTCGATCTTGGTTCAGAAAATGACGATCCTGTGAAAATGTATATGAATGACTTGTTGACAATTCCGCTCAATTTGGCCGGTTTGCCAGGAATGTCGATTAATGCCGGTTTCACCGACGGTTTGCCGGTTGGCCTGCAAATTATCGGCAAACGTTTTGATGAAAGTACAATTTACAAAACAGCCTACGCTTTTGAGCAGGACAGTCAATTATTTACTAAACATCCGGGGGTGAATTTCTAATGTCGAGCTTTGAAACCACGATCGGACTTGAAGTCCATGTTGAATTAAAAACGAAATCGAAGGCTTTTTCTCTTTCACCGGTTAATTTTGGTGATCCAGCTAACGAGAATACCAATGTAATCGATTGGGGCTATCCCGGTGTTTTGCCAAGCGCCAATAAGGGCGCTTTGGAATCCGGTATGATGGCAGCTCTGGCCTTGAATGCACAAATTACCCGCGATGTTCATTGGGACCGGAAAAACTATTTTTATCCAGATAATCCAAAGTCCTATCAAGTTACCCAACAGCAAACACCGATCGGTCATGATGGTTACGTTGAAATAAAAAAAGAAGACGGTACGAGCAAACGAATTGGTATTAAAGAATTACATGTCGAAGAGGATGCGGGAAAAAATTCTCATTCCGGTAAGGGCTATTCTTTGGTGGATCTTAATCGTCAAGGGACGCCATTGGTCGAAATTGTTTCTCAACCAAATATTTCCAGTCCCGATGAAGCTTATCTATATTTGGAGAAACTGCGTCAATTAATTCAATTTACGGGCATTTCCGATGTTAAGATGCAAGAAGGATCGATGCGGGTTGATATTAACATTTCTGTTCGCCCGATTGGAGCAGAAAAGTATGGTACTAAGGTTGAGATTAAGAACGTCAATTCTTTCCAATATGCGAAAAATGCCTTGGCCTATGAGGAACAACGCCAACGTGACGAATTGATGGCTGGTCATATAATTGGTCAGGAAACCCGTCGTTTCGACGAACCAACGAAGTCGACAATTTTGATGCGGGTTAAGGAAGGCGCGGACGATTATCGTTATTTTCCGGAACCGGATCTTCCAGTGATTCATGTTTCCGATGAATGGATTAAAGCGGTTAAATCGAGTTTGCCCGAAACTGCCGATGATCGTATCGCCCGTTACATTAATAAATTTGCTCTCTCTAAAAAGGAGGCCGCTGTTTTAACCCAGACACTTGAGATGGCTAATTTTTACGATCAAGTCGTTGATGATGGTGCTGATCCAAAACGAACTGCGAATTACTTGATTGGGGATGTAAACGCCTATTTGAATGAAACCCAACTTGATTTGCAGGACACAAAATTGACGCCTGGACATCTATCCGGGATGATTAAATTAATCGACAACGGAACAATTTCAACCAAGCAGGCAAAGAAGGTTTTCACGGCAATTACGGATGGCGAAGAACCAAAAGCCTATGTCGAGAAAAACGGTCTGGTTCAGCTATCGGATCCGAACAAGCTAACGCCGATCATTAATCAAATACTGGATGATAATCAACAGTCAATTGATGATTTTAAAGGCGGCAAAGATCGTGCAATTGGTTATTTGACTGGGCAGGTCATGAAAAAAACTCACGGCAATGCCAATCCAAAAATTGTTCACGAAATTTTGCTGGCCGAGCTTAAAAAAAGATAATTAGTAATTAAATTAATAAAAGCATGTTTAAGTCTTAGATTTATTTCTAAGGCTTTTTAAGTAAAAAATTGTTTTTATTTGGTTCTTAATTTAAGGATTCTTTAATAAGTGATCTGTGTTAATCGATATTAATATGAGAAAGTTTAAATCATGTTCGATCACTCTAGATTATTAACTGCTAAACGAAGACAATTATCAATAGGAAGAAATTGTAGAGATTTTTAAATGGGGTTTGGGAATGAATAAAAACAATCACGAAGAGAAGAAACTATTTAATATATTGACTTATACATATTTGGCTTTCTATTTGGTAGCTTTGTTATTAATGATAGTGAATGTTGTTTTTGGCAAGAGTTTCTTATTCTATTTGGCACTGGTATTTTTGATAGTTGGGATTTTTATTGATATTGCTTCTAATTTCATCAACTGAATCATTGTATCCGTTGCCAATACAATAAATAATAAATTAATAAAAGAATTTCTACCCCCTATTAGAACCATTAAAACAGATATGCTTTCCACCTTGAATTTTAAAGAGAAAATTAAAAAATTAATAGCTTTAAATTTATTATTTATTTGTTTTGATTTCGTTTTTTTGTTCTGCTGATCTTTTTTTCAATTCTTCTTGTTCAATTGCTTTTAGATAGCTGCTTGTCAATTGAGCCTTGATCTTTGATTGTTGGCCGTTTTTAACAAACAAAATAATCGTAATGCCAAAAGTATTGTTGTTTTCTAATACAACCGGGGCCTGTATTTGCGGTTGACTTATGATTGAATTATTTTTATTCAAAATAGTTTCATTTACATTTTTGATAGCTTTGATTGCCAAAGGGCTTTGCTGAACATTTTTGATCGGAATGTCAATTTGGACACGCATGTTGGCTCGGGATTGATTGTTGATGGTTGTGATACTGCTGTTAGTTATATAGTTTAAACCGCCGTCGGTGTCTTTAATAGTGGTGATCCGTAAACCAAAAGCGACCACCCGCCCGCTGATATTACCGTTTATTATGACGCTGTCGCCAACTTCCATCTGTTGTTCGAGCAAAATTAGAAATCCGGAAATAATATCGCGAATAATGCTTTGGGCTCCCAACCCAACCACGACTGTTACAATCCCAGCACTGGCAACTAAAGTGCCAATTGGGAAACCCAGTGCGCTTAAAATTGTATATAAATAGAAGAAAACAATGAAATAGCGAACAGTATTACGTGTTAGAGTGTGAAGCGTATCTGCTCTTTTTTTGTTGATTCGGCGCGATCTCAAATAGGTATCGAAACTTCGATCGAGCAGAAAAACAGCCAGTCGATTAATTATCCAAAAGATGATTGAATAAATTATTATTTGTATGATCGAATCGAGAATTTTAGGGCCAATTATTTCCCAGTTGAATTTTTGCCAATAATTAGCGAAAGTCTTTATTAAATTATTTGTAATCATAGACGGTTTTCTTTCTTTAACAACTTTATGTTCATTTTAAACGAGCTTCCTTCCTTTGACTATTAACCGACATAAATCGTTTTTATTTTCTTTGCTTAATCTGTTTAAATTTCGAATATTCAAGTACTTCTTAGAATTTTGGATTAACTGAAAAGTGGATGCGCTTTCATTTGTATGATAAAGGAAGTACAATTAACTTATTATTAATAAGGAAAGTGTGATTTGTATGAAACAAGTTCAAGTTACTGCTGTCGGAGAAAATTCGTTTGTTGATGTCGACCAACCACAAGTGGGTCGACAGGATGTTTTAATTAAAATTAAGGCTAATGGAATTTGTGGGTCTGATACCTTCTACACTTCAATTGGTGGAATTCCACCACGCCAAGGCCATACTCCATTGGGACATGAAGCAGCTGGTATTGTGGCCGATATCGGTTCGGATGTAGATGACGTTTCCATCGGAGATCACGTGGTGATCAATCCGATGGCGGCTGAAGATGGCATTATTGGTAATGGTGGCGTACAGGGTGCTTTATCAGACTATGTCAATTTAATTAATGCCAAAGCTAACCGGAATTTCCGAATTATTCCAAAAAATATTCCTTGGTAAGTTGCTGCTTTAAATGAGCCGATGGCGGTTGCGCAGCATGCTGTGAATCGTTCCAAAGCGAAAGCTGATAGTAAAGTTGCTGTTTTTGGGGCAGGACCAATTGGCCTGGGAGCAATTATTAGTTTAAAGGCTTTAGGAGTTAAGAACGTCGTCGCGATCGATATTATTCCTGAAAGATTACAAAAGGCTTTGGATGTTGGTGCCGATTCAATCATTGATTCCGGCAAAGAAGACGTATTGGAACAATTAATTAAGTTTCATGGTCAAGGGCTGGAAAAAGTTCCAAGCGGAAATAAACGTTCGGCTACCGATATTTATATCGATGCAGCCGGAGCTTCGATTGTTCCAAAAACAGTTTTTAAAATTGCCCAATACCGTGCTGTTTATACAATTGTTGCTGTGCACAAAAAAGAAGTTCCTGTGAATTTCGGCGATCTACTCGATAGAGAGTTGGACATCAGACTTTCAGTCGGCTATCCAACTGAAATTTTTCAGGTAACTGATAATATAATCAAGTACCCGGAACTATACGCTAAAATTATCAGCAATGTTTTCCCGTTTTCGGATGCCTTAAAGGCTTTGAAAACCGCCGCAACGCCCGGCGCAGCGGACAAAGTTGTTGTTTCTTTTGACTGATATTGTTGCACCGCGGTTTGTGTGTATGCTTGATTTAATTATTCTAGGATTACTTTGGTTTAACTTTATTTTTATTTAATATTTGATTTACTTAGCTTTAACTAATCGGCGTTATCTTATGTTTTGTAGCCAGTTTTCAGCTGGCTACAATCGCAGCAGCATAATTAAATAGCTTCAATACTTGAAATTGATATATTTTTCATGAGAAAACTTTAAGTTTCCCAGTACAATATTTATTATGATAAGGCGCCAGTTCATTAGCTGGCGCTTTTTTGTCAAATTAAAAACTCACAGCAAAGATACGATTATGAAGCTTCACTATGAGTTATTTCAATGATTTTAGTAATGTGTAAGCGCCCGTTTTTCAAGAAGAGGAGTTATTTTGAATCGGATAATAAAGAGTACCCTGCAAGCGCTTACAAGAAATCATTCTAACACCGCTCTTAACTGCTCAGAGTATGTTTTGGAAGTCAAAACGTCTTTGGTCTAAACCAATTTGCGTACATTATTGGAATTCCTTAACCTACAGTACTTTTGAATCAGATTTTTTGTAGTTATCGAAATAGCAGAATATTTGCAATTATATTGTCATTTTTATTTCTTTTTTTAATAACAGTTCAATATTTTTTTCTTAGATGAAAGGAACTTATAAAATTATTTTTAATAAATTATTTTTTTGCTCAATATTTCATGGACTAAAGTTTTTTATATTGAGATTTGATTATTAATCCAGGATAATGTTTTTTATTAGATAGTCTGTTTAATAATTAATGGGGAACTTAATATGGCTTATATTCAGGTCAAAAACGAATTTAAACGTTATAAAATGGGTGAAATCGAGATCGTCGCCAATGACGATCTTTCTTTTGAGGCTGAACGAGGAAAACTAACCGTTATTCTTGGACCAAGCGGTGCTGGAAAGTCAACCATTTTAAATATTTTGGGTGGTATGGACTCGCCAACCGAGGGTAAAGTCATTGTAGATGGCACTGATATTGCTGTTTTCAATGAGAAACAATTAACTGAATATCGGCGTCAGGATATTGGCTTTGTTTTTCAATTTTACAATTTAATACCGAATCTTACGGCAAAAGAGAATGTTGAATTAGCTTCTTCGGTTGTAAAAAGCGGCCTTGATGCCTCCGAAGTATTGAAAGATGTCGGTTTAGAGAAACGATTGGACAATTTTCCTTCCCAATTGTCCGGTGGCGAACAGCAGCGCGTTGCTATTGCGCGAGCTTTGGTTAAAAATCCCAAGATACTTTTATGCGACGAACCAACCGGCGCGTTGGATTATGAAACTGGCAAACAAATTCTGAATTTATTACAAAGTGCCAGCCAAACATATAATAAAACCGTTCTGTTGATTACACATAATTCAGCAATCGCTGAAATGGCCGACAGAGTTATTAGAATCAATGACGCCAAAGTAGCTTCCGTTCAGGATAATGCAAAACCGATTCCGATTTCGGATATAAAGTGGTAGGAAATTTCAATGAAACCCTTAACTAAAAATATGTGGCGTGCCATCAAAAACCCCTTGGGAAGATTTATTGCGATTGTTTTAATTATTATGCTTGGAGTTTTAATTTTTGTCGGCGTGAAAGCTTCAGGACCCAGCTTAAATGATTCTTTGAGTAAAACGTTACTTAATACTAAATTGAGCGACATCCAAGTCCTTTCAACAACCGGCTTTGACAAAAAAGATATTAAAATTGCCGAGAAGCTTTCCGATGCAAAAGCCGAAGCCGTTAAATTTAAATATGTTTTAGCAGGTAAAGACAAGTCTGCAGTGGCTTTGTTTGGATACCAGTCTCAGCAAAAGCAAAATAAATTAATTCTGCGCAGCGGAAGATTGCCAAAGTCCAAAAATGAAATTGTTTTGGATAATAGAGCCAAAACAAAATATGGATATAAGTTAGGGCAAACATTTACTTTTCTTAAATCAGCAAATTTAAAACAACGGAAATATAAGATTGTTGGTTTCGCTGATTCGCCAATGTATATTGACAATACAGAAAGAGGAACAACCAATATCGGTGACGGAACGGTTCATTTTTTTGCCTATATACCTGATAATCAAATGAACCTTGATTCTGCGACTTTGTTGAATATTAGATTCGACAGTTTGCAAAAATACAGCAGTTTTGGCAATCACTACCAGGACCAAATTAACAAGAAAATAATTCAATTAAAAAAACTTTTTAAAACTCGCTCAAAAATACGAAGCAGCCAGATCTTAAATAAAACACTTAGCGTTATAGAAGGAAAACAAAAACAACTGAATCAGGCCAAAAATGAAGTTGATCAAGCGAAAAAACAATTGGTCGAAAAATCCGGTGGTCTTGTCAAAACAACACCTAAACTGGATCAACAAGAAAAAAGATTGAATGTTCAGCAGAAGAAACTTAGTGGACTTTTAAAAAAGGCCAATCAAAATTCCAAAACGGTTTATACTTGGCAAACACGTGAAGATTTGCCGGGATTTTCCACTTATGGAGACAGTTCGAATCGAATTTCAGCAATCGCAAATGTATTCCCGGCGTTCTTTTTCTTGATTGCTGCCCTGATTACTTTCACAACCATTACGAGAATGATCGAAGAAGCTCGTGGACAGATTGGCATTTTTAAGGCCTTGGGATACTCTAAATTTTCAATCGCCCGCAATTATATTGGTTATGCTTTAATGGCAGGAATGGCCGGTACAATTATTGGTGCACTAATCGGTAATAATTTTTTGCCACGAATTGTATTGTCTTTGTATAAAAATTACATACCAATCGTTGCTGTTGTGAAATTTCAATGGGGATTTTTTGCCTTATCTATTTTATTTTCATTAATCGCAACCACGGACGCTGCTATAATTGTTGTTTTTAACGAATTATCAGAAAAACCAGCAGCATTGATGCAGCCGAAATCACCTAAATCGGCTAAAAAAATTTTGCTGGAGAAGATTAAACCTCTTTGGTCATCGTTAAATTTTAAACAGAAGATTAGTTACCGCAATCTTTTTCGATACAAATCGAGAATGTTTATGACAATTATCGGAATTGCCGGTGGAACAGCACTGATCCTCACCGGTTTTGGGATACAAAATTCAATTGCTGCCAGTGGTACGCGTCAATTCAACGAACTAACCAAATATCAAGCACTCATTAGACTGAAAAGTGCAAAAAGCGAAAATCGGGTTCTTGGAACCTTACAAAAAAATAAACGCTATAAAAGTCACGTTGATATTTCTTCTGATATTGGCAAAATTCAAGCAAATGGGAAACAGGTGAGCGATACTGGCATTTATGTCCCGAAAGAAAATAGTCGGTTTTATCAGTACGTTAACCTTAGGAGAGTTAATTCCAATCAAAAAATAACTTTGCCAAAGAAAGGTGTCGTAATTACTCAAAAAATTGCTGCTGTTCTAAATATAAATGTTGGCGATAAAATTAGAATCACCACTAGCAGCGGTATAAAGGCCCAGGCTGAAGTTAAGGCTATTGCTGAAAACTTTGTTGGTAATTTTATGTATATGAGCCAGTCCTCTTATACAAAACTATTTAGCCACAAGGCCAACTGGAACAGCTTTCTAATTAGGCTAAAAACACAAACAGAAAAGCAGCGTAACAAGCTGTCTAATCAATTGATCGAAAAAGATGATGTTTTGGGTGTCACTTATTCAGAGGATCAAAAAAATACTGTTTCAAATATGTCCTCTAGTTTAATTCCGATTATTTTGATTCTTATTTTGTTATCAGGAATACTGTCTTTTGCTGTTTTGTATAATTTGACGAATATTAATATTTCCGAGCGTATACGTGAATTATCAACCGTTAAGGTACTTGGTTTTTATGATAAGGAAGTAACCATGTATGTTGTGCGGGAGAACATTGTTTTAACTATTATTGGAATCTTTACCGGCTATATTGTCGGAAATTTGCTTACCTGGTATATTCTTCAGCAGGCAGAAACCGATCAAGTAATTTTTCCATTGACGATTCATTTATTTGGTTATATTGCGTCAACATTTTTGATGATTTTATTTACCGTGATTGTCATGTTTATTACACATCAGCGATTAAAAAATATTGATATGGTATCGGCACTGAAATCGAATGAATAGCAAAGAAATTAAAAGTTCTATTTTTTACTTCGCGTAATTTATATTTTTCTGTTGAAACTCTTAAATTTAAAAATAAAGAAATTCTAAAAAACTATCTGTTCAGTTTTTAGAATATTTGACTAATGTTTTTTTAGTATATTTTTTCAGTAACTCGTTTTCTTCTCTTTGAATGGCTGATTTATTAGTAGCTTCTTTGGGATGCTCTTGCAAATAGTCCTTCAATTGTTTTGAGACCGTTTTTTTCGTATTTTTCTTAATATCTTTTCCTGCTTTAACTAGATTTGTTTTAGAAATTACGAACCAATTGCGGGGAAGAACGAAACTAACGGTATTTTTTTTAATTTGATGATTGTTGATTATTCCGGCAAAAAGTATTTGATCGGCTTTATTTGTGTAACGGTATTGACTAACTGATTTAATTCTTGAAGCGTTTTTTTGAGATTGATTGATAAGCAGCTTAACAGTTATACCGTTTGAATAGGTTGTTTGGCTTTTATGCGATTGAGTACTGCCTTTGTAGACATAAATTTGTTTTTGTTCCTTGCCTTGGTTGATGTTTTGATAAACCAAAATGTGATTTGATCCTGGAAAATTAACCAATGGATAAATAGTTTTTTTAGAACTCATTACCTTTAATTCTGTTCCCCAGTGATAATGTGTATCGGCGATCAACAAAGTTTGGGAGGCTAATAAAGTAATTATTAAAATGGCTCCAATAGTTATTCGGTGTGGAATGTTTCCTAATAAAGCTAATAGAATAATTCCAATAATACAGATTAAACTGATAATAATTATCATCGGTCTGCTCCTTTTACAATGTTTTTGTTTTCTTGTTTTTTTAGGTCTTTATGATGGGACAGGAACCAAGCTGGAATAGCAGCCGCCGCCGTTATTGCAATTGACCAGATAAAAGCCATGTGATAGGCATTCGACAGATTTGAAACTGTTGGTACTAGTCCGTTTGTTTGACTCTGAATAACTGTTGCTAAAATTGCCGATCCAAAAGCGCCTCCGACATTTTGTAATGTCCTGGTTGCTGTGGTGGCTTCGGGAACCTGCTCAGCTGCTATGCCGCTATAGGAATCGGACATAACTGGAATCGTTAATCCACCTTGGCCAATCCCACGAAAGAAAAGCATCAGCCAAATTAAATATTTACTGGTATTATCATCAAAGAAAGCAAAAGGCAGAGTGCTTAATACTGCAATAACAACGGAGACCAGAACAACCCAACGAGTTCCAATACGATCGGTTAGTTTGCCTATTTGGGTCCTCGACACCAACAAACCAACTCCCTGAAAAATTAAGTAGGTTCCTGACCAGACAACGCTTAAGCCACGAACATTTTGCAAATACAGAGGCAGAAGAAACATGGCACCATTAACCGTGATTCCAGACATTAAAAGAATCACTGTAGCTCCTGAAAAGTTAATTGATTTAAACAAACTTAGACTAACTAATGCATGTTTGGAGAACTTTTGTGCGTAAATAACATAAGCAACTAGTAAATCAATTCCGATAAATAGTGGTATTAGAACGTTTGCAGACGATAGATTGCCATAATTACTGAATTTAACAATACCTAGAATTAAAGAAGAGAACATTCCTCCTAATATCAGAAAACCAATCCAGTCAAAACTTTTACCATATTTTTTAGAAGCAGGAAATTTTGGCATGAGCCAAATTACTAAAGCAATCGAAACGGCAACGATTGGAATATTAACATAAAAAATCCAGCGCCAGTTTAATTGATCAATAATATATCCACCAATCGTTGGTCCTAATATAGGTATTAATACGGCGGGCAAACCCACGATAGCCATCAAACTTCCCAAATTTTTCCCACCTGCTGCGCGAACAATCAATGTCGATAACAAGGAAACAACTATTCCTGATCCAGCACCTTGAATTAATCGACCAATGATTAAAATATCAATATTTGAAGCAATTCCGGAAAATATCGAACCGATTAAAAACAAAATAATGCCGGCTATATAAAGATTTTTTCCACTGAATCTATCTGAAGCCCAGCCCGTAAAAAGAACGGTAATACCAAGGGAAAGTATATAGCCAGTCGTGACCCATTGGACGACGTGGACAGAACTGTTTAAATCATTCATAATGGTGTTAATTGCTACGTTAGTCATAGTTGTGTCAAGCATTGGTGCGATAGCGCCTAATATTAAGATAAAGGCAATTTTGACAATCTCGTGACGATTATTTTCTTTGTTCATTATTACAACCTCATTTACTTTATTACTTAAGGTACTTAAGTACCTTAAGTAATATAACTCATTGTTTTTAAGAATACAAGGAGGAGTTTTCAGATGGAAACACAAAAACAAACTCGTCGTCGTGGTGAGAAATTAGAAAATACGATTCTAACTGCAGCTTGGGATCAATTAAATAAAGTTGGTTATAAAGATTTAACCATTACAGAGATTGCTAGTTTAGCCGGTACGAACAAAACAACTATTTATAGGCGTTGGCCAAACAAATCTTTGCTTGTAGTTAGTGCTTTTTCTAAGTTCGTACCCAGACCAAAAATGCACATTCCCAATAGCGGAAATTTGCGTGACGATCTTGTTAAACTATTTGAACAGTTGGTAAATCAGTTAGAATTCTTAACTAGCGGAAAATTCGAGGGATTGCTGCTTGACCGTTTACGTGACACGTCTATCGATAAGGTTTTTGGAAGAGTGGACGAAAATAACGCCCTACAAAAATTTATTGTAATTATTCTTCAAAGGGCAGAGAAACGCGGAGAATTAAAAATCAATCAGCTATCTCAAAGAGTTTTAGAACTTCCGTTTTTATTATTATTGAATGAAGTAATTTCAACTCGCGGAATAGTGCCTAAAGAATCTCTCACAGAAATTGTCGATAAAATACTGTTACCGGTTTTTTTGAGGTCAAATTAAAATAACGATAATTAAATATTAAATCTTTATGTTCCGGATTATAATCGCGGAATAAAGCAGTTTTAGTTGCTTTTGCGGTGTTTTAAACAGTTGATCAGTTCATATAACCACACGTTTTTTATTAAAGAGGAATTAATTATTTTCCAAAAAGATTATTATAACGAGTTGGATTTCGGTCAAGTTTTCCGTTGAATTTACTATTTTTTCAATCCTGATCACTAAGTTTGAAATCAAGCAAAAGTTCGCTTGATTTACCTTGGAAATTATATTTATAAGTTCCATCCAAACCCTTTAATTGTTCGGTCGCATTAACTATTTGAGCGTTAATATTCAGTCTTCCTTCTTCAAAGGTGCCGTTTTCACAAGCGGTAAAAGTTCCTTCCCTGTTTTTGTAAATTCCTTTAAAGTGAAAAAAACCAGAAACCCTGGCCTCTGCCTGTTGGCCATCAACGTCCTCTTCAAGATAATAAAGGAGATACTGCAGGTAGGCAATCCCCTCTAAAATGCCGGAAATTTTATACTCTACTTCAACTGTATGGACCGGAAAAAGATCTGTTTCGTTTTCGATTGCCTTCTCTTCCCATTTAGTGACTTTAAAATCTGATTTTTCCATTAATGAACCTCTTGGTTTGATTTTTTGTTATCGAGATTTCTAGTGTCGGGCATAAAAACGCAAAACTCACGATAGAAATTATTTTATGTTCAGTATCGCAATCGTAAGTAAATATAACTTTATTTTTTGATTTTGTAAGCCTTCATTTTGGTTGAGGAAAATATCTTATTAAACGAAACAACTAATGTTTATCTAAACGCTTACAAATGTTTATTTTATCATTGAAGATTTAAATCAGATTAAAGCGATAAAAAATTGAGCTCAAATCAGTCGGGTCTCATTTGCTCGGCTAAAGTGCTTAACTCTCTCAATTGCTTCAATAATTGGTCAATCTTGGCCTGCTTTTCAATACTTAAATAGACTGACGACCCTTCCAAAGAGCCCTTTAATGTATAAAGTTGATTCCGGAAGTTTAATAGTTCTTGTTTTTGAATCGTTCGATTTTTTTGGAGCTGTTTGAGTGTTTGATAACAAACTTGTGCGGCATCTTCTATAGAAGACCGATGATTATTCTTATTAATAATTTTTTGATCGGGGCTTGACGACCGAATGGGAAATTGTTGTCGAAAAGCATTAGCAAAACTTATAAGTCCTTGATCCAGTTTTATAAGTATCTGTTGGTTGTCCATAGCTTAAGTGTAGAGAGTTCGACTAATTATCGCATGTTTACATATAAATTAAATATAAAAAATGATTGAACCGTTTAAAGTTCAATCATTTAATCGTTTATTGATTTTCAGTTTTTCTTTGGCAGCGGCTTACGACGCATATCCATTTCAATTTGCTCAAGTGATTTTCCTCTGGTTTCTGGAACGAGATAGATCACGAAGAATATTGAAAGAATGGCAAAGAAAGTGAAGATTGCAAACGGCCCACCGACATTGTAATGGAAAGTTGCCAATAATACGAGAAAGAATTGAGAAACAATAAAGTTTGCAATCCAGTTAGCAGCTGATCCTATCGATGTGCCGACTCCACGAATATTCAATGGGAAGATTTCACCAATCATTAACCAGCAAATTGGTCCCCAGGAAACGGCAAAACCAAAGATATATATCGCAATGAGAATCATTGTCGGAATGGCCGCTTGTTTAACACTGAGAGTAAAGTTAAGCACGGACAAAATTCCAATTGATACTGCCATTACAATCGATCCAAACAAGAGGATTGTGCGACGGTTAAATTTGTCCATGATATTGTATGCCAAAACGGTACACAGAAAATTAACAACACCAATGCCGACTGAGATCCAGATAGCATTGCCTGCTTGAAAGCCGAATCCTTTAATAAAGACCTGTGGCAAAAAGTAGATAACGGAATTAATACCAACCAATTGTTGTAAAAGCATCAGTCCAATCGCAACAATGACGGCTGGACGGGCAAAAGTAAAAAGTTCTTTAAAACCGCCTTTGGGCTGATTGGAAACTTTTTTAATATCTGCTAGTTCCTTATCAGGATCTTCGTTGGTTTTTTCACGCAAGTGGTGAAGGACACTTCGAGCTTCATCGATTCTTCCTTTTTCTACCAGATAACGTGGTGATTCCGGTAGGACAATCGAACCTATGAATAAAATTAAAGCCGGTATTAATGCCGATCCGAGCATCCAACGCCAATCACGAAGCCCTAACAAATTATGACCCAGGAAGCCGAGATTAGAAACATATGCCAATAAAATACCAAGGGTAATCATTAGCTGGAACATGCTTCCTAATGATCCTCTATGTGGGGCATCAGCTAATTCGGCCAAGTAAGCCGGAGTTAAGGCTGAAGCGGATCCCACGGCAAAACCCAGAATGATACGAGCGATAACCATTGAAACAAAACCGACAGCCGACATTGATAGCCCAGATCCGATTAAGAATAAAACCGAGGCCAGAATTAACAATTTTTTACGACCGAGCTTGTCGGATAAAGAACCAATAGACAGGGCCCCAATCGATGATCCGATCAAAACAGAAGATGTAATGAAGCCAGTTTGTTCGATATTTAGACTGAAATCACTTTCGATTAAAGATGATGCACCGGAAATAATCCCAGTATCAAAACCGAAGAGCAAACCTCCCAAGGCACCAAAAACAAAAATAAAAAATATATTTAAATGATGTGCTTTCAAAATAATTCCTTTCCATAATTAGTTAATTAATTGCAAACCATAAAAAGCTCAACAGTTTTTAAGTGTAAACCCTTGCATTAAAAAAATCAAGTAACTAATAATTCCCAAAATTGATTTTAAAAGAATTCGGAAACAAACGATTTATTTGAATACTTATTTTTAAAAGCAAAATTTTTGGCAAGAAAAAAGGTCAATCGGTGAAATTTCATTGGCTGTTTTGAATAGCTAATTGCAATAACTACTTATAGAAGTTCATTATTAATTGACAAAGTATTAAATAGGTTTTAGTGTTGATTTTAAAAGCAGTATTAATGCTTCAATTGTTTTTTTATTTATCGTATTACGTTTTTGATTTTTTAAAGGAGGGATATTGAAACAAGCTATTGAGACAATTCCAGCGAATAAAAAATTAAAATATATAAAGAAAATTGCCATTTTAGCCACTTTTGGAGCTTTTTTGTTCGGTTACGATACGGGAGTCATTAATGGCTCTCTTTCTTTTATGGCTCGAGGAGATGAGCTTAATCTCTCTCCGTTTATGGAGGGACTGGTCACCAGCTCTTTGTTATTTGGAGCGGCAATTGGGGCCATTATTTGGGGCCGTTTGGCTGATAGATACGGTCGTAAATCAATTTTACGTGTCTTGGCGATAATTTTCTTTTTTTCTACACTTGGTTCTTCTATCGCACCGAATTCATACGTTTTGATTATTGGCAGATTGTTTATGGGTCTAGCAGTTGGCGGAGTTGCCGGAATTGTGCCGGTCTATTTGGGAGAAATGGCACCATCCAATATTCGTGGAAGCCTGGTATGCCAAGATCAAATGATGATTGTTTTAGGACAATTACTGGCTTATGTCATGAATGGCATTTTGGGAAACGCCTTTAATGTTTCCTATATCTGGCGTTTTATGATTGCACTGGCAGCGATTCCTGCGATTATCCTCTGGATAGGGACTTATATTATTCCCGAGACGCCCCGTTGGTTGGCAATCGAGAAAAAAAGTGATCAGGCTTTAGTCGTTCTTAGAAATACCAGAGACGATAAAACTGCTGATCAGGATTTAAAGCATATTGAACAAAACATTAAAAAAGAAAGTTCAAGAGGGCATGCGAGCCTGCACGATTTTCACACTCCTTGGATTAAAAGAATTTTAATTATTGGAATTACGATTGCGGTAATGCAACAACTGGCCGGTATCAATATCATGATGTATTATGGAACGACCATTTTGGAAAAAACGGGTTTCAGCACGAAGGCAGCTTTGATTGCCAATATCGGTAACGGAGTTCTATCTGTTTTGGGTACCACTATATATATGTTCTTCCTTGCTAACCGAATTAAACGTCGACTTGCTTGGATTGGCGGCTTCTGTTTCACGACGACTATATTAGCTGCCATTGCGATTTTGAGTCACTATGCTGCTGGACTTTCGATTTTGCCTTATATTGTTATCACCTGTACGATGCTGTTTGTCTTTGTTGATCAAATGACTCTTGGACCGGTTTGCTGGCTGCTTTTATCCGAGATTTTTCCATTGCATGTGCGTGGATTGGGGGTCGGAATTGCGACTTTCGGCATGTGGATAATGGACTTCGGCGTTGGCTTCTTTTTCCCGATTTTAATTGAGATCTTTGGTTTATCAAATACTTTTTGGATTTTTGCCGTGATCGGTGTGATTTGCATAATTATTTCTTTCTTTATTATTCCAGAAACATCTGGAAGAAGCTTGGAACAGTTGGAAGATTCATTCCGTCGTTCATAATTTCCAATTAAATCCTAAACTGATCTCTTATTTTTGTTACTCGACACATGTGTATATCATTCGATCATAATTGTTTGGGGAAAATTTTCTCAAAAATTTTCTCAATTGGATAATAAACGAATCCCCAAACCAGTCCTTCTATTAAATTGAAGGGAAGCACCATTAATAGTATGTATTTCCCCAGACCGATTATTTTACCGATGTTATAGTTCATAAATTCAGCATATAAAGGTAAAGCGAAGAAAATATTGGCAAATATTTCAACTAATGTTAGAACAATAGTCGAGGCAATAATCGCTAACCAAACGTTCTTCCTTCTTAGGTAACTAAGAATCAGCATATAAACAATGACAGCAACAATATTAATCGGTAAACCAATCCAAGTTATAACTCCCTGATTTAATAGAATCAAATGCAGGACCGATCTAAGCAAAACACCAAGTAGTCCGTATCTAATGCCGAAAAAATGAGCCAATAGAAGCAAGGGAATAATCGAGAGTTCCAGTTTTAAAAAACTCGCTCCTGGAATAATCGGCACTTGTGGAAAAATCATTAAGATAAAGCTGACAGCCGAGAAGAGAACGGTAATCATTAAGATTCTAAGTTTTTTTCTGCTTTCAATCATGTTTTATTTTTCAACCTTTCATTAAATATCGGAGATGGTATTGAAATTTATCATCTCTTTTTGCATCGCGATATTTATTAACCAAAAAAATAAATTCATAAATCGATTTCTTTTTCTATTTAAATTAGCCAATAAAAAAAGCTCCATAAATATGGGGCTTAACTGATGACGCTTCAAACAAAATCTCATAATTCAGTGTAATGAAATTTACACTGAATCTATGAAATATTCGTCTATTTCTTCTCCCATCCAGACTATACTGTCGGTCCCAGAGTTTCACTGGGTCAACCGCTTGCGCGGGTCACGGACTTCAACAAAATGTTGTTACCGTCGGTTGGGAATCACACCCTGCCCCGAAGAATTTATTTAATTATCTTAATCGCAGAATAATTATACTACCTAAAAGTTTAAAAGAAGCAAAAAGATTGTGATTTATTTGGTAAATTCTGGCAGGCAAAGAATAATTACTTTTTAAGTGACTGTTATTAAAAAATAGAAATCATTGTTATATTAGTTAACACAAAACTGCCAAAAAGTTGTCATAAGTTATACATTATTGAAATAATGAGTACGGCAAATACAACTTTTTTAATTTTATCGAGTGTTTTAGTTTTGTTTATGACACCTGGATTGGCTTTCTTTTATGGCGGACTTGGCTCAAAGAAAAATGTTGTCAATACAATGATGTCGGTCTTTGTCATGTGTGGACTTGCAGTTGTTCTTTGGGTGATTTGCGGTTATTCGCTATCTTTCGTCGGTGATTTCGGCGGTGTTTTTGGAAGTCTCAGTGCCCTTTTGTTACATGGGGTGAAATTAACCGCTCTGACATCGACAAAAATTCCAACCAGTTTATATTTAATTTTTCAAATGATGTTCGCTGTAATCACACCGGCTTTATTTGTTGGAGCAGTAGTTGGCAGGATTCGTTTTAAATTTTTACTGTTTTTTGGTCAATTTTTATTTATTATCCGTTAGTGCATATGGTTTGGGCAAACGGATTTTTGGCCAAAATGGGAGTAATTGATTTTGCCGGAGGAACTGTTGTTCATATTGATGCTGGTGTAACCGCCCTGGTTCTGGCTTATTTTCTTGGACCACGTATCGGTTATCGCAAGGGTAAACAAGAAGGACATTACAGTCTTCCTTGGGCACTTTTGGGGACGACGATTCTTTGGATCGGTTGGTATGGTTTTAATGCCGGTTCTGCTTTAGCAGCCAACCAAATTGCTGTGCAGGCCGTGTTGACCACAACGGTCGCGACAGCTTGTTCAATGATTACCTGGATGCTGATTGAAATGTCTTTAAAAGGTAAAGCGACTTTGGCAGGGATATGTAACGGAACCCTGTGCGGATTAGTTGGAATTACACCGGCTACCGGTTATGTAACTGTAGCCGGATCTTTTTGGATTGGAATATTAGCGGCTGTTGCCAGTTACTTTTTTGTCAATTTTCTCAAAGCCAGAATTGGCATTGATGATGCTTTGGACGCTTTTGGCTGCCATGGGGTTTGTGGAATAGTTGGCAGTATTTTAACCGGTTTGTTTGCCAGTCGGGCGGTTAATTCTTCGATAAGTATTAATGGATTATTTTATGGCGGCGGATTTAAATTATTTGCTGTTCAGTTATTTGCAACGCTTTTTTCAGTTATCTTCACGGCTCTAATCTGTTTTTTAATAATAAAGTTTCTCAAATTATTCATGAAAATGCGGGTCGATGTTAAAGAAGAACAAAAAGGGCTTGATTTTGGGGAACATGGTGAAAATGTTGATTATGTGATTTCATTGACATTAGAAGCTTATCAATTCGAAGATCAGAAAAAAGAATTTTTTCAGGATGAACCTAATAATCTAAAAGAAGTATCTAAAAATTCGAAAGATACTTTGAATTCAACAATAAGTTAGTTTTTAAAAAGAGATAGCTTGTTTGATTGAACTCTAATTATGAGAAGTAAAAAAAGCGCATAATTTGCGCTCTTTTTTTATTTAGTTTTCCTGATTAGTATTAAGATTATTTTAATAATTATTAATTGATTAGAGGCAATCATGACTGTAGAAAGAGTGAGGAAATATTTTGAACAGTTCGCTTTAAACGATCGAATCAAGATGTTTACCAGGCCGACAGCAACCGTCGATCAGGCGGCGGAAACTTTACGTTCAAGCTGATCAAATTGCTAAGACGCTGGCTTTCTCATTTGAAGATCGATCCTTTGTGGTAGTCACAAGCGGCATGACCAGAATTTCCAATCAAAAATTTAAAAAAGTCTTTAACCAAAGGCCGAGGATGCTTCCTCACGATCAGGTAGAAACGATGACCGGTTACCGAATTGGTGGTGTTTGCCCTTTTGCTTTGAACGATGGGGTAAAGGTTTATTTGGATTATTCTTTAAAAAAACATGATTTACTTTACCCGGCCGCCGGCGATCTCAATGCTGCTATCCGTTTATCTTTGGACGAGTTGGAAAAATATTCTCGAGCAGCTGGCTGGGTTGATGTTGAAAAAGAAATAGCCAAATAGTTTTAGGCGTGTAGGGGGGTACTTTAAATGAAGGAAGAACTTACAGATATTTTTAAGATAATCGACTCCAAATTGGAGAAATTGTACTCTGAAACAAGTTTTTCTTTACCTGATTTGTACGGCGAAGATCAGTGGAGAAAAATCTATATTGGCGATCGTGTCATGGCTGGCAACCTCTTCTTGCGAAAAGTTAATCAGGGCTTTTATAATGATATTCAGGTTTTGCCGAAAAAGGATCGCAAAAATCGTACTTTATATTTTAAGTCCTGAACCAAACAACTTAAATAATTATTAAATTGGATAAAGAGTTGACAAGGACGTGGCGACTTTTAATTTTGAATTAGTTTTACAATCGCTTATAAGCCAGTCGGCATGTTGATTTGATAGCCTATAATAAATTTATATGAAACGTGCCCGTATTGTTTATAATCCATCCTCTGGTCGTGAAGCGATTCAACGAGATTTACTAAAAATAATGAAAGTTTACGAGCGTGCCGGCTATGAAACTTCTGTTTATGAGACAACCCCAAAAGCATTTTCAGCCCGCGATGAAGCAAAGCGTGCTGCCCAAGCCGGTTTTGATTTGATTGTAGCCGCTGGAGGCGACGGAACTGTCAATGAAGTTGTCAACGGTATTTCCCCTTTAAAAAAGCGTCCTTTGATGGCGGTGATTCCTTCGGGAACG
The DNA here is from genome assembly GCF_000372485.1 of Oenococcus oeni DSM 20252 = AWRIB129. GTDB lineage: Bacteria > Bacillota > Bacilli > Lactobacillales > Lactobacillaceae > Oenococcus > Oenococcus oeni. The sequence continues at coordinate 70,353 of NZ_AQVA01000001.1, forward strand.
ACTAATGATTACGCTCGTGCTTTAAAAATACCCCGCGATGATTTGGTCGAAGCTGCTAAAGTTATTAATAAACACGAGACACTTAAAATGGATATCGGTGAAATCACTTCCGGTAATTCTCGTCTTAACTATTTTATGAATATTGGGGCACTTGGCACTTTATCTGAATTAACATATGAAGTTCCTTCGATGTTGAAAACTCTGTATGGATATTTGGCTTATATTACCAAGGGTGCCGAACTGATCACACGCATTCAATCGGTTCCTGTTCGGATAACTTATGATGAAGGAAAATTCGAGGGACAGGTCAGTCTTATTTTATTAGCCTTGACGAATTCAGTTGGCGGTTTTGAAAAAATTGTTCCTGATGCCAAACTTGATGATGGAAAATTTTCCTTATTAATTGTTGCAAAGTCTAATATTGCTCAACTTTTTAATTTAATTACGAAGGCTTTAAATAACGGTTCCCACATTAAAGACAAATTAATAACTTACATTAAAACAAGTAAGGTCAAAGTCGAACCTTTATCTAACGATAAAATGAAAGTTAATCTTGACGGTGAATTCGGTGGCGTTGCTCCAATGACTTTTAAAAATTTGCAGCGGCATATTGAATTTATCTCGGTCACCTCAAGAATGAAACCAGGTTCAAGAACGAGAGCTCAAACTGCAGATGAGGTAATGGCTAAGAAAGCCGAAGAAGAGTTCAAAACAGCTTCTAAAGAAATTAAGAAAAAGGCGGGAGTGGATAAGTGAGCAAAAAAACTTATTCAAAATTAGTTAAGAATCAAGAATTAACCGGAGATGTAATTGATCTAACTTTTGAGGGATTAGGTGTTGTCAAAGTCGACGATTTTCCGGTTTTTATTGTTAATTCACTTCCTGGAGAACGAATTAAGTTTGCAATCACCCGAGTTTTAAATTCCTATGCATTTGGACGAGTGCTTGAAATTATTAAGGAATCTCCAGATCGGGTTCGAGCCGATCACCCGGAAATGATTGCTAGTGGCATCGCTCCGCTGGTAAATTTGTCCTACCCGGCTCAGCTGGAGTTTAAACGCAAACAAATTCGTCAATTGTTTCATAAAGTTGGTATCGATGATCTTGAGATATTGCCGACGTTGGGGATGAAGAACCCGACTCATTATCGAAATAAAACAGTAGTTCCGGTAAAATTTCAAGCAGGGAAGTTGGTGACCGGCTTTTACCGCCGTGGTTCTCACAAGCTGGTTCCGATTGAAGATTATTATTTAAATGATCCGAAAATTGATGTTGTTGTTGGAATTGCTCGGGATGTTTTGAATGATTTTCACATTTCCGCCTATAATGAAATTTCCCGGGAGGGAATTGTGCGTTACCTGATGGTTCGCCATGGTTATCATAGTGGCCAGACAATGCTGGCGGTAGTGGCAACAAAAAAACATTTGCCGCATGAAAAAGAAATTATTAAAGAAATTAACCAAAGAATTCCGGATTTAACCAGTTTTTTATTGAACTACAATCCCAAACAGACAAATGTTCAACTAGGGCTGGATAATCGTGTTTTATCCGGTCAACAGGTTATTCATGATACTTTGCTGGGACTTGATTTTGAAATCGGTATCAATTCTTTTTATCAGGTCAACCCGCAGACGACTGCTGTTTTGTATACAAAGGCAGCCGAATTGGCCGGATTGAAGAGTAACCAATTGGTAATCGATGCTTATTCGGGAATCGGAACAATTGGTCTTTCGATTGCCAGACAAGTTAGAAAAGTTATTGGTGTCGAGGTTGTTGTTCCGGCCGTTGAAGATGCCAAAAAAAATATGTTGGCTAATCGAATTGAAAACGCCGAATATATTGCTGCCGATGCAGCAGAACAATTTATTAAATGGGCCGATGCCGGTGTCAAACCGGATGTAGTTTTTGTTGATCCGCCAAGAAAGGGCCTGACTAGCGATTTAATTCAATCATTAGGCGTGATGGCACCATTGAAATTCGTTTACATTTCTTGCAATCCTGCTACACTTGCTCGCGATGCTGTTTTGATCAAAGAACAGGGATATCGAATTTCCAAAGCGGTTTTACCAATTGACCAATTTCCACAGACGATGCATGTTGAATCGATTACTGTTTTTGAAAAAGAATAAGAATCTGTTTCAAAATAAAGATTTTCAACACCATTTTGATAATCTTAGAATAATTGGTTTTCAGAGGAGAGATTAGATGAAAAACGTGTATTTTAATCATGATGGCGGTGTTGACGACTTGGTGTCTCTTTTGCTTTTGTTGCAGATGGACAACATTAAGATCACCGGAGTTGGCGTAATGGGTGCAGACTCATACTTGGAGCCGGCTTTGTCAGCCACAAGGAAGATAATCGACCGTTTTGGCAACGGGATCGAACTCGCACCGGCGGCTTCGAATTCGCGTGCGGCTCATCCGTTTCCAAAAGATTGGCGAATGGATGCTTTTTCGTTTGATGCTTTTCCGATTTTAAACGAGAGCGGTAAGATTAAAACTCCGGTTGCTGTTAATCCGGCCCATCTCGATTTGATTGAAAAGTTAAAATCCGAGTCGGGGAAAACCACTTTAATTATGACCAGTCCGCTAAGCGATTTGGCTCGGGCAATCAAAAGTGATCCGACGATTGTCGATAGGATTGAAGAATTGTACTGGATGGGCGGCACGATGGATAATCGTGGCAATGTGGCCGAGCCGGAACAAGATGGAACGATTGAGTGGAACGCCTATTGGGATCCGGAGGCTGTCAAAATCGTTTGGGATACCAAGATTCCAATTCATATGGTTGGTTTGGAAAGTACCCGCCAGGTCCCGTTAACTCGATCTGTAAGACAGCATTGGGCACTTGAACGTCAATACCCGATTATTGATTTGATTGGCCAGGGTTATGCTTTGGTGCCGCCATTGGAGCACTTTGAAACCAATTCAACCTATTTTATGTGGGATGTTTTGACAACGCTATACAGCCAGTTTTTGGATGTTGCGGAAACAAAACGAGTTCTTAGCGATGTTTCTATTGCTGGAGAATCTGCAGGCCGAACATTTGAAAGTGAAAACGGTCGACCGGTAACACTTGTTACAAAGGTTAACCATGATCGTTTTTTTGCTTTGATTGATGAACTTGGTAAAAAGAATAGTTGATTGGTAATAACTAAAAAACTCGGTTATTGTGGCTGCTGGAGGCAGAAAGCTAATAATCGAGTCTTTTTATAAACTTTAAAATCTTTTAATGAGATAAAAAAGTTATTTAATTTTGTTTACTGCCCATTTAGGTTTTTCACCCGAAAGGACTCTAACGACTTCACTGGCGGAATCGACTGCCATCCGCTCCATGCATTCTTTTGTGTTTGAAGCAATATGCGGTGTTAAAAGAACATTGTCGAGTTTATAAAATTCACTTGTTAACGGTAACGGTTCTTCGTCAAAGACATCCAAGGCCGCTCCGTTAATTTGCTTTGTTTTTAAGGCATCAATCAAGGCTTGTTCATCTACGAGAGCTCCACGGCCCAAATTAATCAGTGAGGCGCTTTTTTTCATCATTTCCAATTCTCGTTTTCCAAATCCATGAATAGTTTGATCGGTGACTGCCAGATGAAGAGTAATCACATCTGATTGACTTATCAAAATGTCGCGATCAACCAGTTTACCGATTTTTGTTTCTTTAACGAAGGGATCGAAAATTAAAACATCCATTCCCAAAGCATTAGCTTTTTCTGCAACTTGTCTGCCAATACGTCCGTATCCCATTACACCGATCTTTTTATGAGATAAATAAAAACCCATATGATCAAGTTTGTAGGCAAAATTTCCTTGACGCATTTCGTCTGATATTTTAGTGAGGTTCTTTGATAAATCCAAAATTTCGGCGATTGTCGTTTCGGCAACTGTTGAAGCATTGGCCATTGGCGTAATTGTGACGTATACGCCATGTTCACCGGCGAATTTTTCATCAACGTTATCAAACCCTACTCCATGTCGAGCAATTATTTTTAAATTTGTAAATTTTGTCAGTGTTTGATTATCGAAAGGATCGGTCATCAAGACAATTCCGTCAGCGTCTTTGCCGACTTTTAAAATTGTTTCCTGTTTATCATCAGGGGCCTCGATTAATTCGAAATCATGTTCGCTTAAATAATTTTTACCTGCTTTTGATAATGCTTTTGGTACAACAACTTTCATTTTCAATTCTCCTTTTTATCTTAATAAATAGCCACCATCAACCGGCAGAGTAACGCCGGTGATATAGTCTGATGCCGAACTGGACAAGAAAACTATAGCTCCCATCAGTTCTGATGGATCTGCCCAGTGATCAGCCGGAATATGGCTGAGGATTTCAGTGTTCCTTTCTTTGTCGTCACGCAAAGCTTGCGTCATTGGTGTATTGATATATCCGGGAGCCAGTGCATTAACTTGGATATTTTCCGCTGCCAGTGCGTCGGCATAAGCCTTTGTTAGACCGACTACGCCGTGTTTGCTGGCAGTGTAAGGGAAAATAAATTTGCCGGCACGATAGGACTGCATTGAAGCAATATTAATAATTTTGCCTGATTTTTGTTCGGCCATTGCTTTTGCAACGGCATGCGACAAAAAATACAATGCGTTCAAGTTTAAATTAATTACTGCCTGCCAGTCTTCATCTTTAAATTCCTGCCATTTATTTCTTTTTTGTAGTCCGGCGTTATTAATCAAAATATCTATATGACCAAATGTTTCCTTTGCTTTTGCAACAATCTCTTTTGGAGCATTCTGATCGGTAATATCCTTTTTCAAAAATTCAATTTTTTGGCCGGTATTTTTAACCAAATCACTTGTCTCTTTCCAGCCTTTTTCACTATGACTGACAACAAGCACATTAGCTCCGGATTTCATCAAAGCCCGAGTATAATATTGGCCAAGTCCGGAAGCACCACCAGTAATAATCGCGTTTTTATTATCTAAACGAAACCAATTTGTATTAAAATTATCAACATTTTTCATTTGTATCCTCCTAAATATTCAGTTAAACATTACAACCGCAAGCAATAAATTTAAAGCGCATGTTCCCCAAGCCCAAGGTACGCCAGTCACCAAGAACTTTTTCGGGTCTAGCTTCGTGTATTCTAAAGCCCACAGATTCCAAGACTGGGTAACACAAGCCGAAACAGCCATTGAAACCGCCGGGACGATTATCAGCGCAAAACCAAAATATTGATTAAAAAATCCGGTTCCGGCGATTACGGCTGCCGTTGCCGAACCTGCTCCCCAGACCATTAATGGTCCTCGAAACAAAGCCAGCGGAGCCAATATAGCAAAAGCAATTGCAATTATTAAAGGGCTGTGGGGAATTATGTTGTGCAGGATTGCACTGAAACGGGCTGTATTTTTGACAGCCGCAGCACTGAACATTGTCAAAATAAACAGCATTACCAATAAGCCGGAAATATCCGATACGGATTTGTTTATTGTGCTGTTAATTAATTTCAAACAGTGCCGGTAGGAAACCATGTTTCCGGTTAATAGAAGCGCCAGAATGATTGAAAGAAGCAGAGCCGGAATCGGTTGCCAGCCGAAGGCCAAATTCATAAAGACAGGCATGATTGGAATAAAATAACTGTAAATAGGCGCTGATTTTTTATCTAAAATATCATCACCATTTTTATTTTTTTCCTCGACGATTTCTTCGTTGGCATGAATTAGTTTTGCATGAACGAGAATGAAAATAACTACGACCAACATTTGAACAATCATTGCCGCGAAACCATAACCTAAATATTTGCTTCCATACAGGACTTTTGGGAAAAATAATTGAATTTGTTTGATGATTACGATATTGACATACATTGGCGCTCCGACTGATAAAACAAAGGCTGCGACAGAAACGTTCTTAGCCAAGCCTAGCGATTCCAAAATAGGCAACAGGATAACGCCAACAGCTATTACAGCGCCGACGCCGTAGGAACTTGTAAAGATAAAAGCAGTCACTATGCAAACCAGGATTGCCGCAACAATCGGATGTTTATGGCTGACACGAATTGTTTGTTCACTGATCGATCCGGCGATTTGGGTGTCGACGAGCACACGACCAAACCAAGAACCGAAAATTATTACAACAATTGTCGAACCATAATCAAGTGCCGGCTGGGAAAAAATATCATTAATCGCGACTTTATAAGAAATACCGCCAATGATAGTCCAAAGAAGCGCCATGAAGAAAAAGCCAATCATGATATTGCCACCCCGCATTACGAAATAAATGAAGGCAAAAAAGGTTAGTAGTAAAAGAATTCCAATGATTAAATTTGTCATCTTAATCGCCGCTTTTCCAGATATTCTTCAAGACTTTTGATATCTTTTTTTAAATTTTCAATCGAATCGACCGGATATTCTAAAGCAATCGGCAATGTTCCATCAAAATTGTCAAGTAACTTTTTCCAGTCCAGCTTGCCATCGTCGATTGGAACTGTCTTGGTTTGTTGATTTTCAATCGTGTAATTTTTTAGATGAATATAACGAGTATAGGGAAGCAGTATTTTACTTGAAGAGACGGTATCTTGTTTTGTAAAAATCCAATTACCCAAATCGTTTACAAAGCCAATATTTAAATCGGCTTTTTTTGCAGCGCCGAGAAAAATAACAATTTTTTCTGCCGATCCGCTCAATTTTGTTTGATCGTTTTCAACATTCAACTGAATGCTTTTTGGAACAATTGTTCCAAGCTCCTGTCCCAAATTTCCTCGGTAACCGTCGAATTCGCCAACATTCAATTTCACATAACTGGCCCCGAATAGGGACGCTTCAGCGAAGTATTGAAGTAATTTTGGGTTAATTTGGCCGGATTTGAAAATTACATCGGGAACTGAATAAAATAAGGTCAAACGTTTTCCCAATTTTGCACAATTAAGCGCCTCCATTTCCCTTAAATCGTCTGAAAAGTACTCTCGGCGAACTTCGATGTTCCAAATTCCTAATTTTGTCAATTGCTTAACGAGTTCAATTTGTGTCTTTCCAGCATTGTGCTTATGCTGTAACAGCAGGGTATTAGCGACTATTTGATTATTTTGCACGAAGAACCTCCTGATTTTTAATTTATAGCTTGCTCCTAGTTTATGAAAACGTTTTCCCTAAGGAGCCAAACAAAGATTACAACAGTTTTTTTCAACTGTCAATCTCTAAATATAAATTTCACAATGAATGCCCGACCATCAATTGGCTTTTTACAGTGATTACACTTGCCTGCGTTTCCGATTCCTGAATTTCTTCCAAGAGCTTATTAGATGCTGTTGAACCTATTAATTTTGGATTCTGCTGAATGGTTGTGATCAGGGGGTGCGTGAGTTTTGCCCACTCCCAATCATCAAAAGCCGCCAGTCCGACTTGGTCCGGAACACTTATATGCCTTTGAGTCAGGACTCTCATCAATCTTAGTAAGAGAGGTCCCTTTAGGGCATAGATGGCAGTTTTTATTTTAAAATTGTTTGTTCTGTTTTTTAGTGAAACAAAAATATCGTCATCGGAACTTGTTACTTTGATTTCGATTAGACCCAAATTAAAAGAATGGTTTTTTTGCAAATCATCGAGAGCCTTATACCGGTCTTGGCGGGCTGTGTTTTCGTCAATTTTTTCACTGAGAATTAAAATTTGCGGATATTGCATTTGGAGCATTAGTTCACCGAGTTTTTTGGAACATTCATAATTATCTGTGACAATTTCCGGCCAGATTTCCGGCTCTATTTTCCGATCGACGATTACAGTCGGAACATTTTGTTTTTTTAAGAATTCATAGTCGACGGCCAGTTGCCCCATCGGCTGAAGGATTATACCGTCCACCTGCAGCTCCAAGAGGCGTTCGATTTGTCTTTGCTCCTTTAGCTGCGAGTTGTTGGAATTCATGAGAATAATTTGAAAACCAATGTCGGATAGAACTTGGTCGGCACCTTTAAAAAGTAGAGATGAAAAAAAATTCTCGACATCTGCTACGACAACGCCAATTAAATGACTGTTTTGTCTTTTCAACATTTGAGCCTGGCGGTTAACGTGGTAGTCGACATCCTTAATGGCCTGCTGAATTTTTTGTCGCGTTTTCGCTGACATTTTGCCGTATTTTCCGTTCACATATCTTGAGACGGTCGTAATCGAAACTCTGGCAACTTCAGCAACATCGTTGATTGTCGCTCTTTTATTGTTTTTCATGTTCTTCCATTCAGTTAATCCTATCCTTATTATTTTGAATCATTTTTGTGCAGATTAATATAGTACATGATATAAAATTTCATAAATTAGCTGTAATTAGCTGTGAAAACCATTCCAAAAATCTTTTGAAATATTTTTATTAAAAACGGTTGACAAATTATTCCAGTCAGAGTACCCTACTAATCAATCAAATAAATAAAACAACGAACAGAAGAGTAACTTGTTTGAGATGCAAAGAGAGCTGACAACGCTGAAAAGCCAGCCATTGATTCAAGCGAACCACACCTGCGAGTGCAGCCGAAATACTGCCGGGTCACCGTTATCGTCAAGAGTCATTGACTCGCTGAGGTTAACTAAGTAATTAGTTGGCATTAAGAGGTGGAACCGCGCAAAACGCCCTCTCAATCTTTATTGATTGAGGGCGTTTTTTTATTTATTTGAAGAAGGAGGGATTAATGCATTACATTTTTTCAATTTTACCGGATATTTTGAGCGGCTTGAATATTACTGTGGGTCTGTTCTTTTTAACTTTGATTGGCGCCACGCCACTTGGGATTTTAATGGCTCTTGGAATGCGATCACAATTTTTTGTTCTTCGTTGGCTTTTAAATGCTTATGTCTGGGTAATTAGAGGTACTCCTTTGATGCTTCAATTGATGTTTGTCTATTTCGGACTCCCAATTGCAAGCAACAATGAAATTGTTTTTCCAAAAATGACCGCTGCCGTTGTTGTCTTTATTCTTAATTATTCTGGCTATTTTGCAGAAATATTCCGCGGCGGAATTCAAGCGATTCCCCAAGCCCAATACGATGCCGCTGGTGTTTTGGGGATTAATCGCCGACAAACCTTTCAAAAAATTATTTTGCCGCAAGTCTTTAAAATTGTCCTTCCTTCTTTTGGAAACGAGATTATTAATTTGATTAAGGATACTTCTTTGGGATATGTCATCAGTCTGGTGGATATTTTATACATTGCTCAAGGACACGCTGTGGCGGACGTAACTTTGTTGCCTTATGTAATCGTGGCAGCAATTTATTTAATATTCACGGCCCTCGCAACTTTAATTATGAAACGGATTGAATTTAATTATCGGGAGTGGAAATAGTGCTTAAAATCGAAAATCTAACAAAAAGTTACGAGAATAAAGTTGTCTTTAAGGAGCTGAATTTAGAAATCAACGATGGAGAGGTTTTGAGTATTGTTGGCCCTTCAGGAATTGGAAAAACAACTTTATTAAAAATTATTGCCGGTCTTTGCGGAGCTGATTCTGGAAAAATGGTCATTGACGGACAGAAAATCAATGTTACTGAAAAAAATCAAAACGCTTTAATCGGAGTAATTTTTCAGGATTTCAATCTTTTCCCACAATATACCGTCTTGGGCAATATCACTCTTGCTCCTCGAATTGTTAAAAATATCGAGACTGATCAAGCGAATTCAAAAGCCAAAAAAATTTTGGATGAACTTGGAATCGAAGATAAGGCTGATTTGTACCCTTATCAATTATCAGGCGGTCAGAAGCAGCGGGTAGCCATTGCCAGAGCTTTGGCAATGGAACCAAAAATTCTTGCTTACGACGAACCGACTTCGGCTTTGGATGAATTTTCGACTGGTCAGGTTGTCGAAGTTATCAAAGAATTAAAAAAAAGAGAGGTTACGCAGATGGTCATTACTCATGACATGCCATTTGCTAAAAAAATTTCTGATCGAATATTTGATTTTAAAAAGGAGATAGTAACAAAATGACTGCAAATGATAAGAAAAAGGCTTTTATAAATATCGGAATTATTGTTTTGATAATTGCCATTATTGCCGGAGGCTGGACATATTTTGCGAACAAAACCAAGACGAAGAGTTCCGATCATTGGTATCGAATTAAAAAGAGCAAAGAAATTAAAATTGGGCTTGATGATACTTTTATTCCAATGGGTTTTAGAAACAAGAGTGGCAAATTAATTGGTTTTGACGTTGATTTAGCGAATGCAACCTTCAAAAAACTTGGGATTAAGGTTGAGTGGGAACCAATTAATTGGTCAACCAAAGAGCAGCTTTTAAATGATGGACAAATCGATGCAATCTGGAATGGATATACAATTTCCGCAGCGCGGAAAAAGAAGGTGGCCTTTTCGATTCCCTATAAAAAAGGTACCCAGGTACTTGTCACTTTGTCAAAAGATAAAATTAATTCTTTTGCAGATATGAAAGGAAAAACTTTGGGTCTTCAAAACGGTTCGACAGCGCAAACCCAATTTCAACAATACAAAAATCTTCTAAAAAAATATGTTAAAGGAACTCCACAAAAATATGATACTTTCGACAAAGCTTTCATGGATTTGAAAGCCGGCCGTATTCAGGGAATTCTGGTTGATTCGATGTACGCCGGTTATTATGTTAAGCACTTATCAGATTCACAGGATTACAAAATCATATATGGTGGCTATCCTACCGACGAAAATGGTGTCGGTTTTAGAAAATCCGATGTAAAGTTGCGTGAAGAAGTAAATACTGTTTTGAAAAAATTCCAACAGAACGGCAAAATGAAATCCTTGCAGGAAAAATGGTTTGGAAAAGCTGACAGCGGATTGAAATAAGCTAAAATTTAATCGATGTTAACTTTTGAAAAACAATCTCTGTCCGATACAACAAAGCTTGCTCAGAATTTGGCGGCTTTTTTGTCGATTGGCGACCTTCTTTTGTTGTATGGCGATCTTGGAAGCGGGAAAACGGCCTTCACTCGTTCCCTGGTGCAGGCACTTGGGGCGGATAAAAATGTCATTGTTAACTCGCCGACTTTTACGATTCTTCAGCAATATAAGGGTCATGGTCTAGTTTTTCCAATCTACCATTTTGATGCTTACCGTCTAGAGAATATTGGCGCTGCCGATCAGGGGTTTGAGGACTATATCAACGGTGATGGTTTAACTATAATTGAATGGCCGCAATTCATGGCTGATATTCTTCCTGGTGAATATTTGAAAATCGAATTTGTTTACGACAAGGATAAGCGTGACATTACCATTTCGGCCAGTGGAGACCATTATAGGAAGCTTTTGGAGAAACTATGAATTTTTTGGCAATGGATTTTGAAACTGCCAGTAGTGAACCGTGGTCGGCGGTCTCATTAGGATTAACAATTGTTCGTGATAATCAAATTGCACAAAATTGGTATTCATTGATTAAACCGGAAACTTCTTTTTCTTATTGGAATACGGAAATTAATGGTTTGACTGCAGATGATGTCCTCGATTCACCGAAATTTACCGAGGTTTGGGCTGATATCAAGAATCTATATGACGATTATCCAGTTGTAGTCGGTCACAATGTTCGTTTTGACAACAACGTCTTAAAACAAACACTAAAATATTACGGCTTGAAAACCCCGCGTTATTTGAGCCTTGACACAGTTTCTCTTTCGCGAAAGTTCCAGCCGGGAATGGTTAATCACAAGCTTGATACGGTTGTTTCCGATTTGGGTCTTTTTTTGGAACATCATCATAATGCATCCGATGATGCCCAGGCGTCAGCCCAGATTCTTATCTATGAAATTGAACATTTCGGTGAAGAGCGAGTGAAAGATTTTGTTAAATTGGTTTAGGCGAAAAAATGGCATTAAAAATTACAACAAAATACATGATCAAAAATGATTGTTTTTTAAAGGGCGACCCTTTGCGACCAAGTGGAATAATGATTCATTCGACTGCTACACCGGGAATTATGGCCGACGATTGGTTCTCGATTTGGAACAAATCTTTTGCTCATGGACAAATGGACCGCGAAGTTGCCGTCCATGCTTTTGTTGATGATAAAGGCGTTTTTCAATATTTACCCTGGACCATGCGTGGCTGGCACGCCGGCGGAGCGGCAAATAATGATTGTATTGGGATCGAGACTTGCGAACCAGCTGGAATTGAGTATGCTGTAGGTAGCTTTAACTTGATTGCTTACGATCCAAAAAAGTTTGCCAGCTATTTTAATAAAGTATGGCAAAATGATATACAGCTTTCGGTTCAATTGTGTCGCCGCTTTCAAATTGACCCGGCAAAAATTATTAGCCATCGTGAAGGTTTTTGCTTGGCCTCGCGACTAATCACAAAGATCCGGAGCATTGGTGGAAATATTACGGAAAAACAATGGATGATTTTCGTCAACAAGTTAAAACTATATTAGATGCGGGTGAATGATATGGCAAAAAAGAAAAAAGAAAAATTTGAGTCGATTCGTACCTCTCATGTTGATGGGGATGATTTGGTCATGGATAGTCTTTTTGCAAAAATTAAATTAAGCGAGAAAAAAGAAGAGGAAAATGTCGAAAAAGAAAAGCAGGCATAAATAAACCCACTGGGACACAGTGGGTTTATTATTTATTACGATCCAAAAAAGTGCTTGAAATTCAGATAAAATGTAGGTATGAAGAACCCTTGGAAAATTATCTTATGGATTGTTGCCGTCTATTTGTTTTTCAACCTACTTGGGGCTCTGCTCGGAGTAGTTTTCTCTTTAATTGTGCCTTTAACCATTTTGTATATAATCTATCGCGGGGTAGTAAGACATAATCGGATTTCAAAGAGAATTGCCCGAAAAGTCAAGAATAAAACCGGTGTTTTGATATACAAACACGATTGGTGGAAACTTATAATTTCTTTTTTGGCGGCTCTGCCGCTCTACTGGTTTGCTCAAATTCAGACAAATTGGATTTCTTATACACTAATATTCACTTTTTGTCTGATTGCCGGATATTTTTTTATAACAGCTTTTCGGCGCTGGACCTACTTGAAAATTAGTGATTTTGGATTTGTTCGCGTTGACCACAAGTATTTTTTTCGTCACAAACTAATCTATGATTGGTCGAGAATTTATTATACCGAGGTTTCTACGGAGGGGTTAAATTATCAACTGTATGTTGCAACTCTTGACGGTTCTTTTACAATTAAACAAAACGATGTAAAAGGGATTGCAATTCCCGAATTAAAGAAAATTGTCGATTCGTATATTCGATCAAAAACGACAAAGAATGATTCCGATATTTTCCGGGAGAATGAGCAAAATGATAATTATAGCGGTACTGTTGGCGGAATAAATCATGTTGCCGATTCGGTCTTAGACGCGACCGATTCGATTCTAGCTACTGCTAAAAATAAGTTCGATGAATATTTAAACCAAACAAAGCTTGCCGACGAGGGAACTTCGATTGATTTAACACCGATTATCATTTTTAAGAAAAAAGGAAAAAGTAAACGACCTTTTGGTCAATTTACTGCCTATGGATTTGAATTTTCCAAACCCTTAATAATTTCAAAAAATGATACGAAAATTTTCCAAGTTCCTTGGAAAAATATAAGTGATATTAAAGTTGATGATTTAAAGCGTCCAAGCCAGTTAGAATTAAATTTGAAGCTAGTCAACGGATATGATTTAGATCTTTTGATTGCTGATAGCGAAAGTGGTCAGAAATTTATCAGTCTACTTGAAATCAAAAAATTATACCTGCGAGTTCAAACTTTAAAATCGCATAGCAAACATAAAAGTATGACCGTTTAGGAGGATGAATGGCAAATTTAAACAACGGAACTGGAGAAACGAATCAAGTTGACCCGAAGAGACCTATTTTGCCAAGTTTAAGTCCCGATCAACAAGCGAAGGCCAGGGAATTATCTAAACAATTGGACGGTCTCGACCAGGAACAGATTATTAATTACGGTTCTGATATTCAAAAAGAAATATCCGATTTTTCACAAAATGTTTTGAATCAAGTTTCAAATAAAGAGCTTGGTTCTATTGGCGACAATTTGCGGGATTTGGTTGTAACAATTGGTGAAAGTAAACCGGAAGAGTTGGCGCCACAAAAAGAAGGCTTGATTTCGAAAATTTTTGGTCGTGTGCGTCGCTCGGTTCTTGAAATTCAAGCAAAATACGAAAAAGTCGGCGAACAAATTGATAAAGCCGCCACTCAATTAAGCAGCCAGTGGCAGGGCTTAATGAATGATAATAAAATGCTCGAAGGTCTTTATCAAAAAAATCTTGATTACTATAATCAATTAAACTTGTACATCGCTGGAGCCGAGGTTAAGGAAAAGGATATTCGCGACAATATTCTAACGGCAGCGCAAAAACGTGCTACAAAGACACAAAACCAGTTGGATGCTCAGACTGTCCAAGATGTTTATCAAACTTTGACGACCTTGGAGAAGCGCAATTACGATTTAAAACTCACTCGGCAGATTGCTATTCAACAGGCTCCGCAAATTAGGCTGGTTCAGACAACCAACCGTCAATTGTCAGAAAAAATTCAATCTTCGATTAATACAGCGATTCCTTTGTGGAAAAATCAAATTGCGATTGCCCTGACACTTTTTAAACAGCGTGATGCTGTCAATACGCAAAAAGCTGTTTCCGAGACAACCAACCATTTATTAGAGCAGAATTCAGAAATGCTGAAACAGTCCTCTCTTGAAACTGCAAAAGAGAGTGAGCGTGGCGTGGTTGATATTGGATCTTTAAAAAAATCTCAACAGAATTTAATTGATACGATTCAACAAACGATTCAGATTCAAAACGATGGACGTGAAAGGCGTGCCAGCGCAGAAAATGATTTATTGCAACTGGAAGACCAGATGAAATCAGAGTTAAAAAGAATTTCGAATAATCGTAATTCAACTGGCGATTTAAAAGATCATAAAATCAATTAGAGCTTCATTTGTAAATAAATTGGTGCGTGATCGGCACGAGTACCTGTGTCGATCATTCCTGTCTTAACTATTTTTTCTTTGGCTGAGTTGCTGACAATGTAGTAATCGATCCGCCAACCGGCGTTGTTTGTTTTTGCAAGCTGGTTTCTTTGACTCCACCAGGAGTAGGCAATTTCTTTTGGGTGCTGTAAACGCCAGGTATCTATAAAGCCAGCAGATAACAACCTGCTGAATTTTTCTCTCTCCTGATCTGTAAAGCCAGCCGAATTATGGTTGCTTGAGGAATTTTTTAGATCGATTTCTTCATGGGCAACATTTAAATCACCGGAAAAAATAACTATCTTTCGTTCGGACAAGTCACTTATATAGTGTCTGAATTGGTCATCCCATTTTCCACGTGCCGGTAGTCTTCGCAAACCGTCACCTGAATTAGGCGTATAAACATTCAATAGATAAAAATCAGGATATTCCAAAGTAACGATTCGCCCTTCCTGATCCATTGTGTCGGGCGCATCAATGACTGGTTTGTCATAGGAGATCGGCGCCTCTTTGGCGAGAGTCATTACACCGGCGTAACCCTTTTTTGCCGGTGGAGTGCTGTTTTTGACAAAACGCAGATAGTTGGGGAAAAGTTCTTCTAAAACTTCATCCTGCTTTTTGTTTAAACCGTTTTCCGGCAGTTTTGTTTCCTGAATTGAAAAGAAATCCGGTTTGGCAGCGGCAATTTTCTCAAGAGTCTTATAAGTGAGTTCTCCTCGAGGAGATTTGTGCTGAATAGCTGCGTTTAGACTATCGATATTCCAAGAAATAAAGTTCATAAAGCTAGTCTAAACCATCACGGTTACAAGCAATGATAAAATCAATATATCGAAGACTTTACTAAACAATTTTCTAATATTGAAATATATAAGGACAAATCGATCGCTGAATATGCATTTGCCCAAGTTGGCGGAATAGTTGATTATTTAGCTTTTCCAAAAAATGAACAGGAAATGGAAAAGTTATTAGTTGCTGCTAGTCATGAGGATCTTCCCGTACATGTGCTGGGCCAGTTAAGTAATATGCTGATCTCCGATCAGGGAGTTCAGGGATTGGTAATTATTACAAGCGAAATGAAGAAAATCGAAATCAACGGTCGCGATGTTATTGCCGGGGCTGGGATTGATATGATTTCTGTTTCCGAATTTGCCTATGAACATGCTTTATCCGGTTTGGAGTGGGCAGCTGGTCTGCCTGGGTCTGTTGGCGGTGCTGTCTATATGAATGCCGGCGCCTATGGCGGTAACACAGCCGATTGTCTTAAGAGTGTCGTTGCTTTGGACAGAAATGGCAGGCCAACAGTTTTAACAAAGAAAAAACTCGGTTTTTCTTATCGAAATTCTGGAATTCAAAAGAATGATTATTATATTATTCAGGCTACTTTTGAGCTTAAACCCGATCAACCGGACGAAATTCGGCGCTGGATGGATGAATTCAACTTACGAAGAATTGATAAACAGCCTTTGAATTTGCCATCGAATGGCTCAGTCTTTAAACGTCCAAGCGGATATTATGCCGGAAAGTTGGTTTCCGATGCTGGGTTGCAAGGTGTTCAGATCGGTGGTGCACAACTTTCAACTAAACATGCTAATTTTATTGTTAACATTGATCATGCCAAGACCGAAGACTATTTAAATTTAATTAATTTGGTTAAACATACGATTAAAGAAAAAAATGGTATCGACATGGAACTTGAAATAAAAATGATCGGAAAGGGATTTACCGAGAATTAATGGAACTCTTATTGTTATTTCCAATTATTATCTCTTTAATTGTTGTTAGCAGTTTAATCGCGCATTTTTTTCCTTTGATCCCGGTAAGCCTGCTCCAAATTATTTTTGGAGTTGGGCTTTCTTTTTATATTAAGGGAAGTATCGGCCTGGATACTGAATGGTTTCTGCTTTTATTTATTGCCCCTTTGCTTTTCCACGATGCCTGGAGATTTCCAAAAAGAGAACTCTGGCAACTGAAAGCACCAATTATTGCCAATGCAATCATTCTTGTTTTTTTAACTGTCCTCGGCGGTGGCTGGCTGGTTCATTTATTGATACCGATTTTGCCGCTTCCGGTTAGTATCGCTTTAGCAGCAGCCTTATCACCAACCGATCCAGTCGCTGTTGGCACAATTCTTTCACGAATTAAAATTCCACAAAACCTTTTGCACGTACTGATGGGAGAAAGTTTATTGAACGATGCTTCCGGATTGGTTGCTTTTAAATATGCTGTTTCGGCAACAATGCTCGGTTCTTTTGTTCTGCATGATGCTTTTTTCAATTTTATTTATATTTCCTTGGTTGGCGCTTTAACCGGATTCATCCTGATTTCAATTCTTGATTGGGGAACTGAATTTATTCGCAAGCGTGGCGCCGGCGATGAGATTCTGCAGGTCATTATCAACGAGCTTGTGCCTTTTTTGATATTTTATATTGCTGAAGATGTCGAACATTCTTCTGGAGTTATCGCGGTTGTCGTGGCCGGCATTTTAACTAATTTGAGAAACAATGCCGATTATAATTCCAGTTTCGAGTTTGACGTTCTTTCGGAAACTATTCGGCGAACGCTGGCTTTCGTTCTTAACGGCACAATTTTTATTTTGTTGGGGATGCAATTCCCACACGTCTATAAGGATGCGATTATTGATGGTGATTTGGATCTTTTTAGAGGAATTATTTATGGTGTTATGGTTTGGTTCGTCGTTTTCATTATCCGGGCCATCTGGACTTATGCTAACGAGTATTTGAGTTTCAAACGAAATCCGAAAGATGCCAACGCTCCTTCGATTATCGGATCAGCTATCATGGCTGTTTCCGGAGTCCGTGGAGCAATTGCCCTGGCGGCCGTTTTATCGATTCAGTCTGTTTCCGGGAAAACTTTCCCTGATTATTATTTAATGGTTTTTATTGCCGGTGTTGTTGTTATCCTTTCTTTAATCGTTGCTTCGATCATGTTGCCGATTTTAGTAAAACGGGCCGGGCCGGTTTCCAATCTTCCAGTCGATGTTCAACTGATCGATCAGGAATCCGATTTCAATATCAACGAGTTTGGCCAAACTGAAAGGAAGACTCATTTTATGAGCGAAGAAGCGGCCAGAATTTTTCAGTTGCAATCGGGTATTCAGGCTCTTCGATCAGAATTAACCGATATTGCCGCTGGAGATGAGGTTGTCGATGCCCGCCAGGCGGCTGTTTACGATCTCGTCTATGAACGTCAACAGAAGATCAATGATTTACAGGTTAAAATTAATCACCGACGGGCTAAAAAATTGGTTGCTAAAGAACAGGCTTATCGAGTGATCGCTTTAAACGCTGAAATTGAGGTAATCGAAGGTTTGTATAGACAAAAAAAGTTGTCCCCAGCTGTCTATCATGCGAATATGTTGGGCGTGAAATGGTCCTTAAGAGATATCGGCCATCGGCGCAGTTTCTCTTTTCAATGGTTTTTGCGTGTGATTAGACGTACTTTGCAACTAGTCGAGTTGCGGGTTACAAGGGTTAAAACTAATCGAGCGAAAAAGCAAAATTTGATGGTTCATCGGGCGAGAGCGAAGGCCGGCATCAAAACTTTGGCTGCCCATTTAGAGAACAAAAAAATCGATAATATCGGCCGCCAGGCAGCCTTCAACATAATTATCAATTATCGAAGCTGGCTGGCGAGAATCAAAGCCAGCAAGACTTTTAATAAGAGCTACGATTCATCTTTGATGGGTTTATCATTAATTGCAATCAATGCTGAAAGAGATTCAATTCAACAACTATTTGAAGCAAAACGGATTCCTCGTCACTTGGGAATTAAATTATTGCAGGAAATAAATTTTGCCGAGATATCAGCGCTTTCGGACAACGGTAGTTAAGTTATACTAAAATCAATGAACTTAATTGATATCTTTACATATGAAAATCTCGTTCATTTGATTGATATTCTTGTTATTTGGTTCGTCCTTTACAATATTGCTAATTGGGTCCGTGGAACGCGGGCAATGCAGCTCGTTCGCGGGATCGTTATTCTAATTGTCGTTCGTTTAATCGCTTGGTGGATCGGTCTTGATACGGTTTCCTGGATTTTGGATCAGGTTATTAACTGGGGTCCGATTGCTTTGGTTGTTTTGTTTCAACAGGAAATTCGCCGGGCTTTGGAAAATTTAGGTACCAGATCCTTTTTCCGGCCTGCCGGGCCGTCGGTTCCTTCCGAAGAAATTGTTATGACAGCTTTAGATCAAGCCTTGCCTTACCTGTCCCGTCGGCGAATCGGTGCTTTAATTGCGATTGAACAAGAGACCAGCTTAGCCGAAATAATCGATACCGGAATAACCCTAGATGCTCAAGTCAGCTCTGCTCTTTTGATTAACACTTTTATTCCCAATACACCTTTGCATGATGGAGCGGCTATCATTCGCTCCGACCGTTTGGTCGCTGCAACTGCTTATCTGCCTCTTTCAAGCAATCCGTCAACTTCCAAGGATTTAGGTACCCGTCATCGAGCCGGATTGGGCTTAGCCGAATCAACTGATGCGATTGTTATCATCGTTTCCGAAGAAACCGGCGAAGTTTCAATTGCTCAAAAGGGTGTTTTGTATCGTAGCCTCAAACCGGAAAAATATGATCAATTTTTGCGTGATCGACTGATCACAGAAAACGAGAAAAATCATAGTGATGTTTTTGCTAATTTAGCCAGTTGGGTTGCCGGCTCCTCAAAAAAGAAAAACGGCAACCGCCATGATGATAATTCCAAGGGAGGCTCGGGTTCTGATGAGGTACATTAATTCTCTTTTGCGGAAAAAATGGTTCCAACTACTGGTTACCCTTATTTTGGCGATTGTTCTTTTTGCGTATGTTACCGGAACAACCGGCACTGTCCGAAGCAGTAAAAGTCAACAAAATGAATTGATCACAACACAAACAACCGAAATTAATGTTCCGGTTAATGTCAATATGAATGAGAATAAATATTATGTATCGGGAGTCCCACAAACTATTAAAGTCAAAATAACCGGCCCTTCCGGATTAATTACCGCGGCTCAAGATTCGCAAACTATTCGGGCGACAGTTAATTTGGAGAAACCGAAAATTGGTTCTCAGAATGTTTCACTTAAATTAACTGGCTTATCCGATACATTGGCAAAGACCCTCGACCCATCAAGTTTAACTGTTAATGTTTCCAGGAAGATTTCCAAGAGTGTGCCGATTATTCCGACTTATAATCGAGATAACATCGCCAGCAAATATGTTGTTTCCGGTTTCAAGATTTCACAGACAAAAGCAACCGTCACTGGTCCTTCGGATTTAGTCAAAGTTGTCAATCATATCTCGACGAGCCTGAATGTTCCGGCGAATACGCAATCAAGCATTAATAAAAATATTGCTTTGAAGGCTGTCGATAAAAACGGTTCGGTAGTTTCGGTTGAGATAAATCCCAGTTCAGTAGCTGCTACGCTTGACGTTACCAGTGAGTTTGCTGTTAAAAATAGTAGTAAAGAAACAAAGACCGTTTCTTTGAATCCTAAGTTTACCGGATCTAAATCAATGTCGAATTATAATGTCACCTTAAGTTCTTCGAGTGTTCAAATTACCGGCGATAAAAGTTCGGTTGATAAGATCGATTCTGTACCGGTAACTGTTGATATGAACCAAATCAGTACTTCCGGCGGAGTTATTACGGTTAAGCCGTCTTTGCCAAAAGGAATCGATGAAATTACCCCTAAGGCAGTTGAAATTTCGATTACGGCCCGAACAATTACCGGCTCGAGTTCAAATAAAAGTTCAAGTTCCAGTTCGGAAGGGAAGTAATGGCTAATTATATGGTTTTTGATCTCGTTCAGGAGATCACTCGTTTAGACGGCTCAGTTTATGATGAATTGGGAAATATCGTTATGAACGGCCGAGCTGAATATGCAGCTGAACAAAATTTCATCAAACAAGTTAGAATTTTGAAATTAAACATCCCCCATTCAAATCACGTTGAGAAGGTCGAGAGGTATATCAATGATCATTATTCAGATCCCGGTTTTTCAATGAAAAGATGGGAAGAATGGAAAAAACCGCCAGAAATACAAAAGGAAATGCAGGCGATTCTCAATGACAACCGTCTAGGCTGATTATTTTCCTCAACAGTTTCTCTGTAAAATAACCGCCTCTAATTTTCTTTGATAAATTGTCGAGATTATCGGAATCGATCTCGGCTTTTTTAATTTTGTCCGGAATTTCCGCTAGGTTATTAATTGCAATGCCAATTTTGTTTTCCAAAACAAATTTTGTGATTGCTGATTTTTCCCAGACAATGACGGGAATATTCGCGGCCAGATAAAGACTCAGTTTGTGCGGAGAATTAATTTTTTGATAATTTTGGTAATTTGTTTTATTTTTTTCTTGGTCCTCATCCCAAACTAGGCCCCACTTATTGTTTAAGAATATTGGTAATTGGTCGGGAATGATCGGTTTGTGTAATACCAGATAATCGTTTTTTTCCAGCGACCATTTTTTTGGCAGGCGGCCAAAAATATCTATTGGTATTTTTAATGAGTAATTTTTAATCCAAGATGATTTCGATAGGCTTCCCGCGTAGACCAAGGAAGTCGGAATTTTTGTCGTTTTATTTTTTTCCGGACTTAAATAATCGAATAATTCGATTTGGAAAATATTTTGATTTATTCGAAAAAGGCGATTTGTCATTTTTTTATTATGAGTAATTAGATAATCGGCTGTTGATAAAACTTGGAAAGCAATTTTTTTGGATTTATAATCATGAATTCTAAATGTTTCAAAATCATGGATTAGAATTACCGTCCTACTGCCTACTTTTTTCAACTCTTTTTGAAAATTCAATTCCCATTGATCACCCAAATAACTTGGATATTGATGAACCAACAAATCGCCTGGTTTTATAACCGATAAATCGACTGTTTTTTCCGCACGATTTATTTTTAGAATTCCAAAACCAATATTTTCAGCAATTTTTGCAAAATCTTCCTTGGCTTTATCAGCGCCGATCGGCATCCATGGTTCATCAGTTAGAGTTACCCAGTTCATATCTCAACTATAATGGAATTATGCGAAAACCAATTATTATTGCAAACTGGAAGATGAATTTTTTGCGCGATCAAGCTAATTTATACGTTAAAAAGTTGATTAAAAAGCTTGGTAACAAAGAAAATATCGAAGTTGGAATTGCTTCTCAGGATCTTTTTTTAACTGATTTGCTTAAACTAACTGAAAATACTCCCATTTCGATAGTTGCTCAAAATGCTCATTGGGAAAATTTTGGTCCCTTTACGGGCGAAACTTCTCCCAAAGCATTAGCCAATGTTGGGGTAGATTATGTCATGCTTGGGCATTTTGAACGACGCGAACTATTCAACGAAACTAATTCAACTGTTAATTTAAAAGTTCGGACAGCTTTGAATAACGGTATGGATGTGATTGTTGATGTTGAGGAGCTGGAGCAGGTTGCTCCGGTCCTAGAAGGTGTTTCAGAAGAACAGATGCAACAAATTATCATCGGATTCGAACCGACCTTTGCAATTGGAACCGGAATGTCAGCCAGCACTAAGGGTGCCGAGGATGTTGCCGAACAAATTAGAAAGACGGTTAGAAAGCTCTATGGAAGCGATGTCGCCGATTCAACAAGAATTTTGTATGGCGGATCGGTGAATCGCGATAATTTAAAAAGTTTAATCAAACAAAAGGATATCGATGGTGTTTTAGTCGGTAAAGCTGCTTTGGACTTTCAAAGTTTTTGGGAACTTGTTGAAATTATTGAGAATTCGCTTTAATAGAAACGATGAAACCGTTTACATTAATTGAATTTTCCTCTATAATGAAATCGCTTACAAACAGCTGCTGTAGGGTATTAGCTTTCACAACGCAGCAAGCATTTAGTCTTGTAAGTTCATATTAATTGCCAATGCAAAACTCTGAGATGAATGGGAAGCTGCCAAGCGGTGGCGCAGCTAGCAAATATATGTCTTCCCCAAGGAGAAAAAATGGTTGAAATGTCTTTGGAACATATTCGGAAGGTTTATCCTGGCCAGATTGTGGCTGCTATTCCTGACTACAATTTGAAAATTAACGATGGAGAATTTACGGTTTTCATCGGTCCTTCGGGATCTGGCAAGTCGACAGTCTTGCGAATGATTGCCGGACTTGAAGATATCACTTCCGGTGAATTCAAAATGGATGGCAGGCTCATGAATGATGCTGAGCCTAAAAACCGCGATATTGCAATGGTCTTTCAAAATTATGCTTTATATCCACATATGACGGTTTTTGACAATATGGCTTTTGGTTTAAAACTTCGTAAAGAGCCAAAGGATAAAATCAAAGAAGCAGTTGACAAAGCAGCTGAATTATTGGGTTTAACGGATTTTTTGGATCGTAAACCAGCTAATCTGTCCGGTGGCCAGCGTCAGCGAGTCGCTCTTGGACGAGCGATGGTGCGCGATGCTAAAGTGATGTTGTTGGATGAACCTTTGTCAAACCTTGATGCCAAGTTACGAGTAGAAATGCGTTCAACAGTTGCCAAGCTTCATCAGGAACTAGGCAACAATTTCATTTATGTAACTCATGACCAAATTGAGGCGATGACGATGGCTGACCGAATTGTTTTGATTGACCATGGTGTTATTCAACAGGTCGGATCTCCGGAAGAGCTTTATAACAATCCGGGTAATAAATTCGTTGCCGGATTTATGGGTTCACCGTCAATGAATTTCTTGAATCTAATTTTAAAGGGCGACCAACTAGTTTCCAAGGATGGCAAAGTCAACCTGAAAATTCCTAAAGGAGATTCCAAGTTTCTAAGGGAAAAGGGCTATGAAAACAAGGAACTCATTTTTGGTATTCGTCCCGAGGACATTCATACCGAATCAGTTGCCAAAGATGCCTATCCGGGAGATACAGTCAAAGTAAAATTGGATCTGGTCGAGCCGTTGGGTGCTGAAACGATGTATTATTTTGAACTTAATAATCAACAGTTCGTTGCCCGGGTCAGTGCTCGTGAAATTGCCCAGACCGGGGATCAAGCTGAATTGACTTTCCAGATTTCCAGTGCTCATTTCTTCGATCCAATAACAGAATTAGCAATTGTTCCTCCGGAAGCGAAGGTTTATAAAAGTCCGACGAGGCAGGAATCCGATGTTGCCAATACGAAGGGAACCTCGCTGGAAGGACAAAAGTTTTCTGAAAAATATTAATCGTTTTTTTAAACACAGTCTATTTTTAAATTGATTGTGTTTTTATTTACATTTAGATTCTAGTCCGTCTAGGTCTGCTAAAATATTAACTGTTGCATGGAGGAAAATAAATGTCATTAATTGCAAGTATTTACGCACGTGAAGTTCTTGACTCACGTGGAAATCCTACTGTTGAAGCTGAAGTCTATTCTGAAGATGGTTTTTTTGGTCGTGGAATTGTCCCATCAGGCGCATCAACCGGTGAGCATGAAGCGGTTGAACTACGTGATGGCGACAAAAGTCGTTATTTAGGCAAAGGAGTTACCAAGGCCGTTGCCAACGTCAATGGAGCTATCGCTGAAGCCTTGATTGGCAAGTTCGATGTTGCTGATCAGCGTGGAATCGATTTGGCGATGATTGCCTTGGATGGCACGCCGAATAAGGGAAAGCTTGGTGCTAACGCGATCTTATCTGTTTCGATCGCCACAGCGCGTGCTGCGGCTGAAGAAGCTGGTTTGCCGCTTTATCAATATCTTGGCGGGCCTAATTCCTATGTTTTGCCAACACCAATGATGAATGTTATCAATGGTGGCGTGCATTCAGACAATAAAGTTGATTTTCAGGAATTTATGATTATGCCTGTTGGTGCCAAAACAGTTAAAGAAGCTATTCGAATGGGTTCTGAAACCTTCCATAATTTGAAGAAACTTTTGGAAGCCGATGGCAAAAATACCAGTGTTGGCGATGAAGGTGGCTTTGCTCCTGATTTTGCTAATAATGAAGAGCCACTACAATACTTAGTTAAGGCTATTCAAGCTGCTGGTTATAAACCAGGCAAAGATATTGCTTTGGCAACTGATGTTGCTGCATCTGAATTATATGATGCAGATACCAAGAAGTACAAACTCAAGTGGTCTACCGGTGAAGAATTTACGGCTCCTGAATTTGAGAAGTATATTGAAGGCTTGGTTGCTAAATATCCGATCGTTTCCGTCGAAGATCCATTGGATGAAAACGAATGGGATGATTGGGTTGAAGTAACAAAAGAGCTTGGAAAGAAAGTCCAAATTGTTGGTGATGATTTCTTTGTTACCAACACTGATTACCTCAAACGCGGTATCGAAATGGGTGCTGCGAATGCAATTCTGATTAAGCTTAATCAGATTGGTACCTTAACCGAAACCTTTGAAGCGATCGAAATGGCTAAAGAAGCCGGTTATACTGCAATTGTTTCTCATCGTTCCGGTGAAACCGAGGATACAACGATTGCTGATTTGGTTGTTGCTACTAACGCTGGTCAGATCAAGACCGGATCAATGAGCCGGACTGACCGAATTGCTAAATACAATCAGTTAATGAGAATTGAAGATGAATTGAACCAAGGCGAACCAGAAGGTGTTTCGATTTATAAAGGAATAAATTCCTTCTACAATTTAAACGCTGATGCTAAAAAAGAAATTCAAAGCCACCAGGGCTGATTTCTGAAATCTGTAAACGTCGAACGTCTTGTTCGACGTTTTTCGTATCTGATTAAGGAGGAAAAAATGAAAGTTACAATTATTGGTGCAGCCGGGCAAATCCCGCATTTTCTAATTCCAATGTTACAGAAACAAACCGATGCAGAATTAACTTTATTCGCTCGGAATGCTACCAGCCGCCTGCTTGATTATTCCAAACCGACAGTTCGAATTGTTGATGGAGATGCAAGCAAAAGCGGTGATGTTAAAACAGCAATTACTGATGCCGATGTTGTTTTCATGGATTTCGACAATCCCGAGGCTGTTAAAAATGTTATCAAGGTTATGGACCAATTAGGGAAAAAACGTCTTATCGTTGCCGGTGTTTTGGGTGTTTACGATGAAGTTGCCGGTGCTTTTGGTAAATGGAATAATATGATGATTGGTTCCGGATATTTACCACATAAACAAGCAGTTACCGAATTGGAGAAGTCTGATTTGGATTATACCTATATGCGAATGACTTGGCTTTATGACCAAGACGGCAATACCAACTATGAAACCCAAAAGAAGGGACAACCTTTGATTGGCGCTCAAGTTACTCGTCAGGCAGTTTCACAATACGTAATTGATATGATTAAGAATCCTGAATTGGGAATTCGCGAGTCAAATGGGGTCGTTGAACCAAACACGAACTTCGCTAAACCGAGTTTTTACTGACTAAACAAAAAAATCAATTATTCAAAGTTTCAACGCTCCTTTTTTCGAGCGTTTTTTCTTGACTTTTAAGTCTACAAGTGTAGACTATAACTTGTAGATGACAAATGTAGATTATAAAAAAGAACAGATCTCCAATTCTGAATGGCAGGTCATGAGAATCGTCTGGTCGCTTGGCCAAACGACAACTAATGAGTTAATTAAATATTTGAATCGTAAAGAAACATGGCAGCCTTCAACGGTTAAGACTTTAGTATTTCGTTTGGAAAAGAAGGGGTATTTGACTGATGATGGGGTCAGCCGAGGCAGAAAATTTAGTGCTCTTATTTCCGAGAGTTCGGCAATGCTCGAAGCTGGAGATAATCTGTTTTCTTCAATGTGCGCTATGAAAAATGGTATGGTTTTAAACCATTTGCTTGAAGAATTGGAACTATCTAAAAAGGATATTGAAATTATGATCGGAACCTTGGAAAAAAAGTTGCCGAATGCGGCCAAAGAGGTTGCTTGTAACTGTTTGCCTGGGGAAGAAGGTGACTGTAAATGAAGATGGATGATATGAAGGATATGAAGATGGATAACATGGAAGGCATGAAAATGGATCATGGAAACATGAAAATGTCGGACGAAACCTCTCGAATGGATCATCAAATGAGTCACGAAGATATGATGATGTCAGCTGATTTTAAAAGTAAGTTTTGGGTTTCGCTTGTTCTGACAATTCCAGTTTTACTTATGTCTGATTTGATGGGTTTATTGAGTAAGCCGATTATCAGTTTTCCAAGATCAGTTTGGCTGTCTGCCATTATTGCCAGTGTGATTTTCTTTTACGGCGGCGGAATTTTTATCAAACACGCTCGAATGGAATTGCAAATGAAAAAACCGGCAATGATGAGCTTGATTTCAATGGCAATCATCGTCGCTTACTTATACAGTATTTATACTTCCTTCGCAGGTGTTGGAATGGATTTTTGGTTGGAATTGACAACTTTGATTGACATAATGCTGTTAGGACATTGGGTTGAACAAAAAGCGACGGCTAAAGCCGGTGATTCTTTTGAGGAGATGGCTGCGCTTTTGCCTAGCGAAGCAACCGTCTTGCATGGCGATATGCAGATGAAAATGCCCTTATCCGAAGTTAAAAATGGCCAAGTTGTTCTTGTTAAGGCTGGTGAAAAGATACCGGTCGATGGCCGGGTCGTCGATGGAAAGTCCAGTGTGAATGAATCGATGGTCACCGGCGAGAGTCGGCCAATTAATAAACAAACCGACAGCAAAGTAATTGGCGGATCGCTGAACGGGGATGGCAGTTTAAAAATAAAGGTCACCGCCACTGGAGACTCTGGTTTTGTTTCTCAAGTTATGGAGATGATCTCTAAAGCCCAGCAACAAAAATCACGATCGGAAAGCTTGGCTGACAAAGTTGCTTCTTGGTTGTTTTATATTGCTCTGGCTGTTGGCTTGATTACTTTTGTAATCTGGTATGCGATCACAAGAGATTTCAGTACATCGATCGAACGTTTGGTAACTGTACTCGTGATTGCTTGCCCACATGCTTTAGGCTTGGCAATACCTTTGGTGATCGCTCGTTCAACTTCAATTGGTGCTCGAAATGGTTTACTGGTGCGTAATCGTCAGGCAATTGAAAATGCACCGAAAATTAATATTTTGGCCATCGATAAAACAGGAACGTTGACTGAAGGTAATTTTGCTGTTAAAGAATATACAAATGATCAAGTACTAACTTTAGCTGCCAGTTTGGAACAAAATTCCAATCATCCGTTGGCTAAAAGTATTGTTTCTTTTTCCACCAGAAAAAAATTAAAACTTAAAACCGCCGATCAGGTTAAAAATATTAGCGGTGCCGGCTTGCAGGGCATCGTCGATGGAAAACAATATTTGTTCGTTTCGAGTGGATATCTAAATAGTCATCATATCTCCTTTGATAAAAAAGAAGATAATCGCTTATCTGCTGAAGGAAACTCGATTTCCTATCTTATTTATCAAGATCGGGTCTTAGGTTTTGTTGCGCAAGGAGATCAGATTAGAACGGAAGCAAAACGGTTTATTTCTGGAATCGGAGCTTTAAATATTAAAGTAGTCATGTTGACCGGCGACAATCAGGGTTCGGCAAAAGCTGTTGCCAATCAATTGGGCATTAAATATTTTCACGCTCAATTACTACCTGACGATAAAGAAAAAATAATTGAAAGTTATCTTAGAAAAGGAAACAAATTGGCAATGGTCGGCGATGGAATTAATGATGCTCCCAGTTTGACACGCGCCGATATCGGTATTGCTATTGGCGCCGGCACAGATGTCGCGGTCGATTCTGCTGATGTTGTTTTAGTTAAATCAAATCCATTCGATATTTTGCGCTTTTTGAAATTAGCTAGATCGACCATGAAAAAATTGGTTGAAAACCTCTGGTGGGGTGCCGGCTATAACTTGATTGCGATTCCTTTGGCTGCCGGTGTGCTTGCGCCAATTGGTATCATTCTGTCTCCAGCTGTCGGGGCAATTCTAATGGCTCTTTCAACTGTGATTGTTGCAATTAACGCAATGACCTTAAAAGCAAATTAAAAACCCGCAAATAAAATTGCAGGTTTTTATTTTGTGATCAGAACATCAATCTTGGCATTTCTGACAACGAAGGACGTTACTGAACCAATTAGAAGTTTTTCGATATTATTTAATCCGGTAGCGCCGACAATCAAAAGATCGGCTTTGAATTTCTCCGGAAGTTTGTAGGCAATCAGTTGCCTTGGAGATCCATACTCAACATGTGTTTTAACATTCTTAACGCCAGATTCAATTGCCTGTTTTTTCAATTTTTCCAAACTGTCCAAGGACTCGTTTGTAAGTTTCTCCAAGAACTTCTCATCGAAAGTTCCCATTGATTGGAGCGAAGGAGTATCGATTACGTGCGCAATAACCAATTTCGTTTCTTTACCATGAACAGCAGCCATCGTAACGGCTTTTTTAAAAGCATCACCTGCTTCTTTACTGCCATCGGTTGCAATTAAGATTGTTTTATATGCAATGTCCATACCTTTATTTTAGGCATTTTCAGCCCGATTATCAATTTGAATCGAACTTCAATCATCACTTTGAAGAAAGTGACTTCTTTGAAAAACAATCACAGATTTTGAGCAGTTAACTATTTGAACGACTGACCCGAAGCGGTTTGGAAAAAGTAAAGAAACTAATTAAATTAATCATGATCATAATCCCACTTACAATGAAAACTCCACGGTAGTCGAAAATATTCGCTACCAGTGATCCCAATAAAGGACCAAAGACGTTTCCCATTGCCAAAAAACTTTGATTATAAGAAAAAATCCGGCTGGTAAATTCTTGAGGTGTTTCGTGAGCGAGAATTGCTTGGATGGCCGGATTCATTGCTGCCGTTGTCAAGCCGATGAAAAGACGCAAAACGAACAGCACCCAAACATTTGAGACGAAAGCCATCGGTATCATTGAAACAATCCCAATTAAAAAACCGCCGATAACCAATTTTTCCGATC
Source organism: Oenococcus oeni DSM 20252 = AWRIB129 (assembly GCF_000372485.1). Taxonomy (GTDB): domain Bacteria; phylum Bacillota; class Bacilli; order Lactobacillales; family Lactobacillaceae; genus Oenococcus; species Oenococcus oeni. The sequence goes on from NZ_AQVA01000001.1 coordinate 100,112, forward strand.
CGATCCGATCACCCAGACGACCGAAGCGGGGTGCGAAAATTATCGCCGTCATACCTGGCGCCGCTGCAATTAAACCAGCAATCATTGATAGATGGCTTTCATTTGGTTCCAGCAATTGCCGGACATATTGTGACAAGATCGGGTTAATTGAATTCGTCACGAGATTAACAATCATTGAGGTAATGAAAAGTCCAAAAACCATCATTGGATATTTTGCCGATTTTAAAGCTGATGGTTGTTTTCCTGTCGGTTTTTCAGTCACCAGGGTTGATTTATCTTCATGAACGCCAATTAAAGTTAGAAATGTCAACAGGAAGAAAATCGACCCGGTAATAAAAAAGGGCATCCGATAACCAAAAATATTCGCCAAGAACCCACCTAATAAAGGACCTATCAGTGCGCCTGACGTATAACCGGTTACAACGATTCCCAAAGCGTGTCCGGAATAAATTTTTGGTGTGTCTTTGGCGACTAGAGCGTTGGCATTGGAAACATAACCATTGAAAAAACCCATTAAAAATCTTAGCCCGATTAAGACCCAAACACTTGTCGAAAAACCGGTCAAAGTGTAAACGACAGCCATTCCCAATGCTGCCCTAATCAACATTGGTTTCCGGCCGACCCGATCGGCGAGTTTTCCCCAAATCGGCGAGACAATCGCCGTCATTAAAAAGGTCGAAGAAAAAGCAATTCCGGAGTAAAGATTGACTTCTGCTTTGGTAAAGTTTCCCAAAGTTTCGGTAAAAAGGCTTAAAAAGGGCAGTACCTCTCCGGAACCGACACCAATCATGAAAGTTCCGAACCACAGGATATATATATTTCTTTGCCAATTTGGCAGGTCATTTAGTTTTTTAAACATGTTTGCCTCTTAATAAAAAATATCAGCAGTCGATAACGAATCGTTTTTTTCGATTATCTATAATTGATTACTTGAAAAGTAGTTGCTAACTTCCATATAATTCAGAGGCTTGCCGGTTAAAATAATTTATTAAACGGAGACAAATTTATGAAGATCAGCACTGTTCAAGAAATCAGATATTGTATTGGCTGATTAAAAATTAACTTGGGTTAAAGCCCAAATGGTCTTTTCGGATTTTAAAATGAATGAAAAGAAAAAAGCTTGATCGCTGCTTCAACGAACGTATATTAAAATAGATGTTGCAGCTGCACTTGGCGCCTATCATTATACGCCAGTCCGATTAGTTAGTTTTATGAAAAGAAAAATTAATCAAGCTATCTCCAGGTTCGAACCGTTCATTTTATTTAGGACAGAGAAGGAAAAAATATTAAAATGCATTATTCAATTGCGGAAATTTGTAAAATTGTTGATGGAAAACTTATTAATATCAGCAACCGGCAAGCTAATGAGACTTTTGTCGACAGTCTTGATTTCGACAGTCGAAAAATTAAACAGGGCGCTTTGTTTTTACCGATTTCCGACCATGATAATGCGTCGGTTCACAAACTCTTTTCGGATTATACGATTGCCGAGAAGGATGGTCATAAATTTATTAATTCTGCTTTGAAAAACGGGGCAGTTGCCAGCTTTGCCGATCATATTGTCCAAACGAGTCTGCCTTTGATTCTTGTTTCCGATACACAATTAGCCTTGTGGGCATTAGCTAAAAATTACTTGAATAAAATTAATCCCAAGCGAATTGCTGTGACCGGCAGCAACGGCAAGACGACAACCAAGGATCTGATTGCATCTGTTTTATCAAGGAAATACAAGGTTCACCGAACTGTAGCCAGCAATAACAACGAAATCGGTGTCCCGACAACAATTTTGAATATGCCGGCAGATACCGAAATCGCGGTTATTGAAATGGGGATGGACCATCTGGGACAATTAACGGCTTTGTCAAAAATGCTTGAACCTAACATCGCTCTGATCACGATGATCGGAGAGGCTCACATCGAGTTTTTTAAAACAAGAGACAAAATAGCCGACGCCAAAATGGAGATAATTAAAGGTTTAAAAAAAGACGGAACTTTCATTTACGATGGCGATGAGATTCTTTTAAAAGAACGCGCCGATCTATTTTCCGGGGAAAAAGTTACTTTTGGCGAAAAAGAATCCAATAATTTTTGGGTCAGCCAAATAGAAGACAAAAAACGCTTGTCTTTTAAAGTCAACCAAGAGACTTATTCGGTAAATCTTTTAGGAAAGTTTAATGCTGACAACTGTGCTGCTGCCGTGGCAGTTGCTAAAGAATTTAATTTAAGCAGCAAAACGATTCAGGAAGGTTTTGATAATTTGCAAATCACAAAAAACCGTTTGCAGCTGCTGACTGGTTCTAAAGGAGAAACGATTATTTCCGATGTCTATAATTCGAACCCGACCGCTGCTATTAAAGCGATTGAAATTTTAAAAGATTTCCCAACCCAGGGAAAAAAGATTCTTGTTTTGGGAGATATGCTTGAACTTGGCGACCAGGAAGTTTCTTTGCACCTTGCTTTAAAAGCTCCAATCGAAAGGGCGGCTTTTGATGAGGTTTATCTTGTTGGTCCGATCATGAAAAGTTTGGCTGTGAAAATGCAGGCCCGCTGGTATGATAAGGCTTTTTTAACCGACCTGAGCCGTGATTTGCAAAGCAGTTTGTCTAAAAATGATGTAGTATTATTAAAAGCTAGTCACGGGATTCATTTAGAAAAAGTAGAACGAGCGTTGATTTGAGTTGCAAAAGGTTTAACAATCCCGTACACTTAGGAAGAATGATTAGCTACGTTTGAGCAACGGATTTTGCAAGTGGCACATTTATACGTTTTACAAAATTTAGGAGATTAAAATATTGAAATTTGAAGAATTTGGACTTAGTCCAGAACTTTTGTCTGCGGTCAAAAAGCATGGTTACGATGAAGCAACCCCGATTCAGGAAAAAACAATTCCGTTGATTATACAGGGAGTTGATGTCATTGGCCAAGCACAGACCGGTACAGGTAAGACGGCAGCTTTTGGTTTGCCGATTTTAGAAGAAGTGGATCCAAAGAACCCACAAATCCAAGCCTTGGTTATCAGCCCAACACGCGAGTTGGCTATGCAGACCGAAGAAGAACTCAACAAGCTTGGTTCCGACAAACACGTGAAAACTCAAGTTGTTTTCGGTGGGTATGATATTCGCCGACAGATCCATGCTTTAAAAGAACATCCACAAATCCTTGTCGGTACTCCCGGACGATTGATTGATCATTTGAATCGTCATACGATTGATTTTCGCGGAGTTAAGACTTTGGTAATCGATGAAGCCGACGAGATGCTAAACATGGGTTTCTTGGAAGATATCGAAACGATTGTTCATTACACGCCGGATGATCGTCAAACTTTACTTTTTTCTGCAACGATGCCTGACGACATTAAGAAAATAGGCGTTAAATTTATGGAAGATCCCGAAGAAGTCCACATTGCTTCTAAGGGTCTGACTATCGATTTGGTTGACCAATATCTGGTTAATACTCGCGAATATGAAAAGTTCGATGCGATGACACGCTTATTCGATGTCGAACAACCTGAACTGGCAATTGTCTTTGGTCGGACAAAGCGTCGGGTTGACGAATTGACCAAAGCTTTGCAGCTCCGTGGCTATAAAGCTGCCGGAATTCATGGCGATTTGGATCAAGCAGCCCGTATGCGGACTTTACGTTCCTTTAAAAAAGGAGAATTGCAGTTCTTGGTTGCAACCGATGTTGCGGCTCGTGGCTTGGATATTTCCGGAGTTACGCATGTTTATAATTACGATGTTCCCCAAGATCCCGAGTCTTACGTTCACCGGATCGGTCGTACCGGTCGTGCCGGACACCATGGTGTTTCTGTAACTTTTGTTGTTCGTGGTGAAATTGATTATCTGCGGGCAATTGAAAAATTGATCAATAAGCGTATGGCCGCTTTAAAGCCGCCTTCGGCTGAAGAAGCGCATATTGCCCGTCTGAAGAACGCCAAAGCAGAGACTTATGCTGTTTTGGGTAAAACAACTATTGATAACGTCGAAGACGAAGCAACAGAAATTGCCAATCAATACGATGCTAAGTTAATCGCAGCTGCATTGTTGCACGCTCTGTCCAAAGATGATGAAAGAACTCGTCCTGTCGATATCGCACAGGAAAAGCCTCTTCCGCGTCGTCATAGTTCATCTGACCACGGTCATAACTTCCGTAGTGGACGCTCTAATGGCAATCGTGGTCGCAATGGTCATAGCAATGGCAACCGCGGTGGTCGTCGTGGCGGATTTAAAAAAGAATTTGTAATTGATCGTGGCCATAAGCCGGCCGATCGTCGCAATCAACGAATTCAGGCACGTCCAAAAGGGGTTGCGAAAGCGGCTCCGAAAAAACGTGAGTTTAAAATTGTCAAAAAGTCATGAGTTATCGAATTGGGATTGATATAGAATCAATTAGTGATGTTCAGGCTGCTGCCGAGAAGCATAAACAATTCTTGGATAAGGTTTTAACGAAGTCCGAACAAAAGCAATTGGCTGGTCGTAAAGGTAATGGATACTATGCCTATTTGGCCGGTCGTTTTTCTTCTAAAGAAGCTTACGCAAAAGCAACTGGTTTTGGAATTGGCAGCAAAGTTAATTTCACGGATATTGAAATCCTGGATGATGAAAATGGAGCACCAAGACTTTCAGTTTCTGGTAGGTCTCTTTTTTTAAATGCAAAAAGTTATCAAATTTCCATCTCACATAAGATAAAATTAGATTTGGTAGCTACTGAAGTATTAATTGAGGTTGAAGATGGTAACAGCGATTCATAGACCAACTTGGGTCAGCGTCGATTTAGACGCAGCCGCACATAATTTACAAGAGATTAGAGAGTGGACAAAAGCAAAAAAGGTATATGCAGTCTTAAAGGCGGATGGTTATGGTTTGGGAGCCATTCCGTTAGCAAAAGCTTTTCAGGAAACAGCTTCTGCAGATGCTCTGATTGTTTCTAATTTGGATGAGGCACTTGAACTTCGTCAGGCTGATTTGACTTTGCCGATTTGGGTACTTGGAGCTTGGGATTATTCTGATTTAAAACTTTTTATTGACCATGATATTGTCATTACTATTCCAAGTCTTGCTTGGCTGCAGAACTTGCCTGATTTTGAGGGGACCTTAAAAGTCAGTCTTGCGATCGATACTGGAATGACACGAATTGGTTTTGATAAAGCTGACGAAATTTCAGCTGCCAAAAAAATTATCGATAAAAATCCTCAACTGGATTTATTTTCTGTTTATACTCATTTTGCTACAGCGGATGAAGCTGGTGAAAAGAGCAAAGCTTATTTTGAAGAACAGCTCCGGCGTTGGCAGGAATTAACCATTAATCAAGGATTCGACCCTTCATTATTTAGTATGGCCAATTCGGCCACTTGTATCTGGCATCACGACGACCCAAGAATATCTTTTGCAGCAATTCGTCCTGGCCAATTGATTTCTGGTGTTAATGTAAGTAACGGTGAACTTAAAATGCCACCGAATTTGCATTTGGAAAGAATTTTTTCTGTTTGTTCGGAGATCGCCGATGTTCGTTTTGTTAAAAAAGATCAATCTTTGAGTTATGGCGCCAGCGAAAGAATGCCTGAAGATGGTTACGTTGCTACATTACCTTTCGGATACAATGATGGTTGGTTGAGACGAATGCAAAAGAGTTCTGTAATTATTAATGGAAAGAGAATGCCGATTATCGGCCGCATTACAATGGACCAGACAATGGTTAAATTGGATCGTAAATATCCAATTGGTACGCGGGTTACTTTAATCGGGAAAGATGGTGGCGAACAAATCACTGTCGAGGAAGTTGCTAATTATTCGCATACAATCGTTGATGAAATTCAGACGACTCTGGCACCTCGGATCAAAAGGATTTATACTGGCGACTTAGCCGAAGTAATCGGTGCAAATTATGGTTAGGAAAAAGGTGCCTGAACGCGGGGATATTTATTATGCTGATCTATCTCCAATTATTGGTTCCGAACAGGGAGGCGTTCGGCCGGTTTTGATTTTGCAAAATGATACCGGCAATATTAATTCCCCAACGGTTATAATCGCGGCCATGACTTCAAAACTAGGCAAGACAAAATTGCCCACCCACGTTTGGCTTCCGGCAAGTGCAACGAAATTAAAAAAACCATCAATTATTATGCTCGAACAGATCAGAACAATCGATAAACGCCGATTACACGATTTCGTTGATACGCTTGAGGAAAAAAATTTAAATGATGTTGTCAAAGCTTTGAAAATCAGTCTAAATCTTGACTGATTTTTTTATTCTTGTTTAATGAAAGTTTTTTTTATTATCTGTATGATAAAAGGGTTATGACTAAAAGAAATAAAATTTTAATTGGGATTGGAAGCTTATTAGTGGTGGTTTTTTTTGTTTTTGAAATCATTATTATGGTTAAGCAGGAACAAGCTAGCGAAGCTGCTTCTAGTTCGAGCAGCCAGGCTTCGACAAGTAGTTCTTCAAGTACTCTGAATGCAAAATATACAACGAGCGAGTTAAATAAATTGGATCTACCGCAACTTTCGACAACTATCGGGTCGGAAGAAACGAAAGTTACAATCGAAACGACCGATGGTACAATTGTTGCTAAAATTTTCAACAAATATGCTCCTTTGGCAGCAGAAAACTTTTTGACCCACGCTAAAGAGGGCTATTACAATAATCTGGATTTCTTCCGAGTTGTTAAAGATTTCATGATTCAGTCCGGTGATCCGGATAACACTGGTCTTGGCGGGAAATCTATTTGGGCTTCCGGCACGCATAAGAATAAGAAAATCGATTCCGGATCGGGATTCAAAAATGAAATCAGCCCAAACCTCTACTTTATTCGAGGAGCAATTGGAATGGCTAATGCTGGTAGCAATACCAATGGTTCTCAATTCTTTATCGAACAAAGTAGTACTAATGTTCAATCGCAAATCACCGATAAGAGTTCTTATCCAACCAAGATTTACGACGCATATAAAAAAGGTGGTACGCCAAGTCTGGACGGTAATTATACTGTCTTTGGACAAGTTATTTCCGGGATGGATGTTGTTGATAAGATTGCCTCTGCAGCCGTTAAGACCAATTCGGTAACTTCCGAGAAATCGGAACCAAAGAAAGCAATTAAAATCACAAAAATCATTGTCGGTAAGGAAGGCGCTCAATAACTATTCGTGAGAAATTTTATTTGCAATTTCTTTTGAAAAAAAATGATTTAGCTACTATAATTATGTAGTTATGTGGAAGTACGTTAAAAGGGTTCTGATTGGCAAGCCGCTAAAAACGAATGACACCGGATCCCAAAGTTTAAATATTTTCAAGGCGCTGGCTTTATTGTCTTCGGATGCCCTATCTTCGGTCGCTTACGGAACGGAAATGATCACTACGGCCTTATTGGCTGGCGGTGCTGCTGCTCTTTGGTTGCAGTTGCCGATTGCCGGCCTGGTTTTGATTTTGCTTGCTGCAATTGCATTATCTTATGTGATGATTATTCGTGCTTACCCATCCGGAGGTGGCGCTTATGCAGTTGCCTCCCAAAATTGGGGCCATTGGATAGGATTGGTTGCCGGCGGCTCTCTACTGGTTGATTATATGCTGACCGTCGCTGTTTCGGCGGCTTCTGCAACTGATGCAATTAGTTCGGCAATTCCTGAAATTCATAATTTTTCTTTGCTTATTTCGATTGCAATTGTTATTTTATTGATGTTGATGAACCTTCGTGGCTTACGAGAATCCGCCAATTTTTTGATGGTTCCAGTATATTTCTTCGTAGCAGCGATGATTGTTATGCTGCTTATCGGTTTTGTTCGTATGGGCTTAGGGCAGATTGCTTATCACGCGCCGACACTGGCTGAAAAAATATCGCCAACGATGACCATTGGTTTTCTCTTGTTTATGAAGGCTTTCTCTTCAGGTTCTTCGTCTTTGACGGGTGTTGAAGCGATTTCGAATTCTGTACCTAATTTCAATAAACCAAAAGAACGAAATGCTTCTAAAACACTTTTGATTCTGGTGTTTATTCTTGGTTTCTTCTTTGGTTCGATCACATTTTTCAGCTATTATCTTGGTATTGTTCCAAACGGGCAGACAACTGTTATGGCACAAATTGCCGATGCTATTTTTGGCGGCACCGGAATTGCTTTTTATGTTTTTCAATTGGCAACGGCTTTGATTTTGACTGTTGCTGCCAATACAGGTTTTTCTGCTTTTCCAATGTTGGCATACAACATGGCTAATGATAAATTTATGCCGCATTTATTTAAGGATAAAGGCGATCGCCTTGGCTATTCAAACGGAATTGTCAGTCTTTCAATTGGTGCGATTGCTCTTTTATTGGTTTTCGACGGTAAGGTTGAAGCATTGATTCCTCTATATACTGTCGGAGTTTTCGTTCCTTTCACTCTGAGCCAGTCGGGAATGATAATTCACTGGTGGCGGGAGCGCGGCAGTTTTTGGATTTTCAAAACGTTGATTAATTTTATCGGCGCATTGATCTCACTGGTCCTGGTTGTGTCGATGTTTACTTTACATTTTTCCGGTGTCTGGCCTTATTTGATTATTATGCCTTTGCTTTTGCGTCTCTTCCATGGAGTTCATTCTCATTATGTCAGTATTGCAAAACAGTTGAAACTGACACCAGCCAAAGCGCGCGTTCACCGTCACGATTACGATGGCGCGATGGTGATTGTTTTTATGGGTAATGTCACTCGTGTTACAATTTCAGCAATGGATTATGCAAGATCCATCGGCGATGAAGTTATTGGAATGCATGTTTCCTTTGATACAGATATTAAAAGAGAAAGAAAAACAGCTAAAGAGTTTGAAAAATATTTTCCCGGTATTCGTTATGTAGATATTCATTCGAGCTATCGTTCCGTGATTGTACCGGCTCGCGAATTTATTGATTCGATGAGTAAACAAGCAACCAAACGGAATTGGTCATTGACCGTCATGGTACCGCAATTTGTTCCAAAACATTGGTGGCAGAACGCGATGCACAACCAGACGGCTTTCAGATTAAGGAATGCTTTTGTTTCTCGTGACGATATTACGATTTCTTCTTACTACTATCACCTCAGAGACTGATAGAATGTTTATTGTGAGTAATCACAATTACGGGATGTAGCTCAGCTTGGTAGAGCACCACGTTCGGGACGTGGGGGTCGTGGGTTCGAATCCCGCCATCCCGATTATCTGTATGAGACTTTGTAAATGACCGGATCTTAGAGTAGGATGGAATTAATTTGATTTAAAAAGTTGTTTACTCAGCTTTTTTTATTTTGGAGAAAGAATTTTTATGGGGATTTTTATAAAATTAAAATGGTTCTTCAAAGAAAATTTGAGGATGTATGCAATTGGATTGTTATTGCTATTTCTAACGGACCTTTCACATGTGGTTCCACCATATATTATTGGTCTTTTTACTAACGAAGTGGTCGATCGCAAACTAACCTGGATTTATTTGCTGGTCTTTTTGTCGATTCTGGCTTTAATTTATTTATTATCTTATTTATTTCGTTATGGTTGGAATACCCACATTATCAAAGGGGCAGCTCTATTAGAAAGAACTTTGCGAAAGCGTCTTTACGACCACTATATGGAGATGGACGCACCTTTTTATCAAAAGTATCGTACCGGTGATTTAATGAGTCACGCGTCAAATGATTTATCTGCAATTCAAAGAGTCGCTTCCGGCGGGATTTTGATGGCTTTCGATTCTTCTGTAAGTATCCTGCTGGTGGTTGCTTCGATGATAATTTTTGTTGACTGGCGTTTAACTTTAATCGCGATTGTGCCTCTTCCTTTTTTGGCAGTTGGCGTTTCGTGGATTATGCCTCGATTAAGAAGAGCCTTTACCCAGTACCAAGAAGGTTTTTCCAAAATGTCAGACCATGCCCAGGAATCATTTCTCGGTATGAAAGTTATTAAAACCCTTGGTCAATCCAAAGAAGATATTCAGGCTTTTAACGAACAAACAGATCGCCAAATCAGGATTAATGCGCGAGTTGCTCGCGTTGATTCGATGTTTGATCCTTTAGCGACTATTATTATGACTTTTTCTTACGTTTCAATGATTATTCTTGGTAGCGAATTTGTCCTTCACAAAACGATCACAATTGGTCAATTGGTCAGTTTTACGGCTTATTTGAGTCAGCTGGTTTGGCCGATGTTTGCTCTGGGACAACTTTTTAATGTTTTGGAACGTGGGAATGCCTCATATGATCGTGTAATGGATTTAATGAATGAAAAAAGTCTGATTCACGATGATCCAAGAGGTGTTAGCGTTGTTAAAGCGGGCGAATTGAATATCCGCATCAAGTCCTTTAATTACCCCGATGATCCAAAAGCTGTTTTAAAAAATATTGATATCAAGGTTCCCAAAGGAAAAACCTTAGGGCTCGTTGGACCGGTCGGCTCCGGCAAAACGACCATTTTGCGACTTCTTTTGCGTGAATTTGATTCTTATGATGGCGAAATAGATTTTTCCGGTCATGATATTCGCGATTACAGATTATCTTCTTATCTAAAAAAAATCGGTTATGTTAGTCAAAATAATTTTCTTTTTTCAACCAACATTGCTAAAAATATCGCTTTTTCCGACCCCGATCTGCCTCAGAACGAAGTTGAAAAAGTTGCTAAATTGGCTGCCTTGCACGATGATATCATGCAAATGCCAAAGCAGTACAATACCGAAGTAGGTGAAAACGGTATTAGTCTTTCCGGCGGCCAACAGCAGCGTGTTGCGATCGCCCGTGCTTTAATTGTTAGTCCGGCAATCTTAATTCTCGATGATGCGCTCTCTGCCGTCGATGCACGGACAGAAAAAGATATTTTAAATGCCTTGCAGCATCAGAGCAGGGACCAAACGACGATTATCTCGGCATCGAGAATTTCCTCAATTATCAATGCCGATGAAATTCTTGTCTTTCAGCACGGAAAAATTATCGAACGTGGAACTCATCACCATCTTTTAGCCCAGAATGGCTACTATGCTAAGACGTTCCATCAGCAGGAAATGGCCTCTCACTATGAAGCTAAATTGACAGGAGGTGACTAATGGCAGAGAAAAAAACTTCCGAAACAACTGAAAATAACAGTGTTTGGGCTCATTCAATTAAAGTTCGAGACCAGCTTGCCGTTGTCTGGCGTTTAATTAAAATGGCACGGCCTTCTTACCTGCTTTTTAGTGGCTCGATTTTCTTTGTAATTATTACGATCGTTTTCGACGGTTACCTGCCCTATATTCTGGAAAATTTCATGAATAAGCAACTTAACGATCCTAGTACGCCATTAAAGACAGTTGTCGCTTTTGCATTAATTTTTGGTTCGATTCGAATTTTTTCGGCAATATTATTGTATTTTCAAAACTTTTGGTATACACAGGCTTCTGAAACAGCCTCGAATAATGTTCGAAAAAAACTTTATTTAAAACTCCATTCCTTGGGCATGCGTTATTTTGATCAGGTTCCCGGCGGTGCCTTGGTCACTCGTGTTATGAATGATACAGAATCTTTTTTTGATTTTTGGACGCTTTTTTTGAATCTTTTATATGCAGTGATTTCGATCATCAGTATTTATATCTTCATGTATTTTTCCGATGCCGGATTATCGATTGGTTTACTTCTGATTATCCCGATTACTTTATTTACCATTTGGATTTATCAAAAATACTCTTCCAGTGTCTACCGAAATATGCGTGCAAAATTATCAACCTTAAATGCCAAGTTAGCCGAATCGATCAACGGAATCGAGACAATTCAGAATTTTCGCCAGGAACAACGGATGATGGGCGAGTTTGAATCTATAAATCAAGAATATTTTGATGCCCGATTTAAAATGGTAAAGATGGATTCACGTTTGCTTGGCCCAATGAATCAACTGCTCCTGGGTTTGTCGATTGTCTTTATTCTTTGGTACTTGGGTAATCAATCTTTTTCGTCGGCAGTAGCTGGCGGGACAATTTATGCTTTTACCAATTGGATTGCCAACATTTTTAATCCTCTGAACAATGTTCAACAAAATTTGTCGACTTTTCAAGATGGGATGGTTGCTGGATATCGAGCCGGCAAGATTCTCGATGATACGACTTACGAACCGGCACAAAATAAAGGAGCTGCTGAAGAGGTTTCTAAAGGAAAAATCGAATTCCAGCACGTTGATTTCTCTTATGATGGTAAAACAACGATTCTTCATGATTTGACTTTTACAGCCGAACCCGGTCAGACCGTTGCGCTGGTTGGCCATACTGGTTCTGGAAAATCTTCGACGATTAATGCTTTGATGCGTTTTTACGAGTTTCAAAAGGGCCGGATTTTGATTGACGGTCATGATATTCGCGATATCGAATTAAATGATTTTCGCAAGAAAATAGGGTTGGTTCTGCAGGACAGCTTTATGTTTTTCGGTGATATAAATTCCAACATCAGGATGTATGATGACTCGATTACCGAACAGCAAATTAAAGCAGCTGCGAAATTTGTCGATGCCGACAATTTTATCGAATCTCTGCCAAAGGGCTATCAAACACCTGTTTTGGAAGGCGGATCGTCCCTCTCGGCCGGTCAAAAACAATTAATTTCTTTTGCTAGGACAATTGTTCGTGATCCGAAAATTCTGATTCTTGATGAAGCAACAGCCAATATTGATACTCAGACTGAAGCAGCAATTCAAAAGGCTTTAAAAAATATGCGGACAAATCGAACGACTATTGCAATTGCCCATCGACTCTCAACGATTAAAGATGCCGATTTGATCCTTGTTTTGGATAAAGGTTCGGTTGTTGAACGCGGTACTCATCGCCAATTACTTGCCAAAAAGGGTTATTATTACGACCTTTATAAGATGCAAAGTATGGAAAATGCCGGGAAATAAAAGATTTCTTTACTTCTTTTTTAGTCTCTGTTTAATATTAATATCGAAAGCCGGTATAATTATTTGTAATTAGAAACAATTTTGAAAGGATTTCAATGGTAGAAAATAATCAGGATAATATGATTCAATTTGTGGACGTAGAAAAATACTATGGTCATTTCCATGCGTTGAAAAATATTAATTTAACGATCAAACGGGGAGAGACGGTCGTTTTAATCGGACCTTCAGGTTCGGGAAAATCAACTTTAATTCGCGCGATAAACGGATTGGAACCAATTCAGGAAGGACATTTGATTGTTAACGGATATGATCTTCATGATCCAAAAACCGATATTAACAAGATTCGTAAACGTGTTGGCATGGTTTTCCAACATTTTAATTTGTACAATAACAAATCGGTGATTGAAAACGTTATGCTTGCTCCGAGAATTGTTAGTCATATTCCGGAAGAAGAAAATGAAAAATATGCCTTGGAGTTATTGGATCGCGTTGGTTTAAAAGACAAAGCTGGTTCAATGCCAAGTATGTTGTCTGGTGGACAAAAACAACGTGTTGCGATTGCCCGCAGCCTGGCAATGAAGCCGTCGGCACTTCTTTTTGATGAGCCGACTTCTGCCTTGGATCCGGAAATGATCGGCGACGTGTTAAGAATTATTCAAAATATTGCAAAAGATTCCGATATGACCAGTTTGATAGTTACTCATGAGATGAATTTTGCCCAAAACGTTGCTAATCGAGTTATTTTTATGGCTGACGGAGAAGTACTCGAAGATTCAAAGACGAGTGATTTCTTTAAAAAACCGAAAAGTGTCCGCGCGCAACAATTTGTTGATCAAGTTCAAAATCATTAAAGAAGAGAGGAATTATGGAGAAGGCAAAAAAGAGAAAGATTGGGATAATTTCATCCATAATTTTGACCTTGTTAATTATTTTTGGCGTGGTTTCGGCATCCGCCCTTGCTGAAAACAATTCTAAACATGTCGATACTTGGGAACGTGTTAAACGACTTGGCAAAATTCGCTGGGGAGTAAAGGCTGACACAAAATTATTCGGTTTAATGGATACTAAAACCGGCCAACCGGAGGGATTTGATGTTGACATTGCCAAAGCCTTGACGGTTCAGCTTTCAAAGCAATCCGGTGTGCCGATGCAGGCTGATTTTACGATTGTTACTTCAAATACCCGTATTCAGCTTTTAAAAAATGCGAACATTGATGGTTTTATTGCAACGGCGACAATTACTCCGGAAAGAGAAAAAGTAATTGATTTTTCTAATTCCTACTTCAAAGCCGGGCAATCGATACTTGTTAAAAAAGGTTCTGGAATAAAGTCGATTAAAGATTTGAATAATTTCAAATCAACCATTATTGGTGTCGCTGGTTCTAATTCTGTTATTAATGTTAAAAAGTTTGCTCCGAAAGCGAAAGTTCTTGCTTTAGGGGATTATGGACAGGCTATGGCTGCTTTGAAAGCTGGTCAAGGTCAGGCGCTTACGACTGATAACGGAATACTTTATGGTCTTGCAACGGAAAATCCTGGTTATACAGTCGTTGGCGGCACTTTTACATCGGAGCCATATGGAGTCGCTTTTGATAATAATCAGCCGGAGATGGTTAAACAGACCAATAAAGCTTTAAAAGCAATTATTGCAAATGGAACCTATAATAAATTAATTAAAAAGTGGTTCCGGGGTGTTCCCGGACTGGATTGGAGGTCGCTTGAAAAATGATCAGTTTACTAACTTCTAATTTTCATTCTTTTCTAGTAGCTTTCGGTTATACTCTGCTTTCAAGTATTATTGCTTTGATTGCTTCGACTGTGTTGGGAACCTTATTTGCGATTTTGCAGATTGTTCCAAGCAAGACGGCGAATGTTATTGCTAGGGCTTATATAGAGGTTTTCCGAAATATTCCGCTTTTAATCATTGTTATGTTCTTTTATCTAGTGGTCACAAAAATTGTTAAGATAGGTGGTTTCACGGCTGGAACGATTGGTTTAACGCTTTATACTTCGGCTTTTATTGCCGAAACCGTTCGTGCCGGGATTAATTCTGTTGGAATTGGTCAAACCGAAGGAGCACGTGCCAATGGATTGTCTTCTTGGCAGACTTTAAGAATTATTATTCTCCCTCAGGCTTTTAAGATTGCTATCCCTTCATTGGGTAATCAATTTATTAATCTCGTTAAGAATTCTTCTATCTTGGCCTTTGTGGCAGGTGGCGACCTGATGTACACAGCGAACAATGTTGCTGCAACGACTTTTGATAGTTTTAATTCTTATATTATTGTAGGAATTTTTTATTTGATTATTACTTTGCCCTTGAATTACTACATGAAGTTTCTGGAGACAAAACTAAAGGGAATGGCTTAAAGGGGGAGTTATGAATATTATTGCAGCTGGAATATTTGACGCTTTTACAAAAAATAATGTCCACTATCTTCTTGGCGGGCTTGGAATTACAGTTGGGGTCTCGATAATTTCCGTTATTGGCAGTTTGATTTTTGGTTCTTTCATAGGAATAATTATTTATGAGAAAATACCTTTCTTATCAAGATATGTTTCGATAATTAATGACGTTATCCGCAATTTACCACTTTTATTGATTATCTTTTTCGTTTATTTCGTTTTGCCGGTAATTGGTATATATTTACCGGTTTTCTGGGCAACTGTGATCGCGATGACCGTTTTTGAATCGACTATGTTGGCTGAGATTATTCGTGGGGGATTGCTAGCGATTCCGATTGGCCAGACCGAAGGAGCCGGGTCGGTTGGAATGACAAATCAGCAGGCGCTGTTAAACATTATTCTTCCTCAGGCAATTAAAAAAATGATTCCACCAATTATCTCTCAATTGATATCTTTGGTTAAGGATACGAGTTTGGCAGTTGGAATTGTTTTGGCTGAAATGACATTTCGTGGACAGATTATTTATGCACAAAATTCGAATTATACAATTCCGGTTTTTATTGCATTAGCGATTATGTACTTCATTCTGAATTACGGTCTTTCTCTGATTGCACGTTGGTTTGACCACAGGATGGCAGCTTGAGACCTATTTTATAGGTCTTTTTTATTTAATATCTATGTTAGAATTGAAACAATTTAGGGGAAAAATGGTTAGAGTACAAGATGATTTGTTTTCAGCGATTAATGAAGAATGGCTGAAAACAGCAAAGATTCGTCCTGACATGCCTTCTGCAAGTTCGTTTACTGATTTATATTTATCAATTGAAGACGATATGCGCGCTGATACAAAAGCTTTTGCCAGCGGCGCAGAACAATCGCCAACTTATTTAAAAAATTTCATTGATCTTTACAAGCTTGCAGGAGATTGGGACAAGCGAAATGAGGAGGGTGCCGAACCGATTAGAAAAGCTTTAAAACCGATTCTTGCTTTAAATAGTTTCCGGGACTTTTCTTTGGCTCTTGCCGATTTAGATTTGAACGGTTATGCCAGCAGTTTTAATGTTGGTGTGACTCCCGATTTTAAACAGGCTGATCGTTATATTTTTTGGGTTGACGAACCCGGTACTATTTTGCCGGATTCTACTTATTATGCCGATGATAATCCGCAAAAAGGACCATTATTGACGGCCTGGTCTAAAATGACAAGCCACTTGCTGATTGCTAGTGGATATTCGAGTAAACAATCCGAGACAATCGTCGAAGATGCTAAAAAATTTGATGCCTTGTTACCGAAGTTGGTTTTAAGTCGTGAAGAACAGACCGAGTACTACAAGAATTATCATCCAAAATCAATTGAGGATTTTTCTGCTTATTTGGATACGATTGATCTAAATGCTTATATTGAAAAATTGGTCGGTAAAAAAGTCGACAAAGTTATTTTGTCTTCCGAACGCTTTTGGAAGGCCGCTAAAGAAGTCTATTCCGAGGATCACTGGCCGATTTTTAAGAACTGGTTGATTGCCAAAAATACCAATTATTTTGCGAGTTTTGCTTCCTATGATCTATTTAAATTTGCCGGTAGCTTTTCAAGAACTTTAACTGGTGCGGCTCAAGCACCTTCACCGGAACGAGAGGCTTATGCGCTTGCTCACAGCCAATTTGGTTTTTTACTTGGAGAATACTTTAGAATCAAGCATTTTTCTCCCGAAGCAAAAAGCAACGTTGAATCAATGATTCACAAAATGATTGCTGTTTATCGCGATCGTCTGACGCATAACGACTGGTTGGGCCCGAAAACGATCAAAAAAGCAATTAATAAGCTTGACCACATAGCAATCAAGATTGGCTATCCTGATAAAGTCCCAACACGTTTTCTAGAAAGAAAGGTTGACCATACTGCCACTCTTATGGATAATTACATTTCTTTGTCGAGACAGGAAGCGCGTTTTCGTCTTAGCCGTTGGAACACAAAGGTCGACACAAGCGAATGGGATATGACAGCCGATACGGTTAATGCTTATTACGATCCTCAAAGTAATTCGATTAATTTCCCGGCTGGGATCCTTCAATTGCCTTTTTATGAGTTTAAACGTGATCCTGCGGCTAATTATGGTGGTATTGGGGCTGTTATCGCTCACGAGGTTTCCCATGCGTTCGATACTAATGGGGCCCGTTTTGATGAAAAAGGTTCGCTGAATAATTGGTGGACCAAAGACGATCTAAAAGAATTTGAAAATCGAGCCAAGGCGATCGTTCAGGCATGGACGAATTTGAAAATCGACGGGGTCCCTGTCAATCCAAAATTAACTTTAACCGAAAACATTGCCGATCTTGGTGGCATGAGTGCGGCTTTGCAGGCCGCTGAAAACGGCGATCATTTTTCGGCTAGACTTTTCTTTTCGACTTGGGCGGCTATTTGGCGAATGAAGGCTAACGATGAATACGTAAAGCTTTTGGCCAGCATAGATGAACATGCTCCAAATAAGCTGCGGGCCAACGAGCCTGTTAAAAATTTTCAGGAATTCTTTGATGCTTTCGCCATTAAGAAAGGTGATGGAATGTATCGTGCTCCTGAAGATCGCGTAAAGCTTTGGTGATTTGATCGACAGGAAATTTTTTAAATAATTAATTGAAAGAACACATGCTGACAGAAAATAAAAATTCAAAATATCTAGTTAACCGTGAGCTTTCCTGGTTGAAGTTTAACGATCGAGTCTTAGCGCAGGCAAACGATCAAAGGCATCCCTTATTAGAACGAGCCCGTTTTCTCTCTATTACCCAAAAAAATCTTGATGAATGGTTTATGGTTCGTCTGGCCTCGATTCATCAGATGGTTCAACTGCGTTTAAAGTCGAAAGATCCGACTGGCCTTTCGCCAACGGAGGAACTGGACGTAATTTCGCTTGCTGCAGGTGCCCAGTTGAAAAAACAACATTCTCTATATGCACGATCACTGGTTCCAATGCTGGCCAAAAAGCACATTAACATTCTTGGGATCGACGAACTTGAAGAATCGCAATATGATTGGCTGGAAAAATATTTTCAGCAGGAGATTTTGCCGATTTTAACCCCGATGGCTGATGATGGTACACGCCCTTTTCCTTTTTTGTCTAACGACAGTTTAAATCTTGGCATTCGGATTGTTGCCAATCCGACTAAAAAGAAAAAAAGCAAAACGGAGAATTATGCTTTTATTCAGGTTCCAAAGAATCTGCAGCGGGTAATTAAACTTCCGATCGGAGTTGGACAGACTTATGTTTTGATCGAAGATGTAATTCGAGAATATATCAATCTTTTATTTCAAGGCTATAAAATTCAAGAAGTAACTGCTTTTCATTTACTTCGTGATATGGAATTAAGCATTGCCGAAGAAGATTCTCCTAATCTTTTAAAAGAAGTCCAGACCCAATTAAAAAAACGTGAACGTGGTCAGGTAATCCGTTTGGTAGCAGAGAAAAAAATGTCCAAGAAACTTGAGAAGCATCTTCAAAAAGCTCTCCCCCTTAACAAACGGAGAATTTATCGTGTTTCTGGTCCGGTTGATCTGGCTTTTCTTGATACTTTGATCAAACAAGTTCAAATTCCTGAATTAATTTATCAACCCTTCCAACCGAGAACTGAGTTGTCGTTAATGGGCAAAGGAATTTTTAAAACGATTGCCGACCATGATGTTCTTTTGCAGCATCCTTACGATGATTATGGACCAGTTGTAAATTTAATAAATCAAGCTGCCGATGATGACCAAACGATGGCAATCAAAATGACTCTTTATCGAGTTTCTGATCATTCTCCGATTGTAGCTGCGCTAGGAAGAGCCGCTGAAGCAGGTAAACAGGTTACGACTCTGGTGGAAGTCAAAGCACGTTTTGACGAAGAGAACAATGTTCACTGGGCTGAGGAATTAGAAAAACAGGGAGTTCACGTGATTTATGGTCTTCCTAATCTAAAGGTTCATGCCAAAATGACTTTAATAATCAGAAAAGAGAGTTCCGGAATCAAGCGCTATATGCATGTTGGAACCGGCAACTATAATGAAGTAACCGCTCGTCTTTATACAGATATTTCTTTGTTTACATCCAATGATCTTTTGGCTGATGATCTTGCTCAGGTTTTTAATTACTTAACCGGCTATTTTGCACCGAAAAATTTGAAAATTGCTCATATATCTCCGAATGGGATCGCTGATCATCTTGAGAAATTGATTGATGCCGAAAGTGAGGCGGAACTAAAGGGTCAAATTTCAGGAATTTGGATTAAGGCTAATTCTTTAAATGACACCAATATCATTGAACATCTTATTTACGCTAGCCAGACTGGCGTTCCGATTCATTTGTTGATTAGGGGTATCGAAACACTCAAACCGGAAATAAAGTCGGTTACGAATAAAATCAAGGTTCATTCGATTGTTGGACGTTTTCTTGAACATTCTCGAATTTATAGGTTTGCTAATAATGGTAACCCCTTGACTTATATTTCCAGTGCAGATTTAATGCCAAGAAATCTTTACCGTCGTGTTGAACTTTTAGTGCCGATTGTTGATCCGAAATGCGAATCGGAACTTGCCGAGATCTTTGAAACGATGTGGGCCGATACAGTTAATATGTGGAAGATGAAATCAGATGGCAGTTATGCTCGGCATTCCAAACGTCGCCGGAGAGTTGATAGCCAAGCGTTGTTTATGGAACAGGAATTCGTTGCAGACAGGTTCGCTGAAAAATTTGTTGGCGATGAATATGTTAGACTAAAAGCGGGAGAGTTTATGACAAAATTTGCAATTATTGATCTTGGATCAAACTCGATTCGAATGACAATCAGCCAATATCGCAAAAATGGCGAATACGAGGTGCTCGGTCGTTTTCAGGAAATGGTTCGTTTATCTGCTGGGATGGGCAGGAAACGCGTCCTGCAATCCGATGCAATTGATCGCACGATTCAAGCTGTTAAGGAATTTAAAAAAGAGATCGCAAAATATGACCAAATCAACGTTAGGGCGGTTGCGACGGCGGCTGTTCGCCAGGCCTCGAATCAAGAAGAATTTTTGGAAAGGTTTCAGTCTGCCTTGGATCAGCCGTTGGAAGTGATTTCCGGAATTCAAGAAGCTCATTATGATTATATGGGCATCATTGAGACCTTGCCAATTGACAATGCACTGATTCTTGATACCGGTGGAGCATCTTTGGAAATGGTTATGGTTAGAGACAGGAAAGAAATTCATGCAATTTCTTTACCTGTGGGAGCGGTAAATATTTCAGAAACCTATCTGGAAAAAGATAAAATCTCGGCAGTTTCTTTTTTCAAAAGCTCGACTGCTTTGCAGCGACTTTTTCGCGATGTTTCCTGGCTTTTGGAGGTTCGAAATTTTCCGATTGTTGCGATTGGCGGTTCCAATCGAACTTTAGCGAAAATCTCTCGCCGACAACGAGAAGTTGTTGGTTTGCCGATTCATGGTTATCATTTGCCGTCGGATGAAGCTAATCATATATTCGAACAAGTTCTTGGCAGCAATTTGAAAGAACGGGGCGATCTTCCTGGCTTGGCCAAAAATCGAGCTGACATTATCGTGGGTGGTATGTTGCCGATAATCAAACTTTTTCAGTATATCGATTCCGATCAAGTTATTTTTTCACAATCTGGTCTTCGCGAGGGGATTCTCTTTGAAGAAATTCAAAAGGTTGCCGGCCATGAAGTTCTTGACCCGAGAGTTGATGAATCGGTTGATACAGAAAGTGACGAGACTTAATTCCAACGAATGAAAAACTTTTTTGTAAAAACAAGTCTTTTTTTGTTGGCCTTTTTTGTCGTTCTTCTTTTTTGTTTTCTTCAATCTAAAGAACAAAATAAATCAGTCCACAAAAGCGGGCAGCCTCTGCGCCCTTATCATTTCCATAAAATCGATCAATTTTCGGTTAAGTATAAAGAAAATTTTGATACAAATAAATTTCAAAGGAAAAGCCCTTTGGCCAGGACAATTAAACAAGAAATTAAAGATAGTAATTTTTCTGGGAGTATTTTAATTATCCACAAGAATAAGATCCTCTTGAATACCGCCTACGGTTATGCCGATAAGAATAAAAAGATTCTGAACACACCGAAGTCGTTTTATGGAATGGCCTCAATTGAAAAAGGATTGACGGCTTTATTGATTATGAAACAGATTCAGGCCGGTAAAATTACTTTGCAAACCAAACTTGACCTTTTTTATCCAAAAATTCCAAATGCCAAAAAGATTACCATTCATAATTTGTTAACAATGACTTCCGGACTTTCATCCAAAGGCAATCCGATAAATTTAAAAGATGGAAATGCATATATTGATTGGTATACAGATCATGCCATTCAAAAATATCCAATTGGTAGTTGGCATTATGATGCGACTAATTTTAAAATTTTAGCCGGTATATTGAAAATATTGACGAAAAAAAGCTATGCCACTAATTTAAAAACTGAGTTTGGCAACAAATTTCATTTCTTATCGCCGGGTGAATTTGTTGCTAGCAAAAATCATACGTACTCTTATAAAAATAATTTAACGACTGAAGCAAGCTTTTCCAAAGATCCTTCATATCTTCAACGCGAGGTTGCGACTGGCAATCTTTTTACAACGACAGGAAATTTATATTTGTACTTCCGACAATTACTTAACGGAAAATTAATTCCAAAAAAACTCGTTCAAGAAATGTATTCAAAAGTCAATGGTTTTGCTTATGCTTCCGGTGCTTATACTTATCCCCGATATTATAAAGCTCACGGAGATATTTTGAGTTATGAGCCGAGTATCTTTATTAATAAGAACGCTACTAACGCCGTTATCATGCTTTCAAATGTTTCAAATAAAGTCCCTTGGGAAAAATTAGCCGAAAAAATTTTTCAGAAAATCAACATCTGATTATTTTCTGGCACAGTTTTTTATTGACTGCTAGAATTATCTTTGTAGAAGGGGAAAATGACTGAAGCTGCTTATACAAAAACATACATCGACCGAGCCGAGGGGCAGACGCATTTGCTTTTAGATGATGTTCAGGCTGATGATCAAATATTTTTTCAGACTGTGCTTCTTTCTTTGGACGAGCGTTTTAAAGGACGGTCTGACTCGCTGGAAAAAAATATTACCGGGGTCTTCAATTCCTTAGTCGAACTGCGTATAATCAACCAGGCAATTATGTCGGGTAAGGCGATTGTTTTTCCAAGTGATTTTCCCTATGAAAGTTTTTTATCCTTTAAAAACGGTGATCAAATTGTTTTGACCCGAGAAAAATTATTGGCCTTCGTTGAATTATTTTTCAAACAAATTCGTCAGATTTTCCAATCGGAATGATCTTCTTAAAAAGCTTGGAAAAACTCAATTAACTGATAAAATGTAAGTATGAATTTCTATGAACCGGAAACAAATACAGATGATCAGCTTAAAAAGAATATCGAAGCCAAGGGTCGCAATTTAATGTTTTTATCTGCCGATTGGTGCGGAGATTGTAAGGCGATCAAACCATTCGTTCAGAATATCAAGGATCAGGTTTCAAAGACTGCCAATTGGTTTGATGCAGATCGGGATGCTAATTTGGAAATTGCCAAAAGCCAAGGTTTGAGGGGAATCCCATCTTTTGTACTCTTTCAGGATGGCAAACAACTTTCTCACATTGGAGACGGGGAACGTCTGACTCCCAAACAAGTTTTGGATTGGTATCAAACAACTCTATAAATTTTTAATTTTTAGGACGCTTTGATGGCGTTTTTTATTTGTTTTTTTCTTTTCTTTCTGCCTGCGTTTTAAAAAATATTCGATAAAAAAGATTCTTTTTTTAAATTTTTGGTTTACATTTTGTTTGTCGCATGGCATAATTTGTACAATTCGCTTCATTAAAGGAAAAGGAGATATTTTTGGGACTTTTAAAACTTGCTTTTAGACGCAGTTCGATTAAACAATTTACGGAAGCCGATGCCCATTTAAAAAAGTACTTGATACGAAGGATTTGGTTGCTTTGGGTATCGGAACTGTAATTGGAACAGGAATATTTATTTTGCCGGGAACCGAAGCGGCCACTCATGCCGGCCCTGCGGTGGCAATTTCTTTTTTGCTGGCTGCTATTATTTCCGGTATATCGGGGATGGCTTATTAAGAATTTGCCAGTGCTCTGCCAGTTGCCGGATCGGCTTATTCCTATGGCTCGGTTATTTTTGGGCAGGTCGTCGTCGACTGGTTTCTTGGCTGGTCTTTGATACTTGAATATTTCTTGGCGACTTCGGCCGTTTCTGTCGGTTTTTCATCTTATCTCGCAGGTTTGCTTCAAACGGATCATATTAGTGGCTTTAATTCCATTTTGGCTGGTCCGATGGAAGGCGGAATTATTAATTTGCCGGCTGTAGTTTTGTTATTGGTGATTCTTGGTATTCAAATAATCGGTTTATCAACGACTCGCTGGGTCGAAAATGTTTTTGTTGCGATTAAACTGGCTATTTTGGCAATTTTTATTATCGTTGGTTTATTTTTTATTAAATCAAATAATTATGTTCCTTTTTATCCAAAAGAATTTCAGACCGGTGCCTTTGGATTATCGGGAATTTGGATGGCTACCTCGGGGATTTTCTTTGCTTTTATTGGTTTTGATACTCTCGCTGCTCATACTGCGGAGGTTAAAAATCCAAAAAAACAGGTGGCTCGCAGAATCATTTATACGGTCATCGTAGCGGCGGTACTTTATACCTTGTTTGCAATTGTTTTGACTGGAAGGGTTAATTATACGAAATTAAATGTCAGCGATCCGGCTTCGTTTGCCTTTACTTTCGTCGGTCAAAAAGGGTTGGCTTCGGTGATTGGAATCGGTTCGATGATTGGCATGTTTACGGGTGTTTTAGCCTTGGTGTTTGCTTCTTCTCGTTTAATTTATTCTTTTGGTCGCGATGGTTTGTTACCAAATTTTATTGGGAAAATTTCCGGTAGCCAACATGTGCCCTTTAATGCGCTTCTGATTGCTGGTGTGGTTGAAATTATTTTGGCCGGCTTTGTGCCTTTGTCCTATCTTGCTTCTCTAATCAATGCAGGTACCTTGGCGGCTTTCACATTTGTTAATTTTGGTATCATACCGCTCCGCCATCGGACAGATTTACCAAATGAAAACGGTTTTCGGGTACCTGGTTATCCAATCATTCCAATTATTGGTGGTTTAACAAGTTTCTTTTTTATAACTCAGTTAGAGACAAAAACCTTGGTAATGTTTGGCGTCTGGACATTGGTTGGTTTATTGATCTATTTCACCTATGGAGTTCGTCATTCAATGGTTAAAGAAAGCAAATTTGACCAGTCAATAATTAAAGAAAATAATGCTTGAATTTTCATTAGATATCATGTTAAAATGATATTTTGTTAGTGCCCTTTGGCCAAGTTGGTAAGGCAATGGCTTCTGGTGCCATCATGCGCTGGTTCGAGTCCAGCAAGGGCAATAGTTAATTAAAGCTGGCATGTTTAAGTAAAGACATGCTAGTTTTTTAATACACAAAATAAATAAAGTGCAACGTGTGTTAGCAATTTTTGCTTAATAATTTGGATCTTGACAAACTCCTGATACAAGGTTGTATATAAAGTTCAAAAATAAAAAATATGCTGTTTAATTGTTATGGTTTTGCGCCCCGTCGATTGCTGATCTTTATCTTTATTTAAATTAAAGACACCGTTGATCAATTTCACAACTGAAAATGGGAGATAACGTTATTTTAGACAAACAAGATCGTCCGATTTTCAAAATGTATAATGAGAAAGGGATAAGAGTTATTTTTAAATAAAAGGAATTAGCTTTTTAATATTCAGTGGATCTTGGAGAATCAAGATTTCATTATTTTTTATTCGAGACAGATTGTTATATGTTGCTTTTTTGACAATAAAAGCTCCCGTTAACAAAGTTTTTTATTTTTATATCGGTAATTATTGGGTGTGCTTTAAGGTCTAATCTGTTAATCAATATGTTTATTCAATTATTTATTATCTTTTTAACAATTATTGGAATATTCTTCTTAAATCGTTCCAGCTTATTTAAAAATCGTTCACAATATTTTCGAATAGCTGCCATGTCAATTATTTTCCTGACGGCTTTTATTAGAATATTTCGCTATAGTTCGATAATGGGACTTAATTTGGACGAAGCAATGGGTGGCTATAATTCCTGGAGCTTGGCCCACTACGGTGTTGATTCGGCTTTAAATCGTAACCCTGTCTATTTGTATGCTTGGGGCACGGGCATGAACCTTCTTTATCCCTTGATCAGCGTTCCTTTTATAAAATTGATCGGGCTTAGTTTGGTCGCTTATCGTTTACCGATGGTAATTCTCAGCATCGGATCGATTTTTTCTCTTGTGGTTGGAATGCTGATGTATAAATTACCGAACAGATTGATTTTGCTGAGTTTGGCAACCGTTTTTCTTAGCCCTTGGTCAATTATGGCTAATCGTTGGGGCTTGGAGAGCAATCTTTTCCCAATTATTTTCACTTTTGCTGCTTCGGCCTTTTTGCTTTTTTTAAGTAAACAGGCAAATCATCCGAAACAAGCAAAAATGTATCTCTATATCTTTGCTTTTTTAATTGCTCTTAGCGCTTATGCTTATTCGAATAATTGGTTTATGCTGCCGTTTTTCGTTTGCGGGATTTTTGGATATTTATATCTAAAGAAAAAAGCGTCTCTTAAAAGCCTGTCGGCACCTGCTTTTTTGATCTTGTTGATCATTTGGCCACTTTTATTATTTGCCAAAATTAATTATTTTTCGGGGAAAACATTCAAAATATTATCTTTGACGATCCCAAAACTTTCAAGCAGTCGTAGCAATTCGGAATTAATTATTGGTCATGGAAATATTTTTTATTCGATTTCGAATAATATTTTCAAGTTTATTAAGCTAATGGTGACTGGGAATGATCATCTTATCTGGAATTCTTTACCTCAAATCGGTATTTTATATCCTTTTATGTTTATATTCTGTATTGTCGGTATTGTAATTGCTTTTAAAAAACGCAACGATTGGGATAACTTTATGTTAATTTCTTTATTATCCTGTTTCCCAATTGTCATGATTATTAAAATCAATGCAAATCACTTGAATGCGTTAATGTTGCCGATTTTATATTTTGAGGCGCTCGGTCTTTATTATTCGCTAAAAGGGCCGATCCTTAAGATGGCATTCACAATAGTTTTTTCTCTTTATTTTGTTACTTTTTCTTTCTTTTATTTTCATGCCGATCAAACTTTGCTAACACAGGGAAGGACCTTAACACCCTCGATTTTGGGCAAAGCGATTCGATTTGCCAATAAAAGCAAAGCGAAAAAAATTTATATCACTTGTCTGCCGAAGGGTGGATATGTGATTCCACGCTTTTATTGTCCAATTAGTCCGGTTGCTTTTAATAAAGAAAAACCCAATGTTACTTTTAAAACTGAATCGAATTATAAATCTTATGGCAAGTGGTATTTTAAGCAACCAAAAAAGATGAGCAATAATTCTGTCCTGATTGTTAAAAAGGGTCAAAAACTTCACTTCAGGCTGAGAAATAGACACAAGAAAGATTTCGGGCAATATCGTGTTTACTACTAAAAAAGTTGGTTGAAAATAATATGGCTATAAAAAATATTAAAGAAAAAGAACTTCAACGCGAGTCGGAATTTGAAAAAAGAATAATTGTCTTTTCTTTTTTAGTCATGTATTTGTTGGCCGTCTTTTTTATCAGCAGCGTTATGGATGTTCGACGTTTTAATATTCCCTGGGCTTTAGAGATTCCAAAAAATTATTTCAACATTTACAGCAGTAAAATTCACCCGTTAGTTAACTACCCACCTTTAATCCCTTTGATATTAGGTGTAATTGGTTCCTTCTTGAACTTCGTTCATATCTCGCTGGGTCTGAGAGGATTACCTTTTTATTTTTTATGTAACGGTTTGGTAAAGCTACCTTCCTTGATTGGCACTTTTGCCTTTATTACTTGGCTTAAAAAAGAACGGTCTTCATTCAACGGAAATAATTGGCCTTTGGTCTTACTGTTTCTTTGTTCACCGGCTTTGTTTCTCAATACCACTGTTTGGGGGCAATTTGATGTAATCAGCGTGATTACGCTGATTTTGTCTTTTTATTACTTGGAGAATAAACATGTTGAACTTGCATCTTTTTGGATGGCGGTCTCATTATTATCGAAACTTCAGGCAGTCTATTTTTTCCCAATCTTTGTTTTATTCCTAATCATTCACTATAAACTTCTTGATTATTTGAAATCTTTTATTACCGGCAGTCTGACTTTTCTTGTTCCTTGGTTTCCTTTGATGATTATTAATCATGACTTTTTCTTACCGATTAAATTATATTTAAATGGAAGCGGCCGTTATTTAGCTATTAACGATCATACTTTTAATTTTTGGTCGGTTTTTTATCCTTATTCGGTTAAATTGCTGCCAAAAGTTAACGACGTTTTTGCTTTCGGTCTTACTTTTAAGAATTTGAATTTTCTGATCTTGTTGATCATTCTTGCGATAATTTTCTTAATGATTTTGCGTTTTCATTTCGATTTGAATGAAGCTTTATTAATGTATTCGTTATGGATTTTTACTTTTACAATGCAACAACATGAGAGATATGAAATCCCAAGTCTTGCATTTATTTTCCTGATCCTTATTTTAAAAAAGGATCGTCAAAGCAATTTAGCTTATCTACTGATTTTTGGCGCTTTGAATATTTTAATTTTCTTTAATCAGTTGAATGTCTATTTGTCCCACGCGGCTGAGATTTCTTTTGGCAGTATTTTTGTACTCATTGCTTCAATTATCTCGGTCTGTTTAACAATTACGATTTCTGTCTACTTAGTATTCAAAGATAAATTGGAAACAAATTAATTAATAAAGTTTTTTCCGGCCAATATATTTTCAGATTTATAATATCTTAAAAATAGATTCGCTTAGATCATAAATTTGCTATTTAAAAAACTGTTGCGATTACAACAGTTTTTTTAGGCACAAAATTCATTCAATAAAAATACAAACATCAAATGTTTTTTTAAGTAGGTATTAAAAAAATATGGGTTTAATTCTTTGATAATCGCAACTCATTTTTTAAGATAATTTCTTCTAAATAGTTGCTATACTTGGGTTTTTAAATCTTGTTGTTTTTTGTAAAACTTGACAAGCGTTGGATATTTATGGTAAAAACAACACTAATAATTTAAATTTGTAAGTTTTAATTTAAGGGGAGGAATTAATTAATGTGGCAACTGAAAAAATTTTAGACGTAAGGGATGTTAGCACGGCCTTCAAAATCGATGGCCATTTTTATGATGCCGTCACTCACGTAAATTTACAAATAAAAAAAGACGAGATTCTTGCAATTGTGGGTGAATCCGGTTGTGGAAAAAGTACTCTGGCTACAACGATTATGGGTCTGCATGATCCGGCAGAAACGAAAATTTCCGGTGAAATAGACTTTGAAGGAACCAATTTGGTTGGATTGCCTGAAGACAAATACAACAAGATTAGAGGAGCCAAAATCGGCATGATCTTTCAGGATCCTTTGTCATCATTAAACCCGTTAAAAAGAGTTGAAGATCAAATAAAAGAAGTGATGGACTATCATACTGATCTGTCTTCCGAAAAGAAGCATGCTCGAGTAATTGAGCTGCTTAGTCAAATGGGAATTGTTAATCCTGAACGGACCGCTCATCAGTTTCCGCATGAACTTTCCGGTGGAATGCGGCAAAGAGTGGTCATCGCAATTGCAATCGCCTGCAAACCGGATCTTTTAATCGCTGATGAGCCGACAACTGCTTTGGATGTTACGATTCAGGCTCAGATTCTGGATGTTTTGTTAAATATTCAAAAAGAAAATCATGCCGGAATTGTTTTGATTACCCATGATTTAGGTGTTGTTGCTCAAACAGCTGATAAAGTCGCTGTTATGTATGCCGGACAAATTGTTGAATATGGTTCGACAAAACAAATTTTTAAAACACCAAAGCATCCTTATACGCGGTCTTTATTACGTTCGATACCACAGTTGGGCGGCGAGAGCGATGATTTATATGTAATTTCCGGTAATGTTCCTTCGCTGCAAAAAATGCCCGCGAGCGGAGACCGTTTTGCTTCCAGAATTCCATGGATTCCAGCTTCCGATCATGAAAAGAATCCGCAGATGCACGAGGTAAGCAGTGGTCATTTGGTTCGTTGTACCTGTTATAAGAGTTTTTATTTTCCTGATCAAAAGAAAAAGAAGGTCGCAAATGAGCTTAATTGAGATTAATAATTTAAAAGTTCATTATCCGATTCGTTCAGGTTTTTTCAATCGTGTTACCGACTCGGTCAAAGCAGTTGATGGAATTAGTTTCAATATCGAAAAAGGGCAAACATATGGTCTAGTCGGCGAATCAGGATCGGGAAAATCGACAACCGGGAAATCAGTTGTCGGTCTTGAGAAAGTTACTAGCGGTTCGATTCTCTACAACGGCGTCGATATTACCAGTGAAAAAAACCGAAAAAAATTGAATTATAACCGCGATGTACAAATGATTTTTCAGGATTCTCTTTCAAGTTTGAATCCAAGAAAACGAATTGAGGACATTATTGCCGAACCATTAAGAAATTTTGAGCATTTGAGCAAGAATGAAGAAAAAATGCGTGTCCTTCGTTTACTCGACATCGTTGGTTTGAGTGTAGACGCCTTGTATCAATATCCTCACCAGTTTTCCGGTGGACAAAGACAAAGAATCGGTATTGCCAGAGCCGTAGCTACAAATCCAAAATTGATCGTTGCTGACGAACCGGTCTCTGCCTTGGATCTTTCTGTTCAGGCCCAAGTTTTAAATTTTATGAAAAAAATTCAAAGAGAATTCGGAATCACATACCTGTTCATTTCTCATGATTTGGGTGTTGTTCGCCATATGTGCAATAACATCGCAATCATGAACAAGGGAAGGCTGGTCGAAGTCGGTAGTCGTGATGATATTTATAATCATCCTTTACACATATACACGAAACGACTACTGGCTGCAATTCCCCAAATCGATGTTGATCATCGGGAAGAGCACCGTGAAAAAAGGCTTCAGATTGAAAAAATATATCAGGAACAGTCCTCGAAATATTATGATCAAAATGGTTTGGCTTATCCACTAGTTAAAGTTTCTTCTATGCATAGTGTTGCTTTGCCACCTCAGGAAGCCAAGAAATATTCAGAAAAAGAGGTGGAAGTATAATGTGGAAAACAATTTTACGCAGGATTTTAATAATGATACCGGAAATTATCATATTAAGTATTATTGTTTTCCTGCTTGCTAAAGCAATGCCCGGAGATCCCTTTACCGGATCAATCAACCCGCGCGCTGGAGTTGCACAAATTCATCATTTGATGGAAGTAAACGGTTTGTACGATCCTTGGTACCAACAGTATTGGAATTGGGTCGTTCACTTATTCCATGGAAATCTGGGTGAAAGTTATCAATATAACGAACCTGTCACACGCATAATCGGTCAAAGAGCTGTCAATACTTTATGGCTATCTTTGTTCACGGTGGTATTGACTTACTTAATTGCTTTGCCGATGGGGATTTATGCCGGACGTCATGAAGGAAAATTGCCGGATACGGTTATCCGTTTTTACACTTATGTGACCTATTGCATTCCTTTTTTCGTAATCCTGGTTTTGGGGATCTGGATTTTTGGCTATGTTTTAGGTTGGTTCCCAACAACTGGATCGGTTTCTCCGACCGCTAATGGCACTTTTGCAACGATCGGATCAAGATTCTATCATATGCTTTTGCCTGGCATACTGGGAGCTTTGTTTGGAACAGTCAACATTGTTCAGTATTTGCGTTCTGAAGTTGTCGATGCTAAATCCTCCGATTACGTTCGGACTGCACGGGCGAAAGGAGTTCCGATCAACGATATATATCGGCACCATATTTTTAGGAATTCCTTACTACCGATTGCAGCTTTTGCTGGTTACTCGATTACCGGATTGTTAAACGGCGCTATTTTTACCGAAAGTGTTTTTTCCTATCCTGGAATGGGATTATTATTTGTAAATTCTATTTCTTATCGTGATTACACGGTAATAACTGCACTGGTATTACTATTTGGAATTCTTAATATCTTTGGGACCCTTCTATCAGACATAATTTTGAGCATAGTGGATCCTCGGATCAGGATCGAATAAGGGGGTAAAGGAGATGAAACAAACTGGTGAAAATTATGAAGAAATCTCAACTGAAGATTTAAAACGCTTATCAAAACAAGCTGAAAAAGAGGCAGCGCCATCGGCTGGACGAATAATTTGGAATGAATTCAAAGCCGACCGTCCGGCTTTGATTGCCTTGGTAATCGTTGTGGCCTTTATTCTCTTTGTTGTAATTGCATCTTTATTTATCAATACATCAAAAATGATGGAAACCAATATTTTGGATTATTTCGATGCTCCTTTTAAAGATGGTTTTCTTTTAGGAGCTGATGCCGGTGGTCGTTCGATTGCCCAACAATTGATTGTCGGTTCGAGAAATTCAATCGGAATCGCTTTGGGGTTGACTGTGATTTCCTCGACTTTCGGAATTGCTTGGGGGCTTATTTCCGGATATTTTGGCGGTTTTGTCGATTGGGGCATGCAGCGTGTCTATGATTTTATGATGATGCTGCCAATGACGATGATGATTATTGTCATTGTGACAATAATCAATAACTACAATGCAGTAACTTTGACATTGATTTTTTCCTGCTTTTATTGGTTGGGGACTTCCAGACTGATTCGCTCGCGAACACTTGCAGAATCTAAAAAAGACTATGTTGCTGCTTCGATTACTTCTGGTACGAATCCTTGGAAAATTATTTTTCGAGAAGTGATGCCGAATATTTCCTCTTTGATTATTGTCGATACGACTTTATCTTTCGCCGAAAACATTGGGGTTGAAACTGGTCTTTCGTATTTGGGATTTGGGTTACCGGCTCAAACACCCTCCTTGGGAACTTTGATTGCGAATGCCAATGATCCGAACAATATTACCGAATATTGGTGGACTTGGTTTCCTGCAGCTTTAGAGATCATTATCTTGTGTTTGGCAATTAGCTATATTGGCCAAGTTGCCAGACGTGCTGCTGATTCTTCGCAACGCAAAAGCAACAAATGAAAAATCTGTCATTTAAGGAGATGATGCCAGCTGAAAAGTTTTTTAAAAATGAGTCAATTTACAACATAATTTTGAAGAGTTAGTTTACTTATAAAAAAATATTTGTGGGAGGTAATAGTGAGTAAATCTAAAAAAATTACCCTTTCGGCAATGGCAGTTTTATCGGCTGTTGCGTTAGCCGCTCATCCGGTCAGCGCTAAGAGCACTTCTGGAACAGTCAGTTTTCCGTCAGCATATAAGAACACCAGTGCTGCCAGTAAAAGTGCCAATAATAAAAGTACCTTAAAGGTTGCAGAACCTAACGATTCGCCTTTTGAGGGAATTTCTGATCCGGTATTAGCATCAAATGCAGAAGATGCCGATGTGTTTGCACCTGGTGGATTGGATACGTTATTTTTTAACGATAAGAACTATAAAATAGTTAATGGCGGACTTGCCAACTTAAAATTAGACCGAAAGGCCAAGACGGCAACAATTACGATCCGCAAAAATGCTAAATGGTCAAATGGAATGGCCGTGACAGCGAAAGATGTTGAATATGCATACGAAGTAATCGCCAATCCGAATACTACTTCACAACAATATTCTTCTGATTTTGCGACCATCGAAGGTATGACTGCTTACCACGCCGGCAAAGCTAAAACGATCTCCGGATTCACTTATCCGGATGGACAGAATGGTAAACAAGTTGTAATTCACTTTACCAAGATGTCCCCAAGCATGAAATATGCCGGTAATTCTTTCATTTGGGATTCTGTTGAACCATATGAATACATCAAAAATGTTTCAATTGCAAAACTGGCTTCGTCAAGTCAAGTACGTAAGAACCCTATTTTTACTGGTGCCTACAAGCTCGACAAAGTAGTTGAAGGAGAATCGACAACTTGGTCTCCTAACAAGTACTATTTTGGCAAAAAGGCAAAAATCAAGCATATTGTAATTAGTGTCGTTTCTTCTAGCAACGTTGACAAGGCTATCCAGTCAAAGAAATATGATTTCACTTCACCTAATGGCGTTATGCACGGAACCGATTATAAAGAACTGAAAAATCTTAAAGATTATTCAGTCATCGGTCTGCCGGAATTGGGTTACGATTACTTTGGTTTTAATGTCGGCCATTACGATACTAAGACACAAAAGAATGTCATGGATAAAAACAGTAAAATGGCAAATCGCAGTCTCAGACAGGCAATGATGTATGCTTTGAATTTGGATGCGGTTGAAAAGAAGTTTGGTTATGGTGTTAGTTGGCGTGCCAATACACTCCTTCCACCAGTCTTTAGCAAATACTATAATAAATCAGCTAAAGGTTATCCATTGAACATTAAAAAAGCCAATGAATTGCTTGATAAGGCTGGTTATAAGAAAAAGGGCAAGTGGAGAGTACGCCCTAACGGAAAACCATTAACAATTTACTTTGGTGCAATGCAGGGAACTTCCGCTCAACAAGCCGAATATCAAGATTACTTGCAGCAATGGCATAAAATTGGTCTGAATGTCAAATTGGCTACAGGCAAAGAAATGGAAATGAATAGTTTCTATGATACTTTGGAAAAACCAAAACAAAGTAAAATCGATGTTTATGCCGCAGCTTGGAGCCTATCTTCCGAACCGACACCAACACAAATTTACGGTGAGGATGCACCTTATAACATGGGTCATTTTGTTTCAAAGGAAAATACCAAGTTAATGAATGAAATGAATGGAAGCAAGGCTTGGACTGAAAGTTATCGAGTTAAAGTCTTCAAAAAGTGGCAGGCATATATGAACAAAGAAGCCGCTTATGCTCCAGGCAGCTTTAGTTATACATGGGCTCCTGTTAACCATCGTGTTAAAGGATACAATGTCAGTCCTTCTAACAACGAATTCTGGAGTAATTTGTCACTTACTTCGTCTAAGATTAAGTAAGCTGCCGAGCATTAATTCGATAGTTTACAATTATTGATAAAGTAAAAGATATAAGTTTAGATGCAAGACGAGAACGTAGTTCTCGTCTTTTTATCTGAATTTTTTTATATTTATAAGTTAGCCTAAAAACTCCCGATTAATTAATCGGGAGTTTTTAAGTAAAGATTCAAATGATTGAATATTTATTTTATTGCTAATTTTTGTTTGGAAATATCCAAGCGGTGTTCGAAATAAAAATAAGTAGTAACTATTACATAACAAATTGTTGGAACGATAAATGATAATTGCATCGAACCACTGATATCGGAAACCAGCCCCTGAATTGCCGGGATAACGGCTCCACCAACGATTGCCATTACTATAAAGGCGCCAGCTGTTTCTGTAAATCTCTTGTCCTCGACTGTATCCAAAGTGTGGGCATAGATTGTTGGCCATTCTGGTCCGAAAAAGAAACTTGTTGCAATTGCCGCATAGACAGCAGTCATGTTTGTAACCGTAGTTGTTATCAGCAAAGCGATAGTACCGAGAGCGGAAAAAACAGTCAAAACTTTTGTTACGGAAAAGCGGTTCATTAGTAGGTTGGCAACGATTTTTCCGAAGAACCAAACGGCGTAACTGTAAATCATAAAGGTACTGGCATCGCTATCGCTTATCGAATGATTCAGATCAAGTGCCAAGCGAATTGTAAATGACCAAACTGTCGTTTGCATGCCGACATAAAAGAATTGTGCCATGACACCTTTTTTAAAGCGAGAATTCTTTGCCAGATATACTAGCGTTTCTTTTAGACTCGGGCTGCTTTTCTTATCTTTACTTGTACTGATTGCTTTTGATTTCGGCATTGGTGTGAAAGCCAAAATAGCGAGCATCAGAACCAAAACAAGCAGGATGTATTTATAGGGTTCCAGCGTTAGCTGAAGCATCTTTTCGCCATAAGCCAGTCTTTGAGCACCATGCATATTTTTCATTGTCTCTGACAAGTTTCCGACGGAACCGAAGATCAAATATTTTCCCAAAATAATTCCCATCATATCGCCCAGTGGAACCAGGGTTTGAGAAATATTCAGCCGGATATTTGCTTGTTTTTTAGGTCCAAGCATCGAACTGTAAGTATCACAGGATGTTTCCAAGAAACTTAGACCGATTGCGATCGCGAAAATAGCAACGAGAAACATGCTGTATGTTGCCATGTTCGATGCTGGGAAAAATAATCCACAGCCGACAATGTAAAATACCAAACCGGTCATGATCGCAAATTTATAACTATTTTTTTTGATGATTAGTGAAGCTGGTATTGCAATTAAGAAGTAGGCTCCATAGAAAGCACTTTGTACAAAAGCTGTCGAAGCATCGTTCAGTTGGAAAACAGTTTTGAACTGGGTAATTAAAATATCATTTAAAGATGCTGCCGCTCCCCAAAGCGGAAATATAAGAGAAACGATTACGAATTGGAAAATGGGTGTTTTATCCAAATATCCATCGGATAACTGAATCCATCCATGTTTTTTTTCGACTGCTGTTGATTCCATAATTTTAAACCTCCATGATTTTTTTAAGTTGAATTAAAAGACTACGCCGGATTCCAAAATAATATTTGAAAATGCTGTCATCTCTCCCGTTCTGATAAAGGCATGCGTTTTGGCAAGATCTTTTTTTAATTCGGAATGAGGAACAAATTCTATTTCGACATTTGGCATCAGTTGTTTGATTGCCTGCAATTGTTCCGGATTTTTTGTTTTTATTTCATCTGCTAGATAGATTTTTTGGACTTCTAATTCTGTTAACACGTTCTTTAAAACATCGATAAAACTTGGTAAATTTTTCGTCAGAGCCAAATCGATTTTTTTTGTTCCAAGCGGAACCGGCATTCCGGCATCGCCGATTCCCAGCCAATCCATGTGTCCCATTCCGGCAATTACACTTGATATCTCTGAATTAATAACTGTTGTTTTTTTCATATTGAATTTCAATTTCCTTTTTAATTATTTTTTAAAGAATGACCGAATAAATTTAAATCAGTTTTTAACACTTTCATAGTTCTTCTCTGCAATTCTAATTTCGTTTAGAGTTGGAATAGAAGGTTGGGCTCCCAGTCGCTGAACTGTTATTGAACTGGCGCATTGAGCAAATGATATAGCGGATTTAATGTTTGACAAATCTTTTTTCAGCTGCGAACTTAGTGCGCCGATGAAGGTGTCTCCGGCGGCTGTTGTATCAACTGCTTTGACATGATATGCGGATACTAATTCACTTTTTTCTTTTGTAGAATAAAAGACCCCTCTATCGCCGATTGTGATAATTAAATTATCGATACCCATTTTTGAAAATGCTTTTGCGGTTTCAATCATCGACTTTTCATCGGTAATTTTTATGCCGGTTAAAACTGTACTTTCTGTTTCATTTGGCACGATTAAGTCGGTTAAAGTTAATAAACTAGAATCGATTTTGGACGCCGGCGCAGGATTCAAAATAGTTGTAAGACTATTTTCTTTTGCTATTTCGAAAGCTGCTTTAGTAGCATTTTGCGGGGTCTCGAATTGAGATATTAAAAAATCCGAATTTTTGATGTTGTCGCTTATTTTTTTAATATCTTCTGGACTTATTTTTTGATTTGCGCCTCCATATACTAAAATGCAATTTTGACCATTCTCGTCTAATAAAACAGTTGCTGTGCCAGTTCCTACTGTGTCATTGACCGTAATCGGCGAAACATTGATGTGATCATTTTGAAGCGAGTCAATCATGAATTTTCCTAAATCATCATGACCGATTTGCCCAATCATTGTTGTTTGAGCACCTGAACGGACGGCGGCTACGGCTTGATTTGCTCCTTTTCCGCCGGCAGCAGAGCTTTTATCTAAAGTTTCTAGTGTTTCTCCAGGATTTGGGAAACGCTTTATTTTTAGAATAGTATCAACATTTAAACTGCCTAAAACTATTACCTTATTCACAAGATCAACCTCTTTCTTATCCAAGATGAAATTCGTAAAAATTAAGTAAAACGCTTTACTAACTTCATCAATTAAATAGTCTAGCATTGTTTGAAAGTGTTTTCAATAATTTTTTTAATTCGGTAAAATATAAATCAATTTATTGATTGGATTATTTGAGTCTCTGATTTTTTTAAAAATTTAGGTGTATATATATTTGTATGGAGAAAAATTTACAGAACGAACTTAAAAAAGAAGCCGCCATTCGGGCAGCTGAATTTGTTGAAAACGATACTGTTGTTGGCCTAGGTACTGGATCAACAGTCAAGTTTTTGGTTGATGAGTTGGGACGGAAGGTTAGAGAAGAAAATTTATCCTTTACCGGAGTGACTACTTCTAAGAGAACTGCTTCTCAAGCGGAGTCTTTGGGAATTAAGATTGTCAGTCTTGATTCAATTCCACGGATTGATCTGACGATCGATGGAGCCGATCAGGTTGATAATAATTTCAATGGGATCAAGGGTGGGGGAGCCGCTTTGCTGTGGGAAAAAATCGTTGCCACAAATTCTAAAAAAATATCTGGATTGTCGACCAATCCAAGCTGGTCGACAGAATTGGAAGCTTTCCGCTTCCGGTTGAAGTTATTCCCTTTGGTACTTTACATGTCTTAAATAAATTCGAAGAGCTCAATCTCAATCCGGTTTTGAGATTGACGGAAAATGGAAAGAAAGTCATGACTGATTCCCAAAATTATATTATCGATTTGCATTTAAATCAGATTATTGATCCGGCCAAGCTTTCCAATCAATTGATTAATACAGTTGGCGTGGTTGAGCATGGATTATTCTTAAATGTAGTCGATAAGGTTGTTGTTGGCAAAAAAGGCCAACCCCTCATTCTGGAAAATCCCGATAAATAATCAAAGCCAAAAGTATTTATATATTTTTTTGTTTTTTGTTTAATCTTCGTCTTCTTTTGTGTGTATAATTATGCAATTTAATTTTCATTTTATGAAATGAGAAGGAAGGAGATTAAAAAACACTGGGATTGATTAATTTTAAAAAACGGACAAACGTATTGCTATTGGGAAGCTTGCTTTTGGCTAGTATCGGAAATGGTCTATTTATACCGACTGTGGCCAGTGCCAAAACAAATCCGACACTGTATTTCTCGATGCCGACTGATTTGACAACGATGGATATGGCTTTAATGACCGATGCTTATGCCGACCAGATTGCGATTAATGTTCAGGAAGGCTTACTCAGTCGAAATGCCAAAGGCCAAGTCAAGGCTGGATTGGCTGAAAAATGGAAACATAGTTCTGACGGAAAAACTTGGACTTTTACTCTGAGAAAAGGTCTTAAATGGTCAAATGGTGACAAACTGACTGCTTCGGATTTTGTTTATGCTTGGCAAAGAGTCGTTAATCCGAAAACTTCCAGTCAGGCGGCTTACAAATATTCTGGAATTAAAAATGCCGACGAGATTCAGGCCGGGAAAGCGAAGGTCAGTTCACTTGGAGTCGTGGCAAAAAATGATCGAACTTTAGTGGTAACGCTGGATCATCCAATGCCGCAATTTGAATTGGAGATGGCCTCTCAATCATTCTTTGCTCAAGACCCAAAGGTCGCTAAAAAGTATGGTAAACAGCTTGGAACGGCCTCTAATAAGCAGGTTTACGATGGCCCTTATAAGTTAACCGGTTGGAATGGTACTAACGGAAAGTTTACCTTGGTCAAGAACGAAAACTATTGGGACAAAAAACATGTTAAAACTGATAAAGTCGTTGAAACGGTCGTCAAAGAACCAACGGCTGCAATTGGTTTGTACAAAAGGGGAAAATTGGATCTAGCTCCATTGAGTTCTCAACAATCGGTTACAGCTAATAAAAAACGGTCTGATTTTAAAAAGTATTCTGGGGATGCGGTTTATTATCTCGAATATAATCAAACAGGCAAAAATAAGGGACTTGCCAACAAAAATATCAGGCTCGCCTTAAGTTATGCAATTGACCGGAAGGCCGTTGCTAACGAGATATCCGGTGGTATGTATACAGCGGCCACGAGTCTCGTTCCGGAAGGTGCCGGTGGCAAGACTTCAACTGGTGAGGATTTTGCAAAAGCGGCCAAAAAATATACTGGGAAATATTATAAATACAATATGAAAAAAGCCAAAAAACTTTTCAAGACCGGTTTGAAAGAGGCTGGTTTGAAAAGTTTGAAGATTTCGGTTGAAGCAACCGCTGAAAGTCCTGTGTCGAAGCCTGAAGTTGATTATCTTCAACAAACTTGGCAGAAACTCGGTAATATAAAAGTTACGGAAAAATTCGTTCCATTCAAGCAAAGGCTACAGGATCAACAGAACCAAAATTTCGATGTAATGGTTGCTGGTTGGTCCTCTGATTTTGCCGAACCGACTGGTTTTCTGACTTTATTTACTAATAACGGAACCAATAATGATGGCAAATGGATT
Organism: Oenococcus oeni DSM 20252 = AWRIB129; assembly: GCF_000372485.1. Lineage (GTDB taxonomy): Bacteria > Bacillota > Bacilli > Lactobacillales > Lactobacillaceae > Oenococcus > Oenococcus oeni. The sequence goes on from NZ_AQVA01000001.1 coordinate 139,790, forward strand.
TCAAAAGCTTATACGAATGCTTTTAATCGAGCAATGGACCAAGATGCTTTGAATACCAAAGCTCGGACGAAAGATGAAATCAGTGCCGAAGTTGCTCTTGCTAAAAATGCTGGAGCATCACCGGTTTACTGGAATGCTTATCCAAGTTTGGTTAATCCGAAGTTAAAAGGATTACAAAATTTTAATTCTGGTGATTCATTCTATTATAAATATGATTATCTTAAGTAAATAAAAAACGAGCTTCTAAATTGAAGCTCGTTTTTTTATTCCGATTTAATGTAATTAATTCCGTCTTCTTTAGGAGCTTTTGTTTTTCCAAAGAAGAGGGTCAAAACAATGATTGTTAGAACGTAAGGGAAAATTTGCAACCAGACGGCAGGAATATTTTTAATAACTGGAATTTGAGTCCCGATTACCGATAATGATTGCGAAAGGCCGAAAAACATCGAAGCCAACATGGCTCCAATTGGGTTCCAACGGCCATAAATCATTGCTGCCATTGCAATAAAACCTTGGCCGGCAATTGTTGAATTGGCGAAGTTCAAAGCAATCGATTCGGCGTAAAGCGCGCCACCGATTCCTCCAAGGAAACCTGAAATCAATACGCCTTGATAACGCAAACGAGCAACATTCAAACCTAATGTATCGGCAGCTTGTGGGTTTTCGCCTACCGAACGAAGACGTAAACCGAAACGAGTTTTATAAATCACATATGAAGCGAGAATCGATACCACGATTGACAGCAGCGCTGGATAGCTTGTATTTTGAAAGAAGAGTTTTCCCAGAATTGGAATTTTATCCAACAGAGGAATATCGGAATAACCAAAGCTCTCATTAATTTGATTAGTCTGACCTTTTCCGTAGATTACTTTGATTAAAAAAACACCAAGAGCTGGGGCGATCAAGTTGATAACCGTACCAGAAACGATGTGGTCTGCTCGCAGGGTAACAGTAGCTAAAGCGTGAACCCAGGCAATTGCCAGCCCGATCAGCGCTCCGACCAATAGGCCAATCCATGGCGTTAAACTTCCAAACTGATCGGCAAAGGTTAGATTAAAAACGATTGAGCTGAAAGCACCCATGGTCATAATTCCTTCCAGACCAACGTTGACAACACCACCATGTTCCGAGAAAGCACCGCCGACAGCTGTAAAAGCAAGTGGAGCGGAATAAATAATCGTAGTGCTGATTAATAGTGCGAGAATTGATAGAAAACTCATGCTTCCAACTCCTTTTGTTCTTTTTTGCTAATCTTTTTTTGTTGCTGCTTTCCAGCGCCGGGGCCTTTTCCTTTATTCGAAGACGCTTGATCGGCTGATTTTATTTTTTCGATCATTAAATCGATTAGATATCCGGTTCCAACAAAGAAAATAATCAACGCAATTACGATCGCGACGAGTTCGGTAGGAACGCCTGATATATTTGGCATTCCCGCTCCTCCAACGGTTAAAGCAGAGAAGAGAGCGGCGGCTAAAATGACTCCAATAAAGGATCCCGATCCTAATAAGGCAACCGCCATACCATTGAAGCCTGTCTCGGGGGTTGAATTCTGGACAAAAACATTCCCATAATGTCCTAATCCTTCTGTGACACCGCCAAGGCCCGACAAGGCTCCGGATAAAGTCATCGCCCAAATTTGCGTGGCTTTTTCATTAATACCGGCATATTTGGCTGCATCGGCATTTTTTCCAACAGCATCAATCGAAAAGCCTAAAGTCGTTTTCTTCATCACAAACCAGATTAAAAGAGTTGTAATCAGAGCGATAAAAATTCCGGCCGAAATCGATGATTGGTTGGTTAGATCCGATAACCATTTCAAACCGATTCCACCATGATTTCCGACTTGATTGCTGGAATCAACCGTTTGTTTGATCGAGTTAGGAAAGACAGCTGTAATGGCATCATTACCAAGGTATAAGATTACATAATTCATCATTATTGTGATAATAACTTCTGAAGCTCCGAACCTGGCCCTTAAATAACCGGGAATGAAACCGGAAATTGCGCCGATCACAACTCCGAAAGTTGTTGCGCCAATGATTATCAAAAAATCAGGTAAATGGGGGAAAGTCAGTGCGAACCAGACACTACCGACCCAAGCTCCGAAAAGTTGACCAGACATTCCAATATTGAAAAACCCTGCTTGTTGAGCAATCAAAAAAGATAATCCGGTCAAAATCAAAGGAGTCATTTGCGAGAAAATTTCACCAATGTTTTGTGGCGTCCCAAAAGCGGTGCTGATTAAAGAACCATAGCCGGAAAAAGGATTATATCCGAAAAAGAGCATAATGATTGCTCCGGCGATCAGGCCGAAGACAACAGAGCAGATGGCAATGATCGTTTTGTTGTTTCTTGATTGCATTATTTAACTCCTGCCTTATTTTTGTTTTTGCTTGCTTCCAGTTCTTTTCTAGCACTCTTCAAGCCGACCCCGGTCATCATCAAACCAAGTTCTTCTTTGGTTGTGTCTTTGGTGTTGACAACGCCGATAATTTTTCCGGACGATATAACCGCAATTCTATCAGCCAGATCCAGAATTTCATCAAGCTCGAAGCTTATGAGCATAACTGCTTTTCCAAGATCTCTCTGTTTAATTAATTGTTTGTGAATGTATTCGATGGCTCCGACGTCAAGACCACGCGTCGGTTGAGCAGCAACAATCAGTTTGGAATCACGCGAAAGTTCTCTTGCGACGACGGCTTTTTGTTGATTACCGCCTGACAAGGATCCAGCTGGTTCATCGATCGAAGTCATTTTGACATCGAATTGTTTAATTAATTTTTTGGCATGATCGGCAATTGCTTTTCCCTGAAGAATTCCCATTCTGGCATATGGTTTTTCGTAGAAATTTTCAATCACCATATTGTCAGCAAGCGGCATATTGATTTCTAACCCATGACGCAGGCGGTCTTCTGGAATATGGGAAGTACCGGCTTTGATTATTTTTCTTGGTGTCTTATTGGTAATATTCTTGCCGTCTAAAATAATTTCTCCGGATTGTGAGTGTGTTAAGCCGGTAACTGTTTGAACCAATTCTGTCTGACCATTGCCGTCGATTCCGGCGATACCGATAATCTCGCCAGCACGAATATCGAGAGAGAGGTGATCGACTTTAGTAACATTTTCTGCGTCTTTAACGACAAGATCGTTGATTTTTAAAATATCTTTGCCTGTTTTGGCTGCTTTTTTCTCAGTTGTAAAAGAAACTTTTCTGCCAACCATTTTTTCTGCCAAAGTTATTGCAGAAACATTCTTTGCATTAAAAGTTTCAAGCGATTTTCCTGATCGGATAACGGTAACTCGATCTGCTGCCTGACGAATTTCTTCGAGTTTATGAGTTATTAAAATGATCGCTTTTCCTTCGGCGGCCAAATTCTTCATTGTCGCGATCAATTCTTGAATTTCTTGGGTAGTTAAAACAGCTGTCGGTTCGTCGAAAATTAAAATATCGGCTTTTCGATAGAGAGTTTTTAAAATTTCAACACGTTGTTGTTGACCGACTGAAATATCGGTTATCAAAGCATCTGGATTAACTTTTAATTTATATTTATCGACAAGGGCTTGGATTTCCTTTTTTGCAGTCTCGATATCCAACGATGCCCCCTTGGTTTTTTCGGCACCAAGCATAATATTTTCCGTCACTGTAAAGGCATCTATCAGCATAAAATGTTGATGGACCATTCCAATTCCAAGCTTGGAAGCTGCCGCCGGATTTTTGATCTTGACTTTTTTTCCTCGCAAAAATATCTCGCCGGATGTTGGTTGCAACAAGCCCGACAAGATATTCATTAAAGTTGATTTTCCGGCGCCGTTCTCACCAAGCAATGCATGAATCTCACCGGCTTTTACCTCGAGATTAATATCATCATTGGCAGCAAAATTGCCAAATTTTTTGACTATATGTTCCATTTTAATTGCCGGAATTTTTTCTTTTATTTGCTCCATCATTTTTCCTCAAGTCTCTCCATACTATGTAGGCTCGCCGCCATTAGGCAGGTGAGCAGTTAAGATTATTGTACCGAAGCATAAGATTTTGGATGGATCGGAACCTTGATACTTCCGGATTCAACTTTTTTCTTTGCAGCTTGAACAGCTGACCAAACGCTGGAACTCATTGAATCTTTTGCTAGATAAACTCCATGTTCTTTAAAACCAAAGCTGACGGTTTTTCCACCAGGGAACTTTCCGGCTTGAGCTTTTTTGGAGATATCAATTACGGCTTGACCAACTTCTTTCACTGCTGAAGCCAGAGTGAAGTTTGATTTGTTGCCGTTTTTATCTGTGTAATTACCATCGGATTTTTGATCACGATCAACACCGATAACCCAAACTTTTTTGTCAGCTGCTTGTTTTTGGTTCAAGGCTTTTGCTTGAGCGAAAACACCATTACCGGTTCCACCGGCGGCGGTAAAGATCACATCGTCGCCATCAGCATACATGGCTGAAGCGATTGTTTTTCCTTGAGCGGCATCAGAATATGAATTGGCATATTGAACATTTATTTGTATATTCTTATTGACGGATTTGGCTCCGGCAACGTAACCGGCCTGGAAAGTATCGATAATGTCGCCTTTGACACCACCGACAAAGCCGATTTTTTGTGTCTTCGACGCTTTGGCGGCAGCAACACCGGCCAAATAAGAAGACTGTTCGGTATGGAATGTTATCGAGACAACGTTCTTAATATTTGGAATTGTGTCATCGATAATACCGAAATTGGTTTTTGGATTTTGTTTGGCCGCTTGTTTGACAGCCGGTTCCAGATCATATCCAATGCCGAAAATTGTTTTAAATTTTGCTTGGATAGCAGAGTTGATATTTGGTTTATAATCAGACTCATCATTACTCTGGAAGTAGTTATATCCATTATTTCCTTTGGATAAACCTTCTTCTTTACCATATTTCTGCAAACCTTCCCATGCAGATTGGTTAAAGGAATGATCATCGATTCCCCCAGTATCGGTGATAATCGCGACTGATTTTTTCCCCGAATCATTAGTGGAAGTTTTTTTCCCACCATTCAGACCGAAATAAGCACCGACTGCTGCAATGACCACTACGACTATTGCTACGATAGTCCAACGAAAACGATTCATAAATCTCTCCTAACTTAATTAGCTAAAAGCCCACACTTTCAGAGAGTCTTCGATTTATCATTCGGAATATCCCCTGAAATGCGTTACTAAATAGCCTAAAAGTACAATAGCTTATAAATACACGAACGTTGAAAATTAGAATATTACATTTTGGATAAAGGAATATCGTCTTTATTTTCTAAATTTTGCTATTTTTGTTAATTAAAGAGCTTAAAATTGCTGCTTTAAAAAAAGATAATTTTATTTATTTCTATTTGGATAATAATTTACTTATTTTTTTATCGATTTTATTGCTTGAATAGGAAATAAAGTTCGGAAAAACCGGCTTAAAATACTAAGATACTTATAATGAATAAATTTGAAGTTCACGAACAATTGGACAAAGTAATTCTTGTTTCCGATATTCATGAAAATTGGCAGGCTTTAAAAAAAATCGTTGATTTGCCGGAATATGGAAAAAGCGACTATACTCTGGTTTTTCTCGGTGATTATACTGATGCCAATGGTTCTAATCTGCATGAGCCTATTAAAGTGATTAATTTTATTATGGATCAGGTCAAGAATCATGGCGCTTTGGCAATTCATGGAAATCACGATGACATGCTCTATGGTACAGCCATCGGCGATTCTGACAAATTTTTTAATTGGGGAAACAATGGAATTTTAGAAACCCAGGAATTATTGGGTTTAACAGCTAACGATGTTAATATCGAATTAACAAAAAATGAATTGAACGAGAAATATTCCGAATATATCGATTTTCTTGATGAAATTCCTTACGCTATTGAAGACCAAAAGCGTTTATTCGTTCATGCGGGTATTGATTGGACTAAGAATAATTACCACGATACAGCAGTTGAGGATTTGATCTGGATTCGCGAAAAATATTTTTTCAGTAATTTTTCAGCGGCATCTTTATATGATCCTGTTAAACGACCAATTGTAGATAAGGCTTGGCACAGAAATACTAGCAACAAAGTAATTGTTGCCGGGCATACACCGAGTTATTTTTTGTCAGCCGATCAGTCAAATCCAATTGTCGAAATGAGAAATAATCAAAATGATTTTTCCCGCTATGATATTGACGGCGGTTCTCATTCGGCTGATATCGAAGCGGCTTTGAATATTTTGATTTTAGATAAAGAAGGAAAAGAGATTCGCCGGGATCGCTTACTCGCTTAATGTGCAAGAAATTTTTTCGACAAGAGGATCAGTCTAGCTGCATAATTAAAGAATGAGAAAAGTGGTTGACGAAGTTTTGAAGAGATATAAAGCAGGGTGGGAAAATTTTTTTGTGATTGCCCTGACTGGTTCGGTGTCGGTGGGGAAGTCAACGATTTCTCAGCAATTATCCGATGAATTAAAGAAATCTTTCCCCGGCGTAACAACCGCTATTATTTCTGTCGATTCTTTTATTTTTTCTAATGAAGAATTGAAATCCCGTGGAATTTTTTCTGAAAAAGGTTTCCCTAAAAGCTATGATTTAAAAGCGTTGTCGGCAGCGTTATTTGAATTAAAAAACGGTTCTAACGAGATTAAGATTCCCGTTTACTCTCAGGCGATCAACAATATTGCTGCAGGTGAGTTCGAAACAATTAAAAAACCAAAAATCTTGATAGTTGAAGGGGTTTGCGCTTTTAGGATCGATAATTATGATTTATCGATTTATGTCGATGCCGATGAAAAACTGATTTACCAATGGTTTTTGAAACGGACGCTCTCTTTTATTAGGAATAGTAAAGATGATCCGAACAATTTTTATTATCAGTTTTCAAAGATGCCGATCCCTAAAATCATGCCAGCGATTAATCAAACTTGGGAACAGACCGATTTAAGGAACCTGACCGAATTTATCGAACCGATGAAAAAGAAGGCTGATATGGTCATACATAAAACAAAGGGACACCGGATCGACAGGATTATTGTCAATTAGACATCGCTTTTAAGTTTTTAGATGTTGCTGTTTTTCTAATCAAAGAATTGATTTTCTTATTAAGCCATTTAATTGAATTGTGTCCTACGATAAAAATAATGAATGCCTATTTTTTGCCTTGTGAATTATGTAAGCCATTTTATGAAAAATATAGTACAATTATATTGTGAATTAACATACAAAGGATGTGTAAATTATGACAAATAAAGTCGCAATTGTTACCGGTGGTGTTCAGGGAATTGGCCGTGGAATCGCTCTGCGCCTATCAAAAGACGGATATTCAGTGATTATTAATGGAAGAACTCAGGAGAAACTAGACAAAGTTGCTGAGGAGATCAAAAACAACAACGGAAAGGTGATTACTTTTGTTGGAGATGTCTCAAGCAAGTCTGCTAACGAGCAGTTAGAAAAAAAAGCCGAATCCTAATTTGGACGTTTGGACGTTTTTGTAGCCAACGCCGGAATCGATTGGGTTGATACTATCGAGGGAACACCGGCAGACCAAGTAGATAATGTAATAAATATTAATTTGAAATCGCAAATTTGGGCCTTGCAAACGGCGCCGAAAGTTATGCGAAAAAGTGGCGATGGAGGTTCAATCGTTTTGGCTTCATCAATTGCCGGCATGGAAGGTTTCGAGATGCTGGGAATCTATTCTGCGACTAAATTTGCAACTCGCGGATTGGTTCAAGCGGCAGCAAAAGAATTGGCCGTCGACAAGATTCGCGTCAATGCCTATAACCCAGGAATTGTTCTGACACCAATGTGGGATGAAATCGATGCCCGTTTTGCCGAGCGTAAAAACGTCCCCGTTGGATCGACACGCCAGGCATTTATAGATGGAATTCTATTGGGACGTGGTGAAGAACCTGAAGATGTTGCTAAATTGGTCAGCTTCTTGTCCGGCGATGAAAGTGATTATATTACCGGTCAGTCAATCGCGGTCGATGGTGGAATTAAATTTTCTTAATTGCCAGGAATGGAAGATTAAAATTTGTCTTGTTTAAAAGAAAGAGTCAGTTAGGCTGAAAAAGGCTTGATTGACTTTTTGATTGTCAAAAACGAATACTGTTTTCAGAAAATATTCATCTTCAACTTTCAAATCACAAGGGATAACGGGGTAAATAATAATCGGGGTAAATAATAATGAAGAAGAAAATTTGGGTCTTTTTAGTTCTAATTGTCCTTTCTTTGTCTGCAATTTTTGCCTATTTCTACATTAGCAACAAACAGAAATCGGCTGTTCAATATGCAGATGTTCCTTATCAAAAAAATGAATTCCTTATGGGAACGATTTGTACATTGACGATTTACGATAAGGGAAAATCAGCTGTCTTGAACAAAGGAATGGCTACGATCCGTCACTTTGACAAAGAAGCAACTTTAACGGAAAAAGGTTCTGTTCTTGATAAAATAAATGCAAATGCCGGTATCAAACCGGTCAAGGTTCCCGATGATTTTTGGCCCTTGATTGAGAAGGCCATGTATTTTTCTAAGAACTCCGATGGAAGTTTTGATATGGCAATCGGTGCGGTGACAAATCTTTGGAAAATTGGTCTCCCTGGGGCACGCGTTCCCTCGGATTCCGAAATTAAATCCGCCCTGCCCCTGCTCAATTATCACGATGTAATTTTGAATAAGAAAAAACATACTGTCTATCTAACCCGAAAGGGCATGAGACTTGATTTTGGGGGAATCGCTAAAGGGTATATTGCGGATCAGGTTAAGAAAACATTTTTAAAAAATCATGTTACAAGCGCAATTGTCAGTTTGGGCGGTAATATTTATGTGATTGGTAAGAGCCATCCAACTTCTGGAACAAGAGACTGGAATGTCGGCATCCAAAATCCCAATCAATCAAGAGGATCAAGTGTTGGCTATGTTCGTGAGTCCGATATGTCGATTGTGACTGCCGGTACTTACGAGCAGTATTTAATTTCTCATGGTCATAAATATATTTATTTGATGAATCCTAAAACCGGTTATCCATATGAAAATAATTTGGTTTCAGTGACAATTATTTCCAAGAAATCTGTTGATGGGGATGCATTATCGAATGCAGCTTTCGACAAAGGTCTAAAAAAGGTCTTAAATATATGAACAAGAAAAATAAGCAAAACATTCAAGCTATTTTTATTACAAAAGATAAAAAAATATACATTACGAATGGTTTAAAAAATAATTTTAAACTAACCAACCATAAATTTAAAATGGGTAATTAAATAAAATATTCTTCTTTAAGCAGTTGTTTAATAGCAGCTGTTTTTTAAATCCTAAAAGAAACTGATTATTTTTTTATTTATATTCTTTACTATTGCCAAATCAAAAAATTAAAAACTCTCGGTCGGAATTCCATCGAGTTTTGCCTGCCAATCGATATCCGGATAACGTTTAAGAAGCGCATTTTTTAAAATTCTTTTTGCTAGATTACCGTTGCGCGTCAAAATTGGACCGTGAAAATAAGTCCCATAGACTTGTTTATAGATAACGCCTTCGGTTTTATCGTCGCCATTATTGCCATTGCCGGATACGACCGTTCCCAGAGCTTTTTCGCCTTTGCCAAGGAAAGTCCTTCCCTGATGATTTTCAAAGCCGTGATAAGTTTCGCCGCTTTCGTTGTTTTTGATTTGGATATTGCCAATCAAGCGTTTCCCGCGCATGTTATCAAACAATTCGGAAGAATTCAAATTAACTGTATGATGGCTCATTGCTCCAATTCCGTTAATTATTTTTCCGTTAGCAAATTCCATTGTTGTTCCAAGCAGCTGAAAGCCGCCGCAGACAGCAACCAAAGAACCATTATTTTCGATATATTTTTTTATTTCATCCGATTTGCTGGGCAGGTCTTTTGCAGTCACCGATTCCTCATAATCTTGGCCACCACCGAAAAGAACAAAGTCGTAATCGTCGGCTTTAAAGGAGTCCCCAAGTGAAATTAAATGGTAATCGGTTTCAACCTGAATTTGTTTGGCATAATATTTAATCGCAATCACATTTCCGTAATCACCATACGTATTCATCAAATCCCCATATAGATGAGCAATTCTCAGTTGATAATTTTCCATTAAAAACTCTCCTTCGCCAAACCGGCTTTGGCCAATTCTTCACGAAACATCAACATACTTGTATAAGTTGCAGCGACATATACGTTTTTGGTTGGCAACCCTTTGATTCGGTCGATTAACTTGGCAAAATCCTGTTCGACAATTTGATTTTTAAAGCCTGCCATTTTTAGTCGAACACTGAAGTCTTTATAACGCTGTCCGCCTACAATAATTTTTTTCAGGGCCGTCTGGTGTAGCTTTTCGAATTCAGCATCGAAGATCCAACTTGTGTCGATACCGTCGGCATAATTAGCGTTTAGTAAAGTTACCAAACTGAATTCTTCCGGATCGGTCATCATCATATCGATTACAGAGTTAGCTCCAACCGGATTTTTTATCAAAACAATCGTAACCAAGTGGCTGCCAATTGTTAATTGTTCCTGACGACCAAAAATTCTTGAATCTTCGTTTAAAGCATTGAAAATATCTTCAGCGGAAATTTGGAATTCCCGTCCTAAAGAATAAGCGGCCAAAGCATTATAAATATTATAAAGACCGCCCAGCGGTAATGTGAATTTATTTCCAGCTATTTCAAATTCCGATTTCGATGGAGTTAATGAATTAATTTTGTTCACCGAGTATTTGAGTTGTGGCCGTTTGAAAGAACCATCTTTTGTGAAATAATCTCCAAGATTGGCATATGTTAAGTAATGATAGTGGAGAACCTGGTCGTTAGTCGGTGCCAGTACTCCATCGGTATTATTTGGAGCACGCAGGTCGCCAGCTGATTTTTTGTGGGTGAAACCAAAATAAACAGCTTGATTTTTATAGGGCTTTCGAGCAAAGATTGGTGAATCCCCGTTGGCAACGACCTTTGCTTTTGGTGCAGTTTTGATTCCGTCTGTTATTTTTTCGTAAGTTGTATATATTTCGCCGTATCGATCCATTTGGTCGCGAAAAATATTTGTCAAAACAAAATGAGTTGGCTGTAAGATTTTTGCAACTTCTTTTACATTGGCTTCATCGACTTCTAATACTGCAATCGGAATCGTGCCGTGACGAATTGATTTTTTAATTTTGTCTTTCTGGGAAAGTAGAGCGGCGACAATTCCTTGAATCATATTTGAACCGGAATTATTTGTTACAACGACACGATTTGTTTTTTTAAGAACTCTTGCGCAAAGAGCAGTTGCCAACGTTTTACCGTTTGTACCGCTCACAATTACCGTTTCAATCTGATCGCGAAATTCTTCAAGAAAAGTTGGATCAATCCGATAAGCGATCTTGCCCGGAAGCGAAGTACCACCGCGATGGAGAATTTTATGTAAAAGTATGTAGCTGCTTGAGCCGGCAAACAAGGCAAATTTGCTTCTAATAGTCATAAACAAATTATAGACTAGCCGAAAAAGATGATTGATATAATTAGGGGCATGACACAGCTATTTTTTGAGTACGGTGCGATGGGTTCCGGAAAGACTATTGAAATTTTAAAAGTTGCCCACAACTATGAGTCACAAGGCAAAAAAGTCTTGTTAATGACTCCGGCGGTTGACGATCGGGCAGGTATCGGAGTTATTTCCAGCCGAATCGGTCTGAAAAGAGAAGCGATTGCTATTCATAAAACGGACAATTTATTTACGGAGGTTTCAAGAGTCGATGGAGAACTTGCTGCCGTTTTAATTGATGAAGCCCAATTTTTAGAACCATTTCAGGTTGACCAGCTGGCTGATGTTGTTGATAAGCTTAATATTCCGGTGATGACTTTTGGATTGCGCCAGGATGCTTTCAATCATCTTTTCCCTGGGTCGAAACGGCTTTTTGAAATCGCTGACAAACTTGAAGAAATGAAAACGATTTGTACTTTTTGTGAAAAAAAGGCAATTACTCAGTTACGTGTCGTTGATGGCAAGCCTCAGTATCAAGGCAGCCAGGTTTTTATTGGCGGAGACGAAACTTATATACCGGTTTGCCGAAAACATTGGAAAAACCCAGATCTCAAAAAGTTGAAAGAATTTTTTCCGGCAAACAAAAAAGTATCGAAACAGTAATTTGTTCCGATACTTTTTTGTTAGTGAGGATAAAAATTAACGGTAAAGAACTGGGACTCGTTGGGCAAACAAGCGAGCAACGGCTACGATTGCGACTATTTTAATAGCTCCTGGTACCAAGAAAGGCAAAACGCCGTTTGCGATTGCTGCCTGTGGGGTTAAATGAGCCACAAACATTAGCCAAGCGGCCCCGATAAATAGTTGCAGTGTTGCGGCGGTTAGATTAGCAACACCGATTTTTAAAGTGGCCTTCGAATTATGAAGCATGAACTTGACCAAAAATGCGTAGATCAAGAATCCCCAAATATAGCCACCGGTTGTTCCGAAAATAACTGCAATTCCGGAATGAGCTCCGGCAAAGACTGGTAAGCCAAAAGCGCCCATTAAAATGTATAAACTAATTGATTCCAAACTAATATTTAGACCAAACATTGTTGCGATTAATCCAATCGCCAACGTTTGACAAGTGATTGGAACGAAAAGCAAAGGGACCGTGATTTGAGAACTAAGCGCCAAGAAAATGGCCAGGACAAGACTTAGTCCGAAATTTTTTAAAGTTTGTTTATTCATGATATTTTCCTTCTAAAAGATTAAGTTTTATAATTTCTCCACTACTAATAGTTAATAATTGATTATTATCATTTTTTAGCAGAATAGCTCCTTGACTATTAATTTTTTCAACTTTTCCGATTATTTTCTTTCGATTAACAACTATGGCGATTTTTTTACCCAACACAATTGAATGCCGACGATATTCTTCCAAGAAATCTCCACTGCGATAATTTCTGTAAATATCGAAAAAAAAGTTAATAAATTCTGCGATTAACAGGTTTCTTTTCGAACTGTCGCCTTTACTGATTGCTCCGGCTTTGCCGAGTAATTCGGTTGGCATTTTTTTTGTATCCAGAGTTAGATTAAGCCCGATTCCAATCACCAACGAAGCAATTCGCCCAGATTCCAAGTCGGTTATTGCCTCAGTCAAAATTCCGCCACACTTTCGATTGTTTAGAATTAGATCATTTACCCACTTGTATTTAACCTGTCGATGAAAGACTTTTTTTATTGCTCTTCCGGCGGCGACAGCAGTTGCCGTTGTCAAGAGACCCGGATTTACTTTTTCATCAATTGACAGCGGCAAAGCAATGCTCATATAAATACCGGATGCAGCCGGCGAATAGAATTTTCTGTCGAAACGTCCACGGCCGGCTGTCTGCTGATTTGCAAGTATTACTGCTGGTTTTTTCAAGTCCTCAAACAGCATTTGTTTGGCGATTGTGTTCGTTGAAGAAACCTTGTTATAAACAACAATTCTTGGCTGATGGTCCAGTCTCAATTCCTGGGAAATTAAGGCGGCATTTAGTTGATTGTCGATCATTAACCGATAGCCAAGCCCATGCCGACTCTCAAGGCTGTACCCTTGTTCTTCCAACAAACGAATTCCCTTCCAGACTGCCGTCCGACTAAGTTCTAATTGGGAAGCCAATTGATTTCCGGAGAACCATTTTTCCGGATAGGAACTCAAGAAAGTCAGCAGTTTTTGGCTGGTTGACATTTTTTCACCTCCATTTGTTAACCAATTTACCCCTTAACGTTAACTAATGTCAAGATTTTATTTGATATTCGAAGTAAATTATTTGCAACTTATAGGAAGGATTAATTTGTAATTTTTCAGTGAAAAGACCCGTTTTAAGGCGTTTTTTTAGGATTAGACGTTTTTTTGAATTGCGAAATAATTGACAAGCAAAATACCAATTGTTAGTATACATAGCACAAACACTTTGATGTTTGAAATAAATTTAAGGAGGTTGGCTGGTGTTATTAAATGTTCAGCAGATTGCTGATTTAATTCCCAACAGATATCCGATTGCATGGATTGACGGCGTAACGGATTTTATTCCCGATCAATCAATCACAGCTTTCAAAAATGTGACAATCAATGAACGATTCATTCAGGGACGAAAAGACGAAAAAGTAGTTCCAAATATATTCCTCATTGAAATGTTGGCTCAAGCGGCTTCGATTTTGATCCTTAAATCGCCTAAGTTTGCACACAAAACCGCATATCTCGGTGGGATTCATTCGGCCCGTTTCAAAAGATCGGTTGAACCCGGAGAAAAGATTGAATTATCAATTTTACTGACTAAAGTTCGCGAAAACATGGGAGTCGTCGATTGCACCGCTGCAGTTGGAGAAGAAGAAATTTGCCATGCCCAGCTATTATTTGTCGTTTCACCGGAGGAACCGGCCGTTGATTAAAAGAATGTCGATCTGGAGTATTTCGATATTTAAATATCAAAATAAAAGGGTAGCTATATGACTGATCGCAAAATCAGACAAATCAGCGCTTTGCTGATCGAAGTTTACAACGGCATTATGCAAGTTGAAGATAAATATTTGCGGACCACTCAATTCCGTGATATCACCGTTAAAGAGGTTCATACGATAGATGCAATTACGATGTATGACCATAAAACGACGACCGCTGTTGCTCGACAGTTGAGGCTTTCGCCCGGGACCGTCACTGCTTCGATCGATAAATTGGTTCGAAAAGGATACGTTGTTCGTTTGCAGTCAAAAGACGATCAACGGGTTATTCGTTTGGGTTTAACCCGACGAGGCCGCTTGATTTATCGAGCTCACCAATCTTTCCACCGACAAATGACCGAGAGCTTCCTTAATGGAATGGATCTCGAACAAGTTGACATTATTGAACATTCGCTGCTTAATCTGCAGACGTTTTTTGCAAATTGCAGACGAGAAGGGTGATTCCAATGAGAACGATTAAAATTATTCAAACGGCAAGCCAACTTCCTGAGAAAATTGTCAGTAATGACGATCTTGCCGGAATGATGGACACATCGGATGAATGGATTCGCAGTCGAACCGGAATTTTCAAACGGCACATTGCTGTTGATGAAACGACTGCCTCGTTGGCTGCTTCTGTTTTGCAAAAATTATTAAAAGGGAGTGGAATTTCTGCCGATCAAATCGATTTTGTACTTGTTGCGACAATGAGTCCGGATTCGATGGCACCATCGACGGCCGCTCAGGCTTCTGCGTTGGCTGGTTTAAGCAATGCCTTTGCCATGGATATCAATGTTGCTTGCTCCGGTTTTGTTTACGGCTTGACTTTGGCTCATGGCCTGGTCAATACTTTGGGTTCTCATTATGGAGTTGTAATTGGGGCTGAGACGCTTTCCAAACTGGTTGATTGGCAGGAACGTAGTACAGCCGTCCTGTTCGGAGATGGAGCAGCCGGAGTTCTTGTTGAAGCTGTCGATGGGCCTGAACGTTTGTTGGCGGCTGATCTGAAAACTTTTGGCAAAGAGGCGAAATCCTTAACAGCTGGACATTTGTGGTCATCGACAACTTGGAATCAGCCGGAAAAGGGAAGTCGCTATTTTCAAATGGACGGCCACGCGGTCTATTCTTTTGCCACTAGGCAGGTAGCGGCTTCGATTAAAAGAACCTTCGAAAAAATTTCTGCTGATATCGGTGATACAGATTATTTTTTGCTTCATCAGGCCAATCAGCGAATTATTGACAAGGTAGCTGATTTATTAAAGCAGCCTGCAGATCGTTTTCTTAGTAACCTGAGTAAATATGGCAATACTTCCGCTGCCAGCATTCCTTTATTACTGGATGAAATGGTTACAGGAAATATTGTTAAATCCGGACAATTATTAACTTTCAGCGGTTTTGGCGCGGGCCTCAGCGTTGGAAGCATAGTCTACAAGTATTAAAAAAACAAAAACATCAAATCAATTAATTTATTAAATTTTGGAGGACATAAAAATGTCAAAAGAAGAATTATTCAACAAAGTAAAAGATATTATTGCAGATCAGACTGGCGAAGACGCTTCAAAAATCACTATGACCACAAATATTAAAGATGATTTGGACGCTGACAGTTTGGACATTTTTGAAGTTATGAATGAAATCGAAGATCAATTGAATGTCAAAATCGAAGTCGAAGAGGGCTTGGATACGGTTGGCGATCTCGTGAACTTTGTCGACAAACAATTGGCTAACGCTAAAGGAGAATAATAATTATGGAATTAAGTCCATTTTTTAAATCACTGGGCTTACGTTATCCAATCTTTCAAGGTGGAATGGCTTGGGTAGCTGACGGCAAGCTCGCAGCAGCAGTCTCCAATGCTGGTGGAATGGGAATTATTGGCGCCGGTCATGCACCGGCAGATGTTGTTCGTCATGAAATCGAAGTTGCTAAATCATTAACATCTCGACCTTTTGGCGTTAATGTAATGCTTTTATCGCCGCATGTTAAAGAAGTTGTGAAAGTTATTTTAGAAGAAAAAGATTCAATCGCTCTAATCACAACCGGAGCCGGCAATCCTTCTGAATATCTGGAGGGATTTCAAAAAGCGAATATTCGTGTGATTCCAGTTGTTCCTTCGACCGGGATGGCCCGAATTATGGCTCGCGAAGGCGTAGATGCTGTGATTGCCGAAGGAATGGAATCTGGTGGGCATATTGGCCGGATGACAACGATGGCTTTGGTACCTCAAGTTGTTGACGCTGTTGACATTCCGGTTATTGCTGCCGGTGGAATTGGTGATGGTCGTGGTTTGGCTGCTTCAATCATGCTTGGAGCTCAAGGCGTCCAAATGGGAACAAGATTCCTGGTTGCTGAAGAATGTCATATTCATCCGCGTTATAAAGAGTCGGTTTTAAAAGCAAAAGATATCGATACGCTGGTAACCGGTAAATTTGCTGGTCATCCGGCACGTGTTTTAAAAAACAAGATGGCTGTTAATTTTATTCGTCAGGAAAAATCAGAGGCTCAAAAGGAAAATCCTGATTTTGGCGGAGTTGAAGAATTAGGCAATGGAAGTTTGCGTAGGGCGGTTGAAACCGGCGATGTAGAGAAGGGTTCTTACATGGCTGGAGAAATTTCCGGCTTGGTTACTAAAGAACAACCAGTTGCTGAAATTCTACAGGAAGTAACTGATCAGGCTGCAAAATTACTTGGAGGTTACGGCAATTAAACTCGCTTATTTATTTAGCGGTCAGGGTGGAAAAATCGAGCCACTCGACCAGTCACTTTACCTTGAATCGAGCAGTTTTCGTGAAACTTTCGATCAAGCAAAATCGCTTTTGGGAGTTGATTTATGGAACCTTTGGCAAAGCGGGGACAAACGTTTGGCAGAAACGCGTTTTGCTCAACCGGCAATATTTGTTTTAAGTACGGCTCTTTATCGCACCATAAAGAATGAACTGCCACAGGCAAGTGCTCTTGTCGGTCTGAGTTTGGGTGAATACAGTGCTTTGGTTGCTGGTGATGCTTTGGACTTTTCAGAGGGTTTGAAACTAATTGAAAAACGTGGGCAGTTAATGCAACAAGCCAGTGAGGAGTTTCCCGGTGCCATGGCTGCGGTTATGAGCCAAGATACAAAATTGATTGAAGATGTATGTCAAGATGTTTTTCAATCAAGTGGCCAAAAAGTTCAGATTGCTAATTATAACTATCCAAAACAGACCGTCATCGGTGGCCAAGTGGATGCTGTTAAAACAGCAGTTGAAGCTCTTCATCAAGCCGGTGTCCAGCGAATTGTTGATTTGCCGGTTAGTGGAGCTTTTCATACTCCTTTGATGGAATCAGCCAATCGACAATTTTTACCGGATTTGGAAAAGATTCAGTTCAAAGACCCGATCATTCCAGTTGTAAGCAATACTACCGGAAAAGTTTTCACGGATTCCTCAATCGGCGAGACTCTCAGCAAACAAATGATCAGTTCAACTCGTTTTACCGACTGCTTGTTTGAATTACGGGATCTTGGTGTTGATTCTGTTGTTGAATTGGGTCCTGGACATTCGCTGGTTTCTTTTGCCAAGAAAACTCTAAAACTTGATGGATATTATGCTGTCAATGATTCAGCTTCCTTGAAGAAAGCTCTAGCCGCCTTAACAGCCTAAGTTTGAAAATTAAAGGAGTTTATATGGATTTACAAGATAAAACCGTACTTGTCACTGGCAGTACTCGCGGAATCGGCTTAGCAATTGCAAAAGCTTTCTATTCACGTGGTTGCAATATTGTATTGAACAGCCGACATGCAATTCCTGAAGAAGTATTGAAGCAATTCCCCGATAACAATCGTGTATTTTCTGCAATTGGAGATGTTGCCGATGAAAAAGAAGCTCAATATATAGTCGAGCAAACGATAGAACATTTTCATCAAATTGATGTGTTGGTTAACAACGCTGGTATCAATCGTGATATGTTGGCTAATCGGATGTCTTCAGAAGATTTTCAAGCTCCGATTAAAACTAATCTAATTGGTAGTTTTAATGTCACTCAGCCGGCGCTTAAGACGATGTACCATCAAAAAAGAGGCAGCATTATCAATATTTCCAGTGTTGTTGCTTTGATAGGCAATATTGGCCAACTTAATTACGCTGCCAGTAAAGCTGGTTTAATTGGTTTGACAAAAACACTTGCTAGAGAAGCTGCTCGTCGTCATGTGCGTTGTAATGCAATTGCGCCGGGCATGATCTCGACCGATATGGTTTCTGCTCTGGCTGAAAAAAATCAAGAACAGTTAAAAAAACAAATTCCTTTAGGTGATTTTGGATCACCTGACGAAGTTGCTCAAGCGGCGGTTTTTTTAGCGGAAAATGACTATGTTACAGGTCAAGTAATCACCATTGATGGTGGTTTGTCGATGGCTTGAATTATTTAGACAAGATGGAGGTATTTAATGACACGAGTAGTAATCACTGGTATGGGTGCCGTAACGCCGTTGGGAAGTTCGGTTAATGAATTTGTTTCCGGCTTGCGAAAACAACAGGTTGGTTTTCGACCGATCTCGACTTTTGATTCAAGCGCAACCGGCGTGACTTTAGCTGGTGAAGCAGCAGACTTTGATCCTTTGGTTCGTTTAAGCAAAAAAGATTTGCGGAGAATGGATCGCTTTTCGCAATTTGCCGTTTATTCGGCTTTGGAAGCTTATCAACAAGCTGGGTTGGAAGATCAAACACCCGATTCCGAACGTTTTGGAGTAATTTATGGTTCTGGAATCGGCGGTTTAACAACTATTCAAGAACAGGTTATTAGAATGCACGATCTTGGTGCTGATCGCGTTTCGCCAATGTTTGTTCCAACTGCAATCGCGAATATGGCGGCCGGAAATTTGGCGATCCGTTTTCATGCACAAAATATCTGCATGACGATCGTAACAGCATGTTCTTCCGGCGCAAACGCGATCGGCGAAGCTTTTCGAGCAATCGAGTCCGGCCGAGCCGATATAATGCTAACCGGTGGTTCTGAGGCTTCGATTAATGAAATTGGAATCGGTGGTTTCGCTGCTCTTTCGACTCTGTCCAAAGCAACTGATCCAACAAAAGCTTCTCTACCCTTTGATAAAAACCGTAACGGCTTTGTGATGGGAGAAGGAGGCGGAACACTTATTTTAGAGTCGCTCGAACACGCCCAAAAACGTGGCGCTGAAATTCTTGGCGAATTAGTTGGCTATGGTGCCAGCGAAGATGCTTACCATATTACAAGTCCCGACCCGGCTGGAACTCAAGCAGCTAGAGCTATGCGATTGGCAATTGAAGAGGCTGGCTTAAAAGCAGAACAAATTGGTTACATAAATGCTCATGGCACAGCTACTCATGGCAATGATTTCGCTGAAGCTGCCGCAATTAATCAAGTTTTCTCTAAAGATCAGCAGGTTTTGGTCAGCAGCTCTAAATCAATGACCGGTCATTTGCTTGGTGCAGCTGGTGCGATCGAGGCAGTTGCGACTGTTAGCGCATTGCGTGATGGGCAGTTGCCAGTCAACGTCGGGATTACTGAACAGGATCCGGAATGTCAAGTTAATCTAGTTACTGAAGAGAATGCTCAAACAAAAGTTGACTATGCTTTGAGTAATTCCTTTGGGTTTGGGGGCCATAACGCTGTTTTGGCCTTTAAAAAATGGAGTGATTAAGCGTGGACGAAAAAACTATTAAAGATCTAATTGAACAGATCAATCAAAGTTCGATTCGTGAATTTGATTTAACTGTTGACGGGGTTCGTTTATATTTGTCGAAAAACAAAAATAATCGTGAAAGTTCAACTTCTAAAACAGCTGATAAACCAGCTTCCTCGGCACAAGTTCCTTTGGATTCTAACAACTCCGATTCTAATGATGAAGTTTCCGAGGCAGACAAAGGAAAAGCTAAAGCCAAACAACAAGAGGACGAAAATACGAGCACTATTAACTCTCCTTTAGTTGGAGTGGCTTACTTGCAGGCCAATCCAGATGCAGAGTCATACGTGAAAGTTGGCGATCAGGTTAAGGCTGGCGATGTTGTCTGTGTTATCGAGGCAATGAAAATGATGACTGAAATTAAAAGCTCGGTCAGCGGCACAGTTGCCGAAATTTTAATTGATAACGAATCAATGGTTGATTATGATCAGCCTTTAATTAAAGTACACACGGAGGCAAAGAAATGACGGAACAAATTGTAATGACAGCGACTGAGATTCAGAAAGTTTTACCTCATCGTTATCCGATGTTAATGGTTGATCGGGTTTTGGAATTAGTATCTGGTGAACGAATTTTGGCCCAAAAAAATGTCACAATTAACGAAGAATTTTTTCAGGGGCATTTTCCTGGGAATCCGGTTATGCCGGGTGTTTTGATTGTTGAAGCACTTGCCCAGGCTGGCGCGATTGCATTGCTTAAAATGGATCGTTTTGCTGGCAAAACACCTTATTTTGGTGGTGTCGATAAGGTCAAATTTAGAAGAATGGTTCGTCCCGGCGATACTCTAACCTTGAATGTGACTTTGGACAAATTAAAAGACAACATTGGTAGTGCACATGCTCTGGCAACCGTTGATGGAGAAAAAGCTTGTTCTGCGGATTTGCTCTTTTTGATCAAGTGAGGTGAAATAAATGTTTAAACGTGTTTTGATTGCTAATCGTGGTGAAATTGCTGTCCGGATTATTCGCGCCCTTCGTGAGATGGGGATCGAATCAGTTGCGGTTTATTCAACGGCTGATCGCGATAGTCTTTTTGTTAAATTGGCAGATATCGCCGTTTGTATCGGTGGGCCGCAGCCGGCCGATTCTTATTTAAACATTCAGAACATCGTCAGTGCGGCTGTTCTTTCTGGAGCCGACGCAATTCATCCTGGCTTTGGTTTTTTGTCTGAAAACGCCGAGTTTGCAAGAGTTTGCGCTGAATGCGGCGTTATTTTTATTGGCCCGGAGGCCAAGACAATTGAATTAATGGGTAATAAGTCCAATGCTCGCAGCACAATGAAAAAACATGGTGTCCCGGTTGTTCCCGGCAGCAATCAATCGATTAAAAATATCGATGCTGCACTCGAAATCGCTGATCAAATCGGTTATCCGGTTATGTTAAAAGCGGCAGCTGGTGGTGGGGGTAAAGGAATTCGTGCTATTAAAGATCGGGAAGATCTGATTAAAAAATTTCCTGACGCACAGCGGGAAACGAAACTTTCTTTTGACGATGACGATATGTACATCGAAAAGATTATCCAATCCCCCAAGCATGTCGAAGTTCAGGTAATGGGAGATAGTGCTGGAAACATCTTGGCTTTTCCCGAGCGTGACTGTTCTTTGCAGCGTGGCCATCAAAAAATGGTTGAGGAAAGTCCTTGCCCTTTGATTAACCCTTCAGAACGTGAATACTTGATGTCGGTTGCCGCCAAGGCTGCCAAGGCAATCAATTATTTGAATACCGGTACTTTTGAGTTCTTGATGGATGACCAGCATCATTTTTATTTCATGGAAATGAATACTCGTCTGCAAGTTGAACACCCGATTACAGAAATGGTAACGGGTATCGACCTAGTCAAAATGCAAATATGCGTTGCTTCTGGAGAAAAGATCTCTTTGAAACAAAGCGATATTAAAATTCATGGAACGGCAATTGAGTGCCGAATCAACTCCGAAGATCCGGTTCATAATTTTCTGCCTCAAGCCGGAAAAATAAAATCTGTTCATTTTCCACTGGGATGTCCGGGTGCACGCGTCGACTCGGCTATTGAAAACGGGAGTACAATTCCGCCTTTCTATGATTCGATGATAGCGAAATTAATTGCTCACGGGTCGAATAGAAAGGAGGCTTTGGCAATTATGGATCGTATGTTGGATGAGATGTCGCTTGTTGGAGTTAAAAGTAATTTGGATTTTCAACAAAGGCTTCTTCATTCCCCGGCTGTCATCAAAGGCAATACAACGACTGATTATATTGAAAAAGAATTTTTGCCCTATTGGCAGGCCCAATTGTCTGAGGAGAAGGTAGGATGACCTGGTTTAACCGACTTAAAGACTATTCCAAACAACAAACCGACAAGTTGCTTAACCGATATTTAACTCAAATACCTTCTGGGATTTGGCGGGAATGTCCAAGATGCCATTCGCGTTTTTATTATCGTCGTTTTGGAAATTTCGATGTTTGTCCCGAATGTGGTTATGGATTCCGTTTAACAGCCCGCAAAAGATTGAGAATGCTCACTAAGGATGCTGTTGAATGGGACGCTGATTTAGTTACTAAAGATCCGCTTTCCTTTCCTGGGTATTCGGAAAAATTGCAGCGGGCTCAAAAAATAACTAAATTGAATGAAAGTGTATGGACAGGACTGGCTCTTTTGGATAAAAGATCGGTTGCTCTGGGGATCATGGATCCTTATTTCATTATGGGAAGTTTGGGAATGATTACCGGTGAAAAACTGGCTCGTTTGTTCGAACGGGCTACTCTTCATGAATTGCCGGTGATTCTTTTTACAGCTTCCGGCGGTGCCCGTATGCAGGAAGGAATTCATTCTCTAATGCAAATGTCCAAAGTCACAGCGGCCGTTAATCGTCATCGCCAGGCAGGACTTTTGTATATTGTTGTTCTAACTGATCCAACGACTGGCGGTGTTACAGCCAGCTTTGCGATGGAAGCTGACATTACAATCGCCGAACCAAAAGCTTTAATCGGTTTTGCCGGGCGGCGTGTTATCGAGCAGACTGTCAAACAAAAATTGCCTGCCGATTTTCAAAGTGCCGAGCAATTACAAAAAAATGGTTTCGTTGACGAAATAGTCCCGCGTGAACATTTGACCGAAGAATTGAAACTTCTTTTGGATATGAATCAATCAAACGCTTGGAGAGCCAATCATGACAAATAAGGAAAAAGTTTCAGCTGCGGAAGTCGTTAAACGAGCTCGTAGTGATAATAAAACTGATAGTAGAGTAATGATTAAGCAATTGCTGACTGATTTTCGTGAATTTCATGGCGATCGCAATAGTGCTGATGATCCGGCCATTATCGGTGGAATCGGTCGGCTTTTGGATCGATCGGTGACTTTGATTTCTACTCAAAAAGGCCATGATGTCGAGAACAGATTGGCAACCCATTTCGGCAGCCCGGAGCCTTGGGGATATCGAAAAGCAATCCGACTCATGAAACAGGCCGAACTTTTTTGTCGTCCGGTCGTTACTTTGATTAATACACCGGGTGCTTTTCCGGGGATGGACGCTGAAAAAGCCGGCCAGGGCGAAGCGATTGCATCTTGTATTGCTACAATGATGAATTTAAAAGTTCCGGTTATCTCGCTTATTTTCGGTGAAGGAGGTAGTGGTGGAGCGCTTGCTTTGGCCAGCAGCGATCGTGTCTGGATGACTGAACATAGTGAGTATGCCGTACTTTCTCCAGAAGGATTTGCCTCGATTTTGTGGAAAGATGCCAAGCGTTCTTCGGAAGCCGCTGAAGTCATGGGATTGACTCCGGCCGCTTTATTGGATGCTGGCGTTGTTGAACAAATTTTACCGGAGCCTTTGGATTTGGTCGGACTTCGTCAGCAATTGTTTTCAGCTTTTAACGAATTATTCGCTTTGACGCCTGATGCTTTGGTTGAACAGCGTTATCAACGTTTTCGGAAGTTTTAAATCGTTTTATTTTGTCAACGTTAATCAACTATTATAGATAAGTGGACAAAATCTTTGCACAAATTCAAAACGTAGTTGATCGTTACGATGAACTTAACGAGCTGCTGGCCGATCCCGATGTGGCTTCTGATAGCGGCAAATATACTCGTTATGCCAAAGAACTTGGTGAGATTACGCCAATTGTCGAAAATTATCGCAGATATCAACAGTTAACCAATGAAATCAACGATGACAAAGAACTTTTAAATGATAAAGAAATGGCTTCTTTGGCAAAAAAAGAATTGTCTGAATTGGAACCGGAACAATCCGAACTATCAGAGAAACTCAGAGTTCTGATGATCCCAAAGGATCCGAATGACGATAAGAATATTATCATGGAAATTCGTGGTGCTGTTGGTGGAGATGAAGCCAACCTGTTTGCTGGTGATCTGCTGAACATGTATGCCCATTATGCCCAATCGCAGAATTGGAGTTTTGAGATTGTTGACCAGACAGTCGGCGAGGCTGGTGGTTTTAAGGAAGCGGTTATCAATATTTCTGGTGAAAATGTTTATAGCAAACTGAAGTTTGAATCCGGAGCTCATCGGGTCCAAAGAGTTCCCGTTACAGAGACTCAGGGGCGTGTTCATACCAGTACTGCAACTGTTGGAGTTATGCCTGAGTTTGAAGATATTGATACAGAGGGCCTGATCGATCCGAAGGACGTTCGTGAGGATGTCTATCGTTCTTCAGGTGCTGGAGGCCAGCATATCAATAAAACCAGTTCGGCAGTCCGTCTTGTCCATCTCCCAACCGGAATCAAAGTCGAAATGCAGGAGCAACGTTCCCAACAACAAAATCGAAGTAAAGCTTGGCAGATTCTTCGTTCGCGGGTCTATGATCATTTTGCCCAGGAAAACCGTGAACAATACGATCAACAGCGACGGACAAAAATCGGCAGCGGCGATCGCTCGGAACGGATCCGTACCTATAATTTTCCTCAAAATAGAGTTACCGACCATCGAATTAATTTCACTTTGAATAAACTGGACAAGGTAATTAACGGCGATTTGGAAGAAATTATTGATGCTTTAATAATTGCTGATCAAACTAAGCGCTTAGAGGAAATGATTTAACTATAATAAAGGCTAATGACCACTTTACGGCAAATTAGAAATGATTTTTTTAAAACATCAGTCGACTTTGAAACGATCGATGTTTTTTTGCGCGGAGAATTGAAAATTAACAATACCGAACTTTTGTTAAGGTTTTCCGAACAAATTCCGGCACGAACCGAAAGCAAGCTCAGACTGGATTTCGACAAAGTCCAAGCCGGTGAACCTGTTCAATATGTACTCGGCTTTGCCAATTTTTATGGGCGGGATTTTTCGGTTGGACCACAGGTCTTGATTCCGGAAGTTGAGACAGCCGAGTTGATTGACCACGTTAAGAACGCTGTATTGCTGCCCTTGGAAGATGATTTTTCAATTTTGGATATCGGTACCGGGAGTGGAAATCTGGCGATTACTTTGGCGCTGGAACTGAAAGCGAAAAATGTTTTAGCTGTCGATATCAGTCAGGATGCTTTGGACCTGGCTAAAAAAAATTCGCAAAATTTGTCGGCTACCGAAGTTAAATTCATTCGTTCCGATCTTTTGGAGAATGTTAATGGCCTGTTTGATTTGATTGTTTCCAACCCGCCTTATGTTAAGACTGGTGAAAAAGAAATTGACAAACAGGTTGTTGATTTTGAGCCACATCAGGCTCTTTATGCCGGTGCCGATGGTATGGATGTTTTTAGGAAAATGATTCCGGAAACTGTTAAGCATTTAAAACCGGACGGTTATGCAATTTTTGAAATGGATTATCGTCAGGGTGATGAAATCAAATCTTTGATTAAAAAGAATTTTCCAAAAGCCCAGATAGAAATTTTTAAAGATATTTCCGGATTGGATCGTTTTATCGCATGGAGGAATTAGAAGTATGACCTTGGTATTGAAAACAAGTGAAAAGGCAATTGCCGAAGCGGCCAATATAATGGCCAGCGGAGGGGTTGTTGCTTTCCCGACTGAAACTGTTTATGGGATTGGTGCTGATGCCACTAAACGTGATGCAGTGGAAAAGGTCTTTGCTGCCAAAAAGCGCCCGCACGACAATCCTTTAATCGTAACTGTATCCAATGCTGAAATGGCTTCTCGTTTTGCTAAACTGGATTGGCGTGCCGAAAAATTGATTGAAAATTTTTGGCCTGGTTCTTTAACAATGATTTTGCCTTTAATTGATCAGGATATTCTGCCGGATAACGTTACCGCCGGACTATTAACGGCGGCTTTTAGAAATCCAAAAAACGATGTGACTCGTCATTTGATTACCTTGTTAAATAATCCTATCGTTGGCCCTTCAGCTAATTTATCGACCAAACCTTCTTCGACAACTGCCGAACATGTTCTCCATGATATGGATGGGAGGATTGATGCTGTCATCGACGATGGCCCAACTGAGATTGGCGTTGAATCAACAATTGTCGATCTGTCAGTCAAACAAGCGACCATTTTACGTCCAGGAGCAGTCACGGCCGATCAGGTCTCTTCTGTGTTGGGAGAAAAAGTAATTGATCCGACTGGACCAATCTCGCTTGCTGCGAACATCGCTCCAAAAGCTCCCGGAATGAAATATCGTCATTATGCTCCCAGCAAGGCAGTCGTGATTTTCAATCAAACCGACTTAAAAGATTTAAAACAGCAGCTTAAAAAAAATGATGCCGTTGTCGCTTTAGAAGACAGCTTGAATCAATTAAAACTTGATCGCCGGCATTCCTGGTCTCTGGGTGAAACGGCCGATTCGGCAACCGAAGAATTATTTTCCGCTTTAAGGTTTTTCGACGATCAAAAAGATATTCAAACAATTTATGTTGAGTCCCTGCCTAGTGAAGGAATTGGAGAAGCTTATATGAATCGTCTGGAAAAATCGGCTGGCGGCCAACATTTCGGATTGTAATGATAGTATAGAAAAGGGTTATTAAAAACATGTCTAAATTTACTGTAATCAATCATCCATTGATTCAACACAAATTACGAATTTTACGTGATAAAAATACTAGTACGAAAGACTTTCGCGACTTGGTTAATGAAATCGCGATGCTGATGGCTTACGAAGTCAGCCGTGATATGCAGCTGGAAGATGTCGAAATAGATACACCTGTTGCCCATGCGACAGTTAAACAATTAACTGGTAAAAAGGTCGCTGTTGTGCCGATTTTACGAGCTGGTTTAGGGATGGTCGACGGTGTCGTTAAATTAATTCCGGCCGCTCGAATTGGCCATATTGGAATGTATCGTGATGAGAAAACGCTCGAACCGCACGAATATTTCATTAAATTGCCCGAAGATATTGAAAAAAGAGAAGTAATTGTTGTTGATCCAATGCTCGCAACCGGTGGTTCTGCTAAAGATGCGATAGCCGCCCTAAAGAAGCGTGGCGCGAAATACATAAAATTAATGGTGCTTGTTGCTGCACCGGAAGGTGTTAAGGCTGTTCAGGCAGCTGACCCGGATGTCGATATTTATGCAGCAGCACTTGATGATCATTTAAATCAAAATGGTTATATCGTTCCCGGTCTAGGAGATGCCGGCGATCGTTTATTCGGCACGAAGTAAATAACTATTGATCGCTTTTTTAGCGGTCTTTCTTTTTGGAGTCTTATGTTTGAAAAACGTGTTTTAAAAATAAAAGGTGGTTCTAATTTTCGTGACCTCGGCGGTTTATCAGACCCATGACGGAAAAAAAATTCTTTGGGGCAGGCTTTTTCGCGGTTCTGCACTGAACAATTTTACCAATCATGATCTTCGGGTTCTAAAGCGCCGCCATATCAATACGATTATTGATTTTCGCAGTCTTGACGAGAGCTTAAATGATCCTGATATTTATCCAGAGACCTCCAATGATATAAGATTGACAGTTTTAGACCAGGACACGACTTATTCGACGATTACTCCGGAAGAATTTCATCGCTTATCCCACAGTAACGGTTTTGCATATAAGCAAATGATGAATACTTATCGGCGTTTGATCACTGATGAATTTTCTCAACAAGCCTATCGGCAATTTTTTGATTACTTGTTGAATCAGGACGATGGTGCAATTTTATTTCACTGTACGAAAGGAAAAGATCGAACAGGTATTGCGACGGCACTCTTTTTTTTGGCCGTTGGCATTGACAAAAAAACTATTTTTCAGGATTACCTGTTGACGGATACTTATAATCATGAACAGACAGAGGTTGAGTTAGAGCGGATGGTTGAAAGAGGAGAGGACGATGACGATATAGATAATGTAAAACATTTTTTGCTGACAGATCGTAACTATCTCGAAAATGCTTTCGCTGCTATGGATGAAATCGCTGGAAGCCCCCAGGCCTATTTAAAAAAATACCTTGGCCTTAGTGATGAAAAGATTCAAATTTTACGGAATAAGTACTTGTCTTAGTTTTTATTGATTTTTTTCCTTTGCTAAAACAGGTTTTTGTATTTTCTGCTATTTTTTGCTTTAAAATTTAACCACTTTTTCAAAATAATTTTGACAGCTGGCATTTATTACTCCACCGATCAGAATAATGGAACTAGAAAAATTAAGCCAAAACATCAATAATATAAAGCTTCCGATTGTCTGATACGAAGAAACCCGTTGGGCAAAATATTCAACATATAGCTGAAATCCCTGAGCCAGTAATAGCCAGCCCAAAGACGTAAATACTGCGCCAATCCAGACGTAGCGCCATTTTATTTTGGCCTGAGGTACGAAATAATAAATTAATATCAGGAGAGAAAATAAACCGACCAAACCAATTAAATTTTTTGCTCCAAGCAGACTCGTCAGCCAACCGAGAGACGTGCCAAAGTTATTTTTCAGTAATTTGAGAAGGTATTGGCCAAACAGCATTATTGATAGAAGAAGAGCGAACAATAGAAAAGCCAGTAAGAGCAGGATAAAAGAAAGAATTCTGCTTACAATGGCATTTTGTTTGCTCGAAGAATTGTAAATCTGATTGAAGCAGCGTCGAAGCGTCGCAATTAATCCGGATGCCGACCAGATTGTAACTAAAATTCCAATTGACAAACTACTATTGCTGCCGTTAGTCAGAAAGGAATTGATAATCGGTTTGATAATATTACTCATATCAGACGGTGTGATTTGAATAATGTAATTAAGAATCGTCCTAACACCGATTTTCAGATGTGCCAGCAAATTTCCAAGTATCAAAATAATTGGTGGTAGGGAAAGCAATAAATAGTAAGACAAGATTATCGCATTATTATTAACATTCCCCTGTTGGTAATATTTTTTAAATAATTTAGCCCAACGAAGAAAACTGTTCAACAATTTATGTTTGTTCATTGA
Organism: Oenococcus oeni DSM 20252 = AWRIB129; assembly: GCF_000372485.1. GTDB lineage: Bacteria > Bacillota > Bacilli > Lactobacillales > Lactobacillaceae > Oenococcus > Oenococcus oeni. The sequence goes on from NZ_AQVA01000001.1 coordinate 169,201, forward strand.
GCTCCCCCTAATTTATCGAAAAAGAAAATTAACCCGAATAACTCAACTTAATTATATAAGTATCCATCAAAGTATGTTCGTTCTATTTTTTCCGCTCAGTCGTTTTCGATAATCGGTTGGCGTCACTTTGTAGATTCGTTTAAAAGTTCTCGTAAAAGCTTTTTCATTCGGAAATCCAACTTGAGTAGAAATTACCAGGATTGATTTTTTTGTATTTGTTAGTAGCTGATATGCTTCATGAAGACGAACCAGATTCAAATATTCAATTACCGAGTTGCCCATATAATACTTAAAATTTCTCGAAAAATAACTAGTAGACAAATTAAAATGATCGGCAATTTTTGTAACTGTCAAAGCTTCTTTGGCGTGTTCTTGAATAAACATGATTATTTCATCCAAACGTTCAAATGGTTTATCGGTTGTGGCAAGATCGTTTGGCGTCGTTACGATACTGGAGAAATTTTTTGTTAGCAGGTAGAGAATCTGTAATATTTGCGAAGTTTTGCTGATCTCATCCAAAGAATTTGTTTGATGGGAAGCAAATTGGAAGAATTTTTTTAAAATCCCTTCCAATTCTGCTAAATTCTGTTGATTATTTGCTGTTAATAATTCCTTATCGGGAATTTCATATCGACGATAGCGATAATTAGGAACTATTTTCATTAGAAAAGGATAAGGGAATATTAAACTTAAAGCCAAACTATCTTGCCGTTTTTTTGTTTTCGGGAAAAACACCGAGTGAATCTCATTGGAATTAACAACTAAAATCGTTCCCGGTCGGGTTGAATAGTGTTTCCCGGCAATTGTGAAATCGGGAATGCTGCCCTGATAGGTATAACTTATTTCCAAAGAACGATGCCAGTGTTTTGGAACATTAACTGCCTTATCATGCAGAATTATCTTGACTGGAAAGATTTTGGATTTGCTATCGATTGATTCATGATAATACATAAGTTTTACTTTCAATAATGATTGAAGAGCTCTTTTTTAAAATTCAGAATATAAATATTGTTCGCTTAAGAAAAAGATGTCATAAAAAGACTGAAAAGAGGGTCGCAATTCGCTCTTAAAGTAACCGCTTTCATTGTAACCTAACTTTGTACAGGGATTTAACTTAAAAAGAATTTAGTGATTTGCCGGCAGAAATAATTATTAAGCAAATACTTGTACGAAATTAATTTGGAGGTATAAAACATGCAAGAAGAGAATATAGTTCACAGACCTTTATTCAAACTATCAATTCTTTCAATCTCTTTGATGACGATGATCGCTCCGGCTATTTCATCAGCTTTACCCTTGATGTATGGATCTTTTAAAGGGGAAACGGAAACGGCTGTGGAAACTTTGGTAACGGTCCCGAATTTTGGTATTATTGTCTTCCTTTTCTTGAGTACTTTTGTTATTAAACTAATTGGAGGAAAAAACACAGTGATTTTTGGTCTATTGCTTGCACTCGTTGCCGGTATAATTCCGGTTTTTTCGAACGATTATGCACTCGTTTTTGTTTCCAGATTTCTCTTGGGATCCGGAATCGGTCTTTTTAATTCCATGTGCGTCAGTCTTATTGCGAGATTTTATAAGGGTGATGAATTATCGACGATGATGGGTTTTCAGGGGGCGACTGGATCGCTTGGAGGCGCCTTGGGAGCCTTCCTTGTAAGCTGGCTGGTTACTTTGGGTTGGCACCAGACTTTTCTGATTTATCTAATTGCATTACCGATTATGGCTTTGTTTATTTTCTGTATTCCACGACAGCTGTTAAATGAAGGTAAAAGTGTTTCTTCTTCAGGAAAACAAGTATCTTCAAATTCCGGTAAACAAACAATCAATCTTCCGGTTTGGGGACTGTCGGTTTTGATTTTTTTGGTTTTTGCGTTTTTCCTGGCTTCCCAATTACAGCTTCCAGCCTTGGTAACGGCTAAAAAAATTGGTAGTTTGAGCCAGGTATCTGTTTTAAACGGAATTACAACTTTGTTTGGTATTCCGATTGGAGCCGTTTATGGCAAAGTAAGTAAATTCCTAAAGAACCTTACTTTATCTGCAGGATTCTTATTTGCTGCCCTTGGATTTTCACTGATTGCTTTTGGCAGTGATTTGTTGATCGTTGGTTTAGGCGCAATTGTTTCCGGTGTTGGTTTTGGACTTATGGTACCGTCGATTTATGTCTGGATGGCTAAGGTTGCACCAAAGAATTCGGAAAATTTGGCATCTACTGTTTTATTAGTTACTACTAATATTGGAGTTTTTGCCTGCCCGACAATTTTGAATTTTCTCGGAGGATTATTTTGGACAGCCGGCGCTCAGTCGAGCATGCTGGTCGCGATGATCGCTTTTATTGTTATGTTCGTGATATCAATTTTTTCAATATTTTCTTTTAAAACGAGAAACAAGAAAGAAATTGTTTAAATTGAATGTTTTTAATTTAAATTTCTTATAAATAAAATAAAAATCAGGATTAAATATGTCAGAAATAGTTTTAAAAAAAATCGAAAAGTTTAAGCAGGAATGGGGAAAAGCCGATGCAAAACGCGATGAAGGCTTATCAACCTCGCCAAAAGGTATTAAACGCTATGATAATTTGAGCTATGGTTCCCACGGCAAGGATAATTTGTTCGATATATATCTACCGGAGGATCATGATCTTCCGATTCCAATGCTTATCAGCATTCACGGCGGTGGTTTTTTCTATGGAAATAAAGAAGGATATCAGTTCTATTGTTTGGGCATGGCTCAACGCGGTTTTGGAGTTATCAATTTTAATTATCGCTTAGCGCCTGATCATCCCTATCCAGCCGCTTTGGAAGATGTTAACGAAATGATGAATTGGCTCGGCAACCATGCCCGGGATTATGGTTTGGATCCACAATCAGTCTTTGTTGTCGGCGACAGTGCTGGTGGGCAATTGGCTGAACAATATTTGACGATTCTCAGCAATCCGGATTTTAAAAAATTGTTTGATTACAATTCACCCAAACTAAGAATTCTGGCGACTGGTCTGAATTCCGCTCTTTCTTGTCTGGCTGATCCGGAAAGCATGCCGGAGGACAGTGAAGTCGAAGCCTATTTTGGCAAAAATGCTTTGGAAAAATGGGGACAACAACTACGGACGGAGGAGTATCTGACAAAAGATTTTCCACCAGTTTATATTGTCACTGCTGTAGACGATTTCTTAAAACATCAGTCGCTCCAATTGGCAGAAAAACTTAAAAAGGTCGGCGTTAATGTTCAACAACGGGTATTTGGCGATGACCAGCATCCAAGAGGGCATGATTTCCAACTTGATCAAAGAGATGAATTGGCAAAAGAATGCAATGATCTTGAAGCCGATTTTTTCCGCAACATTTATGAAAGTTCTAACAGATCAGTAGAATGATTACTTCATTTTTAATAGGGCTTTTATATAAGCTATATTCAAAAAAAGAATTCTAAAAGAGAATTCTTTTATTTTATTATCCCAATTAAGTTTTTTATGAACATGTTTATTACTAAGTTTTCTCAGACTTTGCCGAATGTATTGCGATATTTTAGTGGTATCATGCCGATAATTCTTTTAAACACACTTCCATAGTGACTTGTCGATGCATAAGCAAAATTGAGTGCAACCGTATTGATCGGCAAGTCTGCATAAATCAAATCGCGTTTGCTCGCTTCGATTTTTTCCCTCTGAATATATTCATTTACAGTTGTTTGCTGAGTATTGTGAAATATTTTGGATAAGTATTGTTCGCTGACATTACAATATTTGGCGAGTTTTTCAAGATGAATTTTATTGTGCAAATGAGTTTGGATATATTTTTTGCAGCGTTTGATGATTAAATTGGTCTTTGTCTTTTCGACTGGATAATTAATATTATGAACCAACTCGGTATATTGGATTTTTGCCTGCAAACTTAAAGCAATTACGTCCTGAACATTATTGGCTTGTTCAACCGATCGAATATATTGGTCATTGATTGTAAAAGATTGTTCATAATCAATTCCGCCTTTAATGGCGGCTCGTGCTAACAAGGCCAAATCAACAATTGCCAGATTTTTCAAAGAACGCAATTTGGTTGGTCCAAGTGTAGCAAAACTCCCTTCGTATGACTCGTGGATACTTTCCTTCATGGCCGATAAGTTACCTTCCGTCACGCTGCGAAGCTCTCTTACTTCCTGATCGTATGGATTATGAACAAATTCGTTTTCTTGGTTGTCACTGGAATAACGGGCTATTTGTGCATCGTTGTTTCTAATTTTATTTTCGCTCAAGTGATTATTGATAAAAATGTCCGAATTTTGAAGATCGCTTCCATGAATTGCGTTTTGCAGCAAATTTAATTCTTCGAATAAAAATTCTGTCGAATAAGTAGAATCGTCGGTTTGAGCGAAAACGGGTGTTTTCTCAGATGAATCATTAATAGTAACCGGACCAATCAGGTATTTAATATTTTTACCGGAAATTACGGCAATCACTTTTTGTGCCGACAAATATTTTAAATATGGAAAATCTTTACTCGAATCGAGCAATAGTTGATTAATCAATTCACGATTATCGATTAATTTGTCTGAATGTGGAGGATGCCCCCAGTACTGAATTAAACGATCCTGCTGAAATAAGCGAATCGGGACCCGGAGGACTCTTATAAGATGATTCAAAATGGCATCCAATGCGGTTTTCAATGACTGAGCCTTCTTAAGAATTTAAATCTAGTTAAGTTGCAATTAGCAAATTTTTATAATAATTCAGCATAAAAATTTGCTAATCTGTTTAAAATTCTTATATTAAAACGCTTACATTATTATTACAATAGATTTCGTAAGGAGGCAACAAATTTATGAAGATAAATATTAATGACCAAAATAGTTACGGACAAATTAATCCGAATTTGCATGGTCAATTTATTGAATTTTTAGGAAATTGCATCGATGAAGGAATCTGGGTAGGCAAGGATTCCAAAATTCCCAACATCGACGGGATGCGAAAAGGAACTGTCGATGCCCTAAAAAACTTGCTCCACCAGTTGTACGTTGGCCTGGTGGATGTTATGCCGACACCTATCATTGGCGAGACGGTATTGGTCCACAGAAAGATCGACCGATTTCCTTCAATGAAAATTTTGGAACCTATCAAAGAGATCGACATTCGTTTGGCACGGATGAATTTATGGAATTCTGTGAATTAATCGGTGCCCAGCCCTGGTTCAATATGAATATGCTCAGCGCTAGTGTCCAGGAGATGAAGGATTGGATGGAGTATTGCAATCGCAGTGAAAAAACCTCGTTATCGAATCAAAGAAAAGATAATGGGCACGCTGAACCATATGCTGTTAAATATTAGGGAATTGGTAATGAGGTTTGGGGCGGTGGCGGATCAATGACACCGGAAATGTATGCCGACAAGTATCGGGAATATGCATCGGCGATGCCGACCTTCCAAAAAAGCATTTTTGATCAGAACCCAATCTATAAAATTGCAAGCGGCCCCGATGGCAATAAGCCGATAGAACGTGTTAAGTGGACAAAAGATTTCTTGAAGGCTTTTTCCCGTTATCGGCAACCGGGCATTAACGCTATGGATCTGCACTTTTATAACTGGAACATTGAACACGAATCCGATACGCCGACGGATTTTGGCGAAGATGACTGGTACCGAGTTATCAACGGGACTCGGGAGTTAGATCAGATTATCAATCAACAGGCTGATTTGATTAAAGAGGGTTTGCAAAATATACCTCAACCCGAATCATCGCTGGACCACAGACTTGATCGAATTGATTTGGTGGTTGGCGAATGGGGCAATTGGCATAGAACTGCTTTTACTGCCAAACCAGCATTAAAACAGCAGGTCACGATGCGGGATGCAATTTCAACGGCTCTCATGTTGGATATTTTGCAGAAAAATTCCGATAAAGTAACGATGGCTTGTGTTGCTCAAACAATTAACGTTTTAAACGCCCTGATATTGACTGAAGGCGACCAGACAATTCTGACGCCGAACTATGATGTTTTCATGATGTATAAGGCACATAGAGGCAATTCTGCTTTGAAAATTCAGACTAATCAGGATCAAAAAAACGTTTATACTTTTGCTTCGAAAAAAGATGGAGAAATTATTCTCGATGTTATTAACGCTAATTTAAACGATCAGGTCAAGCTGACAGTTGAATTAAACAGGGAAATTGAAAGTATTAGCAAAGATTTTCTGCAATCTGATCGTCCTACCGATTTTAATTCGTCCGATAATCCCGACTTGATTAGGATGCAGCAAACGGAAGTTAAAGATTTTAGTAAAGGAGAAATAACTTTAGAGCTGTCACCAGCTTCAGTCAATGTTTTTCATATAAAAACAATTGATTGAGAACTGCTCTTTAGAGGTATATAACCATGGACAAAAAAACAAATAATTTGGGTTTAAAGCTTGGCATCTTGGCAACTTCTTTGTTAATAAGCGACGCCACAGCAATTTCGGTTACCGTTGCACCGATGGAAGCAACTTTTTCAAATATCAGTGCGACAACCGTCGAATCCCTTGTAACGATTCCATCATTTTCAATGTTGTTGTTTATTTTGCTTAGCAATTTTGTTATTAGATTGATTGGAAAAAAGAAAACTGTTTTGTTGGGACTCTCTATGGCATTTATTGGAGGTGTTTTGCCTGCTTTTGTTACGAGCTTTCCAGCTATTATTTTTTGCCGATTTTTGTTGGGTGCCGGAGTTGGAACCTACAACACACTTGCCGTTGGCTTGATTAGCGACTTTTTTACCGGAGTCGAACAGAAAAAACTTTTAGGTTTTCAAACGGCTACCTCGGCAATCGGGTCGGCCTTAACAACCTTTCTAGCCGGAATTTTAGTAAGTTATGATTGGCATTACGCATATTTGGTTTATGCTTTGTCGATTCCGATTTTGCTCGTTTTCTACCTTAATGTTCCTGAACCAAGCAAAAAAATTGCTAACGATAGTTCTGCCTTGAATGCCCAGGAAAAAAATAAAATAAAACTTAATTCAACTGTCATTTTATCGGTTGTTAGTATGTTCTTCATGTTTGTTTTTCTGATGAATATAGCCACGAAAACAAGTGAATTTCTCACCGAACAAAATATTAAAAATGCTGCTTTTCTTGGTACTGCATTAACAATTGGCGGCTTGTTAGGTGCTGTGAGTGGTTTCCTATATGGAAGAGTTTATGTCCATCTGAAAAATATAACTCCTATTTTTTCCAGCGCGGTTGTTGCTCTCGGCTTTGCCGGCGTCGCTTATAGTAGCGAAATGATTCTCTTTACGGTTGGAACTTCACTCGTATATATCGGTTACAGTATGCTTATATCTTATTTGTACGGAGTGATATTCGATAATGTTAACGCTGCATCGAAAAATATATCTGTATCATTAGCGATGGTTGCATGTAATTTAGAGGCCTTCTTTTCTCCGTATATCGTGTCGATTATATCGAATGCAATCGGCAACAGTAGCGCTAAAGAGGGCTTATCAATGTCCGTCTTGTTCTATGGTGTTTTAGCGGTTATCTTTGTTTTTCCGGTATTCAAAAAGGGTATCGGATCAAACACAACTAAAGCAATCGATGGAAATAATTAAATACTTGCTTTATTCGCCAATTTAGAAATTTGTTAAATTTTCTACTGATATTCAATTTAACAAAAATTTTCATTTTAAAAGGAGTCTAACTTGTCTAAGATTACTTCAATTATTTCAGGATTATCTTTAAAAGAAAAAGCCGATCTTGTTTCCGGCAAAGATTTTTGGTTTACCGCTCAAGTTTCCGGTTTAGATAGAATGATGGTTTCCGATGGACCGTCTGGACTGAGAAAACAGGCTGATGCTTCCAATGCTTTGGGCCTGAACAAAAGCGTCGTTGCAGTTAATTTTCCTTCTTCGTCTTTGACGGCTGCTTCCTTTGATCGTGCTCTGCTGCAGGAATTGGGCAGAAATCTTGGCCAGGCGGCCAAGGCTGAACGAGTCGGGATTTTATTAGGGCCCGGTATCAATCTAAAAAGAAGTCCTTTGGCCGGACGTAATTTTGAATACTTTTCTGAAGATCCTTATCTTACTGGTGAATTGGCCAGTTCCTATGTTCAAGGTGTTCAAGAAAGTGGTGTCGGCGTCAGCCTAAAACATTTTGCCGCTAACAATCGGGAGGACCAGCGTTTTACAGCTTCCTCCAATATTGATCAACGCAGTCTGCATGAATTATATCTTTCAGCTTTTGAAAAGGCTGTTAAAATGGCTCGACCGGCAACAATCATGTGCTCTTATAATGCGATTAACGGAACCCTCAATTCCCAAAACCAACGCTTGTTGACGCAAATTTTAAGAGAAGAATGGGGATTCAAAGGACTTGTGATGTCCGATTGGGGCGCTGTCAGTGATCATGTTGCGGCCTTAAAAGCTGGTTTGGATTTGGAAATGCCTGGCAAGGGAAACGAGTCGACTAGTGAGATTATCGAAGCCGTTAACAAAGGTCAACTGGATGAAAAAGTTTTGGAGCGGGCTGCCTCAAGAGTTATCCAAATGGTTGAAAAATGGCAGCCGGAAAATAAGACGGTTATCTCTTATGATCTGGAAAAACAGCATCGATTTGCTCGCCAGCTTGCCGGTGAAAGTATTGTTCTATTAAAAAACGAGCAACAGCTCTTACCGCTTAAATCTAATCAGTCTTTAGCTGTGATTGGACAATTAGCTGAAAAACCACGTTATCAGGGGTCCGGCAGTGCTCATGTCAATGCCTTTAATACCACTACTCCGCTAAAAGTTGTTCAGGATATTTTGCCGAAGACTGCTTATCAAGCGGGTTATCAAATAGACTCTGATCAAATCGATCAGCAGGCCGAACAAGCGGCAGTCGATCTGGCAAAGCAAGCCGATCAGGTAGTTGTTTTTTCCGGTTTTCCAAGTTCTTATGAATCGGAAGGTTTTGATAAGAAAACGATTAGTTTGCCTGATAATCAAAATCATTTAATCGAACGATTAGCTGCTGTTAATAAAAAAATAATCGTTGTTTTAGAGAACGGATCGGCTCTTGAAATGCCTTGGGTTGGACAGGTAGAAGCAATCGTCGAGACCTATTTGGCTGGCGAGGCCGTTGGCGAGGCTACGTGGGATATTCTATTTGGTCGTGTTAACCCGTCAGGCAAGTTGGCCGAAAGTTTTCCTATAAAATTGGCCGATAATCCGACTTATTTGACTTTTAACGCAGATCGGAAAAATGAGAATTATCATGAAGGTCTCTTCGTTGGTTACCGCTATTATGACAAGAAAAAACAGGAAGTCCTGTTTCCTTTTGGTCATGGACTGAGTTATACAACTTTCGAATATAGAAAACTGGAACTTTTAAAAAGCGATCATGAAGTAACTGTTAGTTTTGAAATTAAAAATACCGGTTCGGTTGCCGGCAAAGAAACAGCTCAGATATATCTTTCCAATCAGACTAGTGAAATCGAAAAACCGCTGAAGGAACTAAAAGGTTTTGCCAAAGTTTCTTTGAATCCGGGACAGACAAAACAAGTCGAAATTGTCTTGGATAAAAGATCTTTTAGCTGGTACAATCCTGAGACTGATAAATGGCAGGTTGACAATGGCTCTTACCAAATACAGTTGGCTGCCTCCAGTCGCGATATTCGTTTAACCAAGAATTTGCTTATCGATTGGTCGGAGAATAAAGTGCAGGCACTTAGCCCTGACAGTTATCTGAGTGATATTTTAAAGGAGCAGGCTTTTAAAGCACCTTTGAAAGAGAGCGGATTGGATAAATTGTTGGAACAACTGGCCGGCGATGAGAATAATCAAGCAATTTTGACCAATATGCCTCTGAGAGCTTTGATGATGATGGGCGTTTCCAATCATCAAATTCAACAATTTATTAAACTCGCCAATCAAAGTTAAAGAGTAGAGCACTCTAATTATTTTATATATTTTCATCTTCTATTAAAAATCTGTCGTTATTTGAAACGGCAGATTTTTTTAAATATTTAAAATCCATATCTTCTGTATTTTTTTAGGTTTATCCGATTAAATTTTTTTTGCTGTCAAAAGCGGCATTTGTTTTGCCAATAAATTTTTTGCGAAATTAGAATCATAAATCCAACGATTGATTTCTTCTTTCTTTAGAATCAAAGGCATTCGATTATGAATCGGAGCGACGGAAGCATTAGGCACAGTCGTAATCAAAATCGATTTTGCTTGGCCATCAAAAAAGTTATAAAAACCGGCAATATAGAGTGCACTCGGCTTTTCTTGATAGTTGAAATAGATTTTTTGTTTATCCTTGGTCCACTCAAAGAAACCACTTGTCGGATAAACGCAGCGATATTTGATAAAAGCATCGGCAAAGATTTCCTTATTCATAATCGTTTCTGCACGGGCATTGATGATTATTTGTTTTTCTTTAAAACCGGGAAAACCCCAAGGCATTTGAACGATTCTGACCTGTTTTTTGCCGGCAACAATCAGTGCCGTTTGATCTGTTGGAAAGATTTCTCCACTTTTTAGTTGATATCCATTATCAAGAGCCAATTGATAGATTCGTTGAATTTCTGGACTATCCGTTGGTTTAAACATAAAACGCCCACACATTTTACACCCCTTTTTTAGTCTAACAGCAAGCAAAACTTAGTGAAAAATTGATTGACTTTTGCTAAAACTCTTTCTTGCATGAATTTTAAAAACAATTTTATTTTTAAAACGTTTGACATATATTTCGAAGTAAGATATCTTATGTAAGAATATTTCATCACTTTGGAGAGACATAATGAATAAAATCGAACAATTGCCATCAAGAATCAAATTCATTTGGCTAATTCACGTTTTCGGGAATTTGCTTTTACTTGTCATCGGTATGGTATTGCTGGAATTTGCCATTCATTATTGGAAACTGGCCGATTGGTTGATCTATCCAGCCTTAGTTTTAGCTTTATTGATTATTTCTTTTGAACTGCTTTCAATTCCTTATCGTTATCGTTTTTGGCAATATAAAATTACCAATGATTCAGTTGAAATACAGTCCGGTTTTATTTTTCGTGACCGGGTGGCGATTCCAATTGCCCGGGTTCAAAACGTCACTTTATCAGCCGGCCCTGTACTTCAATGGCAAAAACCGGAGAAAGTGGTCGTTGCAACTGCCTCCAGTAGTCATAAGATTGACGGTTTAAAAGACGATACCGCAAGGCGGCTGCGTGATCAGATTATGCACTTGGCTTTGGAGGCCCGCGATGAATAAGATTATGAATAAAAATAGTCGTTTGCATCCATTGGCCTTTTTTGTTTTTTTATACAATAATTTGAAAAGATATCTTTTATTTATTATTTTTTTATTTTTTGAAATTATTGGGGACCGCCATTCAGGATTATTACTGTATGGATCATTAATTCTTCTACTGATTTTTTCTTTTATAGATGCCTTATTTAGATATATATTTTTTGCTTATCGATTTGACGAAAACAGTTTAACGATTGATTCTGGAGTTTTTGTCCGTCATCATGAACACATTCCGTTTAATAAGATCCAAACAATTCAGCATAAACAATGGTTTTTCTTGCAGCCTTTTGGTCTTGAATCGCTTTCAATCGAAACGGCCGGTCATAATGATGGAAAAGCCGAAGCGATTTTGCCGGTTATTCCTTTAAAAATTTCCAATTTTATTGAAAAACTAAATCAACAGTCTCGTCTGGAAGACGTTTCGTCGGAAGTTGTTCCCCAACAAGCCAAAAATAAAAAAATTGATAGCAACTATCAAATAAATTTTCATGATTTATCAAAATATGCCTTGACTTCATTCGGCATTATTCCAACCCTTTTGGGTTTTGTTGGATTCTTTTCTCAGGTTGATGATTATTTACCGCAAAGCATTAAGAAGCCGGTTGAATCGACAATTAACAGTTTGGTCGCACAGGAATTTTTAATTATCCTAATCCTGATCCTGCTTTTCAGTTTGCTTGCCTCCTATTTGACCACTGTCCAAAAGTATTATCACTTCACTTTGATTAAGAGTGAGCATAAGTTAACGACGATTCGTGGTTTTTTTCAAAGATATGTTGTTAGTTTGCCCTTAAAAAAAATCCAAGCAGTTTTTGTCAAGCAAAGTATTTTACGTCAGTGGTTGAAATTAGCAACTGTTGAAACAATCGTTGCTTCGGATGCCGGTAAAAACGAGAAGGATGCCGGCGATCTGGTTATTCTTCCTGTTATTGAAAAACAACAGCTTTTTCAACAAGTTCAGAAATTTATTTCCTACTTTCCTAAACAAATGCCTAAATTAACCCACTTACCGACTTTTCAGAGTTGGTATTTTATCCGTAATGCTATTCTGGTTTGCTTGCTTCCGATCGTAGCCTTGATATATTTCTATCATTTTTGGGGTTGTTTTTCATTGCTGATTGTTCCTCTGGTTATCAGTCTTGGCTACTACAAAAGCCGCCATATGGCTTTTGCAATTATCCCCGGTGGGCGTTATTTATTTCAAAGCGGTCGTTTTTGGACTAATGAGCTCTATTTGATTCAGCAAAATAAAATACAATCTGTCAGTTATCGGCAAACTATTTGGATGGCTCGCAAACATTTAGTTCATTTATCTATCAGTATTCGTCACGCTAATTCTAATCATGAAGTTCAGATTCGCTATCTTCCAGAAAAGGAAGCTCGTCGGATTTATAATTGTTATTTGAATAAATCCAATACTTAATACTTCAATTATCTGTCCTGATCGAAGACGCTGTTGTTTCTTAATTCTTCGACTATCCTTTTAATTCCAGGGATTTGTAAATCTTTTTTATAAACAAAACTGATAATAAATTCCGGAACTTTTTCGTTGCTCAATTCCAAGGTTGCCAAATTATCCTGTTTTTCAACTGCTATCTCAGCGATAAAACCAATCCCGGTTTTTTCAGCAATCATTTTCTTTAAAATATTGATATCCGGTGTTTCGTAAATAATTTTCGGGTAAACATTGTAAGTTTCTTCCAATTTACGAAAAGCAATTGGGTGAACATTACCTTCTTTTAAGGAGACAAATTTCTCGTCGGCGAGATCTTCAAAAGAAACCTTTTTTTGTTTAGCTAAAGGATTATCTTTATTGACAACAATCGAATATTTTTTTCGATCGATTTCAATTGTTTCCAAACCTTCAATTTTTACCGGTTCAACCGAAGAAATAATTGCCAAATCCAGCCGGTGATTTTTTAAAGCCCCTAAAAGTAGGTTGGAGCCGGCTTCATTAGTCGCAACATTTTGAAAAAAGGGATTGCCGACAAAATGTTTGACTAATTTTGGTAAATAATAATTTCCAATAATTTGCGGCAAACCGAATTCAATTGTTGGTTGATTCATTCGGTCAATTTCTTCGTGGGCGGCAACCACTTCTTGAAGAATTTTTTTGGCGTGTTTTTCAAAAACTTTTCCAGCTTCCGTCAAAGAAATCTCGCCATGCGACCGATTGCGATTAATTAGAGTTTTTTTCATCTCGTTTTCTAAACGCTGAATGGCAAAGGAAATTGTCGGTTGACTGACATTGAAAAAAATAGCTGTTTTTGAAAAGGATTCAAGTTCGGATAACTTGTCGAAGTATTCGATATCGGTGAATTTCATATAAGATAATTTTATCTCTTTTATAAGTTTTGACTATATTAATCCTAATGGAATACAATAGTCTGGTTCTTAAGGAGAAAATATGACAGATCCAGTAAGTATTTTAAATGATCCTTTTATTAACAAAGGAACTGCTTTTACGGAAGCGGAGAGAGAGGAGCTTGGTTTAAACGGTTTATTACCGGCCAAGGTTCAGGCTTTACAAGAGCAAGTTGATCAGACTTATGCTCAATTTCAAAGCAAGGTTTCAAATCTCGAAAAACGATTGTTTTTAATGGAAATATTCAATACGAATCACGTGTTGTTTTATAAGCTTTTTTCTCAACATGTTGTTGAATTTATGCCAATTGTTTATGACCCGACAATTGCTGATACAATTGAAAATTATTCGGAATTATTTGTTGAACCGCAAGGTGCCGCTTTTTTGGATATTAATCATCCGGAAAACATTCAATCGACTCTGAAAAATGCTGCTAATGGCCGCGATATCAAGCTGCTGGTCGTTTCTGATGCCGAAGGTATTCTTGGGATTGGAGACTGGGGTGTCCAGGGTGTTGATATTGCTGTCGGCAAACTGATGGTTTATACAGTTGCGGCCGGAATCGATCCATCAACAGTTCTTGCAGTTGTTATTGATGCTGGAACAAATAACGAAAAGCTTTTGAAAGATCCTATGTATTTGGGAAATAAATTTAATCGTGTTCGTGGCGATAAGTACTATGATTTTATCGACAAATTTGTTAATCATGCCGAATCGCTTTTTCCTAATTTATATTTGCATTGGGAAGATTTTGGCCGTTCGAATGCTTCTAATATCTTAAACAGCTATAAAGATAAAATTGCTACTTTTAATGATGATATTCAAGGAACTGGAATCGTCGTTCTTGCCGGCGTTCTTGGAGCGTTGAAGATTTCCGGTCAGAAATTAACTGATCAAACTTACATGAGCTTCGGTGCCGGAACTGCTGGAATGGGAATTGTTAAACAGTTGCATGAAGAAATGGTTGAACAGGGTCTTTCCGACGAAGAGGCTAAAAAGCATTTCTTCCTTGTTGACAAACAAGGCCTCTTGTTTGATGATGATCCGGATTTAACTCCAGAGCAAAAGCCTTTCGCTGCTAAACGAAGTGATTTCAAAAATGCTAATCAATTGACCAATCTCCAAGCAGCTGTTGAAGCTGTCCACCCGACCATTTTGGTCGGAACCTCGACACATCCAAATTCCTTTACTGAAGAAATTGTTAAAGATATGTCTGGTTATACTGAAAGACCAATCATTTTTCCAATTTCCAATCCAACAAAATTAGCCGAAGCAAAAGCCGAAGATGTTTTGAAATGGTCTAATGGAAAAGCCTTGATCGGTACTGGTGTTCCAGTTGACGATATTGAATATGAGGGCAACGCTTACCAAATCGGTCAGGCCAACAATGCCTTGATCTATCCAGGTCTTGGCTTTGGTGCCATTGCCGCTCAATCAAAGCTGCTTACGCCTGAAATGATTTCTGCTGCTGCCCATAGTCTTGGAGGAATCGTTGATACAACAAAAGTTGGTGCTGCTGTTTTGCCACCAGTTTCAAAATTAGCCGACTTTTCGCGTACAGTCGCTGTCGCTGTCGCTAAAAAAGCTGTTGAACAAGGTCTTAATCGCCAGCCGATTGATGATGTTGAAAAGGCCGTCGACGATTTGAAGTGGGAGCCGAAATACTAATGAATGCTTTTATTACGAGTGTTGAGAGTGTCGTAGAAATTATTCTAGTGATCGCTTTAGGTTATGTTTTAAGGAGATCGGGTAAATTAGCCGACTCTTTTAAAGGGAATATCTCGTATTTGATTATGAATATTGCCCTGCCGCTGTCGATTTTTGTTAGCGTGCTGACTTATTTGACCCGTGATAAATTAGTTAGTCTGTCTGGCGGTTTGGTTTTCGCTGCGGCTAGTTTTGCTGTCAGCTACGTGCTCGCTTATTTGATCACAAAAATTTTTAAAATTCGGGTTGGTCGTCGTGGAACATTTATCAATATGTTTGTTAACGCTAATACGATTTTTATCGGTTTACCGCTAAATTCGGCTTTGTTCGGTACGAAGTCTATGCCTTATTTCTTAATTTATTATGTTATGAATACAATCTCGACGTGGGCAATTGGCATCTTCTTTTTTTCATCCGATGATCCAACGAGGGATAAGACGGAAAAACAAAGTTTTAATTGGAAAAAGTTATTACCAATGCCATTAGTTGGTTTCTTGATTTCGATTGTTGTTCTGCTTTTGGCAATCCCGATTCCCGGATGGGTTAGCACGACTTTTTCCATGGTTGGCGGAATTGTGACGCCTATGTCTCTGATATATATCGGAATTATTTTGGCTGATGCTGGATTGAAATCGATTCATTTCGATCGCGATTCGATTTTAGCCTTAATCGGCCGTTTCATCATTGTTCCGGCGGTTATGATTATAATTTTAAAATTGTTTGGCGGATCAATGCCAAAGCTTGAATCTTCAACGCTGATTATTCAAGCAGCTGCTCCTGGGCTGGCTGTTTTGCCGATCTTGGTTGGACAAAATCATGGTGACGTTGAATATGCAACAAATGTCGTTACGACTTCAACGGTGCTCTTCGTGATTGTTGTGCCGATCTTGATGCAGTTTGTCTAATGATAATTTACGATTGAAAGACTTACGCTCCGTAAGTCTTTTTTTCTTGTACAATTTTAATCAGGTAGGAGGAAAAAATGGCAGAAGTCGAAAGTTTTACATTGGATCACACAAAAGTTAAAGCACCATACGTGCGTTTGATTGAAGAACAGAAAGGACCAAAGGGTGGCACAATCGCCAATTATGATTTACGTTTGGCCCAGCCAAACCAAACTTCGATTGAAACAGGCGGTCTTCATACCCTGGAACATTTATTTGCTTCTTTGATGCGGGACCGGCTTGATGGAATTATTGATATTTCACCTTTTGGTTGCCGAACTGGTTTTCATATGATTAGTTGGTATACCTACGATACTGAAACAGTTGCAAAAGCATTGAAAGAGACCTTAACGGAAATTCGCGATAGTATTGAATTTTCGGATATTCCTGGTGTCTCTGAAAAAACTTGTGGTAATTTCAAGGACCATTCTTTGTGGAGCGCTAAAAACTGGGCAAAGGTTATTTTGGATGAAGGTATCAGCAGCGATCCTTTTGAAAGAAAAGTTGTTTGATTCAGTTAAAAATTTTTTCAAACGCAGTTTAAACGACTGTGTTTTTTTATAATTTATTATTAGAATTTTTAGATAAAACAAAGCAGACAGAAGGGGTTAATGATGAAACAATTGAAAGTTTTGGCAGCGTCGGCATTGGTTGCCGAACTTGATGGATCTGTTTTAGCGGAGAAGAATGCCCATCAGCGAGTGCCGATTGCTTCGGTTACGAAATTAATTATTATTTATCAACTTTATGCAGCTGTTGAAAGGCATCAGCTTAATTGGACCGATCAATTAACTACAACAAAAAGAATTGCTGAATTTACAAAGGGTGAAGTTGTTGCTGAAATAAAATTAACCGAAGGCGAAACTTATACGGTCAAGGATGCCCTTGATGCACTTTTGATTTTATCGGAAAATACTTTCGCCTTTGTTTTCGCAGAAAAACTTTTTAAAAACTTGACCAATTGGCATCGAAAAACGATTGCTCTTTTGGAATCCTGGGGTATTAATAACCCGATTATTCCCAATCCGGCTGGTCTTTCCAATCAAGATCTGGAAACTTATAAAGACCCCGAGATGACCGATTCTTACGAACCGCTTTTTTCGGCCAAAGAAGTCCTGATAATTACCGAAAAAATTGTCGATCGTTTTCCGGAAGTTTTGAAGATTGCCCAAGAATGGAAATTTAATTTTAAAAGTAATCGGCAAGAATATCCTTATTTAAACCGTTTTAAATTCCTAGCAATTACCAAGCACAAATGGATTGGTTTGAAAACAGGAACTTCACCCGATACGGAATCTTTTGTCGGAATTGTTCAATCTGATCAAAAACAATTTGTAACGGTATATCTTGCTGCCAAAATTGATTTTCTCGAGCCAAAGGGACGCAACTGCTATGTTGAATCAGAAAAAATGTTGTCTTCGGTACTCAAATAATAACTGATAATTTTATCTTTTTATTAAAGAATGCATTATGAAAAAAACAAAAACCGTCATTATCACCGGGGCTTCTTCCGGTATGGGCTTCGCTGCGGCAGAATTATTTTCTAAACACGGTTGGCAGGTTTTCGCTGGTGCTCGTCGACTTGAACGAATGAAAGAATTAAAAAAATTCGGTGTTGAAACTTTTTTTCTTGATCTTTCTAAGGATGACTCAATTGAAACTTTTTTTCGGCAGGTTCTACAAAAAAACGATGATATCGATGTTTTAATCAATAACGCCGGCTATGGAGAATATGGCAGTCTTGAGGATACTCCAATCGAACAGGCGCGTGCACAATTCCAAGTTAATGTTTTTGCCGCGATGCAGTTGACCCAGCTACTTTTGCCGTTTATGCGAAAAAAACATAAGGGCAGAATTATCAATATCTCCTCGATTGCTGGTTTTCTCTACACTCCTCTGGGAGGTTGGTATGACGCGACGAAACATGCTTTGGAAACTTTAACCGATACCCTGCGTCTGGAGACGGAAAACTTTGGTATTCAGGCGATTTTAATTGAACCAGGCGGAACCCGCTCTGAATGGCTGGAGACAGCTTTGAAAAATGCTCGAAAAAATACGCCAAAAAATTCGATTTATTATTCTTTGATCGACGCTTTTGATAAAATGTTTTCACCAATGTCATCGAAACGAAGCAGTCAGGATTTAGCAGAATTATTCTATCAAGCGGCAACTGTCGAACATCCGAAAGCTCGTTACGCCGATGGCTTTTCCAACCGAACAGTAATCTGGGCTTTCCGTCATTTGCCCTATAGTCTTACCGATATGGTTATTAAGAAATTGATGAAATAGTAAAATGAAGACATGCTGAAAGTTTTCAATACTGCTACTTTAAAAAAAGAAGAGTTTAAACCAATCGTTCCGGGGAAAATTACCATGTATGTTTGTGGTCCAACCGTTTATAATTACATTCACGTTGGAAATGCCCGTAGTTCGATTGCTTTCGACACGATTCGCCGCTACCTGCTCTATCGAGGCTATGATGTTAATTTTGTTTCTAATTTTACCGATGTCGACGACAAAATAATTAATCGTGCTCAAGAAGAGGGAGTTAGTGAAAACGCAATTGCATCGAAGTATATCAAAGCTTTTTATGAAGATACCAAACCGTTAAATATTATCCCAGCGACTACTCGCACGAGAGCAACCGAAGTAATTCCGGATATTATTGAATTTGTGAGTGACTTGATTGATAAAGGCTACGCATATGAATCTCAGGGGGGTGTTTATTTCCGAGTCAGAAAGGCTGGGAATTATGGTCTACTGGCTCATGAAAATTTGGAGGATTTAGAGGTTGGCGCCTCTGGTCGTTTGGATGATGGTGCGCTTGCTTTAAAAGAGGATCCTCTCGATTTCGCTCTTTGGAAGAACGAACCGCGTCAGGTTATTAAATGGGATTCTCCTTGGGGACAGGGCCGACCTGGCTGGCATATTGAATGCTCGGTTATGTCGACTAAATATCTGGGTTACACAATTGATATTCATGGCGGCGGTATTGACCTGGCTTTTCCACACCATACTGATGAAATGGCTCAATCCGAAGCACATACTGGCAAACAATTCGTGCATTATTGGCTTCACAATGGCTTTGTTAATGTTAACAACGAGAAAATGAGCAAATCGTTGGGAAATTTTACCACGGTTCACGAATTATTGAGTTCCTATGATGACCCGATGGCAATTCGTTTTTTGATGACTGCCACTCATTATCGTCGGCCGATTAATTACTCTTCTTCCGAATTAGAACGAGCACGGGTCGAATTAGACCGAATCCGAACTGCCTATCGCCGTTTGAAAAACGCCGATTTTAAAATCGGCGATGATCCACAAATTGATCAACTCGTTTCAAAACAGACCGCAGCTTTCGTTGAGGCAATGGACGATGATTTTAACGTTGCCAATGCTTTAGCTGCCATTTTCGAATTGGTCCGTTTGGCCAATTCTTATGTTGATTCCGGCGATGTGAAGGATAAAAGCGCTCAAGAAATTCTTAGACAAATTGCTGAATTAATCGGAGTTTTTGGAATCAGTGGTTTGGAAACAAAAAAAGAGTCCCTGCCAAAGAAAATTGAACTTCTGTTAAAAAAGCGTGAAACTGCTCGAATTAACAAAAATTGGCAGCAGTCTGATCAATTACGCGACGAAATTTTTTCACTCGGTTATAAAGTGAGCGACTCGTCAAATGGACAACAGGTAAGGAAAATATGACGAATACAAATCTGCGACTTTTTGCGGCTGATATGGATGGAACGCTGCTCGATAATGACAATGCCTTTAATCGGCGAAAGTTTGCCGAAGTTATTGGCATTTTACGGCGCCAGCAGAAAAAATTTGTGATTGCTACTGGCAATCAGACGATTCGCATTAATAAGATGTTTCTTCCTTTTGATTCGGATGGCCAGGTAATTTCCATGGTGGCTGAGAACGGCGCTTTTATTCAAAATGGTCAAAATTTGTTGCATCAATCAATTATTGATCCGATCAAAACCAAACGGATTTACGATCTTTTGCCAACTTTGAATCCTCGACCGACTTTAGTGGTTTTTGCCGGAAAGGATGCCGCTTTTGCTCCTACTTGGCAGGAATCGGTTCAGGTGGAAGGCACACGAATTTTTTTTGCTGGAACAATTGATGATTTTTATCCTAATTGGGTTCCGATCAAAACTTTTGCAGAAATCAACGTTCCAATTGATAAGATTTCGCTTTCTTGGACCAATGACAGCGGTCAGGGTTTTCTTGATTTGCTGAACAGCGATCCGATCCTTTCCGGTTTAAGAAGCCCAATTTCGGGTTTTGGAGCAATCGATATTGTAAATAAAAATGCCGATAAGGCTTCCGGGTTACAGTTGTTGGCCAAAGAACTGCAAATTAAACCCGAAGAGATGGCTGCTTTCGGCGATGGGCTGAATGATTTGGAAATGTTGCAATATGTTGGTCATCCATATATTATGCCAAATTCGCAAGACGAATTGAAAAGCTATTTTAATCAAGACCAATACACAGTTTCCGACAATAATCACGACGGTGTTTTGGATACAATTTTAAAACTGCTTGATGATTAGACTGCTTTGAGTTGTATGAGCTTTTCGTTTAACATAAATTTCCAGATAGAAAAAGAGGAAAAAACCAATGGCTTTTTTACAAATAAATTATCATTCGCATGTGTTGGGCAAGGCCACGATGATGAATGTTATTCTTCCTGAATTGGATACTAATAATAATAATAATAAAAGAAGGGACATCCCCGTTTTATATTTGCTCCACGGTATGGGTGATGATTTATTTTCCTGGCAGCGCGAGACTAATATCGAACGTTTGCTCATGAAAAACAATTTGGCGGTTGTGATGCCAGATACTGGTCTTGGTTGGTACACGAATACGGATTATGGCCTAAACTATTTCGATGCTTTAACGGCTGAATTATTTCAAAAAGTCGCTTTCATGTTTCCGGAAATTTCCCAAAAACGCGAAAAGTATTTCGTTGCCGGTCTTTCAATGGGCGGTTATGGTGCTTTTAAACTGGCAATGTCGACTGATTATTTTTCTTATGCCGCTTCGTTATCCGGTGCTTTGATGCATGATTTTAATTTTCCACAAATGTTTGAAATGGCTCCAAAAAAATATTGGCAGGGTGTTTTTGGCGACTCGGACAAAGTTGTCGGTTCGAAAAACGATTTATTTGCTTTGGCAAAAAAACAGTCCGAAGGGAAAGCAGAATTACCAAAATTGTTTGCTTGGATTGGATTAGAAGATTCACTTTATCCGGCTAATCAATTTGCAATTCCAACTTTTAGAAAATTTGGATATGAGGTTAATTATCAAACATCGCATGGTCGCCATGAATGGTATTACTGGAACAAACAGATTGAAAAGGTGTTAGAATGGCTTCCGATTGATTATATTAAAGAAGAACGTCTATCATAAAAATCGAAAAAAGGAGGTATTGCGAATTATGAACGAATATGGGATTTTTGATAAAAAAGATTTATTGGATGGATCTTCCGTTGAAAAATTGATTGTTTCCGGTGAGACTGCCAACCATATGGAATTGCAGGATCTTCCGACTAATGAGAACTACGACGAACTTTTTGACGAATATGATGAAATTACGGTCCAACCGGATGGCAAAATTATCGATGTCTACAAGGGCGAGAAACCTAGTTACGATTGCGCATGAATTTTTGAATCTGTTTTCTAGGAGAAAACATGAAATATATAAGTTATGAAAATACTGATGCTTTTTATAATGTTGCGATGGAACATTATTTGCTTGAAGAATATCCTTTGACCGAACCGGTCTTTTTCTTTTCTCAATATGGCAATGCTGTAATTGTCGGCAAAAATCAAAATACTTTCGCCGAAGTTAATCAGGCATTTGCAAAAGAAAACGGCATTCAAGTAGCGCGTCGAGAAACCGGTGGCGGCGCCGTTTATGACGATTTAGGCAATATTAGTTTTTCTTTTGTTCTTCCAGTTAGCGATCCGGCCAAAGTTAATTTCAAAAAATTTGTTCAGCCAATGGTCGACGCTTTAAATAAGCTTGGAGTTCCGGTTGTCACCGATGGCCGAAATGATTTGATTATCAATGGAAAAAAAGTTTCCGGGAGTGCCCAACGTTATGCCAATGGACGCTTATTGCATCATGGAACCTTATTGTTTGATATCAATATGGAAGTTATGAGCCGGGTTTTGACGCCGGCTAAAGATAAATTTATTTCAAAAGCAGCCAAATCTGTGAAAAGTCGAGTTGGTTTGATAAAATCTTCACTTCCTGAGGGATTTACGATTCTAGATTTCAAAAATCAGTTGACAAAAGAACTTTCCAATGGCGACGACGAATTAAAATTAGAAGAGCATGATTTAAAACGTGTCCAGGAATTGCGTGATAATAAATTTTCTACTTGGAATTGGAACTGGGGCAGGACGCCCAAATTCGAATTTAACAATTGGCAGCGTTTTGCCGGTGGAAGTGTTGAAATACATGCCAACGTTTCTCAAGGAAAAATTACTGTAATCAAAATTCAGGGAGACTTTTTGGGAATCAGTGATATCACTGATTTAGAAAAACTTCTGCAAGGAGTTCTCTTTACGAAAGATGCAGTTAAAGGGGTTCTACAAAAAACAAATCTTAGAAATTATTTTGGAGACAAAATATCGCTTGAAGATCTTGAGAGCCTATTTTAAAACTGCGAAATAAATTATTTGAATAAACTTAGATATTCGCCGTAACCAGCTTTTTTCAGCTCTTTAACCGGGATGAATTTCAAAGCAGCGGAATTGATGCAATATCTCAGACCGCCTTTATCATCGGGACCGTCGTCGAAAACGTGGCCTAAATGGCTGCCGGAATCTTTACTGCGCACTTCGGTTCTTGTCATTCCCAAAGATTGATCGATTTTTTTTACGATACTTGGGTTTTCGATTGGTTTTGTAAAACTTGGCCATCCACAACCGGCATCGTATTTATCTTTGCTGGAAAATAGCGGTGTACCATCAACAACGTCGACGTAAATCCCTTCTTCGTAAAAGTCATCATATTTACCGGTGAAAGCACGTTCGGTAGCTCCCTTTTGAGTAACTTCGTATTGTTCTTTACTTAAATGTGATAAGTCTTTATCTGCCATAACCTAATTTTCCCATATTCAAGTGGGATAATTATATTCATAGGAGGAACTTATGTCAATTCTAACAGATACATATACTCTGAATAACGGAACAAAAATTCCCAAGGTCGCTTTTGGAACTTGGCAAACGCCTGACGGGGATGTCGCTTATCAAGCGGTTTCTTCGGCTTTAAAATTTGGATATCGTCATATCGATACCGCTAAAATTTATGGCAATGAAAAGTCGGTTGGCAGAGCCATTGCCGATTCAGATGTTAAAAGAGAAGATTTATGGGTAACAACTAAACTGCCTTCCCAAGATAAGACTCGTGATCTTGTTTTGGCTGATTTCGAGAGTTCTCTTTCTCGTCTCGGGCTTGATTACGTTGATCTATATTTGATTCACGCTCCATGGCCACGGGGAGAAGCGGGTAGCAAGCACTTTGATGAGGAAAACGCTGAAGCTTGGAAAACTCTTGAAGAATTGCAAAAGTCCGGACGTGTTAAATCGATCGGAATTTCCAATTTTGATGTTCACGATATGGAGAATATCCTGAAAATTGCCGAAATTAAACCGGTTGTCAATCAGATCCAATATTATATTGGTTTCACCGAACCAAAAATTTCCAAATTTGCCGCAGAGCACGATATTCGTATCGAGGCATATTCGCCATTAGCGACTGGCGACATTCTGAATTCTGAAGCAATTCGCAAAATTGCTGGCAGGTATAACGTCAGTGTTGCCCAACTGGCCTTGCGTTTTACACTTCAAAACGGAACCGTTACTCTCCCGAAAGCTATTAGTGAGAGACATATTCAAGAGAATACCCAACTCGATTTCACAATTAATGATGATGATATGAGAACCTTAAATTCCATGCCGGATGCTGCGCCAGCTCATTTCCACAATTCTACTCAGGGTTAAAATGACGAGAAAAATTGGAATTTTAGGTTGTGGGCATGTTGGTTCAACGATTGCTCACCAAATCATTATTGAAGGGATCACCGATACGTTAGTATTGATCGATCCGGACCGAGACAAATTATCAGCCGATCTATTGGACTTCCAAGATGCTCAAGTTAATTTGAGTTATCATACTAAGCTGATCGCTAACGATTATTCGGCTTTATCCGATGCCGATGTTGTCATCAGTGCCTTTGGTAATATTACCAAAGCTTGGGAAACGCCTACTGATCGTTTCGCTGAGTTTCCTTATACGAAAAAGTATGTTGAAGAAGCCGCCCCACGTCTAAAAGCAAGTGCTTTTAAGGGTGTCCTGATTGTTGTCTCCAATCCTTGTGATGTAATTACTTCGATTTTTCAAAAAATAACAGAACTACCGAAGGATCAAGTTATCGGCACTGGAACTCTGCTTGATTCATCGAGAATGAAGAGGGCAACAGCGGCTGCTTTGAAAATAGATCCCCGCAGCGTGATTGGCTATAGTTTGGGCGAACACGGAAATTCGCAATTTGTTGCCTGGTCGACGGTTCGTGTTTTGGGGAAACCGATTAAAAAAATTTTAAAAGAGGGAGCCTATCCAAATGCTGATTTGGAAAGAATCGATCATGATTCGAAGATGGGTGGCCATATTGTTTTCTTTGGCAAGCATTACACCAATTACGGTATTTCAGCCGCGGCGCTTCGTTTGCTGAAAGCTGTTTTGAACGATGCCCATGAGGAATTACCGGTTTCAAATTATTATCAGCCGCTTGACACTTATCTTGGCTATCCGGCTATCATTGGTCGCAAGGGAATCATTGAGCAGCTTCAATTGGATCTGAGTGTAGACGAGCGGACAAAGTTGAAACAATCGGCTGATTTTATTAAGGATAAAACCAAAGAGGCTCTAAAAAAGAACACTGAATAAGTGTTTTTCTTTTATACTGGAAACATGGCAATTTACGATCCAACTAAAACTCCCGGGGATGTTTACGATACCCATACTCATTTAAACGACGATGCTTTGTATCATGATGTTGCCGCTTATGTTGGACGAGCACGCGAATTCCGCGTGATGGAAATGAATGTAGTCGGCTATGATCCAAAAGGGAACCAGCGGGCGATCCAAATTGCTCACGATTTTTCTGATAAAGGGATTCGTGCGATTGTTGGTTTCCAACCGGAAGATACGAATAAATTCGATCAGTCGGCTGAAGAAGTTTTGCGTAAACAATTATCTGATCCAGTTGTAATTGGTGTTGGTGAAACAGGACTTGATTGGCATTGGAAAGGTTTTGACCGAGATGCTCAGATTAATTCTTTTGAAAGGCATCTTGATTTAGCGGCCGAGTTTGATTTACCAACGACTATTCATATGCGTGATTCTTTTGAGGACCTTTATCGAATTCTAAAAGAGCGTCGGCTTAGCAAATTTGAAATGCATTCTTTTGCCGGTGGACCCGAACAGGCAGAAAAATTAGTCGATCTTGGTGCCTATATTAGTTTTTCCGGGATGGTCACTTTTAAAAACGCTAAAGAAATTCATGAAGCGGCAAAGGTGGTTCCACTTGATCGGATCCTGGTTGAGACCGATGCTCCTTATTTAGCACCGGTTCCAAATCGTGGAAAAACCAACGAACCGGCCTGGGCTAAATTCGTCGTCGATGGTTTGGCAAAGGTCCTTGAAATCGGCCGAAACCAATTGGCAAAAATAACAGTAGAAAACGCGCATCGCTTATGGCCCAAGAATTGAAAAAAACGATTTTTATTGTTGAAGGAAAGAATGATACAGCTCGTCTGCGACTTGCTTTTGGAGATTCGATCGAAACAATTGAAACCGGTGGTTCCAAAATCAGGTCCGCTGTTTTGGACCTGATAGAGCAAAGTGCTAGGGATCACGAATTGATTTTATTAACCGATCCCGATTTCCAAGGAGAGAGAATCAGGAAGATAGTTCTTGAAAGGGTCCCCAACATCAAGCAGCTTTTTTTGAATAAAATCGATGGTAAGCCCAATCACAAGGGCTCATTGGGGGTCGAACACGCTGATCCGAAACTTTTAAAAAAACTGCTTGGCAAGTATGTCAAAGAATTTTCTCCAACTTTAGAGATTCAACGTTCCGATTTGGTTGATTTTGGTTTGATTGATGGTGCTGGTTCAGCTGTTTTGAGAAAAAAGATATCGGATCAATTACACTTGGGAAATACAAATGGCAAACAATTTCTTAAGCGGCTACAAATGTTTGGCATCACTAAAAAAGAATTGAAAGAAGCGATTAAAAACCTTGAATGATATTCCAGCAATTGGCAGTCCGATCAGAACGCGGGCGATTTTAAATGAGTACGATTTGCATGCCAGCAAACGTCTTGGACAAAACTTTCTAATTGATTTAAATGTGTTGCAAGAAATTGTTCAGGGAGCAGCGATCGGGCCGGACGACACGGTTATCGAAATTGGTCCCGGAATCGGTTCTCTGACTGAACAATTGGCAAAAGCGGCCAAGCAAGTAGTCGCTTATGAAATCGACAAAAAACTAATCCCGATATTATCGGAAACTTTGCGACCTTATAAAAACGTTAAAATTGTCAACCGAGATATTTTAAAAGCTGATTTCTCGATTTTTGCGAAAAATCAGTCTTTGAAAATCGTTGCCAATTTGCCTTACTATATTACGACACCGATTCTTTTTTATTTACTTAATAGTTCGCTGAATTTTAAGTCAGTTACCGTGATGATGCAAAAAGAAGTTGCGGCTCGCCTGCAGGCCGGTGTTGGAAGCAAGGATTATGGGGAGCTGAGTTTAGCAATTCAGTATCGTGTTAATGTCGAAATAATTCTTCCCGTAACTCGAAAATCTTTCATGCCGTCACCGAATGTCGATTCAGCTGTTGTTCAATTAACTCCAAAAGAAAATTTTCAGTCTTTTCCACATGAGGAGGCCCTTTTTAAAATTATTAAAGCTTCTTTCGCTCATCGTAGAAAATCACTTGTTAATAATTTGCTTTATTATTTTGGAAAAAACGATGAAAATCGAACAAAAATCGAACGTTCGATTTCCGAGACTGGTTTCGATTTAAATATTCGAGGAGAACGTTTAACTTTGGAAAATTACGAACAATTAGTTAATAATTTGTCTGAAAATATGATTTTTTCTAAAGAATGAACTGTTAAACCTTGTAAAAAATCGTGATATCTGCTAAAATTAGATAGTCTCATAATACGAGGAGGTAGTATGCCAGAAGCATTACAGAATATTAAAGATAATTTAGATGAAAAAATCGGCAGTCCAATTACAGTGATTGCCCAGGCTGGTCGAAAGAAGACGACTACTCGTAAAGGTGTCCTGATTGAGACTTATCCGTCCCTATTCATTGTTGAGCTTGACAAGGCGGAAGGGACCTTCGAACGTGTTTCCTATAGTTATACTGATATCCTAACAAAAAATATTGATGTTAATTTTAGGCAGCAACAAGTCAAAACCGCCTAAGTTCTCCTTAAAAGGAGTTTTTTTATTATTCGGAAATATTTGCACCGCTTAAATTAAATTCTAATAATTTGATTTTGCAACCTCTCAGTTTTTCCGTTTTATTCAACTGATCAAGCAGAAAATCTGCTTGATCTTTTTTTGCAATTATCATGACGGTTGTCCCAGCACCGGACAGATAACTGCCAAAGATTCCCACTGAATGGCAAAGATTCCTAACCGTTTTTAATTCGGGAACCAACTTTATTCGATAGACTTCATGAAATTGGTCGGACTCCAAGAGCCTGGCTACATTATCCCAGTCGTGTTTAAAGAGGGCTGCCAGTAAAAGACTGCTTTCGGCATTATTTCTGACGGCTTTTCTTCTGTCCAAACTAGTCGGCAGAACTTCACGCGATTCGCTGGTTGCTAATTCGCGATCCGGTATTACTGCGATTGGCAAATAATCATCAGGTGTATCAATCTGATAAGTTAAAAAGTTTCCTTTCTTTTGTGGATCAGGCCCACCAACCACAATGCCGCCAAAAATTGCTGGTGAAACGTTGTCCGGATGGCCCTCTATTTTTACTGCGCGATCAAGAATTTGTTGCTTGCTTAGATTAATTGATTCGGACAGTTCGTTTCCCAACATTAAACCAGCGATGATTGCCGAAGACGATGAGCCTAAGCCGCGAGCCAGTGGTATTTCACTCTCAACAAAAATTTCGTGTGGCTGAATGCTGGCATCGACGGTTAGAGCTGATAAAACTATCATATTTTTTTCATCAGTGGGAACCCTTTTATCAAAAGGATGATGGACTATCCACTGATCGCTTTGCTTGGAAATTCTGACCTTTAAATACAAGTTGACTGCGAGGCCGAGCGAATCAAAACCCGGGCCCATATTGGCGCTGGTTGCCGGAACTATTATTTCAGGCATTGGTAACCTCTTTTGGCTCGATTAGGAGCTTGAATTCATGAATTATCTCAACACCCCAAGCCTTTCTGATTGTTGTTTTAACCGGATTCAATTGGGCATCCGAGGCTGGATAGGTAATGATCACAACACGGGTATTGTCGCCAACCGGATCGTATTGACGAATATTGCGAAAATTGATATCGCTCATTAGGAAGAAAGCCGATAGCTTGTGCATCACTCCTGGACGATTAGCGACGTTGAAAACGATATAGCGACTGGCAATTCGATCTTTTGGTTTTGCCAGCGTCAAATCGGAAGAAAAATTCGTGTTGAAGCTTTCCGGTTGGTCGATCTTTTTAGTCAGCTCTATTAAATCAGCGGCAACTGAGTTGGCTGTTGGGAATTCGCCGGCACCGGGTCCATAGAACATCAGACCACCTGAATATCGTCCGTTAACGAAAACGGCATTATTTTCATTTTGAACCGAAGCTAACGGGTGCCCTTTAGGGACAAGCGTCGGAGCAACTGATAGTTCCAATTTGTTGGAAATAACTGTCGCACTGGCTAAAAGTTTTATTTCATAACCAAGATCAGTAACATCCTGCAAATCAGCTTGAGTAATCGTACGAATTCCACCCATTTGAATATCTCGTTGATTGATTTGTTTTCCAAAGGCAAAATCAGCTAAAATTTGCAGCTTATAAGCAGCATCGATTCCGTCGACGTCGTTGCTTGGATCTGCTTCGGCAAAACCTTTTTCTTGAGCTGTTTTTAGGGCAGCCGCATAAGAAATTTTGTTCTGGCGCATTTGTGAAAGAATAAAATTGGAAGTTCCGTTAACGATGCCGTTGATTTGTTCGATTTCATCAGAAGCTAAGCTATTGGAAAGAGATCTTAAAATCGGGATCCCACCGGCAACAGCTGCTTCATAAAAAAGACCGACATGCTTTTCTTTGGCAAGTCGACTTAATTTTCGTCCTTCGCTGGCGATTAAATCTTTATTAGCTGTGATAACGTGTTTGCCGGTTTGAAGCGATTCTTCAATTATATTCTTAGCCACTGTCTTGCCGCCGATAAGTTCGATTACGATATCAATAGCCGGATCTTCGATAATTTTAGCCGGATCATCGGAAATATTTAATCCATCGAATTCAGGAGCGCGTTTCTTTTGGAGATCGTGAACTACTACTTGAGAAAGCTCAAAATTAACGTTGAATCTATTTTGATAGTTGATTTTTTCTTTTTTTAGGATTTTTATCAACCCACTGGCGACTGTTCCCAAACCGAAAATTCCAATTCGATAGTTTTTCATGAACAAATGTTAACACGCCGGCTCGCTTTCTGCTATTATGTCGGCAGAGGTTATATGAAATTTCAAAGTACACGCGGACAAGCAGCGATTGTTGATGGGGCTGACGCCCTTATCAACGGATTGGCACCGGACGGCGGACTTTATGTACCGCTTGTTTTTCCAACAATTGATTTTGATTGGGAAAAATTGCAGGATGAGAATTATCTTCAGATTGGTCAATTAATTCTTTCGACTTTTTTTGACGAATTTTCAAATAACGAAATAACTGATTTTTTGAAATCGGCTTATCGGGATTTTGATGATTCAAAAATTGTTGAAATCCATCAGCTTGATGACAAACGAAATTTATTGGAATTGTTTCATGGACCGACTTTGGCTTTTAAAGATATGGCGCTCTCCCTTCTACCTTATTTATTGACTGCGGCTGTCAAAAAAAACGGCAGTTCAAAGACAATGGTTATTTTAACGGCAACTTCCGGTGATACCGGTGGTGCGGCTTTAAATGGTTTCAATGATGTCCCGCAGACAAAAATTGTTGTTTATTATCCGTCGGTTGGTGTTTCCAAATTACAACGTCAACAGATGACGACAGCTGACGGAAAAAATACTCACGTGGTTGCTGTTACTGGCAATTTTGACGATGCTCAAAAAGCGGTTAAAAATCTTTTGACGGATCATCGGTTGGCTCAAAAAATGTCAGCAGCTTCGCTTGGTTTTTCCTCTGCGAATTCTATTAACATCGGTCGTTTGGTACCTCAAATCATTTACTATGTGTATGCTTATGCTCAATTAGTTAAGAATAATCGCCTATCGGCTGGTGAGAAATTGGATATAAGCGTTCCGACTGGTAATTTTGGTGATATCCTGGCTGCTTACTGGGCCAAAAAACTTGGTGTCCCAATTGGAAAATTGACCGTTGCTTCTAATGCCAATCATGTTCTGACCGACTTTTTTGCAACCGGAATTTACGATGCCGATCGCTCCTTTCAAGTTACCAGCAGTCCGGCAATGGATATTCTTGTTTCCAGTAATTTGGAACGGCTCTTATTTGACATTGCCGGTTCCAAAGCGGTCGCCGCTTGGATGAAAGACTTGACCGACAAGCGTCGATATCAACTCGATGATTTTTCTTTGAGCAGACTTCAGGATTCTTTTAATGCGGCGTTTGCCGATTCCAAAACAACCGCTCAAACAATTCAGGAAACATTTCAGCAGAATAATTATTTGTTGGACCCTCATACAGCGGTTGCTGTTTCTGTTAACAAAGATTTTCCAAGCAATAGGCAACAACTGATTGTTGCAACAGCCAGTCCCTTTAAGTTTGCCGAAACTGTTTTAAAAGCGCTCGGAAAAGAATCCGACAATGATCCACAAATGAATTTGAATCTCATATCTGATTTGAGTGGCCAAAGAGTTCCTTTGGCGATTAGCGGACTTTTCGATAAAAAAATTATTCATACAAAAAAATTGGCAATCAAAGATTTGCTAACCGATTTGAATGAAGCTCTCGGAATTTAAAGCTCTTTTTTAGGATGGCCGTTTTCAAAGTGATCGTTATAGATTGCTTTAACGGCTTTTTGTTCGTCTTCCGGACGAACGCCAAGCATAATGGAAATTTCCGAAGATCCCTGATTAACCATCGTTAAAGAAATTCCGGCATCTCTGATCGGATCAACGATGTCGGCCATTGCGCCAACTCGATTAACCAAACCTTCGCCGACAACCATAATGATTGCGTAGTCGTTTCTCCATTGAAGATCGTCCGGTTGAATTTCGTCTTTAATTCTTTGCGTCAGTTTTTCTTTGCGACCATTTGTTAACTGGTTTTTATCCAAAATAATCGTCAAATCATCGATTCCCGAAGGCATATGCTCATAGGAAATATTCAAATCGGCCATGATTTTTAATATTTTAGCGGTAAAACCAACTTCCCGGTTGATTAAATAACGGTGAAGATAAATGGCTTGAAAATGATGCGAGCTGGCGATCCCAGTAATTTTATTTTTGTGGGAAACCTTGTCGCGCGGAACAATCTTTGTTCCGGGCATTTCCGGACGGTTCGTATTTTTTACGCAGATTGGAATTTTTCCTTGAATTGCCGGCAGAATCGCTTCGTCGTGAAAGACGGCAAAACCCGCATAACTTAGTTCCCGCATTTCGTTATAGGTCATCTCTTTAATTGGTGCCGGATCGGCTACCAAACCAGGATTAACGGCATAAATCGAATTAACATCGGTAAAGTTTTCGTATAAATCCGCTCCAAACCCGCGAGCCAAAATTGCTCCGGTAATATCGGAACCCCCACGTGAGAAGGTATTAATCAAACCGTTTTTCGTGATACCAAAAAAGCCCGGGAAAATAAGTACTTCGTTATCGGTGAATTTTGTTTTGGCGATTTTTGCGTAGGAACCCGGCAGAATCTGTGCTTTTCTTGCTTCGCCGCTGACTGTTAAGCCGACTTCTTTTGGTGTAAGAAGACGGGCTTTTAGCCCAAGCTGTTTGAAGATAAGTGTTATCAGGTGGGCTGACATATTTTCGCCTTGGGCTGATAAAGCGGCTCTAAAAAAATCATTGGACGGGCAATCTGCCTGGGCAACTGAATAGAGGTGTTCTTTTAGCTGCTCGATTCCCGACCTTGGGATTTTAAAGAAATCGCCAATCGCCTGATAGCGCAGAAAAATTTGTTCATAAATTTGAGCTGTTTTTTCCTCGTTTAAAATTGCTTCGGCCAATTTTAGGAGAAGATCGGTAATTTTAACATCGCCCTTAAAACGTTTTCCCGGTGCTGAAACAACGACGATTCTTCTTTCCGGGTCGCTTTTTACAATTTGAAAAACTTTTCTGATTTGCACGCCACTGGATAACGAGCTTCCGCCGAATTTGACAATTTTCATAAGCCTTATTCTAACCGAATTATATGAAACTGCATCGAAAGTATTTTGAATAATTGACGAATGTTCGGAATTTGCTGGTATTAATCCTTTTTTTTAGTAGAATATTAGCGAAAGGACATTTATGAAAACACCTCGAGCTGAACGTTTAGTAGATATGACCCACTATCTTGTGGAAAGGCCGCGGACACTTGTACCGTTGACTTTTTTTGCTAACCGCTATTCTTCGGCTAAGTCATCAATTTCCGAAGATTTAACAATTCTAAAAAAGACCTTAAAAGAGCGTGGCGTTGGACTCTTGGAGACAATTCCCGGAGCTGCCGGCGGGGCCAAATTCTATCCTTATATTTTAGAAAGAGAAGCTGACGAGTTCGTCAATGATATGCTCAAACAGGTTAATGACGAGACGCGGGTTTTGCCAGGCGGTTATGTCTATCTTTCCGATCTTTTGGGCAAACCATCGGTTTTGCGCCAAGTCGGCCGTTTAGTTGCAACAGAGTACTTAAATACTGATATCCAAGCGGTTATGACTGCCGCAACCAAGGGTGTTCCAATGGCTGCAGCCGTTGCAGAACAATTAAATGTACCCTTTGTGATTGTTCGTTCCGGGGAAAACAAAGTTACCGAGGGCCCAACTGTTTCGGTCAATTATTTAACTGGTTCTTCCAAGCATGTTGAAAAGATGGAATTATCGCGGCGGAGTCTGCCAACCGGTTTGAATATTTTAATTGTCGACGATTTTATGAAGGCTGGCGGCACGATTAATGGTATGAAAACACTCGCAAAAGAATTTGATTTCGATGTCAAAGGTGTTGCGATTTTTGCCGAGGGCCGGGCTCAGGAACGCCAAGTCGACGATTTTACTTCATTACTGCATGTTGATACCAATCTTGATTCCGGAGAAGTAATCAAAGTTCAGTTTGGAAATTACAAACAGAACATTTTTCGGGGAAGGGAAAATAAGATTGTCAGAAGTTGATGTTGTTATTTTAGCGGCCGGCAAGGGCAGCCGTATGAAGGACGATCTTTCCAAACCGCTTCATAAAGTTGCCGGCCTGCCGATGCTTGAATGGATTTGCCGGGCAGTCAGGAAATTTAATCCGAAAAATATAATTGCCGTTCAGGGAGCTGACGAAGATTTTTCTTCTTATGTCGATGAAACGGTCGTTCAAAAAGAGCAGTTGGGTTCTGCGGATGCTTTGCGGTGCGCTTTTCCAAAAATCGATGCTGAAAAACTGATTGTTATTAATGCTGATATGCCTTTAATGACCGAGAACGCCTTGGTTGATCTGGTTGAAAAAGGAGAAGGCTTCGATGCAGCTTTGCTGACAGCCGATCTTAAAAAGCCTTTTGGTTATGGCCGCGTTATACCGGTTGGCGAACGTAATGTTGTTGAACAAATTGTCGAAGAAAGGGATGCAACTGCCGACCAGGAGAAATTGCATTTGGTTAATGCCGGTGTTTATCTTTTTCGTGCCGACTATATTAAACGTGCTATCAACAATGTGACGACCGATAATTCTCAAAGTGAGTATTATTTGACTGATGCTTTGCCCGGTGCCAAAATTGTTCAAGTTGCGGATTGGCAGGATATTCTTGGTGTCAACACTCAACAACAATTGGCAGCTGTTAGCAAAATTGCCCGTAAACGAATTAACGATCAAATAATGGCCAACGGCGTTACAATGATCGATCCATTGACAACCTATATTGATGCCAATGTTCTGGTTGGAACCGGAACCATCATTAAGCCGGGTACAGTCATCGAACATGATTCGGTGATCGGAGCTGAAAATGAGATTGGTCCATATGCTCACTTACGTGAAAAAACTGTGACCGGTATTGATGTTCATATTGGAAATTTTGTCGAAACAAAAAATGCCAAGATTGGTGATCATACTCATATTGGCCATTTAACTTATGTTGGCGATGCCGAGGTTGGCCAAGCGGTCAATATAGGTGCAGGAACAATTTTTGTTAATTACGATGGCAAAAATAAACATATGACCAAAGTTGGCGACCGGGCCTTCATTGGCAGCAACAGCAAGCTGGTCGCTCCGGTTGAAATTGCTTCTGAAGCGATTACAGCTGCCGGATCAACAATTACCGATAATGTTGATCGGCACGCCATGGGCATTGCTCGACAACGGCAAACGAATAAAAGTGATTTTTGGCAGCGAATGCCTCACGAGGATTTTGCGACCGAATATGATGCTAAACACGATCAAAGGGATGGCCAGCCTTGATTGCTAATATGTTTCTTTAGGCAATTAAAACGGATATTATTTTTGTTCAAAGTTTTAAAATTAGAAAAACAAAGATTTGAAAAATGAGAGGAAGAGATTATGTGGGGAAATAAAAAGAGTTTTATTAGTGTCAGAGATGTTGTTGCTATTGGAATCGGTACAGCGGTCTTTTTTGTTCTCATGCGTTTTTTGGCAATACCGACTCCTGTCTCGAATACGACGATCAATTTGGGCGAACCCTGGCTTAGTTTAATTGGAGCTATCTTTGGTCCGATTGTTGGTTTTTTGGTTGGTTTTATCGGCCATGCTTTGAATGACACAGCCTCTGGTTGGGGCGTTTGGTGGACTTGGGTTTTTGCTGATGGAGTTCTTGGCTTGTTATTGGGTTTAACAAAATCTCGCCTAAAACTGCAAAGCGAGCATTTAACGAAGAAAAAAATTATTTTTTTCAATATTTGGCAGGTTGTTTCCAACGCAATTGCCTGGTTTTTGATTGCTCCGCTCGGAGACATTGTTGTTTACAAACAGCCCGCTGCTAAAGTATTTTTACAGGGTATTTGGGCTGGAATCGGAAATATCGTTGCAATTGCGATCGTTGGAACAATTTTATTAGTTGCTTACAGTAAGACCAGAACCAGGTCGGGATCGTTAAAGTCTGAAGACTGATTTCTATGCCAGCTGTTACATTTAAAAACGTTAATTTCAAATATCGCGTTCAAAGCCAAGCCACATTGCATGATGTCAGCTTTGCTTTTGATTATGGGGAGAAAATTATTATTGCCGGGCCATCCGGCTCCGGTAAGACCACGATTGGCCATTTAATTAACGGTTTGATTCCACAAAGTTTTCCCGGGAATCTCGATGGTCAGATCTTGGTTAATGATCAGGATGTTTCTAAATTGGATATTTTCAATTTATCTTTTGCCGTCGCGACTGTCCTGCAAGATACCGATGCTCAATTTGTCGGCATGACAGTTGCTGAAGATGTTTCTTTTCTGCTTGAAAATGAAAATATCGATCATCAAACACTATTAAAAAAAACAAATCATTGGTTAACGGAACTGAATCTTCAATCGGTTAAGAATCATCATCCCCAAGAACTTTCCGGTGGACAAAAGCAGCGAGTCAGTATGGCCGGTGTTTTAAGTTCGGACAGCAAGATTCTTTTGTTTGACGAACCATTGGCCAATCTCGATCCGGCTGCTGGGAGAGCGGCAATTCAATTAATCTCCCAACTACAGAAAAAGTTGAATTTAACGGTTATTATCATTGAACACCGTTTGGAAGAAGCACTTAAAATTCAGGCCGATAAACTGGTGATTGTCAGTCGAGGAAAAATCATTGCCAACGATACGCCTGATCGGGTCCTGCAAAGCGGGGTTGTTTCTCAAGTCGGACTTCGTGAACCGCTTTATCTGACCGCTTTAAAGAAAGCCGGTTTCGATCTGAGTTTGGAGAAACATTTGACAGATCTTTCTTCTTTGAATCAAGAATTGGTTAGCAAAAAAATCTCGAATTGGCTTAATACTCAAATTTCTGTTAAAAAACCAAATCCTGGTCAACTGATTTTATCAATTAAAAACTTGTTTTTTTCCTATCCGAAACAAAGCGTTTTTAAAGATTTCAATTTGGATTTTTATGCTGGTCAGATTACGGCGATTGTTGGTAAGAACGGTTCCGGAAAATCAACTTTTTCAAATTTAGTAACCGGTTTTTTAAAACAGGATTCCGGCCAGATTTTTTTCGATGGTCAAAGCTTGGACTCTCTGTCTGTCAAAGAGCGGGCTGATAAAATTGGTTACGTTTTGCAAAATCCAAATCAAATGATCAGCCAAAATATTGTCTTTGACGAAGTCGCCTACGGACTGAAATTACGCGAAGTTAATCCTGAAGAGATCAAAACAAGAGTTCGACGAGTATTGAAAATCTCTGGTCTTGATTCGATGCGTCATTGGCCGGTCTCGGCTTTAAGCTTCGGCCAAAAGAAGAGAGTGACGATTGCTTCTGTTTTGGTTTTGGAACCGCAAATTCTTTTATTGGATGAACCTACCGCTGGACAAGATTATCTGAATTATCGTTCGATCATGAATTTTGTTGCTTCTCTTAATCGTGAGCATCATACTTCGATTATTGTCATCACTCACGATATGCATTTAATGTTGGAATACGCTGATCGAGCCTTGGCTTTGGTTGACGGCAAGATTCTTGCTGATGATCGTCCAGCCGTGCTTTTGAGCAACTTGGAGCTTTTAAAAGAAGCCTCTTTGGCTCCGACCAGCCTTTATAATCTGGCCCGATTCAGTCAAGTCGATCCGATTAAATTATCGGAAAGACTTGTTGAAAGCGAGGCCGATTTATGAATAACAATTCTTTTAATCTCGCTTATCGGGATCGTGGCACCTGGTTGGACCGGGCCAGTGGAGCAACCAAACTATTAGCTTTTATATTTTTATCCGGTATTTCGATGATTGTCTTAGATACCCGTTTTTTAATTTTCCTCGTAATTCTTTCTTTAATTGTTTTAAAAATCAGTAGAGTTAAATTTTCCGAAGTTTCTTTTTTGATTAAATTGGTCGTCTTTTTTATGATTATCAATCTGTTGATGATTTATGTTTTGGCACCTGGTTATGGTGCTCAGCTTTATCACTCCAAGGATATTATTTTTGGTAGCGGTCCTTATGCTTTGACGAAACAGGAATTATTATATCTGGTTAATATTTCGCTCGAATATTTTGTTGCGGTTCCTTTGGCCTTGATATTTTTGTTGACGACAAATCCCTCGGAATTTGCTTCCGGTTTGAATCGGATCGGAATTTCTTATAAGATCAGTTACGCAGTTTCTTTGGCT
Organism: Oenococcus oeni DSM 20252 = AWRIB129; assembly: GCF_000372485.1. Taxonomy (GTDB): domain Bacteria; phylum Bacillota; class Bacilli; order Lactobacillales; family Lactobacillaceae; genus Oenococcus; species Oenococcus oeni. Next base: position 207,190 of record NZ_AQVA01000001.1, read on the forward strand.
CTTAGATACATTCCTGATGTCACAAAAGAGTATCAGCAAATCAGTCTTTCTCAACAAGCACGCGGCAACGAGATTTCTAAAAAAGCAGGCTTTTTTAAACGTTTAAGGGGTGCTGCTGCGATTCTTGTGCCCTTACTGCTCAGTTCGATTGATCGAATCGAATCGGTTAGCCAGGCCATGGAATTAAGGAGATTTGGGGCCAAGAAAAAACGCAGCTGGTATTTTGCAGAACAACTCAAAGCTGTCGATTGGCTGGTCTTGTTTATAGTCTTGCTAATTATGATTGGCGGGGTTATTCTATTGGTGGTTAATGGTGGACGTTTTTGGAATCCGTTCATCCATTAAAGGAGTTTATTATGGCAAATGAAATACAGACAGCAATCTTTGCAGGCGGTTGTTTCTGGTGTATGGTCGAACCTTTTGACTCGCTTCCCGGAATTATTAAGGTCCGTTCCGGATATACGGGCGGCCATGTCGATCATCCAACCTATGAGCAGGTTTCATCACATCAAACCGGGCATACCGAAGCAGTGAAAATTTGGTTTGATCCAAAAAAAATATCTTATGCCGAACTAGTTGACCTTTATTGGCAGGTGACCGATCCGACTGATGCCGGCGGTCAATTCCAGGATCATGGCGATAATTACCGGCCGGTTATTTTCGTTAACTCTGATAGCCAGTACCAGACAGCCCTTTCGTCAAAACAAAAGTTACTTGATTCGGGGGTTTTCGGAGAAGACCCAATTGTTACCAAGATTGAAAAGGCTCAGACTTTCTGGGAAGCAGAAGATTATCACCAGGACTTTTATAAATACAACCAAGCACGAATGAAAGTTCAAGATGCTCCGCGCGAGGATTTTATCAAGGAACATTGGAACAAACAAAAAGCTGATGATTAATTCATCAGCTTTTTTATATTTTTGTTGGGTCGATATGCAATAGATGCTTAAAAAGATGTTTATCCCCCCAAGCGATATTGTTTCCCTGCAAAAAGAAACAATATATTGTTCCAATTCCATAACTCAGTAATTTTCCGGAAAGTGCCCAGCAAATTAAAGAAATAGTAACGGCAAAGATGAAATTGGAAAGTTGCCCAAGTGGTGCCGAACCGCGAAAAAACTTAAAACGAGCGACGTTCGTCAAATTATCGAGCGGGTGTAGTACGAAATTAGCCCTTTGAATGACCGATACTCCGATCCCGATACACCAGATTCCAAATAAATCAACTATCAGTTTGGGAATCAAACTAAGTGGTGCAAGCAGGGGATGGAACAAATTGGCAAATTCAGCGACGAAAAGACTGAACAACAGACCAAAAATTACATTTCCGATTGCTCGCCGCCAATTGATTTTTTCGACCATAAACAGATTTATAACAGCCGCTAAAATTGCTTCAATCGCTAAAAAAAGCATTGTCGGCAGATGGGTTACATTGGCCAGATTAACAGCCGATGCCGACCAGGGAGCGGCTCCCAATTGGGCAGCAATCGATAATCCGTTTCCAAAAGAAATAATTGCCAGGGAAATAAAGAAGTAGGTGATTTTCTGTTTTAAAGTCAGCTCAAAATATTCCCCGTTCAAATAATACATATTTCTATTAAAGCACTAATCATTTATTCAAAAAAAGCCAAGAAATTAATTCTTGGCGATATATTTGCTCAAAACCTGACGTCTGAGCATTCGATACAAAGTCAGCATCAGTCCGATCAAACTGAGAATACCGGCGAAAATAAAGCAGAAATGCATCGACTTAATAAAGTATTCCGGATGGCTTGGCAGATAATTGACAACCTGCCGGCCGGCTAAGCGACTCATACTGAGAAAAAGCATGGTTGTTGCGAAAGTATTTCCAACAATGAAGCCGACATTTCTCGCCAAAGCCATGACCGAGCCGGCGATTCCCAATAATGGCTTTGGCACAGTGCTCATTGTCAAAGCATTGTTTGGCGATTGGAAAACAGCTGATGCCAACCCATTGGCAATCAGGGTAATTATCAGCAGTATATAAGGCGATTTACCACCGATCGAAAGGTAACCGATTTGGCTGAGCGTTAAACCGGCTAAACCGATTAAAGTAATCATTTCTTTATCGAATTTGTCTCCAGCCCAACCTGAAATTGGCGAAAAAATGAAGTTGGTAATTGGAAAGGCCATCAGAATCAGACCGGCCTGACCGGGGGTTAATTTGCGCAAATCCTGCAGATAAAAGGGCATCAAAATGTTTGTATAGGAATTAATTGCAAAAACCAGAAAGGCGGTTATCAACGAAATCGAATATAATTGATTTTTAAAAATTTCTAGTTTGATCATCGGTTCTTTAAAGGCTGGTTCGACTTTTAGGAAGGCAACTAGGAGAATGATGGAAATGATCAAACCGGCTATTACCCAGAAGTCTCCAAAACCAACTGATTCGGCTGCATTGATCGCCAGGAAAAAGCAGGCGATGAAACCGAAAAACAAAGCTGAGCCGATGTAGTCTATTTTTCCATCAGGTTGGGAAATTGTATCTTTCGGAAAATATTTAAAGCCAATAAAAATTGCCAAAATCCCAACTGGTACGTTAACCCAAAAAATATATGACCAGCTGAGAAAATTTAGAATAGCTCCGCCGAGGGCTGGTCCGGCAATCGCTCCGAGAGAGACGAACATTCCGATTACAGACATCGCCCTTGCACGAATGTTCGGCGCGAAATTTGAAGTGGTGATGCCAAAGCTTGTTGACATCGCCATCGAGGCGCCGACGGCCTGAATTGCTCGGGATGCCAAGAGGAAAATTAGACCAAATTTGGAAATCCCGGCTAAAAAGGAACCAATTGTAAAAATGATTGTTCCGATTTTGAAGATTTTAATTTTCCCGTAGACATCGCCCATACGACCGAACAAAAGCAATAATCCAGAAATAACAATCAAGTACACGATGACAGTCCAAGTTGCCTGGTTTAAAGGTATTTTTAAGTCTTTTGAAATTGAGGGCAGAGCGATATTGACGATCGAACCGTCAAGGACGCTCATAAAAGTCAGCATGCCCAAAGCGACTAATATCCATATGTGATCTCTATCTAATTTGTTTGAACTTGTAAAGTTTGAATTTTGCACAACCAACATTCTAACATTTTGTTAGTATAAGTTGGATGACTGAAATTTTAGGACAAACAATATTGGATCAAATTGTCGATCAAAATTTTCCGCTGGCAAGTTTTCCTGCCGAAAAGTATTCTCAAGCAGTAGCTGATACTTTGGAAGGAAATTTTGATTTAGGCAAGATTAATCGCAGCGAAGTTAAGATTAATGGCGGGATTGAAAATGATGGCCAGACCATTTCTTTGGAATTGGCCCCTTATCCTTTGCCCCTTCGTTATATCAATGAATATAAAAAGTTAATTCATGTCGATCAGCAGATTGAAGTTTTCTCTTATTTGATCTTTGAATCAAATAAAATCAGCCGATCCAAACTGAAAATTGTCCAGCTTCCGGATTTAAAGGATTTGGATTCACAAATTCAAAACTTTTATGAGATTGAAAAAAATTGGAAAGCTCCAGAAGAAGACGATAAAACAATTGAAAAAGATGCAAAAACCTCCACGAAAAAGTGAAGGTTTTTATAATTGCTTGGTGAGTATGCGAAAATTGATTAAGTGTTTTAAAACTTCTTGTATTAACTTTAATAGTTACTAAAGAAGCAGGGGAGAAAAGGGAGAAGTATATGTTAAAACTCGAGCATGTCAGCAAAAGTTTCGATAATCTTCGCGCACTTGTCGACGAATCCTGGCAATTGGATGAAGGCCAAATTTTGGGGTTAATTGGCCAGAATGGTGCCGGCAAATCGACGACTTTTAAGTTGATTTTAAATTTTATCGAGACCGATTCCGGACAAATTACCTGGAACCAAAAGCCGATCGATAATCAAACAATGAATATGATTGGCTTTTTGCCGGAGGAGCGCGGGCTTTATCCGGATGTTAAGGTTGGCAATCAGATAATGTATTTTGCCGAATTGCATGGTCGTTCAAAGGCCGAAATTAAGCCGAAACTTCAAGACTGGATGGATCGTTTCGACGTTAAGGGAAGTCTTAACGATAAAGTTAAGAAGTTGTCAAAGGGAAATCAGCAAAAAGTTCAATTGATCACTGCTTTGATTCATGAGCCGAAACTGATTATTTTAGACGAACCTTTCAGTGGCTTGGATCCAGTTAATGCACAAATTCTTTTGGATATTATTGTTGAGCAAAAAGAAAAGGGAGCAGCAATTATTTATTCTTCTCATGACATGAATAATGTTTCGTCGATTGCCGACAAAATAGTCATGCTTAATCGTGGCCACGTTGTCTTAAATGGTCAAACGAACCAAGTCCGTCAATCCTTTGGTCGAACTAGAGTTTATTTGGAATCGCCTTTGACTGCCGCTGAATTATCGGCAATTGAAGGTGTGGAAAAAGTCGAAAAGTTTGCTGGTGGTCTTCAAATTTCTTTGAGTGATCCTAAGGTTGGCGAACAGATTTTTAAATTGGCCACCAAAAACGGTTATATTACGGCCTTCGATCAACAACCACCGACCCTTGACCAGATTTTTAGAATGAAGATCGGTTCCGATGCAATCAAAGAGGCGGAAAGCGAGGGATTAACCCATGAATAAGACTTGGATTGTCGCCAAACATGTTTTCTTAAAAAATTTAAAAAGTCCATCTTATTATTGGATGCTTTTAGCTCCCTTTGTTTTTTGTTTTAATTGGTATCGGTGCCAGTTTTCTTATTAATAAAGCTGTTTCCGGGAATCAGCCGACAATTGGAATCGTTGGTCAGCCTCAACAGGTTTCCCTTCTTAAGACGGCTTTGAAATCCAAAGCCAGCGTTAAGTCCGAGAGCAGCTTAAAAGCAGCTAAAAATGCATTAAGTAACGAAAAAATTGATGCATATGTTAAGACCAATGCCGGTTATACAAAAACGGAAATTGTCGCTAATTCGAAGTCTTCAGCTAATTTCGACAGCAGTTCAATTTCTCAAATTATTAGTAGCCTGAAGACAGAGTCTGCCGTCGCGAAATTGGGTCTCTCGGCAAAACAGGTTAAAAGTATCACTGCGCCAGCCAGTGTCAAAACAAAGTATGTTTCGGTCGAGAATAAAAAAGTCAGTCAAAACAGCAACAATGGTGGTCGCAGCGTTCGTTATCTTTTCGCTCAGGGAGCAACAATTATAATTTTTATGTTCCTGGCTATTTATATTCAAATGACAGGCAGTGAAATCGGTACCGAAAAAGGTTCGCGAATTCTTGAAAGTATTCTTCCCGCTGTGCCAGCCCGTCAGCATTTTACCGGTAAGATTATCGCGATTGTTGGACTTTTTATTTTTCAATTGATTGCCTATATTTTCATTGCTCTGATAGCTTTTGCTTTGGCGAAACCATTTAATTATTCAAAATATTTGAATTTGGTTGATTGGTCCCAATTGGGAACTTCCTTCATTGTATTAACTGCCTTGATAACTTTAGGAGCAATCATTATTTATATTATTTTGGCAGCGGTTTTTGCTTCGATGGTCAGTCGGCAAGAAGATGTTGCCAAATCAACTTCGGTAGTCATGTGGATTGCAATGGTTCCGTATTTTCTCAGCTTTGCTGTTGCTTCTTCGGCCAATGCACCGGTTTTCAAAGTATTGTCTTTTATCCCTCTAATCAGTCAATCAATAATGCCGATTCGGATGGCAGTTTCTTCGGCAACAACCTTTGATGCTTTGATTGCTCTTGCATTGCAAATCTTGATAATTCTTCTATTGGTTAAATTTGCTTCGGGTATCTATGCAAGAAATTCTTTGGACTATGGCGATGGGAAACCTTTAAAAAAGCTTCTAAAATATTTTCAAAGTAAAAATTCGTGATATACTTAGTAGCTGATGCGATGAGTCGAGGAAACGTCAGCTACGGCGCGTTTTTAAACACGGACAGCTGAGTTTAATCTCAGGGAACGCATTTTCCGCTGTCGTTTGGGTCGTTGTGGAACTTCCCGGACTGCCAGACTATTGGTACGTGGACGCAATTGGTAACAGTTGCCGTTAGCCAACTAACGTAAAAGTTGCAAAGCCAAACTAAGAGCGACCTCATGGCCGTTCTTTTTTTGTTTTCAAAAACGATTAAGATGAAAGTATGTTCAATTTAACGAAGGCTTTTTTAAAAGAAGTTCCAACGAATGCCGAAGTCACGGATTTTCATGAGGTTCATGGCGGTGATATCAATAAAGCCTATTCGCTAACCGATGCTCAAGGCGGGAGATACTTTTTAAAAGTTCAGCCTAATTCTGTCCTGGCTTTCTTTCAACACGAAGCTGATGGCTTGAAACTGCTTGGTCAGGCGGCTCGAGTTCCCAAAGTTATTGCATTAGGCCACGTTGGCCAGGACCAATGGCTTTTATTAGAGTATTTAAATGCGACGAATTATGGCAATCAATATTCGCTTGGTCAGGATTTAGCGAAAATTCATTCGATTACAAGTCCTAACGGGCAGTTCGGTTTTGATAAGGATTTTAAAGCTGGAAAGACCAGCAAAATAAATACCTGGCAATCCAGCTGGTACGAATTTTTTGTTAAACAGCGTTTGAATGTTTTACGTGAACTGTTGATCAATGAAGGTAAGTGGAACGATGACCAAAATTATAAAAAAGCGATTGAAATTTTTCAATCGTTAATGGAAAAACATGACAGTCGACCGAGTCTGCTTCACGGTGATTTTTGGTCAGGGAATTTTATGTTTGACGCAGACAGTGGCCAACCGATATTTATCGATCCGGATGTTTATTATGGCGACCCGGAGTTTGATATTGGAATTACGACTGTTTTTGGTGGTTTCAATCAAGATTTTTATGTTGGTTATCAGAGTACCAAGCCCTTTCAATCCGGTGCCGAAAGACGTTTAATGTTTTATCAGCTTTATTATTTGATGGTTCATGCTCATTTGTTTGCCGGTTCTTATATTCAGGCTTATCGTGGGAAGCTTGCACAAATCATTCAACAATAAAGACTTGATCTTCTATTAGATCAAAACGCGACCAATTCTTATTTAAATTTTTTGCTGCTGATAATTCAGCCTGTTTCCAAAATTTTTTTGAGTTGGTAGCACCGTTTTTTTCGCCAATCACAATCAACTGGCCACCATGCTCGAAAAACTTATTGACGCGCAAATAATTTAATATCAGCCAGTCACAGTTAGAATGCTGTGGCGACCAGGCCAGCAACACAACCTCAATATCTTTTAAATAATATTCAATCGCGGCGCTGGCTTCCATCTTAACAACCTTTGTGACCGGCGATAGCGGATGGTTCATGACCTGCCAATCGAAGTTATCAGTCGCCTTGATCGGGTAGCCTTTTTTTAGTTCTCGAATCCCAGCCGTTAAAAAGCCGTTTCCAGCCATGATTTCAAGCGTTGGCCGCCCATTCAAAAATTTTAATAAATCACGAACCCATTCTTTTGAGATATAGGCAAACATTCCATATTTTTCAATCAGGTAATCGCGGTAATCGTGTAAAAGTCCATCCAGTTCTTCGGCCGGACGGACTTTTTGCTGAATTTCCAATTCAGACATTCCCGGTCTGATTTCTTTGGACAAAAAATCTTGAATTTCAATAATCATTGAATCGGAAAGCTCCAGTTTTGGCAGCTTATTTGGCAATCGTTTTTTGCTGATTGCCAGATCAGAAAAAAGCAGCGCATCAATTAGATCGCTGACTGAATAAAGTTTTGCAAAATAATCCCGGCAGGCTTTTAAGCGGGGAATGTAGGTTTCGAGATTAAAAGTCATTTTGATTATTAAAAAGATCGAGTGATTCTTGATGATCGATATTAATCACATCACCAGTCGATCGACGTCCTCTCGCATGCAGATAACCGGAAATTAATTGAAGTATTTCATATTTGTCATTGTTATCCAAAGGAGTATCGTTATAAGTCAATTTTGACGAAGTAATCATTGCCTTGGCCAAATCGACTTGATCATTATTGTAACGTCCGACTAAATAATCCATTGAAACATCAAAATAATCGGCCAATTTCTTGACCTCTAAATAATTTGGGTTTCGTTCGCCGCGTTCCCAATTACCGATCTGGGATTCGGTATTCTTGGCTTCGCCTCTTGATATGTTTTTGTTCAAAGCTTTGGCAAGTTGTTTTAAAGTAATTCCCTTGCCTCGCCGTAATGCCCTCAATCTCTCTGGAAACATGCCTCTATCTTATCAGGAACGAGGATTTTATTAAACGCGCACCTCTGTTCGTCTTTTGCTTAAAATGATTTTTAATCTAATAGTAAGTTTTTTAAAACAGTTTTCTAAAATCTTTCTTCCTATTTTCAATTGCTTTTGCCAATTTTCGGGATTACCCAGTGCTATTCTACATATGTATAAGTAAAACTGTTACAGTTCCGCGGAGGCTTTGTAAATTAAAAATACATCGATCGAACGTTGGTTCGGTTTAATATCGGGATTATTCTTGAATGCTTTGGGGAATGCACTCTCGGTTTCCGGAAACATGGGGAGCGGAGTTTGGACGGCTTCTGCCGTTAATCTAAGTAAATGGACCGGACTTAGTATTGGAATCTTTTTATTTATTAATGGGTTTTTAAATGCCTTGACCAATCAAGTTTTGATTCGTCGTTTTGATTGGAAACGTTTTTTGAATGAAATGATTTTCATATGTTTCTTCAGTTATTTTATTGATTTCTTCGTTCAAATTTTTGATCTTCTTGGTATCGGCCGTTTGCCAATCATTTTAAGAGCCGCCATCTCCTGTTTGGGAATTACCTTTTTTTGTATGGGTATTTCTTTATATCAACGTGCAAATATTGTTATGCATCCTAATGACGACACGACTAATATTCTTCGTTTTCTATATTTAAAAGGGAGCGCGACCAGGTCTCAATTGATTGATTTTGTTCCGCCTATATTAGTCATGATCGTTTCCTTTATTTTTACTCGGCATCTTTATTCAGTTGGCATCGCGACTCTATATTCGATTTTATTCAACGGCTTCATTATTCGAACGGCCGACGAATTTCTTTGGCCGCATTTGGAACATAATTTTCGTCAAAAAGTCGGTCCCCAAGCAATAAATAAATTTAGAACATAACTTTTTGGATTATTCCGAACTTATCCTTTTGACTTATTTTTTGTTTTACATTTTTGACAAATTTTCAGGAGCAAAAAATTCGAAGAAAGGGTATATTAAAAAAGATGTTGCGTTGGTTAATTAGAATTGTTGTTTTTATCCTTGTTGTTTATTTGGCAGCCTGCGCTTATTTCTTTAGTGTTGCCGAGCTTCGGAATTCCGAAAACGATAAAAATTATACTTACACCGGTGTTCCGGCTAGCCTCAAGCCTTATGTGAAGGATTTTCAAAAACGCTATCAGGCTTCCGGCGAAAGAGTGACAATTAAAAATGACGGTTTGAAATTGGACGCTTATTATTTGCCGGCTGGAAAGGCCACCAATAAGACGGTTATTATCATTCACGGTTTTCGTCGTAACAAAACCGGCATGAAAGCTTATACCGATATGTTCGCCAATTTAGGCTACAATACGCTAACAGTCGACAATCGTGGTCATGGGAAGTCTCAGGGCCATTATGTCGGTTTTGGTTGGTTGGATAAAGGCGATGTTGAAGCTTGGATCCGTTATCTGATCTCGAAGAATAAAAATGTCGAGATCGTTCCTTTTGGTATTTCAATGGGTGGAGCGACCGTCGCGATGATGTCGGGAGATTCTTTGCCTTCGAACGTCAAAGCTTTGATCGAAGATTCTGGTTACACCAGCGTCGAGGCAGAGATTACCTATGAGGCCAAAGCAATGTATAATTTGCCGCAAAAACCCTTTGTATCAACCGTTAGCTTAATTTCAAAATTATTTGCTGGTTATTCATATACCGAGGCCAGCTCTATAAAACAGGTTGAGAAAAACACCCGACCGATGCTCTTTATGCATGGCGGGGCCGATAGTTATGTACCGACAAAAATGGTTTATCAGCTTTATAATGCCGATAAAGATCCGGAAAAACAGCTTTGGATAGCTCCAAATTCTGGTCATGTACAAGGCTTCGGCGACCATCCAAGTGCTTATACGGCTCAGATTAAGAAGTTTCTTAATCTATATTTTAAGTAATATTTTTTTCATTTGTTTGTTAGAATAAAGAAGTTGTTCGAAAGGAAAATAATAAATGTCTACTTTATGGTTAGAAATTTTGGATTACGTTTACGTAATTCTTCAACAAATCTTATTCCTTGCTTTGAGTGTCATGTTGATCTGGGGAGGCTTTTTCATCAAGAATCACGGTCTCGGCGGTCTGCTTAACACAACAAGCGATGTTAAAGACAAGAAACCAGCTACTAAAACGACGGCCAAAACAGCTGCCAAGGCTGCTGTGAAGACTGTTACCAAGATTAAGGGTCAATACAAGGCATATGCTTGGCTTTACATCGGTATGTGGATTTTGAGTGGTTACTTCATTATGTATCAGGTAATCTTCTCATTGGTTTCTCTATTTATTAGTGGAAGCTCATCTTCTGGTACAAGCAGCTATTAATTAATGATTTGGAGATTTTAAAAACACCTGTTTTTTTGCGGGTGTTTTTTTGTATATTTGGATAAAACTTGCACTTTTATTTTTAAATATTTACCATATAAAAGATTATTTAAAAGACGAAAGGATCTGCATTGGAACAAAATTTAATTTCAAGCAAAGGAACTTTTTTGCTTGATAAAGACGAAAAACTTTCTTTAGAACAAAAAAGACTGATTGAAAAAATCATTACTTTCAGTCAGGAAAATATTTCGTCAGACAAGACGAGCATTTTGGTAATCGAGGGAGATGCCGGAACTGGAAAAAGTTTGATTCTTCAGCAAGCTTTCACAAAAATCCAGCAAATAGCTGAAGAGGATCGTCAGTCTCCTCTATATCGGACAAAGAATTTTTTGCTGGTTAATCATGCTGAGATGCTAAAAATTTATCGTAAGTTGGCCGGAGAAAATCCTCATTTAAAGAAAAATAGTTTCATGAAACCGACCTCTTATATCAACCAATCGGACAAACTTCAACGGAATGGCGATATCGTTTTGATTGATGAAGCTCACTTGTTGTTGACCCAAAGTGATAATTACAATAAATTTCATCAGAACAATCAATTATTGGAAATCATTAAACGCAGTCGTATTCTTGTACTTGTCTTCGATCCTTATCAGGTTCTTAAATTCAAGAGTCTTTGGAGCAGAGGGAAATTAGCTGATTTAATAGCTGCTTATCCGCACGAAATTTTTCATTTACAGCAGCAATATCGAATTGAGGATGCTGGGAATAGCCTGGCAAACTGGATTAACCAATTGACGCGAAAACGCAAAATTGTTCCCTCGGTTGAAAGCAGACATTTTGATTTGAAGTTTTTTGAAAATCCCCGATTGATGTTTCAACAAATTAAATTGCATAATCAACAATTTGGTCTTTCTCGAATGTTGGCAACAACCGATTTTCCTTACACAGTCGGCAAGGGAGTTTGGTACGTTCAAGCAGGAGATTTTCGTCTTCCTTGGGATCAATTGGACGTTGGCAACGAACCGTGGGCTTTACGCGATGAAACAATTAACGAAGTTGGCTCAATTTATACAATCCAGGGCTTTGATTTGAATTATGTCGGCTTGATTATTGGCCCTTCAATCTCTTATGACAAAAGAAAAAAAGAGTTGACTGTCGATCCTAGCGGCTATGAAGACCACGCTGCTTTTCGCACCCCAAAAGACCGCGATATTTCTACCGATGATCAACAACGAATTATGTTGAATGCTTTGAATGTTTTATTAAAACGCGGCCGTAAGGGCTTGTATATATACACCTGTGATGAAAAGCTGCGTCGTCGCTTGGCACAAGTCACAATTGTTAATGATTAATTTATGTAAAAAAGACCTTCTTAGGTTTTTTTATTTTTCGAATAATTTCTTTTGCGTGTTCTTATTATTCTTTTGTTGAAAATTATTTTCTCACACGAGTTTGTTCGATTACCCGCCGCATTGAATTGATAACCTGGTCAGTTTGTTCGTTCAGACGATGCCCAACTAAAGTAAATAGAGTATCAATAATTGTAATTTGTGCAACTAAGGAACTCATTGATTCTTGACGAAAATTAACTTCTTCGGAATAAGAATTCAAAACAATATCGGCATTTTTCGCAATTGGTGATTCCGGAAAAGCCGTGATCGCCACAATTTTTGATCCATTTTCTCGTAGTTTGTTTTCAACCAAAAGGGTATCTTGATTTCGACCGGAATGACTGATAACGATTCCTAGATCTTCACTTGTTAGATGAGCCGCCTGCATAATTTGGATGTCGTAATCCGGGTGGCTGACAATATTTAAATTAGTTCGCAAGAATTTATGGTAAGCATTGAAGGCCACGATTGACGAACCACCAATCCCGAAAAAGCCGATCTTGTTTGACGATACCAGCCAGTCAACGACCCGATCCAAATCTTTCATATTAAGGTTGGCAGCTGTTGCGGTTAAGGCAGCAATGCCGGCTGAAAAAAGTTTTTTAACGATTTGCTCACTTTGGTCGCTTTGTTTGATTTCCGTGAAGAAATCCGAACTGCTGTTTTTTTTACTAGCCGATAAAGCGATCAGAAAATCACGAAAATTTGGATAACCGAGGTGCCGGGTAAAACGGGAAATCGAAGCTGTTGAAATACCGATTTTATCCGACAGGCTTTGAATCGTTGCATCCATTACTGAATCTTGATGGGAAAGAATATAATCAGCGATTCTTTTTTCTCCGGGATGTAATTTTTCATAATATGATCTGATTGTCTCTGTTACGTTTTGCACTAGGATTTACCTCTATGTAAATATTTTACACGTAAAAACTTGATATGAGTAAAAAAATTACATAAAATAATAACGTTAAGAAGGAGCAGAGATGAAAGTTGGAATGATCGGCCTCGGTAAAATGGGCCTTAATTTAGTAAAAAATATGATCGACAACAAAATTGAAGTGGTGGGATTTGATTTAAATAGTGATTCCATTGATAAGGCAGCTTCTTATGGTGCGCAAACTGCTGTTGATACTCAGGATTTGGTTGACAAACTCGATTCGCCAAGAATTGTTTGGGTAATGGTACCTGCTGGAAAACCAACCAATTCAACAATCGATGATTTGATTGAAAAACTCGATGCCGGTGATATTTTGATTGATGGTGGAAATTCGAATTATAAGGATAATCTCGAACAAAATAAGCGGACGACGGCTGCCGGTATCAAGTTCTTCGATGCTGGTACTTCTGGCGGAATGGAAGGAGCTTTGGAAGGCGGAAACTTCATGGTTGGAGGGGATGACCCTGAGGCCTGGAAAACAATCGAGCCATTATTTAAAGCTATTTCGGTAAAGGATGGATATCTTTATACCGGCAAACTTGGTTCGGGTCACTATCTTAAAATGGTTCATAACGGTATTGAATATGGCGAAATGCAAGCGATTGCCGAAGGTTTTGAAGTTTTGGAAGGTTCACAATTCGCCTATGATTATGAAGCTGTTGCAAAATTGTGGAATCATGGCTCTGTTATCCGTGGTTGGCTGATGGAATTAGCGGAGGATGCCTTTTCCAAAGATCCAAAACTTGATCAGATAGCCGGAAGAATGCATTCTTCCGGAGAAGGTAAGTGGACACTCGAAGAGGCGATGAACATGCGGATTCCAACACCGGTCATTGCTCTTTCACTAATGATGCGTTATCGTTCGATGCAGGATGACACTTTTACCGGTAAGGTTGTTGCAGCACTCCGCCATGAATTTGGTGGCCATGCCGTCGACAAATGCGACAATTAAATTAAATACAACTGGGCAGTTCAACAATTGATCTTTGTGGACTGTCTTTTTATTTTCCTATGTTTGTCTATCATTGGCTAAAACTTCTCTATAGTAAGATAAAATATGGATTGACTGGTTTTAAATCAACCCAGTACCGCGCGGGTGCGGTGATTGTCAGGACGGAGTTGTTTTAGATGAGCAAAATTGCCATTATCGTTGATAGTTCGAGTTACATTCCTAAGGACCAATTAAAAAAACATAATATTTATGTTATTGACAATCCAATCATTTTTGGAGAAACTATTTATCATGAGTTTAATTGGCCGGTCAACGCGGATTTTTATCAGCAGATGGCAACTACTCCCATCCAACCAACAACAAGCCAACCAGCTCCCGGCGATTTTGAAGCAGCCTTCCAAGCAGCCAAGGACGATGGCTACAAACAAGCACTTGTCATTACTTTGTCTTCCGGCTTTTCCGGGACCTTCCTTAATACAAGCGCGATTGCTTCAAGTCATTCCGATATCGATATTCATGTTTGGGATTCGAGAATTGCCTGCCTTGGTGCTGGGAACCAAGCCCTTTTGGCCGCCGATTTGGCCGAAAAAGGGATTGGCATTGACGAGATTTTGAGTAAATTACAGATTCTTCGCAGTCGGACCGGTGTTTTCTTTGTGGTTGATTCGATTAGCCATTTACAACGAACCGGACGTTTGTCAGGTGGCCAGGCATTGGTTGCCGGCCTCTTGAATATTAAACCGATTCTGAATATCAATACCAATAAACAAGGGAAAATCGATGCAGTTGCCAAAACACGCAAAATGTCCGGCGCTTGGCGCTATATTGAAAAACACTTTGCCAAAATCGCGGATAACTACCAACGAGCCGGCTGGCCGATGCGTGTTTCGATTCTCGATGCGGATAATCCTGAATTGGCCGATGCTTGGCTTAAAAGGGCCGAAAAGCGTTGGCCGGAAATTATTTTTGAACGTGGTATTATAGGTCCTTTGGTCGGTGTTCATATTGGTGGGAAAGCAGTTGGTTTGATCTGGGCAGAGGACTATAAAAGATTGGAGGATTGAAATGGTAAAAAATGTTGCAGTGATCGTCGACAGTTCTTTTTATATTCCCAAAGAAGAACAGCAAAAATACAATATCTATGTCATTCCGACTCCAATTATTTTTAACGGGCGGATCAAGTATGATTCCGATTGGAGTTCGGCAGCCAAGTTTTTCAAGGATATGAATTCTGCAAAAAAAATGCCTTCGACTTCAATGGCTAGTCCGGCTGATGTTTTAAAGGCTTTTGAGCAAGTTAGGGCCGATGGATATAGACAGGCGATTTTGATGACGATGGCCAGCGGTATTTCCGGGTTTTACAACATGGCGGTTAATTTGGCCAACGACTATCAGGAACTTGATGTTCAGGTTTGGGATTCCAAATTTACTTTAATGGTTTCCGGAGTCCAGGCTTTACTGGCAGCTGAGCTTTCGGCTCAAGGGATTACGCGTGAGGAGATTATGAAAAAAGTGGCTTTGCTTCGTGATTCGACAAGAGTCTTTATTGTCGTTGACGATATTAGTCATTTGAAACGCACCGGCCGTTTGGCCGGAGGAGCGGCTTTGGTTGCCGGCCTCTTAAATATTAAACCGATTCTGGTTTTTAATAAGGCATCGAAAATTGTCGCGATTGGTAAAGAACGACAAATGAAACGTGCCTGGAACTGGCTTTTAAAACAGTATGCTATTGATGCTCCCGACTTTGATCGGCCAATCAGAGTCCTGTTCGCCGATGCGAATAATCGAGCTTTAACGGAAAATTGGCAGGCTGATTTCCATGAAAAATATCCCGATGTCATTACCGATTTTATTCCAATTGGGCCATTAATCGGCGTTCACACTGGTGAGAAAGCGGTTGGCTTCGTTTATATGGATGATTGGAAAGATATCGCTCGCCATCATTAAAATATTAATATTATTTTAATTTTGAATTGTTACTATATATACTAATGAGAAGTAAGAGGTTGTTTTTAATATTTTTTTCTCTTGCAGCGGTCTGCCTAGTATTTTTCGTTTGGAGTGACCATACCAGTGGTAAAACCACCGCAACGAATTCGAAAAAAACCTCTTTCAAAAGTATTCAAACAGATTTCAAAGAAGGTTGGAGTAAAATATTTAATCAAAAAACTTCCAGCAGTACGAATAGCAGTACGAATACGACAACGCAAAGCAATGCCAGCCCGATGATTTCTCAGGCTGAATTTACGAAAAAAATTAATGCAATTATCGGTAATTCCAAGGCCAATATTTATGTTTTGGATACAAAAACCGGAGCCAAACTAACTTATTCAAATAGCAATAAGGATTTCTGGCTGGCCAGTTCTGTGAAGGCTTCAATCCTGACACAGATTGTCAAAGACGATGGCCCTTTAACGGGCGACTTGAATGACATAGCAACGGAAATGGTTGAAATATCCGACAACCAATCAGCGATTGATTTGTTTGACGATATTGGTGGTTATCCGGCGCTTGAGTCGCTGTGGAAGAACTTGGGGATGACCTCGACGGTTGCTAATACCGAAGGTTTTGGTTTGTCGACATCGACAGCTGCTGATCAAATAAAATTACTGAAATATATTTTGACGATGCCGAGTAGCGACAAGAATTATATCTTAAATCTGATGTCCAATATTACTTCGAGTCAGCGTTTTGGAATCGGTGTGATGAAAGACCCAGCTTTTAAAAACGGTTGGTTGAACGCTGATAATGGTACTTGGCATGTTAACACGATTGGCTATTCGGATCACGAACGCTATCTGGTTGCGATTTTGACAAGGAACAACACTGATCAGGATAGTGGTGAGAACCTCGTCAGCAAGATTGCCGGTTATATTATTCCAAAAAGCAAAAACAATTAAGCTTTCGGCTTAGTTGTTTTTTTTTATTTAAAATATTCATTTTTAAATTTAGAATTAAATAAGAGATATTTTTTAGAAATTCGGGGAGCAAACATGGAAGATGCAAGCAGACAAGCTGAATTGGTGAGAGAAGGTATTACCAGCAGTAGTGATTTGGTCGAACAGTCCTTAAACAAAATCGAAAAAGGTAATTCCCAGCTCAATGCGGTTACTTATTTACGAGCCGACAGAGCGTTAGAAGAAGCCAAAGGAATAAGCGACCATGGTCAGCCTTTTTTTGGAGTTCCAATTTTATTGAAAGGTCTTGGCCAAAAATTAGCTGGTGAACCGGCGACTGCCAGTTCGCGTTTGTTAAAGAAACTTGTTGCCGACCAGACTGATTTTTATGTTCAAGCTCTACAAAAAGCCGGTTTCATTGTCATTGGGCAAACCAATGCCCCGGAATTCGGTTTCAAAAATATCACTGACCCGACTCTTTATGGGCCAACACGCAATCCATGGAATCTTGATTATTATTCTGGTGGTTCTTCGGGAGGAGCGGCCAGCAGTATGGCGGCTGATTTTGTCAGCATTGCCAGCGGAAGTGATGGCGGTGGTTCGATTCGGATTCCGGCCTCTTTTTCTTCTTTGATTGGTTTGAAGCCGACCCGCGGACGGATTCCGGTTGGCCCGACTGACTGGCGAACCTGGCAGGGGGCCTCGATTAGTTTTGCCTTGACGCGTTCGGTTCGGGACAATGCTCGGCTGCTTGACGCCATCCAAACGGTTCAACCAGCAGCAGCTTTTACTACGCCACTTTATGAAGCAGGATTTTTTGCCGGGATCGATCAACTTGATAGAAATCTGACAATTGCTTATACGACTAAATCTCCAGTCGGAACAGTAGTTAGCGATGAAGCAAAAACAGCAGTCGAAAACGCCGTCGATTTTCTTCGCTCGGAAGGTTTTCAGGTTGAAGAACAGGAAAATCCTTTGGACGGCAAAGAAATTATGCAGCTTTACTATCTAATGAACGCCGGGGAAACGGCTGCGATGTTTGCCGACATCGAAGAGGGGATTGGGCGACCTACAAATATGCAGGATATGGAATTGATGTCTTGGGTTATTTATCAAGCCGGCAAACTCGTCACCGCTGGAGAATACAGCCAAGCCCTTAGTAAATGGGATATAGCCAGTTATCAAATGAATCAGTTTCACGGAAACTATAATCTTTATTTAACACCGACAACCGCTTATCCGGCGCCCAAATTGACGGATGAGTTGGTCAGCCCGGAATTACTCGGTCGGATGAAAGAGGTCACTTCGCTGAATTCGTCGTTTGAGCGTCAACAATTGATCTATGATGCTTTTTTGCCGAGTCTTGCTTTGACCCCTTTCACTCAACAAGCGAATCTGACTGGCGAACCAGCCATTTCTTTGCCGACTCATTTGACCGCGGCCGGCCTACCGCTTGGTATTCAATTTCAAGCAGCAAAAGGTCGCGAGATTGATCTTTTAAGAATTGCCCGCCTGTTTGAAAAACATAATTTGTTCCAGTTTTTGCATAAAACAGTATTTTGAGGTAATTGATATATTTTTTGAACAATTTTTTGAGCCAATTGATGTTACATCAATTGGCTTTTTTTATTTACAATATCGAAATATTTATTTAAAAAATAAATTTTATTAAAAAATTATATAAAACTACTATTTTTTACATTGCAAGCGTTCTCTAAAATGCTATATCGCGCTATGGCTTCACGTAATTAGCCTTTAAGAAATACACTTCACAGTCATCTTCAATCAACAGACTCCAGCCTTGGTTAAGGCTGGAAATTCGGAAAAAACCGGTTCGGTAATTCTGACGAAAACAGATGTCAACGCCGGCAAAAAGTTAGCCGGCGCGGTCTTTGATCTTTATAAGGCCAATAGAGATAAGCTAAAGACAGCGCTTCTCTAAAATTATTTGCGTGATCTACAAAAGATATATTTGATTTAGTAAAAATCTCTTCAAGCTTAGTATGCGAATTGTTTGTAATTTTGCTTTTATTGTTCAGAAAGTTCGTTGAAGAATTTTCAATGTATTGTTTCAAAGCTTTTTTTAGTTCGTTAACATTTTCAATCCTTGCATATTCGGAAATAATGTCTAAAAGTCCCTCGATATTCATCTTGGGATTTTTTGTTTCAACCAGGCCTTCTTTTTTTAAAGCCGATTCAATATTTTTCCAATCCTGCTTACCTGGGATTGCTGAAACTTTTAAAACATTAATTCCTTTACGATTTTTAATTTTTATTGTTGAAACAATTAGTTTAATATCTTCCAGAGATGAATTCTCATAGCTTAATGTGTTGTAGGGTTTTGAGAAAGCAACTTCGGGAAATCTGTCCTCTAATTGCTGCTTTAATATTCGTGATGTTCCAATTCCACTCGAACAGACAATCATGACATCGTTTTTTTGTTTTTTTAAATTCTCGGCTTCGATTGCTTTAATTTCACCTCCAAAGTAAAGTGCGATTAAAGCAAGTTCATCATCCGGAATATCTTTTTTGACGAACTCTTCAAATGGTCGTACGGAAAACCTTGTAAAAGAAAATAGCTGTTCATATTTTTGCTTGATTAAATCCAAATCTGGGTGCTTGTAGGATATACCGTATTTTATTCGATAATAGGTGGCTAATAAATGAGTCGAAAGATTAACCTGCAGAGAATCCAGCCTTAAGTTAACACCGGCTATTCGATTAAAACGGAAAATTATTTTCTTTGCGATTGGCAATATCTCTTGAATTCCGCCATACTCTTTATTTGCTTTATCGAATTGGCTTGAATGAATTGTATTGATCAAGTAACTTGCTTCGCCCAAATTGACGACATGATTTTTAAATAAAAATTTTTGTGCCCATTCCAAAGCAATTAGATTGCTCGGAATAACATTTGTATTTTCCAATCTATTCACCGGATTTTGAATTCTGTCGATATACCAATCCAAATAGGCACTCAAACAAATAAAAGCATCATCAGTAAAAAAATTCCCGGTCATTCTTTCAAACTCTTTTAAAAGAGGGTTGATGTTTTGAACTGATTCGACTCGCTTTGCAAGTAAAGAAAATAAAATTGGATTTCCTTTTGAGAACTGTTCGTATATCCAATTTCTTTTTTGAATTTCAGGACCATTGATCGTATGGCCGCCGCTGTTTTTCGATAAAGAAAGCTGATAATCCTTTAGAATACAACTGATTTTCTTAAAATCTTTATCGGCTGTATTTCTGCTTACATCGAATTTTGTTTCGATTAGTGTCAACGACACTTTTTCCCTGTTGATTAATAACCAAATAATAGTTTCAATTCTTTGTTTTCCCGAGAAATTAAAAAATTCTTCATTTTTTTCGTTATTAAATCTTTTTGATTTTTCTAGCGCGGATATTGTTTCTTGGTTTAAATAAAATCCCAAATTTTTAACGTTAATTACTTTGTCGAAACCTTTTTCATCCAGAAATTGGTTCATTTTTTCGATTGAATAATAAACAGATCGACGGGATATCGATAACTGTTTTTCAAGTTCCGGGATTGTGATTAGATCTTTTGAACTAAGAAACAAGTTCAACATCTGGTTAACACGTTTATTTTTCGAAGTGTACATCGCTTAATTCCTTTGGTGCACTTTTTGCACTGCCTATATTGCTATTTTTGCACTTGTTAGCGCTTACAGCAAGATATAGTCTTATTTCTTGGGAAGAGAGGTGAATATATGCTTTCTAATTTATTGAATGAGAAAACAGTTAGAATCGCTGATGGAAAAAAATTAGATTGGAAAACATCTATTAAAGAAGCGTCAAAACCGCTTTTAGAGGATGGAACGATTCTAAATGGCTACGTAAGTTCAATGATTGATGTTGTTGAAAAAGAGGGTCCCTACATAAATATCGGACCGGGAATTGCATTAGCCCATGCTCAACCGAATGGTTTTGTTAATCGTGTTGGTATGGCGCTATTAAAGACTAAAGATTCAATTGCCTTGACTTCTAAAGACCACATGATAAACATCTGGTTTGTCTTGGCTGCAGTTGATTCTAACAGTCATTTGGAATCAATCAAGGAACTTACTAAGTTATTGACTGATCCAAATAATGTTGAAAAGCTACTATCCGCCAATAGTGTTTGTGATCTTCTCAATGTAATAAAGAATGTCGATTTAAATTTCGCTGTCAAAAGAAAAGAGGATAAAAAATGAGACTTGCCGCTGTATGTCAATCAGGTATGGGTACTAGTTTTATGGTACAGATGAATATTCAAAATGTACTTAATGATGAGGGGGCCGATACAGGCAATTTCGAGCTTTCCCATATGGATGTCGGTTCAGCAACACCTGATTCGGCGGATTACTTTTTTATCGAAAGTACACTTGAAACGGCTTTGGGAAATTTGCCAAAGGAGAAAGTAGTTCTGCTTAAATCCATTATCGATGCAGACGAAACCAAACAAAAAGTTAATGAAATCCTTGATAAAAACAAAATTAATCATAAATAAAAACAGGAGTCGTTAATCATGAAAAAAATACTGGAATTATTTGTATCAATAGCGAGCCAACCCGCCATCCTTGTTGCCTTGATATTAATGGTTGGATTGTTGCTTCAAAAGAAAAAGGCTAATGAAGTTGTCGCAGGTACAATTAAAACCTTCGCCGGTTTTCTTGTATTAACCGGTGGTGCAACTATTTTGAAAACTGCCTTGGCACCCTTTGCAAAAATGTTTCAATTCGCCCTACATGTTCAAGGTGTTGTTCCGTCCAATGAAGCAGTCGTTGCGATTGCTTTAGTAAAATACGGAACTCCAACTGCTTTAATTATGCTAACAGGAATGATCGTGAATATTTTGTTAGCCAGATTTACAAGATTTAAATATATTTTCCTGACCGGTCAAGCGATGCTTTATATGTCTTGCCTATCTGCAGTTATTTTAATTTCTGCAGGTATGGGTGATGGCTGGCAAACAATTTTATTCGGTGGAATATTCGAAGGAACATTGCTTACTATTACACCAGCTCTTTGCCAGCCTTTTATGCGCAAGATTACAAAAAGTGATCAAGTTGCGATGGGCCATACCGGTAATATCGGCTATGCATCAGCTGGATTGATTGGAAAACTTTTTGGGGATAAAAGTAAGAGTACTGAAGATCTTAATATCCCCAAAAGTTTAGGGTTCTTGAGAGATTCTACTGTTTAGATTGCTCTTTTAATGAGTGTTGTTTATGTCATCTTGGCAATTGCCACCGGTCCGAACTATATTGAAAGCAAATTAAGTGGTGGCACTAACTACATTGTTTATTCAATTATTCAGGCAGGAACATTTGCTGCCGGGTTCGTTGTTGTTTTACAAGGTGTTCGTATGATTCTTGGAGAAATTGTTCCTGCCTTTCAGGGAATCGCCAAGAAACTTGTTCCAAATTCAAAGCCTGCACTTGATGTCCCGATTATCTTTCCCTACGCACCAAATGCTGTTTTGATAGGTTTCTTTGTCAGCTTTTTTGTTGGAACTCTAAGTATGTTTGCAATGATTGCACTTGGAACGACTGTTATTATTCCAGGAGTTGTTGGCCACTTTTTCTGTGGAGCAGCTTCAGGTATTTATGGAAATTCAACTGGCGGAAGACGTGGGGCTGTTTTGGGAGCAACATTTAATAGTTTGCTGATTTCCTGGTTACCACTATTTATTCTTCCGGTTCTTGGAACTCTCAAATTAGCTGCATCGACTTTTGCCGATACGGATTACCTGATTCCAGGAATATTGGTCGGTAAATTAGGTAGCTATGGAGCAATAACACTTGTTTCCGGAATATTGATTTTCCTGCTTGTAGTTGTTTTGACCTCAATCGTATTAAATGCAAAGGACCGCTCAAAAGTGGTTCCTGCTAAATAATTTTTTAAATAATCAATCTATTAAAGAGGAGGACAAATGATCGATACTCAATTTGAAAATATTCCACTTAAAGAATTGAACCGTCAAGACGAACAGCAGGCAGTCAATGCGATCCGTTTTCTCAGTCTCGATATGATCCAAAAGGCTAATTCCGGCCACCCGGGCCTGCCCTTGGACGCTGCCCCGATGGCCTACACGCTTTTTCAAAAGTTCCTTAATTTTAACAATCGCGATCCATATTGGATCAACCGGGACCGTTTTGTTTTAAGTGCCGGCCATGGCTCGGCTCTGCTTTACAGCCTGCTTCATTTGAACGGATTTAAAGTCGGGATCGATGATCTAAAACGGTTTCGTCAGTTGGATTCACTAACGCCGGGTCACCCGGAGTGGAAACACACCCCGGGAATCGATGCGACAACCGGTCCTTTGGGTCAGGGGCTGACGATGGCTGTTGGCATGGCGATGGCCGAAAAACATCTTTCGGCCATCTATAATCGCCCTGGTTTTAACATCTTCGATCACGAGACCTATGTGATCGTCGGCGATGGGGACTTAATGGAAGGGATCAGTCAAGAATCAATGGCAATTGCCGGTGAGAAAAGATTAAGTAAATTAATCGTTCTCTTTGATTCCAACGATGTCTCCTTAGATGGCTCCTTAAAGCTTTCGACCGGCGAAAAGATTCAGGATCGGATTATCGGCAACGGCTGGGATTACCAGTTTGTCGCCGATGGCAATAATTTGTCTGATATTGATGAAGCAATCAGAGAAGCGAAAAAGAGCGACAAACCATCCTTTATCGAAATAAAGACAATCATTGGCTACGGCACGCCGCTTCAGGGCAGCAGCAAAGTCCACGGGGCGGCAATCGGCGAAGAGAACGTGGCCAAGACCAGGGATTTCTATCACTGGCCCTATCAGCCCTTTGAAATTCCAAAAGATGTTTACGATCTTTTTAACGACAGTCATCAAGCCAAAGACCGGTATTATAAAAGTTGGCAAGAATCCTTTCAGCTTTACGCCGAAGCTTTTCCTCGATTAGCAGAGCAGCTGGAAAATAATGATTCGACTTTAAATACCGATAATCTGAAATTGGCTGAAAATAATGATCAAGAACTAGCAACCCGTGTAAGCAGTTCTGAGGTCATGCAACAAATCGCCGATCAAAACAGGACTTTCTGGGGCGGTTCGGCCGATCTTTCGTCATCTAACAAGACCTATCTGAAAGATCAAGGCGATTTTACCGATTTAACGCCTCAGGGTTCAAACGTTTTTTATGGAGTTCGTGAATTTGCGATGGCCGCAATTACCAATGGCATTCTCCTCCATGGCAATAGTCGCGCCTTTGCTTCGACCTTCTTTATCTTCAGCGATTATATGAAGCCGGCCATTCGCTTGGCCGCCCTGCAAAAACTCGCTTCGATCTTCATTTTTTCTCATGATTCCTTAGCTGTCGGCGAAGACGGGCCGACTCATCAACCGGTTGAACAGTTAGAGACGCTTCGGACCACGCCGGGAATCGATGTTTATCGTCCTGCCGATCAAAACGAAACCCTGGCCGCTTGGAAGGCCATTGCCAAAACAACGAATCGTCCAACGGCTTTGGTTACTTCAAGACAAAAGCTGCCTGTATTAAGAGAAACAAAGGACGCTCCAGTAGAAAGAGGAGCCTACATTGTTTCCTCAGCCAAAAAAGATCTTCCCGATGCGATTCTGATTGCCAGCGGGTCAGAACTCCATTTGGCTCTGGAAGCTAAAAGAGAACTTGAAAAAGAAGGTTACGATCTTTCAGTTGTCTCGATGCCCAGCATGGAGGCTTTTCAAAGGCAAAGTGAAGAATATCAAGCAAGTGTCCTGCCCAAGCAGGTCGTTAACCGTTTGTCGATCGAAATGGCATCGAGTTTGGCTTGGGGACGCTATACCGGAATTTTTGGAAAGAATCTTGCCGTCGATACTTTTGGCAAATCTGGCAAGGCAAATGATGTAATCGACGATTACGGTTTCAATCTTGCCCATATATCCCGGATGGTCAAAAAGATGATCGACGAAAATAAAAACTTACAAATAGTCAAATAAACTTATTTTTCAATCTTACAGTCGGATTATGAAAAGTGATATTGAAAAGGCGTCGGTTAATAGCTGCGGCGCCTTTTTGTTTGCAATAGTAATTCGATTATAGCCATCATTTATAATTAGGATAGATTTGAATTTTCTTGGAAGGGAGGAAAGAGAATGTCAAATTCAGTTAGTTGGGTCGGGGCTTTATTGGGTTTAGCCCTGGCAATTGGATTAATTTTATGGAAATTAAATCCAGTTTATTCATTATTGCTTGGAACTATTTTTGGTGCCATTATTGGCGGCTCCAGTCTTAGCCAAACGGTTAATATAGTTGTTGCCGGAACACAAAGTGTAATGGGGACGGTTGTTAGAGTGCTGGCAGCCGGTGTCTTGGCCGGCGTCATGATGGAATCGGGAGCCGCGAATGCCATTGCAAGGGCGATCGTTACCAAATTAGGTGAAAAATGGGCAATTTTATCGCTGGCGCTCGCAACAATGATCATCACTGCTGTCGGAGTATTTATTCCGGTTGCCGTTTTGATTGTTGCTCCAATTGCTCTTGAGGTTGGCAGCCGCATGAAAATTTCTAAATTGGCATTGTTGGTTGCTCTGTCCGGGGGTGGCAAAGCTGGTAATATCATTTCACCGAACCCTAATACAATTGCCGCTGCTCGGGGATTTAATTTAGAGCTTAGCCAATTAATGGTGGCTGATTTTATTCCGGCACTTTTCGGTTTGGCAATGGCTGTGTTGTTGGCGACTTTTCTCAGACATAGAGGGGCGATTGCCAGTATGGCTGATGTTGAAGTCAATCAAAAGCAGACCGGCCAGACTAAGCTTGAAACACCTTCGCTCCGCTCTGCAATTGTCGCTCCACTGCTGGCGGTTATTTTGTTATTGATAAATCCGATTGGCAGCATTTTGCATGTTTCTTTTTTAGAAAAATTTCAAGTCGACGCGATGTACATTCTTCCTTTTGCCGGAATCGTCGGCATGCTGGCGATGCATAAAGGCAATAAGGTCTTGGAGTATACAAAAGCGGGAATGGAGCGAATGACCGATGTTGTTTTGATTTTGATTGGTGCCGGGGCTATCGGAGGTTTGATAACTTCTTCGACGCTGCCGGCTGAGATTGTTTCATTGATCAAAGTGTCGGGCATTTCTGGGACCTTCCTTGCCCCGATCTCTGGGATTTTAATGGCCGCAGCGACCGCTTCGACTTCGACAGGAGTTATTCTCGCTACCGGATCATTCAGTAAAGCAATCCTTTCGTTTGGAACAGCTCCATTAGCAGCAGCTGTAATGGTCCATACTGGCGCAACAGTTATCGATCATCTTCCTCAAGGAAATTATTTTCATGTTACTGCCAATGCGATGAATATGAATTTAAAGGAACGAATGGGTTCGGTTCCTTATGAAACGGCAGTCGGTTTGACAATGACAATCGTCGGTACTTTGATATATGGATTTTTTTAAAAAATATTAAATAAGCGTGAGGTGAAACATGAAATTCGTAATCGCACCAGATTCATTTAAAGGAAGTCTAACGGCAAAGGAAGCTGCAGACGCAATTCACGAGGGACTGCTGCGCATTTTTCCCCATGCCGAATATGAAATTATTCCAATGGCCGACGGAGGCGAAGGTACGGTTCAATCCTTGGTTGATGCGACCAATGGCGATTTTGAGACGATTGACGTTTTGGATCCCTTGGAAAAAAAGGCAAAAGCTCGTTATGGCTTATTCGGTAATCAAAAAACAGCTGTAATTGAAATGGCTGCCGCCAGTGGTATTCAGTTTGTTAATGAGGAGACGAAAAATCCTTTGATCACAACAACTTTTGGTACGGGTCAGATGATCCTGGACGCCATGCATAAGGGTGCCAGAGAAATTATTATCGGGATTGGAGGCAGTGCAACGACCGATGGCGGACAAGGAATGGCGGAGGCACTCGGGGTTCAATTTCTGGATGCAGACGGTCATCCAATCAAGCGCGGTGGAGCTGGGTTGGCTGAACTCGACCATATTGATCTTTCCAAAGTCGATCCACTGGTTGCTCAAACAAAAATCAGAATCGCTTCGGATGTTGTAAATCCTTTGGTTGGACCGAAAGGTTCAGCTAGGGTTTTCGGTCCGCAAAAAGGCGCAACAAGATCAATAATCGAAATCTTGGATAAAAATTTAAAACACTATGCCGATATTATTCAACATGATCTTGGCAAAAAATTGGCTGATTTTCCTGGAGCCGGAGCCGCCGGTGGCTTGGGAGCCGGCTTATTGGCCTTCACCAATTCTCAAATGGAAAAAGGAGTTGAAATTGTTGTCGAAATGACGCGTTTAAAAGAACGTTCCAAAGGGGCAGACTATGTTATTACTGGCGAAGGAGCAATCGACTCTCAAACTCAGTACGGCAAAACTCCGATGGGAACTGCACAGGCTGTTAAGGCAGCTGTTCCCAATGTGAAAGTGGTTGCCTTAGCCGGGAATGTCGGCGATGGAATCGATCAATTGTATCAACTTGGGATTGATTCGATCTTTTGTATTTTGCCGGGGGTGGTCAGCTTGGATCAGGCAATTAAGAATGCCAAGAAAAACTTAACGCAAACCGCAGAAAATGTCGGTCGGTTAATCAGCCAACAATAATCCAGGTATCACATTAAAAAGCAGATAAAAAACGCCAAAATATCAGTTTGGCGTTTTTTAATATCGTTAATTATTTTTTGAAAATACTATTTAGGCTAAAAAGGATCCCTATTTGACTAAATATAAAATTATTATCCGGTTGTAGCTTTTTATGAAATTTATCTTAATAATTGATTTTTTTGACTCATAAGTTTTGTTTAAGAAAATAGACAATGAAATATTATTATTTATTAACTATTGACAAAAAATTATTAATATGTTAAGACTCAATAGAAGAAAATAGAGATTAAGTTCTTTTCCTGTAGGAAAAATTATCTTATTTATATACGAGAAAGAAAAAATATGAAAAAAATTATTGTATTGATAACTTGTTTTTTCGGATTTTTTTTGCTTCCAATTGTAGTAGTTCACGCTGACAGTATTTCGAGCGGTTCCGGAATTTTAATTGATGGAAAATTCGACGATTGGTCTGGTAAGCCGATGACGGATTTTTACGAAGAAGGAACGAATGGAAACGTTACTTATAAGCTGTCTATGTTGTCAGACGATCAATACCTGTATTTATACGTTAATATGATTCCTTACGGCGGACATCAATCCGGTCTACAAACTGCTGGATATGTTATTACTATCGGCAATAAGAAATACGATATAAGTTTTCTTAATGTTCCAGGCAACTTATCAGCTGGTCAGACGGCCAGCTTCAGTGCAGGTGTGTGGGATGAGACAAGTTACACATATAAAACCAACGGAGTGGGCTATGTAAACGCATATAGTGAGACTTTCCCTGCAGACACATCTTTATATCGAAAAGGAACATATACCAATAGTGTAGCTGAAGTCAAAATTCCCATAACGGATTTCAATCTCAGCACAATTTCAGGTCAATCGATAACACTTGCTAATTCGAATTTGGGTTATCAACATATTACGATTTAAGGTACTAGCACGGGACCTTATATTATTGTGGGAATTGGTTTTTTGCTTGCTTTGTTTGGATTTTTTGGAATTACTTATAAGAAGAAAAATAATCACGAAAAGATTGGATTTCATTAATGCTGATTACGACAATAATTTTGATTGGGACCATTATATGGGTTTATATCCTGTCAGTTTTAAAACGCGCCAAGTTATCGGCTTTCTATTTTATAACTGGAAGCGTCGGTCTTTTCTTAATTTTGATGGCCTTAAGCCGGCCATATGGAATCTGGCTTTTTTCAACGATTGTGACAAGGGGCATTGGTCTTTTCGGGTCTTTAAGTGGAATGTTTACTGCTTTTTACAGAGAAAATTTAATCGAGATACAAAATACTCACGATACAATTCTGATGTTTGTCGATTATGAATGTTCCGGAATCATTGAAACGACTGCTTTTTGGAGTTTGATAGCTTTTTACCCTGTTTACAGTCGCAAAGAAAGAACTATTATAGGCGTCGCTGGAGCTTTGTGGATCTATGCTGCAAATATTTTACGTCTTTTTGTTGTCGCGACAATTGTCTTTTTTAACGGAAATAAAATATTTTTCCTGGCGCATTCTGTTTTAGGAAGACTTTTCTTTTATATTTTGGTTATAGCCTTATATTACAATGTTTTTACCCGTGCTCATATTATAAAAAACTTTACAGGAAAGTTGATATATAAGGGAGACGAAAAATGAGTTTCTTGGATCAAGCATTTGCTCAAATGGGTTTTTGGATAACTTGGATGCTGATACCGATTATTTTTGAGATAGTCCCGGAATGTCTTTACTTTGTCAAATTAACATTTGAAAGCAGAAAAAAAAACGACTTAAAGAAACCGGCGAAATTGCCGATTATTTCGATTATTGTCCCTGTTTATAATTCCGAGGAGACACTTTTTAAATGCCTTGGATCAATCAGTGATTCAAGCTATCCAAACAAACTTATGCAGGTTATCGTTGCTAATAATCAAAGTACTGATAATAGCTTTCAAGTATTCAATAAGGTTCAACAGTCTTTCTCCAATTTGAGGCTTCAATGGATGAACACCGATAAAGGGAAAGCATCTGCCTTGAATTCGGCTATTTATAATAGTTCTGGCAAATATATTATTAATTTGGACAGTGATGGTGTTTTGGAAAAGAATGCACTAATGCGGATGGTTCTTGGTTTTGAAAATAACTCTGATATTGATGCAATGACTGGCACCATTTTAACCGAAAAAGCAATTATTCAAAATAACAAAAAACCGTTATTGAGATTATTACAAAATAATGAATATTTCGAATACGCTCAGGCTTTTCTTTCAGGAAGAAGTATCGAATCATCGGCTAATAGGCTCTTCACGATGTCGGGTGCTTTCTCGGCGTTTAGAAAAGAAGTATTATTAAAAACCTATATGTACAATACTCAAACAGTGGGTGAAGACACAGATATGACTTTTCAAATTCGCAGTAAATTAAAAGGGCGGGTGGCTTTGTGTACTGATTCTTTTTTCTACGTAGACCCGATTGAAAGTCTCGATCAGCTGTATATTCAAAGACAAAGATGGCAGCGTGGCGAAATCGAAGTCTCGCGTTCCTTTATGAGCGACCAGCTGCATCTCGATAAGTTTTTTAAAAATTTTATGGTTCGACGCTTAATGATTGACCACACCTTTGTTTTTCCACGAATGATTTGGATGTTCGGAATTTTTGTTTTGGCCTACCTTGGTTACTCACCAATTGTTTTGCTTTTATCAGTCATTTTTATGTATTTGCTATACGTCTTTGATTCATTTCTGAATTTTATCAACGTTAGAATGTTTCTAAAAAAATTTGACGAAGAGCGATCGTTCTATAGCAGAAAATGGTGGATTATGTTTACGATGCCTTTATACAACTTAATCTGTTCTTTTATCAGGCTAATTGGAATTATAAACAGTATCACTCTACCAATCAAATGGAAATCCAAAACGTTTAAAGAAGAATGCGCGGATATAAAAAAAGTTGTTCGGAGTGATTTTAAGGGAATGAAAGACAAAAAGGGAAACAAATAAATGACACGTAAAAAATATACTTACAAAATGAGATCTTACATTAATGCCAGCCATGCAATTCGTTGGGAGGCCGGGATTGGTTCTGAGCACCCCCACACTTGGGAGATAATTTGTGAAATCGTTAGTTCTAATGATCATATGATTAAATTTGAAGATATTGAGGAAGTTATTACTGAGACAATCAGTGGCTTATCAGGCAAATTTCTCAATACAATCGCCCCTTTCGACAAAATCAATCCGACACTGGAAAATTTAACAAATTATCTCTTCGATATGATCACTGATTCCTTGAAAAAAATAAACTGTAAATTGATAAGAATTGAAGTAGGAGAATCTCCGACACGTTTTTACTGTATATCTTTAGATTGATTATCAAGAAAGCGGGAAAAGTATGGTTAATTTTCCTATCGTGGAATTGCTTAAAGAGGAGATGAATTGATGAAAAGAAAGGGACTATTTTCTTTGGGAAATAGAATTATTTTTTATATTTTCAATTTTTTTATTTTTTTAACGCTCTATTTTGCTATCGCATCTCCCAATTTAACACTTGGCGATACTCCTGCCGGAAATCGAACGACATGGATTTCAGTTGTCTTTTTACTTTTTCTGTTGACAATCAGTCTTGCGATTTTCGTAAATGAAAAGTTACGCAATGTTTTTCGGTATATTTTTATCAAACGCGCTTTATTCAGTTCGATTGTTATTTTTGTTCTAGTGATCCTGTTGCAAATTATTTTTGTCGAGCTGACTCATCCCTCGATTGGTTTCGATGCAGGTGCCATTCATTCGGCATTGACGGATACTAAAAGTCGAGAACTACAAGCCTATTATAGTTTGAGCACGAACAACATTAATTTGATGCTACAGCAACACTATCTTGCGAAATTCTTCTCCAATAGTTCATGGTTGCTTTTTGATAACATTAATCTCTTTTTGGTTGATTTATCGGCAGTTTTCAACGCTTTGATTGTCGCGGTTCTGGATAGAAGAAAAATAAGCAATGTTTTGTATATTCAGTCGATTTGGTTGGCTCTATTTCCAATGATCTTGGTTCCTTACTCTGATACTTGGGTTTTGCCATTTGTTTCGCTTTATTTGTTGAGTTATTGTATTGTTTTCCATTCAAAATTTAATGGTATCCTTCGAGTATTTTTAGCGATTAGTGGCGGGAGTGTTTTAAGTGCATCATACTTTATCAAACCGTCGGCTATTATTCCTTTTATTGCTATTTTCCTTGTTGAAATACTTTATCTATTTAAAAAAGATGATCGAAGAAAGAAAAAATACGCGTTTATTATTTTAATTTCCTCTCTTTTTTTCATTGTTTCAACTGGAATTACTTACCGTTATCTGCAAAATGCGAATAATTCTGAAACCTATATGAAAATAGATAGAAGCAGGACGATGCCGGCAATTCATTTTATTAGCATGGGGATGGCTGGAGATGGCGGCTATAACAAAGAGGATAATTTGGCCATGGCTGCTCGACCAAGTAAAAAGGAAAAAGTTGAATACTCTAAAAGAAAGATTAATCAGCGTTTAGCAAGAATGGGTATTTTTGGATATATAAAGTTTTTATTTCATAAACAAAATAAGAACTCATCCGATGGTAGTTTTGCTTGGTTGATAGAAGGGCATTTTATGTCAGCAAAGGTTGCTTCTAAGGGTCTTAAGGCTTTTTGTTCAAAGTTTTGTATATCCGAATGGCAAACATTTAGCGGATTTTAGATATATTGCGCAATTTTGGTGGATAATTTGGCTCTTTATAATAGCTTTTGGATGGCGATACAGAACAAAGTTTTCACAAGTTCTGCGGTTGGCAATCGTTGGTGGATTTTTGTACCTGCTCATTTTCGAAGGAGGAAGAAGCAGATACATGATCCAATTTTTACCAGTCTACATAATCGTTGCTTCACTTGCTTTAAACGATGTTGTTGAAATGATTGGAGAAAAAATGAGTTGGCTGAAGGAAGAGTGATTTTATAGAACTTTATTTTTTTCATGAAATAAATTAAAAAACAACTAAGATTCAATTCTGATTTGATTAAATCTTGGGCTGTTTTCCTTTTTATCACTTTAAATTAAAGAACCTAATTATATTTATATTTACAAACTGCCGCTCTCTTTTTCAACTACTAAACCGGAAAGCCTGTTTGCTAGTATTACAGAATCTTTGAATGACATATCTTTGTTTAACCCCGCTAAAATACCGCCACAATGAGTATCGCCAGCTCCGATTGTGTTGATTATCTTATCCTTTTTTTCAGAAGGAATTATGTGATCATTTCCATCATAATAATAGCTTCCGTTTGACCCCAAAGTTACAATAACGGGACTTTCTGTTTTTGCATAAATCCTTCTCGCTTTTTCTTCTAGTGAGTGGCCTTTGGGCATGAAATAATTTGCTTCTTCTTTGTTGCAATTTATAATCACGTTTTTTTTCATTATTTTTTGAATTATTGTTTTAGATATGGAAGAGATGCGAGGGGATGCATCAAATAATAGTAATGATTCTGGGATACGTTTCTGCAGTTCTTTAAGAATTACCTTGCCTGCGTTTTCATTTTCCATTTCATATCCACTTAAATAAAAATATTTGTATTCATTAATATTAATTGTCTTGAACCATTCCGTTTTCCAATCTTGTTCAATGCCCTGTATTGTTAGAAAGCTTCTTTCTCCTCCTGGTTCAATAAAGGAAATATCCCATCCATTGTCATTTCCCCTAACTGGTAATTTTATTGGAATTTTTAATTCTCTCATTTTTTCTTTGATTTGGTTTGCATAATTTCCCTCACCAACAGGTACAAATAAATCAGTATTAATTTTTTCGTGCTTTAGAGTTCCAAAAACATTAAATGCCGAACCACCTACTACATATGATTTGAGATTTCCAGGAATGTCATCACCTGTCTTTGGCAATTTTGGCACATCAACTATTACGTCGACGAAAGCTGCTCCAATTACTAGTGTTTTATTCATAATTAACGCTCCTTCTAATCACGTTTGTTCATCTTTTTAAGTAAATAAAAAATAAACATAAATAAAATTGCAGTAATTCCGGAAATGAATACTCCCAAACTGTTATTTCGGAATATACCTTTCGCGAACGGCCCGTTCCAAATTGCATTATTTGTGAATAATAGCCCTATAAGAGTAGCCAAAATCCAAGAAATTATTCCATCCCATTTATAATGTATTGGTGAACGGTTTTCCATTAATTTAATGTCATATCCCTTTTTTCTATACATAACGCTGTCACACAAGAATATGGCAACCCAAGATGCCAAACAAATACCGAGGAAATTAAGGAAGAGTTCGAAGCTGCTGAGAAAATTTCCGGAAACAAATAAAACATAAATCGGAATTAATATAACGATCGCACCATGGATTACAAGTGATGATCTTTGAGATATATTTATTCCGACGGTTGATAGATTAATTCTTGCTGAGCGCAGCGATATTATGCATTGCGGGATCAAACCACCCACTGCAACAAGAAAATAAGTAAAACCGAACCAACTTGGCAATACGTTATACATAACTGAAAATGGTTCACTTGCGTTTGCTAAGTTTGGGGAAATTGTACTTAATAAGACGCCTCCGGACATTAGGATAAAAAGTGGAATTGATCCACCTAAAGTTGTATTCCAAAATGTGGCGGAAGGTTTAGTATTAGTCTTTACATAAGCTCCCCAATCAGCTGCAGCCATAGACCAAGAAATGCCTGATCCTGCAGCTACGATACTTATCGCTGGCAAAAAACCTTTGACCCAACTTCCTGATGGTAGTTGAAAAGCTTCGTTCCAATTAGCTTTAAAGAGGAATATAAATAAAATAACTAGTGTTAATATTCCAAAAATCCAACTTAACCAAGTTTGAATTTTGGCCAAGACGTTTTCTTTAAGAAGACCCGAAGCAATGACTAATCCACCAAAGATAGCCAAAGCAATTGCATCAGACAAAGTAGTTTTAGGAATATTAATTGTTTTGAACATAGCCGTAAGTAAGAGCGTTCCGGTTAAAACGTTCACCGAAACCCAACCAATCATATTTATCCAGGCGATGAAATTCGGAATTTTGTTTCCGCGGGTCCCATAGGCGGCCCGACTAAGTTTAAAAGTTGTAATTCCTTCTTTTCGCCCGATCATTGCCACCCAACCAGGTGCTGTGAATGAGAGGGCTCCAATTAAAGCTGCAATAGTTGACTGTATAAATGATAAATGGTAGCTAACAATTATAGCTCCGTAGACGAATCCTAATATTCCGATGTTCGCAGCAAACCAGTTGTAAAAAAGCTTACCCGGCGTGAGTGTTTTTTCTGAATTTTGTATCCTGATTGAATCTTCATTCATTTTCTAGCTCCTTTTCGGAATCTATAAAATAATTTCAAAAATTCTTGCGCTGTTATTCATAAAAAATTTTTTTATTTAGTTTTTAAATGAAATTATTTTGTCGCTAAGTTCCTCAATGTTGTGTTGCGGATTTTTTTTGTCTATCAATTGTTTCCATTCAATTGGAATGCTTGACGCTCCATTTTTAGCACCACAGATTGCTGTGGCCATCGCTCCGATTGTGTCTGTATCGCCACCAAGATTTGAACATAGGATCGCACATTTTTGAACATCTTTTGTATAATATGCCGCTGAAACTGCTGCTGGAATGCTCTCCGAAATCATAGTCCCAGTTCCTAAAGTTTCATAGATTTGTTTGCTGAATTCGTCTTCGTTATTCGCATATTTGTCCGCTATATCAATTCCTATTTCCAGACGATTTTTGTTTTTGGCAGCCCAAGTGGGGGACCCAAGTTTTAGTCCTTTGTTGTTTGCTTTAATTGCATAATTGATAATGTCATCCCATGAATAATTGGCAATTCCGGCTGTTACTGCACCAGCGATCATGCTTGCTCCGCTTATTGAAACGTCACTTGAGTGAGTTATTTTTGTGACTTGATATACCATTTTTACCAAATTATCTATTTGATTTGTTTCAAAAAGAGATCCAATTGGAGCTATTCTCATTCCAGCCCCGTTAGTCAACGCTTTTTTTGTAACTTCAGTTGGATCTTTTCCTTCTTTAATTAGAGTGAGAGCGGCTTTGCTGCTTGGTCCTAGAATATTATTTTTCCACGCCCCAACTTTATTAGCCCATTCCATAATGTGCTTAACCAGAATTTCTTGTTTGGGTTCCCAATGTGCTTCTATTAAAGCATCAAGAATCGCAAAGGCTTGATTTGTATCATCGGTGTATTCACCTCGACTGAAATTCAGCGCAATCTCATTATCTTGTGTGCCATCCATGAAATCAGTTATTTTTCCGTCGAATTTTTTTCTAATTTTTTGAATTGGCCATAGCTCAGACGGCATTCCCATTGCATCACCGATTGCCTGACCGTATAATGTTCCTAAAATTTTGTCTTTATCTCTCATCGATTTCTCCTAAATTCCAAGAGTGAATTTAAAGCGCGCTTGGTCACTGTATATTATGCCGACTTTTTCCATGATTTCAGAATTGGAGTCATATACAAAACCGTTTACTTTCAATAAAGGATTACCTTTTGAGACCCTCAATAAATTACTGATTTCTTCTTCTGGAGCAACTGGTATGACTTCAAGATTAGCTATCGCTGGATAAGTGTTGTACTTATTTCTTAGGACGTCATATAAAGAACCCTTTTCAAAATTATATTGATCCAATCCTGGAAAATCATCTAAACTCAAAATCGATTCGTCGAATGTCAAAGGAGCTATCTCATCATTGATTTTGATACTGCGTAAGCGCTTGAGAAGCATTTTGTGGCCATTGTCAATTTTCTTTTTTTTAATTAATTTTGTTATTGGAGTTGCCCCAATTTGATGTGCATACTCTGAAAATCCTTTAAAATTAAACATCTCTATTTTTGGATGTTTAAATATCACAAACGATCCCTTTCCCTGAACTTTTTCGATTAACTGCATTGTTTCCAAATCTCTTAGAGCCTTTTGCACTGTCGATCTTGCTGTTCCAAAGAGATTCGCATACTCACTTTCTGATGGCAGTTTTTCTCCAATTTTTCTATTTTTTATAATGTCCATCTGAATGCTAGAAACAATTTGTTTTCTAGTTGTTTTATTTCCTTTATAAGATTCCATAGATAATTTCCTAATTTGAGTACTTGAGTACTCAAGTAGATAATAAATCTTTATGGTAATATTTGCAAGCGATTACATAATTTTTATGGGAACTATTTATTTATAAATTATTTCAGATAGATATTGAGAATCAAAAAAATATTAATAAAAATTTATCATTGGAAGCATCGATGCTTTTTATTTTGATGGATTTAAAAAATTGTCTTACAAGCATAAATCACAAAACAAGTAAATCACGATTAAAGACGAACAAAAACGAATAAAAATATTTTTTAAGGCTTTTTTAATACTTTTTTATGAATGATTATGGAAATTACTCTAATATAGTTCGTAAAATAGTGATATTATGAATTAGTCGTCATTTTGGAGGGACGCAAATTATGATTGAAAGGCTGGTATTTCTTCGTCGAAGAAAAATAAATTCGGATTGATTATTCCTGGGATTGTTGTTCTGCTTATTACTTTTTTTTACCCCTTGATAATGATGGTATTGCCGACTTTTTCTTCCAGCGAAGATTCGGCTAATAGTTATTTTGGATTTTTATCCAATCAACAAAATCAACTGGTAATTTTAAGAACGGTATCAATTGCTTTGGTTTCAACTTTTATTATTGTACTTTTAGGGATCCCAACCAGCATTTGGCTTTCTAAACTATCCGGTTTCAAAAAGACTTTTCTACTGACTTTAGTTGTCTTTCCAATCCTAACCAATAGTGTTGTCCGGAATTACGCTTGGATTACGATCTTGGGGAATAGTGGAATTTTAAACAATTTATTGAAATTTCTACATATTATTAATAGTCCTTTGTCTTTCCTTTATACTGATGGATCTATTATTGCCGGAATCGTTTATCTATTTTTGCCAATTATGATAATTACTCTAATTGGCGAATCCGAAAAGCTTGATCCTGAGTTGGACAACGCAGCTTTGATGTTGGGCACTCGACCGGCAAAAATATTTTGGAAAGTAACCATTCCTCAATTGACAACTGGGATTATTACTGGAGTAACTCTGGTTTTTGTCGGAGCGTTAACGGCCTATACAACACCACAAATTTTGGGAGGTAATCAGCGGTTGGTGATGTCGACACTTTTGTATCAGCAGGCTATGACCCTCGGGAATTGGCAAGCTGCGAGCGTTATCGCAACGATAATGATTGTTATTGCTTTGTTTGTGACATTTCTGTTAAGGAAATTTCAAAAAAAGGTAGATAAGAGGAAAACATTGTGACAACGAATAAGCACTTACTTACGAAAATAATTGGGATTGTGACGATTGTGTTCCTTGTTTTTCCACTGATTTTGATAGTCGTAACATCATTTGGAACTGAGCCAACTATTTCTTTTCCAATCAAAGGCTTTACTTTTGCTTGGTATGCAAACATTTTTTCTCAGGATTCTTTTACTCAAGGTTTTATAACCAGTGTCGTGATTGCATTATTGGCATCGCTTGCTTCTGCCTTGGTTGGCCTTCCAGCTGCTTATGCTTTGACAAGGGGTGAGACAAAGTTCAGTCATTTCTTAGAAAGTGTTTTCTTGGCACCGGTTATGGTTCCTGAGGTTGTTCTTGGTTTCTCCTTGTATTCGTCTCTTGTTATATATGCCCGTTTTCCATTATTTCTCAGCCTCCTTTTTGGACATTTTCTAATTTGTATGCCGTATACGATTAGGCTGCTTATTGGCGGTTTGGAGCAATTTGATTCAAGTATAGAAGAGGCAAGTTGGGTTCTGGGAACTTCTCGTTTATCTGGATTTTTCAAAATGGTTTTGCCAAATATTTCCACCAGTATTATTTCCGGATTTCTTTTGTCCTTTATCAATTCTTTTAATAACATTCCGGTATCTGTATTTTTAAGCGGAGCAAACGTGAATATGTTGCCGACGTCAATTCTAAATTATCTGCAAAACAATTACGATCCGACTGTTTCGGCAATTTCAACCTGCTTGATGTTGCTAACACTTATATTCATGCTGATGGCTGAAAAGAAATTAGGCCTGAAAAGCTTAATCAATTAAAAAAAGGGGATCAGATGGCTAGATTAGATGTCAAACATTTGGCAGTAAGCTATAACGGAAAAAATAAAATATTGAATGATATAAATTTAACGATTGAAGATGGTGAGTTGGTTTCGCTTCTTGGACCAAGCGGATGTGGGAAGACAACTACTCTAAGATCAATTGCAGGGCTTATTCGATCCAACCAGGGTCAAATTCTGGTTGATGGAAAAGATATCAGTAGGATTCCGGTTTATAAAAGGAATTTTGGGATGGTTTTTCAAAGTTATGCACTTTTTCCGCAACTGACGGTGAGAGAAAATGTTGCTTTTGGTCTTAAAAATCAGCATATTCGTGAGCCCGATCTGAGTTCGAGAGTAAATGAAATGTTGGATATAGTTGGTCTTTTGGATTACGCGGCGAGATTTCCAAGCCAATTATCCGGCGGACAGCAGCAGCGTGTTTCATTAGCAAGATCTTTAGTTACCCATCCCAGTCTTCTTCTGTTGGATGAACCTTTAAGTAATCTTGATGCGAAGTTAAGGGTTGAAATGAGAGAAATGATTCGCGAAATTCAACAACGCTTAAAATTAACAATGCTTTTCGTAACACATGATCAGTCAGAATGTTTTGCTATTTCTGATCATGTAGCTGTGATGAATAAGGGCGTGATTGAGCAATTTGACAGTTCAGAATCTATTTATCATCATCCTTTAACGGAGTTCGTTGCACATTTTATTGGTTATGAAAACTTTTTCCAAGTAAAAAAGTTCTTAAAAAATCAAAAATATTTATTAGATCATAATCTTGAGTTTACAGCGGCTGACTCATCTCCGAATGTGATCAGTTTGACGATTCGTCCAGAGGATATCGAAATAATCGAAAAAGAAACGGAAAATTCGGATAATCATAATCAATTAGAAGGAAAAATATTATTTTCCACCTATCTGGGTGATAGCTATCGCTATCAAATTGATACACCTTTAGGGATTGTGATTGCGGTTTCTGGAACGGATAAAAAATATCTTTCCGGACAGCCGATTGTTTTAAACTTTCCCAGCCAAAAGGTTTTGGGATTGAGCAAATAAATTTATTTAAAAGGGAATTAAAATGGGATTAAGAAAAAGTATTTTTATGCGTACGGCAATTATTACCGGAGCCTTATTAACATTTGTTTCATTAATAAACACAAATGTACAGGCTAAAAGTTCAGGAAGTTTGACGGTTTCGACTTTTGGATTAAGTACCAAACAAATGCAGAGCGATGTTTTAACTCCGTTTTCTAAAAAGACAAATGTTAAAATAAACACCCAATTTGGCGATAGTGCTACTAGATTAACTCAGATTGAAAAAAATAAAAACAGTAACGTTGACGTGGTTGAGTTATCGCAAAATAATGCATTAACTGCAAATAACGAGAAAGTCTTTCAGAAATTGGATTTTTCCAAATTGAAAAACTTTAAATATTTATCGAAAAGTGAACAAAAACTGGCCAAAGAGACTAACAGTATTCCTTATACGATCAATAGTGTTGGAATTGTCTACAATGCAAAAAAGGTTGGCAAAATAACATCATGGAATCAATTGTGGTCTTCTAAATTAAAAAACAAAATCTCGATTCCTGATGTTACAACAACCTTTGGTCCGGCGATGTTATATATTGCGGCAGATGATTCCGGAAAGAGCATCACTAGCAAAAGTGGAGCATCGGCTTTTTCTGCTTTGAAATCATTAAAGCCAAACCTAGTTAAAACATATACACAGTCATCTGATTTGGCAAATATGTTTAATTCTGGGGAAATTCAAGCTGCCGTTGTCGGTGACTATGCTGTTGGAATGTTGGAAACTTCTAATTCTAATCTTCGTTACGTTGTGCCCAACAGTGGTACTTATGCAAACTATGATACAGTTTCGATTGTTAAAGGAACCAAGAATTTGAAAGCCGCCTATAAGTATTTGGATTACCGTATTTCTAAAAGTGTTCAGAAAAAAGTCGCTAAAACAAGTTCCCTTAACAATGCACCAGTAAATACAAAAGTCAAATTAAGTGCAGCTAACGCTAAAAATAAAACTTATGGAAAAATTGCCGATCGGGCTAAAACAATTGATTTTAAATATGTGAACGCTCATTTAAAGAATTGGATTACCCGTTGGAATTCGCTGATTAATAATTAAGGAGACAACAATAAATTGATTAAAGCTGATCTAAAAATAATCAATGGCCAAATTTATAACACTTTTACACGTCAGTTCGCTGCAAAAGAAGTTGCGATTGTCGATGGGAAATTTTTTCAAATAGCAGATAAACTATCCGATGATTTTAAATTTGAAGATATACTGGATCTCAAAGGTTCTTATGTTATTCCTGGTTTGATTGATTCGCATATGCATATTGAAAGTTCTATGGCCACGCCAACTAATTTTAGCGAAACTGCGATTCGTTTTGGAACGACAACCGTTATTGCCGATGCTCATGAGATAGCTAACACGAGCGGCATTAAAGGCCTTAAACGTTTTATGGATCAGCCTTCTTTGATAGATACTTTTTTCGCGATTCCTTCTTCTGTTCCTTCTACAAATCCCGAACTGGAAACAACAGGTGGAATTATTGATTTAGAGGAAGTTAAGGAATTATTGGCAGATCCTAGAATTATTTGTCTGGGAGAAGCGATGAATTTTAAAGGAATCACTTCTGAGCCTAATTCTTTAATCAGAAAAATTATTGCTTTATGTCAAAAGAAACGTCCAAGAATGCCCCTTGAAGGCCATGTACCAAACATTAGTAAAGAAGATTTGGCTAAGTTCATTTTTGCCGGTATTTTATCTGATCATACTCAGCAAACGCCTGCCTTAATTAAAGAGAAAATTGAGAATGGCATGTTTATTCAGCTCCAGAAAAAATCTCTCAATAAGGAAAATATAGAAACAATCGTTAAGAACCATTTCTACGATTATTCGGCCCTGGTTACCGACGATACAATGGCCGACGATTTGATCAACGGTCACCTTAATTCTATTATCAAACTGGCAGTGAAATGTGGCTTACCGCTGGAGTGGGCAATATATATGACAACTTATACACCCGCGCAGCACATGCATTTTCAAGATCGTGGCGTGATTGCTCCCGGCAAAATTGCTGATTTTGTCGTTTTAAACAACTTAGATGGTTTCTCTATCAAAAATGTATACAAGAGAGGCGTCCCAATAGATAAATTGTCGATTGATGATGAGAAACCGTTTGCTAGTGAAGAGTATCATTCGATTTATGTTCCTAATCGATCAGCTAAAGATTTTACACTTAGAGTTTCAAAAGATCTAAAAAAAATTACTGCTAATGTTATTGAAATAGCTGCTAAAGGAACATTTACGAAAGCAGTCAAAAAAGAGTTGCTTGTTAAGGATGGTATTGTCGACTGGCAAAAAGCTGGTCTGGCATTATTAGCTGTTCAGGAAAGATATGGCAAAACAGGTCAATTGACTCTTGCTTTGGTTTCTAAATCTATTAATAAAAGTGGCGCAATAGCAACGACTTGGGCTCACGACCACCATAATTTGATGGTTTTGGGAACGAATCCTGATTCAATGGCGATTGCTTACGATAAAGTTGCTAGTCAGCAGGGTGGTTATTTAGTTGTTAAGGATAAAGAAATTGTCGCCAATGTCCAACTGCCGATAGCAGGCATCATAAGTGATGAACCCATTGATATTATTGGTCATAAATTAAAAAAGGTAAGACTGGCAATGAAAGATTTGGGATATGTCAATACCAATGAAATCATGTCTTTGTCGACTCTTTCTTTATTGGTGTCACCTTCGATTAAGGTATCAGATAAAGGTATTTTTGATGTTAAAACTCAAACTAAAATACCTTTATTGCTGGCAGGGGAAGAATGAATAAACTCAAAGAGCTAATTGTAGATACCGACCCGGGGGTTGATGATGCCTTGGCTTTAGCGCTTGCTTTTAGGAACAGCAACTTAAAGATCGATTTAATCACAACTGTTTATGGGAATATTGGCGTTAAACAGTCTACTAATAATGCGCTAAAATTGTTAACATTTTGGGGTAAAAAAGTTCCCGTTGCCGCTGGTTCCAAAGCTTCTCTATTGGGAAGGAATTTTGAGGCGCGATCGGTCCATGGAAACAATGGTCTTGGAGATGCGAAGTTTCCTGCTCCAGACAAAGGACTGCTTTTAAATACAAATGCAGTTTCCTCCATTCATAAATTGTTAAGTAACTCTGATCACAAGATTTCAATTTTGGCGATTGCACCATTGACAAACCTAGCAATTTTATTAAAAGAATATCCGGAAGATCGAAAAAAAATATCAGAGATCATTATGATGGGTGGATCTTGGGGCAGAGGAAACGCTGGCATATTTTCGGAATTTAATGTTTTTAATGACCCGGAAGCAGCAAACATTATCTTTCAAAGCACGATACCATTAACGATTATTCCTTTAGAAATTGGACGGATGGCACAGATAAACAAGAACACGATAACATCGATTAAAGCTTCTGGAATAATTGGATATTCCATATCCTTAATGTTTGGCGGTTACCATAGTGGTCCTGATAGGAATACTTTTAATATTTACGATGCTCTGACGGTTTCTTATTTGCTTCATCCGGAATTCTTTACGCTTGCGTCGGCCTTTGTTGCTGTCGAAATTGGCGGCAAATATACGCGTGGCGCTACAGTTATTGATGATCGTGGTAAATTAAAACAACCTTTTAATGCCAAAGTTGCAAAGAAGGTCGATGTTGAAGCATTCTCCAATTGGTTTCAAAAGCAATGGTAGAATTCAATATTTGGATTTTTTCATAGGGCATAAAAAAGAACGTTGAATGATTCAACGTTCTTTTCTTATATTCCTATATTTGATTATTTAATGATTCTGCACTTTGAAAAATGAATACTGAATAAATTTAAAAGATTTTATTTTGTTTCTAAAATGAATATTTCTGCTTATCTTTATCGGTAAAATTGCTATCTTGGCAATTGACAGTTTGCCTATTGTTCGTTCAATATTTCGGCGGCTTTTTGAAAATTATTCGTAAAAATGCCGGCAACATGCTTTTTTAACAGTTTTTTCTCTTCTAATGGATCATCGATTGTCCAGATTCTTTCGGTTGTGTTTGCCAATTTTTGATAGTGCTTTAAGTGCAAACCAGCCAAATGATTAATCTTCATAAAATGGTGGGCATTATGAAGGTATTTAGGAGTCAAAAAACAGTATTGGCCATTCTTATCCATTTGATAGCATTTTTTTAAAGAGTTTAGATAAAAAGACGAATAGATAATTTGATATTTGAGATTTGTTTTTTTGACCATTTCCATAACGATGGCTTCGATATTTTCATAGTGGAATAAATCGGTCTTAAACTCAAGATTTAACCTAATTGATTTATTCTCGACTAATTTTAAAAGCTCCTTTAGAGAAGGGATTGTCTGCCCGTCGGCTAATTTGAATTTTTTAAGTTCAGCGAATTGATAGTCTTTAATAAAGCCGTTTCCATTTGTTGTTCGATCTATTCTTTCATCATGCATGACCACCGGAACCCGGTCTTTGGTTAAATGAACATCGAATTCAATTCCATCGGCCGAATGGTCAATTGTATATTGGAA
This sequence comes from Oenococcus oeni DSM 20252 = AWRIB129, assembly GCF_000372485.1. Lineage (GTDB taxonomy): Bacteria > Bacillota > Bacilli > Lactobacillales > Lactobacillaceae > Oenococcus > Oenococcus oeni. The sequence continues at coordinate 251,273 of NZ_AQVA01000001.1, forward strand.
ACCTGCCAATGAATTTTCCGGAAGGCGGGCTGGAATTCCACGATGGGCAAAAATTAAAGTTTTCTGATCTGACATTTCTTTATATACTCCCTAAATGATGATTTTAATAACGCCAACCGTTGGCTCGATTATTATTTTTAATGTAACTATTCATAGCTTCCTCAGCCTGAGTCAAAGAGCTTTTTATATTGCTGCCGTTATAAATTTGATCAAGGGCTGTGTTGAGAATTATTCTTTCCTGGACAATTCCTTCGACAAAGATTCCCGAGTTGGAATTGTTTGGAACGGTCTTGGCTAATTGTTCGCTGGGAACCTTTAGCGCTGGATTCTTTTTATAAAGATTTTTCAAAGTTTTTGTCTTTTTCGAGTTCTTATTCAAAGCCAGATAGCCGGTTGCTTTTTGCCAGGTAGCTTGATTTTTGGCGCTTTCCAGGTATTTAATAAAATTCCAGGCGCCTTGCTGGACTTCTGAGCTTTTATCGTTGCTGATCCAAAGAGCGGCACCACCAATTGCGACGCCGTTGGCTTTTTGGCCGTCAGCATGAGGATAGTAGGTTACACCAAGTTTTTGATTTTTCATGCCGAGAGTCAACTGGCCGATATCGGCTGATGATTCCATGAATATACCCAATTTTCCGGATAAAAAGGCTGCCATTTCATTGGCTGAGGCGTTTGTACCGGAACCGTAATTTATAAAGTCGCCGCTTTTAACGTTTTCTTGGATCCATTCCATCGCTTTCAGCGAACCGGAATTAATGAAAGAAGCTTTTGTTGGTGTTGCTAGACGACCGTTTTGATTGTTAACGCTATAGTTGCCGGAATTTGCAATCAATTGGTCGAATAGCCAGCCATAAACTTCCATTGTCATTCCTTTGACTTTTTTGTTTGATCTTTGATAGAGCTGTTTTGCCACGCGAGTGATATCGCTATAACTTGGATTCATTGGCGGCGGAGTGATATTATATTTTTTTAATAACGACGCATTGTAGTAAAGAACTGGTTGCGATGTATTAAAGGGCATCCCCAATAGCTCTCCTTTTTGACTATAAAAGGCTCGGGCAACCGAGGATATATCGTTTACGTTAAAACTCTTGTCTTTATCGATGAACTTTTGGACCTTCGTGATATAGCCGCTGTGATAAAGTTGGCTGACTGAAATATCAGCTGATTGAAAAACGGCCGGAGAAGTATTGCTTTCATGTGTGTTTAAGATTTTTTGAACGGCTTCTTCGTAAGTTCCTTCAAATTGAGAAACGACTTGATATTTGCTTTGCGATTTATTGAATTGTTTGACGAATTCGTTGAGTTGCGTTTGTGCCGGTCCGGTCATCTCATGCCAAAAAACAATTTTAATTCTTTTGGAATTGTCGGCTGCAGAGGCCTGCTTGTTGCCCAACAAACTAACTGGGAGCAAAGATAAAAACGCAACCGTAAGAACGATGATTAAGTTATAAATAACTCTCTTCTGATTTTTCATTTGACGGCACCTTCATTGAGACCCGATTTAAAGTAATGCTGACCAAAATATAGAACGATCAGGGTTGGAATGACGATAATTGCCGCGCTCGCCTGGATCATCCCCCAGTTGTTGAAAGTTTCCTGGGATTGAAGTTCGCGCAGGCCTACTTGAACTGGCCGGTAGTCGTCACTGAAAGTTGTTAACAAGGGCCAGAGATATTGATTCCAAGCAGAAAGGAAACTATAGGCTGCTAATGTATAAATGCTTAATTTACTATAGGGCAAAGCTCCTTTTAGATAAAATTGCCAATGGCTCAACCCTTCAACGTCGGCGGCTTCCTTTAATTCGTAAGGCATTTGCATAAAAGACTGCCGCAGCATAAAAATACCAAAAGCCGAAGTCATGAAGGGGATGACCATTCCCAAGTAACTGTTCAGTAATCCTAATGATTTGATTGTTTGAAAATTAGGAATTACTTCTGCTTCAAATGGCAGCATCATTGTTGAAAGAACCAGATAAAAATAAAAATTCCGATACTTAAAATCAATGAAGACAAAAGCGTACGCAGCCAGGGAACAGAAAAATACCTGACAGATCATTGTTAAAATCGAGATAAACAAACTGTTGAACAAATAGCGAATTATTGGTGTTTGCGTCAAGGCTGCCCAATAGTTGTCCAGGGAAATATTGTCAATAAACAGTTTTCCGCTTGAAATGTCGGCAGTCGGTAGAAGACTTGTCCAAAGGCCGATTATAAAAGGACCAAGTATTAGAAGCGACAAAATTATCAGCAACAGGTAATGCCAAGTTTTTTTGCTTCCGGTCCACTGATTTAGATTTTCCATTAATAGCTGACCTTCTTTTCCAAATATTTGAATTGAATAAAGGTTAAGATAGCGATAATAATCGTTAGGATGACCGATTCAGCGCTGGCTTGCGAATAATTACCATTCAAAAAAGCATTTTGATAAATTTGGTAAACCAGCATATTGGTTGCATTGTTTGGCCCACCAGCTGTCATTAGATCGATTAGGCCGAAACTTTTAAATGATTCGATTAATGTAATGATAGAAACGAAGAAAAGAGTTGGTGAGATGAGTGGAATTGTCACGTGCATAAATCGGTAGACCGGGCCAACTCCCTCAATTGCTGTTTCTTCATAGAGACTTAGCGGCAAAGATTCGAAGGCACTGAAAAGTACCAGGAACGCAAAGCCCAAATTCATCCAGACAGTTGAAATTATCACGGAAATCATCGCCAAGTTCGGATCGGTTGACCAGTTTAGAATCGGCAGGTGAAAGAAGGCTGCGACCTGGTTTAAAATTCCAATTGAAGGATTAAAAATAAATAGCCAAAAGATTGCCGAGACCGATATGGAAACGCCCATCGTCGAAGAAAAAATTGTTCGAAAAAAAACGGACCCTCTAACGTTTTTGCTGGCTGTACTTGCTAGTAAAAGACCTAAAAAAATCGTCAAAACAGAAACACCAATAACATAAACGAAAGTGGATCCTAAGCTGGCAAGATAAGTGCTGGATGTTAAAAGGGAAACATAGTTTTCCAAACCAACAAAGACTGTGTTTTGTCCATTCCCATTCGTCAAGAACAGGCTTAGATAGATTGTTTTCAGCATTGGATAAAAAATAAAAAGAATTAGAAGGAGCAGCGACGGCCCTAAAAAAAGCAGTGCGTAAAATTTGTCATTTTTTTTGACGCTGATTTTATTCGCCAATATTGATTTTTTTGAATTTTCAAGAATATTTTGTTTTTTTGCATCGAGTAAATTATTTTCCTCTTCCATTGATTAAACTCCCACGCTGATGGCAGCCAAGTTTCTTTTCTCAGGATCGAAAACGAAAGCGTCGCCTCTTGAAGTGGCTTTTATTCTTTCTCCCGGGGCAATCGATAGCTGATTTTCTTTTACGATTCTGACTGTTTGGCCATTATCCAGCAAAGCCGATACAATCGTTTGCGAACCTAAATTGGAAACATTTTTTACGCTTGCATTTCCCTCCTTTAAATTATCAATTGTTTCAAAGTCCATTTGATTCGGTCGAATTCCGACCACATAGTCGTTCTTATCAAGTTTTTTATTGACTTTTATTTTTAAATATTTGTCGATTGTAATCTCGTGATTGTTCGATTGATAATTTCCTGACAGAATATTGATCTTTGGGGAGCCAAAAAAATTGGCAACAAATTCGTTAGCCGGCTGATTATAAATTCCCAACGGCGTATCGATTTGTTGGACATGTTTGTCGTTTAAAACCATGATATGATCAGCCATCGTCATTGCCTCGATTTGATCATGGGTGACATAAATAAGCGTTAAACCTAGTTTTTGCTGCAAGTCGCGAATTTCGGAACGCATTTTTACTCTTAATTGGGCATCCAGATTGGATAAAGGCTCGTCCATTAAACATATTTTGGCATCGCTGGCGATTGCCCGGGCCAATGCAACTCTTTGCCTTTGGCCACCGGAAAGATCCCTCGGTTTTCTTTCCTTATAATCGGAAAGATCAACCATTTCAAGCGCGTGAGCAACTCTCTTTTTAATTTCCTCTTCGGGCATTTTTCTGGCCTTTAATCCAAAAGCGATATTGTCCTCGACATTGAGAAAAGGAAAAAGCGCATAATCCTGAAAAACCATCGTCAGATTTCTGTCTTTGGCGGCCAGTCCATTAATTTGTTTTCCATTAATCTTTATAATTCCGTCGGTTATATCGATCAGGCCAGCCAACATTCTTAGAAGGGTACTCTTTCCGCATCCTGATGGTCCGACAACTGCAAAGAATTCACCGTTTTCAATTTCGGCATTGATATTTTCAAGTACCGGTGCTTGATCATAAGTTTTTGTAATATTCTTAAATTCGATTGACAAAGTAGTTCTCCGTAAATTTCCCTTATTTTTCGATTAAAAATTCCAACTTCTTTTTTAAAAAAATAATCATCCCCGTTCTTTTTTTAATAAACGCCCGTATCTTAGCAACTGAAAGCTTTTATTTATGTAACGTTATAATTAATTTGTATAAAGTTGTTTTTGTTTCTATTTTTGTCTGCGATATGAATGAATCTAATCAACAACTCAAATTTTTCAGTGATATTTCCGATCAGGAGATTTTTTTTGTAAAAAAAGGCAGCCTCGATTTTCTATTCGACGCCAATAAATTTGTTTTACCGGCAATTGGGAAAGACGATCTGCAGCGGGTTTTTCGCCTGGCCAACTTGGGCAACTATGTTCTGATTCGCGGAGCAGGCAAGGTCATGATCGAATTGCCGATTAATTTGGAAACGCATATTTTGTTGCTTCCAAATGAATATATTCAAAGAGATTTTAGTGACAAGTCCCAAAGCGATGTCCACTCGATTGCTGATGCCGTACAACTTGCTGAACTTGTTTTTTCTCTTTATACGCAAAAGAAACCGCCGACCCGCCAAGTTATGACTTATTGGCTGGAACAAAAACAATTTGTGGAACAGGTTGAAAATCTGAATTTTAAAAAAGATTCCAAAGAATCGCTTTTCTTTTTTTACCAGGAACAAATTGCGAATAATTTACAGGCCTTGGATCAAAAGAATATCATCAAAAATATGAATGAGTTGAAATCTCTTTTTCCGAATTATCAACATCAGAAAAATCAATTGATCGTCCCGGCTGATCAGAGTTATTTAAAGGAACTGTTAATTTCTTTTATTTGCAGCATGGCCGATCATTCGATTGATTCTGGTTTGTCGCTGAATGAATCTGCCAAAATTAGAATGGAACTTATCAATCGGGTATATCAGCAGCAGATTGTTAATTTTTATAGTGAAATCAAAAAAATTGTTTGGGCATATTTTGATAAACTGAAAAACCATAATCGCGAAGACGGCGCCGGTGTTGCTTTTATTTGTCGCAACTACATTGATGGCAACCTTGAAAAAAAGCTAACCTTACATGAAATCGCCGAAAAGGGAAATGTTTCTAAACAAACCCTTAATCCAATTTTCAAAAAAAGGTATGGCGTGACCGTCAAACAGTATGTGAATAATAAGAAAATCGAATTAGCGAAAAAAATGCTGGCTGATAATAAGAAAAATCTGCAGGAAATCTCCAATTACTTGTCCTTTGTTGATAAAAGTTATTTTGTAAAAATTTTTCATTCGATAACCGGTGTTACTCCAAAGAAATATCGCCATTAACTTTTTGATAAAAAATAGTTTTTATACCATTACTTTCTTTCTTTATATTTTTGGCATCCTTTATGAATTACGATGTTCTCTGCTATGAGGGGACAGATATGATCACAATAGCCGTTTTATTCTTTATGAGATCAGTTTTTAAGAAAATTAATTCCTTCTATTTATCAAAGAAGAGGGTTCTTAAAAAAGAATAAATTGTTGGCTTGTTTGATTTTTGTTATTTTTCGATTTTTTCAGAAGGGTTCTTACTTTTAATATTTATAATAAAAAAACGCTCCTATTGAAGCGTTTTTTTATTGAATTGATTCAAATAACTAATCCCTCTCTGCTCTTGAATTCTTTAAGACTGATTGGATCTTCTTGGAGTTCCAAATAAACTTTTTTATATTTTTTATAATCAATTGAAACGAGGAAATGGTAATGGTTTGCTTTTCTTGGCCACTCGTCCAATCCATTTGCTCGCTCGAAAATGAGAAAGACCGTTTTGCTTTCCCTGGCCTTTACGACAAGGGGCAGAATCGAAGTTTTCTTTTTTTCTTCCCCGAAATCAATTAATGCCTCGTAAGCCGCTGTTTTAATCCCTGAAAACTTGGCTCCTGCTTTTTGGAAATTTTACCAATCAAGATTTCAATGCCGTCGATAATTTTGTCATCGAAACTCAGATTGCTAAAAGATGTTTTTAATATGAGTAGATTGTTGTTTCCTTCCCCTGTGTAAGCAGCCTCCTTAAATTGAACCAGAATGCTTGTTTTCTCGACTACCAAATCATAATTTGATTTGGTAGCTTTTGTTAAGTCGCCGGCACCCAAATTTAAGCTCATATTCGTTTATTCTCCTTTATGACTTAAATTATATTACTATGACAATTTTTACGATACAGTCATTCTACTTTGAATTTTAAAGGATCTCCAGTAGATTGGGAAAGTCTTGCCTCAGCAGAAGATTTGAGAACGCTTTACAATGTATGTAAGAGGTGATATATGTTATTAACGTCCACTGTGATCATGGCAACGTTCAATGGCTCCAAGTATATTCATGATCAGCTTCAATCAATTTTTAATCAAAGTATTTTGCCGACCAGAGTTATTATTCGCGATGACAAATCAAGTGATGATACGGCTGAAATTGTCAACCAGTTTATTGACGGAAATAATTTGCGAGCTAGTTGGGATTTTAAAGTCAATCAAAAAAGAAAAGGCTGGCGGGAAAATTTTATTTCAATGTTGAGGCAGACTGAAACCGATGTCGTTTTTTATAGTGACCAGGACGATATTTGGCAGGAAAACAAAGTGGAAGCTACTTTAACTGCCTTTGAGGCCGAAGAGGAAATGGAAGTGTTGGTTTCCGACTATGTAATTATTCCCAAAGAACAAAATTTGTTGGTTGTTCGTCAACTTGAAGAGACACCTGTTTCCAGTCAACTCTATAAAGTCGATCTGACACTGACGAATTTGGCCGTATACCGTCCTGGGTGCGGCATGGCTTTAAGAAAGTCGATTATTGATTCGACAATCGAAATCTTTCGTCGTGTAAAAGTCGATTTTAATGCGGTTGCCCAGACTCACGACCAGGCTGCTTGGTTGGCGGCAGTTGCCCGCGGAACGCTTTATCATCTTCACCAGCCTTTGTTTATTAGACGGATTCATCCAGACAGCACTTGGCAAACTGAAAAAAAGCAGCATAAAGATCATTTATATGGTGACAGTCTTAGTTTCGTTGTTTATTTGAAGGCAGTTGAAAAATTTTTTGCCGGCAATCAGTCCTATCCATATTTCCTACAGCGGAATTTTCAAGAAGAAATCAAGAATAAAATTCGCAGTTTTTCAGTTGATGAACTATCTTGAATTCATTTTCTGATATTCAATGCACACTTAAATACGATTTATTTTTAATGAGTGCACAAACTTAACCCTGATTTGTACTTTTGTCAGAAAAAATTACAATTAAATTAGGGGGTGGTTATGAAATTAACATCAACAGTGATTATGGCGGCATTCAACGGGTCCAAATATATTTACGATCAACTCGATTCGATTGCCAATCAAAAGCTTAAACCGACAAAAGTAATTATTCGCGATGATTGTTCAACCGATGATACGGAAACAATTGTTAAAAATTTTATTTTTGAACATGATTTACAGAATAGCTGGGATTTTCAGGTTAATCCCGAAAGGAAAGGCTGGCGGGACAACTTTATGGATATGGTTGATCAAACCGATACCGATATTGTCTTTTTTGCCGACCAAGATGACATTTGGAATAAAAACAAAATTTCTGAATCAATGAAATGTTTTTCTGAAAACGATGATATGGAAGTTTTGGTATCCGATTACAATTTCCTTCCGGCTGATCAAAAGATCCTTCCAAAAGACACAATTGACGAAGTCGGAAATGGGGATGTAGGCCAAGTTATTCCTGACCTCCATAATCTGATTATTCGTCGTGACGGTTGTTCAATGGCTTTTAAGAAATCAATTATTGGACCGCTTGAAGAAGTTTATGCGGGAATCAGATCTGATTCGAACGGTTTGGACCAGGCTCACGATCAAGCAACCTGGTTGGCGGGTTTAATGCGCGAGTCTCTTTATCATGTAAACCAACCATTAATGGTTCATCGAGCTCATTTGGACAGTACCTGGCAAACGGTTAGGAAAAATAACCGCAGTCTTTTCGTTGGCCTGCCTGAAGAAGGACCGAACTATATTGTCTTTTTAAAATCAATTCAGAACTTTCTCTTACATAGTTATTCTTATTCCCGTTTTTCAAAGCAGGCACAGCAGAAATTAGAGAAAGTTATTGCCGAAGAAATTGATCTTTTAGCCAATCCTGTTTGATTTTAGTTTATATCGATTGAATGCTGGAATGGATTTTTCTTGAGGGTAGTAATTTGTTTTTTTTGCTCTAAAGATTTGATCGCCAGGTTTATCGCCCGTTTGGAATGCTTGCTGTTTTCCGAAATTTCGACAATTTCACGATCAAGGAGTCCGTCTGCTTGATTATCAGTGAATATTTTCGATTGTAATAAAAGATTTAAAACAAAATACTCCGGTGAATTTATTTGATAAATTTGCTGGATTTTTTTATTGGTTCGGGACAACTGTTTAATATTTACATCGAGATCTTCGATGATCTTGCGCTGCCGATTTTCAATCATCGAAAGTGAATCATTGATAAAAAAACTTCCTTCGGCGAAATTTCCCTGATCACCGAGTGCAAGCAAAGCCTTCTCATAACTTTCCCGATTTTCGTAAATTGCCTGGGCAACATTCAAGCCGGTAACAAGGTCTAATTTTCTGGCCAAGTAAAGAGAAAGAATATAGCGGCTTGTTCGGCCGTTTCCGTCATAGAATGGATGAATATTCTCAAAATAGCCATGAGCCAATAATCCTTTAATCATGAAAGGAATATTTTTGTTGGAAATAAATTTCAACCAATTACTCAGCCGTTGTTCCAGATCGTTTTCGTTGCCGGGCAGTTGAAAAATAATTTTCTGTTGATCATTTTTGATCGAAACCGGTCGATTACGAAAGAAGGCACCGTCCGGCATTTGTTCTTTTTCAATTAAACCGAAGAGGAGCTGATTGTATACCTTTCGAAGGTCGACAAAACTTTCGATTCTTTGGAAGTCATCCTCAAGAATTTTGTTATACATTTTTGCCATCGGGGCAAAGCGAACCTGTTCTTGATTGTCTTTATTGATCGAGTCAAGGGCTGCCTTGACTTCCGTTCTTCTAACTGCAATTCCTGATAGGCGATTGCTGGTAGTTATTTCATTAATGAGGGATTTTTTTAAATATAGTTCTTCGGCAATTGGAGGAAGTTCTTTTAGCTTGGATTTCAATTCGGCCGAATTATATTCGATTCGTTCACAGGCAATTGCAATCTCTCTTAAAGGGGTGATGAACAGCTCGCGACGATCCTGTGACAATTCTTGATGATCGATCAGAAAAGGATAAAGACCGCTTTTGAAAATACCATAATTGTGAATCCGCCGTTCGTATTCTGTTCCGACTGTTTTGCTGTCGTGATGTGCTTCATAGTCAATTGTTTTTAGCGTTTTATACGGCATTTTCTATTTTCCCAAAATTCAATAAATTTTAAAAATCAACATAATAGTATCATTTATATTTGCTCAAAATACGATAAATTACAAAATTAAAATTTCATTTTCTTTATAATTTTTGCATAAACAGCTATATATTCAAAAAAATTAGTATACTAATTATTGTTAGATAAATGAAAGGAATTTTATGAAAGGTATTATTTTAGCGGGTGGTTCCGGTACTCGGCTTTATCCGATTACGAAAGCCACCAGCAAGCAATTGGTACCGATTTACGATAAACCGATGATTTATTATCCAATGTCGGTTTTGATGTTAGCCGGTATTCAAGATATTCTCTTAATTAGTGCTCCGGAGTTTGTTGATCAATTTAAAGCGCTATTTGGCGACGGATCGCAGATAGGCTTGAATATTTCCTATAAGGTTCAGGAAAAACCAAATGGTTTAGCTGAAGCATTTATTCTGGGAGCTGATTTTATTGGCAATGATAATGTTGCTTTAGTGCTTGGGGATAATATTTATTACGGAGCCGGATTAACAAAGCTTTTGCGAACAGCTGCAGCAAAGAAGAATGGCGCGACGGTCTTTGGCTATCGGGTAAAGGACCCTGAACGTTTTGGAGTCGTTGATTTCGATGCAGATGGACGGGCGCTTTCGATTGTCGAGAAGCCGAAAAAGCCGAAATCACATTATGCCGTGACAGGACTTTATTTCTATGACAACGATGTTGTTGAAATCTCCAAGGGAATCAAGCCTTCCAGTCGTGGCGAGATTGAGATTTCCGATATCAATGCCGAATATTTGCGGCGCGGAAGCCTGGAAGTCGAAGTCATGGGACGAGGGTTTGCCTGGCTTGATACAGGCACGCACGATTCTTTGCTCGATGCGGCTAATTTTATTGCTACGATTGAAAAACAGCAAAATTTGAAGGTTGCCGCTCTTGAGGAAATCGCTTTTCGAATGGGTTATATAAATAGTAAGCAGTTGCGCGGATTAGCCCAGTCATTGAAAAAAAATGATTATGGTCGTTATCTTTTACGAATTGCCGATGAGGAGAATAAATGAATGGTTAAATTAATCGATACGAGCTTGCAGGATGTCAAGTTGATTGAAACAGAGGTTTTTGGTGATAAACGGGGTTTCTTTACGGAGACCTGGACGAAAGAAAAGTTTGAAAAACTTGGTTTAAAATTTGATTTTACTCAGGATAATCAGTCTCTTTCGGCCGAAGCAGGTGTTTTAAGAGGCATGCATTATCAATTGGCGCCATACGCGCAAACGAAGATTGTTCGGGTTGTTACCGGAGTTGTTTGGGACTGCTTGGTTGATATGCGCAAAGGTTCACCGACATACGGCAAATGGGAAGGATACATTCTTTCCGAATATAATCATCGTCAATTATTGGTTCCAAAGGGATTTGCCCACGGTTTTGTGACATTGACTCCGAATGTCAATTTTGTCTATAAGGTTGATGGATATTATGCGCCAAAAGCCGACCGAGGAATTGCTTTTGATGATCCCGATGTTGGTATTCAGTGGCCAACCAATGTCGAACATGCAATTATGTCCGATAAGGATTTAAAGCATCCACTGCTCAAGGATGCTGAAAATAATTTCGTTTATGGGGAGATTTGATTAAATGGCAATGAATATTCTTGTTACGGGTGGAGCCGGTTTTATTGGTTCTAATTTTGTACATTATATGTTGAAAGCACACCCGGATTATAATTTAATCGATCTTGATTTGTTGACTTATGCCGGTAATCTGCATAATTTTGATGATATTAAAAATGAATCACACCATATTTTTATTCACGGTGATATCCGCAATGCGCAATTGGTCGATTATTTATTTAAGACCTACGACTTCGATGCAGTTGTCAATTTTGCCGCTGAATCGCATGTTGACCGTTCGATTCTTCATCCGGAAATTTTTGTTCAGACCAATGTTGAAGGCACGGTAAATCTATTGCAAACAGCTAGAAAGTATGGCATCAAAAAATATTTGCAGGTCTCTACCGATGAAGTGTACGGAAGTCTGGGCAAGGAAGGGTATTTTAACGAAGAATCTCCTTTGGCACCCAATTCTCCTTATTCGGCCTCTAAGGCGGCGGCTGATTTGGAAACACGGGCTTTTTACGAGACTTATGGCCTGAATATCAATATCACCCGTACTTCCAATAATTATGGTCCTTACCAGTTCCCGGAAAAGTTAATTCCTTTAATGGTTACCAATGGAATGACCGGGGGGAATCTGCCGATTTACGGAGACGGCGAAAATATTCGTGATTGGTTGTATGTCGAGGATCATGGTCGGGCAATCGATTTGGTTCTTCACCAAGGAAAACCTGGTGAAATTTACAATGTCGGTGGCCACAACGAAAAAACCAACAACCAGATTGTTGATTTGATTGTCGAAAATCTTGGTCTTTCCAAAGACCGAATCAAATATGTCAAGGATCGTCTTGGTCATGATCGTCGTTATGCAATCGATCCAAGCAAGATCAAACGTGAATTGGGCTGGGAACCAACGATTATGTTTGATAAGGGAATTATCAAGACGATTGATTGGTATAAGGAACACGAAGACTGGTGGAAGCCACTTAAAAGTAAGGCAGCGCTGAAGTAAAATATCGATTAAGCATTCCGAAAAATGGAATGCTTTTTATTTTTACTTAATTTCTATTTATATTCCTTTTAATCGAATACGCCTATATTATTCTTCCATAGTCAGTTAGGAAAATTAAAACTGATTGAGAAAGAAACGAGGTGGTTCCAATGGGAACTGATATTTGTTCACGAGACTAAATCGTGACCACAAAAATCAGGTTAAAAGTTATCAAACAATTTCCAAAAAAATTTTAAGCCAAATGAGTTATGATGACCATCATAATCGGAACGATCAATAGGGACAGCAAAGTAGTCTCGGTTACCATGATTGATGAGAAATTGGCATCGGCTTTGTAAATTTTCGAAACTACCGGAGCATTTGTCATAACCGGCATGCAAGATTGCAGAATAAAGACTTGTTTCATCAGGATTGGCATTGATGATGGCAGAACCAAAAGCATCATCAAAAGTGGGGCAAAAATAAAACGTCCAGACAAAACCCCAAGACTATCACGATTTAATTCCATATTTTTAATTCCGGCTGTATGAACTGAGATGCCGATAAAAATCATTGAAAGCGGAATTGTTAATCCACCCATATAGCTAAAGCCTTCCATTAAAAAAGTAGGCAGATGAATTCCAAGAATAACCAAAACAACTCCAATAATAAAGCCGATTAAAGGAGCCGAAAAAATTTTCTTAATAATTGCTTGGAGGCTCATACGTTCGGCCGTCTCGCCATCTCTTTGAATTAAATAAACACCTAAAGTCCAAAAAATCATCGTGTTTGCCATGTAGTAAACAAGCACGTAAGGCAGGCTTTTTGATCCAAAAATCGCCAAATTAATCGGCAGACCAACAAAGACCGTGTTTGAATTAAAAAACATCGACTCAAAAAGTCCTTTGTGGATTGGACGAACTTTAATCAGGCGAACAATCATAATCGAAATAATAAAAAGGATCATCATTGATAAAATCGGAAAACGGAGATCAGGGAGAATGTTCAAAAGTTCTTGCCTAGAAAAGTCGCTTGTAATCGAAGAAATCATATAGGGAGGCAAAGCCACCTGGGTGACCAATTTAGCAATCAGCTTGGTTGAATCCTCGGAAAACCAGTCGCGTGTCGCCAAAAAATAACCGACCGCCACCATCAAAATAATCATTAGAATGCCTGAACCGCTTTCAAGGAAAACCTGCATAAAAAATAAACCGCCTTAAAAAGAATTATTTAATCTCTAACTTAGCACTATTTTATAACTCAATGGAAAAATATTTATTCATTAAAGAGCTTTGCCTGTTTTCAGTATTATGATTAGAAATATGAAATATATGATTACCGGCGCTAATGGGCAGCTTGGTCAAGAACTCCATGAATTATTAGAGGATCGTGGTCTTGATTTTGTTGCTTACGATTCAAAAACTTTAGATATAACTAACCGACAATTGGTTTTTGAAGCAATCGAAGCTCAAAAACCGGATGTTGTTTTGGATGCAGCAGCCTATACCAAAGTCGATGCGGCCGAAGACGAGGGAAAACAGATCAACTGGCAGGTTAATCGAGATGGCAGTAAGAATTTAGCACAAGCAGCTAAAGCTTTTGCCAGTAAATTGGTTTATATTTCAACTGATTATGTTTTCGATGGTACTTCCAGCGACGAATATTCAGAGAATGACCCGACTAATCCTAAAAACGAATACGGTAAAGCGAAATTAGCCGGTGAAAAAGCGATTTTGGATGCTGCTGTTGATGCATATATTATTCGGACCAGTTGGGTTTTTGGAAAATACGGAAATAATTTTGTTTATACGATGCAAAAATTAGCTAAAACGCATCCAAAATTAACGGTTGTTAACGATCAGGTCGGAAGACCAACGTGGACAAAAACACTAGCTGAATTCATACTCTATTTAATCGATCATCAGGCAGCTTACGGAACTTATAATTTATCTAATCGGGGAACGGCCAGCTGGTATGATTTTGCCAAAGAAATTTTAAACAACTATTCGCTTGAAATAAAAGCGGTTAATTCAGATCAGTTTCCTCAAAAAGCCTATCGCCCGCGGCATTCGGTTTTAAGTTTAAAAAAATCTCAACAAACAGGTTTTATAATCCCAACTTGGCAGGAAGCTTTGAAAATGTCGGGTATGATAGATAAGTAATGATATTAGATTTAAACAATGAAGCAGCAGTAAAAAAGTATAACGATTTCGTGCGGACCAACTGGCGTGGTCAAGCAACCCAAGATACTCTCTGGGGCGCTTTGAAGGCCAATTGGGGACACCTTTACGTATACCATGAGAATGAAAGCGGCCAGATTGATGCCGCGATGGCCGTTTTGACAATTGAAGCGGTTCCCGGAAAACTTTTGGCTTATTCGCCGCGGGGGCCAATTGCCGATTTTGAAAATATCGAGCTTGTTGACAGCCTTGTTAATGAGGCACTTGAAGCCCTGCCGAATAATGTTTTTCTTTTGCGGATGGATCCAGAGGTTATTTACGATCAGGATCTAAATGACAGATATCAGGCAGCTGGTTATCAAACGAGAAACGTCCAGATTAAAAGCATGCACGGAAATATTCAACCGCGGAAAAATATGGTCCTAAGCTATAAGGATATAAAAAATGAGGATGATTTGATGACTCATTTCAAGCGTGATTACCGAACTCAGATTCGTCATGCGATTAAAGACGGTATGACGGTTGATTTTGGCCATTCGCGTGAATTTGTCGATGATTTCTACGAGACTTATGTCATGATGGCCAACGCCCAACAAATTACTTATCGTCCAAAAGAATATTTTTATCGGATGAGTGATTTATTTGCTTCAACCGGTTTGTTCAAGATTTTTTTGGCCCACTTTCAAGGCCACATCGTTGCATCGGGAATCGGTTTTGCTCATGGGGATGAAATTTGGTATATGTATGCCGGTTCCGACCGGAAATATTCCAAACACTATGGGCCTTATTTGTTGCAATGGGAAATGACAAAGTGGGGTCTGTCTCTACAAAAAGCCGAATATGATTTTGGTGGTGTTGGCGTTTTTGATCCTTCTGACGGTCTTTATCGTTTTAAACACGGTTTTACTTACAAAGACGCACCGCGCGAATATATTGGCGAGGTTGATAAAGTTCTTGATAAAGATGCCTATGATAAATATTTGCTAACATTTAATAAATGAGCAAAAAGAAAACCAGAGTTAACAAGAAGCGTTCTTTTAAACATTGGCTAATTACAATCAGCCTGTTTTTGCTCTCGATCGGCCTGCTTAGTTATTGGGGCTATCAGCATTATCAAGAGCTTCTTGCCAAAGTCGAACCTTTAAAAGTTTGCCAGCCTAAAAAAACTTCTTCAAAAATATCAAAGTCCGAAAGTGACACAGACTACGCAAAAGATATTTTAAAAATGGTTGAATGGAATCCTCACGCTGATCAAGGCAAAACGAAAATCGGTTATGTCGGTATTCCGAGCCGTCATATTTTACTGCCGATCTACGTCAATCCATACAGCAGCAGTACTTTGAATTTAGGCGCCGCTTCGATTAAGGGCGAAAAAATGGGACAGGCGACGAACTTCACTTTGGCAGCTCATAATTTTAATAATCATGTAACCGGATTTTCTGCTCTGCAGCTCACCGAGAACAAAAACGCGCCTTATTTGACCTCGAGTGGAACTCACAGTGTTCAGGCACTGAAAAATACGAAAGTTTACACGATTGATAAAAAATATTTGTATGTTTATAAAGTAAAAGTTCAAAATACCGTTTATAAAACAAAAGTATCTGTTATGGACTCGAACAATACGATTAATGGCCAGCCGACGCTGACGATTATTTCCTGTTTGTTTCCTAATATTAATTATCGAATTATTACAAGAGCAACATTATTGGTTAAATATCCAGTCCTAAAAGCTCCGAAGGATTTGCTGAAAGTTTTTGATATGCGAATTAATCAAACCAATGCGCATGTCAATTGGTGGAATCCCGGACAAGAAGAAGGATCAAATGGAGCTATGGGAGGATTTAAGAATTAATGAATTATCGTTTCAGCGAGTTATCTGTTTTAGAGTATGCAAATTTTGAGAATAATCATCCACAAGGGAACTTTGTCCAGTCGGCCGAACAGAAGAGTCTCTTGGAAAAGCGCGGCGAAAATGCTGCTCTGGTTGGTTTGAAAGACGATACTGGAAAAGTTGTTGCCGGTGCGCTAGTGACTTGGGCGAAAGTAAAATTGGGGAATTTATTTTCAATTGAACGCGGCCCTTTACTGGATTATTCAAATGAACAGCTTATTAAAGCTTTTATCAGTGGCCTAACAGTCTTTTCTAAAAAGCGTGATGGCTTGTTCATCAGAATCCGTCCGAATATCGCCTATGCTAAATACACAGAGAGAGGCAAACTGATTGGCGATAAAAATACCACGTTTGTCGAAAAATTAAATTCATTGGCGGCTGATCATCAATTACCACAAATTGGTTTTTCAACCTCTTCTGAACCGGAATGGCAATTTGTTAAAGATTTGACTGAAGTTGATCCAGAACATGTCGTCAAATCTTATAACCGACAGGCGAAGTACCATTTGAACAAAAATAAACAGTTTTGTATTAAATTACGTAAAATCGGCAGGGATGAACTGCCGGCCTTTAAGAGAATTACTCAACAAACCGCTGATCGTTTGCATTATCACGATAAAAGTTTAGACTTTTATGAAACTTTGTTCGATACATATGGCAAAAAAGCAAAATTTATTTTTGCCGAGATTAATTTTAAAGAATACTCAGAATCTATTGAAAAGGATTTAAACGATATTCAAAAAAAATTAACTGAAATTGCTGGAGCGGATTACCATAATATAAGTGATTTAAGTGATTTTTCCGCTTCTGCCAAGCGGCATTTATCCGAGGGGATAAAAACCGAAACGGCTTTGCAGAAGCGTTTGCAGGAAGCCAAAAAAATGCACCAAGAAGCTAAACACGACATCGTGTTGGTTTCGGTTGCGCTTTTTGTAATTGAAAATCAAGAAGTTGTCTATCTTTATTCCGGCAGCGATGAGAAATACGAACATCTTTTTGCTCCTTACGAAATTCAGGATACGATGATTACCGAAGCGGTTAAAGAGAGGATTCCTCTTTACAATTTTTACGGTGTCAGCGGTAAATTCGACGGATCTGATGGGGTTCTTGGTTTTAAGACCCACTTCAATGGTTATACGAGAGAAATGGTCGGCAGCTTTGATTTCCCGGTCCAGAAAACAAAATATTACTTTTATCGTTTATTTAAAAAAATTCTTCATCGCCAATAAAAAAGTCTGGTTATATTTACCAGACTTTTTCTGTATCGTTCCATAGGTCAATTGTTACATCGCCATCTTTTTTTGCTTCGAAAGTAAGTTTTGAAACAGCGCCATTTGATAAGCTTTTGGAGGCTAATTCCGGGGACTTGTATTTGTTTGCCAAGGCTCGCATTAAGCTTCCATGGGTGACAACGAGAACATTATCGCCAATCTCATAGTTTTGGCGAATCATATTCAGGCCATGCTGTAAACGAGAATTAAATTCATCGGCATTTTCAGCCAGGCTCAATGGATCATTTTTCTTGAATAAATCCATCAGGCCGTCAAAACCATATTTTTTAATTGTGTCACCATAACCAATTGCCCCGTCAACCATTGAAGTATCGATATCATGGTCGAAATCCTCGGCGATCTGTTTGATCGTCAATCCTTCGGCACTGCCAAAGAAAATCTCTCGAAAGTCCCGATTTAAAGTTGCCTTGGCCGGGGAAGCAGCTTCATTTTCATCAAGGATGAATTGAGCTGTTTTATAAGCTCTTGGCAAATCGGAGGCATAGGCAGCGGTGAAATGAACTTTGCTTAAGCGTTTACCAGCCGCTTGTCCATCGGCGATTCCCTTTTCTGTTAAATCGATGTCCGACCAGCCTTGAAAACGATTCATCAAATTAAAATAAGTTTGTCCGTGTCGAACAAAAAATACATTAATACCCTTTTGTGTCATGTTTTAATTCTAGCACGCAGCTGAACGCTATCTAATCGCAAAAATCTGGCGTATAATATTATGACGATTTATGAAAGATAATATTAAGGCACAAGAACAGCGGCATCTCGATTTGGTTTTGCAAAAACTTGATGAAAGAATTAGCGAAACTCAAGGACGGATCGACCGGGCCAATGACAATTTAAAAGAAGCTGAAAAGGGCTGGCGCGATATTAGAGTTAAATTCTCTGATTTCAATGCAGTGGTCGAGACTGGAGCTTCGGTTCACGCACAGCAACAGGTCTTGGCACAAAAAGAGCGTGATATGTCTCAGGCTGAAGTCCAGTTTGAGACATTGCAAAAATTGCGGGGAAGGCCTTATTTCGCCCGGATTGATTTTACCGATATCAGTAATCAGTCCAACCAAACAGAAACGATTTATATCGGTTTGGCATCTTTTTCCGACAATGATGGTCATTTTTATGTTTATGACTGGCGGGCTCCGATATCTTCAATATATTATGATGGCGGCCTTGGGAAAATTGATTATCAGACTCCGGTCGGCAAACAAACGGCGGATGTTAAATTAAAGCGTCAGTTCGAAATTGCCGACGGAATTATTCTGACGGTTTTCGATACCGAAGAAGCGGTCGGCGATAAGCTTTTGCTAAATGCTCTGTCTTCTGATTCTTCGACAAAAATGAAATCGATCGTCACTACGATTCAACATGAACAAAATCGAATTATTCGGGATACCGATTCGGATTTGTTGTTTGTTCAAGGAGCGGCCGGATCTGGGAAAACAGCAGCTGTTTTACAGCGGGTTGCTTATCTTTTGTATCGTTATCGCGGGAAGATAACTTCTGGACAGGTAGTCCTTTTTTCGCCCAATCAGGTGTTTAACGATTATGTGAATGAAGTTTTGCCGGATCTTGGTGAAAATAACATGATCCAGATGACTTTTTATCAGTACGCTAATTATCGTTTGCCAAAAATTCAAGTGCAGACCCTTGCCGAGCGATTCGAGAGTGAAAACGACCCGGAATCGGTTAAAATGACCAATTTAAAGGGCAGTTTGGCTTTTTTCAAGGCTGTTGGTCGTTATTCTCAAAAAATTAGCCGCAGCGGAATGAGTTTTCGCAGTCTCGCTTTTCGGGGAGAACCTTTCTTTAAAAGCGAAGATATCGAAAAAATCTATTATTCATTCAATGACAATTATTCGCTCAATCAGCGTTTAGAAGCAACGAAACAGGCTTTATTAAGAAAAGTTTTCGGCCGAATTTCTTCAGAAATGAAAAAAGACTGGGTTGACATTGCGATTCAAAATCTCCAAGCCGATGAATTGGAAAGTATGCTTGGCGACCCTGATAAACGCCAATACGAATCGGAGAAAAAAGAGCGTAATGAACTGGCACGAATAATTGTTCGGAATGCTTTAAAACCAATTATTCGACGAATCCGTCATGGAATTTTTATGAATCCAAACAAATTGTTTTTGGGTTTTCTAAAATCACTACCTCAATTAATCAATCTCGCCGATTTCGATATTTCCGATCAGGAATGGCAGTCTGCTTTTGAAGGATCAAAATCTGATTTAAGTACTCAAAAACTTAATTTGAACGATACGGCGATTTACTTGTATTTATTTGATTTAGTCAATGGACATCATGGGGATCGAACAATTCGTTTTCTATTCGTTGATGAGGTTCAGGATTATACGGCTTTCCAACTGGCTTTTTTGAAGTTTTCATTTCCGAAAGCCAAATTTACCCTGCTGGGTGATTTGAATCAGGCGATTTTTACCCGAACAAATGCGGGAACTTTGCAATCGGCAATGTATGAGTTGTTCGATCCAAAGAAATCAAAGACGATCAAATTAACAAAAACTTACCGTTCGACCGAACAAATCACTAATTTTACAAGTGCTCTGCTGAAAGATTCTGAAACAATCGAAGCTTTTGCCCGCGAGGGTGAAAAACCGCTTTTTCGAAGTGGCGATTCCTTGAAAAATCTTGCTGATAGTCTATCTCGCAACCTTAAAGCTGACTTAACGACCGCTATCATTACGAAGACGGCCGCTCAGGCAAAAAATGTTTATGAAGAACTACAAAAAAAGAATTATCAAGCGACCTTGATTACCTTGGAAAACCAGCGTTTGGTTCCCGGGACAATTATTATTCCCGGTTATTTAGCCAAAGGGCTCGAATTCGATGCTGTTATTCTTTGGCAGGCCGACAATCGAAATTACGGTAGTGAAGACGATCGGGAATTATTGTACACAATCGCCAGTCGTGCTATGCACCGTTTGACAGTTCTTGCCGACGATTCATTCAGCAGCCTGTTTGATCAAATCGATCAGCAACTTTATGAAAATATTTGATATAATGGTAGGCGACCAGCTGAGGTAGTTTATCTATCTACCTACCCGCCGCGATTTAATTATCGCGGCGTTTTTATTAACCGATATAATTATTAGTATGTCTGCTACTCAATTCGCTTCTGAAAATTTTATTAACGGTACCTTCGTTGCTAATCCAAAGGGATTCGGCTTTGTCAAAACTGATGAAGGCCAGGATGACTTGTTCATCGGTCACAGCAATACCAATTTGGCCATGCAAAGCGATGAAGTTCTTGCTTCAATTATTCACCCGGGCAAAGATGGTCGGGTTCCGGAAGGAAAAATCGAAAAGATCCTTAGCCATGCCAATCAAGAGGTAGTTGGTATTTTTCGTTCCGGTGTTAACGAAAACGACTTGCCGAATAGAAGTAATTTAAATCCAAATGACTACATCGGCACGATCACCTTTAACGATGAAAAACTTCAGGAATACAAATACCTCGTTGATAAAAAAGGTTTGCAGCCCCAGGACCGCGATTCGGTCACGGCGACAACCAGTCAGTTTCCAACCAGCGATCGTCCAAATCTGTTAATTGGATCGGTTACTAATGTTATCGGCCGTTCGGATGCTCCGGGAGTTGATATTTTGGAGATTGTCTACAGCTTGAAAATTCCCAGCAACTATCCGGAAGATGCTGCCCAACAGGCAAAAAATATTCCACAAACGATTGATGTAAAGGCCGCTGAAGCAGAGGGACGACCGGATTTTCGCGATCAGCCCTTAATTACAATTGATGGAGCCGACACGAAGGATATCGATGATGCGGTAGTTGTCTGGAAACTGCCAAACGGCAATTATCATCTAGGGGTTCATATTGCCGATGTTTCAAATTACGTGCCTTTGAAAACGTCTTTGGATGCCGAAGCTTATAAACGTGGAACCTCGGTTTATTTAACTGACCGGGTTATCCCAATGCTGCCGACGGAAATATCCAACGGGATTGCTTCTTTGAATCCTAATGAAGATCGTTTGGCAATGTCCTGTGAAATGGAAATTAATCAAGAAGGACAAGTTGTCAAACATAAGATACAACCAAGCATTATTCGTTCGCATGCACGAATGACTTATGATTCGATTAATAAAATTCTAGACGGCGATCAGGCGGAAACAGCTAAATATGCTGATTTATCGGAAATGATCCATCAGATGGGTGATTTGCACAAAATTCTCGCGGCAATGAGAAAAAAACGTGGAGCAATCGAGTTTGAAACCGATGAGGCGGAAATTATCGTCGATGCCAAAGGACACCCGACTGATGTGTTGGTTCGCGATCGTGGAATTGGTGAACGAATGATTGAATCCTTTATGCTGGCTGCCAACGAGACGGTTGCCGAGCATTTTGATCATTTGCACGTTCCTTTTTTGTACCGTGTTCATGAAGTGCCGGAAGGTGATAAGGTTGTTAATTTCTTCGAATTTATGCGGGCTATCGGCCATCCGATCAAAGCCGATCCGAAAAATCTGCGGCCAAAGGACTTTCAAGCAGCGCTGGATGCGGTTGCCGGGTTGCCGGAAGAAATGATGATCCAAACGATGATGCTTAGAGCAACCAAACAAGCTCATTATTCACCGCAACCAATTGGACACTTTGGCATTGCTGCAAAATTTTACACTCATTTTACCTCGCCGATTCGTCGTTATCCCGATCTGGTTGTTCACCGTTTGATCAAACATTATGCCAAATTCGGGACTGGTCCTTCTTCAACTGACGCTGTGCGGGGAAAACTACCGCAAATTGGGATCGATACCTCTGAGCGGGAACGTAGAGCTGTGGACGCCGAAAGAGCGACTAACGATATGAAATTTGCCGAATATATGGAGGATCATATCGGTGATATTTATGACGGAGTTGTTAATTCAGCTTTGAAATTCGGCCTTTTCATCAGTTTACCGAACACAATCGAAGGACTTGCTCACATAAGTACCATGAAAGATGATATTTATCAATATGATGAAACCCGTCAAGCTTTGATCGGCCGGACCAAGCACCGGATTTTCGCGATTGGTCAGAAAGTTAAGGTACGGGTTATCAATGCCAATAAAGAAACCCGCAAGATCGATTTTGAGTTAATCGATCCGCAATCAGCGCCGGTAACCAAGATTCGTTTAGCTGCCGAACCGGAACGGCACAGTTTCCATCATGACCATAATGGGGACCACCATAATCACCAGCATCAGGAAAATCGGCAAAACAATCGTCATCAAAAGGGAGCTTATAAATCAACCGGCAAATATCGTTTGCGTGGAGGACGTCGTTAATGGCCAAAAAAGACAAACATGATGATGCCCTGGCAAGAAATCGGCGGGCATCTTTCAACTATTTTATTGGAGAAACTTACGAAGCTGGCATTCAGCTTACGGGTACCGAAATTAAATCGGTTCGTCTTGGCCAAATTACGATCGGAGATGCTTATATTACGGTTCGCGACCAACAGGCCTTTTTAAACAACGCGAATATTTCTCCCTACAAACAAGGCAATCAATTTAATGTCGATCCCTTGCGACGGCGTAAACTGCTTTTGCACAAAAAAGAAATCCTTGCACTGGATCGAGCCGTTTCCAAAGAAGGAAAAACAATCGTTCCTTTACGGGTATATATTGTTAAAGGTTTCGCCAAAATATTAATTGCGATTGGGACCGGTAAGAAAAATTATGATAAACGGCAAACAATCAAAGAACGTGATTTAAAACGGGAATTAGGCAAGAATCTGAAGAATTTTCATTGATTAATTCTTGTTGCCATCTTGTATTTATATTTAGTCGATCTGGTCGGCAGCTTTAAGAGACTACGATTTTTTTTCATTCCCCAACGATCCAAAAGAGCGGCGATTGCGACATGAACAGAAGCTTGAGCGTCGTTTTGCACATCTAGTTGGTAAAAAAGACCATCGGGAAATTCAACCGGGTTGACTTCCAGGAGTTTTTTTCGGCCGTGTCTAATGCGGTACTTTCCCGAAACTATTTCGCCGGTAATTACCCAATTTAAATAACGAACGAAAATCACATCGTTGAAACCGGCAAAGTTGAAACCGATTGAACCAACGTATTTGTCCTGATAGAGCAGCTGAAAACGCGGCAATATTCCATAAGATACCTGTCTGATTCTCGATTGTTCTACACCTTGGGTATCGTATACGTAAAGGACGTCGTTTTTGCTTCCGATTTTTCCGGAAATATTGAAAGCAATCGAAAAATCTTCGTTATAAGCTCGATTTTCTCGTTGATTTGTATTATGTTGTTGCATTAAAAAGTAGCGACTCATACTATAATTTTAACCGTGAAAGATTATTTGGTTAACTTAAAAAAGACTGATTGGTATCAACATCTAAAACCGGTTCTGGGTTTAGACTATTTAAATCAGATTAATGATTTTCTTAATAAGGCTTATACTGGACCGCTTCGGGTTTTTCCGCCGGAGGACAAGATTTTTTCGGCAATGCTTTATACGAGCCTGGTGAACACAAAAGTTGTGATTGTTGGTCAGGATCCATATCACGAATTAGGCCAGGCACAGGGTCTTAGTTTTAGTGTTCCAGACAATTTTCCTGCTCCAAGCAGCCTTCAAAATATTCATAAAGAGATTGCCAGCGATCTTGGAAAAACGCGTAACTCACATGATTTGATACCTTGGGCCAAACAGGGTGTTCTGCTTTTGAATTCTGTTTTGACAGTTGAAGAACATAAAGCAAATTCGCATGCCGGAATGATCTGGGAAAAATTTACCGATTCAGTCATTCAACTGGCGAGCGCCGAACCCCAGCCGAAGGTGTTTATTTTGTGGGGGAACTTTGCTCGGAGAAAAGCGGTTTTAATCAATCCAAAAAAGGATCTGATAATTCAATCGGCTCATCCTTCGGGTTTTTCGGCAAATCGAGGCTTTTTTGGCAGCAAACCTTTCAGTCAGACGAACAGCTGGTTGCTTTCACACGACCGAACAGCAATTGATTGGTTAAAATAAGGTGTAAATGAAAACCCTTTCTATAATAACGGGGTTGGAGGAAAAATGACAAATTTATTTACTGAGTTGGCTGATAAAATTAAGGAAAAAAAACTGAGACTCGTTTTTCCGGAAGGCGATGATTCAAGAGTCCAGGGGGCGGCCATCCGTTTAAAAAAAGATGGTTTACTAACGCCGATATTATTGGGAGATCAGGCAGCGGTCGAAAAGACAGCTGCAGATAATCATTTCGACCTGAGTGGCATCAAGCTTATCGATCCGCTTAAATTCGATGAGAAGCAGTTCAATCAATTGATCGATAAACTGGTTACCCGACGAAAAGGGAAAACTGACCCGCAAACGGCAGCTATGTGGCTGCAGGAAGTAAATTATTTCGGTACCATGCTTGTTTATACCGGCAAGGCCGACGCAATGGTTTCCGGTGCTGTTCATCCAACCGGCGATACGGTTCGTCCCGCTTTGCAGATTATCAAGACAGCTCCTGGTGTCAGTCGTATTTCCGGTGCTTTTATTATGCAAAAAAATGATGAACGCTATCTGTTTGCCGATTCGGCAATTAATATCGAACTTGATGCACAAACCATGGCTGAGATTGCCGTTCAATCAGCCCATACGGCTAAAATATTTGGAATCGATCCAAAAGTTGCCATGCTGAGTTTTTCAACCAAAGGATCGGCAAAACATGCATTGGTCGATAAAGTTGCTCAGGCAACTAAGCTGGCGCAGGAGATGGCACCGGATTTAGCTGATAATATTGATGGTGAATTACAATTCGATGCAGCTTTTGTCGAATCGGTTGCCAAATTAAAAGCTCCGGGATCAAAAGTGGCCGGTCATGCGAACGTTTTCATTTTTCCAAGTTTGGAAGCAGGAAATATTGGTTATAAAATTGCCCAACGCTTGGGTGGATACGAAGCAATTGGTCCTATTTTGCAAGGATTGGCAGCACCTGTTTCCGATCTGTCGCGTGGAGCAAGTCAAGAAGACGTATATAAAGTTGCAATTATTACTGCTGCTCAGGCTTTAAAAAATTAGTTATCTTCGTTTCCTTCGATAATAACCGTATTGCCTTCCGAATCATGGATTCTCAGGGCAATTTTTTTATTAAAACGATGTTCTGGTTCGGCTATTTCAGTTAAAAAATTGTTGGCTAAATGTTCACGGATTTCATGAAGATGATCGCGTACCAGCAATTCCAGCTCGATTCTTTTCGAACTCTTGATAAATTTTATTGGCTGGCCGTCGACAATTAATGTTGTTTGGTCCTTTGGATTACGAAGGAATTCGAAAACATCCCGGTAAAAGCGATAAGCACGTTTTGTATCATCGGCCGGAATTATTTTTGGACGCATTTTACGAGGTTTCATTTCAGCAAATATTCTAACATGCTAGACTGTTTCTGATGGCTTTATTAGATGTGACTGGGTTAACGATGGCCTATGCCGATAAAAAATTGTATACGGATGCCGGTTTTACACTGGAACGAGGAGAACATTTAGGGATTGTTGGCCAAAACGGTGCCGGTAAATCGACACTGATTAAAATTCTGACCGGGAAAGTTTTACCAATCGCCGGTCGGGTTGAGTGGAAGAAAAAAATTCAGATTGGTTATTTGGATCAGTACGCCGATATACCGTCGGGAATGAGTCTGATCGATTTTTTGCATACCGCTTATAGCGATCTTTACGACAAAGAAAAGAAGATGACCGATTTATACTCGAAGTACGCCGAGCTTGTCGATGACAAGTTGTTGGAACGGGCAACCCGTTTTCAAAACGAATTGGATGCAGCCGATTTTTATTCGATTGACAACAATGTCGAGCAAGTTATCACCGGATTGGGTTTGGATTCGATCGGCCGCGACCATATTATTTCCGAGATGTCGGGTGGCCAGCGGGCGAAGATTATTTTGGCAAAGCTGCTTTTAGAGGGCAATGACGTTATTATTCTTGACGAACCGACCAATTATCTCGACGTTTCCCACATTAAATGGTTGGAAGGATACTTGCAAAATTACGATGGAGCTGCTTTGATCATCAGTCACGATTTTGATTTTCTAAATAATGTTGCCAATGTCATTTTGGATGTATCCTTTAATACTTTGACAAAATACCGTGGTAATTTCGACCAAGCGATGCGGCAGAAAACGGAAAAAACCGAGCAGCAATTGCGGGCCTATAACAAGCAGCAGGAAGTTATCAAAAAAACAAAGACTTTTATCCAAAAGAACAAAGCACGAGCCTCGACAACCGGACGAGCCAAGTCGAGGGAGAAAATGCTGGCTCATATGGATATTATCGAGCCGCCACAAACAAATCCGAAGGCTACTTTTAAATTTCCTTATATCGAATCGCAGTCAACCGATGCTTTGAAAGCGGAACGCTTAGTCGTTGGTTACGATCCTAAAAAACCCGTCTTGAATCCGATTACTTTCAGCATGTCTTCGGGCGATAAAATCGTCTTTACGGGTTTTAATGGTGCTGGTAAATCGACTTTGATTAAAACTCTGCTTGGCATTCTGCCGGCTATTTCCGGTAAATCGAAATTTTCGCCATCGGCAAAGACAAATTACTTTGACCAGGATCTGATTTGGGATGATGATAAAAAGACTCCTTTACAAATTATGCAGGCGGCCTATCCTTTGGAAGAACAAAAACAATTGCGTCAAAGGCTTGGCGCGGCCGGGATTAATGCCGACAATGCGACTAAACAAATGTGTTTATTGTCTGGAGGGGAACAAACGAAAGTTAAATTAGCCTTAATGGAACTAACACCGTCGAATTTTTTGATTTTAGACGAGCCGACCAATCATTTGGATGAAGCAACCAAAAATTCTTTGAAAAAGGCGATTCAAAAATTTGACGGAAGTTTGATTCTTGTCACTCACGAACGGAGTTTTTATGAAGGCTGGATTGATAAGGTTATTGATATCGCCTCTATGTCGAATATGCAGCCCGGAGAAGTTGAAGAATAATTCCCGAATATTTTTGGGAATTATTTTATTTTAAACTTGAAAAAGTTAATTCAGTTTATAATATTTAATCAATATGGAAAACGAAAATCGCGTAATCGTAATCACTGGGGCTTCCGGAGCTGGTAAGACATCAGTTGCTCGTTATCTTCGTGCTAAATACAGTGTTCCGCGGGTGATCACTCATACAACCCGCGAGCCAAGAGAAGGTGAAATCGACGGTGTCGACTATTACTTTGAAACCGAAGATTCATGGGGCAAGAATCACTTTATTGAACAGGTTAATTATTCTGGTTACAAGTATGGTTCCTCTTATGAAGGACTCGAACGGGCCTGGGCCAAGTCGAAACGATCGAATCATCCGGGTGTTATAAGCCTGGTTGTTGATACGATTGGGGCAATCACATACAAGGAAACCTTAAAAGACCAAGCGATTATCTGGTTTGTAACAGTTAGTGATGTCGCTGGTTTGAGAAATCGTTTGATTGCGCGTGGAGATAATCCAAAACGTGTCGTCGAACGAACTAGTTCCAACGACTTCGAGCGCGATATGCATCTTCCTGAAAAACTTAAAAATCGAGCAACAGTCATTATTAACGATAATTGGCAATTGACTCAAGAAGGGGCCGATAAATTTATTAATAAACTATTTTACATGTAGTTTTTAAAGAGCTTGAAACAAGGCTTGTTTTTGCTTTTTGAAATAAATAGTTAACTTTAATTTTATTTTTAGAGATAATAATATAAGCATGAAAAATAAAGACCACATTTTCAAGTATTTTTTAATTGGGCTGTTGAGTGCCATCATCGGAGCGACGGTTGTTTTGGGTTGTTTTTATCTGTTTTATTTGGCACCGGCACAAAATAAAGCGGCGAAGAGCTCGTCAATTGCAGCCGGCATGACGAAAGTTGTCAATCTGACCGGGACTTCAAGCTCTCAAGCCACCAAAGCTTACAACAAAGTTAAGAATGCGGTTGTAACGGTAGAGAATTATCAGAAACCGTCTACCGAGGCCAGCGACTATTTTTTTGAATGGTTCGGCAGCCAGTCCGGTGGTAGCAGCAGTAGCAGCAGTTCTTCGACAGAGGATCAATTGGCGGCCGAAGGGACCGGATTGATTTACGAAACAGACGGGAACTATTCTTATATTGTTACGAATAATCACGTGATTAAAGGGGCTAACGAAATTGAAATAATTATGGCCAATGGTACTAAGGTCAAAGCAAAATTAATTGGGAAAAATGCGACTAAAGATATTGCTGTTTTAAGGATCAGTTCGGCAAGCGTCACGACAACGGGAACTTTTGTTAATTCCAGCAAAGTTCAGGCTGGTCAGCAGGTACTGGCAATCGGTTCTCCTTTGGGATCGGATTATGCCAGCTCATTAACTTCCGGAATTGTTTCGGCAACCAATCGGCAAATCGATGACAGCCCAATCAAATTGTCGGCTATTCAAACCGATGTTGCACTAAATCCCGGTAATTCGGGTGGCCCTTTGATTAACATGGCTGGTGAAGTTATCGGCATAAATTCGATGAAAATCAGTTCGACTGAGGACGGCAGCGAGGACGTCGAAGGAATGAGTTTTTCAATTCCTTCCAATACAGTGGTTGCAACGATTAAATCAATCATTAGTTCGGCTTCCGGGAATTAAGGGAAGTTTTTAAGAAATATATAAGATGGTTTAAACAGAAAAGTGCTTTTCAAATCAAATTCTTTTTTACAAAATTTCAATTAACGGAATAAAAAAAATCATTTAAAGCTTCGGTGAAGGCTGCTATAAAGGCTGTTATACCGGGCTTTTAATTTATTTATGTAATCTTTTTGTAACAATGTAAAATAACCTTAAAAAAGTATTAATTATGCTGTCAAGAAAGCCCCCTATTGTAGAAACCGTGCTTTAGAAATCCTTATAGATTTTTAAAAAATCGGATACTTTGCACGTTGGAGAATTATTAATGACTACAAAAACTGTTAAAAATGCGCTTCTTATTTCTACCGGTGCCGCTGCCGCTCTTGCGGTAGGTGCCGTTTCTGCAAATGCTGATACTGTTACCGTTAAGCAGGGTGACAGTGTCTGGGCCTTAGCTAAAGAGTACGATACGAGTGTTAGTGCGATCGCTAAGGCAAATAAATTATCAAATCCCGCTTTGATTTTAAGTGGTTCCAGCTTGAACATTCCTTCAAGTTCGTCTGCTGCTACAACTACTAGTGAGACAGCTTCTTCGGCTTCTACAACAGCTGCTACGAGTATTTCTGCTGAGAATGCTGATGGAACTGTTACGATTGCTTCCGGCGATACCCTTTACGGAATTGCCGAACGCTATGGTGTTTCTGTTTCAACTTTGATTGCCAATAACGATGGATCTACTTTTATCGTTGCTGGTCAGAAACTTTCTTTGAAAGCCACTACGACAACTAGTGCCGCTACAACCACAAGCAGTGCTGCAGCAACGACTGCTAGTCCTGCTGTCGCAACGACTACCTCATCGGCTGCTGTATCTTCAGCTGCTTCTTCTGTAGCTTCTAGCCAAGCACCTGTAGCGAGTTCTGCTACGAGTTCCGTAGCTACTAGCGCGCCAGCTTCGACTGCTTCTTCTGTAGCTTCAAGTTCTTATACTTCTCAAGCTTCAAGCAGTGCTACTTCATATTCGACTCGTCGCACATATCCAACTACATCGACATCTTCGAGTTCAAGTACCACTAGCAATAGCGGAGTTTCTTCCAATTATGCAACAACCTCTTCCAGTACTAACACATATACTTATGGCCAATGCACTTGGTATGTTAAGAATATGCTTTCATGGGTTCCAAATGGCCTAGGGAATGCTTATCAGTGGGCTTCTGCAGCTGCAGCCGAAGGTTATACTGTCAATAACACTCCAACTGTTGGTTCAGTTGTTGTTTTCCAAGCTGGTCAGGCATATGCCGGTAGCCTGGGTCACGTTGCTGTTGTTACTGCTGTTTATGGCGACGGATCTATCCGTATTTCTGAAGGGAACTACGCCGGTCTTGCAACAAACACTCGAACTGTTACATCTGCTTCAAGTTATCAATATATCCACGCGTAATAAATTAAATAAATTAGTTTTGGAAATTAAGACTCCGGTCTTTTTTTTTACGGTAAATTAGAGATATGCAATTTCGTAATTATTTTACAAATGAAAATAAATGGCTGTTTTCTCCAAATACTTCTATTGGCGAGGTTAGTCAGTTTTTTCCAGACATGAGAACATTTCAGTTTCAGGGCCGTTTTATTTCCGATGAATTGATTGATACGATCAGAGCACGCGAAAAACATTTTTCAACCGTTGAATCAGCTTTGGATGAGCTGACAAAACTGCTTTCAAAAAAAATGTTGGATGAAAAAAAATGGCGTCATAGTCGGGACCAGTATGCTGACAACAAGGCGCTTTTTGCTCTGAATATTGGTATTATTCCTTTTGAGAATGAGGACGGCAGTCGAGGTAGGAATTTAAGTTATACTTTCCAGATTTTTCGTAATCAGTCAATCATTGATTTGGTTAAACACGGTAAATGGCTTGATGATCAAGTGAGCGGTTTTGAGGAGATTAATTATTACTTTTCTCGAACCGACGACCTTCTTAATTTTCGTAATCTACAAACCGGTTTAGCTGGAAAGCCGTCCGATGTTTTTAAATTGGCTCAACCTTATATCGATGAGTTAAATAATCAGGAATTGATTATCAGAAAAATAGAGGCAGAAAAATCACCGAGTTTTTTGGCGGTTAGCTTGACGACTGACTTTGACAATTGGGAAAAGTCTGGCGCCGCTCAACTGGATAAAGTAAATGGATTTGATGTGCAGTCAAAAATTAGTGGTTTGTTTAATCACGTTTCCAATCAGACGCTGGCAACCCTTAAACACAAGGCCGATATCTTTAAAAATCTTCAACAGATCAAAAAAGACGATGCAAGATCCAGTTCTGATCAGTATCATTCTGTTCGTAAAGCACAAATAAAATTACCTAATAAATATATGACCAATCAACCAATCTCGGTCAAACGTACTATTTCTAATGCTTTATCTTTGATTGGAAAACCCTTTGTTTGGGGTGGCGATGATGAAAGAGGATTTGATATACCGGGATTTATCGAGTATTTACGGGCAATTTCCGGTCTGACAGCAATTGGTGATAAAGTTTATATTCAGGCTGCCAAATTGCGACAGGCCGGCAAATTAAAGGCGCGTATTTCACAAGCTTTGCCGGGAGACCTACTTTTTTGGGGCCAAAGAGGGGCTGAATTCCAGGTCGCCATGTATATTGGCGGTGGTCAATACATCGGTTTAAAGGGACCTGACAGTAAAGTTGCGATTCAGCCAATTTCTGGTTCCCCGGTTGCTTACGAGGCTATTTTTTAATCTATGATAAGTGAATTTTGGAAGTCAATTAAAGATGCGTCACAAAAAAAGGGAGAACCTTTTTTTAGTCTTGCACCAATGGAAGCCGTGACCGACAGTGTATTTCGGCGGGTTGTTTTTAAAGCAGCTCCTCCAGATCTTTTTTATACTGAATTTACAAATGCCATCAGTGTCACACATCCTAAAGCCAAGTTCTCGGTTATGGGCCGTTTATATGTTAAAAAGGACGAACAGAGGCCGATTGTTCAACTTTGGGGCAATCATGCGAGTGACTTTGCCAAAGCTGCTTTGTCGGTTAAAAACCAAGGTTTTAAGGCAATTGACATTAATATGGGTTGTCCAGATTCAACCGTAGTTAAAAATGGGGGAGGTTCCGATTTAATTCGTCACCGAAGTGCTGCTGCCGAAGTTATTCAAGCTTCCAAAGAAGCGGGACTGCCGATTTCGGCAAAAACCCGGCTTGGCTTCTCAAAAATCGATGAGATGTATGATTGGCTTCCTTGGCTTTTAAAACAGGATCTTCAAGTATTGACAGTTCATTTGCGCACACGAAAAGAGATGAGTAAAGTTCCGGCTCACTTCGAATTGATTGATGAAATAATTAAAATGCGGGATCAGATTGCTCCGGAAACTTTATTGCAAATCAATGGCGATATTAAAAATCGCAGTGAAGGAATTGAATTGGCAAAGAAACATCCGGGTATTGATGGAATCATGATCGGCCGCGGCGTTTTTGAAAATCCTTACTGCTTTGAAACGAAAGCGGCAACTCATTCACTGAATGATTGTCTGGATCTCTTTGAAATGCAGTTGGATCTTTACGATCAGTATGTTCAGGAAGTTGGCCTAAAACGTTTTGAGACTTTGAGACGTTTCTTCAAAATTTATATCCGTGGTATTCGAGATGCTGCCAAGTATCGTGATCTTTTAATTAATACCCATTCAACCGATGAGGCACGAAAGATTATCAATGAATTAAGAACGCTAAACAACTGAATTATCGTATTAAAAAAACCGCCGAAAGGCGGTTTTAATTTAAACGTTAACTTCAAGTAGTTTGCCCAAGAATTCTTGAGCTCGCGGATTATTCGGGTGTGAAAAGAATTGTTCGGGCTTTGCATCCTCCGCAATCTTTCCTTCGTCCAAAAACCAAACCCGATCAGCGACATTTTTTGCAAAACCCATTTCGTGGGTTACGACAACCATTGTCATTCCCTCAGCTGCCAGTTTCTGCATGACTTTTAAAACCTCGCCAACCATTTCCGGATCCAAGGCCGAAGTTGGTTCATCGAATAACATTACATCCGGATTCATGGCCAAAGCCCGCGCAATAGCGACACGTTGGGCCTGCCCACCTGAAAGAGATTTTGGAAAAGCAGAGATTTTTTCAGTCAAACCGACTTTTTCCAGCAGACTTTCAGTTTTTTTTCGGGCCTCCGATTCTTTCCACTTGCCTAGTTTTATCGGGGCAAGAGAGATATTCTGCTCGACGTTTAAATGTGGGAAAAGATTAAAGGATTGAAAAACCATTCCCATTTTTTCTCTGACCGAATCAAGCTGTTTGTCTTTTATTTTGGTAATATCCTGACCTTCGACTATTACCGATCCGGAAGTCGGCGTATCAAGCATATTTAGATTTCTGATTAAAGTCGACTTTCCGGTCCCGGAAGGGCCAATTAGGGTAATTACTTCTGAACGATTTATTTTGGCATCAATGTGATCGAGAACAAGGTTTTCATCGAATTTTTTCGTTAATCCCTTTAGTTCAATGATGATGTCTTCACTATTTTTTTTAGTCATGCTGCATCTTCCCTTCGAAATGTTTCATTATTCTGGTCAAACCGAAAGTTAGCACAAAATAGATTACTGCTGACAGAATCAAAGGAGCGACTGGTTCAAAGGTCACTGCTCTAATATTATTGATTTGGTACATGATATCAGGAGTTCCGATAACCAGTACGATCGATGACTCCTTGATTAGGGCAACGAATTCATTGCCTAAAGCCGGCCATATATTCTTTAAAGCCTGGGGAATAATTACGTAACGCATAGTCAATTTTTTCGGAAGACCAAGCGAGCGGGCCGCTTCAGTCTGGCCCTTGTCGATTGAATTGAAACCAGCCCGAATTGCTTCGGAAACATAGGCCGATGAGTTGATGGCAACAGCAATAATTCCTGCTGGAATCGTTGGGATATTGATTTCAATCGATGATCCGAAATTGCTAAGAATCGCTTGGAGAATCAATGGAACAGCATAGTAGACAAACATCAGTTGGACTATTAGCGGTGTCCCTCTGAGAATTTCGACATAGGTTGTAGCGATCACATTGACCACTCTTTTTTTGGACATGTGCATGATTGCAATAAACAGGCCGATAATCGAACCTAAAACAACAGCGCAAATGGATATGAGCAAAGTGACTTCGATTCCGGAAATAAGTTCGGAACGAAATTTCCAAAGGTTTACGTCTAAAATTATCGATTGCATTATTGGGCCTTTTTAACCTGTGTCCCGGCTTTTTTAATCCAAGATGCAAATGTCTTTGTTTTATTCAGCTTTTTAATAGTACTGTTGATTTTTGTTTTTAAGGTTTTTTGGTTTTTTGGAATGACAACCGACATTCCTTCTTCATCCTGAACGCCCTTTGGATAATCCGCATAGACATATTTCAGTCCGGAAACACTGTTGGCATAGGCTTGGCCAACACCACCTGAAAGAGCAATTGCGTCAATTTTGTTGGTTTTTAGAGCCAAAACCAAGTCATTTGTTGCCTGCATTTGACTGTATTGAGCTTTTTTACCTAATTTTGCCAGAGATTTCTTAACTAAATCTTTTTGCCGAGCAGCCGTTTGGACACCAACCTTTAAACCAGCCAAGTTTTTATAGGACTTGATTTTTTTTGCTTCGTTGGACCGAATTACAAGGGTTTCTTTGGCGGTGTAGTATGGTACAGAAAAATCGACTTCTTTTTTACGTTCCGGCGTTGAGCCCATTCCGGCTATCAATATATCAACTTTGCCGGCTTTTTGAGCAACCAGCAGAGAGTCAAAAGACATGTTCTTAATTTGTAGTTTTACTCCAAGATTCTTGGCTATTTTTTTCGCCAAAGACATGTCGGCTCCAACTGGAGTCTGTTTTCCATCTTTTGAAATCAAGAATTCATACGGCGGGAAATCAGCAGATGTACCAACAATTAACTTTCCTTGGGCTTTAATCTTCGAGTACAGCACATCCTGCTTATTTCCCGCTGCTTGAACCTGATTTCCGGTTATCGCGAAAATAGCAATTACTGCAATTGCCGACACTAAACCACTAAAAAACTTACTTATCAATTTTTTCATTTTGAAACTTTCTCCTAAATAATTTATCCTTCACAGATTTTAAGTGAATTGCAAACTATAATATATAGCATGATTGAAGATGTCAAGACTTTTAATGGACTTTCTTTGGCTTTTATCGGGGATGCGGTTGATGAACTAAAAATTCGGACTTATTTGTTGTCGACGGGTTTGACGAAAGTTAACGATCTCCAGCGTCGTTCAAAAGAATTCGTTTCGGCAAAGGCTCATGCGAAACTCTTTTTTTTGATGGAAAAAGAAGGATTTTTAACCGAAGAGGAGAGCAATATTTTTAAGCGCGGCCGTAATTCTCACCCTCATACCAAAGCTAAAAACACCGATATTGCAACTTACCAAATATCGACTGGGGTGGAGGCTTTGCTGGGTTACCTTTATTTAAATAAAGAAAGCAGTCGTTTGAATGAAATTATTGATTGGATGATTGAGAAAGTTGAAAGTGGGCAGACGCGTGAGTGAAGAAATAGTTTATGGAGTCCATGCTTCGATGGAAGCTCTGGAAAATAATCAAACAATCAATAAGCTTTATTTAAGCAAGTCGTTGGCAAAAAATCGAGCTCAGCAATTTAGGCAGACAGCCGAAAAAAATAAAATTGTCGTTCAGGAAGTCGATAATCAACGCCTCGACGAATTGACAAATCACGGCAATCATCAAGGGATCGCTATTTCGATTGCCGCCTACGAATATGTCCCACTTGACGATATTTTAAATGGAATCAAAGGCCATGACCCTTTTCTGGTTATTTTGGACGAAATAGAGGACCCACATAACCTTGGTTCGATTTTGAGAACAGCAGATGCAACCGGCGTCGATGGAATAATTATTCCTAAAAGACGAGCCGTTCAATTGACCCAAGTGGTTGCCAAAACTTCAACTGGAGCAATTGAATATGTTCCGGTTGCGCGAGTGGTCAATATCAACAATACGATCGATAAATTAAAAAAAGCAAATTTTTGGATTTTTGGTACAGATATGAAAGGGGCAGACTATAATGATTGGAATGCTGATGGTCCGGTAGCAATTGTGATTGGTAATGAGGGAAAAGGAATTTCGGCTCAAACCAAAAAAAAAGTTGATCAAATGCTGACGATTCCAATGGTTGGTCATGTTCAATCATTGAATGCTAGTGTCGCAGCGGCTTTATTGATTTACCAGGGTTTTAACAGCCGTCGTTTAAAAAATAAATAAAGAATATTTGGTATATTTTATAAAATATTTTTTATCTTTAATCCATATTTATTTCAATTGAGTCAAATCGTTGATATATGTGGATTTTTTTATCTCAAAACAAATATTTGATATCTTTTAAATTTTAAGAACATATGTTCGCTATCTTTCGAAAATAAAGCACTATAAGCTGTTTGATAAATTAGTGGAGGAAATATGAGGGCCGAATCAGCTTTGAAAATGATTAAAAAAGGGGATCAATGGGTTATTTATTTCTGAATAGAAGAAACCGAAGGTTTCCTTAGAAAAATACATAATCGCTATTTAAAGAGTGTATTGGATTTTGACGAGTGGAAGAGCGAAGCCTTGGATGTACTAATGCGTTCGGTCGATAAGTATCAAAATAATTTCGACAGTAAATTTACCACTTACTATTTTTCGGCTTTGCAACATAAAGCAATGGATCTTTTAAGAAAGACTTATTCAAAAAAAGAACAAAGTAGACGCCAGCATCTTTCACTTGATAAGCTGGCAATTGATGGTTTTGATCCAGTTGGCCATAGTTGGAACCATGCACAAACAAAGCTGGATTTTGAAGATGCGATTAGCCAAACGAATTTTCATAGCTGCAAGCAGGAAAATATGGCCGTTCAGCACTTATTTGGCAATGCCGAACTATCTGAAAAATTGAGAAACAAACCAAGGCACATTCTTTGGATTATCGGCAAAAACGTTTGATTAATGAGACCTATAAATATTTTTATGGTTTAAAAAATGACAATGACACTGCCGCTTAAATCTGTTAAAACGCCTGCGACATAATTTATTATTTTAAGTAATTAAAGGAATTAAAAACTACTTCTTAAATTATTTTTTGTAATGCCAAAAAAGAACTAACATGATTATGTAAGCGTTCTTATTAGTAATTCATATACAGACAATTTCGTTTCTATGAATTAGAAAGGCTAGGCTGTTTCTTAAAATGCTTTTTGATCAAGTAGAATCTGATATATTATTAGAAATTCATGCATCAGAAATTTTTAAATCGCTAAGTAATGATCAATTTATTTTTTTGACAAAAAATATGAAGTATCGAACTGCAACCAAAAAACAGATTATTTTTGAACAAGGGGACACAGCATGGCGTCTTTTTTTTGTTATATCTGGTTTGGTTCAAGCCACTAGGATTGACGAGGATGGCCAAGAATATGTTAATTTAATTTCCGCACATAAATTATTCCCCCTTTATAGGCTGTTAGATAAAAATTTTTATTTTAATTATACAGTCGAAGCTATTACAAATATTTCTTTTGTGACTTTTCAAAGGAAAGATTTTGAACAGCTTTTACGTCAAAATAATGAATTTGCGTTAGGGATTCTTAAACATGTTAGCGAATCTATGAATCGTTATGAAAAGCAACTAAGTATTTCTCTTGAAACTAATGCATCCGAGCGTATTAGAAAAACAATTTCCTGGCTTTTTTGTGAATTAGGTAGATCGAATGGCCCTGAAAATGAATTTATTGTAATTCCTTATAAAATTCCGATATTTTTAATTGCCAAATTATCTGGTACTACTCGTGAAACAGCTAGCAGATTTATTAATGGTTATATAAATCATAATCATGATGGAGTGATTGTCACACATTTTCATTTTGAAAAAAAGATGTGATAAATATCACTTTTTTAGTGTTTATTTTAAATATAAGGGATTTCTTTTTTTATTCTAAGATAAAACTGTAGCTCAATGATAGTTACGGATTGGAGTAAAAAATGATGGATAAGAAAGTTCCAATTCATGTGTATTCTGAAATTGGAAAATTAGAAACTGTAATTCTCCATCGTCCAGGACATGAAATTGAGAATATAACACCAGATAGTATGCGACGTTTGTTATTTGATGATATTCCATACTTACCAGTTGCTCAACATGAGCACGATGTCTTTGCTGAAACATTGAAAAAAAATGGTGCAGAAGTTTTATACCTAGAAGATCTTGTAGTAAAAGCGCTTGATACCGGTGGCAGTGAGATCAAAGATCAATTTGTAAAACAAATGTTAACAGAATCTGGGTATGCTTCAGGCATAGTTCATGACGCTTTAAAAGAATATTTGCTAGATTTTGATACCAAATCTATGGTTAATAAAATTATTGAGGGTGTTCAAAAAAAGGAAGTTAATTTTGTACAAAAAGGCTTAGTTAGTCTTTCTGAAGAAAAGAATTATCAGTTCTTTTTGGACCCGATGCCGAATCTTTATTTTACACGTGATCCTCAGGCGTCAATTGGCGAAGGGCTTAGTATTAATCGCATGACATTTCAGGCTCGTCAGCGTGAATCATTGTTTATGCAAACAATTATTAATTATCATCCGCGTTTTGCAAACAAAAAGTTGCATGTGTGGCGCGACCGAAATCACTCTACTCACATTGAAGGTGGAGACGAACTTATTTTAAATGATCATGTACTTGCTATTGGAATTTCTCAAAGAACTCAGGCTGATGCTATTGAAGATATTGCACATAAGTTATTTAAAGATAGCAATTATGACACGATTATTACTGTTCTAATACCTCATAATCACGCTATGATGCATTTGGATACTGTTTTTACAATGATTAATTTAAACCAGTTTACAGTTCATCCAGGAATCATGGGAGCTGGTGGAAATATTCCAATTTTTGTTTTGCACAAGGATAAAGATAATCAAATAAGAATTGAAAATTATCATAATCTTGAAGCAGTTTTAAAAGACCAATTAAATCTTAGCGAACTCGATTTAATTCCCACCGGAAACGGAGATCCAATTGTCTCTGCTAGGGAGCAGTGGAATGATGGATCTAATACTTTAGCTATTGCGCCAGGTGTTGTTGTAACTTATGACAGGAACTATGTTTCGAATGCCACTTTAAAAAAACACGGGATAAAGGTTTTGGAAGTTCCTTCAAGTGAGTTGTCTCGTGGCCGTGGTGGCCCGCGTTGTATGACTATGCCAATTTATCGTGATGATATTAAAAAATAGGAAAGGCAAAAATTAAATGGAACAAAAGTTAGGAAATTTGGTAAAGAAAAATGTAGTTAATTCAGTTTTTCAAGGTAGAAGTTTGTTGGCTGAAAAAGATTTTACTCCTATGGAATTAGAATATTTGATAGATTTCGCATTACATTTGAAAGCTTTAAAAAAATTGGGAATATCTCATAGATACTTAGAAGGAAAAAATATAGCCTTGCTATTTGAAAAGACATCTACACGTACCCGCTCTGCCTTTACAACTGCCTCAATTGATTTGGGTGCTCATCCAGAATTTTTAGGCTCAAATGATATTCAACTTGGGAAAAAGGAATCGGTAGAAGATACAGCAAGGGTCCTTGGATCGATGTTTGATGGAATTGAATTTAGAGGATTCAAACAAAGTGTAGTTGATGATCTTGCAAGATATTCTGGTGTCCCAGTCTGGAATGGCTTAACTGATGAATGGCATCCGACTCAAATGTTAGCTGATTTTATGACAATCAAAGAAAACTTCGGTCATATTAAAAATATTAACTTATCTTATATGGGAGATGGACGAAATAACACAGCTAATTCTTTACTTATAACAGGGTCAATGCTTGGAGCTAATATTCGTATTGTTTCTCCAAAAGAATTACAGCCATCTGAAAAAACAACAGAACTAGCAAAAA
This sequence comes from Oenococcus oeni DSM 20252 = AWRIB129, assembly GCF_000372485.1. Lineage (GTDB taxonomy): Bacteria > Bacillota > Bacilli > Lactobacillales > Lactobacillaceae > Oenococcus > Oenococcus oeni. The sequence continues at coordinate 291,495 of NZ_AQVA01000001.1, forward strand.
AATTTGCTGAGAAATCTGGTTCAAGATTCTTAATTACAGATAATATCGATGAGGGTGTTTCTAAAACTAATGTTTTATATACGGATGTTTGGGTTTCGATGGGAGAAAGTGACTGGGAGGATCGAGTTAAATTATTGAAACCTTATCAGGTGAATATGGAGACAATAAGGAAAACTTCTACCCCTGATGATCAATTAATCTTTATGCATTGTTTACCTGCTTTTCATGATATTAATACTGATTATGGGCACGAAATTTTTGAGAAATATGGAATAAAAGAAATGGAAGTGACCGATGAGGTTTTTCGTTCTATATACGCTCGACAGTTTGAAGAAGCAGAAAATCGTATGCATAGTATTAAAGCTATCATGGCAGCTACTCTTGGAAATTTGTTTATTCCGCATGTTTAATTAATTTGAATATAGAAAATAATGATTGCGATAAAAAATAAAGCAAAAATTGGCATTCTCAATTAACTGTTTTTGTTAAGCAATAAAATTCAAAGGTGGATTATGATCTATGGCAAATAGAAAAATTGTGGTGGCGCTTGGTGGCAATGCTATCTTATCCAAAGATGCCTCAGCTGAAGCTCAACAGGCAGCTTTACGTGAAACAGCAAAATCGTTAGTCAGTCTGGTAAAAGAAAATGAAAAATTAATTATCACTCATGGAAATGGTCCTCAAGTCGGTAATTTGCTATTGCAACAAATGATTGGTAGCACAAAAAGTAATCCTGCAATGCCGATTGATACAGCTGTATCAATGACTGAAGGAAGTATAGGCTACTGGATGCAAAATGCCATGGATGACGTATTGGAAGACGAAGGAATTGATAAAAGTGCTGCAACCGTTGTCACACAAGTTGAGGTGGATGCAAATGATTCTGCTTTTCAAAATCCAAGTAAACCAATTGGTCCTTTCTACGAAAAGGAAGATATTAATAAAATAAGGGAATTACATCCCGAATATATCTACGTTGAGGATGCAGGTCGAGGTTACCGTAGAGTTGTTCCTTCACCTAAACCAGTTAATGTTAGAGAATATCAAGTCATTAATAGCTTAGTAGACAATAACGTGATTCCAATCTCTGTTGGTGGAGGAGGCGTTCCGGTCGTTAGAGAAGGAAATCATTTGATTGGGTGCGAAGCTGTAATTGATAAAGACTTTGCTTCTGAAAAATTGGCAGAACTTATTAAAGCTGATTTATTAATTATATTAACTGCTGTTGATAATGTTTATATTAATTTTAATAAGCCGGATCAAAAGAAATTGGAAAATGTAACCGTTGAAGAACTCGAAAATTATATTAATGAAAACCAATTCGCAAAGGGCAGCATGCTACCGAAAGTTCAAGCTGCAATTAATTTTGTGAATAATGGTTGTGGAGAGGCTGTGGTAACTTCGCTTAAAAATATTAATAACTTTTTGCAAAAAGGTTCAGGAACGATTATCACAAAGTAGCTTGTTTTCTATACATTTATTTTATATTGAAAATTTTTGCAATTGTTTGTTTAACGGAATATTTAATATACGTTTCGGTAAAACAAATTTTAGAAAATAAATACTTCCAAACCAGGATTTTAATTAAACAAGCGTTTAAATTTTCTTAGATGAATATGGATACAATTTTTAAATAAAACAAATTTTTAAATTATTAAGAATATTAAATATCTTTCTCAAATTTAGTAATGTTAGGAATTCAAGTTTTTTCTTATAAATATCAATACGTAGATCGGGAACAAGGTTTTACTTCTCTAATTAAATAATGATTCCTCAATAATTCTGATTAATTCATATTTGGTAATCCCATTGGTTACTAAACTGTTATGACTTGTTTGTGTAATAGCTTAATTGCTTAATGAAATGTTGTTAATTTGCACTTGTAAACGATTTTATCCTTATTAGTCTATGTGAACTTAGTATTTAATGAAAAGAGGTGATTTTATATGAACAATTCAAAGGGCAAATTAAACCTAATAGAATTAATCGGTCTTGTGGTGGGCTCAATTATTGGTGGTGGAATTTTTAACTTAATGCATGATATGGCTGCTGGAGCTGGAGCTGGAGCCATAATTATTGGGTGGATAATTACCGCTATCGGAATGATTATGTTGGCATTTACATTCCAGAATTTGACAATGAAGCGGCCAGATCTTGATGCTGGAATTTATAGTTATGCGAAAGCTGGTTTTGGAAGTTATATGGGATTTGATTCAGCTTGGGCTTATTGGCTTTCTGCTTGGTTAGGAAATGTTGGTTATGCAACGCTTTTAATGAGTGCTGCAGCGTATTTTTTTCCAGTTTTTGGAAATGGACAAAATCTCGCTTCTATAGTTATGGCCTCGGTTATTCTTTGGGGATGCCATTTTATGATTTTGCATGGTGCAAAATCAGCATCATTTGTGAATACCATTATAACGATTGCAAAGTTAATTCCAATTTTTATCTTTACGGTCATCATGATTATATCTTTTAAAATGGGTATTTTCACGCATGGTTTCTGGTACACTCCAAATGGAAAATTTCAGTTTACAGACGTTATGAGCCAAGTTCGTTCAACGATGCTTGTTACGGTGTGGGTGTTTATTGGAATTGAAGGAGCTGTTGTTTTCTCAAGCAGAGCAAATCGTCGCAAAGATGTTGGCAGAGCAACTGTCTTAGGCATTATTATTGTTACTTTAATTTACATGCTAGTCACGTTGCTATCTTTAGGTGTTATGCGTCGTAGCGGTTTAGCTAATCTAAGCCAACCAGCAATGGCTTATCTATTAAAGAGCGTTGTTGGTTCTTGGGGAGCAATGATTGTTAATTTAGGATTAATTGTTTCGGTTGTAGGAGCCTGGCTTTCTTGGACCATGTTTGCCGGTCAATTACCATACGAAGCTGCGAAAAAGGGTTCATTTCCTAGACTCTTCGCAAAAGAAAATAAAAATGGTGCTCCAATAAATTCACTTATTTTTACGAATGTTTGTGTAGAACTTTTTATGTTTTCCTTTTTAATTACTGCTTCAGCTTATAATTTCTTTTACTCAATTTCTAGTGCTGGAATTTTAATTCCATATGCTTTTTCAGCATTTTATCAACTTAAATATTCGCTTAATGAAAATAAAGATGATCCAGGACGTAGCAGGAACGTCGTAATTGGAGTAATTGCCAGTATATATGCTTGTTGGCTTGTGTTTGCAGCTGGTGAAAATTATCTTCTTTTACTAATGCTTTTATTTGCAGCTGGAATTCCTGTTTATTGTTATCTACAGAAGCACGACAATCATACTAAAGTTTTTGGTCCTATTGAATTAGCTGTTGCGGGTTTGACAGTTCTAGCTGCCATCTATGCTATTTATGGTTTAATTGTTGGTTCGATTACTTTTTAATTTTGCTATAGATGTAAGCATTTTTTGAATGAAAATTATTATAATTAGATTTCATATTTGTTTAATCGTTTACTCAAAAATAATGATCATAATTAACTTGAAAATTTAATGTGTAGCATATTAATAACGAAGGAGTACTATAAATTTTTCAATTCTTTATTGTGTGTATTTGCTAGTGCAACTTTTATTGCTTTAATTGCATTTTGAAATTAAATACTCAACGAAGTTTGAACTTTTTTGTGCATATGATTATTTGAGGCAAAAAATAATTTAATGTGTTGTTTTTTCAACTAGCATGTTTTGAACAATCTAAATTATAAGATCATTAGAGTAGATGTATATACGTTGACATTTAGATATTTTTAAATTGATTTAACCTTTTAAATGGCTTTGGCCGAGTTCTATGTGGCCAAAGCCATTTACTGTAATCGAAAGTACTTTGCAAAAATTTTTAATTACATAATATAAATATTATGTAATATTCGTTATTACTTATAACTTTGGTTAGACTGAATTGAGAATCTTTATAGAATTATTAATTAGCTAAATCTTAGATTTCAATTTATAAATTAGTTGAGCAAATTAGTTTGTTGAAATTAAAAGTAATCTATTTACAAGGACAATTTTATTTGTAAGTAGGAAAAGAGCATTAATTTATGAAAAAAAGGACAAAAAAATCTGGAATTGGCTTAATTTCTTTAATTGCTATTGTTATAAATTCATCTATTGGAGCAGGTATTTTTGGTTTAATTTCTGGAATTGCAAGTTCTGCCTCTCCAGGAGCAGCACTTATAGCTTGGATGATCTGCGGTATCGGCATTCTAGGGCTTGTTCTCTCGATTAATAATTTGGTATTAAAGAAACCTAAATTGAATGGTATTTTCGTTTATGCTCAGGAAGGTTTTGGGCCATTCGCTGGTTTTATTTCTGGCTGGGGTTATTGGCTATCTTCTTGGCTAAGCAATATTGCTTTTGCTACGATGCTAATGTCAGCAACTGGGTTTTTCTTTCCAGTGTTTGGTAACGGACAGAACCTTCCTTCGGTTGTAGCTGCTTCTATTTTGTCGTGGGTTTTAACCGTTCTTGTAAATCGGGGAATTGAATCGGCTTCTTTTATAAACACATTTATCGCAATCTGCAAATTAATACCTATATTTATTTTTATTACTTTCTCCTTTATTCTTTTTAAATTTAATGTTTTTGATTCCGATTTTTGGAGTACGTTTAATAGCAACATTTCTTCTGGTTTTCATTTTGGTGATGTAGCAAATCAAATTAGAGGCTGTCTCATGGTTATCATGTGGGTCTTTGTGGGGATTGAAGGCGCTTCGGTGATGGCGAAACACGCTAAATCTAAGCGAGATGTCGGCCTCGCTACAGTACTCGGACTATCATGTTTGCTTGCAATTTATGTGCTTGTTTCAATTCTGCCTTATGGAATACTAAGCCAAGCTAAGCTTTCTCAATTGCGTAGCCCTTCTATGCAATATCTTTTTCAACGCATGGTTGGAAAATGGGGCGGAACTTTAATTGGTTTGGGAGTAGTCATATCGATTACAGGTTCGTGGTTGTCTTGGACAATGATTCCAGCTCAAACAATGAGCGATATGGCAAATGAAGGCTTGTTACCGAAAATTTTCGGAAGGACGAATAAACGTAACGCATCAACTTTTGCTTTATTCTCTACTGAGTGTTTATTTCAGTTGTTTCTTCTTACTCTCCTTGTAACAGACAAAGCTTATATTTTTGCATATTCGCTTTGTACTGTTGCAACGATTGTTACCTACGTTTTTGTAGCGGCTTATCAAATAAAATTTTCTTTATTGGACAAAGAGTTAAATAATAAGAGACAGTTTTTTTATGGAATTATTGCTTTTGTATTTCAAGTTAACGTAATCATTTTGGCTGGAATTCAGTATTTGTTATTGTGTCTAATCGCTTATATTCCTGGTATATATTGCTATGTTAGAGCAAGGAAAGAACAAGGGAAATACGGTTTTTCTAATAACGAAAAAAAAATTGCAACTCTAATTGTTTTTTTGGTTTTGTGGCAATTGGATTATTAGCACTTGGATTTATTAAAACTTGAAAAAATAGAAAATAGAAATTTATAATTTTCTGAGACCAGGAAAATTATGAGGGATTGAAATTCTTTTACAAGGCTTATGCATAGACACCTATTAGTGGAAGCCAGTGCAAATCTCTACAGCACATAGCAAAACAGTATTGAATTGTTAAAGAATATTAATTATTAAATTTTTGTTTAATCAATATTATATTTTTACTTGAACTCTAATTTTTAAGGATTCCATTACTCTAGTCTTTGTATAATTAGGGTATTATGACTAACGAAGAAAAAATCGTGGATGAACTATCAATTGCAATTAAGGAATCAGGTTATGATTTACCGATGAATTTTAATTTAAAAAAATTGGTCGAGAAACCTAAGATGCTCAAAAATGGTGACTATGCTTTTCCGGTTTTTGGTTTATCTAAAATTTTTCATCTTTCTCCTGACCAAGTTGCTTTTTCTATTTATAACAGACTGAATAAAAGCGATACCAATTTTGAAAAAATTGAACATAATGGTGCATATATTAATTTCTTTTTGGACAGGAAAAGAGAGGCTTCAACACTAATATCAGACATTATTAACAACGATTCATATGGCAAAAATAATGCTGGAAATAAAAAAACTATTATTGTTGAATTATCTTCTCCAAACATTGCAAAGCCGATGTCAATGGGACATTTACGTTCGACCATGATCGGGGAATCGCTAAGCAGAATTGCTAATGAAAATGGTTATAAAACAATTAAAATTAATCACCTAGGGGATTGGGGAACTCAATTCGGTTTAATGATTGAAGCATATAAATTGTGGGGAAACAAAGATATCATTGAGCAGAATCCAGTTGATGAATTGGTCAAATTATATGTTCGCATAAATAAAGAAGCTGAGACTAATCCTGAATTGTCTGAGGCTGGACGATCTTGGTTTAAAAAACTTGAGGACGGGGATCCAGAAGCCAGAGAACTTTGGAAGTGGTTCAAAAATGTTTCGTTAAGAGAATTTAATAAAGTTTATCAACGCCTTGGGGTCACTTTTGATTCTATGAATGGCGAATCTTTTTATCAAGATAAGATGAGTGTGATAATTGATCTTCTTAAAAACAAAGGTATTTTAACAGAATCCCGGGGTGCACAAATTGTAGATTTACCGAGCTTATTGCCTGCTTATAATCTTCCGGTTTCAATCATTTTACGTTCGGATGGTGCTACTCAGTACGCTACCCGCGATCTTGCAACTGCATTTTATCGTCAAACTACTTATCATTTTGACAAATGTTTGTATGTGGTTGGTGCCGAACAAAAGGAATACTTTAAACAAATTAAAGCCATTTTGAAACTTGCTGGGTTCAATTGGTCAGACGATATGGAACACATATATTTTGGTTTAATTACTTTCAATGGTAAAAAAATGTCTACACGAAAGGGCAACGTAGTTAAGCTTGAACAAGTTTTAGATTCAGCTCATAAATTAGCAAAAAATCAGATTGCAGAAAAAAATCCTAATTTATCTAATTCCGATAAGGTCGCTGAACAAGTTGGTACTGGTGCAGTAATATTTAATGATTTAATGAACGATCGAACTCTGTCTATTGATTTTGATCTAGATCAAATAGTTAAATTTGAAGGGGATACTGGACCCTATGTTCAATATACTCATGTAAGGGCTGTTAGTATATTGCGTAAATCTAGCATAAAAATCGATATAAATGATGCAATAAAATTACTTGATAATGATTCTTGGGCTGTTGTTTCAAAACTCTCAGTTTATCCTGATATTGTCAAACGTGCTTGGATTTTGCGCGAACCATCTATTATTGCGAAGTATTTATTGAATTTAGCGCATGAATTTAATTCTTATTATTCTAAAGTTCATATTTTGGTAGAAGACAAACAATTGAGTTCACGCTTAGCTCTTGTTGATGCAGTTGCAATTGTTTTAAAAAAAGGTCTTGAATTGCTTGATGTACAAGCCCCTGATCAGATGTGAAATTATTTTTTTACGGTCTCTTATGTTTTTTTAATTTAGAGTGACTATGCTTTGTTGGAAAAATCATTATTTATGGTTTAAAAAATGACAATGACACTACCGCTTAAATCTGTTAAGATATTGGCAGTATGATTCGTTATATAAAAGGTACAATCGAAGAAATGAAAAATGTTACTTGGTTGAATGGCGATGAGACCAGCCGGGATACTAATTATGTCATTATTACTTCTTTATTCTTTTCGGGATTTTTGGCCTTGGTTGATTTATTAGTTGGTATTGGCATAAAGTTCTTGATGAATAAATAGAAATCAGTTATATTGAGTATAGAGAAACCGAGGGGGACCGCGGTTTTTATTTTGAACTAAAAGAGGTAATTATGGCTGAAGAAGAACCACAAAAAGATTGGTATGTTGTTCATACCTATTCAGGTTATGAAAATCGAGTTAAACAAAATTTGGAACAGCGTCGTGAATCGATGGGAATGACTGATTTTATTTTTCAAGTTATCGTGCCTGAAAATGAAAAGATCAAAACTGGCCCAAATGGCGAATTAAAAAAAGTTGTTGAAAATGATTTCCCTGGTTATGTTTTGGTGGAAATGGTAATGACCGATCAGTCCTGGTACGTTGTTCGTAATACTCCGGGAGTAACCGGATTTTTGGGCTCCCATGGTCAAGGGTCAAAACCAAATCCTGTTACAAAAGACGAAATTGATCGGATTATGCATCGAATGGGCTTGATTGAGCGCAAAGTCGATGATCTTAATGTTAAAGTCGGAGAAACTGTCTCGATTATCGGTGGCGCCATGAATGGCATGGAAGGTAAAATTACTGCCATTGATAGGGAAAAGCAAGAAGTCCAAGTACTTGTCGACATGTTTGGGCGTGAAACCGAAACAGAAGTTCCATTTAATGACATCGATAAAATATATTGATAGTATAATCAATTAAGGAAACCGTTTTCCTGCCAAAGGAAGAAATAATTTCAAATTACATAAAACTTCAGTCATCGACTTATAATCTTTGCTTGCAAGTTTTTATTTTGACGATTTTTCTTAAACTTGATTATGAAAATTTAACCAAAATATTTCCGAGTGAATCGCTACAATGGATTTCTTGTTTGATCGTCCTTTCGGAATCCGGTTTTCCTTTTAATAATTTGAATCTTTTTTAACTGCTTTGCGTCAATGAAAATAGTTTCAAATTTTTAATTTAGATTATTTTTGAAAAATTAGGAGGAAGATATGGATTACATGATTGGCGTCGACCTCGGAACAACTAGTACAAAGTCGGTACTATTTGATCTAAAGGGCCATATAATCGCCTCTTCGAGTAAGGGATATCCGCTTTATCGCGACAAACCGGATATGGCCGAAGAAGATCCGGTCGAAATTTTTGAAGCTTTGATTGATTCTCTCACGGATGTTGTTCGCGCTGGAAAATTAGAGAATGACGATAAGATTCTCGGCGTTTCTTTTAGTTCTGCAATGCATTCGCTGATTGCTTTTGATAAAGATTGGAAGCCGTTAACTCGCGTGATCACTTGGGCCGACGGACGAGCTTTTAAATATTCCGAACAATTAAAAGAAAGCGGCGTCGGCCAGGAAATATACAGCAAGACCGGCACGCCGATTCATCCAATGGCACCTTTGAGTAAACTTTTGTGGCTCAAAAACGAACAACAGGATATTTATAAAAAGTCCAAGCATTTCCTTGGCATCAAGGAATATATATTCCATCGTTTGTTTAAAACAAATAAAATGGATATCTCGATTGCTTCAGGAACCGGCCTTTTCAATATTTTCAATTTGGATTGGGATCAACAGGCCTTACAAATTACCGGACTGTCTAAAGATCAGTTGCCAACTCCGGTTGAACCTTATGAAATCGAACGTGGTATGAGCAAAGAATACGCTAAGGTGATCGGCATTCCGGTTGATACTCCATTTATCTATGGCGCTGGTGACGGTCCGTTATCAAATCTTGGCGTGAATGCTATTCAGCCAGGGGTTGCTGCCGTTACGATTGGTACTTCCGGTGCGATCAGGGTTGTTACAGACAAACCAAAAATAGATCCAAAAGGACGTACTTTTACTTACGCCCTTGATCGCAATCATTGGGTTGTCGGCGGTCCGGTTAACAATGGCGGTGATGTCTTTCGTTGGGCTCGCGACAATCTTTTTGATGCCGAAAAATCAACGGCTGCGCTTTTAGGTATCGATAGTTATGATTTATTGACTGAAATAGCTTCGAAAGTTCCGGCTGGTGCTGATGGTTTGCTTTTTCATCCTTATCTCGGTGGTGAAAGAGCACCGATTTGGGATGCCAATGCGCGCGGATCCTTTTTTGGCCTGACGCATTATCATACTCGTGCTCATATGGTACGGGCGGTCCTTGAAGGAATTATCTTCAATATTTATATGGTCGCCTTAGCCCTGGAAGAAGTAGTTGGCGAGTTGAAATCGGTTCAGGCAACTGGTGGATTCGCTCATTCGGCTTTATGGCGGCAAATGCTGGCCGACATTTTCGAACAATCCGTGACCGTTCCGCAGGAGATCGAATCCGGTGCTTTGGCAGCGACGGTTGTTGGACAAAAAGCTTTAGGCTTAACGGACAAAATTGAAAACATATCTGGCATGCTTGGCGGTGCTGAAACGTACAAACCAAATCCAGAAAATTACGAGACTTATCGTGAACTTACACCAATTTTTATTCGCTTGAGTCGTCAATTACAGACGGAATACGAAAACATTGCTAATTTCCAGCGTGAACATGTTCACATTAAACTAACGGAAAAGTAATCGTTTATTAATTTTTTTGGATTTTGGAGGAAATATGTCGTCACTTGCAGCTATTACTGTCGATCCGAAAACCGGCTTTTTTTCTTGGCTGGTTAACGGGTTTAATATTTGGCCTTTCCTGATTTTAGTTTTAGGAATCGCTTTACTTTTAACTTTGATTTTAAAATTTAAAATCAATACTTTTGTTACTTTGATCCTTGTTTCAATTATTGTTGCTTTCGCTTTGGGAATGAATCCGGCCGGGATTGCTGCGGCAATACAAAACGGAATTGGTGGAACCTTGGGCGAATTGGTTGTTGTCTTCGGATTTGGTTCTATGATCGGCCGCTTGGTTTCCGATTCCGGTGGTTCTTATCGAATTGCCAAAACTTTGATTGCTAAATTCGGACGGAAAAGGCTCCAATGGGCGGTTGCTTTTGCTTCGTTTATTATTGGAATTTCCCTGCTGTTTGAAGTTGGATTAGTTGTTTTGATTCCAATCGTCTTTACGATCGCCTTGGAAGCCGATGTTCCTTTGCTCTATTTGGGTATTCCAATGGCGACCGCCTTGTCGGCGGCCCAAGGCTTTCTGCCTCCTCAACCATCACCGACGGCGGTCAGCAATCTTCTTGGTGCCAACATGGGAATGGTCTTGATTTATGGAATTATCGTGGCAATTCCGGCGATGATTATCGCTGGTCCTGTGTTTACGAGAATAGCCCAAAAATATGTACCAAAAGCTTTTAAAATTACCAAGCATCTAGACGCTTTGGGAACAGTTAAGGAATTTAAATTAGAGGATACCCCGTCATTTGGAATTTCTATTTTGACTTCCTTGATGGCAGTTATCTTTATGGTTATTACAACAATTATTACGATGGTTGTTAATGGTGGAAAAAAGGTTTACACCGGTACGATCGGTGATGCTGCATGGAAGGCAATGAGAACTGCGGACCAAAAAGGTTATCTGCTTCATCCAACAACTTTTCAGAAAATCATTGCTTTTCTTGGCAATCCTTTAATTGCGATGGTAATTGCTTTATTGTTTGCTCTTTGGTCAATGGGACCGCTTCAGGGGCGTTCGATTAAAGATGTTAATAATACATTAACCGATGCTATCAAATCGATTGCGAATTTGCTGATGGTTATTGGTGGTGGAGCTGCCTTTAAAGGTGTCCTGACTTCCGGTGGAATTTCAACCACAATTGCTCAGGCCTTTGCTCACTCGTCAATGTCGCCGATTCTGTTTGCCTGGTTGGTTGCTGTAATAATTCGTGTTTCAGTTGGTTCGGCGACTGTTGCCGGAATGACTTCAGCTGGTATTGTTGCTCCGATTGTAGCTTCGCAAACAGCTATTAACCCGGCATTTGTTGTTTTGGCTATCGGTGCCGGTTCGCTAGCTGCCAGCCATGTTAACGATGCTGGTTTCTGGATGTTCAAGGAATTCTTTGATTTGGATGTTAAAGAAACTTTGAAAACCTGGACTGTATTGGAGACTTTGATTTCCGTAGTTGGATTATTAATGGTTCTTTTGTTGTCGACGATTTTCCACTGATTATTGTTGATTAAATTATCAAGTCAGCGTATTATTAACTCTGCATGTTTTAAACGATCATGTGCGGAAGTAGCGTCACGGCTACGTTTCCACCGCTAGATTTATGAGAGGAGACATTATCGTGGCAAAAAATGTCGTAAAAATTGTTAAATTACAAATTCCAGCCGCTAAAGCTACTCCAGCCCCACCGGTTGGACCAGCTTTAGGACAAGCTGGTGTTAATATTGGTGAATTTACCAAGAGTTTTAATGCACAGACAAAGGATATGGTGGGATCAATCGTTCCAGTCGTAATTTCGGTTTACGAAGACCGTTCATACACTTTTGTATTAAAGACCCCACCGGCTTCTGACTTATTACGGAAAGCAGCTAAGGTCGACAAAGGTTCGGGACAACCGAATACTTTGAAAGTTGCTAACGTGACTTCAGCACAAATTGAAGAAATTGCTAAGACCAAGCTGCCTGACTTGAATGCCGGCAGCCTTGAAGCAGCTATTAACATTGTTAAGGGAACGGCTCGTTCAATGGGATTTCTTGTTGATGGCAAATCCCTTGATCAAGGTGCTGCCCGTCTGGCAACCGGTGCTGAAATTGCCGAAGCCGAAGCTGAAGCTGAAGCTGAAGGTGCTGCTGCCGAAGCTGGCGTTACGGTCAAAAAAGATGATGAAGATGCTGATGCAACTGATACTCCAGCGGAAGGGAGCGCTGAATAATGGTTAAGAAACACAGTAAAAAATATTTAGCTGCCGCCGAGAAAATCGACCATTCCAAAAAGTATTCACTTGTCGATGCCGCAACTTTGGTAAAAGATATTTCATTTACCAATTTTGATTCCAATGTTGAAGTTGTATTTGATTTAAATGTCGATACAACTAAAGCGGATCAACAATTACGTGGTGCAATTGTTTTGCCGAATGGATCTGGTAATCCAAAAACGGTTGTTGTTTTTGCCGATGGTGAAAAAGCCAAAGATGCTACTCAAGCCGGTGCTGATTTCGTTGGTACTGATGATTTGATCCAAAAAGTTCAGAGCGGTTGGACTGATTTCGATGTTGCAATCGCAACTCCTGATCAAATGGCCAAAGTCGGTCGAGTTGGTCGCGCTTTGGGTCCTAAAGGCCTGATGCCAAACCCTAAGGAAGGCACTGTAACGATGGATGTTACAAAAGCCGTTAGTGATGCCAAGGGTGGTCAAGTAACTTACCGGACTGATAAAAATGGTAATGTTGCCGTTCCGGTTGGAAAAGTTTCTTTTGATAGTGATAAGTTAGCTGAAAATATCAAAAGTGTTTCTTCAACGATTCTTGGCGCTCGTCCAAGCACTGTTAAAGGAACTTATGTATTAAGTGCTCACTTGGCTTCAACAATGGGACCTGGTGTTGAACTTGATGTTTCTTCATTATAATTAGCAAGTATTTTCCGAACGACTTGAGAAATCGAGTCGTTTTGTGTATCATCATTAAAGTAAATATCGTTTTTACCTAAGACGTCGGTTGCCGTAAGGTGTAATTCCTGCCGAGGAAAGCTAAGCTTTTTTATGGCCGCGTCTATTGCGCGGTTTTCTTATGTGTAGAACTATTTACGGAAAGGATATCTCATGAGCGAAAAAACGATTGCAGTCAAAGCTCAAAAAGTTGACGAAGTTGCTGATATGTTTTCAAATTCCGTATCGGCGGTTGTTGCTGACGTGCGTGGTTTGACTGTTGCCCAGGCTGATGATTTGCGGGCCCAGCTTCGTGACGAAGGCGTTTCACTCAAGGTTATCAAAAACAAGATTTTAACTCGTGCAGCTGAAAAAGCTGGTTACCAAGAGTTAAATGATTTGTTCAAGGGACCTTCAGCAATTGCCTTTTCTAAAGAGGATGTGGTTGCCCCTGCTCGAATTTTAAAGAAATTCAGTGGTACTGCTGATGCTTTGGAATTAAAAGGTGGAGTCATCGATCGCAAAGTTGCGGATCTTGACACAATTAATCGTTATGCTGCATTGCCTTCCAAGGAGACTTTGCTCCAGCAATTACTTGCCGAATTCCAGTCACCGCTCCGCAGCTTTATGTACGCAGTTAAAGCTGTTGCCGAAAAGCGCGAAGCAGATGGTGAAACAGCTGAGACTCCAGCACAGGAAACAGCTAGTGACGATTCAAAATCTACAAAGGCTGAAGCATCCGATGCTTCGACTACTGAAAACAAATAAAGCGCAGAATTAATCTGCATATTGGAGGAAAAACATGGCATTTGATAAAGATGCAATTATCGCTTCTTTGAAAGAAGCTTCAATCCTCGATTTAGCCGACTTAGTTAAGGCAATCGAAGACGAATTCGGTGTTTCGGCTGCTGCTCCAGTCGCAGCAGCCGGCGCTGCTGGCGACGATGCTGCAGCTAAAGATTCATTCGATGTTGAGTTAACTGAACCAGGACAGGCTAAGATCGGTGTTATTAAGGCCGTTCGTGACGCAACCGGCCTTGGTTTAAAAGAGTCTAAAGACTTGGTTGACGGTGCACCATCAGTTATTAAAAAGGACTTGAACGAGTCTGATGCTAATGACTTGAAGTCAAAGCTCGAAGCAGCCGGCGCTACTGTTACCCTTAAGTAATTTAAGATTTTTTTAAAACCGCTTAAGCGGTTTTTTTGTCTCTTAATTTCAATTTTCCTCAGGATATAATGAAGAGATATGAAAGAAGAAAGATCGATTAGAATTCTGGCTCCGGTTGCAGGCAGAATTACTGATATTCAAGTTAAGCAAAAAGAGAAGGTTAATGCTGGTGATGTTATTGGCACATTGAGTGTTAATAATGTTAAAAACGAAATATTGAGTGAAACGACCGGGATTATTTCTTCAATTAATGTCAATGTTGGAGATCGAGTAATTGCAACCGATACTTTGTTTGAAATAGCGAGCGATGAATAAAAAACAGGAACAATATTTTACAAATCAGCCGACTTCGGCACATGATTTGCATACAATTAATTTTAATTTTGCCGGCAGGGAACTTATTTTCAAAACAGATGCCGGTGTTTTTTCAAAGTTAAGAGTGGATTTTGGTACGAAGGTTCTTTTGGAAACTATTCATAGCCATTTTCAAGAACTTCCAGACGGAAAAATTCTCGATCTCGGTACCGGTTACGGACCAGTCGGTATCAGTCTCAAAGCGCTTAAGCCAGATTTGAAGATTGATATGGTTGATGTCAATCAGCGTTCTTTAAATTTGGCAAAAAATAATTTGGAACTGAATGATTTTTCAGCGAATGTTTTTCAGTCCAATATTTATGAAAATGTTACTGGCAGTTACGCAGCGATCATTGTTAATCCACCAATCAGAGCCGGGAAAACCGTTGTTACCAAAATGCTTGTAGAAAGTAAAAAGCATTTAATCAACGGAGGCATAATTTTAGCTGTTCTCCAGAAAAAGCAGGGAGCGCCTTCAGCCGAAAAGAATCTTAAAAATACATTTGAAAATGTCGAAATTCTAAAACGCAATAAAGGTTACTATGTCTTACAATCAGTCAATGACTGAAGAATTCATGCAATTGGCCTTAAAGCAGGCCCAGACGGCTTTTGATGAAGGAGAAGTCCCAATTGGGGCGGTCTTGGTTAAAGATAACCAAGTGATTGCAGCCGACCATAATCGAAAAGAACAATCCGGAATTGCTACGGCTCATGCCGAAAAATTAGTAATCGAAGGGGCTAATCGTTCTCTGGGTGACTGGCGTTTGAATGATTGCTCCTTATTCGTGACTATCGAACCCTGCGTTATGTGTTGTGGAGCTATCATTCAAAGTCGAATTCCAAGATTATTTTATGGAGCCGCCGATCCGAAATTTGGTGGTGTTTCTTCACTTTATCATTTGTTGGAAGATAGTCGCTCAAATCATTTTGTCGAGGTATATCCGGATGTTTTGGCCAAACAATCGGCTAATTTAATGCAGGATTTTTTCAGAAAGCTAAGAAAAAATCAATAAGAAAGCAGAACTGCATTGTTGATTGAAAGAATCCATTCCCTGGAAGAGATATATAATGTAGCTGAATACTGATCTCGATAAATTGTCTCATTTTGGTATCTATTATTAGCAGCGATAGTCTTTACTGTTTGAGGAGTTTTAATTTAATATGGATGACAAAGATTTTGCTGAAATCGATTTAAAAGAGTTATACAAGCAACTGGATTCGAACAAGAACGGTCTTACACAATCGCAGGCCGAACAAAAATTAAAAAAATTCGGTTCAAATATTATTACCCGCGCACGCGGTGAATCTCAAATAAAAACTTTTTTTAAATCTTTTAGCAGCATGATGGCAATTTTGCTCTGGGTATCCGGTATTATTGCGATTTTTGCCGGAATTACCGAACTGGGAATTGCTATTTGGGCTGTTAACGTTATAAACGGCCTTTTTTCGTTCTGGCAGGAATTCGCTGCTAAAAAAGCAACTGATTCTTTAATGAAAATGCTCCCAACATATGCCAGCGTCTATCGCGACGGAAAATTAACAAAAATTGAAGCAACGAAAATGGTTCCGGGAGATATTTTTTCGATACAGGCTGGTAATTCAATTTCGGCCGATGCTCGTTTGATCGAAACTGATGAATTGCAAGTCGACGAATCAGCACTAACTGGCGAATCGACACTTATCAGTAAATCGCCCGACTATTCAAAAGGGCAGGGCAAGTTTGCTTACGGAAATCTGATATATGCCGGAACGACTGTTTCCGTTGGAACTGGTTTGGCAATTGCCTTGTCAACCGGCATGAAAACAGAGTTTGGAAAAATTGCCCAATTAACGCAGACAGCTAAACGGGTTGATTCCCCTCTGCAGATCGAACTGAATCGTTTGACTCGGCAGTTGTCAATCATTGCCATTTCGATCGGAGTTGTCTTTTTCTTCGCTGCCGTCTTTTTGGTTAAAAATCCAATTGCCAAGTCCTTTATATTTTCTTTGGGAATGATTGTTGCATTTATTCCGGAAGGTCTCTTACCGACAGTCACACTTTCTTTGGCACAAGCTGTTCAACGGATGGCTCATAAAAATGCCTTGGTTAAGAATCTTAATTCGGTTGAGACCCTGGGTGAAACAACGGTTATCGCGACAGATAAAACCGGTACCTTAACGCAGAATCAGATGACGATTAATCATATTTGGACCAAAGAATCCGAATATGAGGTCTCGGGCGAAGGCTACATTAATAATGGTGAAATTCGGGAGAAAAACAAGCCGGTTGTTTTAAGTGAACATTCATCTTTAGAACAATTAATTAAAATTGCCAGTCTTGATAACGACACAGAAGTTCAAGCACCAAAATCTTTAAAAGACAGTCCGAAAATAATTGGCACTCCTACCGAGGCTTCTTTGACGATTTTGACTGAAAAATCAGGAATCGATTTTGTTGCTTTGAAAAAGAAAATGCCTCGAATTCACGAAGTTCACTTTGATTCTCGTCGTCAAAGAATGAGTACCATTCATCAACTTGCTGACAATAAAAGGGTTATTTTTACGAAAGGGGCTTTGGATTTTGTTCTTCAAGTTACCGATAGAATTTTAGATAATGGAAAAGTTCGTTCGATCACGGAAAACGATAAAAAAGAAATCCTCGATGCCAATCGAAAATATGCCAGCGATGGTCTGCGTTCTTTGGCTTTTGCCTATCGCGAGACTGATAATAAGGTTGATCCAAAAGAATACAAAATTGATAATACGGAAGAACATTTAATTTTTGTTGGCCTGGCGTCAATGTCAGACCCACCTCGTCCACAAGTCTATCAGGCAGTTAAAAAGGCTCATTCAGCCGGAATCAAGATTATTATGGTAACCGGTGATTCAGAACTGACGGCCAAGTCGGTAGCTATGAAAATTGGATTGGTATCAAAAAAGGTGCAGGTTGTTACCGGAGAGAGACTCAGCCGGATGAATACCGATCAATTGAAGAAAGCCCTTAGCGGTGAGATTATTTTTGCAAGGGTCGCTCCGGAACAAAAATATCAAATTGTCACAACTCTTCAATCGATGGGTCATATCGTTGCTTCGACCGGTGATGGAGTGAATGATGCTCCTGCTTTAAAACAAGCCAATATCGGTGTTGCAATGGGTGTTTCCGGGACTGATGTTGCTAAAGATGCTGCTGATATGATTTTAACCGATGATAATTTTGCTTCGATCGTATCAGCGATTGAAGAAGGACGAGCGGTTTATTCCAATATTCAAAAATTCCTGCTTTATATTTTGAACTCTAATATGCCGGAAGCCATTCCGTCGGTTTTGTTCTTGCTTTCCGGAGGAATTATTCCGCTTTCACTAACGGTTATGCAGATTTTAACGGTTGATCTCGGAACCGATATGTTGCCGGCTTTGGGTTTGGGAGCCGAGAAGATCGAGGCTGGCGTCATGGAACAGCCGCCGCGGGATCGCAAGGCCCACTTGTTAACAAAAAATCTTTTAGTCAAAGCTTTTGGCTGGTATGGACTTTGGGGGTCAATTATTTCGACCGCCGCGTACTTCTTTATTAACTGGACACTTGGCTGGCCTGGGCAAGCACTTGTTTCCTCCGGGGCAAATTATCGTGAAGCGACAACGATGACCTTAGCAGCAATTGTTTTCTTTCAGATTTCGGCTGCAATTGATGCCCGGACGGAAAAAATTTCAGTCTTTAAAATTGGGATTTTTTCCAATCACCATGTCGATTTTGGGATTTTCTTCGAAATTTTACTTTTAATTGTATTAATGTACGTTCCTTTTTTGCAGAATTTGTTTGAAACAGCCCCTCTAAAACCGCTTGAGTGGCTTCTTCTGGCCTGTGTTCCGCTACCAATGATTTTGCTCGAAGAAGGGCGAAAAGCCTGGGTTAGAAAGCATGATTAGTTTAAAATTATGCTAATTATCTAGTTTTCACTATACTTAAATCATTAAATAAAAGGAATGATGTTTTGAAAAATAATTTTAAATACAATGCTTTTACTGATGATTCTTTTTTTGATCCTTTTGATGAATTGAAGAGAATTAATTTATTTGATGATAGTTTTTTTGAAAATAGTTTTCATGATAATTTGAAAATTTTCTTTAAGCGAATGTTTCCCAATTGTCACTCTTTTGAAGCTAAAAAAGAAGCAGAAAAAGCAATTTTAGTTAACGGGAAAAATGATTTATCAACTTATTTGGAAAGAGATTTCCAGTCGATTTCGGCTGAAGATTTTTATTTAGTGATAGATCAATTACTTGATTTTAATTTGGGTTTGGAAATTGATTTTGGCAGTGGGAAGCAATTCTTGATCGACAGTGGCCAACAGGTTTTGTCAGCAGTGAAGATCGATTCGACTAATTTGGCCGATTTTCTTTTTAATGCTTTGATTCTCCGATCAGCGAACGGTTTAAGTTTGATTGATAATTTAGTCAGCGATGGCTTTTTGATCGAAAGTTTTGCCAATAAAATTCCAAAACCACTCTTTTTTGCCGGTAAATCATTGGCAGTTTTTCAGAAAAAAGATCTTCTTCATGAAAGGGTATATATCGATACACGAATCGACACAGATCAAGATCGGAAAAATGATCTGCTTTTATTGACGATTAGCCGACCAAAAAAGGAAGTTGCCGATTTTAAAGTTCCGGTAATTTTGACGGCCAATCCCTATTTTTACGGAACAAATGATATGCAGGAAGATGTTCACAGCCCAGAAGGAGATTTATCGATTAAAGACGATTTTAATTTTCAAATTGGCAGTTCGTCCGAGACCGAAAAGCAATTACCGGCTTTAAAAAAACAAGAAGTCATTGAGGAAGAATCTTTTAAAAGAAGCAGTAAGACCGGCGCGTCGACCTTTCCGTTAAACGATTATTTTTTGGCTCGTGGTTTTGCGGTTGCGTATTATGGTGGTTTGGGAACTCGTGGTTCAGATGGACTGCGTTCATCTGGCGGTCCCGATGAGACAACGGCTTGTTGTGCGGCAATTGAGTATTTAAGCGGGCACAGGTTAGCATTTACAGATAAAGCTGCCTCTAATTCGATTCGGGCAGCCTGGTCAAACGGGTCGGTTGCCATGACTGGCCGAAGTTATCTTGGCACGCTCGCAACGGCCTGCGCCACTCGTAATCCACTTGGTTTGAAAACGATTATTTCCGAGTCGGCGATTTCTTCTTGGTACGATTATTATCGTGAAAACGGTTTGGTAGTTGCTCCGGGAGGATTTCAGGGCGAAGATGCGGACGTTTTGGCTTTGGATACCTTTTCTCGTTGGTTTGATGGATCACAGTTTTTTAAAATTAAATCGATTTTTGAAAAAAGTTTGTCGGAAATGAAAAAGGCCGAAGACCGCCAAACCGGAAATTACAACGAATTTTGGGATCAACGAAATTATTTAAATCAAGCAGAAAAAATCAAGATTGATTGTTTATACGTCCATGGCTTAAACGATTGGAATGTTAAACCGATAAATGTTTTTAATATTCTTGCCAAATTATCGAAGCATAGTGGTCAAAGCGTGAATGTAATTCTTCATCAAGGACAACATATCAGTCCCCATGATATTCGTTCTTTTGACTATCTTGATATTTGCAACGCCTGGCTGACTCATGAATTATTTGGATTGGAAAATTCTATTCAAAAGACCCTTCCGAAAGTCATTGTCGAAGATAATATCGATCCGGAAATTTGGCATGGCCAGTCCGACTGGACTCAAACAGAACGCAAAAGTGAATTTAATTTAGCCAGATTAGCCGGTGAAAAACTGGCCAGTTATAAAGATAATCTTACAGAAATTTATCATAATCATTATTCAAACTATGAAAATTACGAGAAGGATTTTTATTCTGCTAAGGAAATTTTCGATAATTCCCTTTTAAAAATAAATTTACCGACAATCGCTGATTCGACAATTAATGGGCGCATTCAATTAAATTTAAGAATTAAAACAAATTCCCGGACAGGTCTTTTAACAGCGGCTCTGGTCGAAATGAATGCCGGGAAACATTCCAGCAAAGTTACCAAAATTGTTTTAAACCGTAATTTTAAGATTAATTTTGAGGATCACGCGATTCCTTTACGCGATTTTTATTCCAAAAAAACAGACGAGCACCTGATTACTAACGGCCACATTAATTTGCAAAATATTCAGGGACCAAATATTGTTAATCAGGTATATGAGAATCAGTTTCTTGATTTAAAGCTATTGCTTCAGCCAACGATATATCGTTTAACAGCATCTTCGAAAATAGTTTTGTTTATTTTTGCCAGCGATATGCAATATACATTGCATCCTCAAAAAATCCAGGAATATACTGTTGATTTAAAAGAAAGCAAAATTATTTTGCCCATTCTTTGACAGTTTTTTGTAAAATTCGTTACAATATAGAAGCGGGCAGATGCCACTAGTGAATCAGGTCAGGACAGGAATGTAGCAGCCTTAAGCTAGTCAGGTATTGTGCTCGTTTTTGTTTTATCTCAATGTTAGAATTTTAATAATGTATAAAGCACTTTATCGACAATATCGGCCGCGTACTTTTAGTGATTTGGTCGGCCAAACAGTTATTGCACAAACTCTGGAAAATGCTCTCAAGTCTAATAAAGTCGGGCACGCTTATTTGTTTGCCGGACCGCGTGGTACTGGGAAGACTTCGGTTGCAAAAATTTTTGCTCGCGAGATCGAGGGAATCCCGGACGACAATAATCGTGAAAGTTTTTCCGACATTATCGAGATTGATGCCGCCTCGAATAATGGAGTCGACGAAATTAGAAATCTTCGCGATGCTGCTAATTACGCACCGATCGAATATCAATTTAAAATTTATATCATTGATGAAGTACATATGCTTTCGACGGGAGCTTTTAATGCCCTTTTGAAAACAATAGAAGAACCTCCGGCCCAGGTGAAATTCATTTTAGCAACTACCGAACCGCAAAAAATTCCGGCAACAATTTTAAGCCGGGTTCAACGATTTGATTTTCATCGGATCGATGTCGACCAAATCGTTAAGCGGCTTGAATTCGTTTTGGATGATCAAAAAATCGCTTATGATCCGGCGGCTTTGAAAATAGTCGCCAACGCCTCTGATGGCGGTTTGCGCGATGCACTTTCTATTCTTGACCAGGCAGTTGCAATCACAAAAACCGGCCGTGTCGAATTAGACGACGTTTTTAAAATAACCGGCACCAGTCCAATCGATCAACAAATTGGGTTTTTGCAACATGTTTTGGAGAAACAAACAGCCAAAGCCTTTAAAGATATTCACAAATTATTATTGGATGGTAAAGATCCGATTCGTTTCGCGGAAGATTTACTGGTTCTCTTGAAGAATTTAATGTTGATTAAAATCGCACCGGAGTTGGTTTCTGAAAATGCTTTTAATCAGATTGAAAATTTATCCAAAGAGTTTTCTAATTCAGTTTTCGAACAGGCAATCGACGATGTTTCCGATAATTTAATGAAAATGAAGCAAACAACTCGTCCTGAATTATATTTGGAAATTCTTGCCGTTAAAATCGCTTCTCGTTTAAAAAAAGTCGATCAGAAAGCCATACAAGCTCAGACTCCATCGCCAGCGAAAACAGAGATGAGTTCTTCGGCTGTGCTTGTTAATAGCAATGCAAGCTCGGCAGAAAGCATGGCAAGTGACTTTGACAATCATCCTCAGGCGCAGGTTGATATTGCGGAAAAAAACGAAAAGAGCAATCAAGTGCCCGAGTCAACCGAGAAACCGGCATCTCAAAATGAGGAACCGCTTGAAAGCCCTAGTTTGGCAAAAACGGATGACGATTCGGCGTGGCAAGTAATGGAGGCAGCGGTTAAAAGCGAACTGCAGGCTGTCAAAGATGCCTGGCCGGATATCGTTGCGGATTTCGATGAATCTGTTGCAATGCTGGCAGAAAATTCCGAACCGGTTGCCGCCAGTCAAAAGGGACTTATAATTTCTTTCAACCATCCTGAATTGGCCGAGGCGGCTGCCAGAACGCCGGACTTTGTTGCAAAACTTTCCGAAAGTCTTCTCGATTTGCTTGGAGTTAAATATCAGCTGGTCTTTATCAGCGAAGCCGATTGGGTGACCCTAAGAAAAAATTATATTTTAAAACTTCGCGGTGCAAAAATTGAGGATAAAAGTACTCAGGAAACACAGCTGCCGAATTCGACTCAATCAGAAACTTCCAAAGCGAAAGCAACACCGGCCGAATCATCTGAAAATCGTGATGTTGTCGATAAAGCGAAAAAATTATTTGGTGATATTGTCAAAGTAAAGGATGAAAATAAGTAATGCAGTATCCGGAAGCAATTGCAAAATTAATTGAATCTTATAGTAAATTACCGGGTATCGGCCGAAAATCGGCGACTCGTTTGGCTTTTTATACATTGGGAATGTCTGACGACGATGTTAAGAATTTTGCTAGAAGTCTGTCAGCCAGTAAATCCGATCTGACTTTTTGCCGCATTTGCGGTTTTATTACCTCCAAAGATGATGATCCCTGTGTTATTTGCAGCGATGAGTCCCGTGATCAAAGTAAGATTTTCGTTGTCGAAAATAGTCAAGATGAGATGGCAATTGAAAATACTCATGATTATCACGGACTTTATCACGTTTTAAATGGTGTTTTGTCGCCGATGGAGGGACGGGGACCGGAAGATATTAATATCACTAGTTTGATTACGCGCCTGTCTGACCATTCAGAAGTCAAAGAAGTAATCATTGGTTTGGATGCCTCAACGGAAGGCGAAGCGACAACTCTTTACTTGGCACGTTTGATCAGACCTTCGGGAATTAAGGTTACTCGATTGGCTCGTGGACTTTCGGTTGGCACGAATGTTGATTATGCTGATCAATTAACACTTACACAAGCAGTAAACGGGAGGACGGAAATATGATTTGGGGAAAGAAAATTTCATACAGCGATTTCTTTCATCAAAGCCTGATTGATGCAGTCAGTCGCTTACAGGATGATTACGATGCCTGTCTTCAAACGGAACGTAACCTACAGTCCGGCCATGTTAACCAGCGTTTTATTCATTCCAGAACGATGCTGGCAAAAGATAAACAGGCCTATCTGATGCGTCAAGTCCGTTTGAAGGATGTAGGAATTAGAAAATGAAAAAAGGTTTTTTTATTACCATAGAAGGACCGGATGGTGCCGGAAAGACCAGCTTATTGGATAATTTAATGCCGGCTCTCAGAGATATTTTTGGCGATAATCTGATCGAAACAAGAGAACCTGGCGGTGTCAGAATTTCCGAGGCGATCCGAAAAATTGTCCTGGGGCTGAAATATCCGGAAATGAATCGACGAACGGAGGCACTACTTTTTGCAGCTGCGCGGGCTCAACATATGGTGGAAAAAATCGAACCGGCTTTGGCAGATGGAAAAATTGTTTTGTCGGATCGCTTTGTTGATTCATCGATTGCTTATCAGGGTGGTGGCCGCGAACTGGGAATTGAAGCTGTCGGCGAAATTAATAACTTTGCTACCAATGGGTTGCAACCGAATTTAACACTCTTGCTTGATCTTCCAAGCGAAGTCGGGATTGCAAGAATTATGAAGCATCGTAGTGATGAGGTTAATCGTTTGGATAAGGATCGACTTGTTTTCCATAAAAAGGTTCGTCAGACCTATTTGCAGCTCGCCAAAGATCAGCCAAATCGGATAAAAGTGCTTGATGCCACACAAAGTCCTGAAAAAATAGCTATTAATGCTTTACAATTAATTCAAGAAAGTTTGAAAGGTTGGATATGAAACTTATTACTGCAATTGTACAAGATAAGGATGCTTCTTCAGTTGCCAATGCTCTAGTCGAGCATAATATTCGTGCGACCCGTTTGGCTTCTGCCGGCGGATTTTTACGTTCTGGGAATTCGACTTTCCTGATTGCCGTTAAAGATGACGAAGTCAATACTACAATCGGAGTCATTAAGGAGCATTCCAAGACACGCAAACAATTTGTGACTCCACCAGTTGGTTTGGATATGAGTATTGATACGATTGGCCAACCGATTGAAGTTGAAATCGGTGGAGCGACAATTATTGTTCAGGCGATCGAGGATTTTCAACACTTTTAATGCCAAACCAAGTTTCAAAAGTTAATGACTTAAAGCATTTTTTTTTGCATTTGATTGAATCGGGTAAGCTTTCTCATGCTTACCTTTTTCTTGGTGAAGATCCAAGAGAAATACATAATTTGATTGCTGCGATCAGCAGCCGAATTTTACGAGAAAAAACTGGTGACGATGTTTTTGAAAATGCCAATTTAATCGAAGTGAAGATTCCTGAAGGAAAAAAAACGTTATCGGTCGACCAGATGCGCACAGTTCGTGATATATTCGCCGAAAAATCGGAGCATCCCCAGATTGCCGTAATTGATGACGCTGATAAAATGACCGATTCCGCTGCCAATTCGATTCTTAAATTTATCGAGGAACCCTATGATCGCCAATATATCTTTTTACAGGCTAGAAACCGCAATCGGGTTTTGCCGACAATTTTGTCACGAGTTCAATTAATTAATATTCCCAAACAGAAAAAATCGGAAATTAGCGAACAATTAGTCGATAAGGGCATTCAAGAAGACGAAGCAATCTTTATCAGCCGGATTAGTAAATCAATCAGCCAAGCAGACGATCTTTTGCTAGACGGTTTCGCGATTAATTTGAAAAGATCGATTACAGAGTGGCTTGATGAAATATTTAATCGTCAAGAAAAATCGTTTGCTTTTGTACAAAGCGATTTGTTGAATTTTGTCGATACGAATGAACATCAGAATATTTTCAATCTTGCCCTCTCGAGCGAATTGTCGATGAGATTGGAAAAGGCACCCAATTCGGTTTTGGCTGATATCTTGGATAGATGGCTGGTAATTTATCAACGATCGAGATTTACCGTCAGCTGGCAGACAATGCTTGAATCATTTACTTTGGAAGCTTTAAGGATGGTTAATGGAACAGAAAAGTTTTCAAACAAGTGAATATGGAAAACTCTATTTGGTACCAACGCCGATAGGAAACCTTGATGATATGACTATCAGAGCTGTTTCGACGCTGAAAGAAGTTGATTTGATTGCTGCGGAAGATACACGTCATTCAGGAATCCTTCTTCAACACTTCCAAATAAAAAAAGATTTAATTAGTTTACACGAACATAATTATGCCCAAAGGGTACCGGAATTAGTCGATAAATTGAAAAAAGGTCTCAATATTGCACAGATATCGGATGCTGGAATGCCTTCGATTTCCGATCCGGGTCATGAGTTGGTTTTAGCGGCAATCCAAAATGGGGTTGATGTAATCAGCCTGCCGGGCGCTTCGGCTGGGATCACAGCTTTGATTGCAAGCGGCCTTCCAGCTGATAAATTTACTTTTATTGGCTTTTTATCGAAAAAGGATTCCGAACAGAAAAAACAGTTAGAAGAATTGATGCCCTTAGACTCAACTTTAATTTTTTATGAATCTCCATTTCGTGTTGGCAAAACTTTGGAAAATGTTCGTGCAATATTCGGTGAAAAAACCAAGGTTGTTTTAGCAAGAGAATTAACAAAGAAATTCGAATCCTATTATCGTGGTGATATTACTCAAGCACTGAATTTTATAAAAAGCAATCGTCCGCGAGGAGAATTTGTTTTATTGATAAAAAAAATTCACGAAGCAATCGTGCCTTCTGATGAGTTAATTGTCGATTTGATCGATGAAAGAATTGCTTCTGGAACGAAACCAATTGATGCTATTAAAGCAGTTGCAAAGCTGTTGGGCCTGATTAGAGCCGATGTTTATAAAATTTACCATAAGGAGAAAAACGATGTCTGAAATTTATTCCGAAGAACTTTATATTGAGGACTTCTATTGTGATCGAACAGCAAAACTTTCTTTGCCGATGATCACGGAATTGGCAATTTCGGTCAGTTCCAAGCAGACTGTTGAAATGGGAATCGGTATGCAGCGTTTGGTCGAAGCTCATCATGGTTGGATCTTATTACAGTATGATATTAAGATTAATCGTCGTCCGAATTTAGGCGAAAAGATCAAGATCAGGACTGATCCAAAAAGACATAATCGTTTTTTTGCCTTTCGCGATTTTGATTTTTTCGATCAAGATGGAAATACTTTAATTCATATTGATTCTTTGTGGGCAATGATTGATTTAAAGCGTCGCCGTCTGGTTAGTATCGACTCTGAATTTGTGGATCCATTAAAAGGCAATCTCGTTGATCGTCTTGAGAGACTGGAGAAGCCGGCCGATCTTGATCGAAGTTTCAGCGGAGCTTCAATTTCGGTCGAAGAAATTAAAGCGAATTATTTTGATATCGATACCAATCAACATGTTAATAATTCCAATTATTTAAAGTTCTTTTTAGTCCCGGTTGCGGAAAATTTTTTGTTGAGGCATGAACCGAAACGAATTTTGATTAAATATGTTAAAGAGATCCGGCTGAGCCAGTCAGTCGTTTCGATGGCTCAATTTATCGGTCCTTTGCATAGCGTCCATGAAATATCGGATAATTCGCTGATTAATGCTCAAGCTGAAATTGAGTGGTCGGAAGTTGAGTGATAACATTATCAGAGACAATTAAGGGAGATTGAAAATGAATGTATTAGTTACAGGCGGCGCCGGATATATTGGTTCTCATACTGTCGATCGTTTGCTTGCTCACGGCGATCGGGTGTCAGTTGTGGATAATCTTTGGACCGGTCATCGCCAAGCGGTTCCGGATCAGGCTAAATTTTATGAAGCCGACGTCCGCGATAAAACAGCTCTTAAAAAAATTTTCGATGAGAACGATTTTGATGCAGTCGTTCATTTTGCCGCTTTAACTCAAGTCGGCGAGTCGATGAAAAAACCACTTTTTTATTTTGACAATAATACTTTCGGTGTGATTTCTTTGCTTGAAGCAATGCGTGATCACAATGTTAAAAAGATCGTTTTCTCTTCATCCGCTGCGACATATGGAGTTCCAAAACATAACCCGATTACCGAAGATGAAATACAAAAGCCAATTAATCCTTATGGATTGACAAAGCTACAGATGGAACAAATTATGGCTTGGTCCGATCAAGCTTATGGAATTAAAGGGGTTGCCCTTCGATATTTCAATGTTGCCGGAGCCAAGGCCGATGGTTCAATTGGCGAAGATCACAATCCGGAAACGCATATGATTCCAAATATTTTAATGGTCGCCCAGGGCAAGAAAGATAAAATGGTTATTTTTGGGGATGACTACAATACTCCTGATGGTACAAACGTTCGTGATTACGTACATGTTGTTGATTTGGCAGATGCTCATGTTCTGGCTTTGGAATATTTGCAACGAGAAAATAAATCCAATCGTTTCAATTTGGGAACAGAAATGGGCATGTCAAATAAACAATTAATCAGTGCCGCCAAAAAGGTGACTGGAATTGATTTTAAAGTTGAGATTGGCCCCCGCCGCGCCGGTGATCCGGACGCTTTGGTTGCTAGCCCGAAAAAAGCCAAGGAAGTACTTGGCTGGGATCCTAAATTAAGTAACGTTGAGGATGAAATTAAATCTGCCTGGAATTGGATGACTAAACATCCAAATGGCTATGATGATAAAGAACAATGAAAATTTTAGCTTTTGATACAAGCGGATCGACGCTGAATGTCGGTATTTTCGATTCGACAACCGGCCTTTTTTTTGCTCATAATCATGAGCATGATCTGGCCAGAACACATTCGATGAAGATTTTACCGGCTATTTCCGAACTCATGAGAAAAGCAGCTTGGGATTACAAAGATTTGGATAGAATAGTGGTAACAGCCGGGCCTGGTTCTTTTACTGGATTAAGGATCGGCGCAACGGTTGCCAAAATTTTGGCCAGTCAGCTTTCCTGCGATTTGGTGGCGGTTTCAACCCTTTTTGCAATTAGTGATTCAATAAAGCTTACTGCCGGTCAATTGAAAGTACCGCTGATTAATGCTCGCAACCATAACGTTTTTGCCGCAGCTTATGATCAGCAGGGAAAAGTTGTAGTTTCTGAAAAACACTGGGTTTTTTCCAAGCTGCTAAAACAACTGCCAAAGAATAGCTGCTTTGTTTTTGAAGAAGGAAGCGGCGACGAGTTCAAAAATGAAATCAAGGATAATGCTTTTAAATTTGTCGAGCAGAAATCCAATCGTTTAATCGATCCAAAAGTTCTGGCAAAGTCGGCTTTGTTTTTACCGGTCATTGATCCTGATCACTTTGTTCCCAATTACCTGCGAAAAACAGCTGCCGAAATGAATTGGGAAGCGAAACATCCGGAAGCGAAGGATGGGGAATATAGCAAATATGTTTCTGAAGTCTAAAAAAATCGAGGGTTTTAGCGAACGACGGATCGAGATTGCCAACACACAAATTTTGATTCGCCAGGTCGATTTGGAAGATACGAAAAAATTAGTCGCGATTGAAGAGGCTGTTTATACCGGCTCCGCCCCTTGGAATCAATTTGCTTTTGTTTCGGAAATCAATCAAGGCCGCGGCAATTTGTATTTGTCGGCCAATGTTGGTGGACAGGCGATTGCTTTCATTGGTATCTCTTATCGCAAACGGCAACATGATTTGCACATTACGAATATTGCCGTGCTGCCGATTTGGCAAAACAAAGGACTTGGCAGTTACTTGATTAAGTTTGCCGGGCAATTGGTTAAAGAAAACAATCTGGGAATTCTGTCTTTGGAAGTTCGCCGTTCAAATAGAAAAGCGCGTAAGCTTTATGAAACGCTCGGTTTTAAAGAGATACAGGAATTGCCCAGTTATTACGATGATGATCATGAGGATGCAATTGAGATGGAATGGTGCTTATGAATGAGAAAACAGATGATATAATATTAGCCTTTGAATCTTCAGCCGATGAAACGAGTGCGGCAGTTGTTAAAAACGGTAATACAATTCTCAGCAATGTTGTCGCCACTCAAATTGCCAGCCACCAAAGGTTTGGTGGAATCGTTCCCGAAGTTGCCAGCCGCCATCATCTAGAATGGATCAATCGCGTAACGGAAGAAGCTTTGACAAAAGCCGGTATTAATGATCCTGAACGGCAATTGTCCGCGGTGGCAGCAACTTACGGTCCTGGTTTAGTTGGATCTTTATTGGTTGGTCTGATGGCAGGGAAAACATTTGCTATGGTCCATCATTTACCTTTTATTGCCGTTAACCATTTAGCCGGGCACATCAGTGCAGCCAACTTTGTCAAAGCAACGGTTTATCCGGCATTGGCAATTATGGTTTCCGGAGGTCATACGGAATTACTTTGGATGGAAAAAGAGAATACTTTTCAAATCATCGGTACAACGCTTGATGATGCTGCCGGCGAAGCATTTGATAAAGTTGGTCGGATTCTTGGCCTTAAATATCCAGCTGGCAAAGAAATTCAAGAAATGGCTGGTCACGGTAAGGCTGTTATTAAATTTCCAATTGCACATACCGAAGACGATTTTGATTTTTCTTTTTCCGGTTTGAAATCATCTGTATTAAACTACGTTCACCATCACGAACAGGTCTCAGAAGAATTCAATAGGAACGATGTTGCTGCAAGTTTTCAAAAAGCAGTCGTTGAAGCAATTACCGAAAAGAGTAGATTGGCAATTGAAAAGTTTCAACCAAAGCAGCTATTGCTCGGTGGCGGCGTTGCTGCCAACTTGGCTTTACGAACTGCTTTTGAAAATTTATCGAAAGAATATAAAATTGAACTTACGGAAGCACCGATTAAATTATCCGGTGATAATGCAGCAATGATCGGTGCAGCTGCTTATCTTAATTACAAACAGAGATTATTTGCACCACTTGATTTGAATGTTGATCCATCTTTAAATTTTGCAAGAATGTGAGCATTTCACAATTTTTGTGATCTTTTTATCTAATTCGTTTACAATTAATATATCTTAGGTCAATGAAAGGATTTGAATATACTATGACTGCTGATACACAGATACCACGCGCAACCGCTCAACGTTTGCCGATTTATTATTATTATTTATCCTCGCTGCATGAAGCAGGCATAAAGCGGATCAATTCAACAGAAATTTCCGAGGCGATCAAATTTGACGCAGCCACGGTTCGTCGTGATTTTTCTTATTTTGGAGCTCTTGGAAAGCGTGGATTCGGTTATGATGTTTCGGCTTTGCTGGATTTCTTTAGCAAGGTTTTGTCTCAGGACAAGCTTAATAAAGTTGCCGTGGTCGGAACTGGTAATTTAGGCCAAGCTTTGATGAAATACAACTTTGTTCATTCAAGCAACATTCAGATTGTAATGGGATTTGATGTCGATCCAAAGAAAAAGGAACTGAAGATCGATAATGAAAAGGGTGAAACGATCCCGGTCTATTCGATTGGCGATTTAAAAAGCGAATTAAATAAAGAAAATGTTACGATTGCAATTCTGACGGTTCCCGGAAAATCCGCCCAGGAAGTTACCGACCAATTGGTTGATGCCGGTATTAAGGGCATTCTAAACTTCTCTCCGATTAGAATCACGGTTCCAAATAGTGTCAGGGTCCAGAATGTTGATTTAACGACCGGGATGCAGACTTTGATTTATTTCGTTGATAATTTTGAAAACATTAAAAGTGCCAAATAGGCATTATTCAATTTAATTTTAAAAAGGTCAGACTTTGTCAAAAAGTTTGACCTTTTTTGACCAATTGCGTTATAATTTTACGCGGAACAAATTAAAAGGAGGTTTTACATACATGATCAAACCATTAGGCGATCGAATTGTTCTTAGTATTGACCAACCTGAAGAAGAAAAGGTTGGCGGAATTTTAATTGCAAATAATGCCAAAGAAAAACCAGTGATGGGTTCTGTTGTGGCAATTTCGGAGACAAGTGTTGGAGATTCAAAAGCTCCCAAGTCTGTTAAAGTCGGCGATAAAGTTATGTTTGATAAATATGCCGGTTCTCAAGTTACGATCGACGGGGAAGATTACCTCATTGTTCACGAAAAAGATATTTTGGGGGTATTGTAATATATGGCTAAAGAAGTACGCTTTTCTGAAGATGCTCGCACTCGTATGCAAGCTGGAATCGATAAATTAGCGGATGCCGTTAAGACAACGATCGGTCCTAAGGGTCGCAATGTTGTTTTGGAGCAAAGCTATGGAACACCAACAATTACCAATGATGGTGTCACAATTGCGAAAGCTGTCGAGTTGGACGATCATTATGAAAACATGGGAGCCAAGCTTGTTACGGAAGCAGCTTCCAAAACTAATGATGTCGCTGGTGATGGAACAACTACAGCAACTGTTTTGACTCAAGCTATTGTTAATGAAGGCTTGAAAAATGTTACAGCTGGTGCTAACCCAGTTGGTATCCGTAGTGGAATTGAAAAAGCAACTGCAGCCGCAGTTGCTGGTTTAAACAAGAATTCCCACGAAGTTGAGGATTCATCTTCTATCCAACAGATTGCTTCTATTTCTGCTGCTAATGAAGAAATTGGTAAATTAATTGCCGATGCCATGGAAAAAGTTGGTCATGATGGTGTCATCACGATTGAAGAGTCCAAAGGTATCGAGACCGAATTGGATGTCGTTGAAGGTATGCAGTTTGATCGTGGATATATGAGCCAATACTTTGTTACCGATAATGACAAAATGGAAACAAATTTGGACAATCCATATCTTTTGATTACTGACCAAAAGATTGGAAACATCCAAGATATTCTGCCAGTTTTGCAAAGCGTTGTCGAACAGGGACGTTCTCTTTTGATTATCGCGGACGATATTACTGGAGAAGCTCTTCCTACTTTGGTATTGAATAAGTTGCGTGGAACCTTTAATGTTGCTGCTGTTAAGGCTCCTGGATTTGGTGATCGTCGCAAGGCTCAGTTACAGGACATTGCAATTTTGACCGGTGCAACGGTTGTTACTGAGGATCTTGGTTTACAACTTAAAGATGTAACTATTGACCAATTGGGACAAGCCAATCGTGTAACTATCACAAAAGACAAAACGACAATTGTCGAAGGCAAAGGCGACAAGACTGCTTTGGCTGATCGAATCAAGTCGATTCGTCAAGAAATCGATTCGACTACTTCGGACTTTGATCGCGAAAAGCTCCAGGAGCGTCTTGCTAAATTAGCTGGTGGCGTCGCTGTTGTTAGAGTTGGTGCTGCAACTGAGACCGAATTAAAAGAAAAGAAGTATCGGATTGAAGATGCTTTAAATGCCACTCGTGCTGCCGTTGAAGAAGGCTTTGTTGCAGGTGGGGGAACCGCATTTGTTAATATAATTCCTGAAGTTAAGAAAGTTGCTGATTCATTACAAGGCGATGTTGCTACCGGTGCAAGAATTGTTCTTCGTGCCCTAGAAGAGCCTTTACGCCAAATTGTTGAAAATGCCGGTTTGGAAGGCTCGGTTATTGCTCAACGTGCTAAGAGCGAAAAACCAGAAGTTGGTTTCAATGCTGCGACAGGCGAATGGGTTAACATGATTGATGCTGGAATCGTTGATCCAACCAAAGTTACTCGTTCTGCTTTGCAGAATGCCGCTTCTGTTTCAGCTATGATTTTGACTACCGAAGCAGTTGTTGCCGAGCTTCCTAAGAAAGACGCTCCAGCTGCTCCAGCTGCTCCTAATGCTGGCGGTATGCCGGGAATGATGTAAAATTCTCTATTTTTAATTAAGTTTTTTAATGATAGTAAAGTTAATTGAATAAATTTAAATTACTGTTTTAAATCCTGATTTCGATCAGGATTTTTTTGTTACTCTTAATAACGCGCGCTCGCGTATAGAACAAAAAATTGGAGGAATTATATGGAGCAACAACATACTTTTAAAGATTTATTTAAACCATCTTGGTACATTCACCAAATGTCTGGTTGGTCAACATCGTCATACATACTCTTGCTATTTGGCTATCTTTTTATTGCATGGCAAACATTTAGCGCACCCTTGAACGCAATTGCAATTTGGACTTTTGTAGCCGCTATTTTAGGCTTCACTACAACACTTGCAATTACGAATACACGTCCCTTAAATGGAGTTTTTGGGTTGATTTCCGCATTAATTTATATTGTGGTTGCAATCCACGCTAAAAACCCTTCTGATGCGATTCTTCAGGGAGTTTATATTGTTCTACTTGACATACCTGTTTTGATTTCACCAAATTGGGCGATTGATGTTGAAAAGAAAGTACGCAAGATTTCCGAAGTCGGAGCTCGTAATGAGAAACATGATTCGTCTTATTGGTACAAAATGTTTTCAGTGGTTTTCTTTGCAGCTTGGATTGTCTTATATTTCTTTGAGATTTATATTACCAAGACACCTCGCCCGATTATCGATTCGTTCACTGCGGCGATCGGAATAACTGGAGCACTTTTAACAACTTTGCGTTTTTCAGAGTCTTATTACTTTTGGATTATTCAGGGAGCGGCCCAAGTTGCATTGTGGGGAGTTACTGCTGTTCAAGGAGATGCCTCACTGGTCCTCTTCTT
This sequence comes from Oenococcus oeni DSM 20252 = AWRIB129, assembly GCF_000372485.1. GTDB lineage: Bacteria > Bacillota > Bacilli > Lactobacillales > Lactobacillaceae > Oenococcus > Oenococcus oeni. Next base: position 325,637 of record NZ_AQVA01000001.1, read on the forward strand.
CACTTACATGCTTTATTTGGCCAATGATGCCGTTGCATTGCTGGACAAAAAAATAGCTTGGTTCCACCATACGGTTAAAACAAGCAATTGAAAAAACTAAGAAGCCGAAGGGCTTCTTTTTTTGTATATTTTTGTAAAAAAAAGAACCACCATCAGGTGATTCTTAATTAATAAATTAACCAAGACGGTTGTAATATTCAACGATTAGAGATTCGTTAATATCAGCACCAAGTTCTTCACGTTCTGGATAACGAGTTAACTTTCCTTCCAGCTTATCTGCATCGAACTCAACAAAGGGAGTGTTGTTCAATGAAGCCTCTACCGAGTTAAGGATTGGAACGATTTTCTTTGAACGTTCGCGAACAGAAATGATCTGTCCAGGCTTAACCTCATAAGAAGGAATCGTTACTCGTTTTCCATCGACAAGAATGTGTCCGTGATTTACTAGTTGACGAGCCTGTGGGCGGGTAGACGCTAGTCCAAGACGGAAAACAACTGAATCCAAACGTGTCTCAAGTAAAATAAAGAAGTTGGTACCGTGCAAACCCTTGCGGATTTTGCCGGCTTTTAAGAATAAATTATGGAATTGGCGTTCTGACAATCCATAAGTAAAACGAAGCTTTTGTTTCTCACGCAATTGCGTGGCATATTCTGATAATTTTGGACGACGTCCGGTATTTCCATGATCACCGGGAGCGTAAGGGCGTCTTGCTAATTCCTTGCCGCTTCCAGAAAGAGAAATACCGAGACGACGGCTTAAACGCCATTTTGGTCCGGTATAACGTGACATATATTCTCCATTCTGTTGTAAATGGGCCAAGCCAAGATTCGTGCAAATCGACTTCGGTCTAACAGCTTGCCTACTCAAAGATTTGCTTTGAAATCGATTTGTTGACGAGCTTCCTGCTTGACTGCTGTAAACAACCATTCCATAATACGCGCTCAATGGCTGAAAAGCAAGCATGAGGACTGGCTATGTTCGTATTAAAGCGAACTATATTTTAAGAAAAGCTGATGTTGCTTTTGACTTGCCTCCATAAGACATAAAATAGTAAGCAGCTATGATTTGGGTCTTATTAATAATTTCGATAATTTTACTGGTCAGTTACCTGGCCGCCGTACTTTTTCAGCGTTCCTATGCAAAACGAGCGAATGAAGTTGTAGAAGAAAAAGACAAGTTGGCACAGATTAACGTCAGACAAGCGCTTTTGGATGCCCGTAAATTAAGTTTAACCGGAAAATCCCTGCATGAGTATCAGCAGTTGGAAGCCGATTATAACGATATTGAGAATTCAAAGTTCCTGCATATTGACCAATTAGCCAATTCGGTCGTTTTTGATTCGCGTGGATTGAATGTTTTTAAAACGCGCGATGAATTCAACACTTTGAATTCGACTTTAAAAGAAACGAAAGCAAAAATTGCCAGTATTCAAGGCGGCTTGGAGAAATTGAACGAAGTCGATCAGGAACACCACAAGGCGGTTGATGAACTTCGATTAAGATATGACAAGTTGCGGAAGAAAATTTTGGCCGAATCCTTTAAATATGGTCCGGCCTCCGAGCCGCTAGAGAATGTTCTCTCCGGTTTGGAAGATAATTTTGCCAAGTTTGTTAAATTAACCGAATCGGGTGACCATACGGCTGCGACTGATGTTTATGAACAACTTCGTGTCGAGACTAACGATTTGGAAAAGAAAATGATTGATATTCCTCCACTATATGATAAATTAGTCAATCGTTATCCAACGAACTTCAAGGAATTGCAAAACGGTGCCGATCAATTGACAAAACAAGGATTTGTTTTCGATGCCGATCCAAATGTTGTAATTGCCGACATGAAAAAGAGCCATAGCCAGATTTTAAATGCTTTGAAAAATTTGGACATGAAAAAGACAGCGGATGCCGAAAGAATTCTTGAAGTACAGATTAAAACTCTTTACGATACGATTGAAAACGAATATGGCGCCGAATACGATGTCAAGAAAAATGATCGTCGATTAACTAATCAATTAAAACACGTTCGTGCACAAAATCAAGAACTGACACTTGAAATTGATCGTCTGGCACATCGTTTTACGCTCTCGCATTCAGAGGTAGAAGACACCCGTGGTTGGGGAGAACAAATCAAATCCGTTTCCGAGCAAAACGAAGAGAGTAAAAAACGTTGGCACGAAAAGAAGGCTCCTTTTACTGCTATCCGCGAAATTCAAAATGGCTTATTTGAACAACTAGACCAGATTGCTAAGAATCAAAAAGATCTTTATATAACAATTAGTTCATATCCACAGGTTTTTGATGATCTGAAAAGAATTTCCCTTCAATACTCAGGCGAACTGTCAAACATTCGTCGAATTTTGGAACAGGTCGATATGCCAGGGCTTCCGGCAGATTATCGTTTACAGTTTATTTCGGTACAAGATGAAATTAAGGCTTTGAATAATATGGTTTCGGCTTCAAGAGTCAATCTTGATGATGCTCAGCGGCAGGCTCATGAGGTGACAACGGATCTTGCTGATCTTAAGTCCAGCTCTTCGGAGTTGTATGTTAATGCCAATTTGGCTGTCGAGTTGATTCATTATGCAAATCGTTTTTCCGATCGCCAAGAAATTATTTCGGCTTTGCAGCAGGCACGTTTGTACTATGAACGGGATCTTGATTACGGAAGAACGGTTGATTTGGTCGGCCGGGCTTTGGATCAGGTTGACCCCGGCAGTTATGAGCGATTAAAAGATGGTTATACTAATCGCAATCAGACACCTTTTTAGCTTGAAAGCAAATCGTTGGTTAGATATACTAATAGTCAACTTAGAGGAGTAGACGATAACGTTTATAGAGATCTGATGGTTGGTGAAAATCAGAACGCTTAAATCGAAGGTTGCTAAGATATAGAAAACGGAAGATATTAAGTGGCTTGGCAACAAGCAACTTGGGTGGTACCACGCAAAAGCGTCCCGAGATTTTCTCAGGGCGTTTTTATTTTGATTATGCGAGCAAGATTATTTTTAATTAAGAAAATTTTAGAATTAGCTTTTCATGACAAAATGCATCTGGCGGCTATTATTTTGTTAGTTGTTGCTTTGGCAACCTTTATATACACTCGTCGAAAGGACAAATAAAATGCGCGAAATCAATATGTCGACTAAATATAATCCAAGCGAGATTGAAAAGGGAATTTACGACCATTGGCAGCAAGAAGAATTATTCAATCCGGATGTTGACAAGAAGCTAAAACCTGCAAAATATGCCGATGGGCAGCCTGAGGCATATTCAATTGTTATTCCGCCACCAAATGTGACCGGAAAACTTCATTTGGGACATGCTTGGGACACAACCTTGCAGGATATGCTGATTCGACAAAAGAGAATGCAGGGTTACGACACTTTATGGCTACCAGGAATGGATCACGCCGGAATTGCTACTCAGGCGAAAGTCGAAGCTCGTTTGCGTGAAGATGGTATTTCTCGCTATGATTTAGGTCGGGAAAAATTTGTTGATAAAGTTTTGCAGTGGAAAGATGAATATGCCTCGATAATTAAAGAACAATGGGCCAAAATGGGTCTTTCTTTGGACTTTTCAAGGGAACGTTTTACTTTGGACAAAGGCCTGAATGAAGCTGTTAGAAAAGTCTTTGTTGATTTATATAAAAAAGGGCTGATTTATCGTGGAGAATATATTATCAACTGGGATCCTCAGGCTCGAACTGCTTTATCCGACATTGAGGTTATTCATAAAGATGATAAAGGAGCTTTCTATCACGTTAAATATCCCTTTGTCGATAAAAAATTCAAATTCAATGGCAAGAACTATATTGAAATAGCGACAACCCGTCCGGAAACGATGTTTGGAGATACCGCTGTTGCTGTCAACCCTTCTGATGAACGTTACAAGGAAATAGTTGGCAAAAAGATTGTCGTTCCTTTAGTTAACCGTGAAATTGAAATTATTGCCGATCAATACGTTGATAAAGATTTCGGGACTGGAATGGTTAAAATTACGCCGGCTCATGATCCAAACGATTTTCAGGTTGGTAATCGTCATAACTTACCCAGAATCAACACAATGAATGAAGATGCTTCGATGAATGAAAACGCCGGTAAATATCAGGGTATGGACCGTTTCCAAGCTCGCAAAGCGATTGTTGATGATCTTCAAGATGGCAATTATATGTTGAAAATCGAACCAATTGTCCATTCAGTTGGTCATTCCGAAAGAACCGATGTTCAAGTCGAAGCCCGTTTATCCACCCAGTGGTTTGTAAAAATGAAACCCTTGGCAGAGCAGGCCCTAAAAATGCAAAAACAACAAAATGACAAAGTTGATTTTTGGCCTGTTCGTTTTGAAGATACTTATCAGACTTGGATGAACAATATTCATGATTGGGTTATTTCAAGACAGCTCTGGTGGGGACATCGAATTCCAGCTTGGTATCGTGACACGAAAGAAGGCGAAAAAGAGACCTATGTTGGATTAACTGCTCCAAAAGGCGATGGTTGGACACAAGACCCGGACGTGTTGGATACTTGGTTTTCCAGTGCTCTATGGCCATTTTCAACACTTGGTTGGCCGGATACGAATAACTCCGATTACAAACGTTTTTATCCGACTTCGACAATGGTTACCGGTTATGACATTATTTTCTTTTGGATTAGCCGGATGATCTTCCAAGCCAAAGAATTTACCGGTACTCGACCCTTTAAAAACGTTTTGATTCATGGACTGATACGTGATTCAAAGGGCCGCAAAATGTCCAAGTCTTTGGGTAATGGAATCGATCCGATGGATGTAATTAACAAATACGGAACTGATGCCTTAAGGTGGTTCTTATCTACCGGTTCAACTCCGGGACAGGATTTGAACTTTTCCAATGACAAAATGGATTCAGCTTGGAATTTCATTAATAAAATTTGGAATGTTTCTCGCTATGTTTTGATGAATTTGGAAACTGATACAAAAATCGAGCTGCCCGATCGAAATCTTTTAGCTTTGGCCGATAAATGGATTTTATCGCGTTTGAATTCAACGATTGAGAATGTAACAAAAAATTTCGATAAATTCGAGTTTGGTGAAGCTGGCCGTCAACTTTACAACTTTATTTGGGATGATTTTGCCGATTGGTATATTGAAATGACCAAGGAAACTTTGAATGATGATTCAGCACTAAACAAAAGGCCGGTTCAACAGGTTTTAGCCTATGTATTGGATCAGACGTTACGTTTGCTGCACCCAATCATGCCTTTTGTTACTGAAGCTATTTGGCAACAATTGCCTCAACACCAAGATAATCAAAGCTTGGTAATTGCCGACTATCCAAAAATTGATAAAGCTCTGAATGATCCACAGGCGGAAAAATCCTTTACAATCCTACAGGATTTAATTGTTGCAATTCGGAATATTCGTACTGAAGCAAAAGCACCAATTTCAATTCCGGTTGACATTCTTATTCAAATCGATGACGAAAAATTGGAAGAAATTTTTCGGAGTAATATTGATTATATCAATCGTTTCGGACACCCTAAACAGTTGGAAATTTCCAAAAAAATTCAAGCGCCGTCGCTATCGATGTCACGGGTTATTTCGGGAGCGACTGTTTACATTCCCCTAGCGGAACTGATTAATTTGGATGAAGAAATAAACCGTCTTCAAAAAGAAGCAAAAAAGTTTACCGCAGAGGTCAAACGCTCATCGGGAAAATTATCGAATGATAAATTTGTTCATAGTGCACCAAAACAAGTTGTCGAAGCTGAAAGGAGTAAACTTAGCGACTGGCAAAAGAAGTTAAATGCCACCGAGTCCCGTATTAAAGAATTGAAAGAAAATCATGATTGAAAATGAAAATGAAGCAGTCGAATGGATTCATTCCTTGACGAAAGCAGGGAAGCGGGCTAAACACGATACGCAAGAAAGATTGTTGAATTTGCTGGAAAAAATCGGTCATCCGGAAAAGAAATTACCGGCAATTATTCATGTTACTGGGACCAATGGCAAAGGTTCCGTTTCTCGTTTTTCACAGGCAATTTTGACTGCCTCCGGATATCGCACCGGTTTATTTGTTTCTCCGTTTATTATTAAGTTCAATGAACGAATTGAGATCGATGGCAAGTATATTTCAGATGACGATTTGCTTAAATACACCAGGATTGTTTTTGAAAATTATACTGACCAGACTGAATTTGAAGTCATTACCGCGATTGCAATCCTTTATTTTTCCGAATCTCATTTGGATGCTCTAGTCGTCGAAGTTGGGATTGGCGGTCTTTGGGACTCCACGAACGTTCTTGATGCGACTGTTGCCGTTATTACCAGCGTTGGGCTTGATCACATGGATATTTTAGGCGACACACTTGCAAAAATCGCTTTTCAAAAAGTTGGGATCGTTAAGCCGAGTACCAAAGCTTTGGTTTATGGCCGGATCCCGAATGAAGCCAAAGATGTGATTGAAGCGCGTGCAAAAGAACTGAAGATTCCTTATGGACAAATCGATTCCAAACTTCCACTTTCGCGTGGCTATTATCAACGCTATAATGCTGCATTGGCTTGGGCGGCGGTTAAACTTTATCTGCATGAGACGGCAAAAGCCGATCATTTTTTGAAAATTATTGACAGCTGGCCACAGGATAAATTGATCAAATTTTTAAATTATGTTTCCTGGCCGGCACGGATGGAAAAAATTTCTAAAGACCCCTTGATAATTTTGGATGGAGCTCATAACATTCAAGGTATTGCGACACTTAATGATTCATTACTAAAAGAGTATGGCGATCGAGAACAATTGATTGTTTTTGGCCACTTGAAGAAGAAAAATATTTCGGTCGCTAGTTTTTCTGATTTGCCGTTGGCGACCGTTTTTCCGGTTAATTGGCAGGCTTATAAAGAAACAGCCGAGTCTAGCAGCTATAAAGAATGGCATTGGCAATTAGATGATCTGTTGCGCGAAATCGACCCAAAAAAACAAATGATCGTTGTTACCGGTTCGCTTTATTTTGTTAGCCAAGCACGCGCATATTTAAAAGCAAAATTAGCAAAAAGCAATTAAAAAGGTAAGAAAACAGCGTGTTATACTTATGAGGATAGGACACATATGGCATTAGGATTTGGACAAAAAAATGTCGGGATCGATCTCGGCACAAGCAATACTCTGGTCTTTTTAGAAGGATCCGGAGTTATTATTAACGAACCAAGCTTTGTTGCAAAAGATACAGCAACAAGCGAATTAATGGCTGTTGGCTCAGCAGCTCACAAAATGTTTGAAAAGAATCCACCAACTATTTCGGTCATCCGCCCATTACGAAAAGGCGTTATTTCCGATTTGGATGCGACGATCGGACTTTTGAATTATTTTTTAAACGTTGCCTACAATAATCATCCGGGAAAACCAGTTGCAATTATCGGTGTTCCTAGTGGTGTTACAGAGGTTGAACGCAGGGCTGTTAAAGATGCTGCTCAATCAGCCGGTGTTAAAGATGCTTATATTATTGACGAGCCGATCGCTGCTGCCGTTGGCGCAGGACTTCCGGTTTACGATGCCCCGGGAACAATGGTAGTTGATTTAGGTGGCGGAACGGTTGATATTGCTACGATCAGTTTGGGTAAAGCTAACGCAACCCGTTCGACCGTTTATGCCGGCGACGCAATGAACGATGCAATTAAAGATATGGTTTTGCAGCGTTATAATTTCCGAATTTCCGAAGGGGATGCTCAAATCCTTAAAGAAGAAATTGGTTCAGCAAATGTTAAGGCTTCAAAACAATTAGGTTCGGCGACTGTCAAAGGAATTGATTTAATTTCCGGCCTTCCGGCTCAACGCGATGTTACAGCAGAGGATGTCGCTTTAGCGATTGCCAGTCCCGTAAATCATATTCTGACGGAGATTCAGACAACTTTGGAAGAGTCTCTCCCAGAATTGGTTTCAGATATTATTGATCGCGGTATTACTCTAACTGGCGGTGGCGCTAATTTGCGTTTTTTGGATCGGGCAATTGCCGATACAGTTCACGTTCCAGTTTTTATTGCGCCAAATCCACAGGAAGCAGTTGTTAACGGACTGGGTGAGATGCTTCGCTCTTCCCAGTTACAATTTAAAGGATAAATTAGGTTAGTTTTGCGATTTAACGGAAAGAAAATTTTAATTACTATAATTTCAGTCGTTGTAGCTGTCAGCTTGATTATTGGGTCAAGTCTTTTTTATAGCAAGGCGAAAGAAATACCGGTTGTCCAGCGCTTTGTTTCAGATGTAGGGGCTTTTTTTGGTCGCGGTGTTTCGGCACCAACTAGTGCCTTAGGAAAATCGACCAATTCATTGACGCAACTGTTTAAAACATACAAAGAGAATCAGCGTCTTGTTAAGCGTGTGGATCAGATTGCTGCTGATCAAGTGAAAATTCAGACGTTAAAAAAAGAAAATAAGGAACTCAAGGCTAATTTAAAACTGAAAGATTCTTTAACCGACTACAGTACTTCCAGCGCGGTCGTTGTTAGTCGAACTCCCAGCAGTTGGAATGGACAATTGATTATTAACAAGGGTTCGAATGCCGGTGTAAAAAAGAATTCGCCGATTTTGGATTCCAAAGGTTTGATCGGTAAAGTAACCCAGGTTTCCGATACGAGCAGTAAAGTTACACTTATTTCGAATGTCGATTCTGATTCTGATCGTTTTCCTGTTCAGGTCACCAGTGGTGGAAAAGTTGTTAATGGGATTATCTCAGGATACGACTCTGATACGGATGAACTTGTTCTTGATGAATTAACTTCAAAATCTACAGTTAAAAAAGGGAGCCTTGTCCAAACTTCCGGACTTGGAGGAATTTTGCCAAAGGGACTTTACGTTGGTAAAGTTGTTAGTGTTCGTGACGATACTTACGGTATTGCCAAAGAAATTTACATAAAACCAGCCGCAAATCTATCGGATATTTCCAGTGTGCTTGTAGTAACCGGAGTTGGCGGTAATGAATAATAAAATTACTTCAAACAACCGTTATTTGCGCCCAAAAATTGTCTATCCGATTTTTTTAATTTTTCTAGTTTTTTTTGATGGCAGTTTAATGTCCGGATTTTCAAATTTTTTGTCTTTTTATGACTTTAGTATTCTTCCTAATTTAACTTTTGTTGGCATATTTTACGCAATTCATTTTCATTCCGATAAGCACTTCGCTTTTTGGTGGTGGTTAGTTGCCGTTGGCCTTATTTTTGATTTATATTACACACAGGCGATTGGAACCTATTTGGTTTCTTATCTGGTTAGCGCCTATGTGGTTTATCTAATCGATCAACGCATGCCTTACCGAATCTGGTCAACTTTTTGGACAATCGCGACCGGGCTTTTGGTTTTTTATTTTTTGGTTTTTATAGCTGGAATTTTAGTTAATGAAACCGATATTGCCTTTGCTAATTACATAATTTTCACCGTTTTACCAACAATTATTTTTAATGCTTTTATTGAAATTATTTTTTACCGGCCAGTCGAGTCGTTAACTTATATAATTAATAAATAGCTCATGAATTTGTTGATTGCTGTAATTTTAATAGTCCTGGTACTAAACGCGACCTTATCTTTTATTACGGTTTTTTGGAGTAAAAGGGATGTTAGCAGAATTTGGGCCTGGTTAGTCGTTTTGGTTTTTGTTCCCGTAATCGGTTTCGTTATTTATTGGTTTGCCGGTCGCCGAATTTCCGATAAAAAAATCTTTGATTTTACAAGTCAGGAAATCGTCGGTCGCGAGCAAATCAGAGATAACCAAAAATATTATGGTCATCATTTACATTTGAATCAAAAAGCGAGTATGCTTGTTGAACTATTTGAAAATAATTCCGGATCAATACTGACTTATGGCAATGATCTGGAAACTTTTTTTGATGGCCGGGCTTTTTTTGATGATTTATTTGCTGAAATAGACAAGGCCAAGGACCATATCCATTTAGCCTATTTTGCAATCAGCAATGATGTTATCGGGAATAAATTAGTTGATCTGTTGGCCAAGAAAGCCCGTCAGGGAGTTGAGGTTAGAGTTATTTATGATGCATACGGATCTCACGGAACTCATTTAGGAATGTATCATCGTTTACTGAAAGCCGGCGGGACCGTTTATCCTTTTTTAACCAGGCGCTTTCAATTATTAGCCCTGCGAATCAATTTTCGTTTTCACAGAAAAGTTGTTGTGATTGATGGAAAAGTTGGTTATATTGGAGGATTCAATATAGGTGATCAGTATCTTGACAAGTCGAAAAGGTTTGGCAATTGGCGTGATTCCCAACTTAAAATTATTGGTGATTCGGTACTTTCTTTACAATCGCGTTTTTTTATCGATTGGAATGCAACCGCTAAGAAACAAGACAAATTGTCTTTTTTGGAAGATTATTTTCCGGCGACTCAAGTTAATGGAATTCATCCAATCCAAATTGTCTCTTCGGGGCCGGATTCTTTAACGGCGCAAATTAAACAGGGTTATTTGAAAATGATAACTTTGGCGACAAAATCAATTACCATCCAGACCCCTTATTTGATTCCCGACCAACCGATTTACGAAAGTCTTACGATAGCTTTAGCGGCCGGCGTCAAAGTTAACATTTTTATTCCGGATCGTCCCGATCATCCTTTTGTTTACCGGGCAACTCAGTACTATGCGCAGGAATTTATTGATTTCGGAGCAAACGTTTATCGTTATGATGGTGGTTTTTTGCACAGCAAGCTTTTAATTATTGATGATGAAATCGTCAGCATTGGCTCAGCCAATATGGATATTCGATCTTTTGAATTAAGTTTTGAAGCAAATGCTTTCATTTACAGCAGCTATTTCGCTAAAAAAATCAAGAAACAAATTTCGATTGACATTTCCAAGTCAAAGCTTTTAAGCAAAAAAGATTTCGAAACACAGGGATTTTGGATGACAGTATTACAGAAATTTTCTCGTCTGCTATCACCGATACTTTAAGGAAAATATGGAAAAATTATCTAATGGAATAAATCTTGATCTAATTTGTACGGATCAGTTTGAGTCGGTTAAAATAGTCGTTGATTTTTGTCAATCCTTTGAAAAAGAATCTGCTGCGCCCAGAGCGATGCTGGCGAGGATACTTGAAAATAGTTCCCAGGCTTTTTCTAATCGTCAGTTAATTGCCCGACAGTTAAATAGACTTTATGGGGCTCATTTTTCTGTTTCAACTGTTCGCTTTGGGCAGATCTCTAAGATTCGTTTTAGTTTAAAATTGCCGAATCCGAATATTGCTGATGGTTATCCGCTGGTTGAAAAGGGACTAGCTTTTTTATTTGAACAAATTTACCGACCTTTAATTATTAATGATTTGTTTCCGGAAGTTTTTTTTCAAACCGAAAAAAAGAACTTTTTAGCAGAATATTTGGCAGCTTTCGACGATAAAAGCTACAAGCTTCATCGGCAGGCTTTGATGAAGTATTTTTCCGATCCAAATATGCAAGTATCGCCGGAAGGAGATGCCGATTCTATTAAAAAATTAAAAAATTTCTTAATCGTTGAGGCTTTTAAACAAATGCTGTTGACCAATCATGTGACAATGTCTGTTTCCGGTCCGATTGAAAAGGAAAATATCAAAAAAATTATTGCAAGATGGCCGATTTTATCAACGGAATCGGCCGCTTTGAAGGACTTGAATTATAGGCAGGAAACGCATAATTTTACAAAGGTAAGGCTTTATGAAAGAGGAGATCAGTCCTTAATTGAAGATGTCTACAGTTTAATCGATTACAATTATTCTTCGGAACAACGTTTTCTGGCGATTTTATTTTCAAGGCTGCTTGGCGGTTCCAGCCAGTCATTGCTTTTTTCTGACATTCGCGAGAAAAGGCACTTGGTTTATTATGTTAATTCTTCAATTATCGGCCAAGATAGTCTGATGGTTATTCAGGCTGGACTTGACAAAAATAATCTAGTTGAAGTCGAAAAGGAGATAAGAGCACAAATTACCAATATTAAACATGGTAACTTTTCCGATAAATTATTTGCGTCAATTAAAAAAGAATTGACGACAGGCATTATATCGAGTGAGGATTATCAGGGGAGCGCAGTTGAAAACCATTTGAACAGTTTTTTGAGCGGATATAAAGTAGATCCGAATGACGCTATTAGGATAATTAATTCAGTTACAAAGGATCAGGTATCCGACTTTTCTCGACATTCTATTGAACAAACCGAGGCCTTATTAATAAATGAAAACTGAAAATTTCCGATCATACAATCAACGGGTTTATTCAGAGACCTTAAACGACGGTCTTAAAATAACTTTAATTCCAAAAAAAGATTTCCATTCCGTTTTTGCAGCTCTTTTTGTTAATGCCGGAGCAACCGATCAACAAATTGTTGATGAAAAGGGTGAAACGATTATTTTTCCTTCCGGGACAGCACATTTCGCGGAACACAAAATGTTTGAAAAGAAAAATGGCGATGTTAGTGAAATATTCAGTGCATATGGGGCCTTTTCCAACGCCTACACTAGTCAGTCCCAGACCGTTTATTATTTTCAGGGAACCGAAAATATTGATCAATCGATCAAACTTTTGTTGCAATTTGTTCAGGAACCTTATTACACCGAGGCTTCGGTTGCTAAGGAACAGGGAATTATCGGACAGGAAATATCAATGTATCAAGATATGCCGGACTGGGTTTCATCTTTTGGACTAATGAAAAATCTTTATCGGAAACAACCTCTTGGAGAGGATATTGCCGGCAATATTGACAGCATCGAAACAATAAACGCTGATTTACTCTATAAATTTCATCGATACTTCTACCAGCCAAGCAACTTGCAATTGAAAATTGCCGGCAATATTGATCCCACCGGTCTTTTAGCTTTGTTGAAACAGACACAGGCTCGGTTAACGCGTCCCAGGATTAATTTTTCGCGAGTCAATCGTTTCAACGCTAAAATTCCGGTTAAAAAAAGCGCCGAACAGAATATGCCGGTTGCTCTTCCTTTGTTAGCAGCAGGTATCAAAGGCAGTGGGAACCTGCCTGACATAGATACGGCGATTGATCTGTCTTTTTCAAGCGATTTGATTTTAGGCATTTATTTTTCGGATTCCTCCGATTGGTATTTAAGGAATTATAATCAAGGATTTTTGAATGACGATTTCTCGGCACAAGCCGATGTTGGCCGAAATTATAATTTCATCACTTTTACTGGCCATTCCGAAAATAAAGAATTGTTCAAGGAGATATATTCTCAATTGAAAAATATCTCTTATAGTCAAGAACTGGAAAAAGAATTCCAATGGCAAAAGAAAGCTTCCTTGGGGGAACTTTCGATGTCTTTAGATCAGCTGGAAAATAATGTTTTTACAATTGCTGATGTTTTTAATACGGACGTAAATATTTTTCGAGTAATTGAAAAGTTGCGGGAGTTAACTTATCGCAAAGCGGTTAATTTATTTGAAAGCTATTACAATCTTGATTCATTTAGTAGTTTTTGCGTAAATCCTGTTGAATAAGATTGTTATAATTTTTATGAATGGATACTGATTACCGAGCAATTGGAAAGCATCTACAGGACGCACGTGAGCATCATGGATTAACTTTAGAAGACATTTCTTCTTCAACCAAGATCCAAGTGCGCTATTTGCAGGCAATTGAAACTGGCCAAGTTGATAAACTCCCTGGTCCTTTTTATGTGAAAGCCTTTATTCGCCAATACGCCAATACGGTTGGGTTGGATCCAAACACTATCTTGGATACCTCGGAGGACAGGGACAAAGATCTGGATTCTGATTTTGAATCCGACCAGGAAAATTCAAATAATCCGGATTCGCTTTTTTTCAATGAAGAAGATTCGAAAGGTACTTGGAATGATCGTCAGACGGATAAAGACAAGACCGGCAACGAAAAGATTTCCAAGAATTCTATTCGCGTTGGTTCCGATCGAATTCCCAGAGCGGGAATGAATTTATCGCTTTCAATGCCGCAGCGTTTGATGAAGAAGATTCCTTTGCTTATTGTTGCCCTGCTTTTTATTTTGGCTTTTGGGGCTTGGATTGTTATTGGCAAGGTTCATCCCAATTCGACAACGTCAACAAAAATCGATTCCAGTTCGGCGCAAATGCAGAGTTCAAAGCAAAAATCGAGCAGTTCGAGCAGTTCATCGTCATCCAGCAGTTCCAATGTAGAAGCTTTGTCTAAACCACAATTCAGCAGTAATACGGCAACGATGACTTTTTATGACGACAAGGCTCACACAATTCAGGTACAGGCCAGCAGCGCTTCATGGACGATTTTTACAGTTGACAGCGTTACCCAATTCGAAACGACGATTCCTGCCGGTAGTTATAAAGAGGTCACTTTAAGTAAAGGCCAAAAGGAAGCCACGATTCATGTCGGCAACCCCTACAATACAGAAATCTTATTTGATGGCAAAAATACGAACTTTATGTCCGGATCTTCGGTTCAAATCACGAATATAATCATTAAAAGGGAGAAGGTTTCACAATGAATTTACCTAATAAGTTAACTACTTTTCGGATCTTTTTGATTCCGATTTTTATTTTGATTTTGAGTCTGCCGCTTAAGTGGTCTTCGACTTTCGGACATTCAACTGGATGGATTGTTGCCGCGATTATTTTCGCGATTGCTTCAATCACTGACTTGCTCGACGGACGAATTGCCCGCAGTCGCCATCTTGTTACTAATTTTGGTAAGTTCGCCGATCCTTTGGCAGATAAGCTGCTTGTTATGACAGCACTGATATTTCTAACTCGTTATGGCGTTGTTGCAGCTTGGATTACTTCAATCATCGTGATACGCGAATTGGCGATTACTGGTCTTCGAACTTTGATTGTTGAAAACAGTGGAACAGTTTTTGCAGCTCAGATGCCTGGTAAGATCAAGACTTTTACTCAAATGTTTGCAATTATTTTTTTGTACTGCAGCAATTTTGGAATTAGTTTTCCGATTGGACAGATTCTGATTTATTTGGCCGTTATTTTCACGATATATTCTGGAATCGATTATTTCGTTAAAAATCGTTCTGTTTTTTCCGATGGTATGTAATTTTCAAAAATACTAGAAAAAAACGTATTAATATTTCGAAGGTTAAGTTATTTTAAAGTACGAACAAATGTTCGTATATGCTTACTTTTCGTAGCATAATAAACAAGTGAGGTTTTATGGCTAGTGGAAGAAAAGCTGCACTCGATGCAGCATTAAAGAAAATTGAAAAAGATTTTGGTAAGGGATCGATTATGCGTTTGGGTGAAAATGTTCATACACAGGTCGATGTTATTTCAACAGGTTCTTTAAAACTCGATATTGCTTTAGGGGTTGGTGGCTATCCGAAAGGAAGAATCATTGAAGTGTTCGGACCGGAATCTTCAGGTAAAACAACTGTTGCTTTGCATGCGGTTGCTGAAGTCCAAAAACAGGGCGGCACGGCGGCTTATATCGATGCCGAAAACTCTTTGGATGCGAAATACGCGCAAGCTCTTGGCGTAAATGTTGACGATTTGCTGCTTAGCCAACCGGATACCGGAGAACAGGGCTTGGAAATCGCTGATGATTTGGTTAATTCCGGGGCAATCGATCTATTGGTTATCGATTCGGTCGCGGCTTTGGTCCCACGCGCTGAAATCGAAGGAGAAATGGGCGATTCTCATGTTGGTTTACAGGCTCGTTTAATGAGCCAGGCACTTCGGAAACTTGCCGGTACACTGAATAGAACCGGTACAATTGCAATTTTTATTAACCAGATTCGTGAAAAAATAGGAATTATGTTTGGAAATCCAGAGACAACTCCGGGTGGCCGTGCTTTGAAATTTTACTCGACTGTTAGACTTGAAGTGCGTCGATCTGCTCAAATTAAAGATGGCACGAATATTGTTGGAAATAATACCAAAATTAAAGTTGTTAAAAACAAAGTTGCTCCTCCGTTTAAAGTTGCCGAAGTTGACATTATGTACGGAAAAGGTATTAGCCAAACCGGAGAATTAATTGATCTTGCGGTTGATAAAGACATTATCAATAAGTCTGGTGCTTGGTATGCCTACCAAGGAGAGAAAATTGGTCAAGGCCGTGTTAACGCTATTTCTTGGCTAGACAGTCCGGAACACAAAAAGGAACATGACGAAATTTTCACTTCTGTCCGCGATCAATATGGAATTGGTGAAAAGAAGGATTCAGATGAAGATCCTGGAGACAATAAAAAGAGTAAAGACTCTGCCTCGGACCCTTTCGATGATCCTAACTACAATCCTAAGTCGAGTGATCCCGGCGATGATTTATCCGACGATGATATTTATTAATTATTTTAAATCCGCGCGAGTCGGATTTTTTATTAGGGTAAACTTGAACGATGGACAGTAAAAAGCATAGTGTAAAAACCTTTGGTATCGTTGAAGAAATTTTTAATTCGATTACTCATGGTCTCGGCTTTGCTGCCGCAATCATTGGAATTATTTTTCTTTTTATTCGAGCTGCAGACACAGGCTATACTTCGGCGATCGACCTAACGGCCTTGATTATTTATTCAGTCTGTCTGATTATCTTTCTTTTAAATTCCACTCTTTTTCATGCTTTGATCTTTACCCATTGTGCTTGGATCTTCCAACATTTTGACCATTTAGGGATTTTCTTAATAATTTTGGCAACCTATACCCCTTTTTGTTGGATTTTCATTAAAAACCCGATTGCTTTGTGGATATGGGTTGCCAACCTTATCTTGGCGATCGGAGGAATTGTTTACGATTTCATGTTTATCGGCAGGTATCGCTGGATTTCGGTTTTGATCTATTTGGCAATGGGTTGGTTAATTGTTTTTCTATTTCCGATTGTTAAAGACAGTATTCCGACTAGTTCACTTTGGATGCTGTTTTGGGGCGGAATTTCTTATTCGGCGGGAACTTTTTTTTATTTGAATACAAGAATTTGGTGGAACCATGTCTGGTGGCATTTGTTTGTTCTTCTCGGGACGGCTTTAATGTATTCTTCAATCTATCTGACAATGTAATTTGATTTTTTTTTTAAAACTGGCGTAACATATATTTTAAAATGCATGTTCAAGCTGGCTTATAAAAATTTAAATAAATTCGTTGTTTTTCTGGCTATTTTTTGTTTGTTTTTTCAGGTAGCCGCTGATCTTATTTTGCCTTCGATTACTGCGAATATAGTTAATATTGGTGTTGTCAAACATGATATTTCTTATATTTGGAAAACCGGTCTGGTTATGTTGATTGTTAGTTTTTTTGGAATTGTCGGAGCAATCTGTAACCAGTTACTGGCAGCTACTTCTTCTCAAAAACTTGGCGTCAAACTGCGAAGTTTTATGTTTCGCAAGGTTACAAAAATGGCGGATGGCGATTTTGAAAAACTTGGTCAGGCGTCACTGATTACGAGAACGACCAATGATGTTGTCCAAATGCAGAATGTCACTTATTCGATGCTTCGGATGATGATTAGATCTCCAATGATGTTAATTGGTGCCAGCGTGATGGCTTATTTTAAGAGTCCTCGTTTAATGTTGGTCTTCGCTGCCGCAATGCCGGTTTTGGCTTTGGTTGTCATTTTGGTCATGACCAAATCGGTACCCCTTTTTAAAAAGATTCAAGCTTTAACGGATCAAATCAATTTGGTTTTTCGTGAAGGATTAACTGGAGTGAGGGTTATTCGTGCCTTTAATCAAGATGAATTCGAGCAAAATCGTTTTAAAAAGGCTAATATAAATCTCACACAAAATGCAATTAACGCTTACGTGATTACCAGTTTGATGAGTCCGGCGATGACCTTCATTATCAGTGCATCGAATATAGCGATTGTTTGGTTTGGTGCTCATTTAATTGCCGGGAGTCTGATGCCGGTTGGCAATCTCTTGTCTTTTATTACATATGCAACACAAATGTTGTTTTCTTTCATGCAGCTTTCAATGATTTTTGTTGTTGTTCCACGGGCTCAGGCATCTGCACAAAGAATTCAGCAAGTTCTTGATATCAAGGACACTATTAACGATCCGATTAAACCGAAAAAACTTGATCCAATTGACGATTTGAAGTTTTACCATGTCGACTTTACTTTTTCCGGTTCGAGTAAGAAAGTCCTTGATGACATTAATTTTGAGATTCATAAAGGACAAACGCTGGCGATTATTGGAGGAACAGGGTCAGGGAAAAGCAGTCTTATCAATTTCGTTCCTCGATTATTCGATGTATCCGGCGGTAAGGTGCTGATTAACGGAGACGATGTTCGTGATTTTTCTCAAAGTGATCTACATAAACACATTTCTTTTACCAGCCAAAAGTCTTTTCTTTTCGAAGGTACTGTTCGAGGCAACTTAAAGTATGGCAATTCTCAAGCCAGTGAACAAGATATGAATCGTGCTTTGGAAATTGCCCAAGCAAATTCTTTTATTCAAGAACAAGGCGGCTTGGATGCACCGGTTGAACAAGGCGGCAATAATTTTTCCGGTGGTCAGATCCAACGCTTATCAATTGCCCGGGCAGTAATTAAACGGGCCGATATTTATATTTTTGATGATACTTTTTCTGCTCTTGATTTTAAGACTGATGCCAATTTACGGCAGGCACTTTCCGAAGATAAAAAAATAAAAAATGCAATAAAAATCATTGTTGCTCAACGTGTCTCGACCGTGGCAGATGCTGACCAGATTCTCGTTTTGGAGGATGGAAAAATTTCTGGTCTTGGCACGCATCAAGAATTGTTGAAAAATAATTCGATTTACAAAGAAATTGTCGATTCCCAACTTCATAAAAATGATATCTTAGCCAAGTCCGGAGGTAAAATTTATGCGTAATCCGGCCGCAAGAATGAGTGGAAACGGCAATGGACCGAGGCCGATGGCAAGAGTCGCCGAACACCCGCATAATTTTTGGGGTACGACGGTCAGACTGTTTAAATATCTTGGTCGGAACAGAATTGGTGTTGTTTTTTCGGTTCTTCTCGCGATTGGGTCGGTTTTGTTGTCTGTTTCTGCACCGAAAATTTTGGGTCGGGCTACAACGATCATTTATAAAGGGGTTGTTGCTGGTTTGAAGTCCGAAAAATATCAAATCTCCTACCAACCAATTATCAAAATATTGATTGAAGTATCTATTATTTATGTTCTCTCGGCCCTTATGAGTTTTCTTCAGCAGGTTATCATGACGAGAATTTCTCAGAAAACGATCTTTCGTTTGCGATCGGAGTTCAAAGCCAAAATGGCTCGCTTGCCGATCAAATATTATGATCAGCATCAAAATGGAGATATTATGAGCCGGGTTGTTAACGACATGGATAATATTTCCGGGACTCTTCAACAAGCGCTGATTCAAATTGTCACTTCCGCCTTAACTTTTCTCGGCGTTGTTTTCTTTATGCTGACTATTAGTTGGTCTTTATCTTTGATTGCTTTCATTACGGTGCCAATCAGCATTTTTGTTGTTCGTTTTATTGCTCCGCATGCCCAGAAACTGTTTGCCAGACAGCAGGCAGTATTGGGAATTATGAATGGCCAAGTCGAGGAAACTTTTTCTGGCCATGAGGTCATTAAAACCTTTGATCGTGAAATTCCAGTGATTGATAGATTTGAAAAACAAAGTCAAAAATATTATCAAGCCGCTTGGAAAGCTCAATTTATTTCTGTTTTGATTTTTCCGGCGATGCAGTTTTTAAATAATCTGGATTATTTGTTAATTGCTGTTTTTGGTTCGATTCAAGTTGCGAATGGTCAGTTGCCGCTTGGCGATATTCAGGCATTTTTACAATATACCAATCAATTCTCGCAACCGATTACTCAAATTGCCAATTTAAGTAATACAATTCAATCGACGATTGCCAGTGCCGAAAGAATTTTCGAAATTCTTGATGCGAAAGAAATGACTAACGATTTCAAAAATTTACCGAAAAATATCAAGAATCCTAAATCCTTATTGTCTTTCGATCACGTTAAATTTGGTTACAGTGATAATTTATTAATCAAAGATTATTCGCTTAAAGTCGATAAAGGCCAGATGATTGCAATTGTTGGACCGACCGGTGCTGGCAAAACAACGATTATTAATCTTCTCGAACGTTTTTATGATGTAAAAGATGGTTCAATTAGATATAAGGGTTTTGATACCCGGACTTTGACGCGACCGGAAGCCCGTTCTCATTTTGCAATGGTTCTTCAAGAAACTTGGCTCTTTACCGGAACTGTTTTTGACAACATTAAATATGGTAACGAACAAGCGACTGAAGACCAGGTAGTTTCTGCGGCCAAAGAGGCTTATGCCGATGGTTTCATCCGCCAGCTATCCAAGGGATATCAAACAATCCTCAATGAATCGGCTTCTAATATTTCGCAGGGTCAAAGGCAGCTGTTAACGATTGCCCGGGCTTTTCTTGCTGATCCGGAAATTTTAATCCTTGATGAAGCTACCAGCTCTGTTGATACGCGAACAGAAATTTTAATTCAAAGGGCAATGGAAAAACTGCAAAGTTCCCGGACCAGTTTTGTTGTTGCTCATCGGCTTTCGACAATTCAGAATGGTGATAATATTGTTGTTATGAATCATGGGTCGATTGTCGAAACTGGAACGCATGAAGAACTTTTGGATGCTAACGGCTTTTATGCCGATCTGTATAATTCACAATTTTCGAATGGAGCCATCTGAAATGTCACCATTTTTCCGTTATTTTAAAAGACGGTATAAGTAATAATTATTGTTTGTTTTTTTGTTTTTATGGAGGTATAAATGTCGGCAAAATCAGTTGATATTCACGGAAAAAATTATAGTCGCGGCCTATTTATGCTAGCCGTTTTGGTTGCTACCTTCGCGGGAATGCTGATGGGAACTTCTTTAGGAACTGCTCTGCCAACATTAATGAATGATTTTAATATTGACCTGGCAACGGCTCAAGAGGCAACTACTTGGTTTTTGCTGGCAAATGGAATTATGGTTCCTGTTTCAGCTTATTTGTCGACCAAGTTTCCAACTAAATGGCTTTATGTTGTTGCGTTCTCAATGCTTCTAATAGGGCAATATATTTCTTATAGTGCCCCGAACAACAACTGGAATTGGTTTTTAGCGGGACGAATTGTTCAGGCAATTGCCGTTGGAATTACAATGCCTTTGATGCAAGTCGTTATTGTTTACATATTTCCGGCTAAAGATCGTGGAGCCGCGATGGGCTTGGGTGGTTTGGTTATCGGAATGGCTCCGGCGATTGGCCCGACACTTTCCGGATGGATTTTAGATAAGAACCATACGATTCTCGGCCTGACTTTGTCTGATTCCTGGCGTTCCATTTTCTTATTACCGATGTTTGTAATTGCTTTAGACCTGGTTATGAGTTTGTTCTTGTTGCATGATGTTGTGCCAAATCAAAATATTAAGCTCGATATTCGTTCTTTGGTTCAGTCTACGGTCGGTTTTGGTCTCTTTTTATGGGGACTGACCAATGTTGCCAATTCACACTATGATGGTTGGTTTGATATTCCGCATGTTATTATTCCGGGATTGATTGGTATTTTCTTTATTGCAACTTTCGTTTTGCATCAATTGGAAATGAAACATCCTTTCTTGGATGTCCGCGTTTTCAAAATAAAACAATTTTCGGTCACAACTATTTTGATCTCTCTATCGATGATGGCAATGATGGGAATTGAAATGATGATTCCAACTTATTTGCAGGAACTTCGTGGTTTATCGCCATTGTCATCCGGTTTAACTCTATTTCCTGGAGCGGTTTTGATGGGAGTTATGTCTCTGGTTGCCGGAGCAGTTTATGATCGAAATGGTGCAAAACGGTTATCGAGAGTCGGTTTCATGATTTTATCGATTGCAACATTTCCTTTCTTATTCATTGGTTTAAATACGCCAAAGTCTTTTATAACAATCTTTTACGCTTTGAGAATGTTTGGAATCGCGATGGTTATGATGCCGCTTACCGCTTCGGCAATGTCTGCACTCCCAAAAGAAAAAGCTTCCGATGGGACTGCCGCCAACAACACTGCCAGACAGGTCGCTTCTGCAATTGTTGTTTCCTTGCTTTCTTCTGTGACGCAAAATATTGCCAATACAGAGGGGCCAGCCAAAGCTTTGAAATCGGAAAACGTTTTGGAATTTAGTCGAAAAACTCTCGATGTAACCTTAACTGGTTTTCATGCTTCGTTTGCAATTGCTTTGATTTTTGCTCTTCTTGGATTTATCATTTCCGGTTTTCTTCATTCAGGTAAGATTATTAGCAACGATCCGAATCTCCTCGATGAGAAAGGGGACAAACAATCATGATCTTTGTATTAGTCGCTTTATTTGCGCTGACGACATTTGTAAGCTGGATGTTGCTTAAAACTGCTTTTCTGCGGCGTCTTTGGGGAAGTCTGTCCAGCCTGCTTCTTTTTGGCAGCATTCTTTTAATGATTTTGAACATGAATGAACATTTTGGCATGGCAAAAGTTGTTAGTTCGCAAAAGGAAAGAATCTATTCGGTCGCCGGCAATAAATTAAGCGCAGGCATTTTAGCTACGACAAGTAATAAAAAGCTTGGCAGTGATTTAGCGATTTATCTTTATAAAAACAAAGAAAATTCCGCTAAAGTAAGGACTGCCGTTCCTTCTTCGACAAGCAGCCTTTCCATGAAAGAAATTTCCGGTAGCAAAGCTTATCGGGTTACAAAAGTAACAAAATGGAAGTATAAGGATGGTTTATCGAAATTATTCTTTGGCTTCGGCAAACTTGATAAAGTTGTCAGCAAAAAGAAAGTTGTTTTCCAAATTCCCGATAATGAGTGGCTTCAACTAACTGAAAAGCAGTTATCAAAACTGCAAAAATTGATTGCCAATCCAAAAAAAATTAAAAACGAGAAGGTATTAACATTACTAGCAGCAGCTCAAGAAGCTCAAGAAGCGGGGAAGGATAAAAAAGCCGCGAGAATTCAGGTAACTGCTATTCGTGTCTTGCTATCAATCTCTTTGACGAAAACGGATAAAGATCTCACAGCAAAAATTGAATCTTCAAGTAAGGCTGCGTCTAAAAAAGAGTCCGCAGCTCTTTCAAGTTCAATACTTGCTTCTGAACAGGCTGCCGCATCGGCTTCCGAGTCGGCTTCGATTGCTCAATCGGAGGCTGCACAAAGTTCGGCATCCGCTAGTGCCTCAGCCTCTGCATCTGCTGCAAAATCTTCCTCGGCTGCGAACTCGTCTTCCAGCTCTTCCAGTTCTTCTTCATCATCTTCCAGTTCCAGTAATTCATCTTCTACTTCTTCAAAGCAGAGCAGTAACTCCAGCAGCAAATAGTTTTAATGAGAAACCGAACTTTTTAATCGGTTTTCTTTCAATAGTTCTGTTATAATGAAGAAGTATTAATCGGTAAGGTTCCAAGATTCAAAATTTAAATGTTTCAAAGCTCTGCGCCAATTATGTACAACAAAAAATAGATTAAAGACGCACTAGGTGCAGGAAGAATTTTTTCATGGAAACAGGTACAGTTAAATGGTTTAATGCCGATAAAGGCTATGGTTTTATCACTCGCGACAACGGTGGCGATGTATTCGTACATTTCTCAGCTATTCAGACTGATGGCTTCAAGTCATTAGATGAAGGTCAAAAGGTAACTTTTGAAGTTGAAGATGGCCAACGTGGACCACAAGCCGTTAACGTTAATAAAGCTAACTAATAAATTTGCAATTCATTGACCTTCTGTGTATAATCATTATGCAGTGAGGTCTTTTTAAAATGTGGTTATGGAAATATTGTCCCGTAACTACTTCAAAGCGCGGATCCGTTTGGATCAGCGCTTTTTTATGCTCATAATCTCACATAATTTAGTAATTTATTTACCAAAATATTTGAGAAGAATGAAATTGACTGACCTAGATAAAAATTGGAGGAATTACATTGGTTACACATAATGTGAAGATAAATAAGCATGTTACTCGACGCAGTTACTCTTCTGCTAAAGAAGTGCTTGAAATCCCACCGTTGACCGAAGTCCAGACTGCCTCTTATAAGTGGTTTATGGATAAAGGCATTAAAGAAATGTTCAATGATATCATGCCTATCGAAGATTTTGCCGGCAAGCTATCACTTGAATATGTAGATTACTCATTAGGAGAACCTAAATATTCGTTAAAGGAATCACGCGAACAAGGCGTTAACTATGCGGCTCCACTGCATGTTACTCTTCGTTTGACGAATAAAGAAACTGGCGAAATTAAGTCTCAGGATGTTTATTTTGGCGAATTTCCATTAATGACCGAATATGGTTCCTTTGTGATTAATGGAGCCGAGCGTGTTGTTGTATCGCAGCTTGTTCGTTCTCCGGGAA
Source organism: Oenococcus oeni DSM 20252 = AWRIB129 (assembly GCF_000372485.1). GTDB lineage: Bacteria > Bacillota > Bacilli > Lactobacillales > Lactobacillaceae > Oenococcus > Oenococcus oeni. The sequence goes on from NZ_AQVA01000001.1 coordinate 349,884, forward strand.
TTTATTACAACGAAGATACCGATAAAACCGGTAGAGTTGTTTATGGAACTACGGTTATTCCAAACCGTGGTGCTTGGTTGGAATTGGATACCGATGCCAAAGGCGTTGCTAATATTCGAATTGACCGAACCCGTAAACTTCCGATTACGGAATTAATTCGTTCCTTTGGTTTTGGCTCTGATTCGGAGATCCAAGATATCTTTGGCGACGAGATAGATTCTTTGAATTTGGCAATTGAAAAAGATGTTCATAAAGATCCTTCGATGTCTAGAGTCGGTGAAGCCTTGGAAGATATTTACGAGCGTTTGCGTCCCGGTGAACCAAAAACGATTGATTCGTCTCGTTCACTATTAGCGGCTCGTTTCTTTGATCCGAAACGTTATGATCTTGGCAATGTTGGTCGCTACAAGGTCAATAAAAAACTTTCTCTGAAATCCCGTTTGTTGGGTCAGACTTTAGCTGAAGATATTTTGAATTCCGACGGCGAAGTTGTTGTTCCTAAGGACACGAAGATTGATAAGAAAAGTATGAAACTGATTTCTCCACTACTCGATGAAGAGGATTTTCACGTTGAAAATCTGCAACCTGATGAAGAAGGAGTCCTGCCCGATCCGATTAAAGTTCAGACGATTAAAATATTCAGTCAGGTTGATCCGACTAAAGTTATTAAATTAATCGGAAATGGCCACATTGACGAGTCGATTCATCACATTCTTCCTGCCGATATTATTGCCGGCATGAACTATTTCTTCAATCTCCAAGAGGGAGTCGGCGCGACTGACGATATCGATCATTTAGGCAATCGTCGAATTCGTTCGGTTGGCGAACTGCTTGAAAACCAATTCCGTATTGGCCTCACGCGAATGGAACGTGTTGTCCGCGAACGGATGTCGATTCAAGATTCCGACACTGTTACACCGCAACAATTAATTAATATTCGTCCGGTTGTTGCCGCAGTCAAAGAGTTCTTTGGTTCTTCACAACTTTCTCAATTCATGGATCAAACCAATCCGCTTGGCGAATTGAACCATAAGCGTCGTTTGTCTGCCTTGGGACCTGGTGGACTGACTCGTGATCGTGCTGGTTATGAAGTTCGTGATGTTCATTATTCTCATTACGGCCGTATTGATCCAATTGAAACTCCAGAAGGCCCAAACATTGGTTTGATTACCTCTTTGGCTGTCTATGGACGGATCAACGAATATGGTTTTATCGAGACGCCTTATCGCCGTGTTGATTGGGAGACCCATAAAGTTACCGACAAGATTGATTACTTGACTGCCGATGTCGAAGATAATTACACGATTGCTCAAGCTAACTCTCCGTTAAATGACGATGGATCTTTCACAAATCCAACTGTTACCGCTCGTCATGGCGATAACAATATTGAAACGCCAATTGAAGATGTCGACTACATGGATGTTTCTCCAAAACAGGTTGTTGCTGTTTCGACAGCTGCGATTCCTTTCCTTGAAAATGATGATTCCAACCGTGCTTTAATGGGGGCCAACATGCAGCGTCAGGCTGTTCCTTTGGTTGCTCCGCATTCTCCGATCGTTGGAACCGGAATTGAATATCGTGCAGCGGTCGATTCCGGATTAGCACAAATTGCCGAAGAAAAGGGCACAGTCGAATATGTTGATGGCCGAACAATTAAAGTCCGCGAAGAAGATGGAACTCTCCATGAATATCCATTAATGAAATTCCAGCGCTCGAATGGCGGAAAGAATTATAACCAGACTCCGATTGTTAAAGTTGGTGAAAAGATTGAAAAAGGTGAAGTGCTTGCCGATGGACCAGCAATGGAAAATGGTGAACTTGCTCTTGGACAAAATCCGGTTATCGCCTTTATGACTTGGCATGGATATAACTTCGAAGATGCAATTGTCTTAAACGAACGACTGGTCCGTGACGATGTGTACACATCTATTCATATCGAAGAACACGAGTCTGAAGCACGTGATACAAAACTTGGACCTGAAGAAATTACTCGTGAAATCCCTAACGTTGGTGAAGACCAATTAAAGGATCTTGATGATTCCGGGATTATTCGAATTGGTGCCGAAGTTGAAGATGGAGATATTTTAGTTGGAAAAATTACTCCAAAGGGTGTAACGGAATTATCAGCCGAAGAACGTTTACTCCATGCTATTTTCGGTGAAAAGGCCCGTGAAGTTCGTGATACTTCTTTGCGTGTTCCTCACGGCGGTGGCGGAATTATTCAGGATGTCGAAATTTTCACTCGAGAAAATGGCGATGAATTGGCTCCTGGAGTTAATATGATGGTCCGGGTCTTCATTGCTCAAAAACGTAAGATCCAAGTCGGCGATAAGATGGCTGGCCGCCATGGAAACAAAGGAACTGTTTCGGTTGTTGTCCCAGAAGAAGATATGCCGTTTATGCCGGATGGCAGACCAATCGATATTCTCCTTTCTCCAATGGGTGTTCCATCCCGTATGAATATCGGACAGATTTTGGAACTTCATTTGGGCATGGCAGCTAAAAAACTTGGTATTAAAATTATGACTCCTGTTTTCGATGGAGCTTCTGATGATGAAATTATCGATGCTCTAAAAGAGGCTGGACTTGACGAAGATGGCAAGACAGTTCTTTATGATGGACAGACCGGTGAAGCCTTCGATAACCGAATCTCTGTTGGTGTTATGCATTATATGAAACTGGCTCACATGGTTGACGACAAGATTCACGCTCGTTCAATTGGACCATATTCTCTTGTTACGCAACAGCCTTTGGGTGGTAAAGCCCAATTCGGTGGACAGCGTTTTGGTGAAATGGAAGTTTGGGCTCTTGAAGCCTATGGTGCTGCTTACACTTTGCAGGAAATTCTTACCTATAAGTCTGATGATGTTCGCGGTCGTAATAAGGTCTTTGAATCTATCGTTAAAGGGCAGGCAATTCCAAAGCCCGGCGTTCCGGAATCTTTCCGTGTTCTTGTTAAAGAACTGCAGGCGCTTGGACTTGATATGAAGGTCCTCAATGGCAAAGGCCAAGAAGTAAAAATGGCTCAAATGGATGAAGACGATAATGTTGCGACGGTTGATGCATTGGAACAGATCGCTAAAGAAAAGCCTGATTTGTTTAAAGGAGACGATGACGATACGCCACGGATTCCAGCAACAAAACTTGATGAAGAAAATGTTTAAGGAGAAAAAACTTGGCAATAGACGTTAACAAATTTGAATCTATGCAAATTGGTTTAGCATCGCCAGCTAAGATCCGCGAGTGGTCTTATGGTGAAGTTAAAAAACCAGAAACGATCAACTATCGTACTTTAAAAGCTGAGCGTGACGGTCTCTTTGATGAACGAATTTTTGGACCAATTAAAGATTATGAATGTGCTTGTGGAAAATATAAGCGAATCCGCTATAAAGGGATTGTTTGTGATCGTTGTGGTGTCGAAGTTACTTCTTCGAAGGTTCGCCGCGAGAGAATGGGCCATATCGAATTAGCTGCTCCTGTTACACATATTTGGTACTTTAAGGGAATTCCAAGTCGAATGGGCTTGATTTTGGACATGAGTCCGCGCTCTCTTGAAGAAATTATTTATTTTGCCAGTTACGTTGTAATTAACCCCGGAAACACGCCACTTGAAAAGAAACAATTGATCACCGAAGCTGAATATCGTCAATATCAAGACCAGTATGGTACTGATACTTTTGATGCAAAGATGGGTGCTGAAGCTATTAAAGAATTATTAGCAGAAGTCGATCTTGAAAAACAGGCTAAGGAATTAAAGAACGAATTAAAGGACGCTACCGGACAAAAACGGACTCGTGCCGTTCGTCGTTTGGACATCGTCGAAGCCTTTATTCAATCCGGCAACAAGCCGGAATGGATGGTTATGGATGTTGTTCCGGTTATCCCTCCTGATTTGCGCCCAATGGTCCAATTGGAAGGTGGTCGTTTTGCGACTTCCGACTTAAACGATCTGTACCGTCGAGTTATTAATCGTAATAATCGTCTTAAGCGTTTATTGGACTTGAATGCTCCTGGAATTATTGTTCAAAACGAAAAACGTATGCTCCAGGAAGCTGTTGATGCATTGATCGATAACGGTCGTCGTGGCCGTCCTGTTTCCGGACCTGGTAATCGTCCTTTGAAGTCGCTTTCCCACCTGCTCAAGGGTAAGCAAGGACGGTTCCGTCAGAATCTGTTGGGAAAACGTGTTGATTATTCCGGTCGTTCGGTTATCGATGTTGGACCTTTCTTGAAAATGAACCAGATGGGTCTTCCTCGCCAGATGGCTGTTGAATTGTTTAAGCCTTTTATTTATAACCGACTAATCGAATTAGGGACAGAGAACGGTGGCGCAAATAACCTTCGTTCAGCCCGTCGCTTGGTTGAACGCCATGAAGATGTTGTTCAGGATGTCTTAGAAGAAGTTGTTAAGGAACATCCAGTTCTGCTTAATCGTGCACCTACTTTGCACCGTCTTGGTATTCAGGCTTTTGAACCTGTTCTTGTATCCGGCAAAGCGATGCGTTTGCATCCACTGGTTACAACGGCTTATAACGCTGATTTCGATGGTGACCAAATGGCGATTCACGTTCCCTTGTCTGATGAAGCGCAAGCTGAAGCGCGTTTATTGATGTTGGCTGCTTCTCACATTTTGGCACCTAAAGATGGAAAACCAATTGTTGCTCCTTCGCAGGATATGACGATTGGAAACTATTATTTGACAACTGAAGAAGCCGGCATTAAAGGTGAGGGGATGATTTTCTCTTCTGCCGACGAGGTCAAGATGGCTTTGCAGAATCACGAAGTAGAACTGCATACTCGTATTGGTATCGCAGCTTCCAGTTTCGATAAAGCAAAACCATTTACGGACCATCAGCGTGCAAGAATAATGGTTACAACAGTTGGTAAAGTTATCTTTAATGAAATTTTGCCGGATGATTTTCCATATATTAACGAACCAAAATCTGAGAACTTTAATGGCATCGATGATCGTTTCTTCCTTGATCCCGGTACTGATATTGTTGGATGGTTCAAAAACGAATCTTTGAACGGACCATTTAAATCAGGATTTCTATCGGATATCATCGCTCAAATTTATGCCCGCTATCAAGTAACCAGGACTTCTGTTTTACTTGATGATATGAAGGATCTTGGGTATGATATTTCAACTCGTTCCGGTTTAACCGTTGCTATGTCGGATGTTACCGAACTTCCTGAAAAAGGCGAGGTACTTAAAGAAGCCCATGAAAAGGTTGCTAAAATCACTAAACAGTTCCGTCGCGGCTTGTTGACCGATGATGAGCGTTATATTCAAGTTACTCAAACTTGGTCGGATGCTCAAGACAAGATCAAATCAATGTTGATTGCTTCCTTTGATTCAAAGAACCCGATCTTTATGATGAGTGATTCCGGAGCTCGTGGAAACATTTCAAACTTCGTTCAATTGGCTGGTATGCGTGGTTTAATGGCTGCTCCTAACGGTAAGGTTATTGAACTTCCCGTTACTGCTAACTTCCGTGAAGGACTTTCTGTTTTGGAAATGTTCATTTCTACTCATGGTGCACGTAAAGGCATGACTGATACGGCTTTGAAAACTGCTAACTCTGGTTATTTGACCCGTCGTTTGGTTGATGTTGCCCAAGAGGTTATTGTTCGTGAAGAAGATTGTGGTACTGATCGTGGTCTTGATGTCTCTGCAATTATGGATGGCAATGAAGTTATTGAACCGCTTTATGACCGCATTTTGGGCCGATATGCAATGAAACCGGTTATTGATCCAAAAACCGGCGAAGTAATTGCTAAGAAGAACCAAATGATTGATGAACATGTTGCTGATCAAATCATTGATGCTGGGATTCAAACAGTTACAATTCGTTCGATCTTTACTTGCCGTACCGAACACGGTGTTTGTGTTAAGTGCTATGGTCGCAATATGGCAACCGGAGACATCGTTGAAGTTGGTGAAGCCGTTGGTACGGTTGCTGCTCAATCGATTGGAGAACCTGGTACTCAATTGACAATGCGTACTTTCCATACTGGTGGTGTTGCTTTGTCAGAAGATATTACTCAAGGTCTCCCTCGTGTTCAGGAAATTTTCGAGGCCCGTAATCCTAAAGGACGTGCTGAAATTTCCGAAGTAACCGGAAAAGTTACTAGTATCGAAGAGAACCCGGCTGATCGTACCAAGACAGTTACGATTGAAGGAGAAACCGATACCCGTGAATACGTTCTACCAATTTCTGCTCGTTTGCGAGTTGCCGAAGGCGACGAAATTCATCGTTCCGAAGCGATCAACGAAGGACCTTTGGATCCTAAGGAATTGATCAAAGTTTCCAGTACCTTGAAGACTGAAAACTACATGTTGGCTGAAGTTCAAAAAGTTTACCGTATGCAGGGTGTTGGTATTGCCGACAAACACGTTGAAGTTATGGTTCGTCAAATGCTCCGTAAGGTTCGTGTGATGGATCCTGGACAAACCGACTTGCTTCCTGGTGAATTATTGGATATTGCCGACTTCCGTCGTGCCAATGCCAAAACAATTCTTTCAGGTCAAACGGCTGCTACATCGCGTCCGGTCCTGCTTGGTATTACAAAGGCTTCTCTAGAGACTAATTCATTCTTGTCTGCCGCCTCGTTCCAAGAGACCACCCGTGTCTTAACGGATGCTGCTATTCGCGGCAAAAACGATCCTCTGGTCGGTTTGAAGGAGAATGTTATCATCGGTAAAGTTATTCCTGCCGGGACTGGTGTCGTTGAATATCGTCATATTAAAGACGAAGTTGTTGCTGCTCCAGTCGAACCATTGGAAAAGATTCCTACATTGGATGAATTACAAAAAGCATTCGATAAAGAACCTGCTTCTTCAACTGGAAACAAAGCAAGTAATAGCGCTAAATAAATAACTTTTTCCCTACCCGCTGAATCTTCAGCGGGTTTTTTATATTTTTTTCATTTTCCTATTGACCTTCGGTTTAAATGGCTGTAATATATTTAAGTCAGCTCAGGGAGCGCGGCGGACTTAAAAGATTTCTTTTCTCAAGAAATTGTTGAAAAAGTCTTGACATTCGCTTGCTTCTCTGGCATGATATAAAGGTTGCTTTTGAAGTGACGCAGCACTTTGAAAACTGAACAGAACAAAGACAAACAAATTGTGTAGGGATTCATATTTATGCAAATAGATATGAACAAATTAATTAATTTGCGAAGTCAATTCGTAATACAAAAACAATAAATTACGTAACAACGTTTGGTAAAACAAACAGTCAG
>NZ_AQVA01000002.1 GCF_000372485.1 Oenococcus oeni DSM 20252 = AWRIB129
ACCAGTAGTAGTTCAACGTCGAGTTCTTCTAAGAGCTATACCGTCGCTTCTGGAGATACTTTGACTTCGATTGCAAAAGCCTACGGGACAACTGTGAGCGCGATTGCCACAGCCAATAATATATCCAATCCGGATTATATTTATGTTGGTGAAGTTCTTACGATTGGAAGTTCTACTTCTACTTCTACTTCGACTAGTTCTACCAGTAGTAGTTCAACGTCGAGTTCTTCTAAGAGCTATACCGTCGCTTCTGGAGATACTTTGACTTCGATTGCAAAAGCCTACGGCGTAAGTATTAGTACTTTGGCGAAACTTAACAATATCTCGAATACTAATTTGATTTATGCTGGTACGACTCTTAAAATATAGTTCCTGCTTGGTGACTAACAATTTTCGATGAAAAATTAATGAGTAAAAAATATCTCTGTTCGTTTGAACAAAGATATTTTTTTGATTATTTATTAATAATTATCTGAAAAGTTTCTTTCTACACCAAAATCGTGAAAGATTGGCTGGCAGTCGGGTCTGTAGCGTTATCCAACCTGAATTCAATTTTATAGTCGCCTTCTTTTTCAAAAATAATATTACGGAAATTAATACTGAAATTATAACCGGCACTAATTGGCCGAGCCAGAGCATGGAGCTGACCGTTGATTTCACTTAAAGTTTCTCCTTTAATTCCAATGACTTTAAAAGAAACAACATGTTCTCTTGAAAGATCAATACCACTGGTCAGAATTGTTGCTGCAAATGACATCGTAGTAGGAACGGCCGGTATACCAAAAACTAAACTTGGATTAACAATATTCATTTTGGAGTCTGCGATTCCTGGTGTCGAAACTTTCTCACTTGATTCTCCAACAATTATTTGAACATTAATTTCTCGCTTTTCGCTTTCTGGCATATTTTCTCCGGTCTCTGATTTGTTTTTTTATATAATTACAGGATAATATATCTGCGTAAAAAAAATATACCGGTCGTTAATTTAAATCAATATTTTCGAAATATCCATATTGAAAATAGCCGATTAAATTCTTCCGTTTTTTAAAGTTTTTCCTAAATATAGAACATTTCAGTTTTAAAAGGATTGCCGTTAGCTAAATTTTACTGATTGCGAAGACTAACGGGATTGTTGCAAGCGAAAGAATTGTCGAAATACTCATTAAAGTAATTGCCTGCCGGGGGTTGCCACGTGCCTGCAAAGTAAATAACACGACAATTCCAGCTACCGGACAGGCAGCCATCACGACTGTTGTATAAAAAGCAATCCCACTAATTTTTAAGAATTCCAAAATCATAATTGCGATTACTGGAAAAAACAGGTTTTTCATGACTAAGGCTAATAATATTTTGCTGTTGAGCATCTTCCGACTGAATTTAATTCCAGCCAAACTATTACCAATCACAATCATTGAGAGTGGGGTATTTACAGAACCAACGTATTTAACTGCCTGATTGATCACGAAAGGAATTTTAATCGACAGTGAAAAAAGCAATAATCCACAAACGATTGCGATAATATTTGGATTTAAAACTACTTTTTGCAGGGCTGCTTTATGATCCAATTGATTTTGTTTTGGCTGAAACAGTTTAACTCCGTGAGTCCAATTAAAAATATTAAATGCGGCCAGAGATGCTGCTGCAAAAAAGACTCCTTGACTGCCAAATAACGAGCTCGCCAATGGCACCCCCATAAAACCTGCATTTGAATAGACGCTTCCATATTGAACGACTCTGCTTAAAGCTGTATCTTTAATTTTTCCAAATACAATTCTAGCGATAAAAATATCGACATCGACGAGGTAAAACAGGATAATGCCGAACAGTGTTAATAGAAATTGTTAGATCCGTTTTGGAGAGTAAGGTTCCTCAAAAGCATTAATAATTAAACATGGAGAAACTACATAAAGCAAAATAGAAGTTAAATCATCGGATGTTTGTTGATGAAAGAAACCAATTTTGTTTATTAAAAGTCCAACTAATATTAAAGAAAACATTAGAATGATTTGGTTATTTAACTGTACTGTATTTATAATTTCAAACTCCTATCTTTTGTGAACAAACACTTCATGATAAAATATTTCTTTAACATTGAAAAGGAGAGTGAAAGTTACGAAAAAAATACTTCGCTGCGGTTTTGATTTGGATGGTACTTTATTTTCTATTAAACTGATGCTTCAACGTTTTAATGAAGCAACTGGAAAACGAATTGAATTTTCGCAATTAAATAATTATTCATTTGCCGATGTCTTTAAAATTAGCGATCAACAAGAGTACGATATTTTCAGTCGAATCAAGACTGATATTAACTTACATAGCAAGCCTCTTAAAAAAACAGCCAATCTGGTTAGGCACTTATCTAGGCAGGGGATCGAAATAGATATCATAACTGCTCGACGTGAAAGTGCCATGGAGGAGACGAAAATAGCTTTGAAAGAATCTGGAATTGTTTTCGACAAAATATTTATTAATCAACCGAATAAATACAACGTTATTAAGGATCTTAATTTAACTAGATATTTTGACGATCAGGGACAACTGATCGAAAGGCTGATGAAAACTGATGTTGCGGATTTTTGCGAGTTAACCTTAATTGATGCCCCTTATAATCAGAAATTCTCCTGTCACAGTCGTTTTTATGTATAAAAAAAAGCCCGCAGGCTCTTAATCGTGTTTCTTTTGTTGCCTTTCTACTTGATCCACCTTCATTTTATTTTTTTCTTTATCTGAAAGTTTTTCTTTAGCTTTACCTTCGCCTTCGCGAACTTTATCGCCAGTGGCTTTACCCTCGACTTCTTTAGCCATTCCAGCGGCTTCTTTTTTTAATGAATCGGCTTTTTCTTTTAATGACATAGATATCTCCTTTTGAGTATTTCAGTAAGCTATTGAACTTAGCTGATAACTATCAGTCTACTCAGGGAATATAACAATGATTTTATATCTGCTTGACGTTTGCTTTCGTTTTGTAATTTTTGTAATCTCGAAATTTACTCATAAATATTTATGAAGGAGTTATTAATACCTAATTTTGAGCATCTTTTGATAATTGATTATTTTCGACCAGTTTTTTATAAAAGTTGCAGAAGGTCAATTGATAATAAGGCAAAAACCAAATTGCTGCAATACCTCCTGTTATCGGGACCAAAATCAACCAGCCAATAAAACTCAACTCCATTACAAAATAGTCCATTTTATGTCCATCCATTAATTTGCGACTTTTCGTGATTGCCTGTAAATAAGTAATCGGATTTCCATTGTCTATGTGATCCCGATAAATATAAAATGCCTGTGAATAGGAGATTGATTTAATTATTCCCGGGACAACCAACAATAATGTCCAAAGAAATACATAAACAACTTGCAAAACAGTAATTAAAATAAAGGCGATAAAATATTGTCCTTTATCCAGAATTTTAAAAGCCTGTGGGATAGCTTTTTCAAATTTAACTTTATCCCGGAAAACGTCTATACAAACTAATCCGGCACTTGTAATTAATAAACTCGTTACGGCACTAAAAACGAAACTGATGCTACTGTTCTCTATCAGTTTATATTGAAAATTATTAATGAAATAATTATAGGTATCACTGGTACCACTTGAAACAGAGCAAAGTTGGGTAATTAGGGCTGGTAAAAATAATAAAAAGAAGAATAAGAAATTATTATTTAATATTTTTTTGCTTCTTGTTTTAAAACTTGTCTTTCCAAAATAGATCCTCCAAAAAAGTCATTGTGAACATTCTAACTGAATTAAGTCCGCTGGTAATTTTATATCAATATTTTTCCATGTTAAAAATTGAATTTCTGTCCAAATAATTGACTTATAATAAGTAAGAGCTCGTCTCAAAAAACAGCTATGAAGACTCTCAAATTCTTCTGATCGCAATTGAGCAAGCAAAAAAACTATTGGGATCATAAAGATATTTGAAATTTGTGGAATGATTCCCTTTTAAATTTTTTTAATTGATTAATTGGATGGAGATGAAATATGGATCAAACTTGGCAAACGAAATGGCCGGAACGAATTAGTTACGGGCTCAGTGATGCTGCGGATAATTTGGTTTTCCAAATGTTAACCACTTATTTGCTTTTCTTTTATACGGATGTTTATGGGCTTCAAGCAAGTTCGGTGGCTATTTTGTTTTTGGTTGCTCGAATTGCAGATGTTGTCGAAAGTTTGATCATTGGCTTGATGATCGACCGAACTCGTTCTCGTTTTGGCAAAAGTCGTCCTTTCTTTATGTGGTATGCATTTCCGTACGTTGTCTTTGCGGTCTTAACCTTTGTCACACCTAATTTTTCCGGAACAGGAAAATTGATTTGGGCTTATGTAACTTATCTTGGACTTGGTTTTCTTTATACGGCCGTGAATTTGCCAATCACTTCGATTTTGCCAACTTTATCGCAAAATGAAAAAGAATTGACTTTGCTTGGAGTAATTCGGCAATTTTTTGGTAGTTCAGTGCAGATTATTGTTGCTGTTTTTACGTTGCCACTGATAGCTTTTTTCGGCAAAGGAAATCAGAAATTTGGTTTTCTGATGACGATTATTGTTTTTTCAGCAATATCTTTTCTGTTGATCATGAATACATTCTTTCATGTTCATGAGCGTTTTAAAAATCCAGAAATCGCTCATCAACCCCTTAAGCAAATTTTTTCTATGCTGAAAAGCAATCAACCTTGGTTAATTATTTCCCTGGTGATTTTTCTTTATTGGTTGGTTACAGCTATCAAAAATCAAACAACGATTTATTATTTTAAATACGTTGTAAATCAGGAAAGTCTGGTGCCCTTGGCAAACAGTTTCACCTTAGCTGCTTTGGTCGGAGTTGTTTTAATTGTTTGGTTATCTAATATTAAAGGCAAAAAAAGAACAATGCTGACAGGAATCGTTCTCGCTTTTGCTGGCCAATTAATAATGGCAATTGGCGTTTATTCTCAATTAACAGCTGGTTTATTTTTTGGTATTTTTTTAAACGCAATCGGAAACGGTATGGTCGTCGGCTTAGTTTCGATCATGATTGCCGATACAATTAGATACGGTGTCAGCATGGGAATTCAAGCAGAAGGCATTCTTGCTTCTACAGACGATTTTGGCGTAAATATGGGTCTCGGACTTGGCGGTATGATCACTGCCGGGTTATTGCAATTATCTGGTTACATTGCTAATCAAAAGCAGAGTAGTGGAACGATAGCGATGATAGACATTAATTATATCTGGATTCCGATTGTTATCTATGTTCTTATGTTCGTTACTTTGCTTTTCTATAATGAAAATCGAATGATGAAAGCAATTCACTGATTTTTTGGATCGTGTTCTTCGTGCCAGCGAGCGATTTGTTCCAAACGTGTTTTCATTTTAATCTCCGATCCCTGTGAACTCGGATGGTAGTAGTGATGCCCTAACAGATTTTCCGGCATAGTTTGCATGCTTGTTAACTTGTCTTGACTACTGTGAGCGTACTGATAATTCTCTCCGTAATGCAATTCTTTCATTAATTTTGTCGGGGCATTGCGAATTTGCAGGGGAACCGGTTCGGCGAAAGACTTTTGTGCATCGCTTTTAGCTTCACCATAAGCTGTATACAAAGAGTTTGATTTTGGTGCAAGCGCCAAATAAGTTACCGCTTGTGTTAAATTGACAGTGCATTCGGGCATTCCGATTAATTGGCTTGCTTGATAGGCGGCAACCGTAATTTCCAGTGCACGACTATCTGCCAGTCCAATGTCTTCGCTTGCAAAACGAATTAATCGGCGAGCGACATATAGTGGATCTTCGCCGGATTCCAGCATTCTTGCGAGCCAATAGATCGCAGCGTCCACATCGCTATTACGCATCGATTTATGAAGCGCGGAGATGATATTATAATGTTCTTCACCGTGCTTATCATATAAAAGACTCTTTTTCGTAATTAATTGTTTAAGATCTTCCGTTTTTATTTCTGTGCCGTTTTTTGTGTGGTGGCCATTTAAGACAGCCATTTCTAAAGTGTTTAATGCCGTTCGGGCATCTCCATTGGCAAAATCGGCAATTAGTTGAAGGGTCCGTGAACTGATTGATATTTTTTGTTTTGCAAATCCATGTGGATTTTTTAGGGCGTTTTCAAGTAATTTGACAATATCGCTGCTTTTTAATTGTCTAAGAACGAATACTTTGCTTCTTGATAACAAGGCTGAGTTTATTTCAAAAGAAGGATTTTCCGTAGTTGCCCCAATTAAGATGATGCTGCCTTTTTCCACATAAGGAAGAAAAGAATCTTGCTGAGCCTTGTTAAATCGATGAATTTCATCGATAAAGACAATTGTTCGCACGCCGAACTGACGGTTGTTTTCTGCATCTTTCATGATCTTGCGAATTTCTTTGATTCCACTCGTAGCTGCGCTGAAGGTAATGAATTTTGCTTTGCTTCTGTGAGCAATGATTTCTGCCAATGTGGTTTTGCCAACACCTGGCGGACCCCAAAAAATCATCGAACTGATCTGATCTTTTTCGATTAATTCTCGAAGAACTTTACCCGGCCCAAGTAAATTTTCTTGGCCAACAAATTGTTCTAAAGTCTGTGGCCGGACTCTGCTTGCCAGCGGACGACCGTTTTCTGAATTATTTTCAAATAAGGATGCTTGCTCAATCATTAGAACCTCTCGGTACGAACATACGTTCTTATATACAATTATAGTTGATTGAAGTTTTATGGACAATTCTATTTTTTGAGCAAATCGGTTTCCGAGTTAAGACTCTCACTTTAATAATTCTTGAAGATGCATTTTTTTGACAATATTGAACGGCGCTTGAAATAGGTGTAGCCTTTACCTATAAGTAAAAATAAGTAAAAATAATAATCAAATGGTATCCGAATTGGAGGAAATAACCATGAAAAACCAGCAATATGATTATGATGTTTTATACATTGGCAGCGGACACGGCACTTTTGATGGTGCGATTCCATTGGCTGCAAAGGGATTTAAGGTCGGAATCGTTGAATACGATTTGGTTGGCGGCACCTGTCCCAACCGTGGCTGCAACGCAAAAATAACTTTAGATGCGCCGGTCGCTTTACAACGCCAATTTGAAAATTTAAATGGTGTGATTGAGGGGGAAGCCAAGATTAATTGGTCGGCCAACCTGACTCACAAGCAGGAAGTTATTGGAAAATTACCTGATATGATCGCCGGTTTGGCAAAATCAGTTCATATTGATATTCTGTCCGGACACGGTGTTTTGGATGATCCACATACTGTTTTGGTTGACGGAACTCCTAAAACTGCTGAAAAAATTGTTATCGCAACCGGATTGCGTCCACATCGGCTCGATATTTCCGGCAGCGAATTGGCTCACGACAGCAGTGATTTTATGAATCTCTCAGCTATGCCAAAACGTCTGACTGTTATAGGTTCCGGTTATATAGCAATGGAATTTGCAACGATGGCTAATGCGGCCGGATCAGAAGTTACTGTGATTACGCATGGCAATCGCGCTTTACGTAAATTCAATCAGGATTTCGTCGAAAAAATTATTGATGATTTGCAAAAGCGCGGTGTTAAATTTGTCCGTAATACGGAAGTTACTTCTTTTGAGAAGACAGGAACTGCTTTGACTGTTAACGCGGAAGACAACTTTCAACTTGAAACCGATTGGATTTTAGATGCAACCGGTCGAATTCCAAATGTTGAAAAAATCGGTTTGGACAAGCTAGGAGTTGAATACAATAAAAATGGTGTGGTTGTTAATGATCATTTGCAAACCAATGTTCCAAATATCTATGCTTCAGGTGATGTAATCGACAAAATACAGCCCAAATTAACTCCAACTGCCGTTTTTGAATCAACTTATTTAATGCATCAATTTGCGGGTGATAGCTCGTCAGCGATCGATTATCCGGCAATTCCTTCGGTTGTCTTTACATCGCCACGAATTGCTCAGGTTGGTGTGACTCCCGAAGAAGCAAAGAAGAATCCTGACAAATACACAATCGAAACTCATCACACTCCTGATGATTGGTATCGGCAGGTTGATAAAGAACAGCTCGGTGATAATGCCCTTATTTTCGATAAGGAACATCATTTGGTTGGCGCCAGCGAGTTTAGTGATAAGGCTGATGATGCTATTAATACCTTGCTGCCAGCGATTGAATTCAAACTTGGTCCAGAACAATTGGGACGCTTGATTTATCTCTTCCCGTCGATTTCGTCTTCGGCAGCCGGCCAATTGTAAAATATTTTTTAAATTACCTAAACCTATGAATTTTCATAGGTTTTTTATTTGTCTATATTCGACAGTTTGGCGGATAAACATTAAAATAAAGCTTAATTAACGGAGGTACTAGGTTGGTTCAAGTCAAAGATAAATTTACAGTGTGTCGGCATTCACCGTATCGATATGATGTGGTTGGCAGTTTTTTAAGACCGGAAATTCTTAAAGAAGCTCGGGAACGTTTTGCCAAACAGCAAATATCCTTAGGCCAGTTAACCAAAGTTGAAGATCAGACGATTATTGATTTAATCAATAAAGAAGAATCTGCCGGATTAAAAGCGATCACCGACGGAGAGTTTAGACGGAGCTGGTATCATTTAGATTTCTTTTGGGGTTTGCAAGGTGTTAAAAAAATTCAGACTAATGGATGGCAACTGCATGATGGGACGCATGCTCGTGGAGAAGGAGCTGCTTTGGATGGAGAACTTGGTGGAAACAATCATCCCTTTATTGACCATTTTCGTTTTGTCAAAGACCACGTTAGCAGGGGATTTGAAGTAAAACAGACAATTCCTTCTCCGGCTTTGCTACTTGCCCAATTGGAATTACCCTTTAATCTCGAAAGTACGAAGACTTTTTATTCTAACGAAGATGATTTAATCAAAGCGATTGCCGCTGCCTACGATCAAGTTTTGGCGGATTTTTTCAAAGCCGGTCTAAAAGTTGTTCAATTCGATGACAGTGCGTGGAGCTCTTTAATTGCAGCTAAATTAGTTGACCATCCAACTGCAAAGCCACTTGAGTTTACTTCGAAAAAATTTGAAGAATTGAAGTCCAAATACCTTAAAGTTAATAATTTGGCAATCGAAGGAGCTCCGAAAGGATTGGTCGTTAATGCTCATATTTGCCGTGGAAATTATAGATCGAATTGGGCTTTTACCGGTAGCTATGCGGGAATCGCCAATCCTTTATTTATTCAAGAAAAGGTTAATGCTTTTTATCTTGAATACGATACCGTCCGGGATGGGGGATTTGAAGTTTTAAAACAGATTCCAAAAGACAAATGGGTTGTTCTTGGTTTGGTGACATCAAAAGACGGTCATCTTGAAAAAGCCGACAAGATTGTTAAACGAATTTATGAAGCTTCTCAATATTTCGATTTAGATCATCTTTGTCTAAGCCCACAGTGTGGTTTTGCCTCGTCGGAAGAAGGAAATGTTTTAACAGAAAAGCAGCAGTGGGATAAAATTAGCTTAATTAGATCAATTGCAGCAAAAATTTGGTTGAATTAGGATAAATTATTTTTAACATAGATTTTTAATGTCAGATTTTATTCGGTCTGGCTTTTTTAATTCTTCAAATTTTCTCTAAATGGAAAATCCTAATTAAAATCGATATTAAAAGAACTTCGAAAATTATTGAAAACTTTTCGAAGTTCTATGGTTGGTAGACAGATTAGTTTATTGCTGCTTCCTTAGCTAAACAACGATCGCAAACACCGGTAATTTCGACATGTTGTTTTAATACTTTACAACCGGCAATTTGATTTTGAAAATAGTCTGCACCGATAGCTTTTAGCTCGATCACGCGTCCACAAATTTGACAAATGAAATGATAGTGATCCAAATTATTGAAATCGCACTGATATTTCACGAATTTGCCTCCGGCCAAGGGGCGTTCTTCTACTAAATATGCTTGCTCGAATTCCTGCAGATTACGATAAACTGTCTGATAACTCATACGTTCGTATTTGCTGCGCATATGCTTATCAATATCAGTGATCGAAATATAATGATCTTGATGGTCAATCAAATAACTTAAAATGTCCCGTCTTTGATTAGTGACTTTCAAACCGGTTTTCTTTAATATTTTTAATGCTTTTTTTAGTTCTTCGTTCACTTTATCGCCTTTTTCCTGATAAATGCATCATAACAAGTAATCATTACTAAGTACATCTTTTTGTGCTAGTATGTAAAAGTAATATTTACCATTAACAAGTAATTAATTATTTTTTTGGTAGGTATTCAAAAGTATTTAGGAGAGAATTATGTCTGTGAACAAAAATTATAAACATCTGATAATCTTCGTTTTAACTATGCTTACAATCCTTTCGAGCATTTTTTTTGGATCATTGGGTGAAGTTAACGCTGCAAAGTTAAGTAGTTCAAAAACTTCGAAGATCAAGGTTGTCGCGTCGGTTGATTTTTATGGCGAGGCAGCAAAAGCCGTCTTGGGTAATAAAGGAACAGTTACTTCCGTTATCAAAAATCCCAGCATTGATCCGCACGATTATCAGCCAACCAGTAATGTTGCCAAAAAGGTTAGTGAGGCTAATTTCGTTCTTTATAATGGAATCGGTTATGATACCTGGATGACAAAATTGGCCAAAAATTCAAAGGATGTTGTCAGCATCCGGGTTGGTGAAGATCTGCTTGGCAAAAAAGATGGTGATAATCCTCATCTTTGGTATCAATCGAAGACGATGCCGAAGTTGGCCAATTATCTAGCAAAACGTTTTGGCGAGGTTCAGCCGAAGAACAAGAAGTATTTTCAGAAGAATGCTAAAAAGTTTGTTAAAAGTCTCAAACCTATCCAAAGCAAAATCAAGCAGTTGAGCAAGAACAGCAAGGGCAAGCTAGTTGATGTCAGCGAACCGGTCTTCGACTACACCTTAAAAGAATTGGGTTATAAAGAACACAACACTCATTTTGCCAAGTCGGTTGAGGATAGTACTGATCCTTCGCCAAAAGACATCAAAGCAATGCAGAATGATGTAAAAAACCGTAAAATTGCCTTTTTCGTCGAAAATACACAGGCAACCGATAAAATCGTTGGAAATATTGTGAAGATAGCCAAAGCTCACAATGTTCCCGTTCTGAAGGTTACTGAAACAATGCCAAAAGGAAAAACTTATAAAGAGTGGATGATGGATCAACTCAATCAACTGGAAAAAATACAAAAACAGGAAAAGTAAGAAAGTATTCATTAATGCTTGAGTGTAAGATAACTATTAATAGCTATTAGTAGTTATCTTCTTTTTTAAGGAGTATGATTTTGAAGCAACCCACTGATTTTATAGAAGCAAAAAACATATCGGTTAGTTTTTCTCAACATGAAATTTTTTCCAATTTATCTTTTAAAATTTTCGATGATGATTTTTTCTGTTTAATCGGAAAAAATGGAATCGGGAAAACAACGCTTGTAAAAACAATTTTGGGCCAACTGCATAAGACTAATGGCGAAATTATTTTTTCAAAAAAATTCAAGAGCTCTCTTTCTTTTGGCTATGTTCCTCAATTTCGAAATATAGATCAAGATTATCCATTGTCAATTCGTAATTTTGTTTCTTTGAGATTATTTCAACCTTTAGTCCCTTGGTTTAGCAAGAAAGAAAAAGATATAGTTGATACCGCACTTAAAAGAGTTGGTATTTTTGATATCGCCAGTCGTAAACTCGGTTCGGCTTCAGGTGGTGAAAAGCAGAAGGCTTATCTGGCGCAGGCGATTCTTTACGATCCACAATTATTAATTCTTGATGAATCAACCGCCAGTTTGGATACGGTTTCCAAATTTGATGTGATGGATGCCGTTAAAAATTTAAATGATAAATACGGAACAACTGTTATCTTTATTTCTCATGACATACCCTTGGTTGAAAAATACGGTAAGCATTCCCTGGAACTAAAAGGCGATGGTAAATACTCGTATAAAAAAATTAACTGATTTTTTAGAAATGGAGTTTGATAGATGTTTGCTTTAGAGTTTATGCGCAATGCTTACTTAGCCGGAAGCCTAATTTCACTGGTCTGTGGAATTGTTGGTGTTTTTGTAATGGCCAGAAGGCTGTCATTTTTAACCCACACTTTGTCGGAGATTGGTTTTTCCGGAGCCTCTTTTGGTATCTGGATTGGTATACCGCCTTTGAATGGAATGCTTTTTTTTACTTTGTTGAGTGCAATTTTTACCGGGAAACTCGGTAAACGAAAAGAGCAAAGCGATGCTGCTACCAGCGCTGTTTCGGCCTTGTTTATGGGCCTTGGCGTTTTGTTTCTTTCTTTATCGAACAAAAATTCTTCTTATGCAACTAATATTTTATTCGGCAGCATTGTCGGAATCAGCAGCAGTGAGGTTTACCAAATAGTTTTTCTTGCCTTAGCCGTTCTTTTTATAATGATTTTGCTCTATCGAAGGTTAAAATTTACTTCCTTTGATCCGGAGGGCGCTGGAATCGTTTATAAACATGAAAACATTCTCTCGATTCTGTTTTTGGTAATTTTGGCGATGTCTGTTAGTATTTCTGCTCAAATTGTCGGTTCTTTGTTGGTTTTTGTTTTGATAACTTTGCCGGCGGCTAGCGCCCAAAATTTTTGCAAATCGGTTTTCGGAGAAATTGTCTTCAGCACAATCTTGGCTCTTATCGGAACTTGGCTTGGACTTTATTTAAGTTACGTTACTAATTGGCCGGTCACTTTCTTTATTGCTCTTTTTGAAGCAATCGTTTTTGTTTTCTCTCTTGCCGGAAAACAAATTATTCAACGTATTTGATTTTCGGCCTCCCAATTGTGATTTTCGTTAAATAGAAATAGCTATAATTCCGCCAAAACTGTCTTTTTAGCAATATAATAATTTTGTCTATTATTTACTT
Organism: Oenococcus oeni DSM 20252 = AWRIB129; assembly: GCF_000372485.1. Taxonomy (GTDB): domain Bacteria; phylum Bacillota; class Bacilli; order Lactobacillales; family Lactobacillaceae; genus Oenococcus; species Oenococcus oeni. The sequence continues at coordinate 12,837 of NZ_AQVA01000002.1, forward strand.
ACGGATTTAAAATGAATGAGTTTTTCATTAATAAATCGATTGGGAGGAACAAGGCAAATTGATTAAAATTGTAACGGATTCGACTGCTCAATTAACAGAAGATGAATTAAAAGAATATAAGATTACTGTTGTTCCTCTGCAGATATCGCTTAGGAAACAAATCCTTTTGGACGGCGTCGATATTAGCAGGAGTGAATTTTCCAGAGAGCTTAAAGAATCGAAAGATTTCCCACGCACCAGTCAACCTTCAATCGGACAATTTAAATCGGTTTATGATGATTTAGGTAAAGATGGAAGCACAGTCATCTCTATTCACATGTCCGAAGTGCTTAGTGGAACTGTGAATGTTGCTCGCGAAGCAAATAAATTAACTTCCACCGATGTGACGGTTGTTGATAGCGGTTTTACTGATCGTTCCCTGGCTTTCTTAGTTATTGAAGCTGCTAAAATGGCTCAGCAGGGAAAGTGCAAGACCGAAATTTTAGATCAATTGGCCGTCAAAAAAACAACTACTCATCTTTTTTGTTTTATAAATAGCCTTGATTATTTTGTGAAAGGTGGTAGAGCGAGTCGAGCAATTGGTTTTTTCTCCTCTCTAATCAAACTTAAACTCGTTTTAACGATGGAAGGAAACAAATTAAAAGTTGTATCAAAATGTCGTGGGCAGGCTCGATTTCAGCAAATCATCAATAAAATGGTCGATTCTGTTGTGAATTCGCGTGGGATTACACAGGTTGGTTTGTCTTATGTTGATAGTGATGAAGAAGTTTCTCGAATTGCTAATTTTTTGCATGAAAAGCGACCAGATTTAAAGATCGTAACTCGTCTGACAAGTCCGATTATTATGTCGCATGTCGGTCCAAAAGGCTTTGCTCTCATGTATGACGCCTGATAGAATTAGGTGATGATCTCTTTGACTAATTTATTTATTAAAGAGGTAATTTTTTTGTTCGGTTCATGTTGCGGAGTTAAAAGATAAAAAGATCTGTTGAAACTATCTCCCAATTCTTTAAAGGGAGTGCCCGTTATTAGTGTTTTTTTTGAAACTATCGATTTTCCGATTCCATTTGCGAGAGTTGCTACGATAATTTCATTGCTTTTTATTCGAATTGTTTGTTCTGGAATTATTCCGTTTTCTTTTAAATACTGTTGTGTGTAGTGGTAAACCCCTGAACCGTTTTCTCTGATTAACCAAATTGAACTTTTTTGATCCCCGGCCAAAACCAACTGATCATTCATTAGTTCATATCTTTTGACAGCATCATTAGTACTTGGTTTCTCGATTAATCCAAGGTTGATTTTATGTTGGCTGATCATTTCCAAAATATCGTCGGAGTTATGAAGACTAACCTGTATTTGTAATTGATCGATCGACGCAGACAAAAATTTAATCACTTTCGGTAAAAGAGTCGTCGCTGTCGTATGGGAAGCGGCGATTTTTAGTCTGCTTTTCGGCATTTTGTGATCGGCAATTTTTTCTTTGGCCCGTTGCCAATTGGAGATAATTTTCAGAGCTTCCGGATAAAATCGTTTAGCGTTTTCGGTTGGCCTGATTTCAGTTCTCCCGTTTCTTTCAAAAAGCGATGTGTCTAATTGCTTTTCTAATTGATTGATGTGAACAGAAATTGTTGGCTGCGATAAAAAAAGTTCTTCAGCCGCTTTTGAAAAATTCCGCGTTTCATAAACAGCAATAAAGCTTTCTAGTAATTTAAACATTTTTCCTTCCATTTAAAGATTTAATGATTAACATTATAAACATTTATTTTACAAATAGAAATATCAATGTTTCAATTTAATTGTTAAAACAAAAATTATTGCGGCCAACTATACAAGACATTTTGATAATAATTGCTTTGTCACTAATGGTCTATTTTAGAGGGCTTATAAATAAAAAATGATTAACAAGGAGAATCTACGGATGACTATTAATTATGATTCAAAGGATTATTTGAAATATGTTGATGCCTATTGGCGGGCTGCCAATTATCTTTCAGTCGGTCAACTTTTCTTGAGAAACAATCCGTTACTTAAAGACGAACTTCAGTCCAAAGACGTTAAGATCAAGCCGATCGGTCATTGGGGAACGGTTGCGCCGCAGAATTTTATTTATGCTCATTTAAATCGAGCAATTTTAAAATACGATTTAAATATGTTTTATATTGAAGGCTCTGGCCATGGTGGCCAGGTGATGGTTTCCAATTCATATTTGGATGGGTCTTATACCGAAACTTATCCAAAAGTAACTCAGGATATTCAAGGAATGCAACGTTTATTCAAGCAATTCTCTTTTCCTGGCGGAATTGCTTCACATGCTGCTCCGGAAACTCCTGGATCGATTCACGAAGGAGGAGAGCTGGGTTATTCGATTTCGCATGGAGTTGGTGCTATTTTGGACAATCCCGATGTGATTGCTGCTGTTGAAATCGGGGATGGTGAATCAGAAACGGGGCCTTTGGCCGCATCGTGGTTTTCCGACAAATTCATTAATCCGATTCATGATGGTGCTGTGTTGCCGATTGTTCAGATTAATGGATTTAAAATTTCCAATCCAACAATTCTTTCTCGCATGAGCGATCGTGATTTGACCAATTATTATCATGGAATGGGTTGGGAGCCTTTGTTCGTTGAAACGGATGGTTCAGATAATTTTAAAGTGCATGCCGAGATGGCCGATGCTGTTGATAAGGCCATTGAAAAAATTAAAGCTATTCAAAAAAACGCCCGTAATAATAATGATGATTCATTGCCAATCTGGCCGATGATTGTATTACGTGCTCCTAAAGGTTGGACAGGTCCAAAAAAAGATTTGGATGGTAATCCGATTGAAAATTCATTTCGGGCACATCAGGTGCCGATTCCAGTCGATGCAAATCATTTGGAACATAAAGATATGCTGATTGATTGGATGAAGTCCTACAAACCGGAAGAATTGTTCAATGAGGATGGCAGCTTAAAAGAAATTGTTAAGGTAAATCAGCCAAAAGGCCAACGGCGAATGGCAATGAACCCAATCACGAATGGTGGAATAAAGCCAAGGACATTGAATATGCCTGATATGGAACGATTTGCTTTTCCGAAAAATAGCTTGAAAAACAATAAAAAACCAGGGATGGACCTTCAGGTTGTTTCAACATTTATTGCCGAAATAATAAAGAAAAATCCTATCAATTTCCGTCAGTTCGGTCCCGATGAAACAATGTCCAATCGTCTCTGGGACGAGTTTAAAGTCACTAATCGTCAGTGGATGCAAGCAGTCCATGAACCAAATGATCAATATATGGCTCATTCTGGTCGTATTCTAGATGCTCAATTGTCTGAACATCAGGCCGAGGGATGGATGGAAGGATACGTTTTGACCGGCCGACACGCTTTCTTTGCGTCCTACGAAGCCTTTACGCGTGTAATTGATTCGATGCTGACTCAATATTATAAGTGGTTGCGAAAAGCGGTCGAGCAAGATTGGCGTCACGATTATCCTTCGTTAAATGTCATTAATGCTTCACATGCTTTTCAACAGGACCATAATGGTTATACTCATCAAGATCCCGGTATGCTCACTCATATGGCTGAAAAAGGTCATGAGTTTGTCAATGAATTCTTGCCAGCCGATGCTAATTCCCTTTTGGCAGTTATGAATAAGTCTCTGCAGGTTAGAAACAAAATTAACATTATTGTCGCTTCCAAACACCCACGAACTCAATGGTTTACGATCGACGAAGCCAAGGAATTGGTTGACAACGGTTTGGGAATTATTCCATGGGCTTCCAACGATGACGGAGTGGAACCGGACGTTGTTTTTGCAGCCGGTGGAACGGAAGCGACTATGGAAAGTTTGGCTGCTATTTCGCTCTTGCATGAAAGCTTCCCTGAATTGAAGTTCCGCTTTATTAATGTAATCGATTTGTTGAAACTGCGCAAAAAAGGGGATAACGATGATTATCGCGGTCTAAGCGATTTGGAATTCGACCATTACTTTACGCGTGAAAAACCAGTAGTCTTTTCCTTCCACGGCTTTGAAAGTTTGGCACGCGACTTGTTCTATGACCGCCACAATCATAATGTTATTTTTCATGGATATCGTGAAAACGGAGACATTACAACTCCGTTCGATATGCGTGTCCTGAATCATCTTGATCGTTTCCACCTTGCCAAAGACGCAATCAACGCAACTAAGTACGCTGATGTGGCTGGCCAATTTGACCAACGAATGGATGATATGTTGGCCAAACATACCGCTTATATTTGCGATCAGGGAACAGACCTGCCTGAAGTAACCTCTTGGCAGTGGCAGGATATTAAATAACTCAGATCGGAGAACAACAAAATGAAAATTTTTGCTTATGGAATTCGCTTGGACGAACAGCCTGTCCTTGAACAATGGGGAAAAGAGCATTCTGAAGTCACGGTTGATTTTACCGATCAATTGTTGACAGACAAGAGTGCTGCAATGGCCAAGGGCTATGATGCAATTAATGTATATCAACAGTTGCCATATTCACGGGCAACTTTTGAAGCTTTATCGAATCAAGGTATTCACATTATGGCAATGCGTAATATTGGTATCGATAATCTTGATTTAAAAGCAGCTAAAGAATTTAATTTTAAAATTTCCAATACGCCGGCTTATTCTCCAAATTCGGTTGCCGAACATGCAGCTATCCAAATGGCTCGCTTGTTCAGGCGGACTCCGGAAATGGATGCCAAGGTTCAAAATTACGATTTACGTTGGGCACCGACAATTGGAAAAGAAATGCGTCAGCAAACAATTGGTATCATTGGAACCGGTAGAATCGGTCGGGTTTTGATTAAAATTCTTCAAGGATTTGGATCAAAAGTAATTGCCTATGATTGTTACCATAATTCGGAAATTGAAAAAGAAGGTCTTTATGTTGATTCTCTTGACGATTTATATCGTTTGTCAGATGGAATATCACTTCATGTTCCGGCTGTCTCGGAAAATTTCCACATGATTAATGATGCCAGCATCGCCAAAATGAAGGACCATGTGATAATTGTCAACGATTCTCGCGGTGAATTGGTTGACACGGATGCTTTGATTAAAGGACTGGATTCTGGTAAAATTTCTGCTTTTGCGACAGATGTTTATGAAAAAGAGGTTGGAATTTTTAATAAGGATTGGAGCAATAAAACTTTTCCTGATTCCAGATTAAAGAATTTGATTGATCGTCCGAATGTTTTACTAACCCCGCATACGGCTTTTTATACGGAAACAGCTGTTTCTGCCATGGTTAATGAATCCTTAAATGCTGACCTGAGCTTTTTAAATGGAAAACAGCCGGCAAGTGCTTTGAAATTTTAAAGAAAAGACTCGAGTTGCATTTTCAATTCAGGTCTTTTTTCGTATATTTATCAAAAATTCGGAAAGGAATTAAAAAAATGAAAGACCCAACTCATATTGTTGCTGTCGGTGCTGTTGTTTTAAACGAAGATCAAGAAATCCTATTGGTTAAAACTTTTTTTAGAGGTTGGGAAATCCCGGGTGGCCAAGTTGAAAATGGTGAAAATTTAATTGATGCTTTAAAGAGGGAAGTAAGAGAGGAAAGTGGGATTGAAATAAGGGTCGACAAACTAATTGGGGTATATTCGAATATCAAAAAAAGTGATCCGCTTGGCAGCAAAAAAAATGTTACTACTAAAGTAATTCTTGACTTTGTTTGCCAAAAAAAATCCGGTAAACTTTCGATTTCAAATGAAACTTCTGTAAGCAGGTGGATCCCTAAAAATAAAGTTCTTGATTTGATTAGTTATCCTATCTATCAAGAACGTTTCCAAAATTATCTTAATTTTAATGGTGAAGTCAATTATTTGGCCTATTTTAACGAACCGAATTTTGCTGTCCAATTCCGGCAAATGATTTAATTTTTTCTATGCAAATCAGGTGAATTGAATATTAATCCGAGTCCTGGTCAAAATGAAAAGTTTATACCTTTTGGTGTAATTTTTAACTGAAAATTATTCAAGATTATATTCTTTTAAATCTGTATTGTTATAAATTTCCTGCAGTGTTTTTTTCTGCTGATAATTATCGATGTCGAGCATACCAAAGAAGAATAGTTCTCTCATTTGAGGGATAAGTTCTTTAAGGATATTACCATTGATTCGCGAATATCGCTGCCTTTTTTCAGCGAAATATTGAACCCAGATGTCAAAGTACATCATTAGAGCTTCATCGGGCATTCTTTTTGGAACAATTTTCGCTTCTCTCAATTTAGCTATAAAACAGCGCCAAAATTTTCTGATATGGTCTTGATAAAAATTATAGACATCATTGTCGCCGTTTTCCCCAGCGAATTCACTAATTATTTCGTCATATTCCAGATTTGATTTTTCTATAATTTTATCGGCGAATAAAATCTTCGTGATATCGCTTGGACTGATATGATCGATTTTTTTAAGTTCTTTTTGACTGTAATTCATTTCTTTTTCAATTTCGTCTTCCAGAAAAATCTTGAAAAGAGTGTGTTTACTTGGAAAATATTTGTATAAAGTTACTTGCGAAACTTTGGCATGTTTGGCAATTTGAGCTATGCTGCTTTCCTTATAACCCGAAGTTTCAAAATTTTTTTTGCTGCCAAAAGAATTTTGCTATGCATATTTTTTTTATTTGTTTCTCTTTTGCTGATCATTTCACTTTTTATTCATACTTTCTTTGCTTTATCAATCAGTATAAAATTTTTTTCATTTTTTTATCATAAAAATGAAATATTAATTATGATTATTTCATTTTTTATTGATTAGAGTCTTTTGCCGGTTCATACTTGTTTTTAGGAGCAAAAATGATGACAAAAGTGCTGCATATTGAACATTTGCAAAAAAATTTTGGTAATTTCAAGGCCTTAAAAGATATTAGTTTTGATGTAAATTCCGGTGAAGTTTTCGCTTTCATTGGTCCTAATGGTGCTGGTAAATCGACTACAATCAGGATCATTCTTGGTTTGCTAAGAAAAACTGCCGGAATTGTCGAAGTTTTTGGTGAAGACGCCTTCAAAAACCGGTTGAAATTCATCGCAAATTGGTTTACGTCCCGGGTGATATTTATTTATGGCCTAATTTAACCGGTGGAGAGACAATCGATTTGTTACTCAAAATGGGTGGTCATCAACATAATAAAAAGACCGATCAGTTAATAGAACGTTTTGAACTAGATACGAGCAGAAAAAATCGTTCCTATTCGAAAGGGAACCGACAAAAAGTTGCTTTAATAGCTGCTTTTTCAGCAGAAGCTGATTTATACATTTTCGACGAACCAACTTCGGGTCTTGACCCTTTACAGGAACTTAATTTTCAAAAATCTGTTTTGGAACTAAAAGAAGCCCATAAAGCAGTGCTGCTAAGTTCGCATATTTTATCCGAGGTCGAGAAAATGGTTGATCGTTTATCGATTATTAGAAAGGGGGAGATTATCGAAACGGGATATCTGACTGATTTACAGCACTTGTCTGCTCTTGATGTTCGAGCCGAGGTTAAATTACCGATAGATGATTTTTCCAAAATCAAGGGTGTTGAGAATTTTCATCAGGACCAGAAAAAAATAACTTTTTCAGTCAATCGCCAAGATCTGCCATTGATTATGGCTCGTTTAAGCAAACTCTCTCCGAGTGATCTTCAAGTAACACAACCGACTCTGGAAGAATTATTCATGCACTTTTATGATTCGACCGGAAAGAAGAATAAAAATGGGAAATAATTTTGCTCAAACTAAACGCCTTACGATTGTAAATTTGAGACGTGATTGGCTTTCTTTATTAATTTGGACAACGTCGATAATCGGGGTATCTCTGTTGGCCGCTTTCAAATTCAATGATCTATATGGCTCTAATTCATCGATTAAAACAATTTTGAAAACTTTAAAACAACCAGCGATGATTTCCTTATTTGGCAGAACACCGAATTTAACGAGTTTCCAAAGCGGTGATTTATTTATTTCCGAAATGTTGGTTTTGACGGGAGTTTTTATTTCGATTGCGGATATTATTTTAGCCGTAAGAACGACTAGATCTCAAGAGGATAAAGGCGTTATCGAGATCATTAGAGGAACGGCGGTTGGACGTTTAAGTCCACTTTTATCAGCGTTCATAGAAATTCTGATTTTTAATTTGCTCCTAATCATACTATTGGCAGTTGGGTTGGAGGCCTGTGGATTGTATGGTATGACAGCAACAATGTGTTGGTTATTTGCTATAGAAACAAACTTACTCGCTTTGGTTTTTGCTGGCTTGGCTTTTTTGATGGCACAGATTTTCGATAATTCTCGCGATGCCAATGCTGTTAGTTTTTTGTTTTTGGGTATTGCTTATCTCTCGCGCATGATTACCGATATTTCAAAAGCAAGCCTGACTTGGTTAAGTCCGATTGGATGGGTTGAACTTGGGAAAATTGGTTACGGCAATGATTTAAAAGTGGTTTGGTTGATGCTTTTGTCAATACTTATTTTATTGTTTTTGGCTATTATTTTTGCTTTGAAACGTGATATCAATTCGGGCTTTCTTCATATTCGAAGTGGCCGCAAAAATGCTAGCCCGTTATTACGAGGACCGATTAGCTTAGGAATTCGTCTAGAACGTAATTTAGGAATTGTTTGGATTATTGCAATTGCTTCGCTTGGCATAATGTATGCTTCAATTTTTTCTGATGTTTCTGATATTTTAAAAAGTAATCCGAATGTCGCCCAGGTTCTTGGAACTAATCAGCTTTCACAACTCGGCAATAAGATCGTTTTACAGTTTATTTCAATGATTTCTATTTTTATGCTTGTCTTATCAACAGTTGCAGGATTACAAATGATTTTTCGTTTGAAAAAAGATATTGATAATGGCTTGGAGGAAATGATTGCTTCGAAACCAATCTCGCGGTTTAGACTCTTAACGAGCTACTTGCTGCCGGCGATCATTGTAACTATTTGTTCTTTTGGATCAAGCATTTATTCAATGATGTTGCTGGGAAATTTGGAATTAAAGGTTCCAATTGAATCGATTAAATTTAATACTTTGTTTTTTGGATCTTTGCCATCAGCAATGCTTTTCCTTTCTTTAGCAGTTTTTCTTATTAATTGTTTCCCAAAAATTTATTCGATTTTATATGTATATGCGGGTTTGTCTTTTGTTGTTCTTTATTTTAAAAATATGTTGAAATTGCCTATTTGGGTTACGAGAATAACTCCTTTTGGTTGGATTAAAGATCTTCCGCTTAAAGATATTAACTGGGAGATTTGGTATTTTGAAGTGCTGCTTGTTTTAATTTTCACTTTTATTGGTTATTTTGAATTCCAGAGACGAGATCTTTCCTGAATGAAATAATTCTTGTTTCCTTTTTTTAGAAAATTATCGTCATTTTTTGTGATCGATTTTACATTAATTTTTCCAATGCCGGATGATTATTGCTCATTTTATGTTTTATAGTAACGAATCGATAATATCTTCTTTTTAGGTCTTGACAGCTAGTGTTACGATAAAAAGATGGGAAGGTAAAGTGATTAAATGTTAGAGAAAACCATTTATCGCCGACTACTTAGTCGAGCATTTGATATTCCAGTTACCGTTACTTATTGGGATGGTAAGACCGAAGCTTATGGGACTGGTAAGCCAAAAATTGGGATTGAAATTAAAAAAGAAATTACAATTAAAAATTTAACGAGTCAGCCAACTCTAACGCTTGGCGAAGCATATATGCGGGGAGATATCGAGATTAACGGTAGCATCCAAGAACTTGTCGCTTCTGCTTATCGCAATGCTGGCAGCTTTTTGACTGATAAAAAATTCGTTAAATTTTTGCCAAAAATGTCTCATTCCGAAGAAGCGGATAAGAAAGACGTTCAAAGTCACTACGATATAGGAAACGATTTTTATCGTTTGTGGCTAGATAAAACGATGACTTATTCCTGTGCTTATTTTGAACATCCTGATGATTCACTGGAAACTGCACAGATGAATAAAGTTCGTCATATTCTTTATAAATTGCATCCGGCGGCTGGCGGCCGACTATTAGATATCGGCAGCGGCTGGGGTACTTTGATTATTACGGCTGCTAAAGAATTTCATTTGAAAACTATTGGTATTACATTGAGCGAGGAGCAATACGAATATACGAAAAAGCAAATTCAGGATAATAATCTCCAAGAACAGGTCGAAGTTCGTTTAATGGATTATCGTGATCTCAAAGACGAACAATTTGATTATGTAACTTCAGTTGGCATGTTCGAGCATGTTGGTAAAGAAAATCTCGGTCTTTACTTTAAGAAAATCAAGGAATTGTTGATGCCAAACGGTCGAGCCCTGATTCATGGAATTACCGGACAGCATCAAGGAGTCGGTGTCGATCCTTTCTTGAATAAATATATTTTTCCTGGCGGATACATTCCAAATATGGCTGAAAATATCGTTCATATTATGGACGCCGGTTTACAGTTGAACGATTTGGAACCGCTGCGTCGTCATTACCAAGCTACTTTGGAACACTGGTATCATAATTATCACAAGGTTTTTGATCAAACTGCGCAACGATATGGAAAAGATTTCGCCCGCATGTGGGATCTTTATTTACAGGGTGCGGCAGCATCATTTGAAGCCGGTAATATTGATGTAATGCAGTTTTTGGTGACAAATGGTCCTAGTGGAATTAAATTGCCAATGACTCGTAATTATATTTATGAACATGAATTAAGTTAATTTTTAATCACAAAAAGCCTATTTCGGGTTTTTTAATTTTAAAAATTTTATTTTTTTTAATTAAAATGAATTACGGATATGATTCAACGGGTTCTGACGTATATTTTTTCATATATTCGATAAATTTTGTTANGGCAGGCTTATGTTGGTTCTCTCTTGGACAAATTAATTCCAGATTGCTATAGATTGGTTGATCCAACGATAACATAACCAGTTGTTTATTCATAAATGGCATTGCCGACTTCTTGAATAAAAACGTGATTTGATCGGAATTCTTGATCATTCCCATAATTGTTTCAATATGAGTTGTTTTAAAGCCTACGTTTAAAGGAATACCCGCGTTATTGTATATCTCGACCATTTTTTCATAAATTCCCGAACCGCTTTCAAGCGAAATTACTTGATAGTTTGCCAGCTCCTCAATGCTTATTCTTTTTTTGTTATTCAAAGAATCATTCGCGGGCAAAACCACTTTTAGTTCATCGCGATCAAGGGTATAGGAATTAAAATGATTATTATCGATCGTTTTTGTTTGAATATCACGAATTATTCCGGCATCAATTTCGCCCGCTTTTAGTACCATCAACAAGTCATTGCCTTCAAGTTCGTTTAAATGAATGTCAATTTGCGGGTAACTTCGTTCGAAAATGTTTATGATTTTTGTCAAACCGTATTGCGACATAACTGGAACTCTGCCAATTTGCAGATTTCCTTTTTTTAGTTCTCGATAAGCCTTGAGTTCTTGTTCAAGTTCATCATAACTTGAGACAATTCTTTGCGCATAGCGATAAAATACTTTTCCGCTTTCGGTTATTAGAATCTGCCGTCTATTTTCAGTACTAATAAATTCGCTGCCAACTTCTTGCTGAATAGCCTGCAAACGTTTTGAGAGTGCTGATTGCGTCATTGAGAGCTCGACCGCAGCGGTTGAAAAACTGTGCAGGCGACAAACCAACATGAACGATTTTAAATCATCAATTGTCATCGTTTATCTCCGATATATTATTCTATCTGATCATAATATTAGTCTAAAGCGGATTTGATCACAACTTCACGATTTTTTATGATTAAAAATGTAAGCGATATCAGGAGGCTTATAAATATGACAGAACAGTTATGGGACTTGAGAAGAGTCCTTGATGAAATTAAAGATGATCCGCAACAATATCATGCGACTGATGTTGAAGTTGATCCGGATGCTGAATTATCTGGCGTCTATCGCTACATTGGTGCTGGTGGAACTGTGGAAAGGCCGACAAAAGAAGGACCGGCGATGGTCTTTAATAACGTTAAAGGTTTTTCCGATGCACGCGTATTGATTGGTTTAATGGCTAGTCGTAAGCGAGTTGGCAAGATGCTGCACCACGATTTTCGAACATTGGGTCAATTTTTAAATGACTCGGTGTCCAAACCGATTGCTCCGGTAGTTGTAGATGAAAATCAGGCTCCGGCCCACGAAGTTGTTTATCGTGCAGAAGATCCTGGCTTTGATATTCGCAAGTTGGTTCCGGCTCCTACGAATACGCCACTCGACGCCGGACCGTATATTTCTTGCGGAGTTGTTTTCGGTTCAAATATGGACAAAACGATGAGTGATGTGACGATTCATCGAATGGTTTTGGAAGATAAGGATAAACTAGGGATCTTCATTCAACCTGGCGGTCGCCATATTGGTCATTTTGCCGAAGAATTTGAAAAAGCTAATAAACCGATGCCAATCACGATCAATATTGGTTTGGATCCAGCTGTTACGATTGGGGTCACTTTTGAGCCACCAACGACACCACTTGGTTATAACGAATTGGGAGTTGCTGGTGCTATTAGAAACCAGGCGGTTCAATTAGTTGATGGTTTAACTGTTGATCAAAAAGCGATTGCTCGGGCAGAATACACTTTGGAAGGCTACATTATGCCTAACGAGCGGATTCAAGAAGATATTAATACTCATACCGGTAAAGCAATGCCGGAATTTCCTGGCTACGATGGGGATGCCAATCCGGCTCTACAGGTTATTAAGGTAACGGCTGTCACACACCGTAAAGATCATCCGATCATGCAAAGTGTAATAGGCCCAAGCGAGGAACATGTCAGCATGGCTGGAATTACTACTGAAGCAAGTATCTTACAGTTGGTAAACCGAGCAATTCCCGGGAAAGTTAAAAATGTTTATAATCCACCGGCAGGTGGTGGAAAATTGATGACGATCATGCAAATCCACAAAGATAACGAGGCCGATGAAGGGATCCAGAGGCAAGCCGCAATTCTGGCCTTCGCAGCCTTTAAGGAACTTAAAACTGTCTTTTTGGTTGATAATGATGTCGATATTTTCGATATGAATGATGTTGTTTGGACGATCAATACCAGGTTCCAAGCAGATCAGGACGTCATGGTATTGTCAGGTATGCGGAACCACCCACTTGATCCATCGGAACGGCCAGCATACGATCCAAAGTCGATTAGAATTAGAGGAATGAGTTCCAAACTTGTGATTGATGGTACTGTACCATTCGATATTCGCGATCAATTTGAACGTGCTCAATTTAAAGAAGTTCCGGATTGGGAAAAATATTTAAAATGAAGCGGAGAAATTATGGCTGTGAAGAAAATAATTGTTGGGGTTAGTGGTGCTTCAGGCACTATTTATGCCGTTGACCTTTTAAAGCAACTTCATGCCATATCCAATGTCGAAGTTCATCTGGTTATGAGCAGTTGGGCCAAGAAGAATCTTTCGTTGGAGAGCGATTATTCTATTGATCAAATCAAAGAACTTGCCAATTATACTTATAATATCCATGATCAGGGAGCAGCGATCGCCAGTGGTTCTTTCTTAAATGACGGTATGGTGATTGTTCCGGCCAGTATGAAGACAGTTGCTGGAATTGCCAGTGGCTTTGGTGACAATTTAATTGCTCGAGCTGCTGATGTAGCTATTAAAGAGCAACGCAAGTTGATCTTAGTTCCTAGAGAGACACCCTTGAGTGTTATTCACTTGGAAAATTTGACTAGATTGGCGCGGCTGGGCGTACAAATCATTCCACCGATTCCTGCCTTTTATGGCCATCCGAAAACGATTCAAGATTTGATCAATCATCAGACGATGAAAATACTTGATGCTTTTTCAATCAACAATAATCTCGATAACCGCTGGGAGGGGGATTGAAGTGCCGGAAAAAACATTTAAATTTACTGTAGCTCAATCTGGTTATTCCTTGGATATGCTTGTTCGACAGATAGGACCGGATCTTTTAATCAGCGTTACAGGAGGAACAAACCCGCATATCGGTGTCGTTACTACTCTGGCTCCCGGCCTTAAAACCCAAACAGTTCGTTTTCTTAGCCCACACGAAGGCTTTCATAAAGAGGATTTGATCACAGAAAGAATTGCTGCGAAAATTAGTCACAGTCTTACAAGAAATTGTGTGATCACGGCTGGCGTGCATGTTAACTACATTACAAAAAAACAGATTGCCGCTGCAGGACCAATGTCGGATAAACTAGGTGAACAATTACTGCTTTGGCTCAAATCACATCCTGAAAATACTTCTAAACCGATTTATAAACATCCAGAATAAAAGAAAATAAAAAACGACAACGATTCTAAATTCTTTTTTACTTATTATCTCCACTATTTGGCAGTTAAAAAAGCAATCGAAAATCAAAATGTCGAAAGAAAAGAAAAAACTTTGAATTATGACTAAAAAAACAATCGGCTTTCTAAGCGGAGTCGTGGTGTTCGTAATCATTGATTTAATCCCATTTAGCGGTTTATCTACAACTGGTCGGCTCGATTTGGCATTGACTTTGATGACTGTTGTTTGGTGGGCAACTCAAATTGCTCAACCCGCTTTTGTTGGTGGGATTTATCTGATGCTCTTAATAATTTTCCAAGTAGCTACTCCTGCCCAAGTGTTTTCAGACGCCTGGACAGGATCAATTATGTGGTTGGTGATTGGAGCCTATTTGATTGCGGGAGCTGTAAAAGATTCTGGGTTAGGGGAACGAATTGCTTACGCCTTTATTGTGCGTTTTGTTCGTTCCTGGAACGGAATTATTATTTCAATTTTCGTGTTGACATTCATCCTATCGCTTTTGATTCCACATCCGTGGCCACGAGCATTCTTGATCATGTCCGTCATAGACGTTGTTGCTTCAAGCGCTCACATGGCGAAGGAGGACCAAGCCAAACTAGGTCTGACGGTTTTCGCAGCTTCTTGTCCTTTGTCAGGAGTGTTCTTAACCGGCGACACGTCACTTAATCCATTAGCGGTCGCGGATTCGGGCGTAAAAGTCAGTTTTATGTCTTACTTTTATTACATGAGTGTTCCGATGATTATAGCAGCTATTATAACTATGCTGTTGATTATGGTTTTATTTCGTCCAACCAAAGAGGTGTCAATTGATGTTGATGCTTTAAGACTGAAGCAAAAAGGGCTTGGTGCTTTTTCCGAGAAGGAAACTCGTACTCTAATTTGGCTGGTAATTGCGATTGCTCTATGGCTAACCAGTGGAATAACCGGAATTGATGTTGGCTGGCTAACGCTGGTTGTCGCGCTGCTAATGAGTCTTCCATTGATCGGCGAAGTATTAACAGCTAAATCGTGGAGTGGTGTACCTGTCAATGTATTGATATTTTTGACATCGGCAATTACGATTGGTGTTGTTGGTAAAGTTACTGGAATGAATAGTTGGATTGCCAAGACGATCTTGCCTTCTTCCTTACCACAAAATCTTTATCTGCTGGCAATCATAATTACGATTGGTGCGATGGTCATTCACATGTTCATGGGTTCGGTCATTGCAGTTATGGGAGTTACAATTCCAGCCTTCTTGGCGGCCACTACCCATATGGGCGTTAACCCCTTGGCGATTTCGCTGTTGGTCTTTTCTGTAGTTAATCTTCACTATATTCTGCCTTTTCACAATATGGCTATATTAGTCGGGAGTGATCCCGACACCGGTGGAGGCTATAATCAAAAACAGGTTATGCGTTTGGGCATACCATTGACGATTGTGATGTTCATCGTGGCAGTTGTTGAAATTTTTTGGTGGAAATTAATTGGTTTTGTATAAGCTATTGTTAAAGATTATATATAAAGCCACTAAGTTAACTTAGTGGCTTTTTTTGTTGGGTTAAAACAGGCCTAGAATTGTAAGTATTATTTTTGGGAATCCAAAAATTGATCATCAAAAAAAGCCTTAATTGGTAATTAAGGCTTTTTTTTATTTAACAACAAGAACATCGCAAGCTGAATTTCTAATTACATAACTGGTGTGCGAACCGACAACCAGTTTTTCCACGGTGTTCAATCCAGTGTTACCAAGAACAATTAGATCGATTCCGTGCTCTTTTGGATATTCATTTGCCAAAACCAATTTAATGTTGCCCACGAGGGCTTCGCCTGTCACTTTCAGACCAGCTTTTTTCGCATCCTCGACATAGGAAACAAGCTTATCTTGAACTTGATGATACTGATCACGATAGAAATCTTCGTTAACACCAAAGGAGGAATCCATTCCTCTGTCTCGATTAACAATCCAAATTAGATGAAGATCGGCTGAAAGCGCGTTTGCCAATCCGCAAGCTACTTTAAAAGCGTTATCCGCTTGGGAAGAACCATCCAAGCCAACTAAAATATTTTTATAAACCATATCAATCAGCTCCCTTATCTTGTGGTTTAAAAGAATTTAACTTGGAATGCTTTTTGGCGTATCCAAAATAAAGAATCATACCAATAGCGAACCAAACGATAAATCTAATCCAGGTTTCCCAATTCAAACCTGCAATCAAAACCAAACAGAAAATAATTGCGATGATTGGAGTAAATGGAACCCCTGGTGCCTTGAAACCTCGATGAACTTCCGGGTGGGAATGACGCATCCAAAGGACACCAGCTGAAACGAGAATAAAGGCAGTTAATGTTCCGATATTAACTAGTTCGGCTAGAATATTCAAGTTTATCAAACCACCGGCAATCGCTGTAATGATACCAAAGAACCAAGTACCTTTAAAGGGAGTTTGGTATTTCATATTAACATCTCCAAAAAACTTTGGAAACAAACCATCGCGCGACATTGAATAACTAATTCTAGATTGTCCATAAAGCTGAACCAGGATGACGGTCGTCATACCCAAAATAGCACCGATACTTACAATGATTGATAACCAAGTCTGCCCGGTTGAATGCAGAACCGCCAAAACCGGTGCATTTAAATATTTTGCAAAAACAGTGAACTTCACAACACCGGTCATAATCAAAGTCATAATGATATATAGAACCGTTGAGATAAATAAGGACAACAAGATCCCACGAGGAAGAGTCTTGCTTGGATTGATTGTTTCTTCAGCACTAGAAGAAACGGAATCAAAACCGATAAACGAGAAAAATACAATTGAAGCCGCTGGAATAATTCCGGCTGCCGTACCGTTATGGAAAGAATACAAACCATAAGGAGAAAAAGGCTGCCAGTTATGTGGCTTAATGAACCAAATTGTGCAGACGATAAAGAGTAGGATGACAGCTAACTTGACAATAACCATCGTATCGTTTACTCTTTTTGTTTGCGTAATACCAATTGAAATAATCCAAGTAATCAATAAAACAATTAAAAAGGCTGGTAAATTAAAATAGCTCGTAACGCCAGCGGTTGTGCCAGCTGCTGCCGTTAAAACGGTCGGAATATGAATTCCCAGATTGCCAAGCAAATTGGCGAAATATCCTGACCAGCCGACAGAGACGGTTGCCGCTCCTAATGCATACTCCAAAATTAAATCCCAACCGATAATAAAAGCAATAATCTCACCAAAAGCGATGTAAGAGTATGTGTAAGCCGAACCGGCCACTGGTGCCATTGAAGCAAATTCAGCGTAACAGAGACCGGCAAAGCCACAGCAGATTGCCGCAACCAGAAATGATACCGAGATTGCCGGTCCAGCTGTTAACGCTCCCTTTCCGGTTAGAACGAAGATTCCGGTACCGATAATTGCTCCGATACCAAGGAAAGTTAAATCCCACGTTCGCAAAGTCCTTTTTAAAGGCGTCGAATGTTTTAAAATCTCACCGACGTCTTTTTTTCTAAAGATATCCATTTAAATTACCTTCTTTCATAAAATTTAATGAACATTCTATTACTAAATGTTGCTTATAGCTAGAACAAAATTAAAAAAATTCATAAAAATGCTCTAATTAGGGGCAAATTACGAACATTAATTAATCAAAACAAATTTTTATTGATTTCTTTTCCACAAATAATGATGAAAAAAATTGTTTTTCGAATTTTTTCTTTGTTTTTAGAAAATGATTGAATTAAAAAAATAATCACCGTGGTATAGTTGAATAGAAAACGGATATATTTTGAGAACGTTTTTTCAGAGAGGGCCTGGTTGATGTGAGGGCCTAATTCCTAATCAAAAGGCTCCCGTTTATTAATTAATTTAAAAAAGAGACACAAACATTGTGTGAAGCCCGGTGGTACCGCGATTTATCGCCCGGGCATTAACATGATGTTTTTTTATTATTCGAGGTAACAATGAAAAAACTTAATTCAGCACAAATTCGTCAGATGTTTCTTGATTTTTTTCAATCCAAAGGACATAAAATCGAACCCAGTCAGTCACTAATCCCTCAAGATGATCCAAGTCTTTTGTGGATTAATTCCGGTGTTGCTACTCTAAAGAAGTACTTTGACGGTTCAGTGATACCAGATAATCCACGGATTACCAATGCGCAAAAATCAATTCGTACCAATGATATTGAAAATGTTGGTCACACGGCCCGGCACCACACTTTTTTTGAAATGCTCGGAAATTTTTCCGTTGGCGATTATTTTAAAAAAGAAGCAATTCCTTGGGCTTGGGAATTATTGACAAGTCCAGAATGGTATGGGATCGAACCGGAAAAACTTTTTATAACCTACTATCCCCGAGATACCGAGACCAAAGAACTTTGGGAATCACAAGCAGATTTTGTTGCTGGCCATACGATTCCTCAAGACGATAACTTTTGGGACATTGGGGAAGGCCCTTCCGGTCCCGACACAGAAGTTTTTTTTGATCGTGGACCCAAATTTCAAAATTTGCCTGATAATGATCCCGAAATGTATCCGGGTGGTGAAAATGAACGTTATCTTGAAATTTGGAATATCGTTTTTTCTCAATTCAATCATTTACCCGGTTTGACAGATAATTCCAAGTATCCAGAGTTGCCACATAAAAATATTGATACTGGAATGGGACTTGAACGAGTAGTCTCAATCTTTGAAAATGCACCAACTAATTTTGAAACAGATCTATTTTTGCCAATTATACGCAAAGTAGAGCAGTTGTCCGGAAAAAGATATGGAAAGATTAAAGATGAAGACGTCAGTTTCAAGGTAATTGCTGATCACATTCGTGCAGTGACTTTTGCAATTTCCGATGGCGCTCTGCCGGGAAATACCGGTCGTGGTTATGTGATTCGCCGTCTGTTGCGTCGGGCAGTTATGCATGGACGCAAATTGGGAATCGAAAAACCGTTTTTGACTCAATTAGTTCCAATCGTTGGGAAAATAATGGAAGCATATTATCCGGAAATTCTTGAAAACGAGGACAAAATTATTCCAGTAATTCAGAGCGAAGAAGGAAGATTCAATAAAACCCTGACAGCCGGCTTGAATTTACTCGACGATCTGATTGAAAAAGCTCATAAAGATAATGCAACTCAGATTTCTGGGAAAGATGCTTTCAAACTTTTCGATACTTATGGATTTCCCCTTGAATTAACTGAAGAACAGGCTGCCGATGCCGGCTTGACTGTTGATACAACTTCGTTTGATAAAGAAATGAAGGATCAGCAAAATAGAGCTCGTACAGCTCAAGGGAAACTGAAAACTTTTGGTTTTCAGGATGAAGCTTTGATGAGCTTAAAGGTTCCATCGGTCTATGTTGGTTGGAAGCAAAGCAGTGTCGATGATGCAAAAATTGCAGCTATTATAGTAGATGATCAACAGGTTGATGATGCCAAAGCCGGTCAAAAAGCTTTGTTGATTTTTGATAAAACACCTTTTTATGCTGAGATGGGTGGCCAAGTGGCTGATCAGGGAACTGTACAAGCAGCGAATGGAAAAGTGTTGGCACAGGTAACAGATGTCCAAAACGCTCCCAATAAACAACATATTCATACTGCTAAACTTATTTCCGATCTTAAAATTGGTCAAAAAGTAAACCTTCGTCTTGACATGCATCGCCACGTTGCTGTCTCGAAAAATCATACGGCGACGCATTTGTTGGATCAGGCTTTGCGTAATGTTATTGCTGGCAATATTCATCAAGCCGGATCTTTGGTCGAACCAGATTATTTACGTTTTGATTTCACACATCAAGGACCGGTTCCAACAGAAACCTTGGATCGAATCGAAGATCTGGTTAATCAGAAAATAGCAGATGCTTTGCCGGTTTCTTGGATCGAAACTGATATTGAATCAGCGAAAAAGCTTGGGGCCGTGGCTGTCTTTGGCGAAAAATATGGAAAAAAAGTTCGAGTTGTTTCTATTGGCGACTTCAACAAAGAGTTTGATGGAGGAACGCACGCTAAGAATACCAGCGAACTCGGTTTATTTAAAATTGTCAGCGAGTCCGGCATTGGAGCGGGAACTCGTCGAATCGAAGCTGTCACTGGTCAATCTGCTTTTAAAATGTTAAAAAACCATGAAAAACTACTAAAAAAAGCAGCCGAATTTTTAAGTGCGCAAAAATTAGCGGATGTTCCCGATAAAATTGTTGATTTACAAAATAATTTAAAAAATGTCCAAAAGCAGGTAGAATCTTTGTCTGATAAAGCAGCTAATGTTGCTGCCGACAAAATTTTCGAAAAAACTCTTCAAGCTGGAAAATATAGTTATATAGCTGCTCAAATTGATAATCAAACAGTTGACGGTCTGAGAAAAATTGTCGATGAATGGCGGCAAAGGGCAGTCTCTGATCTAATAATTATTGCTACAAACAATAATGGTAAAGCCCTATTGGTTGCTGCTTCTGCAAAACCGAACGAAGTTAAGGCTGGTAATGTTGTTAAAGCGATTTCTCCCAAAATTCAAGGCGGTGGTGGTGGTCGTCCGGATTTTGCTCAGGCTGGTGGTAAAAATCCGGCTGGTATTGCTAATGCTTTGGCAAGTGTTTCCGAATACTTGGAAAGTCTTGATCAACGATAGGGTAGAATATAGTGGATGGCAGAATTTGAAGATACAACTGTATTTAATTTTGGTTCGCAAAAACCGGAAAACGTTCGTTCGATGCTTAAGCTGGTGTATGAGGCTTTGGAGGAAAAAGGTTATAATCCGATTAATCAAATTGTTGGTTATTTAATTTCTGGAGACCCGGCCTATATCCCGCGGCTCAATGATGCGCGTAACTTGATTCGTCGTTTTGAACGTGATGAAATTGTCGAGGAACTTGTCAAAGATTATCTTTCGGATCATAAAACGGATCAGAAGAAATGAGGCTGCTGGGCTTGGATGTCGGTTCAAAAACCGTTGGGGTTGCTCAGTCGGATCCTTTGGGTTGGACCGCTAGTTCAATCGAAATTATTCGTATCAATGAGGCACAGGGCGAATTTGGTCTAGACCGACTTGGGCAAATTATTTCCGAAAAAAAAGTAAGCGGAATTGTTATCGGCTTACCGAAAAATATGAATAATACCGAAGGCCCGCGAGTCGAAGCTTCGCGGAATTATGGAAAAATGGTGTCTGAACGATTCGGCCTCCCGATTGATTATCAAGATGAGCGTTTGACTAGTGTCGAAGCCAATCGGATGTTGATAGAAGAGGCAGATTTGTCACGTGCAAAGCGAAAAAAGGTTATTGATAGTCTGGCAG
Source organism: Oenococcus oeni DSM 20252 = AWRIB129 (assembly GCF_000372485.1). Lineage (GTDB taxonomy): Bacteria > Bacillota > Bacilli > Lactobacillales > Lactobacillaceae > Oenococcus > Oenococcus oeni. The sequence goes on from NZ_AQVA01000002.1 coordinate 34,370, forward strand.
CTCAGTTAATATTGCAAAACTACCTCGACAAAAAAGGAAGACTTACAAATGGCTAACAAAGATCAGCAGGATAACGATAAATATGTAACCTTAACGGATGAAAAGGGCAATGAATCTTTATACGAAATCTTGTTCACTTTTCATTCTGACGAATATAAAAAAGATTATATTTTATTCACTCCGGCCGGCAGTGATCGAATTACTGTTGAGGACCCAGACCAGGAAGTCGAGATTCAGGCTTTTAGTTTTGATCCGACTTCCGGAGATTCGGAAACTGATTCCGACCTTTATCCAATTGAAAATGATGATGAGTGGAATATGGTCTCAGAAGTCCTGAATACTTTTGTCGAAGACGATTCTTTGCGAACTGATGATAAAAATGATGAAGACTAATTGTTTTAGTCTTCATCAAGTCCTTTAGTATACAAAACATTGAAACTAGAATAAAAATTACTGATCAATTTCATAAGCAGTTGTGAACTGGTGAAATGTTGATAGGAAATTGCATCATTGAATTCCGCTTTTAAGACGTAGCGGTGGAGATCTTTGTTCTCTTGTAACCAAACAACTCCCGAGGCGCCGTATTGACTTAACTTATTTTGATTTAGAGTTAGGGTTTTTTCGGCGATTTCGGCTTGTTTATCTTCGCCAACGAAATAATAAAAAGCAATTAAATGTGTGTCCTGACGAGTATCGGTAATTATGTGTTTCACATTCAATTCAATTGATTCGGAACTTCCTTTTAAGAGTTCTTGGGAAAGAATGCCAAATTGCGATTGACCGGGTTTTGAAATCAATTGCAAATTATTCTCTTCATTTTGATCAGACAATTTCAAAAGATAATCTTTACTTCCTAGGGTCAAATATAGTTTATTCATAATTAAATTTTAACGCTATAATTTGCAGTTAAACGGATTGATATAATAGAGATAATGAAATTAGAAAAAATTGATGCGAATACGTTACATATCATGCTGACGAAAGCTGATCTTGATGATCGCCACGTCTCAATGATGGATTTGATGTCCGATCGTAGTGAAGTCGAAAGTTTTTTCTATTCAATTTTGGACGAAGCGGATGCCGATCATTCCTTTAGTAACGACGATCAGGTTACTTTCCAAATTCTCCCGACTGGACAACATGGAGTCGAACTTTTCATTTCGAAAATTGTTGATGATCCGAATGTTTCAGTTGATGAAAGTGGCAAGGCAGTCTTCTCGCTAAAAAACGAACAAGTTGATCCGACAATTGTTAAATTGCTGCGGGGATATGATGATCCAGCTCATTCAAAAAAAACAACTGTTTTAAGTAGGGGCAAACAAATCCTACAGGCAAAGAGAAAGCATCCGCATGGTGTTTTGAATAATTGGTATTTATTTACTGATTTTGATGAGTTTTTAACTGTTGTTAATCAAATCGACTCTCGGCAGCTTGTTTCTGATCTTTATGAAATTCAAACAGCTGATAAAAATTCTTCCGTTCATCGTTCCTTTCTGCTTCATCTACTTTCAAGGACGAAAAAGGCTGAAGCGATTCAATTGTTAATGAGCGATTTTGGTCTGCGGGTTGATGGTAGTCAAATCGAAGCAAGTGACTTAAAGAAACCAATTTTCTTGAATAGCGCTCTCGAGTTATCAAAAAAATTTTTTAAAAATTGATTTTTTTGCGTAATAAGTATTAGATATGCTTGTTGCCAAGGATTGCCATAATGTATTAGTTGAAGCTGGTCGCGCTCGTCGTGGCGAGTTTTTTTATTGCCCGTTTTGTAAAAAAAGACTGCTTCTTTGTCATGGAGAAATCAGAATTCCTTATTTTGCTCATTCAGCCAGGGATAATTGCAACAGTTTTTCAGAAAATGAAAGTGAAATTCATTTGCTGGCAAAGCAAAAAATAAAAGAGGCTACTGAAAGACTCGGCTACCGAGCTGAATTGGAAAAAGTTTTGCCCTTGATTTCTCAAAGAGCTGATTTAATAATCAGCGATTCGGCTGGGAAGGAACTGGCAATCAAGTTTCAGCAAAGTCCTATTAGTATTCCTCGACTTAGAGAAAGAAATCAGGGTTATAAGTCTATTGGCTTATCGGTTATCTGGTTTTTGGGTCCAAATTATTCTTTTACAAATCCTAGTCAGAGGACTGTATTTAAATTTGCTGATCAAGAGACGAAAGTCTATTACTATGATCAAAACAAGCATGAAATTATAATTTTGACTGCGCTTTTCAAAAGAGATTATTATAAATTCGAACCGGTAGTTCATAGAGTTCCGTTTAATAGTTTTATTAAGAATTTTTTTCTGAAGCAGTCTTTGACTGAACAATCAGAGGAAATTTTAATCAATAAAAAGATTTTATTTAAACAGGCGAATGCTTTACAAAAAGATTTGCTCTTAAAACGTGTTCCGACTGAAATTTGTCGGTTGGTATACAAACATCGACATATTAACGTTGCCTGCGGACCCTGGATAATTCATCAGGGAACTCAAGCCGGTTTGAAAACCACAAATTGGCACTGGCGTTTGATGATTATTTTGGAATTAGAGGAATTTGACCAAGACAATCTTTGTCCAGTCAGTTATTTATCAAAAAAATTTACTTCCGATAAATATTTCTATGAAAGATCAATTGAAAGCCAATTTGCCAAACATGCCTTTCTAAAATTATTGCAGGAATTGGTTGAAAAGGGAATTATTGATCTTAAACTTTCGTATGTTTTGGTTAAGAAATTACCAATATGGTTTGAGAATTATCAACAGAAACTATTCTTCTTGCGTTAAAATGGTTTCAATTACGGAGGGTCTATGACAGAAAGCAAAAAACAGATAACTCGGGCTGAAGTTGAAAAAAATCCGGCTCAAACATGGGATCTTAGCAAAATTTTTAAGACGGACGATGATTGGGAAAAAGCTTTTCAAAGTTCGGAAACGAAAATCAAAGGCGTTTCTCAATTGGCCGCTACAGTGAAAGATGCAAAGAGTCTTTTACATGCCATTAAATCAATTTTGGATATGTACAGGCTGGTCGAGACAGTGTATGTTTATGCTTCAAGGAAATCCGATCAGGATACCAGCAATAATAAATATGCAGCTTTTAACGCAAGAGTTGGAAGCTTAGCGGCCCAGGCTGAGTCGGCGAGTTCTTTTTTGACTCCGGCTATCATCGCTTTTACTCCGGATGAATTGGCTTCCTTTTATCAGGATGAACCTGAATTGGAAGATTACCGTCATATGATTGATTCATACGCTCGCAATCGTGATCATACTTTGACTCCTGCTGAAGAAAAGTTGCTGGCCGCTGCAGGAGATGTTTTATCGAATAGCTCACAAATCTTTAGTGTTTTGAATGATTCTGATTTGAAATATGACGATGTGGTTGACGAGACAGGCGAGAAAGTTGAATTGACCCAAGGCCTTTATTCAAGGATGCTCGAGTCCGATAATCGCCAGATTAGAAAGACTGCTTTTACAACCCTTTATAAGGCCTATGACAAATTAAAGAATACTTTTGCGTCAACTTTATACGGACAAATGAAATCTGATAATTTTTTGGCTCTTGCCCACAAATTCAAGAGTGATTTGGAAGCAGAAACTTTCAGTCATAATATTCCAGAGACGGTTTTCAATACTTTAATTACAACAACCGATCAACATTTGAATTTGCTTCATAGATATGTAAGCCTGCGAAAAAAACTGCTTGGTCTTTCTGAATTACATAGTTATGACCTCTACACACCCCTTACCGGCAAAGTCGATTTCCCGGTTGATTTTGAAGGAGCCAAAGCGATTGTCTTAGAAGCTTTGAAACCATTGGGTGACGAATATCTTAATGGAATTCAACGCGAATTCGACGAACGCTGGATTGATGTGCCGGAAAATGCTGGTAAACGTTCCGGCGCATATTCAGATGGAGCTTATGATACTGTTCCTTATATCTTGTTAAATTGGCAAGATACGCTCGATAATGTCTTCACTCTGGTTCACGAATCAGGTCATTCACAGCATTCGTTATTGACTAGAAGCAATCAACCTTATCAATATGGAGATTATCCGATTTTTTTGGCAGAGATTGCTTCTACAACCAATGAAATGTTATTGACCGATTATTTGTTAAAAACTCAAAGCGATCCAAAAATTAGGGCTTATGTGTTAAATCATTATCTTGATGGTTTCAAAGGAACCGTTTTCCGTCAAACCCAATTCGCTGAATTCGAGGATTGGATGCATAAAGAAGCACAAAAAGGCAATGTCCTGACAGCGGAAACCTTATCGAAGTTTTATGGTGATTTAAATAAAAAATTCTATGGCGATTCCCTGACTTTTGATTCTCAAATCGCGCTCGAATGGGCTAGGATACCACATTTCTATTACAATTATTATGTTTACCAATATGCAACCGGAGAGTCGGCCGCAACCACTTTGTCACAGGGCATTATTGAAGATCCGAAGAGAAATGTGCCATTGTATCTTTCTTATTTATCAGCTGGTTCTTCTGATTATCCTCTGAATATTATCAAAAAAGCCGGTGTCGATATGGAGAAACCCGATTATCTGAATAAAGCTTTTGATGTTTTTGAAAAACGTTTGAATGAATTCGAGGAACTTGTTACAAACTAAAAGGAAATTAATTTCATAATTTTTGAATTAGCCGAACTTTGTTCAGCTTTTTTAAAAAATAACTTATCAAGACGGTTTATTCGTTAGAATGGGATATATGAAGATTTGCTTGTTTCCAAATGATCAGCCTTTGTCTCTGCAGGTGGCTAATGAATTGAGAAAGAAACTTGAGAATGCTGACGAAATTCTGACAGATAAATTTCCTGATTTAGTAATTTCAATTGGTGGGGATGGGACATTTTTGTCCGCTGTCCACCAATTTGCCAATCAATTGTCAACAATTCGTTTTGTTGGTGTCCACACCGGACATTTGGGTTTTTATTCTGATTGGCTGGTTAATGAAATCGATCTTTTGGTTGATAAAATTAAGCAGGATCACGGACAGGCAACTCATTATCCTTTGATGGAAGCGAAAGTTCATTATTTGGATGGGCAAATTACTGATATTCTTGCGGTTAATGAAATTATTCTGGATCGAATTACAAATTCGCTTTCTGTCGATGTTTATGTAGATGATTTATTATTCGAAAAATTCCGTGGAGATGGTCTTTGTATCTCTACACCAACCGGTTCTTCCGGATATAACAAATCTTTGAATGGCGCTTTGATTGATCCCAATTTTTCGGCACTACAAATGACTGAAATTGCTTCTATTAACAATCGTGTCTATAGAACTTTAGGCTCTCCGATTATTGTTTCTTCGCATACAACGATCCGAGTTGTTCCGGAAATTGGCGATCCAACGATAAATTATGATAGCTATCGTCTCCCACAAAACCGCTATCAGGAAATTGTTTTCAAAATCGCCAAACAGCCTTTACGAATGGCTAATTATAAGCAGATCAGTTTTTGGCAACGGGTTAAAAATTCATTTATCGGAGACGAGTGTTAATGGAATTTTCATGGATTTCGGAAACGAAGGAACCGGAAAAAGTTCGTTTGTTTCTAAAGGCACGCGGTGTGTCGCATCGAATGTTTTCACAGATCAAACATTTTGGAGGAAAGATTGTCGTCGAAGGCCGTGAAGTCTTTACGAACGATTACGTTAAGAATGGTGAAAAAATAACAATTTTCATGCCTCCGGAAAGAGAAAATGTGGAATTGGATGCTGATTTTACCGATCCTTTGAAAGTCGTTTTTGAGGATAAAAACTTCCTGATTGTCGATAAACCGGCTTTTGTGACTACAGTGCCTGGACATGCCGATCGAAAAACCACTCTTGTTAATATGATCAAGGCTCATTTGATTCAAGAGAAGGCTGATAGTCTTGTTCCACATGTCGTTACCCGTTTGGATCGCGATACGAGTGGATTGGTTCTTCTGGCAAAACATAAATTTGCTCATGCTTTACTAAACGATGCTTTGATGGAACACCATGATATTGAAAAGTTTTATGTCGCTTTGGTATCCGGCAATTTTCAAGAGGACCATGGCATGATTGATGAACCGATTGGTCGGATAGAGGGTGATTTTATCAGACGGCAGGTTCGTCAAGATGGAAAAAGGTCGGTCACTGAATACTGGGTTGAGAAACGTTTTGATAATTTTACTCAGCTTCGAATTCAACTGCATACCGGGCGAACCCATCAAATCCGTGTTCATATGGCCTGGGTCGGACATCCATTAATTGGTGATGTCTTGTATGGGGGGGCACATTCCAAATTAATTTCTCGACAGGCACTTCATGCTTCGGAGATGATTTTCTTTGATCCTTTTGCAAATAAAAACCAGCACTTCAATGCTGGTTTACCGGACGATATTCAAAGAATCATCGAAGCTGAAAATTACTGATTATTTTTCAAAATAAACACGAACCGCTTCTGGCAGATAAAAATCTTTTTGGATTAAAGTTAGTTTCCCATTTTCGGGATTGATAGAATAACTTGTGGCGTTATTGGTATTTTGATTGACAGCTACTAGATATTTTCCGTCTGGGCTTACGTTGAAGTCGCGGGGGAAGTCTCCCTCTGTCGATATTTGTTGAATTAATTCAACATTTTCTTGATTTTCGGATATTTTAAATACAGCGATTGAATTATACCCTCTGTTTGAGTTGTAGATGAATTTATAATCATTAGAGAGACGAATGGCAGCAGCACCGTTATGGGCAGTCCAATCTGCTGGAATTGTCGAAACTGTTTTAACGAGCTCGAATTTGCCTTCTTTGTATTTTAGAATGGATAATTTCGAAGATAGTTCTCCAAGCAGATAGGCATAATTGCCATCTTTACTGAAGCGTATGTGCCGAGGACCGAAGCCTTTTTCTGTTTTAAAACGAGTTGGCTGGGATAATTTTCCATCTTTTGATAATTCGAATGTTAATAACTCGTCGCTTCCCAGATCAACAGCTACCAAACGATTATCAGGAGTTAAAGCCGTGAAATGAATATGCGAGGATTCTTGTTCCGGACGTGGACCACTACCTTCGTTTTTGAATTCATCGCTTTTGATCAATTTTTGACCATCGATTTTATAAATAGAGACCAAACCTTTATGATAATTTCCGGTAAAAACTAGTTGCCGTTTTTCATCAACGAATATATAGGCTGGCGAAGATCCGTCTGATATTTGTTCATCGGTTTTTTTGAATGGAATCGTCGAAGTGTCCCACACTGATACCCCGCCACGTTGATCTTGTTTGTCAACGGCATAAAGCAATCCAGCATTGGAAACAGCAAAATAGGTTGGAGATCCGATTTCAGCAGTGTTCTTTAAGTTTTTTAGTTCGCCACTATCGGATAGTTCAGCTTCATATAGGCCTTTGGATTCAGATTTTGTATAAGTTCCAAATAGTAATTTGTAGCTCATTATTTTTCCTTTCTTGTTACACAACTATTATCAATCATGATAGAGTAAAAGAGCAATGCGATTTAATAAAAAGGAAGCCGACCAACAAAAAACTTGGCTGGAACGTTGGGTTTTTAATAATCGCTTGGTTTCAGTTCTTTTAGTGATCATTCTTCTTCTTTTGACGATCTACCTGCTTCATAAGACGAGTTTTATTTTTGAACCGATTAAGGCACTTTTTTCTGCAGTTGGTGCACCGGTTATTACGGCTGGCATTTTTTATTATCTGCTTATTCCATCGGTTAATTGGGCTCATGACAAATTTCATTTGTCCAAGCAATTGATTGTTTTAATTATTTTTCTGTTTGTGGCTTTGTTTTTGGTATTGTTCGTGGTCTATATCGCACCAATTATTCGCGATAATTTCATTGTCTTTTTTAAACATTGGCCTGATTATTATTCTCATTGGTCAAAGAGATTGCAGGTATGGCTTAGCTATCCAGGTTTAAAACCGATTAAAAATTGGGTATTAGATACGAATAATAATTTCAATAAAACGATTATTAATTGGTCGAAAAATTATTTAACTAACGGCATTGCCGGAGTTGGCAAAATAACTCGAGTAATTACAATGATTGTAATTACTTTAATTACTTTTCCTTTTATTCTTTATTACATGCTAAAAGACGGTGATCAGCTACCGCGTTATATTTCACAGTTTTTCCCAGCCCGCACGCGACCAAGTTTATTGGAAGTCCTTCACGAAATTAATAAACAGATTTCGGATTATCTGCGTGGACAAATTTTAACTGCGGTTGCTGTTTCGATTATGTTTATGATCGGTTTTTCTATTATTGGTCTGCCATATGGAATTTGGATTGGTTTATTGGCCGGGCCCCTAAATCTGATTCCTTATTTGGGCTCTTTTCTAGTGATGGTGCCTGCCATAATTATTGCTTTGTTCGGTGGAATCCATCTCGTGATTGCTGTTTTAATTGTTTTCGTTATTGAGCAGACATTGGAATCGCGTTTAATCCATCCGAAAATTATGGGTGCCTCGATGAATATCCATCCGATTACCGTTTTGGTTATTTTACTGGGTGCTGGAGAAATGTTCGGTTTACTTGGAGTTGCCTTTGGAATCCCTGCTTATGCTGTTTTAAAAGTATTAATCGGCAGAAGTTACCATTGGTGGAGAGAAAATTCGGAGTTGTTTAAAGGATGAATCATATTGTTTTGTTTGAACCTTCAATGCCTGCTAATACAGGCAATATAGCTAGAACCGCTACGGCGATTAATGCACGATTGCATTTGATCAAACCGCTTGGTTTTGATTTGGATGATAAAAAAGTAATTCGGGCTGGCTTGGATTATTGGAGCAATGTTGATTTAGTGATCCATGAAAATTTACCTGAGTTTTTGAAAACAATTGGCAATGGAAAACTTTTTCTTGTTTCTAAATATGCAAAAATTTCTTACGATCAGGCTGATTTTTCAAACACATCTGTAGATCAATACTTTCTTTTTGGGAACGAAGCTTATGGTCTTCCAGAGGTATTTATGCGAAAAAATCCCGAAAAGGCAATTCGAATTCCTCAAAATGATCAGCATGTTCGCTCTTTGAATTTAAGTAATTCGGTCGCAATTGTCCTTTATGAGGCAATGCGTCAGCAAAATTTTCATGGGCTTGAACGTATTCACGAATATGATCAAGACAAGTTAAAGTAATACTTAAGGTATTTTTATCTGACCGTTTTTTTTTATAGACTTAATGCTGGATAAATGGCAACACGACGTAGAAGAAAAACTAAAAAAACACAAAAAATAAATTCAAAAACTATTTTGATATTGGTTATCGACGCTCTCTTTGTTTTGGGAATTTTCCGTTTGGGAATTGTTGGCAATTTTTTTGCCAATATTTATAAATATGTTTTTGGTAATTTTTTTGTGATTTTTATTTTATTGATCGCTTTCTTTTTGAACTACTGGCTCCTGTACAAAAAACTGCCGAAGATTCCAACAAGAATTATTGTCGGAATCATTTTCTTGGCATTGCCTTTTCTGGCGATTAGTTCATTGTTTTTTGCTGCCGATCTGAAAAGTGGCAGCAATCTTTTAAGGCAATTATTTAAAGTTACTGCCAACGATATGAGCCATAATCGTTCTCAAACAAATGTTGGAGGTGGTCTAATTGGTGCTCTGCTGTATTTGTCCCTTTCTCAAATGATCTCCAATGTTGGTGTTTGGATTGTTTCGATTTTGTCTGCTGTCTTTGGGATTTTTCGATTATTAGACAAGTCAGTTCTATCTTCAATCTCCAAAACGACTCAATTCTGTCGGGAGAAAGTATCAAAAATTAAGGACAATCGAGCAAATAAAGTCAAGGATCCTCAATCTAATAATTTCTTAAAGAAATATTTTCAGGGCGATGATTCAAAAGAAGAAAGCAGACCGGTTTCCAATGTGGCGACAAGGACGGAAGAGGTTCAACCAAAGATTCGTTGGAATCAAGTTGATAGTGGAAACGATGTTGATCGAGGTACTCGTCAGAGTACAAATTTCGCTACTGATAATTCCTTAAATAACTCAACTCAAAATTCAGGAATTGCCAATCCCTCGAACGCCCCAACTGATTTTGACGATAATATTTCTAAGGAAATCGGCGATGATCAGGTTATCGATTCAATTGAAACTGTTGATAATCCAGATTATAAAATACCTCCATTTTCGGTTTTATCGCATATCCAAATCGTTGATCAAACCAGTGAGTACAAGCAGTTAACGAAAAAATCCCAGATTGTTCGCGATACTTTAAAATCCTTCAATATCGAGACGGAAGTAAGTTCGGTTAGTTTGGGACCAACTGTCACTCAATATGAGTTAAAGCCGGCCCGCGGTGTTAAGGTTTCAACGATTGCCAACCGAGCCGATGATCTCGCATTGGCTTTATCAGCCAAATCAATTCGTATCGAAGCACCGATTCCGGGAAAACCATTCGTGGGAGTCGAGGTGCCCAATGAAGTTCAAGCAACGGTTGGTTTCTCGGATATTATCGAACATTCGCAGTTTAATCCAAAACATCCGTTGACTGTTCCTCTTGGACGCGATGTTAATAATGACGTTGTTTCTGCTGATTTATCGGCAATGCCACATCTTTTAATCGCCGGAGCAACCGGTTCAGGAAAATCAGTCGCGATTAATGGAATTATCAGCTCGCTTTTGATGCGCTTAAAACCAAATGAAGTCAAGTTAATGATGGTCGATCCGAAAAGAGTCGAGTTGTCAATGTATAACGACTTACCGCATTTATTGGCACCGGTGATTTCCGAACCGCGAAAGGCCGCACGCGGTTTACAAAAAGCCGTGAAAGAAATGGAAAGGCGTTATGAATTATTTGCCGATCACGGGGTGCGGAATATTGACGGCTGGAATAAAAAAGTACTCGACTACAATAAAATAAAAGGGCATGCAATGCCGAAAATGCCCTATATCGTCATTATTGTTGACGAGCTGGCTGATCTGATGATGACGGCCAAAAGTGATGTTGAAACGGCAATTGTGCGTATTGCTCAAATGGGGCGAGCAGCCGGTGTCCATTTGATTTTGGCTACTCAACGTCCCTCAGTCGACGTCATTACCGGTTTGATTAAAGCAAATGTTCCTTCGAGAATTGCCTTTGCCGTTTCTTCAGGGATCGACAGTCGCACGATTCTCGACCAAAATGGAGCCGAAAAATTGCTCGGAAAGGGAGATATGCTTTTTGCGCCTGTTGGCAAAGAACCTATACGAATTCAAGGGGCTTTTATTCCGGACCGGGATGTCGAAACTATTACCAACTATATCCGAGAAGAATCGTCGGCTCAATATGCTTCGAGCATGTTGGTAGAAGACGGTGAATTGGGCGATAATTCAAGTGAAGAAACTGGGGCGAACGGGGAACCAGTGGATGATTTATTCAACGAGGCATCCGATTTTGTTATTCAGCAGAAAAAAGCTTCGACTAGTTTATTGCAGCGTCGTTTTCGGATTGGTTATAACCGGGCTGCTCGCATTATTGACGATTTGGAAGCCGCTGGAATTGTTGGCCCGCAAGATGGAAGCCGGCCACGAGAAGTTTTGGTTTCTGATAAGAAAAACAATGATTGAATTAAGCAAGCAGATCTATTTACGGATCTGCTTTTATTTTTAATTATTTCCAATCCTAATTAGCATGATTTCTTTTTTTAACGTATCCTAATAAATGATGTTTTACTTGTCTATATTTTTCTGGTGCATCTCGATATTGTCTTGGTTTGCTTTGCAATTTTTTGCAAAGCAATACCAGATTAGCGATATGCCGTTCTGGGATTGGCTGATTCCAGCTGATTTTTTTCTTGTAATTGTTTTAATCGATCGTTACCTGGCTTTTAACTTTCAATATATTGCAATTTCTTTTTGGTTGCTGATCTGGCTGTTAATTGTAACTTTACTGATCTTCAAATCGGACGACCAACATAGCTTAAAGGCTTTTTGGCTTTGGTTTATTAATTTAACCGGCGTACTTCTATTAATCGAATTAGCTGCGCTTATCGTATACATATTCTTTATCAAACACTGAACCGGTTCTAAGGAACCGGTTTTTTATTGCTTTTTTCTGTGGATAAGTGGTGAATAAGTGGAAAAAAGTGGGGGAAAGTGGTAAATTTATGAATGAGCTTGAAAGGAGGATTAGACGCATGTTTATGGGCGAGTATCAACATACGCTGGACGACAAGTCCCGTTTAATCATCCCGGCTAAGTTTAGAAATCAATTGGGTGATACCTTTGTCGTCACTCGTTGGATGGAACACTCCTTATTCGCTTTTCCTAAAGACGAATGGGATAAATTTGAAGAAAAATTGAATAAACTTCCTTTTGGGGCCAAAGATGCCCGCGCTTTTCGTCGCTTCGTGCTCGCTGGGGCAATTGAATCAGATTTTGACAAGCAGGGAAGAATAATTATTCCTACGGTATTGAAAGAACACGCGCAGCTGAAGAAAAACGTCGTAATTACCGGTTCAGGCAATGGTTTTGAAATTTGGAGCAAGGACAACTGGGAAGAATATACAGCTGGTACGGCCGAGAATTTTGATCAGATTGCCGAGGAATTAACGGACTTCGACCTATGACCGCAGATTATGGACACGTTACAGTTTTTCTGCGACAGGCAGTAGAAAATCTGGCCGTAAAAACTAATGGAATTTATGTCGATGCGACGCTTGGAGGCGGAGGCCATACTGATTTGTTGCTGAAGAAAGCACTTCACGGACATGTTTACAGCTTCGATCAAGATGAAAACGCGATTGATTTCAATAAAAAGCGTTTTTCAAAAGAGATATCTGAAGGGCGCCTTAGTTTGATTCATTCAAATTTTCAGAATCTAATCAAGGAATTAAATTTACTGAAGGTTTTTGCGATAGATGGTATTGTATTTGATCTTGGTGTCAGTTCCCCTCAGTTCGATGATGAAAAACGCGGTTTTAGTTATCGTAGCGATGCCCGTCTGGATATGCGGATGGATCAAAGTCAAAGCCTTGATGCCTATCAAATTGTTAATACTTGGGAATATAAAGATCTTGCTTCAATTATTAATCGCTATGGTGAAGAAAAATTTGCGAGTTCAATCGCGAGAAAAATTATCAAACGAAGAGAAGTTCAACCAATCATAACCACCGAAGAACTCGTCGAAACGATTAAAGAAGCTTTGCCCGACAAAATTCTGCATAAAAAAGGCCACCCGGCTAAAAAAACTTTTCAAGCAATTAGAATTGCTGTCAATGATGAATTGAATGTTTTACAAGAAGCTCTCAAACAGGCCAGTCAATTGCTTAACAGTGGAGGCAGAATTTCGGTAATTACTTTTCAATCACTGGAAGATCGGATTGTTAAACATTTTTTCAATCAATTGGCAACCAAAAACCAACTTCCAAGCAAACTTCCAGTACCGGATAAGTTTATTCAAGAAGAATTCAAGTTGCTGACAAAACATCCGATTATACCTTCCGTAGAAGAAATAGAAGAAAACCATCGCGCTCACAGCGCTAAACTTCGAGTTTTGGAGAAAAACTAATGGCACAAAATACACCGTCAATTACATATCGAAAATTAAAAGACGATCGTCCGTCCTTAACGGTAGTTCCGCCAAAAACCAAGCAGCAGACTTTTAAAAAGGCTCGCTGGTCTTTGAATGATTATATTTTTGTATTTATAATCTCGGCACTTGTCGGAGCAGTGATGTTTGCCAGCCTTCTTCTTTCCAATGCAACTACCAGCGTTAATAATCAACTGGAAACGGCCAGCAGCCAAATCACCAAATTAAAAAGTGAAAATGACAAATCAAAACAAAAAATTACTCAAATGACCAGTTTGTCTGCCTTAAAAAGTTTTGCAAAAAAGAATGGTATGACAATGAATTCGGAAAACGTACAAAATATTGATAAATAGTGGAAAAGAAAAAGCGTAAAACTTCAAAAACAAGTCCAATTAATCGGAGCAAAAGAGCCGGAATGATGATTTTCTTTACCATTTCGGTTATTTTGTTGGCTCTAGCGATTCATTTTATTTATGTTTCAGCTACCAGAACTGTTAAGGGTCGTAAATTATCGGAAAGCGAATTAAAACATTTTGTGTCCAATCAGACGGTTCAGGCGAAAAGAGGGGGAATCTTCGATTCGACCGGTCAGGTGCTGGCTGAAAATACAACTACATATAATCTTTATGCCATCGTTGATAAAAGCTATAAATCCAATGGCAAAGCTTTGTACGTCGTTAACAAGAAAAAGACTGCGAAGTTTTTAGCAAAAGTAATTGACATGAAAGAAAGTGATATTTTAAAGCGTTTGAATGCCAAAAAAGGTACTTTTCAAGTCGAGTTCGGTTCTGCCGGCCAAAATCTAAGTATTTCTCAACACGATAAAATTGTGGCTGCAAAACTTCCCGGCTTAAAATTCACGACAAACGCTTCCCGTCTTTACCCAAATGGAGTTTTTGCTTCGCAAATCGTTGGTTTGACAAGTACTAAAAGCAATTCTAAAATGACCGGAATTATGGGGATTGAGGAATCCATGAATAAATATCTGGCTGGAAAAAGCGGTGTTAAAACCGTTCAGGAAACCGCTACTGGTGTTCCTTTGACTTCTTCGACGAATAAAAAGGTCAAAGATGGCGATGATGTTTATTTAACTCTGAATTACAATCTCCAGTACCAATTGGAAAGTTTAATGAGTCATGTCTATAAGGTGACCAAGCCAAAAGCAATGACGGCTATGTTGGTAAATGCCAAAACCGGAGCAATTTTGGCAGCAACACAAAGGCCGACATTCAACGCTTCTACAAAAAAAGGTCTTAGCAATATGTGGGATAATTTGCTCGTCCAGGATCCAATCGAACCGGGATCGACAATGAAGGTCTTCACTTTGTCGGCTGCAATCGATACTGGCCATTGGAATCCGACTGCGACTTTCAAATCAGGCGAGCTGAGTATTGGCAGCCAAAAAGTTTACGATGCTGAAGATAACATGGGAGTCCTCACCTATCGGGAAGGATTCGCAAGGTCATCCAATGTTGCGTTTGCAAAAACGGAAATCAGCATGGGCCCAACGATTTGGCGAAAGTATATCAACAAATTCCGTTTTCTTAAAGCGACTAAAACAATGCTTCCAAACGAATCGGCCGGATCAATTGTTTTCAATGAACCGATTGAACAGGCGGATACAGCATTTGGACAAGGTATCGATGTAACGCCAATGCAGATCGTTCAAGCCCTGACGGCCGTGGCCAATAATGGACGAGAAATTAGACCCTATCTTGTATCAAAAGTTGTTAACCCTGATACAAATAAAGTCGTGTATAAAAATAAAAAAAAGTTTCTTTCCCGTACGATGAAAAAATCGACTGCCGAACAGGTCAGAAAAGATATGATCGATGTTGTTAATTTATCCGACGGAACCGCAAAGACGTATTCGCTTGCAAAAGAAGGTTACCAGATCGCTGCTAAAACCGGAACCGCTCAGATTGCAATCAATGGTAAGTACACTGACAATTATGACGAGTCAACTCATTCGGTTGAGGTTTTGGTGCCGGCAAAACATCCTAAGTTCATCTTTTACATGTACTTAAGAGAACCGGAGAAGTTCATCGGCGGTCTGGCTGATACTACGATCAACACGGTTTTTCATCCACTAATTTTGTCTGCTCTGAATGCTGCAAAGGCAAATAGTAATGTTAAAGTTAAAAATGCTACAGTTCCCGATTTACAAGGAAAAATTGCTTCTGGAGTAGAATCTACTCTAAAGAATGCCGGTTTAAATCCGATTATCATCGGAGACAGCTCAAAAAAAATCACTTCACAATCGATTAGTGCCGATACAAAGATTGTTAGTGGCCAAAAGATTTTTGTCAAAACATCCGGCGATGTTATCATGCCGAACATGAATGGATGGTCGATCTCAGATGTTTCGACCTTTGCCAGTTTAACTGGAATCAAGCTTTCTTATTCTGGAGCCGGTAAGGTTGTTTCGCAGAGTATTAGCGCTAAGAGTACTATAAAAAAGGGAGAAAATTTGGGGGTAAAATTACAATGATTTTTCAAATATTTTCCGCCTTGCTGATTGGTTTTCTAATAGCTTTCGCGGCCATTCCTTTTCTGATTGGATATTTAACCAGTCGCGGGGAAGTTGGAGTTGAGAGAAGCGGCAAACATGGTTTTGGAGTTGATACTTCCGGGAAAAACGGCACTCCTTCAATGGGAGGAGTCACTTTCATTTTGAGTTCTCTTTTTGCGACTTTGATCGTGATGTTTCTTTTTCGTCTGGATTCGCTGAATATAATCTTTTTTATTGTCAGTTTTCTGTCCTTTGGATTAATCGGTTTAATCGATGATGCCTTGAAAGTCTTTTATCATCGTGACGAGGGCTTTCGATTTATTCCAAAATTAATTGCCCAAATTATTTCGGCCGCTTTGATCACAATTATATTGGTGGCAGTTCATATTCCCGACAAATTGACTTTTCCTTTTTTTAGAGCGTTGCCTCTCTATTTTTTGGTACAGTTCATTTTTTATTTGGTTTGGTTTGTCGGTTGGAGCAATGCGGCTAATTTTGTTGATGGAATTGATGGTCTTTTGGCCGGAATCGCTTTACTGATTTTTGCCGGTTATGGAATTATTGGGATTAAAGAAAATCAGAATCTAATGGTTATTTTCGATTTTTCTGTTGTTGGCTCTTTGCTGGCTTATTTTATTTTCAATCGACCAAAAGCAAAGATTTTCATGGGTGATTGTGGAAGTATGGCACTTGGAGCCGGAATGGCTATCAATGCGATTTTTTTGCAACATCCCTGGAGTCTTTTATGGTTTGGACTGATATTGGCGCTTGATACCATTTCGGTTATGATTCAAGTTCTTGTTTATCATTTCTTTCACGTTCGGGTTTTTCCGGTTGCCCCTTTACAACATAGTTTTCAAAGGGCCGGTTGGAGCGAATGGAAAATCGATAGCTTGTTTTGGACTATTCAGCTTATAATTACCGTGATTGGAGTATTTGTATGGATCAAATGAATTATCAGAATAAAAAAGTATTGGTTTACGGCTGGGCCCGTTCCGGAAAGGCTGTTTATCAGCTTTTAAAAAAAATTGGAGCGAACGTGTATGTAACAGCCGACGAAGAACCAACCGATCTTTTTGATGATGTTAATTTTGTTGATGATATAGATGAAAGTTTTGATTTATTGGTTAAAAATCCAGGCATTCGCTACGAAAAAGAAATCATTAAAAAAGCTCTGAATTTAAATATACCTGTAATTACGGAAGTTCAGGTCGCACTTGATCAGTTCAAAGGAGAAGTCCTTGCTGTTACCGGTTCGAATGGTAAAACGACTACTACTACTTTAATTGGGAAAATGCTTAAAGCCGATAATGTCGACGTAAAAGTCGGTGGAAATATTGGAATTCCAGTAAGCGAATTAATGTTATCCGACAGTCAGCCAAGAGTTTTGATGCTTGAATTATCTAGTTTTCAATTGTTGGGAGCTCAGAATATTAAGCCGAAAATAGCCGTTATAACGAATCTTTTTTCTTCGCATATTGATTTTCATCATACTAGGGAAAACTATCTTCGGGCCAAGTTTTCGATCACTCAGCACCAAACAAAGGATGATTATCTGGTTTTAAACGATTCTTCGATCGACTCCAAGGATTTTGCAAAACGTTCTCAGGCAGATGATTATTACTTTTCTCCGACAAACACTTCTGTCAATACATATGTTAATGATGGAACAATTTATTTCGATGATGAAAAAATAATCGACCTTTCGAAGGTTGTTCTGGTTGGTGAACATAATTTGGAAAATATTCTAGCGGCTGTTACGGCAGCGAAGATATTTGGAGTTTCAAACCGGGCGATTGAGAAAGTTCTCACTTCATTTAAAGGTCTTGAACATCGCTTGGAAGCGGTCGGAGTAATTAAAGAACGAACTGTTTACAACGATTCTAAGGCGACCGATATCGAGGCTACGCAAAAAGCTTTGGCAAGCTTCAAAGAACCGATCACTTTAATTGCCGGCGGACTTGATCGCGGCGATGATTTGAATCGTTTGGTGCCTAATTTCAAAAATGTTGTCAGTTTGATCACTTATGGCCAAACCAAAAATAAATTACAAAGCGCTGGCGAAAAGGCTGGCATTAAGCAGACCGTTGTTGTCGATACTTTAAAGGAGGCTGTTGCCAAGGCAAAAGAGCTTAGCAGGCCTGGCCAAGTATTGCTTTTCAGCCCAGCTGCTGCCAGTTGGGATCAGTTTCCTAATTTCGAGATTCGGGGAGAGGAGTTTAAAAAAATGATCAAAAATCGGGAGGGCTGGTCATGAGAATAATAGTTTCCGGTGGAGGAACTGGTGGCCATATTTATCCAGCGTTGGCTTTGGTTGAATCGCTTTTAAAACACGAGCCTGATTCAAAAGTTCTTTATATTGGCTCTTTTCGTGGATTAGAGGGGTCAATTGTTCCAAAGACTGGATTGGATTTCAAACAGCTGCATGTCCAGGGATTTTCCCGTTCGCTTTCTTTAACCAATTTTAAGACGGTTGATTTGTTTATTAAGGCTGTCAAAAAATCCAAACATATTATTCACGATTTTAAACCGGATATCGTGCTTGGGACCGGCGGTTATGTTAGCGGAGCTGTTTTGTATGCTGCTCAAAGACTCCGGATTCCAACTGTGATCAATGAACAGAATTCGATTGCGGGAGTTACCAACAAGTTTCTTAGTCGGGGTGCTGATCGGATTGCAATCAGTTTTCCGCATGCTGCCAATCAGTTTCCAAAAGACAAGGTTGTTTTAACCGGAAACCCTCGCGGCCAGCAGGTTTTTGAGAAAAAAGGCGATTTTAGTCTAACGGAATTTGATTTGGATCCAAAACTTCCGACGGTTTTGATTTTTGGCGGATCTGGCGGAGCCTTGAAACTAAATTCCGCAGTTGTTAATTTTGCCAATCGTTTTTCCGAACAGAAGAAATTTCAGGCTATCTTTGTGACCGGGAGAAAATATTTTGATTCCGTCAGCAACCAATTGGCCGATTTGAAAATTAACAGCTCTAATTTTGTTGTTTTGCCTTATTTGGATAATATGGACGATGTGTTGCCGAAAATCGATCTTTTGATTAGCAGATCGGGAGCAACGACTTTAGCCGAAATCACTGCATTAGGGATTCCTTCGATCTTGATTCCTTCGCCAAACGTTACAGCTAATCATCAAGAAAAAAATGCTCGCCAATTAGAAGAACGCGGTGCGGCGGAAGTTATTTTGGAAAGCGACCTCTCTTCGGCGATGCTTTATCATGATTTGAGTGAACTTTTGAGCCATAAAAGTAAATTAGAGTCGATGGCGCAAGCTGCAAAAAAACTTGGCCATCCGGATGCTGCCGATAAATTATATAAATTATTAGTGCAAGTTATTAATGAGCGTAAGCAAGAAACAACGAAATAAAAATAATTCCAAGTGGCCGATAGTGCGTTTCTCTTCCGATGGGAAAAAGACCGTTTCCACTTCGAATAATCCAGTTTTTAATAGAATTGGATTGTTTTTTACTGCAGCGATTTTATTTGCTCTTTTTTTACAAATGCTGTTTTTTTTACGTCCCTGGCAGGATATTAAAGAAACGAAAGTTTATACTTTCCAGATGGATTACCGGCAGGTCTTAAAGAAAGTCGATTTAAAAGTTGGTGATCCCTATTGGCGGTGGGCTGGCCAGGGGCAAACAATCAATCGAAGAATTAAAAATGATTCAATGATTCGATCGCTTAGTCTGCGACTTTCCAAAAATGGCACAGCCATTATTCGTGTTAACGAAAATTTGACGGCCGGATTTGTTCAGATCAAGCAAAAATGGTACCGAATGGATCAAAATGCCCATTTAAGCAGTAAGAGTATCCAGCCTGACGGGAAAACACCGGTTTATACAGACTTTAAAAATGGTTCGAAAATTTTAAAAAAGACGATCACAGCCTATTTATCAATGGATAAAGTCATGAGATTGGCAGTTGCACAAATTATATATTCACCGGTTAAAAGTTCTCCCAACCGTCTTGCTTTGGTTATGAATGATGGAAATTTGGTATACGCTAATCCTTCATCCCTGGCCAAACGAATGGATTTATATCCAAAGATGGTTGCTACAATGGAGGAAAAAGGAATTAAAAATGGAGTAATCGATCTTCAGTACGGTGGTTATGCGCGTAAATTCGAGAACTCTGATGATAATTTGCTCAGTTCTTTGAGTTCCGATAAAAGTAAATCAAGTTCAAAAAGCAGCAATAGTTCAAAATAGATTAAAAAAGACCTTTTTTTCTCTTTAAAAGTGGCGAACAAATGTTTGAAAATTAAGATGATTTTAAACAGCTTTAATCTGTAGCCAATCACTGTTAAATTTGTATTTGTTGGATATGAATAATGATGTGATAGTCGGCTTAGATGTCGGCTCAGATAAAATTAAATGTGTAGTCATTAAAAAGACTCCTAATCAGCGATACGGAATTGTTGCTGTTGGCGAAACACCGAGCAGGGGTGTCAAGCATGGAATGGTCGTTGATATTGCTGCTGCCAGTCAGGCGATTTCCCAGGCGATTTCCCAGGCTCAAAGCAAAGCCAATATAGTAATCAACGACGTTACCATTTCGATACCGGCAATTCAAATTTCGATGCTCCATTTACATGGTTCGGTGAATGTTGCCCGTAATGACAAGCGAATCACGGAAGATGACGTTATCAATGCTTTTAGACAGGCGATTTCGACCGCAAAACTTCCACCTAATCAAGAAGTTGTTGATATTGTGCCGGAAGAATTTGTAATTGATGGTTTTGGACAGGTTCCTAATCCATTGGATATGGTTGGTGTTATTCTAGAAGTCAATGCCCAAGCTTTTGTTGGTCCTAAAACTATTATTGAAAACCTGAAAACAGCTGTTAAACAAGCTCAATTGAATGTTTCGGAATTAATTCTTTCACCGATTTCCGAAAGCGGCTTGATTCTTTCCGAAAGCGAGCAAAACGAGGGCAGCATTATTGTCGACCTTGGAGCATCACAGACAACTGCTTCAATTGTTCAAGGACATCAGCTTCAATTTATTGCCAATATTCAACAAGGAGGTGCCTATATTACTTCCGATATCCGAGTTGTTTTGGATCAGCAAAATCAGATTAGCATCAACTTTGATCAGGCTGAACAAATTAAAAGAGATTTTGGTTATGCAGATCCTCTGAAACTTAATAGTACTCGCGTGATTGAATTAAATCGGGCTGGAACCGGGCAGGTTCAAAATGTCCCAGTAACGTATTTATCACAGATTATTGGCGCCCGTTTGGAGGAAATCTCTTCAGAATTATATGCACATTTAAATCAATTACAGTCAATGGCCGTTCCAAGAAAAATGATCCTGACCGGAGGCGGGGCGGCTTTGGCCGGGATTGATGATTTGTTCAATAAACGTTTTAATAAAGATGTTCTGGTCTTTGTTCCGCAAGAAATCGGATTAAGACATCCTTCGTTTGTTAACGCTCTGTCGGTAGCTAATTATGTTGCCAATCAATCAATGACAGACTGGCTAGCAAAGCGTACACTTAATCTAGCCCTGGTTTCTCCAAGCGCGAATTTTGTTGACACGAATTCTGGAGTAAAAAACCAGAAAGCAAGAAATCCCAATCGCGGCAAAAAAGCCGATAAAAAGCCAAGTTTTCTTGATAAAATAAAAGAATATTACTCGCAGATGTTCGAATAGAATAAGAGGTAAAAATGGTAGCTAGAAAAAAAGCAACAGAAAATAATAATAACGATCTTGTGATGCCTGCAGCTCAGTCGGGTTATGGCGCCAATATTAAGGTTATCGGTGTCGGCGGCGGCGGATCAAATGCGATTGACCGCATGATTGAGGAGGGCATTGAAGGTGTGCAATTTATTGTCGCCAATACCGATATGCAGGCTTTGAGTGCTTCGAAAGCTCCGAACAAATTACAATTGGGACCTAAATTGACTCGCGGCCTTGGTGCCGGATCGACACCTGAAGTTGGTGAGAAAGCTGGTGAGGAATCTCAGCAATCAATTCAGGAAGTATTGCAGGGAGCTGATTTGGTTTTTGTTACTGCCGGAATGGGTGGCGGAACCGGAAATGGTGCTGCACCGGTTATTGCTCGGATTGCTAGAGAAGTTGGGGCTTTAACGGTTGGCGTTGTTACTCGTCCGTTTAATTTTGAAGGACCAAAAAGAGCTCGTTTTGC
Source organism: Oenococcus oeni DSM 20252 = AWRIB129 (assembly GCF_000372485.1). Lineage (GTDB taxonomy): Bacteria > Bacillota > Bacilli > Lactobacillales > Lactobacillaceae > Oenococcus > Oenococcus oeni. The sequence goes on from NZ_AQVA01000002.1 coordinate 56,545, forward strand.
TGCCGAAGGAATTGCCAAGTTAAAGGAAAACGTCGATACTCTGGTTGTTGTTTCAAATAATCGCCTGCTTGAGATTATGGATCGAAAAGCTTCTTTGGCTGATTCCTTTAGAGCTGCCGATAATACTCTCCTACAGGGTGTTCGGGGAATTTCTGATTTGATCACAAAGCCCGGCATCATTAATTTGGACTTTGCGGATGTTAAAACAATTATGACTAATGGCGGGATGGCTTTGATGGGAATCGGTTCTGCTACAGGAGAAAACCGAGCAGCCGAGGCAACCAAAGCTGCTATTGCATCTCCATTGCTGGAAGTCGACTTAAAGGGTGCTTCCGATGTGATCTTGAGTGTAACCGGTTCAGCAGATATGTCCCTGTATGAAGCGCAGACGGCTGCTGATGTTGTTACTCAAGCTGCTGGGCAGGATGTCAACATTGTCTTTGGAACTTCTGTCGACGATAAGCTTGAAGATGAAGTGCGTGTAACGGTTGTTGCAACTCATATCAATCAGGCTCCGGGCCAAAGCCAGGATGGACCCGACTCAACTGATGTTTTTACGGTTGATACCCTAGCAGAACAGTCTTCTTCGAGTTCTGATCAAACTAACAAAAAAGGTTCTGTTTTTGACGATATTCCAAATGTAACGGTTGATCCTGTTACTGGAAATAACAAAGTTGTACCTAATTCATCTGCAGCACCAAAATCATCGCTTGCTCAACCCGAACAAAAGCAGAGTTCCGGAAAGCTTTTTGAAGATTGGCAATTAAACACGGTTCATCGGGGACGTAATCAATCTTCCCAATCGAATAATTCACCTTTTAATAATGATCAACAGTTCAGCAATAATCAGTCACAGCAAAGTTCTTCATTTAATCAATCAAGTGATCCGTCTAGTGATGATGATTCATCTTCAAGACCTTCATTTTTTAAGCGTCACTAAATAGTTTTTTAGGAGTAGATATGGCATTTTCGTTTAAAAGTTTTTTCGGCGGAGCAGACGACGAGGAAGAAGAATATGAGGATTCCGGTTATGAACAGCAGCCTAATCAAGGGCAGCAGCAGCCGGTAAATTCGCAGCAGCAGAATACTTCCAATCAAAGTTACAGCGGTTATAACAATCAAAATCAGAACCGAAACGGTTTTGCTTATGATAATGGTTACCGTCAGCAACCAAAGATGTCGGCAGTTAATTCTTCAACCCAATCTGCAAATAACTCAGCAAAAATCGATAGCCATATCGCTCTATTTGTTCCGAAAGTTTTTTCTGATGCTAAAACAATTGTTAATCAGTTATTGTTGCATGAAGCGGTGATTGTTAATTTTTCGGCGATCGATGAAACACAATCTGCCAAAATAGTTGATTTTGTCGCTGGTGCTATTTATGCTGTCGAAGGGTCGATCGAAAAGATTTCCGATGAGATTTGGCTAATTGCACCAAACAATTATGCGGTTTCCGGATCTGGTTCGGCTGCGAATTCAATGGGGCAAAATGCTCGCTTCTAATTCTTTATACTACATATACCTAATAATTCACTGGGTAATTAGTCTTTATTCGTGGATTATTTTTTTATGGGCAATTATGAGCTGGCTGCCGATTAACTTTAGTTCTAAATTTCTTTATTGGTTAAATTGGATTGTCGAACCTTTTATTAATATTTTCAGACGCTTTATTCCAACGTTTGCCGGGATTGATTTTTCACCAATTATTGCGATATTGGTCTTGCAATTTGCCAATCGTGGATTGGCGCTTATTTTTGTACAATTATTGCAATGACAAATTTTGATGTTAACTTAAACCACTATTCCGATGCCGAAAAAATTTTTGCAAAGCAGGTACTCGATTGGTTTTTTCAGGCAGATGAAAAAAGCTTTTTAACTGTTTTTTTGAACCCACAAGAGCAGAAAATTTTACTTGAGTTGGCGAAGCAGATTGGATTTTCTGTTCGTTTCGGCGGTGGTTACCAAAGGGCTGAAAATAAACGCGCCCTAATCGGCGATCATAAAGAAAATGATTTTCAAATATCTCTTCTCCAATTGAATTATGCTTCTCATTACGTTCACCTTCATCATTCAACTGTTTTAGGAAGTTTGCTGCATCACGGAATTTCCTATGATCGTATTGGCGATGTGATTCATGAAAACGATAATTGGCAGCTTTTAATTGATTCTAGTTTGGCCGATTTTGTGGTTGAAAATGTCAAACGGGCGGCTTCCAAGAAAATTACTTTTGAGAAAATTCCCTTTGAAAAAATTTTAAACCCTCAATCGGATGAAAAGGAAAAGGAAATAGTTATTTCCTCACAGAGAATCGACCTTTTGATTAGCCAGATATACAATTTTTCCCGTGCCCATGCGAAAGATTTAATCGAAACCGGCCAGGTTATGGTTAATTGGTTCGAGAAGGATAATACGAGTTATTTGGCCAAATTGGGAGATGTGGTTTCGACGCATGGCTATGGTCGAATTCGTTTGATTACCACTCGGGGGACGACTAATCGAAATAAAATACGTTTAAAGATTGGAATTGTCGGAAAAGGGTAGAATTTTTCCGATAGTTTTGTATAATGACTTTATATTCTGGAACAGAAAGTTAGAGTTTATGCGCACAGAGAGCCGGAACGCTGGAAACCGGTCGCCGATGAATTCTTTTAGATCAGCCGGTTAAAATAATTAATTTAGAAACGCTGAGGCGCACTGACCAAGTGCGTGAAGTTGGGTGGTACCACGTGAGAACGTCCCGATAATTCGAGGCGTTTTTTATTTTATCTAAGGAGCTTTATGAAGATTAAAGATACACTACATTTAGGACATACAAATTTTCCGATGCGGGGAAGTTTACCAAAAACCGAGCCCACGCGTGAGAAACAATGGGAAGACGATCACTTGTATGAAAAAAGGCTTGATTTAAACAAAAATAAAGCTCATTTCAACTTGCATGACGGACCGCCATATGCGAATGGAAATATTCATATCGGCCATGCAATGAACAAAATATCCAAGGATATCATTGTCCGTTATAAGAATATGACCGGTTATAATGCTCCTTACGTTCCCGGATGGGATACGCATGGTTTGCCAATCGAACAGCAATTAACAAAAGCCGGCTATGATCGAAAATCAATGTCGAAGGCTGATTGGCGTCGTTTGGCTCATGATTATGCCTTAAAACAGGTTGAGATGCAAAAACGCGATTTCAAACGGCTTGGTGTGCTTGGCGAGTGGGATAATCCTTATTTAACCTTGAATCCGGAATTTGAAGCAGCTCAGGTTCGTGTTTTTGGTGCAATGGCCGGTAAGGGATATATCTATCGGGGCTTAAAACCGGTTTACTGGTCTTGGAGTTCGGAATCGGCTTTGGCCGAGGCCGAGGTCGAATACCATGATTTGGAGTCGACATCACTTTTTTATGCTAATCGTGTCAAAGACGGTAAAGGGGTTTTGGATAATGATACCTATCTGGTTGTTTGGACAACTACGCCATTCACGATTACTGCCTCACGTGGGATTACAGTTGGGCCTAATTTTGATTATGTGCTGGTCAAGCCGAAGGGACAGACTAGTAAATATGTTGTTGCGAAGGCTCTGCTCGAAGAGAATGCTGCCAGGTTCGGCTGGAAAGAACCAGAAGTCCTGGCAACTTATAAAGGCATTGATCTTGATAAAATTACCGTTGAGCACCCTTGGGATAAAAACATTACAGAATTGGTTATGAACGCCGATCACGTTACTCTTGATTCTGGTACCGGACTGGTTCACACGGCTCCTGGTTTTGGTGAAGATGATTACAATGTCGGCATGAAATATGGCCTTCCGATTGATATGACAGTTGATTCAAAGGGTTATCTTATGAAAAGCGCCGGAAGTGATTTCGAGGGTAAATTCTATGATGATGTTGTTCCTTTGGTAATTGAGAAATTGAAAAAGGCCGGTTTATGGTTGGCAACTGAAAAGATTAAACATTCGTATCCTTTTGACTGGCGGACAAAAAAACCGATTATCTGGCGGGCCGTTCCTCAATGGTTCGTTTCAATCGAACCATTTAGAAAAGAAATTCTTGATCAGATAAAAGATGTTAAGTTTTATCCCGATTGGGGTGAAGTTCGTCTGTACAATATGATTAAAGATCGTGGCGATTGGGTTATTTCCCGTCAACGTGTCTGGGGTGTTCCATTACCGATTTTCTATGCAGAAGACGGTACACCGATTGTTGATGAAAAATTGATCGATCATGTTGCTGATTTGTTTGCCAAACATGGTTCAACTTATTGGTTCGAACACACAGCTAAAGAGCTTCTTCCAGATGGATATACTAACGAACACAGTCCGAATGGCAAATTCACAAAAGAAGAAGACATTATGGACGTTTGGTTTGATTCTGGTTCGAGTTGGTCGGGAGTGATGCAGGAAAGATCTTATCTCGATTATCCGGCTGATGTTTATTTGGAGGGGGCAGACCAGTTCCGTGGATGGTTTAATTCCAATATCATAACTTCAGTTGCTGTTAACGGAATTGCGCCTTACAAATCTGTGATTGCCCAGGGATTTGTTTTTGATGATAAGGGACAAAAGATGTCCAAATCCTTAGGAAATATTATTTCGCCAAATGATGTTGCCAATCAAATGGGCACAGAGATTGTCCGCCTTTGGGTTATGAGCATTGATTCCAGTCAGGATGTTCATGTTTCAAAAGATATTTTAAAACAGGTTTCCGAGTCATATCGCAAAATCCGTAACACAATGCGATTTTTGTTAGCGAATACCGAAGATTTCGATCCTAAGAAAAATTCAGTAGCTTTTTCCGACCGCGAGCCGATTGATAAATGGATGACAGCTGATTTCAATCAATTTATTAAAGACTGGCATGAAAAGATGGGTCGATATGATTTTTATGATTTGTTCAAACAATTAATTAACTTCGTCTCAAACGATCTCTCAGCCTTTTATTTAGATGTGGCAAAAGATATTGTTTATATCGATGAAGCAGATTCTTCTGAACGTCGTTCAATGCAGACCGTTTTTTATGAAATATCTGTTAAATTAACAAAATTATTGACTCCTTTTTTGCCCCACACTGCTGAAGAACTTTGGGAGAATCTAAAAGAGCCGGAAGCTTATGCATATTTGTCTGAGGCGCCGCGTTTTGAGAAATTGGCCGATGCTGATAATTTATTGAAAGATTGGGATTACTTCTTCAAATTCCGCGATCTTGTTAATAAAGAGCTGGAAAATGCCCGCGAAAAGACCTTAATTGGGAAAAATGCCGAGGCAGCTTTGCAGGTCACTCTAACCGAAAAGCAAATGGAAGTTTTCGACCATCTTCAACTTGATATCAGGAAGCTGTTAATGGTCAGTCAATTAAAAGAGACGAAAGGCCAGGAAACAAAGGTCGAAGTCACTCATGCTTCTGGTCAGGTTGATCCTCGTGATCGTCTTTACCATGATGATATTGGTGCCGATACAAAATTCCCGATGTTTTCCAAGAAAAATGCTGAAATTGTTGAACACGATTTCCCTGATTTAACTTCTGAACAATTGGAAGACTGATAAAAAATATTTTGAAACGGAAATTAATTTTTCCGTTTTTTTATTGCCTGAGTTTAATTTTATTTAAATCTCCTTTATAGTCCCCAAAAACACAAACACGAAATATTTTTTAAAATCTTAATTAAATTGCTATTAAAAACAGTAAAACACGAACGTTCGGGAATAGAAGGGCTGGATTTTTCCGTTTTTTATTGATACACTTAACGAGTATTTCGGAGGACAGATGTCAAACACGAAGATTGCTGTTGTAATGGGATCAGTTTCTGACTGGGAAACGATGAAAAATGCGGTCAATATTTTGAAGGATTTTGGAGTTGAGATTGAAAAACATGTTATTTCCGCACACAGAATGCCTGACCAACTGAGTGAATTTTCCAAAGGAGCTCGTCAACGAGGTCTGCAGATGATGATCGCTGGTGCTGGTGGTGCAGCTCATTTACCTGGCATGCTGGCTGCCAACACAACCCTTCCAGTAATTGGCGTTCCGATTCAATCGCATGCTTTAAATGGTTTGGATTCTCTTTTGTCGATTGTACAGATGCCGGCCGGGATTCCGGTTGCCACGACGGCGATCGGTAATTCCGGCGCTAAAAATGCAGCTTACTTGGCTTTATCGATTCTTAGCCTGCAAGACCAAGAAATTGAAAATAAATTAATCATGTTTCGTCGGGAGCAGACAAAAAAATCACTTGAAAGCGATGCACAGCTCAATGATTAAAAGAACGATTTTACCACCGGCAACAATCGGAATTATTGGTGGTGGACAATTGGGACAAATGATTTCACTGTCAGCTAAATCAATTGGTTATCATGTTGGTATTTTGGATCCTACTGAACAGTGTCCGGCCGGGCAGGTTTCTGATTTTCAGATCGTGGCCGGGTATGGTGATGAAGCGGCATTAACCGAGTTGGCTGAAAAATCGGATCTGCTGACTTATGAATTTGAAAATGTCGATCAAGATGTTTTGGCACGTGTTCAAAAAAGAACCGGGGTCCTAGTCCCTCAAGGTGTCAAATTGTTGACGGTGACTTCAAATCGAATCAACGAAAAAAATTTTCTTCGAACACACGGCTTGCCGACAACCGATTTTGCAAAAGTTGCTTCGCCCGCGGAACTCAAAGTAGCGGTAAAAGAGCTTGGCTTTCCAGCAATTTTAAAAACTGTTTCTGGCGGTTATGACGGTCACGGGCAGTGGGACATCAATTCGGAACAGGATGTTAAAAATATGCTTGAAAAATGGCCAAAAAATCTGCTAGCTATTTTAGAAAAAAGGGTTGATTTCGTTAAAGAAATTTCTGTCATGGTTTCTCGTGATAATTGTGATCAAGTTAAACTCTGGCCTATTACCGAGAATCAACATAAAAATCATATCCTGCATCTTTCCTATGCTCCTGCTTCTATTACAGATTCCGTAGTTCAATCGGTTAAAAAAGAAGTTAGCAAATTAGCAAACGAAATTAATTTGTACGGTGTTTTGGGAGTTGAAATGTTTCTTCGCCCTGATGGAAAAATTTTAATTAATGAATTGGCGCCAAGGCCGCATAATTCCGGTCATCTGACGATCGAAGGCTGCAATATATCACAATTTGAAGGTCATGTTCGTTCAATTTGCGGATTGCCGATTCAAGGCCCACTTCTAATAAAACCCGCTTTGATGCGAAACTTATTGGGCGACGATCTGGCTAAAGCTCGAAATGATCTTGTCAATCATCCTGAATGGTATTTCCACGATTATGGAAAAGCGGAAATTAGACCGCAAAGAAAAATGGGTCACATAACTGTTTTAGGCGATGAGGCAATTAAAAAGTTGAAAGTGTGGAATAAATGACTGAAAGTCTTTTATATTCTGGTAAAGCAAAAAATATGTTTCAAACTGACGATCCAGAGATCGTCCATATTCATTACAAAGATCAAGCGACTGCTTTGAATGGAAAAGTCAAAGAGAAAATCGAAGGAAAAGGACAATTAACTTCGCACATTTCGGCTTTGTTGTTTAACTACTTAACTGTTCAAGGAATCGAAAATCATTTTCAAAAAGAATTGGAAAACGGTGATGCTTTAGTTAGGAAAGTTAAAATTGTTCCCTTGGAGGTTGTAACTCGTAATTTTGCTGCCGGCCATTTCGCTTCGCGTTTCAATGTGCCGATGCACAAAGCTTTAAAGCCGGCTGTTCATGAATTTTATTTTAAATCGGATTCTTTGGATGACCCTTTTATTAATAACGAACAAATTCTAGCATTGGAAATTGCCGATAAAAAAACTATCAGCCAAACGAAAGAAGAAGCTGAGCTGATCAATCAAAAACTGATCAATCTGTTTGATCAAATCGGAATTACCTTAATCGATTTCAAAGTTGAATTTGGGTTCACTAGTCAGGGAAAACTCTTGCTTGCTGATGAACTTTCTCCGGACAATATGCGCTTGTTGGATAAAGAAAGTGGCAAATCGCTTGATAAAGATGTTTTTCGTCAAAAAATCGGTGATGTCAGAATTGGTTATCAAACCGTTTTGGATCGTTTGAATAACAAATTAATTGCAGGGGAAAATTAAAATGTTTTTAGCAAAGATCTACGTTACTTACAAGCCTTCAATTCTCGATCCACAGGGTGAAGTCATAAAATCGGCTCTTCATCGCCTTGATTATACAGACGTTAATTCGGTTATGCAGGGAAAATACTTCGAAATAAAACTTGAGGCAAAAGATCAAAGGACAGCGGCAAAAGAAATTGAGGAATTTTCTGACGAATTATTGATCAATGTCAATATGGAAACTTTCACTTATAAATTAAGCGAAATATCTTCGGTGGAGGAATAAAAATGAAGGCTGCAGTTCTTGATTTTCCCGGATCCAATTGCGATTTTGATATGTATTATGCATTGATTGATTTTGGGATTGACGCAAAAATAATCGATGCCCGCCAAAGTAATCTGGATGATTATGATGCCATCTTTTTACCGGGGGGATTCTCGTATGGAGATTACTTAAGAGCAGGAGCAATTGCTCGTTTTGCTCCGGCAATGGAAGCTGTTAAAAAAGCTGCTGATCAAGGTCGGTTTGTCGTTGGAATTTGTAATGGTTTTCAAATCTTGACTGAAGCCGGGCTTTTACCGGGAGCTTTGAGAATGAATGCCAAAGCAGGATTTATTTGTGATCAGGTTTTGCTGAATGTTGAAAACGACAATTCGCTTTTTACAAAGAACCTTTATCGACAACAACTTTTATTGCCAATCGCCCATGCCGGTGGCAATTATTATGCCGATCAAGAAACTTTGACAAAACTACATGCCAACCGACAGATAATTTTTACATACCAGGACAACCCGAACGGTTCAATTGACGATATTGCCGGAATTGTCAACGAGAAAGGAAATGTTTTTGGAGTGATGCCGCATCCGGAACGAGCCGTCGATCCATTACTTGGGAATATCGATGGTCGTCCGTTCTTTGAATCGATTCTACAGACAAGTGGGGTTTTAAATTAATGTCAATAGCTGCTAATCCACAACTTAAATCAGCAGAAGAGGTCAAATCAGAACGCATTTATGCACAGTGGGGTCTTACCGATCAAGAATTTAAAATAATTGAAAATGAAATGGGCCGTTTGCCGAATTATACCGAGACAGGTTTATTTTCGGCCATGTGGTCGGAGCATGCTTCTTATAAAAAATCCAAACCAATTCTGAAAACTTTTTGGTCAAAAAACGAACGTGTTTTGCAGGGACCCGGGGAAGGAGCTGGAATTCTCGATATTGGCGATGGCCAGGCAGTTGTTTTTAAAGCCGAAAGCCATAACCATCCTTCTCAAGTTGAACCTTACCAAGGAGCTGCGACTGGAGTCGGTGGTATTTTACGGGATATTTTTTCGATGGGTGCTCAACCAATTGCGGTTTTAGATTCGCTAAGATTTTCAGAGATTAAAAATGAACAGACCAAATCTTTAATCGATGGAGTAATTGACGGAATTGCCGGCTATGGAAATGCTATCGGTATTCCAACTGTTGGCGGCGATGTTGCTTTCGATGATGCCTACGAAGGTAATTTGCTCTGCAATGTTATGTCTATCGGTTTGCTTGATCATCAGGATACGATCAAGGTCGGGCAAGCACACGGAAAAGATAATTCGGTCATTTATGTTGGGGCCAAAACCGGACGCGATGGAATCAATGGTGCTACTTTTGCCTCAACTGAGTTTTCTTCCCAAGAAGAATCTCAACGTTCCGCTGTCCAGGTTGGCGATCCTTTCATGGAAAAACTAGTAATGGATGCGACTATTAAAGCCGTCAGAGAAATGCCGGAAGCAGTAATTGCGATTCAGGATATGGGCGCAGCCGGAATCTTGTCCTCTTCGTCTGAAATGGGTGAAAAAGGCGGTTCTGGAATTTGGCTTGATTTGGATAAAGTTCCGGTGCGAGAAAAAGGAATGATACCTTATGAATTGATGCTTTCCGAGTCACAGGAACGAATGTTGTTGGTCGTTGCTCAAGGCCGGGAAAAAGGAGTGATTGATCTTTATAGAGATGCCGGCCTGGATGCTGTAGTCATCGGTAAAGTGACCGATGACAGTCGTTATCGTTTATCTTTTCAGGGGGAAACAGTTGCTGATCTTGATATAAAACTGTTAACCAAAGCACCTTCTTACAAACTGCCAAGTAAGCTGCCGGTCCATATTAAAAAGGCCAGTCAACAACAATATCAACCAAAAATTTCTAACCCGCTTCAAATTATTATGCAAATTCTTTCTCAACCGACGATTTCATCGAAAAAGTTTTTTTATCGTCATTTCGATTCAATGGTAAGAACCGATACTGTCGTGAAACCGGGCGGTGATGCTGCCGTAATCAGAATTCGCGGAACAAAAAAAGCCTTGTCGCTGACAACTGATGTTAATGGGCGTTACGTTTACTTGGATCCATATCGTGGCGGGCAGATGGCAATCGCAGAAGCGGCCCGCAATGTTGTTTCGACCGGTGCTTTGCCAATTGGAATTACCGATTGTTTGAACTTTGGCAATCCGGATAATCAGGAAGTTTATTATGAATTGGAACAATCTGTCGCCGGCATAAATAATTTTGCCAAACAGCTGAATACCCCGGTTGTTTCCGGCAACGTATCGCTTTATAACGAAACCGACAATCGGGCCATTTATCCAACGCCGATGATCGGGATGGTCGGTTTGATCAGGGATAATCGCAAAATCACAACGATTAATTTCAAAAAGAATGGTGATCTGATTTATTTAATCGGATCTACCGGCAATGACTTTAATGGATCCGAGATTCAAAAGTTGCAGACGGGAAAAATCTCGGGAAAATTATTCGACTTTGATGCCGATGCTGAATTAAACAACCAAAAATTAATCTTAACAGCGATTGAGGCCGGCTTATTGAAATCCGCTCACGATCTAAGCGAGGGAGGACTGATTGTCGCTTTGCTTGAATCGGCTTTTGAAACAAGCTTTGCTTTTGATGCCAACCTGAAACTCGATGATGCACAGCTTTTTGCGGAAACGAATGGTCGTTTTATTGTCACAGTTGAGCCAGAAAAAGAACCGGTTTTTGAAAAAATGGCCGGTGATCAGGCTGAATTGATTGGTCGGGTAACTGACAGAAATCATTTTCAAATCAAAACGGATCAAAGCAGTTTTTCGATTGATAAAGAAGAAGCGACCAAAACCTGGAAAAATTCGATCGCGAATTTAATGGAGTAACGAGGATAAAATGACGGAATTGCAAACTGCAACAGATTTTCGTGGACTGAATGAAGAATGTGGTTTATTCGGCGTTTGGGGATTGCCGGAGGCTGCCCAAACAACTTTCTATGGTATGCATGCCTTACAGCACCGTGGCCAGGAGGGTGCTGGAATTGTTTCAAACGACAATGGTCGCCTTTGGCAGCACCGCGGTCTCGGCCTGCTATCGGACGTTTTCCGTAATCCGGAGAAAATTGCCAGTCTAAAAGGGAACTCGGCAATTGGTCACGTTCGTTATGCAACTGCTGGTACTCACGGAATTGAAAATATTCAACCTTATTTAGTTCATTTTAACGATTACCAAATCGCCCTTGCTCATAATGGCAACATTACAAATGCCTTGACTTTAAGAAAACAGCTCGAAGATATCGGGTCGATTTTTCAATCTTCATCGGATTCGGAAATTTTGCTGCATTTAATTCGTCGCTCTCATCAGAATTCAATGAAAGAAAAAATTGCTGAGTCTTTAAGACAACTTCACGGAGGCTTTGCTTTTCTTCTGTTGACTCCCGATGCTCTTTTCGCTGCTCTTGATCCGCATGGTTTTCGCCCTTTCTGTATTGGGAAATTGCCCGGCGGACAATATGTAGTTGCCTCTGAAACAGCTGCCTTGAATATGACTGATGCTGAATTTGTCCGCGATGTTCAACCGGGAGAATTGATCGCCATTAATGATCAAGGAATGCAAATCGATCATTATACAGATAATGTGACTTTAAACATTGATGCGATGGAATATATTTATTTCGCCAGACCTGATTCAACGATTTATGGAGTCAATGTTCATATCGCGCGTAAGCATATGGGCCGTTGTCTAGCTCGCGAACAGCCGGTTTCTGGGGCCGATATTGTTGTTGGGGTTCCCAATTCTTCTTTGTCAGCGGCCCAAGGTTATGCCGAGGAAGCTGGTTTGCCAAACGAAATGGGGCTGGTTAAAAATCAATATATCGCTCGAACCTTTATCCAGCCAAATCAAGATAAACGCGAGCGGGCAGTACGAATGAAACTTTCGGCCATCAAAGAAGTTGTTAATGGAAAATCAATCGTTTTGGTTGATGATTCGATCGTTCGTGGTACTACTTCTATGTATATTATTCGTATGTTGAAAGATGCCGGGGCTAAAGAGGTTCATGTTCGGATTGCTTCACCGGCTTTTAAGTATCCCTCCTTTTATGGCGTCGATATGCAAACAACAAACGAATTGATGGCCGCGAACCATAGTTTGGAAGAAATGACCGAAATGATTCAGGCTGACTCTCTGGCTTTCTTGTCTGTTCAAGGCCTTGTCGATTCGATTAATTTGAAGACACCATATAATGGCAATGGTCTCACAACTGCTTATTTTGATGGTCATTATCCTTCGCCAATCTATGATTATCAATCCTCTTTGCAGAACAAGGTTGATGCCGGACTGGTTAATTTCGATCCCGAACCGATTGCTGTTATGCCAGAAATATTTTCTGTTAGGAAAGGTATTTAAAATGGTTGACGCGTATTCTCTCGCCGGTGTCGATATTCAGGCCGGTAATCAGGCAGTCAAAAAAATGTCGACAGCTGTTAAATCGACTTATAACGACCAGGTTCTCGCCGGTGTTGGCGGTTTTGCTTCTCTTTTCAAGTTTCCGGGAGGATATAGTAAACCAGTTTTGGTTTCCGGAACAGATGGTGTCGGTTCGAAACTTTTATTGGCTCAAGCCGCTAATGAACACCAATCAATTGGTCAGGATTTAGTTGCAATGGTTGTAAACGATCTGTTGGCTCAAGGCGCTAAACCACTTTTTATGCTTGATTACATTGGTATTGACAAAGTTTCATCGGATAAAGTGGCCGAAATTGTTAGCGGAATTGCCAAAGCCTGTCGACAGTCAAAAATGGCTTTAATTGGCGGCGAAACGGCCGAACTTCCCGACATGTATTTTAAAGACGAATATGATCTAGCTGCTTTTGCAGTTGGTGTTGTCGAAGAAGATAAAATTTTAAATGGCAATCGACTTCAGGTTGGAGACACGCTGCTTGGAATAGCTTCAAATGGTCTGCATTCCAACGGTTACAGTTTGGTTAGAAATTTATTGCTCACTCGGGCAAAAAAGACTTGGAGTCAATTAGATGATTCTTTACAAAAGGAATTATTAAGACCCACTCGTATTTATGCAGCATCGCTGATTCCGCTCTTGAATAACAACAAAATCCATGCACTGTCGCATATTACCGGCGGCGGCCTTCTGGAAAATGTTCCGCGAATGTTGAGCAACCAAACAGCTGTCGAAATTAATTGGGGTAGTTGGCCGATTCCGGAAATTTTTCAGAGACTGCAGGAAACCGGTAAACTTTCTAACCACGAAATGCTGGAAACATTCAATTTGGGTATCGGAATGGTTGCCGCTGTTTCGGCTGACGAATCTGCTGAAATAATGAACCAACTTAAAAAAAGTGGTGAAAAAGTCTATCAAATCGGAAAAGTTGTTTCCCGAGCAAAGAGTCAGCAAATAATCAATTTTAACGGAAACGAACCATGGAAAGAAAAAGCATGAATCCGATTAGACTAGCCGTTTTTGCCTCCGGAAACGGAACGAATTTTACGGCTCTCGTTAATTATGCGAAAAAACAATTGCCGAACGTAGAAATCGTTCGTCTGATTGTTGATCATAAGTATGCTTTTGTTGTTCAGCGAGCAAAAAAACTTGAAATACCCTCGACTTATATTGATTATCGAAAGTTTAAAGACAAGGCCGCTGCCGAAACTGAAATTATTGGCCGCTTAAAAGAAGATCAGGTTAGTGGGATTCTGCTTGCCGGTTTTATGCGAATTATTGGTCCGGATTTATTATTGGCCTTTCCAAACAGAATTATCAACATTCATCCGGCTCTTTTACCAAGTTTTCCAGGTCGCCATGGAATTGAAGATGCATTTGAGTATGGTGTCAAAGTAACTGGGGTAACAATTCACTATGTTGATAATGGAGTCGACTCGGGGGAAATAATTGCTCAAGCCCCTGTGAGAATAAAAGAAAGCGACAATTTGGAAAGTTTGGAAAAAAGAATTCATCGATTGGAACACAGATTATATCCGCAAACGTTAAGGCAACTAATTAAAAAAGGAGTTTTCACAGTATGAAAAGAGCATTGCTAAGTGTGTCCGATAAAAGAGGCTTGATTGATTTTGCCAAGGGCCTGATTAAAAATAATTACGAAATAATTTCGACCGGTGGAACTTTAAAATTTTTGACGGAGGCTGGTGTTAAAGCGAAGGCCGTTGAAGAAATTACCGGTTTTCCCGAGATATTGAATGGAAGAGTAAAAACACTTCATCCAAAAATTCATGCCGCATTACTTGCCAAAAGAGAAAATTCCGAACATATGAAGACTTTGGAGGAACACCAGATTACGCCGATTGATTTACTGGCAGTTAATCTTTACCCTTTTAAGGAAACGATTGAAAAAAAGGATGTTTCCTATGACCAAGCAATTGAAAATATCGACATTGGCGGACCGTCGATGCTTCGTTCTGCCGCTAAAAATGCTCGAGATGTAATTGTTGTTGTCGATCCGGATGATTACGATTCAATATTAAAAGCAATTGCAAACGACGATCTTAGTCATGACTTTCGACGACATTTACAAGCAAAAACTTTTCGTCATACGGCAGCTTACGATGCCTTGATTGCCGATTATCTTTCCAAAGAAGAATATCCAGAAAAGTTAACGGTAACTTATGACAAAGACTTCGATTTGCGTTATGGTGAAAATCCTAATCAGACCGCAGCCGTTTATGCCGATGCCATTCCGAAAGCTTATTCGATTCTGCAGGCGAAAATTCTTCACGGCAAGAAGTTGAGTTACAACAATATTAAAGATGCCGATGCCGCTTTAAGGACGATTGCCGATTTTCAAGATCAACCGACAGTTGTGACCTTAAAGCACATGAACCCGGCTGGGATTGGCCAGGCAATCACAATTGAAAAGGCCTGGGACAAAGCTTTTTATGCTGACGATATTTCTATTTTCGGTGGAATAGTTGTTTTAAACCGGGAAGTCGATTTAGCCACTGCACAAAAAATGCACACAATTTTTCTTGAAATTATCATTGCACCAGGTTTTAGCGAGGAAGCTTATCAAATTTTGGCAAAAAAGAAAAACTTACGTTTATTGACCGTAGCTATGACCAACACATTACCAAAAGAACTGGAGCTTACTTCAGTTCTCGGCGGAGCAGTTGTTCAAGAAATGGATAGATTAGTTGAAAACGCTGCTGATTTTGAGGTCGTTTCATCTGCTAAACCGACCGATGAGCAGTTGGAAGCCTTGGTATTTGCTCAAAAAGCCGTTAAACATGTTAAATCGAATGCGATTTTAATTGCTGCACAAGGTCAAACATTGGGCATTGGTGCCGGTCAGCCAAATCGAATCGATTCGGTTAAAATTGCCTTCAAACATGCAGAAGCCAAAAAGAATTTTGATCAGGCCGTTTTGGCTTCGGATGCTTTTTTTCCAATGGACGATTCGGTCGAATTTGCCGCTGAGCATGGAATTAAAGCGATCGTTGAACCAGGTGGATCGATCAAGGACAAAGATTCGATTGCGATGGCAGATAAACTTGGCGTGGTTTTGGTTTTCTCACATAATCGTCATTTTAGACATTAAGGATGATGGAAAATGGCTAAGGTTTTAATTATTGGTGCTGGTGCGCGTGAACACATTTTGGCAAAGACTTTCTTTAAAAGCCCTCAAGTCGATCAGGTTTTTGTTGCTCCCGGCAACGAGGGGATGATTGAAGAACGAATTAAGATTGTCCCGATTAATATCGATGATCTTAAAGGGATGGTTGATTTTGCAAAAAAAGAAAATATCGATCTGACTTTTGTTGGCAGTGAGGAACCTTTGGTTCTCGGAATTGTTGATGAATTCAAGAAAGCCGGCCTAAAGATTTTCGGACCGAATAAAACTGCAGCCCAACTCGAAGGATACAAATCATTTGCGAAATCGATTTTAAAAGAAGCGAATGTTCCAACGGCTGCTTTTTCGATAGTTCGATCTTTATCAGAAGCACGGAGAGCTCTTGTTAAACACGATTTTCCAGTTGTCTTCAAACTTGACGGATTGGCTGCCGGAAAAGGTGTTTCGGTTATTTCTTCTTGTAAGCAGGCGGAAGATTATATAGTAAATTTATATAAAAATAATTCAAATACGAAATTGTTGATTGAAGAATTTATGCAGGGTCCCGAATTCTCACTCTTCAGCTTGGTCGGCAAAAATAATACAGTTGTTCATACACCAATTGCTCAGGATCACAAACGCCGTTTTGATGGCGACAAGGGTCCAAATACTGGTGGAATGGGGGCCTACAGTCCGGTTGCTCAAATATCTTTCGCGATTATCGAAAAAGTGATTAAATCGATTGTCGAACCAGTCTTAAAAGTAATGCAGGATAAAGGCAATCCTTTCACCGGTGTTTTGTATACCGGATTGATGCTGACTAAAAGTGGCCCTAAGGTTATCGAGTTTAATGTTCGCTTTGGCGATCCTGAGGCGCAAGTTGTTCTGCCACAATTAAAAGGTGATTTTTATCAAATGATTATCGATCTGATGGATGGCCGAAAACCCTTGATCGAATGGCAAAAAAAAGAAATTTATTTGGCTGTTGTGATTGCTGCCCCCGGCTATCCTGATAATGTTGATAAGGGATTTTCAGTTCCGTTATTAGATGATTTGCCGTCGGATTTACAAATTGATTATGCTGCAGTTAAAAAAGATGGCCATAATTTGATATCTAGTGGTGGTCGGGTGGCCACGATTGTCGGTCATGCAAAAAAAATTCAATTAGCACAAAAAGATGTTTATTCCTATTTGGATCGAAGCAATTTACAACTTGCCTATCGTCACGACATTGCCAATCAACTAGCAAAATTTGAAAGAGATAATCAATAAAAATCATTAATTTATTCCAATCTGTTTTCGTCGGAAATAGGCTTGCATTTAAACTTATTTCTGGTAAGGTAAATAGCAACCAAGCAGGTATATCGTCGGATAATGGCTGACAGTTTCTACCCAACACCAATGTTGGACTATCTGTGGATGTCTTTTTGGCGTCTGCAGCGACTTCTTGAAGCTTTCTGCGGATGCCTTTTTGTATAGATAAAGACGAGGATAAATATGACAGATTTTTCAAATAAATACACTAAACTCGGTTTGACTTTTGACGATGTTTTGCTCATTCCGGCCAAGTCGGAAGTTACTCCTGATCAGGTACAACTGGGAACCGATTTAACGCCAAGCCTGCATTTGAATATTCCGATTTTAAGTGCAGCAATGGATACAGTGACCGAAAGTCCAATGGCAATTCAATTGGCTTTGAACGGCGGCTTGGGTGTTATCCACAAAAATATGCTCTTGACCGAGCAAGCTAAAGAAGTATCCAAGGTTAAACAAGCTGTAATTGATTTTGATAAATATCCGGACGCGGCTACCGATGAATATGGAAGACTAATTGTTGCTGCTGGTGTCGGTGTAACCAACGATACCCTTGACCGGGTTAAGGATTTAGTCGAAGCCGGCGCCGATGCAATTATTGTTGATTCTGCCCATGGACATTCAGAAGGCGTATTAAGAAAAATCAGAGAAATTCGTGAAACATATCCTACCTTAAATATTATTGGTGGCAATATCGCTACCGGAGCTGGCGCTCAGGCTATTTTCGAGGCTGGAGCGGATGTTGCCAAAGTCGGCATTGGCCCCGGATCGATTTGCACAACCCGGGTGGTTGCTGGTGTCGGTGTTCCCCAAATTACAGCAATTACTGATGCTGCCGAAGTCGCTTCCAAGTATAAAAAAACAATCATTGCCGATGGCGGCGCTAAGTGGTCTGGAGATATTGTCAAAGCAATTGCGGCTGGCGGAAACGCCGTGATGCTCGGTTCAATGCTAGCCGGTACTCAAGAAGCACCTGGCGAAGTGATTGTCGGCGAGGACGGCAACAAATATAAGACCTATCGCGGCATGGGCTCAATGGCCGCGATGCAAAACGGTTCCAAAGATCGTTATTTCCAAGGTGAAGTCAAAGAGGTCAATAAATTGGTCCCTGAAGGAATTGAAGCTGTGACTGCTTATAAGGGAACAGTCGACCATGTTATTTTTGAAGATTTGGGCGGTTTGAGGGCCGGAATGGGTTATACCGGATCAGCTACTATTAAGGATTTAATTGAAAACGCTCAATTCGTCAGAATTACTAATGCTGGTTTGGTTGAATCTCATCCTCATGATGTTCATATAACCAAGCAAGCTCCAAATTATGTTCGCGTATGATAATGTTCGTGTTCTAATCGCATATAGTAAAACACGTCGAGGACAACGACGTGTTTTTATTAATATTTAGGAACTTAGGAGAATTTCATGGCGGGAATTGTCGTAGTTGGCTCCCAATGGGGAGACGAAGGAAAAGGTAAAATTGTTGATTTATTGTGTCAAACAGCTGATGTAGTCGTTAGATATCAAGGCGGTGACAATGCCGGACATACAGTCTATCATCAAAACGAGAAATTTGAGTTGTCTTCTTTGCCGGTTGCAATCATTAATCCAAATCATTTAGCAGTAATCGGTAATGGAGAAGTGGTTAATCCAAAGGCTCTTTTACTGGAAATGAAAATGTTAAGGGAACGTGGTCTTGATATATCCGGATTAAGAATTTCCGATCGGGCTCACGTTATCATGCCTTACCATATTGCTCTGGATGCACTTTGTGAGCAGGCTAGTGGCGGAAGAATTGGTACTACCAAAAAAGGAATCGGACCGACTTATGCGGATAAAATCAATCGTCGAGGAATTCGGATGGTTGATTTAGTTGATCCAAAATCTTTTGCTGAAGTATTAAAAGAATTTTTACCCGAAAAAAATAATGAAATTACCAAATTATATGGTGGCCAGGCTTTTGATTTTCAAACGATTTACGATGAATATGTCGAATATGGTCGCCAGTTGGAAAAATATGTGACCGATACAACTGTTTTACTTGATAAATTATCTCAGGAAGGCAAACGGATTATTTTCGAGGGAGCTCAGGGAATCATGCTTGATATCGATCATGGAACTTATCCATACGTGACTTCCTCAAATCCAGTCGGTGGAGGTGCGGCCGTTGGCAGCGGAACCGGACCAAATAAAATCAATCAGGTTGTTGGCGTTGTTAAAGCCTATACTTCACGAGTTGGGGAGGGTCCTTTCCCAACCGAATTGAAAAATGAAATCGGTGATAAAATTCGCGAAACTGGACATGAATACGGTGTGATCACCAAGCGCCCGCGTCGAATCGGTTGGCTTGACGCAGTGGCCTTACGACATTCTGTTTTGGTTGCTGGAATTACACAATTATCAATCAATTCGCTGGATGTTTTATCTGGATTGAAAGAGATTAAAATCGCGACAGCCTATAAGGTCGACGGTCGGACCTTGGATCATTTTCCTGCTAACTTGAGAATCCTGGAAAATGCTGTTCCGGTTTATGAAACGATTCCCGGCTGGTCTGAAGATATAAGCGAAGTTCAGCGCCGCCAGGATTTGCCTGTTAACGCTCAGAATTATTTGAATCGGATTGAGGACTTGTTAAAAACACCAATCTTGGCTTTTGCCGTTGGACCGCATGCCGAACAAACTCATTTGCTGAAAGACCCTTGGTCGGAAGATAAAGAGGTTTTGCATACAATATGATTGATCGCTATACGAAAGCTGAAATGGGTGCGATTTGGGAACTGAAAAATCAGTACCAAACTTGGTTGGAAGTCGAAATAGCCGTTGATCAGGCTTGGGCAAATTTTGGTAAAATTCCCCAAGCCGATGTTGATGCAATTAAAAATAAGGCAACTTTTGATGTCGATCGAATTGCCGAAATCGAAGCAAGGACACATCATGATGTCGTTGCTTTTACTCGCGATGTTTCCGAATCGCTTGGACCGGAAAAACGTTGGATCCATTTTGGCCTGACTTCGACCGACGTTGTTGATACGGCTCAGGGCCTTCGCTTGAAACAAGCCAACAAAATTATTAAAAATGATCTAATTGCTTACTTGGACCAGATTAAAGAAATGGTACTTAAATATAAGACTACTGTCATGATGGGAAGAACACATGGCGTTCATGCCGAACCAACAAGCTTTGGCCTGGTTTTGGCTCGTTACTACGAAGAAACCAAACGGAATATCGAGCGTTTTGATCGAGCTTCAAAAGCAGTTGAGACTGGTAAACTTTCTGGGGCTGTCGGCACCTTTGCCAACGTCCCGATGGAAGTCGAAGAGGACGCTATGAAACAGCTTGGGCTAACGGCCCAGCCAATTGGATCACAAGTTTTGCCTCGTGATCTTCATGCTGATTATATTAATTGCATCGCTTTGATTGCGACCGGCATTGAAAATTTTGCTACAGAGATTCGTGGTCTCCAGCGTTCCGAAATACATGAAGTCGAGGAAAATTTCGCGGCTGGTCAGAAAGGTTCTTCGGCGATGCCACATAAAAGAAATCCAATTGGATCGGAGAACATGACCGGTCTGGCGAGAGTTATTCGCGGGCATATGGAAACAGCTATGGAAAACATTACTTTGTGGCACGAAAGGGATATTTCCCATTCTTCGGCTGAACGGATAATCCTTCCCGATACGACGATTTTAATTGATTATATGCTTCAGCGTTTTACAAATATTTTAAAGGGCCTGGCTGTTTTTCCGGAAACAATGAAAAATAATATGAAAAAAACCTACGGTTTGATTTATTCTCAGCGCTTGCTTTTGAAATTAATCAATGCAGGGATGAGTAGAGAAAAATCTTACGATACTGTTCAGCCGTTAACCGCTCGTTCCTGGGACGAACATCTCATGTTTAAGGATTTGGTAGAAAAGGATCCACTGATTAGTTCAAAACTCAGTCAAGCGGAAATTGATGATGCTTTTGATTATCGATATCATTTAAGAAATGTTGATAAAATTTATGCACGACTGGGATTGGAGGAAGCATGAACGCATTAGTTAGTCATCCTGCCATTAAAGGTGTTTTGGCTACGGAAACCGATATCTCGGCAGTTGTTCAACGGATTGCCGACCAGTTGGATGCCAAGTTTTCTCAATCGAGCCAGCGGCCTCTGTTTATTTCAGTATTAAAGGGGGCGGCAATTTTTACGACCGACCTGCTGAGAAAAATGACTCTGGATGTGGATCTGGATTATATTGACGTTAAATCTTATAATCATGCACAATCAACCGGCAATATCCGTGTTACACATGATGTCGATACAGATTTGACTGATCGAGACGTTGTGATTGTTGACGAGATTGTGGACACGGGTCGGACGATGAAATGGCTGACAGATTACTTTAAATTAAAGGGTGCTAGGTCAATTACGACGGTTGTTTTAACGGATAAAAAAGACGCCCGAATTTTAGATGTCGAGATCGATTTTACCGGTATTCAGGTTCCTAATGAATTTTTGGTTGGCTATGGTATGGATTACAACAGTTATTTTCGTAATCTTCCCGTGATTGCAGTTATTGATACAAATAAATTGGATACGATTAAATAAAATGATAGAACTTGAAAAAAAATATGATAAGATCCTTGTCCTTGATTACGGTAGCCAATATAATCAGCTGATTACTCGCCGAATTCGCGAGTTTGGTGTTTTTTCAGAACTGAAATCAAGAAAAATGACAATTGATGAAATTAAGGATTATGTTCCAAAAGCAATAATTCTTTCCGGGGGGCCAAAATCAGTTTATGCCGATGACGCTTTTACGATTGATCCGGAAATTTTTAGATTGGGAATCCCGATTCTTGGTGTTTGTTACGGCATGCAGTTAATGGCTTATGTTTTGCCTGGCGGAAAGGTTCTTCCTAATGATGGCAACGGCGAATTTGGTCAGGCTGCTCTGCATTTTGATGAAAATTCGCTTTTGTTTGCTAATACGCCGGAAGGACAGAAAGTACTGATGAGCCACGGAGACTCGGTTGAAGCGGTACCGGAAGGTTTTGTCGTTGCGGCTAAGACGGATAAAACAAAAATTGCCGCTATTGCCGATGACGATAAGAAACTTTACGGTGCCCAGTTTCATGCCGAGACGACCTTATCCGAGTATGGGAATCAAATTTTAAAGAATTTTGTTTTTAAAATCGCCCAATGCCAAGCAAATTGGCAAATGAAAGATTTTATCAATGACCAAATTGAGAAGATCCGCACTGAAGTCGGCAATAAAAAAGTTCTTTTAGGTCTCTCAGGTGGAGTCGACTCTTCCGTAGTGGCTGTTTTACTTCACAAGGCAATTGGCCGGCAATTGACCTGCATTTTTGTAGATCATGGTTTATTGAGAAAAAATGAGGCCAAACTGGTAATGGAATCATTAGCCGGTAAATTTGGCTTAAACATTATAAAAGTCGATGCTCAAAAACGTTTTTTGGATAAATTAGAGGGAATCAGCGAACCTGAGCAAAAACGGAAAATTATTGGCAAAGAGTTTATCGAAACCTTTAATGATGAAGCGAAAAAGCTGGATGGGATTGATTTTTTGGCGCAGGGAACTCTTTATACGGATGTAATTGAATCCGGAACCGATACTGCCCAAACAATTAAGTCGCATCACAACGTTGGCGGTTTGCCAAAAGAAATGCATTTTAAATTAATCGAACCCCTGCGTACTCTGTTTAAAGACGAGGCCCGTAAACTTGGCGAAGAAATGCAAATGCCACATGCTTTGGTCTGGCGTCAACCATTTCCCGGCCCAGGATTGGCAATTCGAATTTTAGGCGAAATTACAGAAGAAAAGTTGGCTGTTGTGCGTGATTCCGATGCGATTTTGCGCGATGAGATTGCCAAAGCCGGTTTAGAAGATTCAGTTTGGCAATACTTTACGATTTTGACCGGTCTGCGCTCGGTCGGTGTCATGGGCGATGGTCGGACTTATGACTGGACAATTGCGATTCGGGCAATTACTTCCGTCGATGGCATGACAGCTGATTTTGCCAAACTGCCATGGGATCTGCTGGGCAAAATTTCTGAACGCATTGTCAACGAAGTTGGTCACATCAACCGCGTAGTCTACGACATCACGAGCAAGCCGCCGGCAACGATCGAATGGGAATAAATTAAATAGATTGTTTAGGTAGACTTAAGGCTTTTTAGGGGGATTTGAGAGTATTTGGGGACCTTTAAAAAAGTAAAATGATCGATTAGAATACATGGCTGTTTGCCAAATTTTTTTTGCATTTTATATTCACACGTATGTGATGAAGAAATAGGCGTTTAAATGGATATTATTGCAACATCGAGCAGGTGATTCCCGATTTGTTTATATATGCAAATTCAAAGAATTGCTATAGGGAAATCAATTTTTTCGACTATTTATTATCACAGACCTATATTTCGATTAATTACAACAAAACATGAAGAAAAGAATAAAAATGCAAAAATTTCGGGAAAAAATATTGGTAATTTTTTCATATGTATATTTGTGTGAAGGACATGGATAGAGCAATAAATTTCTATGAATTATTGCTGGATCAAAAGGTAAGCGAGAGATATTCTGTTTTAGCATTTTCAATTTCTAACATAATAGACTTTGTCTGTTTAATCCCCCAAAAGTAATCGAGAGACATATTTGGGGTAATAATTGTTTACCGAGTTTTCAAGTTAACAAAATGGAATTATTGCTGAAACGGATTGATGAGTTGAGCGTTCCTATCGGATTTCTTTTGACGAAAGTTTGGTCTTATAGTTTAAAGATAGCGAAGGGGATGTATTGCAAACAGATGAATTGTTTTTTTGGTCTCTTTTTGGATAATAATATATTTTTTTAATGATAAAGGGTTAATCGTTTAACATTTTTGCCTTGAAATCGGGTAAAATAATTCTTGTTATTTTTTTGTCCTTGGGGGAAATATGGTCGCAAAAAGTAAATTACTAGGATCTGTGGAGGCCGGCGGCACGAAGTTTGTTTGTGCCGTAGCCGATAGCAATTTTAATATCGTTGATCAAATAAAATTCAAGACATCTAATCCACACGATACCTTGCTGCAGACGATTAATTTTTTTCAAAAATTTGAAGTATCTGCGATCGGTGTTGGTTCCTTTGGACCAATCGGAATCAAAGAAGGCTATGACGATTATGGTTTTATTACGAAAACGCCAAAAGTCGGCTGGTCTGATTTCGATTTCATCGGAACCTTGAAGACAGCAATTAATGTACCGATCTTTTTTACAACTGATGTCAATTCTTCGGTCTATGGAGAATATCAGTTCGGAACTGTTAAAAAGGACCAGACACTGGTTTATTTTACTCTCGGCACCGGCGTTGGTGTCGGTGTCATCCAGAGCGGCCTATTCGTCGGCGGACGTTCTCATCCGGAAATGGGACATATCATTTTGCGTAAACATCCCGATGATACAAATTTTGCCGGAGTTTGTCGTTTTCACGGTGATTGCCTTGAGGGACTTGCTTCTGGGCCTTCTTTAGAAGCAAGAACAGGAGTCCGCTGGCTCTTTTTGCCTTGCAAAAAGCCGAAAATATCAATCTTTGATCGAACATCTTTTGATTTAATCGAGATTAATGTCTATTAAATTGCTTCTTTTTAAGGCTAAAATATTATAAACGTTCGAGTTTTGCTGTTTTTATCTTCAAAAAATTGTATTCTATTTTGTATGAAGCGAATTTTTATCATTAGACACGGGCGAACTGAATGGAATTTAGAAGAGAGATTTCAGGGAGCTAATGGGGATTCGCCGCTTCTAGAATCAAGCAAAAAGGATTGCAGGGATTTGGCCGCTTTTCTCGACCATTTTTCATTTTCGGCTGTTTATACGAGCCCGATTAAACGAGCTAGAAGAACGGCTGAGATAACATTGGCCGATTCAAAGAAACATTCCAAAGAAAGAATCATCGATGATGAAAATTTCCGCGAGCTTGCTTTTGGCGATTGGGAGGGTTTGACGAAAAAACAGGTTGTTAACAAGCATCCCGAGCTTTTCGCCAAATTAATCGCCAGAGAAGATGATCCACGTTTTTTACATTTTGGCGTTGAAAATTTTTCCAAGGCAAGGGAACGTTTTAAAACAGGAATTATTCACCGCATTAAAGAAATTAACGATGATGAAAATCTTTTGATTTTTTCTCACGGATCTATTATTCAGCTCGGAATTAAAGCATTAACTGGAAATGAAAATATTTCTTCGTTAAAAAATACCTCGACTTCGATTTTGCAGACGACAGATGATGAGCATTTCACGATTGAAAGCTATGACGAAGTCGGTTATTTGAAGGAAATTAATACCAAGGGAAATACAACACTTATTTGAGGAGAAATATGTTTCAGTTAGAAAAGTATCACACGAATGTCAAAAGAGAAGTCATTGCCGGTTTTACGACTTTTCTATCAATGGTTTATATTTTCTTTTTAAACCCACAGATCTTAGGACAAACCGGTATGCCGAAAAAGGGCGTTTTTTTGGCTTCGATTATCGTTTCGACGATCGGAACATTATTTATGGGATTGTTTGCCAATGTTCCTTTTGCCTTGGCTCCTGGAATTGGCATGCAGGCCTATTTCACCTACACAATCGTTTTTGGTTTTCATTTTAAATGGCAGCAGGCTCTGGCAATCGTTTTTTTGGTTGGGACTTTTGATTTAATTATTACTCTGACGCATGGAAGACGGGCGATTGTTAAAGCGATTCCCGTGGAGCTAAAAGCCGCAATTGCCGGCGGGATTGGCTTGTTTGTTACTTATATCGGCTTAAAGAATGCCGGATTTATCAATTTCATTATCGATAAAACCGATGTTATTTCCGGCTGGGGAACATCTTCGATGATTGGCAATGGCAGCGTTACACCCGAGATGGCCAATTTCAATCAGACTCCGGTAATCCTGGCACTAATCGGTTTGTTGATTCTGATCGTTTTGTGTTTGCGGAAAGTTCCCGGCGCTTTTTTGATTTCAATGATCTTAACAACATTGATCGGTATCCCAATGGGGGTCACTAATACGGATATCTCTTGGGGACAATCACTTTCGGAAACTTTTTCTGAGTTTTCAAAAGTCTTTCTGGCTTCGTTCTCCAATCAAGGTATGCCAACTCTTTTCACTAATTGGCACGCTTTCTTGTTAACGCTTGCGACTGTCTTTGCGATGGGTTTGACCGGATTATTCGATGCGATCGGAACTCTACTTGGAATCGGCGAACAGACACAGATTTTTACAAAAGAAGATCAGCGCGAGTTTGCTGAAAATCGTGCTGGTTTCAAAACTCGAATGGATCGCGCTCTGTTGGCTGATACTGTGACGACCACCAGCGCTGGGCTACTGGGTACTTCCAATACAACGACTTTTATTGAATCTGCTTCTGGAATTGCCGCCGGCGGGAGAACTGGCTTGTCCAATCTCGTAACAGCAGCAGCATTTTTGCTGACAATTTTCTTTGCTCCTTTTGTCTCTGTAATTCCAAATGCCGCTACAGCGCCGATTTTAATTTTGGTCGGTATTTCAATGATGGGCGAATTCAAAAAAATTGAATGGGGCGATCTTGAAATTGCTATTCCATCGTTCTTTACTTCTGTATTTATGGCCTTGTCTTATTCGATTTCTTATGGAATTGCTGCCGGATTCATCTTTTATATTTTTGTAAAAATAATCAAAGGAAAGTTCAAACAGATTAATCCGGTTGTTTTGATCATTAGTCTGATGTTTTTGGTAAACTTCATTCTAATTGCCTTTAGATTTGCTGATTAAAAAAAGTATGAATTTGTTAATAAATATGACAGAATATCAGTATGTGTTACCTTTATGATGTTTAATCAATTACAAAAGATTTGATTAAAATAGGAGTAAAAATGCTGACAGAAAAAAGTCCAATCCACGTAAATTCAGAAATTGGCAGATTGAAGACGGTTATACTTCATCGGCCCGGGAAAGAAATCGAGAATTTGACGCCTGATACAATGGGACCTTTGTTGTTTGATGATATTCCTTATTTATTGCTTGCCCAAAAAGAACATGATAATTTTGCTGATACCTTGCGAAAAAAAGGTGTTGAAGTTTTGTATCTTGAAAAGTTGGTTGTTCAAGCTTTGGAAACAGATGAACAGGTTAAAGCTTTTTTTATTGATAAAATGATTGCCGAATCTGGTTTTAAAAGTGGGACGATACATGACCAATTACAAAAATTTTTAGTTGACCTACCAACTAATGAGATGGTCGATAAAATTATGGCCGGCGTTCGTTTCGATGAAATCGAGTTTTCCTCAAAAGATTTGCAAAATTTTTCATTCGATCAGACGAGACCTTTTCTCATGGCACCAATGCCTAATCTTTATTTCACTCGCGATCCATCGGCTTCGATTGGCGATGGTTTAACGATCAACCGAATGACCTTCAAAGCTCGTCGACGGGAATCAATGTTCACCGAACTGGTTATTAATCATCATCCACGTTTTGCAAATAAAAATATCAACGTGTGGCGCGATCGTAATCACGTTGCCAGACTTGAAGGCGGCGATGAATTGGTTCTTTCCGATCATGTGTTGGCGATTGGTCTTTCGCAAAGAACTAGTTCCGAAGCAATCAAGGATGTTGCGAAAAATTTATTTGCCGGATCGAATTACGATACCGTAATCGCGATTCAGATTCCTCAAACTCATGCGACGATGCATTTGGATACGGTTTTTACAATGGTAAATTTTGATCAATTTACTGTTCACCCGATGATTCTCAACAACAAGGGAGAACTGCCGATTCTTGTGATGCATAAGGATAAACAGAATCAGATTAAAATCGAATCTTCCAATAATCTTAAAACAGTTCTTAAAGAACAGCTCGGTTTGAACGAACTTGATCTGATCTCAACCGGTGATGGTGATCCGATAATTTCCGCCCGTGAGCAATGGAATGACGGATCGAATACTTTGGCAATCGCCCCTGGATCAGTTGTGACTTATGATCGTAATTATGTTTCAAACGAAGCTTTGCGTAAGCATGGTATTCAGGTTTCCGAGGTCCCTTCTAGTGAAATTTCTCGTGGGCGTGGCGGCCCGCGTTGTATGAGTATGCCGATCTATCGCGAAGATATTGAAAATTAAAGTATTTAAAAAGATTGCATTTAATAATTAATGCAATCTTTTTAAATTAATTGTTATTTTTTTCAGGAGATTCCCAAAGAAATTCTCGCGAGCCGGGAAATCCGATTCGGGTCCCAGACGATCGTCGGGTCGATTTGTACCAAAACGTTAGTAAAATCACTATATGTCATAATCGCATCTTCGACGATTGTCTGCAATTCGGCAGTTAAAGGACATCCGAGCAGTGTCAAAGCCATTAAAACATGTAGTTGCCGTTTCTTGTCTTTCTTGACGATCTGCAAACTGTAAATCAAGCCAAGATCCTGGACGCTCACTCCCATTTCCGGGTCAATCGCCTGTTTTAAAGCTTCTATAACTGAGGAAAACTCCGCTTCTGTCAAGGATTCGTCAACATTTTCAACTTGTGTATTTTTATTCAAAGCTTGTCACCAGCCTCCTAATAAGTTTAATAAAAGTTTAATAAATTCTCACTTAAAAATAATTTTTTTCAACGGCTTCAGATTAGCATGATTCAAGCAAAACATCTATCTTTTCCCTTCAAAAAAACTAACTCTAAGGCATTTTTTTAGATTGAACCTTGCCCAATAATCCGTTATTATTGGCGTTAATCAAAAAGATAAAGGAGTTGAATGAAATGATAAATCAAGATAATGATTCGCCAGCAACGCTAACCGCAATTAAAATTCAAGAAGACGACGGCAGTATTTCCCAACTAAAAGATGACCAGATAGAAAAAGTGCTTTTGCATGCCAATGACAAAGTCGATCAGCCGCTTGACAGCCAATTAATCAAAAATATCGTTGATCAAGTCATGACAAAAATACCGCTTTCCGACAACTCTGTAGCAACTCGCCAGGATTTGAACACAGCTATTCTGCGTTCTTTAAAAGAGCAGGGCAATCCACAACTGGCACAAGTCGCGAATAATCAATTATTGTCGGCCGAAATTAATTCCAGCAAAGCAACGGATATCAATTTTACGATTCAAAAACTGCTTAACAAAGACAAGACAGTCGTCAATGAAAATGCGAACAAGGACAGCCATGTTTTTAATACTCAACGAGATTTGACGGCAGGCACCGTTGCGCGTTCAATTGGTTTGAAAATGCTTCCGCCAAGGGTCGCCAAAGCACATATGAGTGGCGATATCCATTGGCATGATTTGGATTATCAACCATATAGCCCAATGACCAACTGCTGCTTAATCGATTTTAAAGAAATGTTGACC
The DNA here is from genome assembly GCF_000372485.1 of Oenococcus oeni DSM 20252 = AWRIB129. Lineage (GTDB taxonomy): Bacteria > Bacillota > Bacilli > Lactobacillales > Lactobacillaceae > Oenococcus > Oenococcus oeni. The sequence goes on from NZ_AQVA01000002.1 coordinate 86,161, forward strand.
AACGGTTTTAAAATCGGCAATGCCGAACTTGAATCTCCAAATTCAATTCAGACTGCCACTGCCCAAATGGCCCAGATCATTGCTAATGTAGCTTCCAGCCAATATGGTGGTTGTTCTGCAGATCGGACTGACGAATTTCTAGCTCCCTTTGCTGAAAAAAATTATCATAAGAATCTAGCCGAAGCAAAGCAATGGATTGAAGACGAAGACAAACAGGAAGCTTTTGCTCGTCAAAAAACCGAAAAAGACATTTACGACGCGATGCAGGGTTTGGAATATGAAATTAATACTTTGTATTCTTCTCAAGGCCAGACGCCATTTACGACTGTCGGTTTTGGTTTAGGAACGAGTTGGATAGAACGGTCGATCCAAAAGGCGATTTTACAAGTTCGGATTAAGGGCTTGGGCAAGGAAAGGCGGACGGCGATTTTTCCAAAATTAGTCTTTACTATCAAACGTGGGCTCAATCTAAAACCTGAAGATCCTAACTATGATATTAAGCAGTTGGCAATCGAATGTGCCACTAAGCGGATGTATCCTGATGTTTTGATGTATGACAAAATTGTTGAACTTACCGGTAGTTTCAAAGCCCCGATGGGCTGTCGTTCATTTTTGCAAGGATGGTGGGATGAAAATGGCCGCGAAGTCAATGCCGGTCGCATGAATTTAGGGGTTGTTACAGTTAACCTTCCCAGAATAGCCATGGAGTCAAAAGGAGATCAGGCGAAGTTTTGGAAGATTTTCGAGGATCGTTTGAATGTTTGTAAAGAAGCGCTTGTTTTCAAGATCAACCGCGCCAAAGAAGCTAGTCCGGAGAATGCTCCGATTCTTTATGAATATGGAGCCTTCGGCAAGCGCTTGAAGCCGACTGATTCAATCGATCAGCTCTTTAATAAATCCCGCTCGACTGTTTCTTTGGGATATATCGGTATTTATGAAGTGGGAACTGTCTTTTTTGGTCACGCTTGGGAACATAACCCGGAGGCCAAAGCATTTTCTGTTAAGATTGTCAAAACCTTATGGGAACACTGCAAGGCTTGGGAAAAGGAATATGGCTACCATTTCAGTGTTTACAGTACTCCAAGTGAGAGCTTGACCGATACATTCTGCCGGCTTGATACAAAGAAGTTTGGCATTGTTAAAGACATTACCGATAAGGAATATTACACGAATAGTTTCCACTATGATGTTAGAAAGAAAATTACCCCCTTTGAAAAGATCGATTTTGAAAAAGATTATCCAAAATACTGTTCTGGCGGTTTTATTCATTATTGTGAATATCCAAATTTGAAACAAAATCCAAAAGCATTGGAAGCAGTTTGGGACTACGCTTATGACAAAATCGGGTATTTAGGAACCAACACTCCTATCGACCAATGTTTTAAATGTGGTTTTAAGGGAGAATTTGAAGCCACAGCGCGTGGTTTTAAGTGCCCGAAGTGTGGTAATACCGATCCGGCAACCTGTGATGTTGTTAAAAGGACTTGTGGATATCTTGGCAACCCATTGCAGCGGCCAATGATTCATGGACGTCACCAGGAAATTATTTCTCGTGTCAAGCACATGTCGCTCGGAAATGATAGTACAAGCAGTGCTCGTCAAGGATAGGAGATTTTAATGACGGAAAAGGAAACAAAAGCCGTAGCAAAAAGGCAGCACCAACATCGGCAGCGTTTGCCAAAAAATCCAAAACCTAAAGAATGGTTGTCTAAAGATTTAAGTTTGGATTATGTGGCTAGTTATAAACCATTTAATTTTGTTGATGGCGAAGGAGTCCGCTGCAGCTTATATGTCAGCGGCTGCAAGTTTGCCTGTCCCGGCTGCTATAACAAGGTCGCTCAGAATTTTCATTATGGTCAGCCGTACACGAAAGATTTAGAAGATCAGATCATCGCCGATCTTGGTCAGTCTTATGTTCAGGGGCTGACTTTATTAGGCGGCGAACCATTTTTGAACACTCATGTATGTTTGCAATTGATCGATAGAATTCATAAAGAATATGGTCATAGTAAGGATATTTGGTCTTGGACCGGCTATACCTGGGATGAGCTGCAGCTGGAATCAGATGATAAAAAAGAAATGTTGAGTAAATTAGACATTCTGGTCGATGGCCGTTTTTTGGAAGCACAAAAAGATTTAACACTGCAATTTAGAGGCAGTTCGAATCAGAGAATCATTGATGTTCAGAAATCCTTGCAGCAATCCAAGGTAGTTATTTGGGACCGTTTGGTTAGATAGGAAGGTAAGATTGACCAGTGACAACTTTAGAGATCAAAAATCTACACGTTCAAGCAGAGGGACAACATATTTTAAAGGGTGTTAATTTAACTGTATCCACTGGTGAGATTCACGCGATTATGGGTCCGAATGGGACCGGGAAATCGACTCTATCAGAAACAATTATGGGTAGAAGTGGTTATCAGGTGACTGAAGGCGATATTTTACTCGATGGCAAAAGTATCTTAAATTGGACTGTTGATGAGCGCGCTCGACACGGCCTATTTCTTGCGATGCAATATCCTCAAGAAATACCCGGAATTACGAATATGGAATTCATTCGAGCAGCGGTTAATGCCGGCCGACCAAAGGAAAAAGCGATTAAAGTTCGCGATTTTCTCCAACAGTTGGATGAGAAAATGGCTCTATTAAAAATACCGGAAGAGATGGCGGAACGGTATTTAAACGAGGGATTTTCCGGCGGCGAAAAAAAACGTAACGAAATATTGCAGCTTTTGATGTTAAAACCCCGTTTTGCAATTCTAGACGAGATTGATTCCGGCCTTGATATCGATGCATTAACAATTGTCGCTAAAGGTGTTAATTCTTTGCGTGGAGCTGAATTTGGTTCCTTAATTATTACTCACTATCAACGACTTTTGAAATATATTGTTCCTGACGTTGTTCATATTATGATGGGTGGACGGATTGTAAAGACTGGTGGTCCGGATTTGGCCGCTGAACTGGAAAAAACTGGATACGAGGGTCTTGCCAAGACGCTTGGTTTAGAGACTGCAGACCATGATTAAGACAAGACGTTCCGATTTTTTTAAACGGCAATTGAATGTTTTAGCAGATCTTCATGAAGCTGAATGGTTGACCGAACATCGTAAAAAAGCTCTTTCGGTTAGCCGAGACTTGGATTGGCCGGATTACCCGCGAGTTTTAAAAACAACTTTCCAAGCGATTTCAGCACCTTCAAGTTGGTCGCTTCAAGAAGAAAAAACTTTTCTTACAGAAAAATCTCAAATTAGGATCGAACAAAGTAACTTATCAAGTTTGAAGATTTATCTTCCTCGGGAACTTCAAAAACTTGGTGTCGTCGTGATGAATCTTTTTGAGGCTGCCGAAAAAAGGCCTGATTTAGTCCAACAATATTTGCAAAAAGATCCGAATAACCGCTTGCTGGCCATGCACCAGGCTTATTGGAATTGCGGTCTTTTAATTTATTTGCCAAACGATCTTCATTTGGAAAAACCAATTGAAATTTCTTTGACTGTGGATAATTATGCTTCGGCAATTGAACAACATATTTTATTTATCACCGGTAGTGGCGTTACGGCTACAGTTGTTCAAACGACAAAGTCTTCGCCCGGTTTGGAAAAAGTGCAGCTCAATTCTGTCTTTGATTTGATTGCCGGTCCGGGAAGCCGGCTTGATTGTTTTGCCGTTGACCAATTAAATCATTCTAAGATCAGTTACTTCAATCGTTTCAGCCGCCTCGGAGTTGATGCAGAAGTTAATTGGCTCTTGGCGGAAATGAATTTGAATAATTTGGTTGGCGAGTGTTCGGCGATCTTAAATGGCAATGGTTCAAAAGCCAACTTAAGGGTCGTTAGTTTGGCTGATCGAAAGCAGAAACAGGCCTTGATGACAAAACTGATTCACATTGGTCAACATACAACCGGCAACATTAATCAACGCGGAGTGATTCTTCAAGATGGTCGTTTGATTTATAATGCGGTTGGCAAAATCGTTAAGGGCGCCCACGGTGCTAATTCGGAACAAAGCAGCCGGATTTTATTATTGTCTCCCACTGCGACAGGAGATGCCAATCCAATTCTTTTAATTGATGAAAATGACGTTGAAGCTGGTCACGCTGCCAGTATTGGTCGAGTGAGTCCGGAGCAGCTTTATTATTTAATGAGTCGCGGATTAACAGTCGATCGGGCCCGTCAATTACTTGTTAAAGGTTTTTTTGATGATCTTTTGGATCGTTTGCCAATCGAAAATTTAAGAGCCGAATTAGATCAGGCATTGGAAAGGAGACTGTTAACGAATGTCCAAAAATCAGTTTCGTGACGATTTTCCTATTTTGAATAATGTGAAAATGAATGATGAACCCTTGGCTTATTTGGATAATGCGGCAACGAGCCAAAAACCCCAACTTGTTATCGACAGAATTAGCAGGTATTACAGTTATGAGAATGCTAATATTCACCGAGCAACACATGCTTTGGCTTTAAAAGCGACTGACGATTACGAGCAGGTCCGTGACCAGGTGCGGCATTTCATTAATGCAAAGTCCCGCGACGAGATAATTTTTACCCGCAGCACAACTGAAAGTTTAAATTGGGTGGCTCAGCGCTGGGGTGAAGCAAAACTTAAACCGGGAGACGAAATTGTTCTTTCGATTTTAGAACATCACAGTAATCTCGTACCTTGGCAGCAGGTGGCCAAAAAAACCGGAGCCCGTTTACGCTTTTTGGATTTTAATCAAGAAGGCGTGATTGATTTGAATGCTGCCAAAAAAACAATTAATGCAAAAACGAAAATTGTCAGCATTACTCAGGTTTCTAACGTACTTGGCAGTATTCAGCCGGTCAAAGAGTTGGCGCTTATGGCTCATCAGGTTAATGCAATTATGATTGTCGATGCTGCCCAAAGCGTTCCTCATTTTAAGATTGATGTCCAAAATCTCGACTGTGATTTTTTGGCATTTTCTGCTCACAAGATGCTGGGGCCAACCGGAGTCGGTGTTTTATATGGTAAAAGTGAATTGCTTGAGAAAATTGATCCGGAGTTTTTCGGTGGCGAGATGATTGAAGAAGTTAGTAAAAATGAAGCGAGCTTCAAAAGCGGCGCATTGCGTTTTGAAGCCGGGACGCAAAATATTGCCGGTGTAATTGCTTTTGGCGCTGCCTTAACATATTTACAAAAAGTTGGTTTTGATAAAATTGCCGCACAAGATCGGTCCTTAATGGAATCCGCTATTTCTGCTTTACAAAATAGATCGCAGGTGAAGATTTATGGATCGGCCGATCCTGCTAATCACACCGGAATTATTTCTTTTAATGTTGGTGAAATTCATCCTCACGATGTATCGACAGTTTTCGATCTTGACGGAGTTGCGATTCGAGCCGGACATCATTGTGCCGAACCCTTAATGAACCGTTTGGGTGTTTCAGCAACCTGTCGGGCAAGCTTTTATTTTTATAATAATTTGGACGACGTCGAGAGATTTTTAATTGCTCTAAAGGATACGGAAGATTTTTTTAATCGTCACCCTTCAAAGGAGTCCTCAAATGGCTAAGACAGTACAAAGATCGGGCACAGAATTTCATGATCAGTTCAAACCGATATATTCTACTGGAATTGGTCTTGATGAAAAGGTTGTTCGCGAAATTTCGGCTGCTAAACACGAGCCCGATTGGATGCTTGATTATCGTTTAAAATCATTGGCGATTTATAATAAAATGCCCATGCCTGATTTTGGTCCGGACTTGAGCGGCCTAGAGCTTGATCGCCTGCATTATTTTCAGCGCGCTACTGATAAAAAGTACCGCGACTGGAATGATGTTCCTGCGACTATTAAAGAGACTTTTGATCGATTGGGGGTTCCTGAAGCAGAAAGACAGTATCTGGCCGGTTCGAGTGCCCAATACGAATCAGAAGTTGTTTACCACAACATCAAAGATCAATTTGCCAAACAGGGAATTATTTTTACCGATACGGACACAGCCTTACAAAAGTATCCGGAATTATTTAAAAAATGGTTCGGTAAATTAGTCAGTCCGGCTACGAACAAATTTTCAGCCCTAAACGGTGCAGTATGGTCTGGCGGAGCTTTCATTTATGTTCCAAAAGGCGTTCGCGTTAAGACACCGATGCAGTCTTATTTTCGTATTAACGAGATCAATACCGGGCAGTTTGAACGGACTTTGATTATTGTCGACGAAGGGGCCAGTGTGAACTATGTCGAAGGTTGTACGGCGCCCCACTATGATTCCGATAGCCTTCATGCTGCCGTTGTAGAAGTAAACGTTCAGAGGGACGCATATTGCCGTTATACGACGATTCAAAACTGGTCGACTAATGTTTACAGTATGGAGACAAAAAAAGCTTCAGCAGCTGAAAATGCGACGATGGAGTGGGTTGACGGGAACTTGGGTTCAAAAATTACGATGAAGTATCCGTCTGTTTATTTAAATGGTCCTGGAGCAAGGGGGACAATGTTGTCAATTGCCGTTGCCGGAGCACACATGGATCAGGATAACGGAGCTCGGATGATTCACAATGCTCCCAATACGTCTTCCAGCATTATTTCAAAATCGATTTCCAAAGATGGTGGCGCGGTCGACTATCGTGGCGCGGTTCGTTTTGGCGAACATTCCCAAGGATCAAAAGCTCATGTTGAATGCGACACGATTATCATGGACGATAAATCATCTTCCGATACGATTCCGATCAATGAAATTCATAATGGACAAGTCAGTATGGAACATGAAGCCCGTGTTTCCAAAATATCGGAAGAACAACTTTATTATTTAATGAGTCGCGGAATTTCTGAGGCGACAGCTACCCAAATGATTATTATGGGTTTTATTGAACCTTTTACAAAACAATTACCGATGGAATATGCAGTCGAACTTAATCGTTTGATCGAATTTCAAATGGCAGGTTCGATCGGTTAGGATATTTTCGTGGGATTAGAAGGATTAAATCAGTTATATCGGCAGGTTGTTTTGGATGCTGCCGTTGACCAAAGATATCGGGGACAATTACTGAACCCAACGGCAGTCCAGCTTGCCCACAATCCAAATTGCGGCGATGTTTTAGAGCTTCAGATCAAAGTTTCTGATCGGCATATCACTGCAATTGCTTTTCAAGGGCAGGGTTGCACGATTAGTCAGGCTTCGGCAAGTATTCTTGCTGATTTGGCACTTCACCAATCGCTTGAAAGCATGCAAACGAGAATTTCCCAATTTCAGAAGATGATTACTGGGAAAGAAAGTGTAGAAATCGATCAGCTTGGAGATGCTTCGGTCTTTTCTAAAATCAGTCAATTTCCAACCCGGGTGAAATGCGCCGGTTTGGCTTGGGATGCTTTGGAACAAATGCTAAAAAACAATCAATTTGATTAGTGGACAAAAAGGAGGAATAATCGGCCTCCTTTTTGTATTATTAAGCTATGTCTTTAAAAGACAGGATCAACAATTGGGTCGAAAAAAGAAACGCCAAGGACGAAGCTCAAGATCGTTTGAAAAAACGAAAAGCGATCGAAAAGCAATATGCCAAGGAACATCCAAAACAGGTAACTCCTGTCCAACCGGAATACGAACAAGAATTCAAATTAACTCACAATGGCAAGTTCGAGCTTGGTTCGGACGGAAAGCTGACAAGTAAAGGAAGAAGCCAAAGACTAAAATTTCGCTTGAATATTGCTATTTTGTCATTGGTAGTTCTGATTGTCCTTTTGTATCTATACTTTATTTTTTTATGAGGAGCTCTATAAATGAAGATTGGAATCATTACACCGATGGAACAGGAAAAGCGTCAATTGCTGGATGCTTTGAGTAATATTCAAAGCAAAAAAATTGCCGGACAGAATTTCTCCGAAGGACAGATTTATGGTAAAGATGTTATTTTGACGGAATCCGGAATTGGCAAAGTTCAAGCCGCGATGGCAACCGGTGTTCTTTTGGATCGCTATAAACCGGATCTTGTTGTGAATACTGGGTCTGCCGGTGCTTTAGCTGCCGGTTTGCATATTGGCGATCAGGTTATTGCCAGCAAATTGGCTCATCATGACGTTTACAACACCAAATTCGAAGGTTCTGTTGGCTACGTGCCGGAAAAACCGCGTTTCTTTGAATCTGATCCTCAGTTGGTAAAAGATTTTCAAGAGGTTAATCCGGAAGCAAAGACTGGTTTGATTGTTACAGGCGATTCCTTTGTGATGGGCGACATGAAAAATACAATTATTAAAAATTTTCCTGATGGATTGGCCGTTGAAATGGAAGGTGCGGCAGTTGCTCAAGTTGCCTACGATTTCCAAGTACCTTTTGTCATTCTAAGAGCGATTTCCGATGCTGCCGATGACCAAGCGGCGATTAGTTTCGATGAATTTCTCGTGCAGGCTGGCGAAAGATCGGCTAAATTGCTTTTAAACTTTATTCAATCAATTTAATTTTGATGCTTAAGGGTTTCGCTTGATATAATTTAAACATGGCATTTGAAAACACAGTTTTGGTAAAGGGCGATCAAGGATATCGAATCAGCCCTGAAATAAAAGCTTTTACTCTTCGAGATCTTGGTTTTGTTTTAAATAATGCCGGTGCTTTTGTTCAAACAGACATGCTTGAACCGGAAAAGGGCTACTCTGCTTCGAGAAAATTAAAGATAACCTTTACGAAGGATTTGACTGCCTTTAAACTTTCATTGCTCAGTGGCAACGAAGCGATTAATATTGACATTTTTTCCAATCCTAAAGACAAAGCTTTGGTAGAACAGTATCGTTTTTTTATGAAGCAATTAATTGATCGAAAAGTTATCGAAACAATTAGTTGATCTTTAATATTCAAATCTTGCTTAAGCGCCGAATGACGCTATTTATTTTGAGTTAAACTGATTTAAGTGGCGCAATTAGTAGCAAGTATAAAAAAATCTTTTTTTAAAAACAGTGCTAATAATTATGCTGTTTTTTTGGCGAAAGTATCCAATGATGATTTTGATTGGGAAGAGACGGAAATCACTCTTACGGGCGAAATTGCCGATTTAAAAATCGGCGAGTCTTATGAATTCTCCGGAAAATTAACGGTTCATCCGAAATATGGAAAACAGTTTAATGTTTTTGATTATCAGTCCGTTTTACCGGATGATAACGATGGATTAATAGATTTTCTCAGTTCTGATCTTTTTGAGGGAGTCGGGAGAAAGACAGCCGAGAAGATCGTAGGTAATTTTGGCGGTGAATCGCTTGATATGATTGTTGATAAACCCGATCAGTTGAAGACACTCGGTTTGAAGAAAAAACAAATTGCAAATATGCGAGCCGTTCTTTTAAGCAATCAGGAAAAAACCAAAGCAATTGCTCAAAGCAGCCAGTATGGCCTTAGCCAGTCTTTGATCGAGCGATTGTTTGACCAATTTGGTTCCGATTTTACAAATCTTTTGTCGGAAAATCCCTATCAATTGATTGGCCAGGTTGATGGATTCACTTTTCAAGACGCTCAGCAGATTGCCCGATTCAATAATTTGAATAATCAAGAAGATCAGATCGATGGAGCAGTTATTTTCAGTTTATTGACGGCAGCCCAAGAAAGTGGGGATACTTACTTAAGCAAAGGCCAGCTCGTAAAGAATGTTTCAGAACTTTTGGAAAGCGGACTCGGGTTTTTCGATCAGGAAATTTTGACTGAAATCGAAAGTTTGCAAAGGAAAGGGCAATTGTTCATTTCCGATAGCCGCGTTTCTTTAGCTGAATATTATCGTTTGGAAGAATCGGTTATCGATGATTTAAAACGTGTTTCAAAAAACAAACAGCGTTCTTTCAACGGAAAACTGCAACTTTCCAATAAGTCGTTACTTGACGATAAGCAAAAAAAGGCCGTAGAATCGGTTTTCAAGAATCAGATAACGATACTGACTGGTGGACCAGGGACTGGCAAAACTACTGTTATCAAGACTGTTATTCAGCAATGGGAAAGAGCGGCCGAGAAGTCTGATTCGGAAAATAAATTCAAACAAACGAAAAAATTGGTTTTGTTGGCTGCTCCAACCGGTCGTGCTGCAGCTCGTATTACAGAAGTAACCGGGCGTCAGGCTGTCACGATTCATCACCTGCTTGGGGCGACCTCTGATGGATATTTTGATTTCGATGAAAATAATCAGCTGCAGGCCGGATTGATTGTAATTGATGAAATGTCAATGGTTGATCTGCAACTCTTCCAGCATTTCTTGCGAGCGGTACCTAATGGTTGCCGTTTACTATTGGTTGGCGATAAAGATCAACTTCCATCGGTTGGCGCCGGTCAAATTTTAACTGACTTAATTCTCAGCGATCAATTTAAAACAATCGAATTACAGATCAATCATCGGCAGACGAAGGGCTCTGGAATCGACCTTTTATCACAGGATTTGAAACGGGGAATCGTCGATCAAAAAATGTTTGAAAACGGTAATGATATCTCTTTCTTTTCTCTTGAAGAATACCAGTTGGAACAAGGGATCAGCCGAATTTTGTCCGCAGCAATGCGTTTTGGTATTAAAAAGGAAGATTTACAAATCATCACTCCGACGAATCGACTTGTCGAACTTCTAAACCAACTGGCACGTCCATATTTAATTGATCGAGATATCCGGATTGATGATTTATCGACTGCTTTTCTGGCTGGGGATCGGGTTATGCAGCAAGAAAACAATCCGGAAAAAGGTGTCAATAACGGTGATATAGGATATGTGATTGCCACGCAATTGTCTGGTCCGCTTCGTTCACGCTTCATATCGGTTGATTTTCTTGGTAATACTGTCATGTATAAAGAGAATGAAATTAATCAACTACGGCTTAGCTATGCATCGACAGTTCATAAGTCCCAAGGCAGTGAGTTTAGAAATGTTATTTTTGTTTTGACAAGTACCTTTAATAATTTTGTGACGAGAAATCTTGTCTACACCGGTGTTACGCGTGCCGAGAAATCATTGATTTTAATTGGCAGTCAAAGAGCTTTTACCGATGCAATCAACAATCCGACGCCTTTACGGCAGACAAATTTAGTAAAATTATTAAACGGTGTCGATAGGCCTGTAGTGCTAGCGACCAAAAAAGAGGCCAATGAGTCTCCTGACTATGTTTTAAGCAAAGAATTGATTGAAAATAATCAAATCGATCCAATGATTGGTATGAACGGAATCAAACCAGGCGACTTTATTAAATAATTATGAATACTTTTCCTTTAACAATTAAATCAAATGCTTTTCTTGGAAGTTGGATCGAGGATTCGACCAACAAACAGATTTTTTCAACAAATCTTGGTGCAGAGATTTGGCTTAAAAGCAGTCATTGTTCAAAGATTATCTTTGATTGGCCAAATAGAACTTTAGCTGCGGATCAATCAAGAATTCTTATTTCAATTGATGGAGCCGATTTTTACTCGCAAATTTTGTCCGAACGTAATATTCAGCTTGATTTGGATCCTGATTCAGATCATTTAATTCGGATTATGACTCAGGCGATAACTTTTGTGAAAGCACAAACCTGGAATCTTTCTGAATTTTTCCTTTTAAAAAAAATCAGTTTTAACGGTCAACTGACCGGTGCGGTTCCCTCTAGAAAAAACTTGGTTTTTATTGGTGATTCGATCATCAATGGCCAAAAAATTTTACCGGACAGTTTTGATACTTCGGCTCATCGTCCCGATAAGAGTTGGGCTTATTTGCTTTCAGAGAAACTCGATTACAACAATCTTAGAATTGCTTATGGCGGTACTGGAATCACTCAAAGAGCCAATATTTATCCACCGACGGCAATTGATTTTATCTGGAACTCGGCTTTAAATGTTTCTCGACCAATTGATTATTCGCGGCCTTTAGCCGGAGTAATTGTTAATTTAGGGACGAATGACCGTTCTGCCAGTTCTGAGGAATTTTCTTTTTCTCTAAAGGCTTTGCTGCGTGAATTAAAAAAACGTTTTCACGAAACGAAAATTATTGTTGTTGAACCTTTTAACGGTTGCTTCCGAGATGTTTTCCGCAAGGTCTTTAAGGACGAAAAACATATTTCTTTGATTGAAAATAATCATTGGAATTTTGAAATAAGTGATCACGGTGTCCACTTGAGTGTTACTGGTCAACAACAGGCGGCCAAAACTCTTCTGCCACTAATTGAGGAAAAATTGAATGCTTGAGCTACCAAAGGAATTCATAGCGAAGTATCGGCGCCTACTTGGGAAGGAGGCGGATGATTTTTTGGCCAGTTTTCAAATGGAAGCCGATAATGGTTTTCGTTTGAATCCTTTAAAGGACCTTCGCCAATTTTCTTCTTTAAAAAGGCAAACCCCGATTCCTTGGAATCGGGAAAATGGCCGTTATGGGAAAATTTTTGGTGAATCAACAGCTTTTTTGAGTGGGGTTGCCTATTCACAGGAACCAAGTGCTCAGTTCGTTGCCCAGGTGGTTGACGCACAGCCGGGAGAAAAGATCCTCGATCTGGCAGCCGCACCCGGTGGAAAAAGTACCCAAATTGCTGCTGATATGAATAATCAGGGCTTACTGATGGCGAATGAGATCAGTTTTTCCAGAGCAAAAATCCTTAGCGAAAACATTGAAAGATCCGGGATTACTAATTGTATCGTTACCAACCATCGCCCTGATGAATTGGCAGAACATTTTGAAAATTATTTCGACAAGATTCTTTTGGATGCTCCCTGCAGTGGCGAGGGCATGTTTCGAAAAGATCCTCAGGCAATCAAATATTGGCATTCCGACTATAGTTCGGAGTGTGCCAACCGGCAAAAAGAAATTCTCAAATCAGTTTTGTCAATGCTCCGTCCAAACGGCCAGCTTATTTATTCAACTTGTACCTTTGCGCCGGAAGAAGACGAGCAGATTGTGGCCTGGCTTTTGGATAATTATTCCGAATTATCGCTATTAAAAATCAGGAAAAAGGATGGTATCGAAGATGGTCGTCCGCAGTGGGCCAATGGAAATCGCGAATTAAAAAATACGGCCCGTCTCTGGCCAAACAAAATTAAGGGTGAAGGACATTTTGTTGCCCGATTAATTAAATCGAAAGGGAAGAACCAAAAAAACAAAGTTAATCAATTGCGGAGTAATTTAAGTCGTAACGATTCTCAAAATCTTCAGAATGCTTTTAAAGAGAATCAGTTCGATTTTCCAATTAAGCAAATTTATAGATTTGGCGATTATTTTTATTTATTTCCCGAAAATTGTCCTGAAATTTCCGGATTGAAGGTTCTTCGACTCGGACTGCAAATCGGTCGACTAAAAAATAAACGTTTTATTCCGGCTCACTCACTTGCGTTAAGCAGTTTGGGCAATAAAATTTCTCAAACCTACGATCTTTCGGATTACGAATTCAGACAATTTATTCATGGTGATATAATCATAAATTTAAAGGGTAATTTTGTCAAAGGATGGGTCTTAATGACCAAACAATCTAACGGGATTGGCATTGGCCGCTATTCCGATAAGGTAATTAAAAACTTTTATCCAAAGGGATTAAGAAAGACAATTCACGATCAGCCAAGATCGTAGGGATCGATTTCTTTTAATTGACTGATTTCTTCACTATTGGTGACTCCATAAATCGCATATAGCAAAGGTAGTTGTTTTTGCCAATTTTCAATTGTTTTTTCGAGTTTATTTTGACTAAGCTGAAATAAGAAATAACCAGCAATCCCGGCCATTTTTGCACCAAGGGCTAGGGAATTAAAAACTTCCAAAGAATTTGTAATTCCACCATTTGCGATAATCGGTAATCCAGTATTGGCCTGTTTGGCAAAACGAAGGGAATCGCTTGTTATAATGCCAAGATTTGTATTGCTGGTTAGAATGCTTTGAAACTCGGGATCATCAAATTCTTCTTCTTCTTGTTCCTGTTCATTTTGTTCGTCTTGATCGGCTGTTTCCCAAAAAGATTGACGATTTCTTGTTTCTTCGATTCTGCCAAAGTCTGTTCCACCCGCACCGGCTATATTTATGGCGGCGGGGTGTAAAGAGGCTAAATCAGAGACTGATTTTTTTGACATACCAAAACCGACTTCTTTAAGGACGACCGGAACATCGACTTGCTCGATAATATTGCTTATATTCCTTTTCCAAGAAGCAAAGCTTCGGTCTCCTTCACTCATTGACAGCTCTTGGACAGCGTTTAAATGAATTTCCAATGCATTTGCATCGACAATTCGAATAGCTTCTTTAGCATCCTCTACAGAATGGCCGGCGCCAATATTGGCAAAAATGAAACCATCAGGATTTTCTTCTCGAACGACCGAAAAGCTTTTGATTGTTTCTTTTTCGCTGATAGATATAGACTCTGATCCAACAGCCATTGCAAGATGATACTTTTTGGCAATAGCAGCTAATTTTTGATTAATAACGCCGGTTCTAAAGCTTCCGCCGGTCATTGCTTCGATATAAAAAGGCCACTGGAAATGATTTCCAAAAAGTTTTACCGAATGATCAACATCAGTAACGTTGACATTTGGTAAAACCGGTCGATCGAGATGAACAAATTGCAGCCCACTTAAAGGTAGTTTATGACGCCATTGCCAAATAACCAGGCTGAGGTGTTCGTCTTTTCGATGGGCATGAGCGGATTCAATTTTTTTTGGATTTTCTGTCACTTTTTATAGTATACGTGCAAATCAAGCGGAATAATTCCAGCTTCCTGCCAATTATTTTTAATTTGTTGACTAATTTTCGGATCTCTTGTAAAAGCAATTACGTTATCGCCACCGCCTGCGCCGGAAATTTTGGCCTCGATGCCGAAATTTTTCGCGATTTCGATTGCCTTGGCCAATTCGTCTGTTAAAACACCGCTCAGTTTTTCAAGATTTTTTTCAGCCAGAAAAATTTCCTGGTTAAATTTTTCAAAATCTTTTGCTTTAATAAAATCAACCATTTTCCTGACAATCATATCGGATTCTTTTACAAAAGAGGATGACAATTGATTTTTTTTAACCAATTCACTGGTAATGGCCGGTTTTCCAGTCCAACCGACAATTAGATTCCAGTTTTCAGGAAAAAAGATTCTCTCAGGAAAACTACCGTTTTTATAAAGCAGTAAGCCTGAATAGGTTGAAGCGGCTATATCGGCACCGGAGTTTTGTGGCTGTGTTTGTCGAGACAAAATTAACGCCTGCCGAAAAATATCTTTATCCGAAAGTGAAGAATTTTCCATTTTAGTCATTAAAACAGCGTAGGCGCCTGAGGATCCAAGTCCGTATTTGACTCCCTTTTCGTTTACTAGTTGTGAATAATTTTTTGAAATAAATCGGTCAATTGAGAAAACAAGAGCCAGATGGTTTGCCAGTGTAACGGCATACTCTCCCGCCAACATCAATTTCCCCGGTATTTTTAGTTCAGACATTGGCTACACCCCGACCTGGTTTTTGAACCAATATTTCGCCGTATTCTTTGAGTACATTGATAATTTTTTCCTGATATTCCGAATTGGTAATAACTTTTACGTTGGGACCGGCATCCACTGTTGCAAAGGCTAGGATTCCTTTTTTGTAAAGTTGGTCGACTTCGGCAATAATTTCTCGAGTATTTTCCGTGAAGTAATCGAAGGGGACTTTTGCAGTTCGATTCAGTTCATGCATCGATGCCGAATTTGTTTCGGCAATCAAACCGATTTTTTCAAGATCGTGATCTGAAATTGCTTTTAACATTTCATCGATCTGACGATCATTTTTTTTAAGCCAACTGTCATAATTTGGAGAAGTTTGAGCCAGCTGCATTCCTTGACTCGAAGATATTTTTTTTACACGTTTGTCGGCTAAAATGTCGATAACCCGGATATCAAAATCGACTGGATCCAAAATTGATTCGGCAAAAGAATCATCCTTGTTTTGCCCTTTATGCCAGATGGAAAAACCACCAAAAATCGACCGGCTGGCCGAGCCGGATCCAATTCTGGCAATCTTTGAAAGTTCTCGATTATCCAATTCGAGACCGAAAGCCTGACTGGCTGCTTTTGTCAAAGCTGCAAAAGCAGAAGCCGAAGAAGCCAATCCAGCCGATGTCGGTACATGATTTTCACTGATAACTTTTACAAAATTTTTATTACCGCACGAATTTCGGATAAAATTGATGATTTTACTGATTTTTGGCCCTTCGATTTGTTGCCCGTTTAATTGAAAAAAATCTTTTTTTGAAAACTGATCAATTTCCACGCTCGTGTCGGTGTAAAAACGATCCAAAGTTAGACCAATCGAACTACTGGTCGGTAAATTCCAGTTTAGATCGCTTTTTCCCCAGTACTTTATCAGGGCGATATTTGTATATGCACGGACTTTAGCCATCAGATTTTCGAGATCCAGCTTTCCGATGCTCCTGATTTGCTGAGAGCACTTTTTATTTCTTTTGCGGTTTCCGATTTATCAGTTAAAGCGACAATACTTCCGCCGAGCCCGCCACCGGTCAATTTAGCACCCAGTGCGCCGTGTTTTAGGGCAATTTTTATTAAACGTTCCAAGTAGGGTGTTGAAACGCCTAATTTTGACAATAAAAGTTGATTTTCGTTCATTAACTGGCCAAAGTCTTTTAAGTCGTCTGCGATAATTTCTTCTCGGCCTTTATCGGCAATTTCTCCCATTCTTTTCAAGTAACCGCCATAGACAGTTGGATTCTTTTCATAATTGTCCGCAACCAATTGAACGGATTGAGAGGTCAAACCGGCTGTTCCGGAATCGGCAATTATAATATAAGCCTGTGTGTCGAGTTTTAGAATCGTCGCATCTTTGTTGCTGTCGAAAAAAATCGGACCTTCGGCCATAACGGCATAGGTATCTCCACCGGAAGATTTACCGTGATTTTTATTTTCGGCTATTTGAGCGAATTTGAAAACTTCTTCATCGGTGTACTGATAGTCAAAATAATCGCAAAAAGCCTTTACAATTGAGACAGCATATGCTGCCGATGATCCAAGGCCCTTTTTCGAGGGTATATTTGATTTAACGTGCAGTTTGAAAGTCAGATCGGGGCTTTCAAAGAAATTGAGCAATTCGACCAGGAGATTATAAATTCCGCTGAAACGATAATTAAGTTGGTACATCGATCCGGAAAAGTTGTCTGTTTCGATAACTATTGTATCGGAATCGATAATCTCGGCTTTATTCGTGAGACTCAATAAAGGCGCGATAATTGCCGGATATCCGTATACAACCGAATGTTCTCCAAGAAGATGTGCTTTAGCATGTGCTTGTCCAAAACCGAAATTCATAATACTAATTGTAGTAAAAAAGGTAAAATTTTGTAGATGGATGAAAATTCAACTTTTTCAATTGTGGATTTAGAAACAACTGCTCCATTCAAAGAGGGCGGCCATATTATTCAGATTGGAATTAGTTTTGTTAAAAATTGGAAAATAATTAATAATTTTCAGACGATGGTTAATCCTGGCGTTAAAATACCTGAACAAATTGTAGATTTAACCGGGATAAAAAACGAAGATGTCGAGAATGCACCATATTTTGAAGATTTGGCTCGAATGATTCATGACCAACTGTCAGGAACTGTTTTTGTTGCGCACAACGTTCGTTACGACTTTCCGTATTTAAACGGGGAATTCGCTCGGATAAAAATGCGCCGCTTACGTTTGGAATACGTTGATACGGTTCAATTGGCCCAAATTGTTTTTCCAACAATGAACAGTTATAAATTAGATGAGCTTGTTTCAAAACTCGGTATTAATCTACCAAGGCATCATCGAGCGGATCAGGATGCTTCGGCAACTGCACAGCTTTTTTTGAAAATTCATGAACATTTGCAGGAATTTCCGCAGAATACTTTAAATAATTTGATTAATCATTCGAAAAGTTTGCTTGGAAATACGGAAACAATTTTTCAATTGTCGAAAGGAAAAAGAACTTTTCCCGGTGATCGATATGGTCCTTTCGACATCGCAAGACTGAAAAAAATAGATAAGGGGCAGCTTATTAAATGGATAGAAGCAAAGAAACAGTCTTCGCTTTCCAAACCGCTCCCGGCAACTGTTTTAAGACCACGTCAAGAATCTTTTGCCAATATTCTTCAATCGAAAATTACTGGCAAAAATAATAAGATTTTTTCTGTTTTTTCCCGACCGCGTTTTGGAAAAACAAATGCTTATTTGGATTTGGCTGTGAAAATTGCCGCCAAAGGATATAAAATTTTAATCATTGAGGAAAATTATTTAAGAAGACGTTCGACTTTTCAAAAATCTCAATCCCTATTTCCCGAAAATAAGGATTTGTTTCAAATCCCGATTACAAGAAAAGATTTCGTTAGTTTGGATAAATTGGCTGATGCTTTTTTGACCGAAGACAATCCCAGCCGTCAATTGGCGAAGTTAAGAGTTATTAGTTGGCTACTTAAAAGCAGGACGGGAAACTTGAATGAATTCGTTAATGGCTTTCCCGAACCGCTCTTTAATTTTTTCAGTGATCAGGATTCGCCAAATAAATTCGATTATTTTGAACGATCGATCTCCAGTTATACTTTCCCCTCAATCGCTATTACCGATCTTGACAGTTTCTTGAGAACTAAAAATGAATTTTCCCGGGAATATAATTTGTTTATTTTCGATGTCGACAAAGGAGTATCCAATTTGATCGATATGCTTCCATTTTTTTCCAAAAAAATTATTTTGTTTACTCAGGCCCAGAGCTATATAAAGAATTGGTACTCAATCAGGGATTTTTCTGATATGAATTCCGTAATTTTGTCTTTAGGTAGTGAATTAAAATAGCCGTTTTTATATAATTTATAGTCGTAGTAAGTGAGGATATTTGGACAACTATTCAAGAATACAATATCAAGAGAAATCTAATAAGGCTCATCGGCGTTTAATTTATGTCGGACTGATGATTCTTGTACTGCTTTTAGTTTCACTCTATCTTTTTTTCGTTTTACTACCGATCAATAGTTCCGCAGGTAAATTTTCAAGTTTGGCGGAAACAAAAGCTGGTATTAAGAAAGTCAAGACTTTCAAAGAGAGTGATCGTAATGGAAACTATTATTCAATTTATGGCACAAACAGCAAAGGCAAAGAATATTTGGTCATTTTCAATGCCAAGAAAAAAATAGTCGATAAAATTCCGGTTTCCGAACAGCTTTCGGATAGCAAACTCGATAAAATTTATGAAAAGTACAAGGTTAAGAATGTTTATTCCTTTGCTCCATCGATTTATAAGGGTCGGGCTGTTTTCGAATTAAGTTATGCAGGAAAAAAGAATTCGGTTAGTTTTCTAACGGTTGATTTAAAGAGCGGCAAAGTTTATCGCCTAATTGAAGGATTATAGTAATTTAAGGAGTTTTGAATAAATGGGAGAAACTAAAGTAATTAGAATCGAAGATGTTTCTGAATTTGTCGGTCAAACAGTCAAGATTGGTGTTTGGCTCAGGCAAAAAAGAGGAAGTGGAAAAATTGCCTTTTTGCAGTTGCGTGATGGGACCGGTTTTATGCAGGGGGTTGTTTCGGTCGGCGATGTCGACGAAGCTACTTTTAAGTTAGCCGAACATTTAAAACAGGAAAGCAGTTTTTATGTAACCGGCGAAATTCATCGAGATTCACGAAGCGAGTTTGGTTTTGAAATGGCCGTCTCCAATATTGAAATTGTTGGTGAATCGGAAGATTATCCAATTACGCCAAAGGAACATGGCACAGATTTTCTGTTTGATGAAAGACATCTATATTTGCGCCATCAAAAACCATTCGCCACGATGAAAATTCGCGACGAAATTATTCGTGCGATTTATGATTTTTTTCACAAAGATGGTTTTTTAAAATTGGATTCGCCAATTATTACAGATTCGGCCCCGGAAGGAACCACTGAACTGTTTCCAGTAAAATATTTCGATAAAGATGCTTATTTATCGCAAACCGGTCAGCTTTATGCTGAAGCCGGGGCGATGGCTTTTGGAAAAGTCTATGATTTTGGTCCAACATTTCGTGCGGAAAAGTCCTCGACCCGCCGGCATCTGACTGAATTTTGGATGATTGATGCCGAGATGGCTTGGATGCATCAAGAAGATTCCCTAAAGGTCCAAGAACGATTTATAGCTTATTTGATTGAAAGAGTTGTTGATAACTGCCAAGTTGAATTAAAAATGCTTGGTCGGGATGTCGAAAAGCTACGCGCCTACACTAAACTTCCCTATCCAAGAATCAGTTACGATGATGCGGTTAAATTATTACAGGATAATGATTTTAAAATCGAATGGGGTGTTGATTTTGGTTCGCCGGAGGAAACTTTTCTGGCAAAACGTTTTAATTCACCTTTTTTCGTTGTTAATTTCCCTAAAGCGATTAAAGCTTTTTATATGAAACGTCACCCAAGCCGCGATGATGTGGTAATTTCGGCTGATATGCTGGCTCCGGAGGGTTACGGGGAAATAATCGGCGGTTCCGAACGTGATACCGACTATGATTATTTGAAACAGCAGATTATCTCCCAACATCTCGACCTTTCCGAATACAGCTGGTATCTTGATCTTCGTAAATACGGTACCGTACCGCATTCCGGTTTTGGCCTTGGTTTGGAACGCTTGATTCGCTTTATAGCTGGCGAAGATCATATCCGCGAAACGATTCCATTCCCAAGGACTCTTAATCGATTGCACCCCTGATGGACGAAGACGAAAAACAATTTTTTGCCGAAGGAAATGTCGATATTCCGACGCGGCTCTTAAGAAATTATCATCAAATTGGATTGAGCAACGAGGATTTAATTGTCGTTATTCAACTTTTTGCGTTTTCAAGAGAAGGGATTAAATTACCGAGTTCTGAATTAATTTCTGCCCGGACTAATTTTTCTCAGAATTCGATTCAAAGAATTCTTGAAAAACTGCTGAAGCATAAATTCATTTCCTTTTCAATGAATAACGATGCATATGACTTAAGCGGTTTAATCGAAAAACTTGTCGGAGGAGGCCGGGTTGATCCGAATTCTCTATCTGCCGACAAAAGTCTTAGCCAGCTTGGTACTCAAAAACGTCTCTATCAGACCTTTCAAAGGGAATTTGGTCGAATGTTAACACCGATGGAATTGCAGACGATTTCCGAATGGCTTAAAAAGGACCAATTTAGCCCTGATTTGGTCGTTACAGCACTTAACCAGGCAGTTAATGCTCAAATCTTAAATCTTCGTTACATCGAAAAAATACTGCTTAATTGGAAACATAACAATGTCCAAACTAAAGAACAGGCTGAAGCCGATAATTTACAGCACCGGCAGAGGTATTCGGGCGATTCTTTTGAGGGTAAACAGGAATTTAAAAGAAAACCTTCATCTTCTTCCGGATCGGAAAATATCAAGATACCTTTAAAAAAAATCGGTGAAGAAAAGAATTTATAATTTTGCAAACAAAAAAACGGATGTCAGAATCCGTTTTTTTGTTTTCTATTTTGTTGGAGTAATTATTATGGACTATTCGAATCAGTATTGGCTGACGATTCAGTATTGGCTGACGATGATGTCTGTGTATCATTGCTAGAACTGGAACTTGCAGCCGCAGAACTTGATGACGAGCTGCTGCTTTGAACAACAACGCTGCTTGACGAACTTGATGTGCTGGCAGTCGAAGCGGAAGCAGGCGGATCAACAACAACCGTCTGTGTACTGGAGGAAGACGACGAGTAAACGCTTGGCAGACCGCCGTTACTCCATTTTGCTCCTTTGACTTCGTATTCGGTAACTCCATTTTTAACAACTTTTTCAACCGTACTTGGCGCGGTCCAGTTGGTGTTTTCATATCCTTGAATGGCACTTATCATGAAATCGCGGTAGGCACGCTCAGGCATGGAAGACTCTGACGAATAAGGAATGTAGTTTCCGGTTTTATTCGGTTCGTCGTAGCCAACCCAGAAAGAGGCAGCCAAGTACTTTGTATAGCCTGTAAGCCAAACATCCGATTCTGCTCCATCAGGCTGTCCGACTGACGAGGCATAACCAACGATTCCGGGCTTTACCGCTTGATAGAGGCCGGATATTTTTGCTCCGGGAGCAGATCCATTTGATTGAGGAACGCCTTCGAGCATGTTTGTCATCATAAAGGCGGTTGATTTTTTCATAGCTCGTGTCCCGCTTGGCTTATAACTATGAGTTACACCATCCGAGGTGACGATTTTTTCGACATACTCGGGTTTGTAATAAGTACCACCATTAGCGAAAGCAGAGTATGCTGTCGCTTCTTGTTCTGTGGAAACATTAATACCAATTGCTGAAGAAGCGGTTAATTGGCTTGCTTTGATCGCTATGCCGAGTTTATTTAAGAATTCGGAGGATCTCGTTGTTCCCACATCCATCAGGGTTTTAACCGCCGGAATGTTTCTGGAAACCACGATTGCTTTACGCATAGTCATGTTTCCTTGATATTCGTCATCGAAATCATGAACACTGGTATTTGTTCCCGGATATTTATATGCAGTATCCTGTACCGTTCGATAAGTTGGCCAGTTTAGATATTCGATCGCTGGTCCATAATCAACCAAAGGTTTTGCCGTCGATCCCGAGGATCGATTGGTTTGTACTGCTCGATTAAGACCAAACATTGTCGTAACATTCCGACCGCCGACTTGGGCTAGTATTCGTCCGTTTTTTGGATTAGCGACTGTTGCCGCCGCTTGAATACCATTTTGCCATGGCACTCCCGTTCCGCCGTTTAGAACTTTATAAAGACGCTTTTGCATCTTCATATTCATGGCTGTATATATTTTCAAACCGTCCTTGTTGGGATTATATCCAAGTTTCTTGACTTCTTTTAGGGCAGACTGAACATAAGCATTCACAGTAAGGTTTGTACTTACAGAATTCGCAGTGTGTTTGCTTTTTGAAATAAGTCCTTTTGTGACTGACTCGGCTTTCGCCTTGTTGGCTTGAGCTTGAGTAATATAGCCCATTTTAACTTCGCCAGCCAGTACCTGATCGCGACGAATTTTTAGATTTTTCGGATAGACATACGGATCGTAATAAACCGGGGATTGGGGAATTCCTGCCAAAATGGCAGTTTGAGAAACGTCTAATTGTTTTAAAGTCTTTCCGAAATAATATTTGGCGGCTGTTTCCATTCCATAAACGCCGTTTCCCATATTAACTTTGTTGATATAAAAAGTGAGAATTTGGTTTTTACTGAAATTTCTCTCGACTTTTAGAGCCAACCAGGCTTCTTGAGCTTTTACTTTTAGCGTTTGATCCGATGTCTTGGTTGAAAATACGGATAATTTAACCAATTGCTGGGTTAAAGTCGACCCCCCTTGAAGCCCTGCGGTACTGCCGGTTATTTTTCCTTTGATATCCGAAACAAGTGCTCCGAGAGTTCGATAAACATCAACACCATGATGTTTATAAAAACGACGATCTTCGATTGCAACGACCGCATGCATCATACTTTTGGGTATTTCCGACTGGTCTGCATAATCTCGTTGCTGTTGGGAAACTGAGTAAATCAAATTCCCTTGTGAATCATAAATTTGTGTCGAATTTTCAGAAGCCAATTCCGATTCGGTAATTTTCGGTGCACTAGCCGCGTAGGTAAAAAAAACTGCCATTCCAGCCAACAGGACCAAGGCAAAAATTGTTGTAAACCAAGCAATAATTTTACCGAAAAGCCTTAATTTGCTCTTTTTTTTATTTTTAGGTCGATTTGAACCATTATTTGATTTTCTTCGACTTTTTTTCAAATTATTGGATGAATCCCTTCGCTTTTCATTAGGAGCTTTGTTTGCATCGTTATTGTAGTTATCATAATTCTCATACGAGAAATTTCGCGTATTGAAATCACTATTTTGGTTGAAATCGTTACTTTGATTAAAATCCTGGTTTTGTCCGTACGAACTCTGGTTTCCATCAAAATTTTTGTTTATGTTTTTATTTTTATTTTTATTTTTATTCCGACCGAAATGGATAGGACGCCGTCCATTTGTCTCGGGAAACATATTATTCGGATCTTTGTAATTCGATGGGGCTGAATCAAAATTCGAGTTGGCTTGATTAGCGGAATCGCTGCTATGATTTTGGCCGTCGTAATTACTTCCGAAATTATTTGGATTGTAAGAATTGTCAGACATTTAGATATTAAAAAGTTTTTTCAAAGCTGGTAAATAATCCAGGCTAGGTATCATTTTACTGTTTATTTTAATTCCTTGCTTGGAAACGATTTTATAGGGCAAAGATTTCTCTCCGCCAGCCTTTGCTTTATCCCAAATTTTGATTAAAAGTGAGGCTGGAAAAATATAATACTCCGATAAAGTCGTAAAGCCAAGGACCAAAAAACCAATCCCTCCATTTTCAAGCACGTTTTTTAAATGGGTAATTTGGTGTTGATGAAAATTTTTTAAGGGCATATTGGTCTTGTTTTTTGTTTCCTTGGCATCGAAATCAATGTATTTGCCGTTAACGACCCCATTATAATCGGTTGTTGACGGTTGAACATAATAAGCCTCGGTAATCTTGGCCATGCTCCGATCGGGATAGTCGACATGGACAACAGTAATCGGAGTTGGTTTTTTATGAATGACTGCTTGATGATTCACTAAGTAGTAGTCGTTAGCCTGATTGATCATTTCTTCAAGACCCATCCCACGTTTGCCGTAACGGATGTTCTGATTTTTCTTTTTTTGTGGATAACCGCCTGCTCTTACTCCACTTGGATAATTTACCATAACAACAATTGTAGAATAAAGACATGCAAACACGTCTTTGGGTTACAGGATACCGAAGTTTTGAGTTAGGTGCTTTCAATGATAAAGATCCGAAGATCGAAGTCATTAAACGTGCTTTGAAGGAAAATCTGATTGATCAGTTGGAA
This sequence comes from Oenococcus oeni DSM 20252 = AWRIB129, assembly GCF_000372485.1. Taxonomy (GTDB): domain Bacteria; phylum Bacillota; class Bacilli; order Lactobacillales; family Lactobacillaceae; genus Oenococcus; species Oenococcus oeni. The sequence goes on from NZ_AQVA01000002.1 coordinate 110,911, forward strand.
AATAACGGACTCGAATGGATAATTACCGGGGGACAAATGGGCACTGAACAGTGGACTTGTGAAACCGCGATTGGGCTTAAAAAAGATTTCCCACAGCTTAAAATAGCACTTATGCTTCCTTTTTCTAATTTCGCTGCAAATTGGAATCAGGAACACCAAGTGAAGTTAACTGATTTGAGGACTCGGGTCGATTTTTCGGAGGCCCTTTCAAAAGAGAACTATAAAAGTCCAATTCAATTACGCAACTTTCAGGCCTTTATGCTTAAGCACACGGATGGGGCATTGATGGTTTATGACCCTGATAATCCTGGAAAAGCGGAGTTTGAATACAAAGCAATTCAAGCATATCAACTGGAACACCCCGACTATTCTTTAAAAACAATTGATTTTGATATGCTGACAGATATTTCCAATGAAATCGAAGAAGAAAAACGACCCTGGTAAGGATCGTTTTTTAATAAAAATCTTAAAATAATTTTTTTAAGGTTGAAGGATTATTTTTAATTTATTTCTCAATTTGTTTCGTGTAAGCGATTATTTTATCAACTGTATCAGATAAAAATTGAATTGTATTTTTCAATGGTTGATCACTTGTTACATCGACGCCGGCAGTTTTAGCGGCCGCAATCGGTGCTTTGGAACCGCCAAGTTTTAGGAAATCCAACCAAGATTTGCGACCGTTTTCAGGATTGTTTTTTAAATTAATAAATCCCTGGGTTGAAATCGTTAAACCAGCTGAGTATGTATAAGAATAAAGACCCATATAGTAGTGCGCCTGCCGCATCCAGGTTAAAGCGGCATCATCATCTATTTCGACTGCATCGCCCCAAAAACTTGAAAGAACCTTCTTCATAATTTGATTCAGTTTTTCTGCATTAAAGGAAGCCCCTTGATCGATGATTGTGTAAACTTCTCGTTGAAAAGCCGCCTCGGTCAAATGAGTAATAAAATTATGAAAATAAGTATCACTTAGACGGTGAGAAAGAGCGAAACGCTTCGTTCTTGGATCATCGGACCGGTTTTCCAGATAGTCCGACAGGAGCAGTTCGTTAAAAGTTGAGGGAGCTTCGACATAATAGGTTGAAGGTTCATAGTTGTAATAGCTTTGATTTTTAGCCGACAAAGCACCTTGACCGGCATGACCGATTTCATGAATTAGAGTATAAACATCCGACAAGCGCCCAGTCCAGCTCATCAGGATGAAGGGATGGACCCCATATGGAAATGTTGTATATCCGCCAGAATCTTTGCCAGTATTTGCCGGGAAATCGACCCAACGATCTTTTAAGAAAGGCTCGATTGTTTTTGTATATTCATCCCCAAGTTTGGCAGTGGCCTTCATCACATAGCTGTAACCGTCTTCAATTGAAGCCTCCGGATTCAATTCGGAGTCCAAATCAAGTTTCCAATCGGCAAAAGTCATTTTCGACAACCCATTGACCTTGGCAACGTGTTTTAAATATTTTTGCGCAACCGGGGCAAAATCGTTCATGATCAAATCAATTTGCCGATCAAACATTGTCCGATCGACTTCTTGGGGAGCCAACAGATAGTCAAAAACTGAATCGTAACCGTGCATTGTTGCCAGTACTTTTTCGTTTGTCACCTGATTAAGATAAGCCGCCGCTGCAGCGTTTTGGTTTTCTCTTAAACCAGTTGAGAAAGAACGGAAAGATTTTTCTCGAATCTCGGCATTTTCGTCGTTTTGGTAGAAATTTTCGTATGCGACAAATGAATTTTTGTATATTTTTCCATCGACTTGAAAATCCTGCATATGATAGTCGCCGGCCCGAAGCTTTGTATAAACATCGTAAGGAGTGTTTAAAGCACTTTGTAAATTCGCGATTGTTTTTTCGACGGTATTTCCTAAATAACTTTTTTTGTCGAGTCTTGTTTTGCGAACCAATTCCGCATAATTGGGATTTTTATTTATTTCTTTAAGAATTTGATCATCGGCGTTAATCAAGGCATCTTTCCAAAAACTTAAAGCAACATCGCTTTTGGTGACAAAGTCCTGAGCGGCATGAGCTATTTCACCAAATTTTTCATCGGAAAAATCCGATGTTTGAGGCATAAAACCATAATTTGCAATTTGATCTATCTCTATTCCCAACTGTTCATAAACCTTCAAGGCTCTTTGAAAATCTTCAAGGCTATGTAAATGCCCATCAAAATTTTTTTGAAAAGCTTTAATCTGGTCCAAGCTATCGCTAATAGCTCTTAGAAATGCATTTTCATCGGCAAAAAGAGGACTCAGATCCCACTTATACCTTTCTTCGAATTCTGAACGTGCTTTTAACTCTGTCATAATTTCCTCCTAAATTTCCAAGTTACGAGTTAATAAAAAGTCTAGCACGGTAAAGCATTTGTAGAAATTCTTACTAAAAAATGTTTCTTTTTTATTTTTTTGAAAAAGTCGCCATGTGTATAATAGTTAAAGGCAAATCGGATGATCGCGCGATGAAAGACTCGTGAGGAAGGTCCATGCCCGCCCAATCTGAGATGATTGGAGTGTTTGTACTGAGCCCAATAAGCGAAGGCAGTATTTAACTGACGGCTAGCGAAAGGACTAAAGCTTAGCCATGTCTGATTAACTTATAAAAGTGCTATAGCGACGAATAACCGGGAAACCGGGGAAGTGAGACGACGTAAACCCTGCAAGCGGGCAACCCAAACTTTTTGGTAGGGGCGGTCAATTTGGCTAAATGAAGTAAAAATTGACACCGGTTTTATCCGGTAGATAGATGATCGTCGAAGAACGTGATCGCCAATCTCGTTTGGAACATAACATGGCCTATAGATTTGCCAAGGCAACCGCAGAGATGCGGTTTTTTTGTGCAATTGTGAAATTTATTGAAAGCGTTTCCAAGTCCCTTGTTAAAGTAGTAAAATGAATTTTGTAATATGGTTCACAAGTAGCGCGAAATCATAGTTTACAAGGGGAAGGTTTTATTATGAAAACAAGTAAGACACTAAAAAGCATCGCTTTAACGAGCGCTGCGTTTATGAGTTTGGGTTCTTTTACAGTTGCTGCTCCCGCTGTTTTTCCAAATACTTCGGTTACGGCCAGCGCAGCAAAAACTGCGAAGCAGACCGCTGGTAAGAAGCTTAAAAATGGGACTTACAAATTGGCAGAGCAGGATTACTATAATGGATATCGTGTTGTAATGTCGATGAAAGTCAAAAACAACAAAATTGTTTCCAATAAATATGATTATGTCAACAAAAAAGGCAAGTCGAAGACTGATGACGCAGCCTATGAAAAAGCAATGAAAAAGGCCAACGGGGTTGGACCTAAGGAATATATTCCAAAGTTAAACGAGGAATTAATTAAAGCTTACGGTTCCAAAGAACCTTCGGCCGTTGTTGACACGGTTTCCGGGGCAACCGAGTCTTCGAATCTTTTCGTTATTTATGCTCAACAGCTCATCAATCGTGCTCAAGCGGGCAACCATAAGACCGTTAAAATTTCTAATATCATTTACTCGGATTGAGCAACATAAATTTTCAACAATCTGAATCAAAAACACTTGTAATTCGAGGGTTCGGCTTACATGTGTTTTTATGTTCCTTAATACGTAAAATTTAAATGAGAGGTTAAAAATGACAAAAAAGGATTATGCGAAAATCACCTGGCCAATTTTCTTTCAATTGATCAGTCTCCCACAGAAACTCACTGGTTTGATGCCCCTTTTATTCGGTTTTGCCTATGCTCAGTATGCTTTTGGCAGAATTGACTGGATAAATACGCTGCTTTATTTCCTTGCCCAATTCTGTGTTGCTCTCTTTGTATCGGGTTTTAATCATGTACAGGATTTTAAAAAAGCCAAAGATTCAAAATACTTGGAAACGACAAATATTATCAGTTATCGGCATTTGAATCCGAAACACGTTCTTTATTTAATGTTTTCCTTTTTATTAATTGCTTGTTCAATTGGAATTATATTAGTTTTTCGGACAAATTTAATCCTTCTTTTCATCGGTGGGGCAGCGATCTTTGTTGCAATTTTTTACACAGCCGGCCCAATCCCTCTGTCGAGACTTCCTTTAGGAGAGATGTTGTCCGGACCGGTCGAAGGTTTTGGAACCGTTTTTATCGCTTCCTTCATCAACATGCCATATTTGCCGATTTTTTTGTCTTTTCATTCCGAATGGATTGTTAATCTGACGGTCAATCTTGCTGTTCTGTTCCAACTTTTACTTGTCGGTCTGCCATTCGCAATTCTCGATAGTACGGTTATGTTCGCTGATAATATATGCGACTTAAAACAAGATATAAAAAATGAACGTTATACTCTGCCTTTCTATCTGGGAAAAAAGAAAGCCGTCCAAATTTATCCATTTTGGCCATCGACGGCGCTTTTGTTCATCTTAATTTCAGTTATTTTTAATTATTTGCCAATCTGGAGTCTACTGGTTCTTCTTTTATTACCCTGGATAATCAAAAATACCCATGCCTTTATGCAATTTCAGGATAAGGCAACAACTTTTAAAAGCGCTATAAATAACTTGTTGATGATAGGCGCAGCGCAAGTATTGATTATCGTTGCTTTTCTTTTATTTTCTTAAAAAATATATTGCGAAAATCAGAAAAACAAATATTAAGCATGCTATCCAGTCATTCACTTTAAATTTTAATCGATTAAATTTTGTTCTTTTAGCAGCTCCGCGATAACCGCGTGATTCCATTGCCGTTGCCAATTCATCGGCTCGATTAAAACTGGCGATAAATTGGGGAATAAAAATCGGTACAAGCGATCTCATTTGTTGGAAAATATTTCCTTCGCCGAAATCAACTCCGCGAGCTCGTTGGGCATTCATAATTTTACCTGTTTCATCCATTAGAGTTGGTACAAATCTGAGGGAGAGGGCAAGCATTAGCGATATTTCATCGATGGGGAGATGGAAAAATTTTAATGGTTTTAAAAGACTGGATAATCCGTTTGCCAAATTTGTTGGCGAGGTTGTCAAAGTCAATAATGTTGAAATAAAAATAATTAAAACGAAGCGCAAAAAAACGATTATTCCAGAATTGATACCGTACTGTGATATTGTCAACCACCCCCAATGCCAGTAAAGGTGTCCGCCGGTTAGGAAAAGAACCTGCATCATAACTGTGAAAATGATCAGCCAGAGCATCGGCCGTAAACCGTTTAAAAAAAAGCCAAAGCGAATTTTTGCAATCAAAACACAAAAAAAGATGAAGGCAAACAGTAATAGATTGGATTGCCAATTATCAGCGAAAAAAGTTAGAAAAATAAAGGCCAGTGTGATCACTAATTTTACCCGTGGATCAAGTCGATGAATCAGTGTTTTTCCAGGCAAATATCGGCCAATTAATAAGCGGTCAACATTCATTTTTTATCCTTCTCAATTTCAAACTGCTTTTTAATTTCTCTTAACAGCTCTCGCTTATTTTTGATTGAAACATTAATTGGAAAACCAACTTTTTTCAATTGCTTGGCAAAATCGATTGCCGAGGGTAAACGCAATTTTTCTTTGCGTAAATAACTTTCATCGGAAAATATTTCTTCCGGACTACCGACTTTTGAAATCCTGCCAGCGTTTAAAACGATTATTTGATCGGAATAATCGGCGACATCATCCATTTCGTGACTTACCATTACAATCGTTTTTCCCTGCTGGTTGAGTCTGCTAAAAAGATTCATTATTTCATCCTTGCTGCCCGGATCCAAACCAATGACCGGTTCGTCAAGCAAAAGCAGCTGCGGATCGGAAATTAGAATCGATGCAATCGCGACCCGTCTCCTTTGGCCGCCGGAAAGGTCTAGTGGTGATTTTTGCAAAAATGATTCCGGTAAATTAACAATTTTAAGAACTTTCCGCGCTTTTTCTTTGGCGATTTTTTCTTCGACGCCAAAATTTTTTGGTCCGAAAATCAAATCTTTTTCAACCGTTTCCTCAAATAGTTGATTTTCGGAAAACTGAAAAATAAAACCGACATTTTTCCGGAATTTCTTTAAATGCTTTGCATTGCTGCCGGAATTCATTTGAAAGCTTCCAGCTTGTATGTGACCTTTTTCTGGGATTAGAAGTCCATCGATAAGTTGAAGAACTGTCGATTTGCCACTACCCGTATGTCCGACAATAGAGGTGAAGGATCCATCTGGTATATCGAAACTGACATCTTTTAAGGCAGCAGTCGAAAATGGCGTATTTAATTGGTAACTAAAACTTACGTTCCTGAAATTGATTTCCATAGAAAATTAACCAGCTCCCTTTGATGATTGTATTCTTGTGTAAAATTGATTCCACTTTCACGCAAATCTTTTTGCAGTTGTTGCAAAAAAGGAAGTTTAAGATCGTTTTTTGATAGAAGCTCACTATCAGAAAAGAGTTGGTTAATTTTTGTATCAGCGGCAATTTTTCCATCATTTAACAAAATTACTCGATCGGATAAATTAAGTTCATTCAAATCATGGTTAACTGATATGACGGTCAAATTTTGCTGTTCTTTTAATTTTTTGATTGTCTGCCAGACTTCATCGCGTCCATCCGGATCAAGCATACTGGCCGCTTCGTCCAAAATTAAAATTTTCGGCTGAATTGCCAAAACACCGGCGATTGCTACTCGCTGTTTTTGTCCACCTGACAGGCGAACTGGCGATTTTTCGGCAAAATCGATCATTCCGACAGTTTTTAAAGCCTGTTGAGCACGTACCAACATTTCTTCTTGTGGAATTTGATAATTCTCCATTCCAAAGGCAACATCTTCTATCACGCTACCGGACACAAATTGATTATCGGGATTTTGAAAAACGATTCCAATTTTTTTGCGAATTTCCCAGAGAGTTTTTTCTGAAAGGGTTAGTCCATCGATGATTATCTTTCCTGAATCAGCTTTAAGCAAGCCGTCTAAAAGGCGAATCAAGGTACTTTTACCGGAACCGTTTTTCCCGACTATCGTTATCCATTCACCATCTAAGACAGAAAAATTAACATTCTCGATACTTCTTATCGATGACTGAGTGTAACTATAATTTAAATTTTTTGTTTCGATTATTTTCATTTCAGGATTGCCGATCCAATAATTCCCTCGTGATATCGATTAAAGCTTTCTTTGCAGGTTTGTCAGGAAGATCATTAATTTGTATAAGTGCTTTTTTTGTATAGGTTTCAGCATATTTTTTGGCCTTTTTAATCCCATCGAATTCGATAACCAGCTTAGCAATTTCTTCAGTATCATGATCAGTCATTTTGTTCTTCTTTTTCAAAAAAGGGAAAAAAAGATCTTTATGTTGAGCCATCGCCAGAATCAAAGGGGCTGAATAAACACCTTCACGCATGTCGTTATGAACCGGCTTGCCGATCTGTTGGCTATTATCGGTATAATCCAAAATATCATCCATTAATTGAAAAGATACGCCGATATTCAGGCCGATTTTTTCGGCATTTTTCGCGAATTTAATTTTATTTCCGCTTTCGTAGGCACCGAGAAAAGTTGCTAGGGAAAATAATTGCCCGGTTTTTCCGGAGATTTGTTTAAAATACTGGTCAATGGAAATGTTTAGATCATAACGCTCGACCATCTGTGTCATTTCACCATTTAAAATCGCATTCATATGGTGACCGTATTGCTGAATTCCACGGAAATCGCTGGCGTATTCGGCTAACAAGTTAAAACATACAACAAACAAATAATCACCGGAATAGACAGCTGTACTTTGTCCGAACTGTTTTTGAATCGATGACATTCCCCGTCGAGTTGGCGACTCATCGATTACGTCATCGTGAATCAAAGTCGCCATATGGAGAATTTCAATCGCTGCTGCCAAGGCAATAATTTTATTGCGATCGGTTTTTTGGAACATTGAAAACAACAATAAATAAGCTGGCCGGAGCAATTTTCCGCCGGAATTAATCATCTCCAAAATCGCTTTTGAAACGGGCTCGTTGTCAGTTTTAATATTTTTTTGCATCAAAGCTAAAGTAAGCCCCAACTCATGTTTGATAAGCGGATACTTATCCCACATCGGATTTATTTTCATATTTTTACTCGTTAAATCCTTTCTTTGACATTTGAATACTCAAAACGCAGACGAGACAGTGTACGGACATGTTCGAAGAGAAAATTAGCTGCGATGCCAACGGCAATTCCGGCTAAAATTCCAATGAAGGAAAGAATCGGCATATACAGCATTACAGTCCAAGAGCCGGCAATCCAACTTGCAACACTTAATTGGCCAATATTAAACAGTATTCCTCCAGCAGCTGAAATCCCAATCATAGAAACGTGTTTTTCTCCAAGCTGTTTGATTAAGAGCATCCCAAGCCAAGAAAGAAAAGAACCGGCAACAGAATACATAAAAGTCGACATTGTTCCACCAAGCAGCGTCGTTAGAACCAAACGCATCAGCATCAATAAGAAACTTTCCGAAACTGGGAGGGTATAAATCGATACGATTGTAATAATGTTGGCCAAGCCTAATTTTGCTCCTGGCGCGAAGGCGAAGGGAAAAGGAATCATTCGTTCAATGAGGCCGATGATAACTCCTTGAGCACAAAGCAGGGAAATATAGACATATTGTCGTGTCTTTTCCGAAGAATAATTCAATTAACAATTCCTCCGAAGGTACGCCCATCACTGGATTTTATTTCGACGATTAATTTATGTGGCAGGCAAACGATCGATTGTCCTGCTTTGCCAATTGCCGCATGCTGAACGCAAATCTGATCCGGACAGTTAGCTTCGACGATTTTAACTTTTTTTCCTGTTGCAACTACCACGTTGTATGCTTTTCCATTCGTAAAACGATACTTTGTTGTTCCAGTATGTCCTGTTAATTTGATTTTGTGGACAACTTTTCCTTTATGAGTGATCACGGCAGTTAATATTTCCTGGGCCCCCGCTGATTGTTCTTTTTGTTCTTGAAGCGAGAAAACTCTCAAGGGTGCAAAGGAAAGTAAGATCAAAAGAACCACAATCATCAGATCAAGAGGTTTGATCATCTTCAAATATTTTTTTGCAGCAGCAGAAAGTCTCATCTTTTATAATTTCCAATTATTTGTAAATTGATTTTTCTTTTCCATACCACCAATTTACAAAATGTTCTCTAATCCATGGAATTATATATTTGTCAAGGCCGAAAATTCTGCCAGCACCGTTCATGGCTGCAATCGCCATTGGGATCATCCATATATTTGTCCAGTAAAACATCGAGCTCAAAGAAAATATTGCAACGAAGGCAACCGAGGCAGCGGATGCCAGCCAGGTGAATAGGCCGAAGACAAGCGCCAATCCGATTAATAATTCAAAAATAGTCATTGCTTTTTGCATGAAAAAAGCAACATCGGTATTTGGAATCATGAATTTAGTTATATTGTAATACCATTTCGGCATGTGTTTGAAGATCAACATCGGCTGGTTGCCATATTCATAGGAGAGAGAAAAAGTCGCTTTGGCTGTTGTTGCAGTCGAAGAAGTTGCATCGCTTCCGGCTGCCGAAGCTCCGGACGTCGTATTGGCTACCAACCAGTCAAAGCTCGTCAGCCGCAGCTTGTTTGCAAACCAGGAACCTTTTCCACTAATTTTTTGGGAAACATCGACAAGCCAGGTTGTGCCAAGGAAGAGGCGGGCCGGAAGCGACCACAGTACGTTTCCTTGCCTGCTTATATAACCGTGGAACATGTTTCGTTCATTTCGAGTATTGAAGAATTCATGTCGTAGATACCTAAGGAAATAATAAGCGTTTGTAATCTGGAAAAAATACATGAAATTGATCATGTGTTTAACTGCTTGAGCAAAAAAACCACTTAAATGAGTATTTTTGCCGAGATGGGCAACGGCGTATTTCGAACCAATCGATACAACAAAACCGGAATATTTTCCTTCGAATTCAGCTGTTGTCTTTTGCCCGGAAATTGCGAGGGCAATATTTTTCGCTGCAACTTTCGAACCGGCCTCGGCTCCTTGAACTGTTTGTGGTTGGCCTTTTCCTGAACCGTCTTCATCAGTTAACGAGACGTCGCCAAGAACATAGATTTTTTCGTCATCGAGAGACTGGCCTTGTTTGTTGACTAAAATCCTTCCGCCGCGTCCCTGTTGTAAACCAAATTTGTTTACTTGATCCGGCGCTTTGATCCCGGCTGTCCAGATCAAAGTCGAAGTTGAAAATTTACTGCCGTCTTTGAAATCGATTGAATCATCCCCGATACTAACCACGCTGGTATTCTTAAGGATTTCCACACCGTGCTTTATTAGATATTTTTCTCCTTTATCGGCGTCTTTTCGATCGAGCATATTCATCAAAGTTGGAGCCATTTCGATTAAGGTTAATTTAATTTCCGATGGATCGATCTTGTTTTTTTGCAAGAATTTTCTTCCAATCGATTAATTCACCGATCATTTCAATTCCGGTAAAACCGGATCCAACAACTGCTAGAGTCAACAGGCTTTTGCGTTTACTTGAATCTGTTTCGACAGCGCCAAGGCGAATATGCTCTTCGATTGCATGCTTCAATTTAATAGCTTGTTCCAGTGAACCAAGGGTATAACCATATTTTTCGACTCCCGGTGTTGAAAAACTGTTTGGTTCTGATCCGGCACTTAAAACCAGATAATCATAAGGGTAGCTACCGTTTTTTGTAATAACTTGCTTGTTTTTGCGATCAATATTCCTTACTTCGTCGGTCACGATATTGACATTTTTTCTATGACAAAACAGTTTTTGCAAATCGTATTGAATGGCATCGGCATCCACGCGATCGGCAGCGACTTCATATAATTCAGTCATATAAGTCATATATGAATTCTTATCGATTAAAGTAATTTTTACGCCGGAATTCTTTTTGAATTTCTTTGCGAGGTTCTTAACGGTATAAATTCCCCCGAAACCACCTCCGACAACGACAATGTTGCTATCTGACATTTTGGCAACTCCTCCAAATTGTTATGAATTTAACTAACTTCCTAATTGTAAGCCTTTTCATGTAAGCTTGTCTAGCTATTTTTTTGAAGACGAAATAATTCTTTGTAAAAAAATATTGTATTTTCCGGTCTTTTTAAAAGATAAAAAATTGCTTATTTTATAGTTTGTATCAATTTACTCATAAAAAAAATGAACAAGTAGAATGGAGTAATGAAGCAATTTAATTTAATCGCAACTTCCGGACAGGGAATCGAAGCACTCGTTGCCAAAGAACTGAATAATTTAGGTTATCAAACACGAACCGAAAATGGGTTTGTCCGCTTTTCCGGTAATCAAAGAGATATCTTGAAAACCAATATTTGGCTGAGAACAGCCGATCGGATCAAAATTCTTGTTGGAGAATTTCATACCTTGCGTTTCGACGATCTTTTTGAATCGGTTAAAGCGCTCCCTTGGAGTGAACTCATTAACTGGGATGATCAGTTCCCGGTAATGGAAGCTCATAGTCGCGATTCGCAGTTGTTTAGTGTACCTGATATTCAACGAATTACTAAAAAAGCGATTGTCGAGGCTTTGAGATCGCAGACTGGCCACGAAGATCTTCCTGAAACCGGAAAGCATGTCGGTATTGACATACGAATTGATAAAAATAACGTCCGAATTATGATCGATACAAGCGGCGAATCACTTTTTAAACGCGGCTATCGTACGGAACACGGTGGGGCTCCATTGAAGGAAAATTTTGCTGCCGCTTTGGTTTTATTGACGAACTGGTTTACAGATAATCCCTTCGTTGATCCGGTCTGTGGATCGGGAACGATTCCGATTGAAGCGGCTCTGATTGGAAAAAATATTGCACCAGGGATTAATCGAACTTTTGAAATCGAGTCATGGGCTTGGTTTGACAAAAAACTCAGTCAGGATGTTAGAGAAGAAGCTGATATTCTGGCAAAATACGATCAACCTTTGGATATTAGCGGCTATGACATTGATGGTAATATGATCAGAATTTCCAAAGAAAATGCAAAAAAGGCCGGACTTTATAATGACATTGCCTTTAAACAGTTGGCAGTCAAAGATTGGCAAACTGATAAAATTAATGGAATTTTGGTAGCTAATCCGCCCTATGGCCAAAGACTTGGCGAAATCGAGGATGCACGACAGATTTATCAACAAATGGGTTCGATATATAATCAAATGTCGACCTGGAGCAAATATATTTTGACCAGCGATGAGAAATTCGAACAATTTTATGGTAAGAAAGCGACGAAGAAAAGGAAATTATACAATGGTCCGATTCGAACAGATTTATATCAATATTGGGGTAAGAAGGTTCGCTGATTTATAATAGATGAAATGAGAAGTAAACACTTAATAACTTATTATCAGGACTTAACTTTTAAAGGACAAATTACCTTGATTTGGTTGGCGATCTTTGGGCTTTTTGCTTTGGTTGTTCAGCTGGAGTTCTCACGCCTGGCTCTTGGTGCCTTCATTGTTTGGGGCCTGTTTTTGTTTACAGTTGTTTTTTATGTCTTTCGTTTACGTTTGTTATTGGATGACGACCGTATTCTTTTTCAGGGAGTTTTTTTTGGCAGCGATCTGGATATTGAGATAAAAGACATCAAAATCGTTAAAATATTTCCAAAAAAACGGTTTGTCGAGTTTACTTTCGATAATCGAAATTATCGAATACTTACAAGCAAAAAAGCAGTTAAGTATTTCCAAAAGATAAATGACGGTTCAAATGAAAAATAAGCAAATTTTAGAAAGTACAATCGTCAATCAAAGTGGAAGGTTAGACAAAATTTTAGCAACCGATTTTTCTGCTTTTTCTCGAAATCAGATCAAAAAATTAATTGATCAGGATAGAGTGATTGTCAACGGAAAGCCTGTTCTTGCAAAGTATCTTGTTCAAGATGGAGATCATGTCGTTATCAAAGTTCCACCTGTTAAAAAAACCGAATTGTTGCCTGAAAAAATTCCACTCGATATTGTCTATGAAGACGACGACCTTATTGTTGTAAATAAGCCTCAGGGAATGGTCGTCCATCCGAGTGCCGGCCATTCGGAACATACACTTGTTAATGCTCTGCTTAGCCATGCCCCCTTATCGACCATCAATGGCGAGTTCCGTCCTGGAATTGTCCACCGAATCGATAAAGATACCAGCGGATTGTTAATGGTAGCTAAAAATAATTTTGCTCATGAACATCTGTCGCTTGATTTGAAATCTCACAAAACGGGACGAAAATACTTAGCAATTGTTCATGGGAATTTTTCTGAGAAAAGAGGCACGATTAAAGCACCAATCGATCGTGATCCAAAAAATCGTCAAAAGCAGGCCGTCGTCGCTAACGGCCGGGAAGCAATAACGCACTTTAAGGTTTTGGAAAGTTTTTCAAATTATTCGTTAATCGAAGCTGTTTTGGAAACCGGTCGTACCCATCAAATTCGAGTCCATATGGCTTATATTGGCCATCCGGTCGCTGGCGATCCTTTATACGGACCCCGAAAAACTTTGCCCGGCAGGGGACAGTATCTTTTTGCAAGCAGCTTATCTTTGACACAGCCGCATACCGGAAAAGAATTAAGTTTTAGTGCGCCTTTACCTGATTATTTTCAAAAAATGCTTTTAAAATTGCGGAATCTAAATGAGTAAAAATTACGAAAAACTTAGCCGAAATTACTATGACAAAATTGCCGGTCACTTCGATTTCTCGATCTCGGGCTTTTTTTCCTATCCATTTAAACGTTTAATAAATCACAACTTAAAATTAAAAGATAACGATCGTTTGTTGGATATCGGTTGTGCCAATGGCCGTTTACTAGGATTACTTGGAAAACAAGCCAATATTATTGGTGAAGGGATTGATATATCGGGAAAAATGGTTTCTGTCGCCAAACAAAAATATCCTGATTATCGTTTTGTCTGTGCTTCTTCAGAATCAATTCCATTCAAAAATGAAAAGTTTGATTACATTATTTGTTCTGCATCTTTTCATCATTTTTCAGATCCAGACCATTTTTTGAATTCGATCAAACATTTTCTAAAAGCAGACGGCCGTTTAATAATAGCCGAAATTAATATTCCGTTTTTCCATAATCTTTATAATAATCTGATCGTATCCCAATCCAAAGAGGGAGATGTCAAAGCCTATAAAACGAGTGAATTAATAAATTTATTTCAGGAAAACTCTTTTAAAATTTTAAAAAAAGAAATTATTTTCCAAATTCAATATTACGAACTAAGCCTTTAATTCTTCAACTAATTTTCGGTTCGGAGTAACGTAAATTGTTTGCTGACCTTCAAAAACGACAAAACCAGGTTTCGACCCGTTTGGTTTTCTTAATCTGCCAACGGGAAGATAATCGACAGCGACATTGGCCGAATTTTTCGCTTTGCTGAAATAAGCTGCTAATTTGGCGGCTTCAATGAGGGTCTTATCACTTGGGTTATTGGAATGAATAATGACATGAGAGCCTGGAATCTTTTGTACATGAAGCCAAATATCATCCTTTTTAGGATTTTTCATACTTAGTTGATCATTTTGAAAATTATTTTTGCCGACCTCAATTAAAGTACCATCATTAGCAATAAAACGATCAGGTTTGGCAACTTTAGATCTTTTTTTGGCAGGTTTTTTATCGCTTTTTTTATCTTTTAAATATCCTTCTTTGAGCAATTCGATTTTAATTTGATCAAGATCTTTAGGCGAGGCATTTTTTAATTGCTCTTCGATATTTTCAAAGTAATCCAGCTCTTTACTTGCCAGCCTAATTTGTTCATCGAGATATTTAACTGATTTTTTTAGTTTTTGATATTTTGTAAAATATTTTTGAGCATTGGCATTTGCCGATATTTTTGGGTCTAAAGTAATTTCGATTGCTTTCCCATCGTAATAATTATTCAAGCTAATCGAGTTGTTGCCGCGAATTACTTTGTTTTGAAAAGTTGTTAACAATTCGCCCTTGATCCGATAATTATCGGCTCCTTTTGTTTTGATCAAATCATTATTTAAGTTTTGTAATTTTCGGCGGTTCCTATGTAATTCGTTTTTCACAATTTGATCAATTTGCGATGAAAGTTCGTGGACTCGCGACTGATTAGCCGATTGAGCATAATAGGCATCCAAAAGATCTGATAGTAAAGGGAAGAATGTTTTTTCGCCTATAACGCTTTTATAAGGAAAAGCCGTGAATTCGGATTTTTTTTCATTGATTTTTGTCAGCGTTGCCTGAGGTTGATCGAATTTCTTGAACCAATCTGTCAAATATTCGGCGTCAGCAGCTTCTCTTGCCGACACCATTGACATTCCTTGATAATGGTCCGCCAGTATCCGTGGATCATTTGAAGTAAATTCGCTTGATTCGAAAGGATTAATTAAATCCTGCTTTGGCGGTCTTTGGTATTGAGCGCCGGGAAGCAGGATGCGAACGCGATTCTCAAAGGCCGGAACATGTTTTATCAGCTCGATGA
This sequence comes from Oenococcus oeni DSM 20252 = AWRIB129, assembly GCF_000372485.1. Classification (GTDB taxonomy): domain Bacteria; phylum Bacillota; class Bacilli; order Lactobacillales; family Lactobacillaceae; genus Oenococcus; species Oenococcus oeni. The sequence goes on from NZ_AQVA01000002.1 coordinate 126,280, forward strand.
TTTTATTTTCCGAATCAAGGAAAAATATATTTGAATGGCGGCCCATGATTTCAAGTACGATCTTATATGAAACTGCGTCGCCAATTTCATTTGCATTGGCAACTAAAATTTCCAGAATTCGATCATTTGCAATTTGTCTGAAGGCTAATATCTTGCCGCCTTGAAGATAACGTCTCAGTACCATGACAAAGTTTGGTGCTGTAATAGGGTTTTCGAAATCAACTTTTGTAATTTGTGCACGAGCCATAACGGGATGAGCTGAAAGTAAAAGTTTTCGGTTTTTTCGAAAAGAGCGAACTGTCAAAATAATTTCGTGTGGAAAAGGGAAGGCGATTTTTGTGATTCTGCCTCCGGCCAATTCCTTATTTAATTCTTTTGTCATTGAATGGAGAAAAAGTCCGTCGAAAGCCATAAATCCAGTCTAGAACAAATTTAGAAGATTTTCTGAAAAGAATTTTTTTGCTCTCTTGTATAGTACAATTACTTTGTTTATAATTTATTGCAGTATACAAGAGTTTATTTATGAAGACAGCATTGGAAAGTTTAAGAAACGCGAGCGCGCTATATAACGAAAAACTCGTCAAATTGATGAAGTCTTTTGGTATGACAATTGCCGAGCATCGCCTTCTTTTATTGATTGAGTCCGGTCTTGACACTCAAGAAAAAATATCTCTGGCAACAAAACTTGATACTTCGACTCTTAGCCGGCAACTTAAATCTGCAGTAAGAAAAGAACTTTTAGACAAAGTAGCGACTGGTCGTGATAAACGTCAATTGATTTATTCCGTTACCGAAAAAGGTCAAAGCGATTTAAAAGGAATTGCAGCCGAACTTGCCAGGATCGACGCGAATGTCTTTTCCGATTGGAACCAAAACGATCGAGCACTTCTGGACCAACTGCTTGATAAATTGGAAAAATCAATCTAGCTATTTTTTCTCCTTATTGGTGACAGTTTTATTTTTATTTTTCGGATCTTTTTGGCCAAGAGCTTTTTTCCTCGAGTTTTTTGTCTGTTCGTCCTCGGGCATAATGAAGAGATCGTCTAATTTTTTATATGGATCATTTTCCATTTTTTGAATTTTTGCCATTTTTTCCTCTTTTTCCTCGTTAGTTAAATTTTATCGGATTTTGCCGAAACATCAAAGATTAGATAAAAGAGCCAGTATAAAGCGAAAGTCATTGTTGAAAAGAGAACAACAAAACCCAAGGTATGGGAATTGATCTGATCCAATGCAATTTTGAATAAATAGTCCGGACGCCTGATAATATCCCATGAATTAAATCTTGGGAAACGTCCGAGGAAGACACCGAATCCTGACAGAAGGCTTACAATCATCGAGAAAATCCAGGCCGTTATAGTACCAGATTTTTTTCTAATTATTTGAGAAACCAGGTAAAAAGAGAGCATACCCATTAAAACGCCGGTGATAATCGAAAAGGTTGCAAAAAGAACACCTAACCAAGCCGAATGGAAGGTTGAAATATCGAGTCCATAAGAAACATGATATAAATTCAAATGGGCCAAATCAGTCACCATATAGGGTGAATTGGGAAAAAGAATCAACCAAATTATTCCGATCAAAAGAGAAAGAAACTGATTTTCTTTTTTATAGAATAAAAAGTCAATTAAAAGAGCACATAAGAGAGGCAATAGAGCAAGGAAAATATTCCAGATGTAACCGTTGGCCAATGGTATATATCTATGGAAAATTATCGAAACGACAACCAGAATGGTATAGGTGAAAATCAGACCGATTGTCAGGCGATATATTCGATTGTTATTCATGTCGGACACTAAAACTCATTTTAACTTAGATTCGTTTATAATTTTATCGTGGCATCAGAGTTAATTGAACAAAAATTGGCTTTATTGCCTTCCCAACCTGGTTCTTACCAAATGAAAGACAAAAACGGCAAGATCATTTATGTTGGTAAAGCAAAAAATCTGAAAAATCGCGTTCGTTCGTATTTCAAAGCCGAGCATACCGGAAAGACAGCCGAATTGGTTGCAAATATTCATGATTTCGAATTTATTGTGACTAATTCCGATAAAGAAGCTTTTCTTTTGGAAAATACTTTGATTAAACGTTATCGGCCTTATTTTAATATTCGTTTAAAATTTTCCGGTTCTTACCCCTATATCGAGATTACGAATGAACGTGATCCGCGTTTAATATTGGCAAATACTTTAAAACACGATCACGGAACTTATTTTGGACCGTATCCGAATGTATACGCCGCTTCGGAAACTCTGCATTTTTTGGAAATGACTTATCCTTTGCGTCGATGCAACGGTTATCAGGGACGTCCTTGTTTGTATTATTCGATGGGTCAATGTTTGGGAGCCTGCTGGCGAACCGTTCCACAAGAGGAATATCAAAAAAACATTGATGCAATTACTCGTTTCTTAAATGGTGAAACCGGAAAAGCGATTTCCGATATTAAAAAGAAGATGAAAAGAGCTTCTGATTCGACGGAATATGAATTAGCAGCCGATTTCCGCGATCGTTTAAAATTCATCGATCAAACGGTGGAAAGTCAACGTGTTTTGCAAAACGACCATACTCCAAGGGATTTGTTTAATTTCTATATGGATAAAGGTTGGATGACTATTGAAATATTTTTCCTGCGTCAAGGTCGGCTCTTGCGCCAACAAAAGGAGACACTTGCTTTAGCGGATTCCGTTAAAGAAGAGCTGGAATCATATATTCAACAATTCTATAGCCAGAAGAATGCTCAGAAACCTAAAGAAGTATTGGTGCCCAAGAATGTCGATACAAAGCTGCTTGCGGAGACACTTGAAATCCCAGTCAGAACTCCGGTTCGAGGTGAAAAAAGAGATTTGCTGAAACTGGCTGCCAAAAACGCTCGAATTACATTGGAAGACAAATTCCGCTTGATGGAATTAAACGAAGAGAAGACGACGGGTGCCATGAAGGAAATAACCGATGCTTTAAAAATCCCTCATGGATATCGTTTTGAGGCTTTTGATCATTCCAATACACAAGGAAGCAATTATGTCTCTGCTTTGGTTGTTTTTGAGGATGGGCTGCCGAATAAAAATCTTTACAGGCGATACAAACTGAGGACGCCGACAGGACAGGACGAAGCGAAAGCTACTTTCGAAGTAATCACTCGGCGCTATACTCGTTTAAGAGATGAAGGTCAGATGTATCCTGATTTAATTTTAATGGATGGTGGAGAGATTCAGTTGCATTCTGCTGAGGCAGCTTTGAGGAAATTAGATATCGATATTCCAGTAGCTGCGATGGTAAAAAACGACAAACATCAAACAGCCGATTTACTTAATTCAAGAGGTGAGAATCTTTTCTTAGATCCCCATTCTCAGGGATTTTATCTACTGCAAAGAATTCAGGATGAAGTTCATCGTTTTGTAATTACTTTTCATCGGCAACTGAGAACGAAAACTAATTTATCATCTAGATTGGACGAAATTGCCGGAATCGGGCCTAAATCCAGAGTGAAATTGATGCGCCGTTTTGGATCGCTGCCAAAAATTGCCGATGCCTCGATTGAGGATATTGAGGCCTTGGGAATTGGCGAGAAAGTTGCAACGCTCGTTAAAGTATCTGTTTCGGCAATGGTAAAATCCGAGAATAAAAAAATAATCGCCAAGCGAAAATTTGAAAAAGAATAGACCTGTATAATAGATTGGATGGCATTTGTAGATCAAGCGACAATTGAAATGAAAGCCGGTAATGGCGGTGATGGGATAATTTCTTTTCGGCATGAAAAGTTTGTTCCTTTAGGTGGACCCTTTGGCGGCGATGGCGGAAAAGGCGGCGATATTTATTTTATTGTCGATGAAGGTTTAAGGACATTAATGGATTTCCGTTATAATCGTCATTTTCGTGCCAAACATGGTGAAAAGGGTGGTACAAAGGGGATGACTGGTGCCTCGGCCGACGATCTTTATGTCAAAGTTCCGGCTGGCACGATTATTTCAAATGCAGATACCAATCAGCAGATTGTTGATCTGACTGAAAATGGTAAAAAGTTTTTGATTGCTCATGGCGGTCGCGGTGGCCGCGGCAATATGCGTTTTGCCACACCTTCGAATCCGGCTCCGGAAATATCGGAAAACGGCGAGCCCGGAGAAACTTTGAAGGTTAAATTAGAGTTGAGAGTTTTGGCGGATGTCGGCTTAGTTGGTTTTCCGTCAGCTGGAAAATCTACCTTTTTGTCGGTAGTAACGGCTGCCCGTCCAAAAATTGCTGCTTATCATTTTACAACGATTGACCCAAATTTGGGAATGGTTCAATTACCAGACGGTCGCGATTTTACGATTGCTGATTTACCTGGTTTGATTAAGGGTGCGTCAAAGGGCGTTGGGCTTGGTTTTGAGTTTTTGCGTCACGTTGAGAGAACTCGGGTTCTCCTCCATATGATTGACATGAGTGAAGAGTCTGGTCTGGGCATTAAGCCATTTGAAGCTTATTTGCAGATTAATCAGGAACTGAAAAGCTATGATCCTCGTTTACTTGACCGACCGATGATTATTGTTGCTACGAAGATGGATTTACCGAGTTCAAAGGCAAATCTTGAAGATTTCAAACAAGAACTTGCCAATCGCCAGATCAATATGCCAATTGTGGAAATTTCCTCGGTGACACAGACCGGCACGAAGCAGTTGTTATTAAAGGTTGCCGATTTATTGGACAAGACTCCGCGAATGATTGAAAGAAAAGAAGAACAATCCACGGATGACCGACTTTATGAATTTAAAGATGATCATCAATCGACAGATTTTCAAATTGAGCATGAAGGCGATGACTGGATTATTGTTAGTGAGCGCATTTCTAAATTGGCAAAAATGACAAATAAGACGACTGATGAGTCTTTGCGTCGTTTTGCTCGTCAGCTTCGTTCTTTTGGCGTTGATGACAAGTTAAGAGAAGCCGGTGCCAAAGACGGCGATATGGTCTATATAGATGGTGCTGATTTTGCTTTCGAGTTTGAAGAATAAATAATTATGGAATTAGAATTTTTAGGAACTGGTGCCGGCCAACCCAGCAAACAGCGTAATGTTACTTCAATTGCTCTGCGGCTTTTGGATGAGAGAAACGAAGTGTGGCTGTTTGATGTCGGAGAAGCTACTCAACATCAATTATTAAAATCGAATACAAGGTCCAGAAAAGTTACGAAGATCTTTATTACACATATGCATGGAGACCATATTTTTGGCTTACCTGGTTTTCTGACTTCTCGAAATTTTCAAGGTTCCGAGTTAATTGATGGTGGTAAACCGACTGATGTAACAATTTATGGACCTGCTGGTTTGCAGCAATATGTTTTTTCTGTTTTGCGTGCAGCTCAAGTTCGCTTGCAGTATCGAATTAATTTTATTCAAGTTCGACCAGGGATCATTTTTGAAGATCAACAATTCGCTGTTTCGGCATTTCCTATGAATCACGGAATTGAAGATTATGCCTATCGAGTAGTCGAAAAAGATACTGTCGGGCAACTACAGGTTGAAAAACTGCTTAAATTGGGTCTGAAGTCCGGCCCATTATTTGGAAAAATAAAGGCTGGTGAAATTGTTAAGCTCGAAAATGGTTTAACAATTAATGGGAAAGACTTTCTCGGCCCGGATCGTCCGGGACGAATTATTGCGATTGTTCTGGACACCAAAGATACACCGGAAATCATTAAAGCCGCTGAACAGGCCGACGTCCTTGTTCATGAAGCTACTTATGGGGCGGAAAATTCTATTATGGCTAAGAGGCATGGACATTCGACTTCCTTGCAAGCGGCTGAACATGCTAGAGCGGCCCATGCTCATCAACTAATCCTAACCCATATTTCTGCTCGTTATCTTGGAAAAATGGCTGATCAGTTAGTTAAACAAGCCAAAAATGTTTTTCGTCGTACCTATATTGCACATGATTTGGAAATTTTTGATATCCCAGCAAAGAAAAGTGAAAGGAAAGACAAAATCGATGTTGGATAATCAATATTTTTGGTTTAAAAGAAAGACTGATAAGCAATTTATCCAGAAAATCGAACAGCATTTTTCGCTTGACAGACTGACGAGTACGGTCCTTGCCGGGCGGTTTTCTTCGGTTCCGCTGATTGAGGATTTTTTTAGTTCGGATTTGAATAAATTAGTTGATCCGAGTCGTTTGGACCAGATAGAACTTTTAAAAAAACGCTTGATTAGCGCAATTGATAATCAGGAGAAAATCACGATATACGGCGATTATGATGCTGACGGGATTACAAGTACTTCGATTTTATTAAAGACTTTGCAAATACTTGGGGCTCGGGTGGATTATTTTATTCCGAATCGTTTTCGCGATGGTTATGGACCGAATAAGTTTGTTTATCAGCAGCTAATCGATACGGGAACAAAATTGATTTTTGCGGTCGATAATGGCATTTCCGGTTTTGACGCGGTCGATTTGGCAAATCGAAACCAAGTCGATGTCCTGATTGCCGATCATCATCAGTTGCCGAAAAAATTGCCAAACGCCAAAGCGATTATCCATCCTGATTTATCGGATGATTATCCTTTTAAAAACTTGTCTGCTGCCGGTATCGCTTTTAAAGTGTCCAAATATTTGTTGGGAACTCAAAAGGCGCGCCAATTCTTTCCCTTGGTTGCAATTGGTGAAATTGCCGACGTAATGCCCTTAATCAATGAAAATAGAATTCTGATTCAAACTGGTATCGATTTAATAAAGAGTGGCGAAAATAAGGGCCTTCAGGAAGTGATTAAAAGAGCTGATTTGAAGCTCGAAAGTCTTACAGCCCAGGATATTGCCTTTAAAATAGCTCCGCGTCTTAATTCTTTGGGAAGAATGGCTGATGCCGGAATCGGTGTTGAATTGCTTACCACTGATGATTCCGATAAGGTATCTGAGATTGCCAAGCAGGTTGAACACTTAAACAAACAGCGGCAAAAAGAAGCCGATAAAATTTATCGTATTGCCTCAAGGCAGGTTTCTCCTCAAGAAAATAATATTATTATTGTTTCTGGTGAAAATTGGCATGAAGGAATTATCGGAATCATTGCCGGCCGTTTGTCGGCATATTTTGGCCGTCCGGCGGTTGTTTTCTCGGTCAAAAACGGTATCGCCAAAGGATCTGCCCGTAGTACCGGAGATTTTGATCTCTATAAGGTTTTAGATCGAGCTCGTGATCTTTATATTTCTTTTGGTGGGCATAAACAAGCGGCCGGTTTAAGTCTCAAGGCCAGTGATTTGGATCGTTTGGACAAAATATTGAATGCAGACGACTACCATTTTTCGGTTGGGAGACTTGCGATCGATGCGGTTATAAAAGCAGGGGATTTATCAATCGATTCTTTTAAACAATTGTCAAAACTTGCTCCTTTTGGTGAGGGAAATCCAGAACCGATTTTTGATTTGGATGATGTCGAATTAGTCAATTTGCGGATTTTGGGATCGGATAAGAAACATTTCAAGTTAAAAGTAAATGGTTTTTCGGGTGATATTTTGTTTTTCAATCGTCCTGATTTAATTGGAAAACTTCAATTAGGTGAAAGGTTGTCGATTGTTGGAACTCTTTCTCTAAATGAGTGGAAGCACAGACAGTCTCTGCAAATTATCGGCAAAGATATCAGAAGCGAGAATCGAATTCCCGACCGAAATTCCTTCTCTCGGATTTATCACTATTATTGTGCGAAAAATGTTTTATACTCTCCAAATGATTTCTTCCAAAAAGTTTTTTTGGAATTAGGATTTGTTAGAATTGTAAATGGTGTTGTTTTTGTCGTTCCTGAAGCAAAGCATGCTGAATTATCTCAATCGTATACATATCGAAAGCGAGCGGAAAATGGATATTGATTTACATGATTATATTGCGACTACTCCTGATTTTCCTGAAAAAGGAGTAATGTTTCGAGACATTAATCCTTTGATAGGTAATGGCCCCGCCTATCGACAGGCAATTAATGAATTGATTGATTTCGCTCGTCCGTTAAAACCTGATATTATCGCAGGTCCGGAAGCCCGTGGTTTCGTCGTTGGATCACCGATGGCCTATGCATTGGGAATCGGTTTTGTTCCGGCACGCAAATACGGAAAACTTCCTCGAAAGTCTGTTAGTTCCAGTTACAGCTTGGAGTACGGAAAAAATGAATTGCAGATGCATGTTGATTCTATCAAACCGGGTCAGCGGGTCTTTATTGTCGATGATTTGCTGGCAACTGGAGGAACGATCACAGCGACAATGGATTTGGTTCGCCAATTGGGTGGCCAAGTTGTCGGAACAGGCTTCTTTATCGAGTTGGCGGATCTTCAGGGCCGAAAAAAGATAATGGAAGTTGAAAATGTTCCTTTTAAGTCTTTGTTGGAATATTAATTAAAACCAGTCATTCGGCTGTTTTTTTAGTAGGCTAGATTATATGAAGATTGTTGACTGCAAATTAGCTCACTATTCAGTTTCTCTGAAAACGACTTTTAAAACCGCCTTGCATGCACAAAATTTTGCAAATGGGTGGATCGTTCGCTTAAAATCAGAAATGGGTAATTATGGTTATGGCGAAGCGATTCCTTCCTTAAGAGTCACGGGCGATAGTGATGCTAGTATTTTTGGAAGCTTAAAAGAGATTATTTTTCCGGCAATTATTGGTAAAAACTTCGAAAATATTGGAAAATTCGATGATTTTGTTTCCAAACTGATTACGCAAAATTCAGCTGCTAGAAATGCTGTTAGCGAAGGAACTTTGGATTTGTTTATTAAAGATAAAGGAACGAATTTGGAGAGTTTTTTTAATCTAGGCAAGGGGAAGAAAGTTGAGACAGACTATACCTTGAGCATTAATAACGAATTGAATATGCTGAATGAAGCAAAAAAACTCAGTAAAAAAGGCTTTTCGACATTAAAAATAAAACTTGGATATGATCTAATTGAAAAAGAAGTTCAAAAATTAGTCTATTTGAACAATCATTTGGAGAACATTTCTTTTCGGATCGATGCAAATCAAGCTTGGAATCTTCGCGGAAGTTTACGATTTGATCAACTGGCCTTTGAAAATAGATTGCCGATCGAAACAATCGAACAACCGTTACCTATCGGTTTTGAAGATGAATATTCATATTTAATCGGAAAATTTCATTTTCCGATTATTTTGGATGAGTCGGTTCATGAATTTAATGATGCACGCAAATTGAATCCGGGGGTCGATTTTAATGGTTATAATGTAAAACTTGAAAAAAGTGGTGGCATTTCTCAAGCTAAGGCCCTGCTCGATTATTCGGAATCGCTTGATAAAAATACCATGATCGGCTGCATGATTGAATCGAACATTGGCATTGCTTTTGCAGCTGCTTTAGCAAAGGCATATCCAATTGTTAAATTTATTGATTTGGATTCTCCTTTAATGTTTACAGATGAAATTTTCAAAGGTTGGCTTAATGACGAACAGACAGGATTCTCTTTTAATTCGCAATTCGTTGAAACAGATGCTTTAAGAGGTCTTTCATGGCAATAAGTTTTAACGAAGTGAGCCAGGAAATCGAGGACATTTTAAAAAGCCTGGACAAACAGCTGCAATTGTCTTTTTATCTATCAAACAGTGAAAACTGTTTTAGCTTTCACGGTAATCGAGTTATGCCAAGTGCCAGTTTAATCAAACTTATGATTGCTGACTATTATTGTTCTAATTTTTCGCTTGCCGATTTACAAAAACAAACGCAAAAAATTAGTCAGGGTGTCGGCGGATCGGGTGTGATCCAAATTTTGGATCAAAAAGTTCTTTCACTTTCCGATTTGATTTCGATGATGCTAAGTCTTTCCGATAATACTGCAGCAAATACATTGATCGATATAGTTGGATTAAATAGTTTGTCTGTTTGGATAAAGGGGCACTATTCTGCAACGAGTCTTTCCAGAAAATTTATGGATTTCAGCCAAAAAAAAGATAATCTGACTGACGCTAACGATGCTGCCTATGCTTTGAGAAGGCTGATTGAATTTCCTTTGACAAAAAGAGCTCTTCTTAAGCAACAATCAACGAATAAATTCGAATTGAATTTCGTTGAATCGAATAATCAAAAAATATATTTTTATAATAAAACAGGTGAAGGTAGTGGTATAGATCATGATGCTATCATTTTTCGTTATCAAAATCGGCAGATTTTGGCCGTTTTGATGACGAAATACGATCCTGCAATCGAAAGTCGTTTGGAAATTATTAATTTGTTCAGTGAAATTGGGGATCTGTTAAAGGAGTCTATTTTATGATTAAATTATCGGCAGTCGCCCAGTCATCGCTTTTTGCTGAACTAAACGGAAAAATTATATCCAAAAAGAACGTTCGAAAAACATTTCCGATTTCGGACTTAAGTCGCCTGGTGCTTATCTATGAAGTTTTATCGGCAATTAGATCTAAAAAGATTTCATTGGATACCCCACTAATTGTTTCGGAAAAAATTAGTCTTTTTTCAAAAAAAGACCGATCGGCGGCAATGCATTTCCAAATTGGCGAATTTTTCACCGTTAAACAAGCAATTGAAATCCTTCTGATAATGTCTGAAAAATCTGCTGCTTACTTGTTGATTGAAAAAATTTTTGGCAATTTGGAAAAGTGGCGAAGCGAAACGGCCCGTTTCTTGAAACAAGAAAAGATCGATGGCCTTATTTATGAACCGGTCGGATTAATGAGTGGGGAGGGTCGAGAAAACTTGCTAAGCGCCATTTCGATTTTGAAAGTCATTAATAAATTAGTGAATGATTTTCCAAAAATACTCGCAATGACACAAAAAAAGCAATTTATTTTTCAATCAGACCGACAAGTACAGTTTTATAGAAATCCAAGTTTTAAACAGCGAATAAATAATCTTCAAATATCAGCTTTTTTTGCGGAAAAATATCAAAAAAGCAGTAATTTTATCTCCGTTTTCAAAATAAAAGATAAGCTATACCTATCAGAATTGTTGGCGGTTGATAACACTTTTTTTAATCGTGAAGAAACGGCTGATGCGCTCATAGATAATCAATTTTTAGAGGTCGAAAAACAATTATGGCAAGAATAAAACATAATCTACCTAACAGTGCTTATTTGGATAATCCATTATTAAGGCTTGTTAATCGAAAACATAAATTACGTGCGGAGATTGATTTTAAAAAATTCAAAATCGGGCGAGAATCTTTCGACATTATCATTCTCGATAATTTGTTGAGATTTTTATCGGATGCTGAGAAGAGAATGTTTAAACTGACGCTTGTTTCCGGTTATCGTTCGATTGACTATCAAAAAAAGCTTTTTAACCGTGCTTTGAAAAAATATCAAAAGAAGGGTCTGACAGAAAAAGAAGCCAGAGAAAAGGTTCTTGAATATCTTCAGGCCCCAGGTGCTTCTGAACATCATACAGGTCTAGCTGTCGACATTATTGATAGCAGCTTTCTCAAAGAGAAAGGCGATCTATATCCTGAAGTCGATCAATTACAATCACAGGAATGGTTAATCAACAACGCACCCAAGTATGGTTTTATTTTGCGTTTTCCAAAAGATAAAGAAGCAGAAACCGGGGTTAAATACGAGTCATGGCATTTTCGCTATGTTGGCGTTGAGAATGCAAAATTTATTCATAGCGAAAGAATCTCTTTGGAAGAGTATATTAAGTTATTAAAAAAGGAAAAGCGCAATAAGATTTTTATTCGAACGCAATATAACGCATGAAACATAAAACGAAAATTTTACATTTGAAAAATGGTTATGATCTTTGGGGAGCCAGTTTTGGTGATCCGAATTCACCAATTAAAATTTTGGCTCTCCATGGTGGTCCTGGCGATGACGCAGATGAGTTTATCGTTTGGGCCGATCAGTTGAAGAAATTCGCTCGAATCGATGCAGAGGTTTTTGTCTATGAACAACTTGGGTCTTTTCACAGCGAATCGCCTGATTTTTCCAAAAAGGAAAATGTCGACAATTATTTAAATTATAACTACTACATAAATGAAGTTGAGGAAGTTCGTCAACTCTTTGACTTGGACAACTTTTATTTGGCTGGCCATTCATGGGGTGGGATTCTGGCATACGAGTATATGCTTCGTTCGGAATATCGGCAACATCTGAAAGCTGGAATCGTTTTCTCGATGAACGATAATATTGACGATTATGTAAAACAAATTAATAAAGAATTACTGGATATGTTTGGCGAGCAAGAATTCAAATATATGAAAAGAATAGAAACTTCCGGGGATTTTTCTCAAAAGCATTACCATCAGAATTTGATCGAATTATACAAAGAACATCTAAATAGAGACCCAAATTACAATCCCGATGATGGAATGAAAATGATGGCAGAAGATGTTTATCATCATTTTCAGGGAAATAACGAATTTGTGGTCACTGGAGAAATGAAAAATTGGAACGTATCCAGCCGCTTACCAGAAATTGATATTCCTGTTTTAGAAACAGTGGGAGAGTTTGATACGATGTCGGTCGAATCTGCAAAAAGATCAGCTCGAAAATTGCCGCGAGGTCGTTTTGCTCTAACTGAGAACGGTGGACATTCTCATGCTCAAGACCACCCTAAAGAATTTTTTGAACATTTGGGAAGTTTTATTAAAGATGTTGAGGCAGGAAATGTCTGAAGATGAATTCATTGAAAAAAACTACAATCAATGGCTAACTGATTTTCAAGAATTATTGTCGATTAATTCGGTTCGCGATGATCATTTGGCCGATACAGTCCATCCCTATGGTCCGGGACCAAAAGCTGCTTTAAAGAAAATGATTTCCTTTGCAATACGTGATGGTTTTACAAGGTTCGGTGTCATAGATAATCGGGCAGGTTACATCGAAATTGGTCCAAAAGATGCCCGGCAGACTGTAGGAATTTTAATCCATGTGGATGTCGTTCCGGTTGATAAGGAATTATGGAATTATGAGCCTTTTGCCGGTACGATTGTCGATGATCGTTTGTATGGTCGCGGATCCGAGGATATGAAAGGCTCCGACATGCTCAGTTATTATGCTTTGAAAGCTCTAAAGGATCGATCTTCTACTTTTAAAAATAAAGTTAGGCTCATAATTGGTACTGATGAAGAAAATGATTGGCAGGATATGGAAGCTTATTTTACTGCCGAGGGTCGACCAGATTTGGGATTTTCTCCTGACGGCGATTTTATTGTTGAGAATGCCGAAAAGGGAATTGCTCATCTGGATTTAATATCCGATAGTAAAATTTTAAATCCTTCAAATGGACAATTGCTTTTTTTACGGGCCGGAAAGGCCTCTAACGTTGTTCCCGGTGTCGCTCGAGCAGCGGTGAAAAATGTTGCTTTTAATCGGGCACAAGAAATTTTTCAAGACTTTTTAAAGAAAGAACAGTTGACTGGTCAAATAGAAGAAGATAGTGATGGTTTTAAAATCATTTTGAATGGTTTTTCAGTTCACGGATCAACACCCGACGAAGGAAGAAACGCTGCGACTTATCTAGCTCTTTTCTTGTTGAATTTCGATTTTGATGAGCGAACAAACCGTTGGCTGAATTTTCTTGCCAAAACTATTCATCAGGATTATTTTGCAGAAAAACTGGGTATTGGTATCACTACTCCGGAAATGGGAAAAACGACTCTTAATGCCGGAATCGTGGACTTGGAGATTAATAAAACTGCAAAAATTAATTTGAATTTGCGCTATCCGATCGGTTTTAGCGGTCTAAAGGCGGTAGAAATTATTGAAAATAATTTTCCTTGGATCAAGGCTTATCTCCGAGATGATGGTCTAAAACCACATTTAGTTCCTGCAGACGATCCGGTAGTTACTAATCTGCTATCGATCTACAAACAAGTAACCGGAAAAGAAACTCATTTGAATGTATCCGCCGGTGCTTCTTTTGGTCGATTAATGCCGCGGGGTGTTTGTTACGGAACCCGTTTTATTGGCCAGCAGTCGACTGCTCATCAAATCGATGAATATTTTAATTTACAAAATTATCAGCCGGCAATGAGGATTTTAATTAAATCAATTGAAGCCCTGGCTAATTTGGATTGAGGATAGTTTATTTTCGATGACGAAATATTAGAAACGGATTGGACCAATGTACGGACGACTTTTTACTTATGGACGTAAAAAACTTAAATACGGATTAATTGAGGCTTTTTTCACTTGGCTTGAAAGTCTGGAAGTTTTATTATTCCTTTGGGCTTTGGCCGATTATTACAATAGCCATCGACTTGGATTTTTTTCTATCTGATTATCCCAGTTATTTTTCTGTCGATTATCGTTTATAGATTTCTTTTTTTCGAAAAAATTGTTCAAGTATGGTCAAATTCGGCTATCAAAGAGATTCAAAAAGACTTTTTAAATGTTTATTTAAGAAAAAATAATTTTAATCAAAAGATCTCTGCTTTAATTCAGCGTGATTTAAAAGCGATTACCGATTTAAATTCTTTTTACGCTTTAATTGTGCCGACACTTATTAAACTGTCTTTGACCGGTTTGCTGCTGATAATTTTTATTATAATCTGGCAGCCTCTTGCTATATTTATTCCTTTTTTGTCAATTATATTGATAGGTCTCGGCATGATGGCTTTAGCTAAACATGGCGATAAAGAAAATGCGCGTTATATAAATAGTTTTGTCCATATGGGTGAACGTTTTCTAGATGATTTTTTTGAAATGAACGCAATTATTATGTATCGAAGGGACAGAGCTTTCTCTGCTGATTTTCATCGTGATTCGGAAAATTTCAGGAAAAGAACAATGGCTGTTCTGGCCTATCAATTACAAACGCTGAATATTTTGGATTTTGCTATATATGGCGGCATTGGTGCTTTTGCTTTATTTTTGTCTTTTGGAACGGCGCAGGGCAATTTATCGGTTGTGCAAGCAATAATTTTATTCGTATTAGATGCTGATTGGTTCATTGAATTTCGAAAGTCTGGCTATTTCATTCATGTAATGAAACAATTAAGTCCGACTTTAAAACATATTTTTGCTCAAATAGATGATAAGAATTCTTTTTCGCCTCAGAAAAAACAAAGAACGATTGCGAATGATATTCCAAAAATTTTGGAAATAACGATCAATAATCTCTCAATTGGTTATGATAAACCATTAATAACACAATTATCATGGTCTTTAAAAATCGGCCATCTTTATGCTTTATCTGGTCAAAGCGGTTCAGGTAAAAGTACTTTGGCAAAAACTTTAATGGCTCAGCAAAAATCTCTGGCAGGAGAAATTTCTTTTTCCGATAAAAAATTAAGATTTGACGCGAATTTTCGACATGATTGGCTTAAAAGAGCGATTTATTTAGGCAGCGAACCTTATTTGTTTAGCGGTTCGATTATTGATAATTTATTGTTTGCCAGCAAATATAATCGAAAAGAGCTAATAAAAATTTTTGATAAATTTGGTTTGTGTTCTTTTGTTTCTAGCTTGCCTGGCCAATATGATAGTCAGGTTGGTGAAAATGGAAAATGGCTATCGCCTGGCCAACGCCAGCAAATCGCCTTTGGGCGAGCTGTTGCAGCCGACAAAAATTTTTATATTTTTGACGAAGTCACTTCAAATATTGATCATGAGAACGCAGGGATTATTCTCCGGGCTATGAAACGTTTGGCTAAAGAGAAAATCGTTTTAATAATTACGCACAAAATAGAAGACTTGAAACAAAGCGATCAAATTGCTTTCATCACTGAAAAAAAGGCCGTAATCGGTCCTTATGAATCATTATTAAAAAATTCGCCTTCCTTCAAGAACCTTATCAATCAACAATTTCTTTTGTTGAAAGGAAATAAGCAAGATGCTTAAACGACTACTTATTCAAACACATCGATTAAATAATTTACTTCTAGCAAGTATTTTTTGTGGTGCGATTTCCACCTTACTTCAGATTTTTATTATTGCAGCGGCTTTTTACTTAATTATTCAACATCAATTCAGTTGGACTTATGCGCTAATTTTACTTTTTGTGGCTTTGGCTTTGGGTTTTTCGCGATTTGGTGAACAATATTTGGGACATTTTATTGCTTTTCATTTGCTGGCAGATTTAAGAACGCAATTATATGATCATTTATTGTCGTTGGCTCCAGCCAAATTGGATGACAAAGAATCCGGTAAGATATTAAAGTTACTGGTTAAGGATATTGAACAAATCGAGGTTTTTTACGCACATACAATCGCACCAGTTGTGATTGCTGTTCTTCTTTCATTTTTACAAAGTTTCCTGATTTTTTTGTTTTCGCCATTGATGGGGACCTTGGCATTACTGTCTTATTTTTGGATTGGGTTTGTCCTTCCTCTTTTCAGAAAGAAGAAGATTGAAAATACGAGTTCATCTTTATCAAAATATGAAACTGAAAATGATCAGTTATTGAGTGAGACTGTTAACGGAAAAAGCCTTTTGCAACAATTTCAAAAAATCGAACAACGAATCTCTCTTTTAGATAAACAGCGGGATTTAATAGGTAATACAATCAAAAAAGGGACTTTTAGCGATTCAGCCGCTGCCACGGCAACTCAATTAAGTTTATTATTTTTCTCGATTGCAATGGGATATTTGGCTTTTAATTTCTCTGTTGGGAATACTTTATGTTGGGTAATTGCTTTTACTTTTCCATTTTCTTTTGGCAGAGTTCTCGCCTTAGCCAATCTTCCAAGTTCTCTAGGCAATGCTTTACTATCTGCTAAGAATATTTTTAAAATTCTCGATGAAAAAGCAGTATCCAATTTATCTGAAAATCAAGAAATTTCTTTGATCAAACAAAGTCGTTTTGTAGATGTGAATTTTTCATATCCTTTGCGTCCTAATAAAACCGTTTTGAAAGATGCTTCTTTGATTGGAAAAAAATCGGAAGTCATCGGAATTATTGGCGAAAGTGGAGAGAGGAAGAGCACTTTGATGAAGCTTTTGATGAAATGGTATCAACCAAAGAAAGGCTTAATAGAAGTATATAGTCATGATTTGCGGAAAATAAAAAAATCCGGCCTTCGCAAACAAATTAATTATGTTGCCCAAAATCCTTTAATTCTTTCCGGTACGATCCGAGAAAACATAACTTTAAAAAATAATAGTTTTTCTGATTCAAAAATTTGGGAGTCTTTAAAGAAAGTTGAATTGGATAAAACCGTCAAAAAAATGCCCAAAGAGCTTGATACAAAAATCAGTCGTTTAGAGCAGCGTTTTTCTTCCGGCGAATTGCAAAGACTGGAAATTGCCAGAGCATTGCTGTACCCGAGTTCAATATTGATTTTAGACGAACCGACAAGCAACTTGGACACCCTTAATGAAGCAATTATAATTAATAGTCTGCAGAATTATTATCGGGGACTAATATTTATTGTGATTCACAGGCCAAGTTCACTTTCCTTCACTGAACGGGTTTATCGTTTAGCTGGTGGAGAGTTAGCCGAAATTAAGCAATAAAAAAGTTACTATTTTCGAGTAACTTTTTTATTGCTTATTTTTTTATTTTTTGCGTTCCTGAATTCAGCAATTGACCAACGACTGGAAGCTGACCGAAACTGCCGACTTGATCGTTTGAAACAACAATTGTATTGGTATCCGATTTTGCCAATTCGGTAAAGGCATTGATGCTTTGGTTTTGAAAGTATTTGTTATCGGCATTTTTCAATCCAGTTTGAACAGTATCAATTCGATATTTCTCAGCTTCAGCCCGTGTTTTTGTGGCATCAGCTTGAGCTTTGGCTGTTGCCACAATTGCATCGTTTTTAGCTTTGGTTGTTAACTCAATCGACTTTGCTTCCCCTTCGGCTTGAGCAATTGTTGCAACACGTTCTCGATCAGCTGTTAACTGTTTGTCCATTGCTTCTTGGATAGCTCGTGACGGAGTTAACTCATCAATATTGATTCGATCAACGTTAATCCCGTAAGTATTAGTTAAATCACCAATAGCCGAAGCTAATTCCTGGTTTATTCTGGCTGTCGCGCCTAAGGCTTCATTTAAATCCAAACGACCTATAATATCACGTAAGTGACCACGAACTAATTGAGCCATTGATTCTACCGAGTCGGTGTTTTCGTATTCGTATTTTACAGCATCAGTTACATGATAATTTAAAGTAACGCTGGCAGATACATCCGCGTTATCCTTCGTTATGACTGAATAGTTCGGCAACTTCAAAGGGCTCATTGCCAAGGTGACTTTCTTTATTCCTTGAAAAAAGGGAATGTAAAAATGAATTCCCGGATCAACACTTTTTCGATATTTTCCTAATACTTCGACTAATCCTTTATTGTTTTGTGGAACGATCTTAAAAAATAGTGCCATTTTCTCTCCTAATTTGCCATTTCCATTTTTCTCAGCGTTAAGACATTGCCATTGGCTTCAAGAATAACGTAATTAGCTGTTTTATCGACTTTTTGGTTATCTTCAATTAAATAGCGGTAATAGATTCCCGAAACTTCAACGAGACCATTCTTGTCGTTAATTCTTTTTCCGGGTATCAGTGTACCAACGAACTGTCGATCCTCGAAAGAATTATTTTTAACATCTTTTTCAAGAATTTTTGTGATATAAGAATTTACACTTCGATTGTCAGCGGCAGCTAAGCGCGTGATTTTTTCGTGTAATTCAGGATCAATTCGTAATGCTATATTTCCGGATTTTTTCGTGCTCGTAAGTTGCCCCCAATTTCTATAACTCCATCTGGACAATGATCATGATATCACATTGATATATTTTTTATATTAAAGTTTCTTTAATGTTTAAATGCTCAAGCATAAATTACTAAGGGTTTTTAATCGTGAAAGGCCGCTCTGTTTAATTCCAGCGTATAATATGTCTTGCGTAGATTGAAATATTATTGAAACTTATTCAAATAATATTTTCAGTTACTTGTAGCTTTAATCAACTGACTATTATTCAACCGGATGGATAAGTAAGAGAGGAATTTTTATTAAATTGAATTACACTAAATAATATGAAAGCTGAGAATTTGTAATTTAGAGACAAGCAACACAGAAGAATAATTTGTCTTTTTTTAATGAGTTACGAATAAATGATTTTGAATTGACGCGCCGGATTTTTAATTTAGACGTACTGAACTTAGAAGGGATGAAAGATGACTGAATTTAAACATTTTTTTGAAACATTTCAACCGGAACATTATGAAATTTTTTTGGATATCAATCGAGAAAACAAAAAGTTTTCTGGTAAAACAACAATTAGCGGCAATGCAAAAAACACTAAAATTGCCATCCATGAAAAGGATTTAACAATTAAATCTGTTCAATCTGATGGACATGACTTGTCATTTAATATTGATCCCGAATTAGATGCGATTAAGATTGAATTACCTCAGACCGGTAAAACAAGTTTGACGATAAGTTACACAGCAACTTTAACCGATAGTATGATGGGAATTTATCCTTCATATTACGAAGTTAATGGCGAGAAAAAACAAATTATTGGTACACAATTTGAAACGACCTTCGCTCGGCAGGCTTTCCCTTGTATTGATGAACCGGAAGCTAAAGCAACTTTTGATTTGGCAATTAAATTCGACGAAAAGCCGGGTGAAACGATTTTAGCAAACATGCCGGAAGTACGCGAAAAAGATGGCGTGCATTATTTTGATACGACAATGCGCATGTCGACTTACCTGGTTGCGTTCGCTTTTGGGGATTTACAAAGTAAAAAAACATCAACCAAGAGTGGTGTTGAAGTTAGTGTATATAGTACTAAAGCCCATCCAATTAAGCAACTTGATTTTGCCTTGGACATTGCCAAACGTTCAATTGAGTTTTATGAAGAATTTTATCAAACCCCCTATCCGTTACCGCAGTCCAATCAGTTGGCTTTGCCTGATTTTTCAGCCGGGGCTATGGAAAACTGGGGACTTGTGACTTACCGTGAAGCTTATTTGCTGCTTGATCCGGATAACACAGCCCTTAATACGAAACAGCTTGTTGCTACAGTGATTGCGCATGAATTGGCGCATCAGTGGTTTGGCGATTTGGTTACGATGAAATGGTGGGATGATTTGTGGCTAAATGAAAGTTTTGCCAATATGATGGAGTATGTTGCCGTAGATGCCATTGAGCCAAGCTGGAATATTTGGGAAACCTTCCAGACTTCTGATGTACCATCTGCTTTGCAACGTGATGCAACCGACGGTGTACAATCTGTTCATGTGCAGGTTGAACATCCGGCAGAAATCGATGCTTTATTCGATGGTGCAATTGTTTACGCGAAGGGCGCTCGTATGTTGGTTATGGTGCGAGCATTGATTGGCGATGACGCCCTGCGTAAGGGCCTGAAAAATTATTTCGCCGCACATCATTACGGCAACGCAACAGGACATGATTTATGGTCCGCTTTGGGCGATGCTTCCGGTATAGATGTCAGTGCTGTTATGAATTCATGGCTTGAACAGCCAGGCTATCCAGCTGTAGCGGCTGCTGTTGTAAATGGTAAATTGACTATCTCGCAACAGCAATTCTTCATTGGCGAAAATCAGGAAGCAGGACGTCTTTGGCAAATTCCTCTGAATAGTAATTATGATTCAGTACCTGCTATTTTTGCTGATAAGAATTTAACAATTGGTGATTATTCCGAATTACGCAAAGCAGCCGGTGAGCCTTTTCGATTGAATATTGGCAATAATTCGCATTTCATTGTCAAATACGATAAAACTTTGCTGTCAGATATTTTAGATGATATTAATTCATTTGATTCCGTTTCCCAACTTCAAATTTTGCAGGACTTACGTTTATTGGCAGAGGGTCGACAAGTCCTGTACGCCGATATCGTTCCTTTGTTAATGCGTTTTTCAAGTAGCAGGTCGATGCTTGTTAATGCTGCTCTTTATCGTGTTGCCAACAACCTGAAAAAGTTTGTGACGCCAAAATCTGATGAAGAGAAGGCGCTGAAAGTACTCTTTGAAAAATTGAGTTCTAAACAGTTTATACGTTTAGGTTGGAAGCCTAAACCATCTGAATCAAACGATGATCAATTGACTCGTCCATATGTTTTAAATGCGGCACTGTATGCCGAGAATGACGATGCGATTTCATCGGCGCATGATTTATTCGTCGATAATGCTGACAAATTGTTGAGTTTGCCGGCAGGCGTCCGCGTGTATGTCTTGGCGAACGAAATGAAAAACTTTGCTAATACAGCACTATTCGATAAATTATTAACTGCTTATCATGATTCTTCGGATGCCAGTTTTAAAGAAGACCTGCGTGTAGCTATCACTAGTGTAACGGACAGCTCTCTTATTGCACACTTAATTGAAAAATTCGAGGATGCCGATGTGATCAAACCCCAAGATCTGCGCGGCTGGTTCTATAGTCTTTTGGCCAATAATAATGCTCAGCAAGCAGCTTGGGATTGGATTCGTAAGGATTGGGATTGGTTGGAAGATACTGTTGGCGGCGACATGGAGTTTGCAACTTATATTACAGTTATTTCGATGGTTTTTCGTACACCGGAGCGTTTAACAGAATTTAAAGAATTCTTCGAACCGAAATTGAATACACCTGGTTTAACCCGTGAAATCAGTATGGATATCAAGGTAATTGCAAACCGTGTTGATTTGGTTGAAGCAGAAAAAACTTCTGTCATTGCAGCTATTTTGGAAGCAGGTAGATAAAACTTATTCTCAAGCAGGAGGATTTATTTCTTTTTACTAAGCGCCTTGATGGCGCTTTTTGTTTCGAACCGTGATATAAAAAATATTAAGGATTGATATTTGTTTATCTAGCATCATTAAATATGAAATTTCGATTAATTATTTATTAATCTCAATTTTATTTTGTTTAAAGTTGACATACTTTTAACAAGTGTTATATTTTAGTGCATAGATTTCAAACGAATTGATCTGGAAAGTACTTTTCCAGTAATGTCTAGAGAGTCGGTACTAGCTGTAAGCCGATCTTTACTAAGAAAAGGAAAATGGCCGGTGATTGGTTGATACGAACGGTTTACCGAAAGTATCAAACGGAATGGTCCTCGTTATCGGACACGCCATTGCTGTTAGCCCATCTGCTAACAAAGATGGTTAGTAAGGTTTATTTGTGCAAGCAAAGAAACAAATCAGGATGGTAACGCGACAAGTCGCTTCTGTATTAATTTACAGGAGCGATTTTTTTGTCGGGAAAAGGAAATATATGGAAACAAAACAAACAAGATATTCATTGCTTAATGATCAGGCGCAGTCTTTGTTGGACGGTGAACATGACTTAATTGCCAACATGAGCAATTTAGTTTCGTTGATTTTTAATTCTGACCAAAATATTAATGGAACAACTTATTATCGTCTAAAAAATGGAGAACTTATATTAGGACCTTTTCAAGGCAAACCAGCTTGTGTGCATATACCTTTAGGAAGAGGAGTTTGCGGTACAGCAGCTGCTCTTAAAAAAACAGTGATCGTTTCGAACGTTCATAAATTCGAGGGTCATATTGCTTGTGACAAGGATTCAAATTCTGAAATTGTGGTTCCGATTTTTTCAAAAAATGAATTTTGGGGTGTTCTCGATCTGGATAGTACAAAATTCAACTATTTTGATAAAAATGATCAAGAATATTTGGAAAAAATCGGGAATTATATATTTGGTATTTAACCATTTGAAATATAAAAGGAAGGAGAACTTATGGCTGCCTTTATTAATAGCAAAACCAATATCATTGACCTAAAAAACATCACCGTTCTGTTTAAAAATCAAAGAAAAGAAGTTAGAGCAGTCGATAACGTAAATTTGGCTGTAGAGCGAGGCGACATTTTCGGAATTATAGGTTATTCCGGAGCCGGCAAGAGTACTCTTGTGCGAACAATAAACTTGTTACAAAAACCGACAAATGGATCTGTAATTGTTAATGGCATCGACATTAAAAAAATAGATGAAAAAAAATTACGTGTGGTAAGGCATAAAATTGGTATGATTTTCCAACATTTTAATTTAATGAGTTCGCGTTCGGTTCTTGGCAATATCGAATATCCATTATTAGATCAAAAAATTAATCGGAAAAAACGTCAGCAACGTGCACTGGAACTATTGAAGCTGGTTGGACTTCAAGAATATGTTTCAGCATATCCCTCGCAATTGTCCGGCGGGCAGAAACAACGAGTCGCAATTGCAAGAGCTTTGGCCAACCGTCATCAGTTTTGATTACTGTTTTGAGTGGACCACAAAGATATTGAAGGTGCTCAAAAATGCGATCATTGTAGGGATCATTAAAAAGAGCAAATCTTTGTTTTTGAAGATCTTCAATATTAATTTTTTGTTTTTTAACAAGCTGATTATCTGGAGAAAGGAACAACTTCAGGTGCCCAACATGAACTGGCTTAAATTCCAAACCATGAATTTCCGCTTTATTCGAATCGTTGATAGCGATAAATCCTAAATTTATTCGATGACTACGAATTCCATCAATAATCTGGGTTACAGTCTCTTGAGAAATTTCCATGTTAAATTTTGTCGGTACATCTTGATACATTGCCAAATACTCGTTGAGGAATGGTTTCAACATCGTATTAGCATAAGCAACACGTACCGTTTCGATCTGTCCAGATTTCCCAAGATTATGAGCTTTTTTAGTTAGAGAAACGCCTTGGGATAGCATCTGCTTAATTAATGGTAACAATTCTTTTCCTTGAGCTGTGAGTTTGGATCCATAACGGGTGCGCTTAAACAACTTGACTCCCAGTTCATTTTCTAATTGGGAAATTGATTGACTAAGACCAGATTTACTAATGTGCAGAAGGTCGGCGGTTTCTTGGAGAGTTTGATGATTAGCTAATTCTACGGCGTAAAGGAGCTGTTCGAAAGTCATTAGTATTTTCCTCAGATATCTTTTCTGCACCATTGGAAAGCATAATGATAATAATTATTCGAGAGTAAATATTCGGGAGCGACGCTTGGGCTCCGGGAATCGTCTCCGCCAACTCCCATACGATAGCCATCAATCGACAGCCAGACACCATTTTCTGCTTGTAAAAGATTTCGATGTGAAATCCTGGCTAATTGCTGCTTACTAAAACGACTCAAATTGAAAGAAAAGTTTTGCTCATGATACGCTGAAATTTTTTGCTTGCCAAATTCCAATTGACTAACTTGACCACGTGAACCGTTTTCACTTGGAAATATATAAGGCGTGTAAAGATCATCCAATTCCATTTGCCAATGGCCGTATTGAGCCGCCGATTGACGGTCGGGATAATTTTCAAATGGGCCCAGTCCCGTGTATGAAACATCAGTTATTTGGTCAGCTAAGTGACAAGTTAAACCTATTCTTGCAGGGAACGGAATTCCCTGAGCCAGTGAAACATCGACTGTAACGGTCATCGTCCCGTTAGCATCAATTCGATAAATTTTCGAACTCTTGAAAAGAATCTGGAAATGATTTGAATAACTGTGTTATGTTCGAATAAGAACAGCTCGTTCGAGTTGTTCGGCATCAATTGAAACAAGATTGGTTTTTAGATTATACATTCCTGCGGATTTCCAACGTTCATACCATGCATTTGGATCGATATGGTCGACTTTACTAACACCAATGTCGTTATCAAGCGGTGCACGTGTAAATTGATCACGTAACGCGTCCAATAAATTCTCATTGCCTGATTTGGACCAACTCACTAACAAACCGGAATTTTTAGCAAACTGCCACTTTTGATCGTCCAATTTGATTTCAAAAGTGTTGGTATCTTTGTTTTCGATTAAAGAAATCTTATTCGTTGCTGCCGTGACGGCGTTAGTTGGCCCAAACTTTTTTGCTAAAACATATTGTTCACTGGCAATTTTAAAGCCGCTTGGAGCCCAAGAGTTTCCCTCGATAAGAGAGATATCTATATCAAGCAAAGAACTGGTCGAAGATCGACCCTTCGGTAATTTTATTAATAAAGATTCACCGGGATTAAGCACTAGATCAATATATTTATCAATAACGATTTCGTTTTCGCTTTTAATCTGGTAATGTAATCGTTCATTACTGCTCTTTTTAAAAGAATAATCATTGGTGACAGTGAAACTTTCAGCCTGTCCAAGTGGGTTTCGCTGCAAATTAAACAAATAATATTGTTGCCAATATTTGACTTCATGCATCGCCGGCTTCGGTGTTCGATCGGGAAAAAGCAAACCGTCCAAACAGAATTGACGATCATTTGGTTGATCTTTAAAGTCGCCTCCATAGGCATAAAAGTCATTACCGTTTACATCCTTCTTCAAAAGTCCCTGGTCGACCCAATCCCAAATAAAACCTCCCTGTAATCGTGGATACTTATGAAAGGCTTGCCAATATTTGCCGAAGCCACCCAAACTGTTGCCCATATCGTGGGCATATTCGCAAAGAATTAGCGGGCACGTTTCTCCGGGAAGACCAATCCACTTCTTTAAAGACCATTTTGAATTAACTGATTCTATTTGATCTTGCTCAACACGAGCATACATTGGAACAATAATGTCAGTAACTGCTGTATTGGCGCCGCCTCCTTCATATTGTACCGGCCGACTCAGATCACTTTGTTTGATCCAGTTGTATAAAGCGGCATGGTTGCGGTCGTATCCGGATTCATTGCCTAAAGACCAAATTATAATTGATGGATGATTGCGATCGCGTGTAACCATTCTCGTCACACGATCCGACATTAAAGGCAAGTACACCGGATCATTTGTCAAACGATTCATTGGCACCATTCCGTGGGTCTCGATATTCGCTTCGTCGACAACATAAGCCATACTGATCACAAAGTTCATACCATCGACGATTATTAGGATAATGCGAGCATCTGACAGCATTAAAGTTATTTCGCTTCATGGCTTTAATGTCCTGAATCATGGTCTCTTCATCGACGGCATAACCTTTCTTGGAATCAAATTCGTGTTTATTGGTTCCTCTAATCAACAAAGGCTTTCCATTTAGTTTTAAGAGGCCATTTTTGATCTCAACTTTTCGGACACCGATATTTACTTTTTCAACTTGTAGTATATCACCGTCATCTGTAAGCAATTCGATGACAAGCTGATAAAGATAAGGGAGTTCGGCCGACCACAAATATGGATCTTTTAAATTTAATTCGGCAATAAATTGGTTGTCTAAAGGCCCCCGTTCGTCAACTGCCCTTGTTGACAATCTGCTGCTTTGGTCGGCAACTTTTTCATTGGCAAAATATAGTCGGGTTCGTAATTTGTTCTGTGAAAAATTTTTGCCGGCAACTTGTGCTTTGATTGTAATTTTTGCTTGATCAAGATCATCGTCTAAATCGGTTTGAAGCTGATAGTCCTGCAAATATGTTGCCGGCAGATGTTTAACTTCGACATCGCGGAAAATTCCCGACATCCGCCACATGTCCTGATCTTCAAAGTAACTGCCTTTGCTCCAGCGGAGAACCATCACTGAAATTCGATTTTTACCTGATTTTAAATATTTTGTTAAATCGAATTCGGCTGGTAAACGACTATCTTCCGAGTAACCGATCCATTGGCCATTCAACCACAGATGAAAAGCTGAACCCACACCATTAAAAATTACATGATTTTGGCCTGATTGAAGCCAGTCATCATTTAGTTGGAAAATACGACTGTAACAAGCCGTTGAATTTTCCTCTGGCAAATAAGGTGGATTAGCTGGAAAAGGGTAGGCAACATTCGAGTAAATCGGTTGATCGTAACCATGCAATTGCCAATTCGATGGCACCGGCATTATGTTGCTTTTTGTTAAAACTCGATCTGCCCAATTTTCAGGAACATCGGTAACTTTAGAAAAATAACTGAAACACCAATTTCCATTAAGAGACTGGATCGTTTTTTGCTTGTCCTCATTAAGGCTTTTAGAGTAATTCATTTCGGTATGGATCGGTAAACGATGCCAGTTGGTTATAACAGGGTTTTCCCAATCTTTTCTATTGATGATGTCCCGGAAAGAAATTTTATTAGTCATTAAGCTGCCTCGATCCTAAATGTGTATATTAAAATCGTAAGCGCTCACATGATAAAAATAAAACCTCAATTACTAAAACAAGTGAACAAAGTTTTTAATGACTAAAAAATGAAATCGTTTACATTAAATTATGAAAAATGATACAGTACTTATATTTAAAATATTTTTTAAAAAGGAGCTTAATAATATGAGTCAAAGATTAAAAAATAAAGTTGTAATCATCACCGGTGCTGCTTCTGGTATGGGAAAAGCAATTGCTGAATTGTTTGCCCGTCAAGGAGCAAAAATAATCGCTGGTGATCTAAATGAGGATGGTGTCAAGTCGGTTGTAGAAAAAATTAAACAAGCTGGTGGGGAAGCCATCGCAGTCAAAGCTAACGTTGCTAATCAGGCTGATATTGATAATTTATTTAGTAGTGCTTAAAATAGTTTTCATGGTTTGGATATTCTCGTAAACAATGCCGGAATCATGGATAATATGGAACCAGTTGCCAATGTTACAGACTCAGAATGGGAGCGCGTTTTCTCAGTGAATACTGTCAGTGTTATGCCACAAGTCGAATCGCGGTTAAACTTTTTTTGCCAAAAAAGCATGGGGTTATTTTAAATATTGCTTCAGTTGGCGGTATCCAAGGAGCTCGGGCTGGAGCCGCTTATACAGCTTCGAAGCACGCCGTGGTCGGATTAACTAAAAATACTGCGTATATGTACGAAAAAGAAGGTATTCGTTGTAACGCAATTGCACCCGGAGGAATAAACACCAATATTTCTTCAAGTATGACGAATATTGATAAATTTGGTATGCAACGTCAGCAAACCGGAATGACAACCATGCCTGAACCGGGAAGCGCTGAAGATATTGCCAATGCCACTTTGTTTTTGGTTTCCGATGAGGCAGCTTATGTAAACGGAGCTGTTTTACCGGTTGATGGTGCTTGGACAGCTTACTAATTGTTGAAAATAAAAATCTTTTTAATAATGAAATTTCAAAAAGTACCTCAAAAAAATTATTTTTGGGGTTATTTTTTTGCATTTTAGCAATTATTTTAATTATTGCTTATATTTTTATATCTCGTGATAATATTTACACTACATTTTAATTGCAAAGGGGATATTAAAATATGAATTCATCATCAGTAGTAAAAGCAGTTGAAGCGTTGAAGAAAGGAAAACTAATTATTGTTGTCGACAATAACGATCGTGAAAATGAAGGCGATCTATTAGGCTTAGGGGCTAAAATGACTCCTGAAAATATGAATTTTATGGTGACCAATGCCAGAGGATTGGTTTGCGTACCAATAACTTCAGCACTTGCTAAACGTTTAGGGCTGAAGGCAATGGTTGAAAAAAATACAGAGACTAATAAAACAGCTTTTACCATTTCGCTTGATGGTACAAATGAAATAGGTGGAATTACAACTGGTGTTTCCGCCTATGATCGCACAGCTACAATTAATAAATTAAGCGATCCGAATTGTGAAGCCAGGGATTTTGTCCATCCCGGACATATGTTTCCATTAATAACTAAAGATGGAGGCGTTTTGGAACGCAATGGGCATACCGAAGCAGCAGTCGATTTGGCTAAATTATGCGGAGTTACTCCAGTTGGCACGATTGTTGAAGTATTACGACCGGATGGACACATGGCTAGAAGAGATTATTTATCGCAAATGTCTAATGAATATCAACTGCCAATGCTATCAATCGATGAACTATCAGAATTCATTCGTGAAAATGGTTTAGATCCGATTGATTTATGATCTTATATAAATAAATCGATAGTGTTGTTTGGACATTACGAACAATAAGAATTTTTAAAAATATAAACATAGAATCCTAATAATGACTTAATTTTTTGACACTACTAGAATTTTTGAATAATAAAAATCCTTTTGGATCAAAACTTTCATGTTTAGTCAATTTTAGTCAATCTCAAATTATATTCAGAATACATTAATACAAACGGTAACCAAAGTATTTTTTTGGCTTAATGTTAAAAGACATTTGAAGCAAAAAAATATGTTGAATTCCACTCACAAATATCAATGAAGAGAAGCGTTAAGATAAAGATCCTTAATCATGAAGTAGAACCTAACTTGTTGTTTTTTAGAACTTAGGTTCTATTTTTGTTTGTCTGGAAAATCTTCAGGAAGATAAAATAAGCTTTTTTAATTTTAGTTAACATAATATATATTATTCAAAGCTATTGATATTCAGCATAAATATTTGATTTTGCTTATGACCTATTTTTTAAATTAGATAAAATTAAATCCCGGCTGCTTGCTGTTAATAAAATAAGTCTTGTAAATATCCATATTTTGGAAATCAGAGAAGATATCGACGGTATCCTGCAACTTACTTTCATACATGAAAAAGATCTCCTTCAAGCCGAAAAAGTATTGTCCGCAGGTAACTACGTCACGTTAAGAAACAATTGAAAATATCGTCTCTTGAATTAAGGCATTAAAAGCGGTCTATTTAAAATATTTTTAACTCTAAAATCAACAATCTTCGTTAACTCATCAAAAAATATGATTTATTTTTTGAAAAACGCTTGACATTTATCCAGCACAGTTTTAGAGTTACAAACTATTAGAAATAAATGAGAACAGACATTGATGAGGAAAAGTAATTTATTACTGGGAATTAGCGAGTTTTGTTAGGTGAAAGGAAACATCTCGGTAATAAACGAAAATCACCTTGGAGTTATGACACGAAGATTTCAGTAACCGTCATTGGGCGCAACCATTATCTTGCTAACGTATCGAATAATGGTTTTTATTCCGTACGCGATGAGATATGTTGCGCGAGCAGCATATGAATTTTGGGTGGTAACACGATTAATCGTCCCGCAAAGTGGATTTTCTGCTTTGCGGTTTTTTTATTATCATCTTTTGTTAAACGTGCTTATTTATTTCTAAAAAAAGGAGATATTCTTATGTCAGACACAGATGTACTTACTGCAAAAAACGATACAGAAAAGGAAGTTGCAAACGATCTTTATCAGGCATTGGTAAACAAGCGGCCCTTAAAAGTAACCGAATACGAAAAAAAAGTTACCGAGTTCAACACGCCTTCACAGAGTTAAAAAAAGAACCCCTTGGAGGTTACAAGGTCAGTTTAACGTCAGAACAGACACAACGAATGTTTAATTCAGACTCGCCATTTTACGGTGCTGAAACAGCAAGTGCTTGGTTAGAAAACGACGCCAGTCTTCAACTCAGTGATTTAATGGATCCCTTGCTTGAAGTCGAAATGGTCTTTACTGCTAAAGAAAACCTATTGCCAAGTGATTCATTGGCCGAACTGCTCGATAAAGTTAGCGTTTCAGCTGGTGTTGAGCTTCCCGATTCACGCTTCAAGGATTGGTTTCCGAGTTTACCAAAATATTTGGTTGTTGCTGATGGAGCTGTTGGCGGCCGCGTTGTCTATACTAAAGCAACTGGAAGGGAGGTTAGTGTCGATGACTTAGCAAACGTGGCCTGCACTTTAACTCTCAACGGCAAAGAACTTGGTAGCGGAAAATCATCAGAAGTTTTGGGAAATCCCTTAAACTCCCTGCAATGGCTGGTTAAAAAAATACTGTTAAGCAACTCGGTTTGCAGGGTGTGATCGATTGGCCATGCCAACTAAGAAAAAATGGAATCAATTCAAATTCAAAATGTCTTCATTGTTTTTGACTGGGAAAGACAAGTAATCCGAGTGAGAGAGCAACTTTTCAGTCAGGGAAACTTTTCTGATTCTTTGATTTCCATATGTTGCAAAGTAATACGATTGAGTTTGTGCAGACATATAGCTGCTATAACAAGTGTAATCTGATTTATTTTCTTGAGTAAGGACAATTCCTTTGGGAATACTGACTGATTTTAAAATATTAGCCGCGGCGTTAATCGTCTGAATCTCATCCTTCGGTTTTTCGATGAAATTCTTAAGGAAAGCTGCCCGAATAAACCTGGAGGTCGGTGTGTAATCGCCTGGTAAACCAAATGATCCGGAGCCCTGACTGAATGGTTGCAAAGTCTTTCCAAGCCAATTAACTGTTTGGTATTGATGAGGGTTGATTGAAAGATAATTCCTTAAATTATTTTCATGCCAAGGATAATCAGGACTATTTGTCATCACTCCGATTGAGTGATCATAAATTTTGATTCCATTTTCGGTTGGTTCGACAATTAAACTATTTCCACTTTTATCCATAAAAATATAATGCAGTGGTGTTGTTAAACCAAGTACCGGATTTGGACGGTCAACTATTGTGATATCCGTTTCAAATGCTCTTCTAACTTCTTGATTTGTTTCACAATTAGCCAGAGCAAAACTGATAATTTTGTCGGGTGAAACAGCCAGCCTATTTTCTTCCTTTACTTTTTTATATGAAGCATAACCTGGAAAGTAGAGGGTTGCGGCGGTTAAGCCAGCTTGATTTACACCGTCAAAAGTAACTGGTCCATCAGGCATTTGCATGCCCATGCCGATAAAAGCCAGTTTACTGATATAAAAGCTGTCTTCTCCGTAGCTGGAAGTTATTTTCTTCTCTTTTGGCGTATAGATAACGTTTTCAGCCATTTCGATCGTAAAGTCCATTGTTCTGGCGAGGACACTTGTTTTGTCCGAAGCATTTAAAACCAAACTAGTGCATCCGATCATTTTTTTAAAATCTCCTTTTTCATTAACATCTTTTAAATCAAGTATACTAAAAAAAATACCTCCACTAAAAACTGAGCGAAAGTATTTGTAAAATATTATTTGTTTTCTTTGGTTATTTTCACAAAATATTCATGAAAACGTGTATCCCCGGTTAATTCAGGATGAAAGGCACAGGCCAAAAAACGGCCCTGACGGCAAGCGACAATATGCTGATTGTAAGTTGATAAGATTTCGACGCCTGGTCCAACTTTTTTAATATACGGTGCTCTGATAAAAACACCATCAAAAGATTCAGCAACATGGTCGATTTTTAAATCACTTTCAAAACTATCTACCTGACTGCCAAAAGCGTTCCGTTTAACATCAATATCAAGTAAACCAAGATGGGGTCCCTTTCGGCCTTCTATTTCCTTAGCCATCAAAATTAATCCAGCACAAGTTCCAAAAATTGCCTTTTTCTTGGCAAAGATTTTAATCGCATCAAACAAACCGTATTTATCCATCAAACGACGCATCGTCGTACTTTCGCCACCTGGTAGAACCAAACCGTCTAACTCTTCCAATTGGCTGGCATCTTTCACGGCGATTGTTTCGGCACCAGAATCTTTTAAGGCCTTTATATGTTCACTGACTGCTCCTTGAAGAGCAAGAACTCCAATTTTAACTGTCATATTTTTATTGCCATCCCATCAAATACCGCGTTCCTGCATATGCTCGGCTGGTTGAAGAATACTCATATCAATGCCTTTCATTGGTTCACCAAGCCCTTTTGATAATTCGGCAATTCGAGGGTAGTCTTTGTAATAAGTAGTCGCTTCGACGATCGCTTTGGCAAATTTGGCTGGATTTTCCGATTTAAAAACCCCTGAACCGACAAAAACGCCGTCAGCTCCTAATTCCATCATTAAAGCAGCATCAGCTGGAGTTGCGACACCACCGGCAGCGAAATTAACAACCGGTAAACGACCACTTTTTTTGATTTCCAGTAAAACATCGTAAGGAGCACCCAGTTCCTTAGCGAAGACCATAATTTCTTCCGGAGACATTCCTAAAACTTTATTAACCTGATTGTTAACCAAGCGCATATGGCGAACAGCTTCGACAATATTTCCTGTTCCAGGTTCTCCTTTGGTTCGAAGCATTGCTGCTCCTTCGCCGATTCTTCTTGCCGCTTCGCCTAAATCTCGGCAACCACAAACGAAAGGAATGGTAAATGCTTTTTTATCAATATGATAAACATCATCGGCAGGAGTCAATACTTCACTCTCATCAATATAGTCGACTTTCATCGATTCAAGTACCCTCGCTTCAATGATGTGCCCGATTCTTGCCTTAGCCATTACTGGAATTGAAACAGCGTTTTGTACTGCTTCGACAATTGCGGGATCAGCCATTCTGGCGACGCCACCGGCTTTACGAATGTCCGAAGGCACACGTTCTAGTGCCATAACAGCTGTCGCGCCGGCCTCTTCAGCTATTTTCGCTTGTTCAGCATTGACAACATCCATGATGACGCCGCCTTTTTGCATTTCTGCCATCCCTCTTTTAACTAGGTTCGTTCCTTTTTCAGCCAATTGATTCCTCCGTCAAGATTTTCATCTTAGATACTAATAAAATAGCGTTTTCGATCGTTCTTTTGTATCGGTTAAAATAATGAATTATCCATAAATTCATTAAAATTAATTCTAATACAGTCTGTTCAATAACGATCAGAAAAAAGCTTTTCAGTAATTTAATTGATGACTAGTACGAATGAGATATCTAATAGTCACTCGTTTCCCTTCTTAAAATAGTGGGACTTCAGTGACGAAATTTTGAGTTGTTTCTTGTCCAAATTGTTGGATAGATTTTACTAGACTACAATTGGTTTGTAGTGGTTATTATAATCACGACGTTTTTAGCTAAAAAATGAGAGAGGAGAATTTTTTATGCATTTAATTTGGGAATTAATCGTTGGAGCTATTATTGGAGCGATTGCCGGAGCCTGACCAGTAAGGGGCAAGCCATGGGATGGGTCGCAAATATCGTTGCTGGTTTGGTCGGCTCCTGGCTCGGAGAAAGTTTATTAGGAACTTGGGGACCGGTTGTTGCCGGAATGGCTTTGATCCCATCGATTATTGGTGCTGTTATTGTCGTTGTAATTGTTTCTTGGATTCTCAGCCGTTCACATAATTGATTTATTTATTGATCAACTAGTAAAAAATGGATTTTAAAAACAACTGTATTTGAACAGTTGTTTTTTTAGACTTATTTAATTATCGATACGCCAGGAAAACAACAATCAAAGTTAAAATCGACGGTAATCCCTGGCTAAATATAATTTTTTATTGGCAGTCAAAGATCCGAAAATAGCGGCAATCACAATAAAACCAATAAACAACATTAAACCAGGAAAAATTATATTTGTAGGAGAATAATATCTAATTAATAAGATTGAGACTCCGAGAAAACCATTATAAAGACCTTGATTGGCCATTGAAATTCGAGCTTCTTTTTGCAATAGATATTTTTGCTTCAAGTTAAAGACGTTTCTTGCTAATTTTGTTTGTGTACCGAACATTTCCAAAAGCATAATAAATAATGACTCCAACGCCACAACGATTATCAAAATATCTGCGAACAATTTCATTTTAGGATCTCCTAGCTAAAAATACAGTCATCCTCGTCCAATTTCCACAAACCAAATTCCAAACCCTGATTATATCCTAATTTAAAATGGTCTTTATCTGATTGATTAGCAAATTTATTCCGACTTGGTTACTCTCACCTTCCGGAATAATTACGTCGGCATACCTTTTTGTTGGTTCGACAAACTGATGGTACATTGGTTTCACGGTTTTTAAATATTGATT
Organism: Oenococcus oeni DSM 20252 = AWRIB129; assembly: GCF_000372485.1. Lineage (GTDB taxonomy): Bacteria > Bacillota > Bacilli > Lactobacillales > Lactobacillaceae > Oenococcus > Oenococcus oeni. Next base: position 160,630 of record NZ_AQVA01000002.1, read on the forward strand.
AATGATCGAATCGGTCGTTCGACCACGTTCGGAAATATCTCTCTTCAATCGTCTGATAAAACGAATATCATCATCAGCGTCTACATAAATTTTTATATCCAACAAGTTTCTAATTCGCTGATCGACAAATAATAAGACACCCTCGACAATGATAACTCTTGCCGGATTAATTAAAATTGTTTTTTTAGAACGAGTATATTTTTCATAATCGTAAATTGGTAGTTGGATTTTTTGCCTATTTTTTAATTTTAATAAATCGTTATAAAACAAGTCGCTATCAAAAGAATCCGGATGATCGTAATTGATCTTCTTTCTTTGCTCGATCGACATTGATGTTTGGTCGTTATAAAAGGCATCTTGAGGAATAATAGCCACAGATTGTTTTTTTAATTGGTTGTGAATATCTCGAGCGATCGATGTTTTTCCGGAACCCGACCCACCTGTGATTCCGATGATGATTATAGGCTGATCTTTATCATTTTGCATTACTTGTCTATTTTTCTATTCTCTTGAGTAAGTGTCAAGAAAAAAATTGTAAAACAAAAAAGTTCTGCTTATCAGAACTTTTTAAGATAAATCTTCTCCATTAGAAGCAATAACTTTTTTAAACCAATAGAAGGAATCTTTTTTAATCCTATCCAGAGTTCCTTTACCACCGTCATCTTGATCAACGTAGATAAAACCATAGCGTTTAGACATTTCTGAAGTCGAAAAACTTATTAAGTCAATCGGTCCCCACATTGTGTATCCCATTAGATCGACCCCGTCGCTGATGGCTTCTTTCATTTGTTCAATATGTTGACGCAGGTAGTCTATTCGGTAAGAATCGTGAATGCGACCTTATCCAGTACTCCAAAAATCTAATTTTTGTTTATTCTCTTCTTTCGTTTGCATTAGTTGCCTGCCCTTTTGACTAGGTCTTCAAACAACTTTAATTGATCAGGAAAAACCTGCCACATACTTTCCGGATGCCATTGAACCGCTAAGATTCTATCGGAATTCTTTGATTCTATTCCTTCGATCACGCCATCACTGGAAGTTGCCGTAATTTTCAAATTTTTTCCTAAATCTTTAATGGCTTGGTGATGGCGAGAGTTAACAAAACTCTCATAACCGACTATTTTTGCCAGTCGACTATCTTTTTCAACTTTAATTTTATGAGTTGGGAATGATCCCTCGGTTGGAGATTGACGATGCTTAATTTTTAGATTTGAATATTGCTTCGCTAGATCTTGATATACATTGCCACCACAAGCAATGTTAATCGCTTGGATTCCCCGACAAATTCCTAAAATCGCTTTGCCGTATTTTTGAGCTTCTTGGATCAAAGGTATTTCAAATTGATCTCGTTCGTAAAAAGTAGCTCCGATTTCTGGAATAGCTTCCTCTTTGAAAAATTTTGGATCAATATCCGGACCACCGGGAATCAAAAGACCATCAAAAGTACTAAGCAGAGCTTCAAAATTTGTATCTTCGACATATGTTGGCGAAGGCAAAATTATTGGAATTCCACCAACTTTATAAATAGCTCGTATGATGTCTCTTGGGGCATAGTCGATTGCTTGGTCATTGGATGACATTGAGGAAAAACGAGAAATATCTGAAGTGATTGCAATTATTGGTTTTTTCATGATTCAGGCAATTTTAACAAAACTTCTAAAAAAAATAAACTAAAAGCACTGAAAAACAAAATCCAGTGCTTTTAGTCTATTAGTTCATTTATAAAAAACAACAAAAATTTTACCAACTAGCTTTTCTAACACCAGGAATTTGTCCCTTGTGAGCTAACTGACGGAAATTTAAACGACTCAGTCCAAAAGCACGCATATATGCGTGAGGACGGCCATCAGTCAAATCACGATGATGAGCACGAACCGGCGATGCATCGCGAGGAAGCTTTGCAAGGCCCTGATAGTCACCAGCAGCTTTTAAAGCCGCGCGTTTTGCAGCGTACTTTGCAACAGTTGCTTCAATTCTTTTTTCTTTTTCAATCTTAGACTTCTTAGCCATTACTTCACCTCCTTAAACTCAACAACTTTATGTAGCTTTGGTGAGTATTTTTTCAAAACAAGACGATCAGGTGTATTACGGCGATTCTTACTCGTCAAATAAATACGTTCACCTGTTTGATCATTGCCAAGAATTACGTGATCCCTTTGTCCTTTACCTGCCATGTTTTCTCCTAAATAGTATATTAATCAAAGTCAATTCAGTACAAATAAACATTATACACAAGCATAAAATACTTGTAAAGTGCAATTTGTATATTTATCAGTGAAACAGATCAGTTAAAGGTGGGACAATCTGTTTCTTTCGTGAAACGACCCCTGGAAGATCAATCGAATCGTCCACAAATTTTCCGTTAAAAGCAGAAGCAATTTTATCAGGCTCTGAACCATAATAAAGAGCTTTTGAATTTGAATTAAGAATATCGGTAATCACAAAAAGAAAACCATCGAAACCTTGTTTTTCGTTTTCGGCAATTATTGCTTTTTTAAGAGCTTCTTTACGTTCCAGTACACTTGGAATATCAACCGTATTGACTTGGCCGATCCTGAAAGTTTTTCCGGCAAATTTAAAGGTCTTGGCATCTCCGTCGATCAAATCCTGTTCACTTTTCTTTGATAGATTAGTACCGGCTTTTAATAAGTTAAGGCCATAAGCATTTACATCGTCGACTCCAGCAATTGACGCTAATTTTCCGATCACATCGCGATCAACATTAGTTGTTGTTGGACTTTTCAATAGCAAAGTATCTGAAATCAATCCGGAAAGCATTAAACCTGCAATCTTTTTTGGAATCTCGATTCCATCTTTTTTGAAAAATCCATACAAAATAGTCGAAGTAGAACCAAGCGCTTCTGCGTGGTAAAACAAAGGTGAACTCGTTTTGAAATCAATTTTATGATGATCAAAAACATGAGTAACAGTCAAATCTTCAATATTCGAAACGGACTGAGCTGTTTCATTATGATCAACCAAAACAACTTCTTTAGTATCTGCTTTTTCAATCACTCTCGGAGCTTCTACAGAAAAATAATCGAGAACAAAATTTGTTTCGTCGTTTGTTTTTCCTAAAGCAACTGCTTCTGTATCCATTCCCTTTTGATTTAAATAATAAGATGCCGCGATAGCAGCGGCAATAGCATCCGTATCGGGATTTTGATGCCCAAAAACTAATTCCTTAGCCATTTTCAATTACCTCTTGTTTTAATCTAACCTTTACAATCATACTATTTTTATTAACTTTGACCTTGCGTTTGAATTCATCGTCCAATCCGGAAATATTATTCGGATTAACAGAAAAATCAATCACTTGGTTATCATTCGTTATTGCTTGAAGTTCGCTTTTTTTTGATCGGGAAATTGCCTGTGTCCCACCGATTATTTCGTCGGCCATAAAAATCGTTTCCGCTTTTTGAACCGAGTTCACTGTTGAAATAGGTATCTCAAGCGGATTAATAATTTTGGAATGCCCGCGATCACTCATAAGTACCATTAAATCTTCCGAATCAATTAAATCCATTGAAACAATTCTATCTTTTTTTGAAATTTTTGCAGGCTTAGCTCCGGATGATTTGGCTGTCATTAAGGCTATCTCGCCAATTGGAAACTTATAAAGATATCCTTTTTGAGTAGCCATAACAACCAAATGATTTTGTGAAGCAGCAAAAGCAACAGAAACCAAAACGTTTTTTCCTTTTATTGCAATTGCCTTACTGGCTCTTTTTTTATAATATTTGGTCGGATTTAATGCATTTTTATCAACTTGCTTAACAAAAGCATCACTGCTGGTAAAGACAAAGGTTCCCGTTTGTTTTAGATCCTTAAAATCAAAAACTTTGATTACGATTTCATCTTCGGCCAATCCGGAAATTTCTTGTGATAAGTGTTCGCCAACATCTTTCCACTTAGTATCAGCAAGTTCATAAACCTGACGATAAATCAGATTACCCTTATTGGTAAAAATAAATAGACTGCTTAATGTATTAACTTTAGCCAAATAGACCGGATAATCATCATCGGTTAATCCATTATCATCAGTAGCCTTGTATGAGCGAAAAGAAGCTCTCTTTGCGTAACCATTTTTCGTGATTTGAACAATCACGTCCTCGTTGGCAATCATTACGGCAGTATCGATTTTCAGTTGACTAACCTCTGTTTGTATTTGGCTTCGCCTTGGATTGGAATATTTTTTTTCAATCTCCTTTAATTCGTTCCTAAGGACCTTATTCAATTCTTTTGTTTCTTTTAGAATTGAATTGAATTCGGAAATTTGCTTCGTCAGCCGATCGTGTTCATTTTGTAAGGCAACGACATCCGTATTCGTCAAACGATAGAGTTGTAAGGTAACGATTGCTTCAGCTTGAGGATCGCTGAATTGGAATTTTTTGATTAAATTCTCTTTGGCATTTTTGCGACTTTCAGACGCTCTGATAGTTGCAACAACTTCATCGAGAATACTTAACATTTTAATCAAACCCTCGACAATTTCTTGACGAGCTTGAGCTTTTTTTAATTCAAACTCGGTTCTTCGACGAATAACTTCTTTACGAAAATCCAGAAAAGCCGATAGAGCCTGTTTGAGACCAACAGAAACAGGTCTTTGCTTATTGATAGCAGTCATATTAAAATTGTAGGCAATTTGCAAATCGGTTTTTTTAAACAAATAATCCAAAATGCCTTCAGCATTAGCATCTTTTGAAAGCTCAATTGCGATTAACAAACCTTCACGACTTGTATCATCCCGTACTTCCGTAATTCCGTTAACGTCTTTGTTAAGACGAATTTCATCTATACGGGCAACAAGTTCCGATTTATTAACCTCATAGGGGAGCTCAGTAATCTCAATTTGTTTCTTACCGGCTCTAAGCTGTTTTATTTCTGTTTTGGCTCGCAAATAGACTTTTCCTCGACCAGTTGTATATGCATTTTTGATACCGTCCAATCCCTGGATAATACCTCCGGTAGGAAAATCTGGTCCACTTACATATTTCATCAAATCCTCTAAAGAAGCAGCGGGATGTGATAATAGGTAAATCAAAGCGTTAATTACTTCGCCTAAATTGTGAGGCGGAATTTCAGTTGCATAACCGGCGGAGATTCCTGAAGCGCCATTAACCAGTAAATTTGGGATTCGGCTTGGCAGAACGGTCGGCTCGTAGCGCGTGTCATCGAAATTCAGTACCATATCAACAGCCTGTTGATCAAGATCCGTTAACATATCGCCGGCAATCATGGAAAGTCTTGCCTCGGTATAACGCATGGCTGCAGGCGGATCATTGTCGATCGAACCATTATTGCCGTTCATATCAATTAAAGGTTCCCGCATTTTCCAGTTTTGACTCATGCGGACTAAGGCGTCATAAATCGATGAGTCACCATGTGGATGGTAATTACCCATTACGTTGCCAACTGCTTTCGCCGATTTTCTATAAGCATGTTGATAGGTGTTGCCATCTTCATTCATAGCAAAAAGAATTCTTCTTTGAACCGGTTTTAAACCATCTCTGATATCCGGTAGAGCTCTTTCTTGAATGATGTATTTTGAATAGCGGCCAAAACGCTCACCCATAACATCTTCAAGGCTTAGTTCTTGAATTCGTGACTCGTCAGTCATTAGTTCGCCTCCTTTTTATCTAATCCCGGATGATAAGTGCCATCGTTTCCGTTTACTGTATCGAGAATTGATCCGGCTTCATCCAAAGAAAACGCAACGTTATCTTCGATCCATTTGCGGCGCGGAGCCACTTGATCGCCCATCAGAATTGTGACTCTTTTTTCGGCCAAGGCCGCATCTTCGATTTTGACTCTGATCAAAGTTCTTTGATCCGGATCCATAGTTGTTTCCCACAAAAGGTTTGCATCCATCTCACCAAGTCCCTTATAACGCGTAATCGTATATCCCCGCGCAGCTTTTTTTGTTAATTCAGCGAGTTCTTCGTTTGTCCAGGCAAATTCCTCTTTTTTATTTTTCTTCGCCCCTGAGGTGACTTTATATAAAGGCGGCAATGCAATATACACTCGACCAGCCTCAACCAAAGGACGCATATATTTATAAAAGAAAGTCAATAACAATGTCTGAATATGAGCACCATCATCATCAGCATCGGTCATAATGATGACTTTATTATAGGCAGCATCTTTGATGTTGAAATCTGTACCGACACCGGCACCAATTGTATAAATCATTGTGCTGATCTCTTCATTTTTTAAAAGTTCTTCCAAACCGGCCTTTTCTGTATTCAGAACTTTTCCGCGAAGCGGCAAAACAGCCTGAAATTTTCGTGAACGCCCTTGTTTAGCAGAACCGCCGGCAGAATCACCTTCGACAAGAAACAATTCTTTTTTTGAAGCATCCTTTGACTGAGCTGGAGTCAGTTTTCCGGAAAGCAGGAATTCTTTTCCTTTTTTCTTTTTACCGGATCGCGATTCGTCGCGAGCTTTACGAGCCGCCTGCCTTGCTTCACGAGCCCGCAAAGCTTTTCGAACGAGATTTTGAGCAAAGTCTCCGTTCTCCATTAAATAGCGACCAAGTTGTTCCTCGATTACAGAACCAACGGCTGATCGTGCTTCGATTGTTCCAAGTTTTTCCTTCGTCTGGCCTTCGAATTGAAGAATATTTTCAGGAACTCGCAAGTTGATCACAACCGAAAGACCTTCACGAACATCCGAACCATCGAAATTGGGATCTTTTTCTTTTAAAAGACCGGCTTTTCTGGCATAGTCGTTAAAAGCCTTTGTCCAAGCAACTTTCATTCCTGTTTCATGAGTTCCGCCATCAGGAGTCCGGACGTTGTTAACAAAAGAAAGTAGTGTTTCTGAATAACCATCATTATATTGGGCGGCAACTTCAACCTCAATGCCTTGTTGTTCCCCGTCGAAATATATAACTTTGCCGATAACAGCTTTACCCTCGTTTAAATAGTCGACAAATTCCTTAATTCCATCTTTATACTGGTATTCTTCAATAATTTGCGGATCCGGTCGTTCATCAATCAAAGTTATTTTAATTCCCTTAAGGAGAAAAGCCGATTCCCGCAAACGATCAGCGATAGTTTGAAATTTATAAACAGTTGTCGAAAAAATTGTTGGATCCGGCTTAAAAGTGATTGTTGTTCCAGTTTGATCCTTGGTTTTACCAATTTTCTTTAAGCTTCCGACCGGTTTTCCACCGTTTTCAAAATTTTCTCTATATTTGTAGCCGTCACGATTTATTTCAACAGTCAAACGTTCTGAAAGTGCATTCACGACAGATGACCCGACGCCGTGAAGGCCACCAGCCGTTTTATAACCACCTTGACCAAATTTTCCTCCGGCATGGAGAACGGTCAAAATAACTTCGGGAGTCGGCTTACCTGAAGCATGCATACCAACCGGCATACCACGGCCGTGATCAACGACTGTAATTGAATTATCCTGATGGATTATTACTTTGATTGAGTCACCATAACCGGCAAGAATTTCATCAACAGCATTATCGACAATCTCCCAAACCAAGTGGTGAAGTCCACGCGTATCTGTTGAACCGATGTACATGCCTGGGCGAACCCGAACAGCTTCAAGGCCTTCTAAAATTTTTATATCTGATTCATTGTAAGAAATTTCTTTTTTTTTCGTCATAAATAAAATCCGGGCGAACATTCATTCGTCTATCAGTCTGTAAAGATACACTATTTAAGCTCTTTTTTGCAAGTCTACTGTCTTGAAAGCTATAATAATTAAGTGGTTTTTAAAACGATTATATTTATTATTCTTGCCTATTTAATTGGATCGATGATGTCCGGCTATTGGATTGGCAAGTATTTATATCACAAAGATATTCTCGATCTCGGTTCTGGAAACGTCGGCACGACCAATGCATTTCGAACTCTCGGTGTAGCTCCAGGTATTCTGGTGATGTTTCTCGATATTCTTAAAGGCGTGGTTGCAACGTTATTACCTGTTTTTTTTGGCTTTACAGCAATTAATCCATTATTCATCGGAATTTTTGCGGTTCTTGGCCACTGTTTTTCAATTTTTATGCATTTTCATGGAGGCAAAGCAGTCGCAACATCGGCTGGAGTGATTCTTGGCTACAACTGGCAATTTTTCCTGTTTTGCCTAGCAGTTATATTAATTACGCTTTTGCTTACTTCAATGATGAGTGTTGCTTCAATTACTACTTTTGTTCTCGGAACTTTGTATGCCTTCTTTTTTCTCGGCGACTATTTTCTTTCGATTTTTGGAATAATTTCAACTATTGTTATGCTTTATGCTCATCGCGAAAACTTGAAAAGAATTAGAAAAGGAACAGAATCAAAGATACCCTTTGGCCTTAATTATTGGTTTTCAAAGAAAACTCATTGAATATTCAAAATTTTCTTTTTGTCCCGCTGACAGCGAATTACTACCAAATTTATTCTCTAATCTTTGGTTGCTGTTAATTGTATCGGCAACCCCCCACCATGGTTCAATTGCAACAAAATCAGCCTTTTCATCATTCTTCGACCAAATACAAAAAAACTTTAAGTTCTTTCCGGCAACAGCAATTCGTGTGCTGCGCTCCAACTGTTTTTCGTCTGATTCTGAATCGGGAACATTCGTCTGAAGAAATAATTCGGTCAAATCTTTATCGGCTTTCAATATAAGTGCATCATTAAGAAAATCCGATCGAGAGATTTTATGAGCATATGAAAAATTAATTTTTCCAATCGGTGAAGGATTTAAATAATTGCCGTTTAAAGTATAACGATCAAACTCCCTTTGATTAGCGGAAATGCTTGTATTTTTAAAATTGGCATTAAAAGCAGGATGACCACCGATTGAAAATATCGTTTTTTTATTGTCTGTGTTTTTAACTATATAGTTAACTTTTAATTCAAAATTTTTTAATTCATAAACAGCCTGAAGGACGAATTTAAAGGGATATTTGGATAAAGTATCTTCATTAGATTCTAGTTGGAAAATCAATTTGCTGCTGCTTTTATCGATTAAGTCCCATTTCATATCGCGAGCAAAGCCATGTTGAGGCAAATGATATTTGACACCATTAAAGGTATAAGAATCATCTTTTAAGCGACCGACGTTTGGAAACAGAATCGGTGCATGTCTTTTCCAAATTTTTGGATCAGCCTGCCATAAGTATTCATAGCCGCCATTATTTGCTTTGACCGATGTTAACTCGGCACCAGTTTCCGTAACGGTTACGGTTAAAAATTTATTAGTAATTTTGTAATCATTCATCATGTCTAATTTTAGCCCGATCAAAGAATTTTTTGTAGTTTTCCTGGAGATTTTCAGTCGTGATATGCGTGTATATTTGCGTTGTCGATAAACTTGCATGGCCCAGCAGTTCTTGGACGGTTCTGATATCGGCACCGTTATTCAATAAATGGGTTGCAAAGGAGTGCCTAAGCATATGAGGATGAATGTTGGCGGTTAGTTTAGACCTTTTTGATACCTGTTTTAAAATATACTCGGCACCGGTTTCAGTTAATTGTCTGCCACGGGTATTTATAAAAATATAGGAGTGCTTTTCCGAAAATTTCTGCATTGTCTTCTCACGCCAGGGAAGATATTGTTTTAGAGACGCCAGGGCTGGTTTTCCAAAAGGAATGATTCTTTGTTTCTTCCCTTTTCCTGTAATGTCAACGATTTGGCTATTAAAATCTATTTGAGAAAAAGTCAAATTTGTAATTTCAAATATTCTCATCCCAGTCGCATATAGTAACTCTATTAAGGCAGAGTTCCTAAGATGCTGATCATTTTGCGGGTCGGCTGCTGCTCTGAGGTATTCGATAACTTCCGCTGGATATAAAAATTCTGGCAACTTCTTGTTGCTAGAACGAAATTCAATGTTTGCAAATGGATTTTTTTTGGCCAAACTGTTTTCGATCAAAAAATGATAAAAACTTCTTAAACTTGATATTTTTCGTGCTATAGATGTTTTAGCTAATTTCCTTTCGTATAAATTATTCAAATAAATCCGGACATCAAATCGATCAATAGCCGAAAAATCCTTGAATCCGCCATTCTGAGAAAAGAAATTAACAAATTCGTCTATATCTTCGCGATAAGCTTTGAGAGTCAGAGTAGAGTATTGGCGTTCTGCTTGCAGATATTCTTCATACTTCTTCATTGTTGAAGTAATCTGATTCATATTTTAAGTATAGTTTTTAGATACGAAAAACCGCAGGCTGAAGTATTATCTTATAAATTCATAAAAACATTTAAACGTTCTCTAATATCATATTTGGTCATCATTCCTCATTTAGACTGATTTTTAAAGGAATAAAATGGAAAAAAGATCAATTATCAATCCAATTGAAAATATTCGTCTGAGCAGCGAACTTTGGCGAGAAAATATTCAGGTTGTTTTAACGAATTTGAGGCGCTCGCTCATTAATTTATGTGATCGAATTTTAATTAGTCAAATCAACTTTATCGATAGAATGAAAATAAATGCAGAAATTTCTGCCAATTTGTCTACAAAAAGAGTCTCCAACAATAAGGCAATAAATATGAAAAAAGGACAAACTCCCTTCACTTCCAGAACCATGAACAAATAGCTAAGAAATATTTACAAAAAATTCTGTTTTGTTCCACAAACAGAATTTTTTTACTTTGTTTCATTGTTTTCTTCAGTTTCTTCGTTTTTTTTAGGTTTGGTCCAACTTGCAAAATCACAATCCGGATAACGAGAACAACCATAAAAAATGCGTCCCCGTTTTGTCCGTTTGATAACAACTTCGCCAATCCCACATTTTGGACATTTCATGCCGATTTCTTCAACGATTGATTTTGTACCGTGACAATCAGGAAAACGAGAACAAGCATAAAATTCTCCTCTTCTCGAACGACGTATAACCATTAAGCTGCCACAAATATCGCATAACTCAGGTGCAATTCGATCATAAATTGGAACCTTTTCAAGATTTTCTATAGCTGCATCAACCTCTTTGCTGAATGGCTTGTAAAATTCATCAATAACTTTTTGCCACTTAACATTCCCGGTCTCAACCTTATCCAGTTCGTCTTCTATCTTTGAAGTAAATTGTTTGTCTGTTACCTCTGGAAATGATTTAACAACAACATCCTGGACAATATCTCCCAAATCAGTCGGTACAATTTTCTTTTGATCGAAACCGATATATCCTCTGCGTTGAATTGTATCCATTGTCGGAGCGTAAGTCGACGGACGCCCTACTCCAAGTTCTTCCAATGCTTTGATTAAACTAGCCTCAGTATATCGAGCCGGTGGCTGAGTAAAATGCTGTTCCGGAAGATTATTCACCATTTGAACGAGATCACCAATTTTAAGTGCCGGCAAAATATTATTTTTTGTCGAAGACGTTTTTAAAGCCATTGTCCATCCTTCGAAAAGAACCTTAATTCCGGTAGCGCGCCAAACAGTTTTGTTTTGTTCAATCATCAGAGATTGATTTTCAAGTTTTTGTTCAGACATCTGGCTGGCGATAAAACGAGACCAGATTAGATTGTATAAACGATATTGATCGCGAGTCAGAATTTCTTTTAACGATTCCGGTGTTCTTTCGGCATCTGTCGGCCGGATCGCTTCATGCGCATCCTGAACATTTTCCGACTTTTTAACAACATTATGGCGATGATAATATTCTTTGCCGAATTTATCGACAATGAATTTTTTGGCCATTTCTTGAGCTGTTTCCGATAGTCGAGTTGAATCGGTACGCATATAGGTGATTAAACCAACGTGACCGATTTTTGGCAAACTAATACCTTCATAAAGTCCCTGAGCTATCTGCATTGTTTTTCGCGCATGATAATTCAATTGCGAGTTGGCTGTTTGCTGAAGAGAAGAAGTTGTAAATGGATTGGGAGCATTTCGCTTTGATTCTTTTGTAGAAATATCGGTAATCTTAAAATCTTTGCTGCTATCGATTCTCTTTAAGATTTTGGAAACCGATTTTTGATTATCTAATTTAACCTTTTTCCCATCGGTACCGTAAAATTCGGCTGAAAACTCATGTTTACCAGCTTTGAAATTGGCATTTAAACTCCAATATTCCTTTGGAACAAAAGCGGCTATCTCTTTTTCTTTATCAAGAATCAAGCCGAGCGCAACTGATTGGACACGGCCTGCCGATAGTCCCCTTTTGACTTTTTGCCATAAAATCGGACTAATCGAATACCCAACCAAACGGTCCAAAACACGACGTGCCTGTTGGGCATCTACCAAGTCCTGTTCGATTCCGCGGGGATGTTTAAAAGCTTCTTTGACGGCTGGTTTCGTTATTTCATTAAAAGTTACTCGGTTTTTTCCACCATCGGGTAAACCAAGAATATGTCCCAAATGCCAAGCTATCGCTTCACCCTCTCGATCCGGATCAGAAGCTACATAGACAGCCGAGGCTGATTTGGCGGCTTTTTTTAAGGAATTTATTAATGGCGCTTTCCCACGAATATTGATATATTTTGGTTCGTAATTATGTTCGGTATCTACACCCAACTGTGATTTTGGCAAATCACGAATATGGCCCATCGAAGCCAAAACTTCGTAATCCCTTCCCAAATAATTTTCAATTGTACGGGCTTTAGCCGGACTTTCTACAATTACTAACTTCTTTGCTTTTTTCTTTTTAGTTACCACGAATAACAGTCTACACTAGCTGTCAAGTTTCTAAATCAGTAACAAATTATTTCGTTTAAAATGTCATCGATTTTTAAAACGGCCTTTGCCCCGTCGGCAATCAATTGATTTGTTCCATTTGAATTGTTCCGGTTTAAATCTCCCGGAATGGCCAAAACATTCCGATTCTCCTGTGTGGCATAAGCGGCAGTTATTAAACTACCCGATCTTTCCTTTGCCTCAACGACTAGCGTCGCAGAAGTTAGACCAGCCAGAATTCTGTTTCTAGCCGGAAAATGATACTGCTTCGGACGACTTTTCGGAAAATATTCGGATAACAACAAACCATCGGAAATGATTCGTTTTTGGATTGACTGGTTTTCGGCTGGATAACTAATATTGGTACCATTTCCGATAACGGCGATTGCCGTTCCTTGTTTTTCCAAAGCAAGTTGATGGGCATAAGCATCAATTCCTTTTGCCAAACCGGAAACAACAGCGATTCCGGAATCAATTATTTTCGGTACAAATTCCTCTAATATTTTTTTGCCGTAATTAGTCATTGTTCGTGTACCAACAATTGTTATCATCGGCGAATTAAGAAGATTAAGACTTCCTTCATAAAATAAAATAATCGGTGCCTGGTAAATTTCTTTTAATTGTTTGGGATATTCTCTATCACAAATAGCCAGAAAATTTAAACTACGATATTTCTCATATTCATTGATAAAATCTTCTAGAAAAGTTTTATATTCATTAACGACTGTTCCCTGCAAAAACTGATAATTTTCATATTTACCCAATAAATCGGTAAAATCTCCTTGGCTCAAAGGAAGATCGTTTTCAGACATTTGATTGTTTAGTATGTACTTATAAAAATAATGTTCTTGCTGAGGTGTCTTTAAAACAGCATGCAAAACAAACAAGTAATCGCGTAATTTCATATTGCCTCCTACTTGTTTGATACGAATATTTAAATCAGTTTTGAAATTGGAGCAAAAGTTTTTCGATGAATCGGTGTAATTCCGTATTCTAAAAGCGCTTTCTTTGCTTCACTTGTCAAATACCCAACGTTGCGTTCAAAACCGTATTCAGGGTATTTTTCGGCCATTTTAATCATAATTCGGTCACGATGACACTTGGCCAAAATTGAAGCAGCCGCAATTGAATTGGATAATTGATCGCCGTGAATAATTTTGAGCTGTTTTAAATTTAAATCAACAGCCATTGCATCAATTAGCAAAGCATCAGGCATTTGCAAAAGATTCATAACTGATCTTTTCATAGCTAATCTGGCAGACTGATATATATTTATTAGATCTATTTCCGTTACGGAAGCTTCACCAAAGGCAAAAAGACAGGATGTTTTTTTGATTTCTTCTTCCAATAAAAATCTTTGTCTTTTATTGAAACGCTTCGAATCATATGTTTCGGATACATTAAAATTGGCTGGCAAAATGCAAGAACAGGCCACGACCGGCCCTGCAACACAGCCTCTTCCAACTTCATCGATTCCAGCAATAATTTGATATCCTTCGTCATTTAATTCATTTTCAAATTTAAAACGAATCCGGAAAGAATCAATTATTTCCTCTAATTTCATAACTAATTATCTAAATAATCATCACCATAAAAATCAAGTGATATCAAACCAAATTTCCCGCTTCTAAAATCATTGATCAAACGCTGACTGGCACTTTCAAAATCTTGTCTCAATCCTAGCTGGCTCGTAATAGACATCAAAGCAGCGATTGGATTATCCAAAGGAAAATGGCTTATTTTATAACGGGTCGCGATTGCGGTCGGATAATTTTTTTGAAGAAAAGAAATTAACCAAAGAGCTAAATCGTCGGAAGCCAGCAGATTATCTTTAATACCCCCCAGAATTCCAATCTTTGTAGCAATTTCCTGATCTTCAAATTTTGGCCAAAGCAATCCAGGTGTATCCAAAAAAACAAGATTATAACGAGTTCTAATCCAATATAGAAAATGAGTAACTCCAGGTTTATTGGCTGTTCTAGCAATGTTTTTGCCGGCTAAATGGTTAATAAAAGTTGATTTGCCAACATTTGGTGTGCCAACGACTAATGCTTTTAAATTAGCGGCAGTATTATTTTTCGACAAATCGGCAAAAAAAGAATTATTTTTCAATTGACGAAGAAAATCCTTCGAAAGGACACCCATTTTTGCATCAGTAGTGAGAATACCGGAAAATTTATCTTTATTTTTGTTAATGAATTTTGTTACTTGGCGAGGATCGGCTAAATCGATTTTATTTAAAACAAGAAAAACCGGTTTAACAGCGATCATCTCCATAATTTGTGGATTTTGAGTTGTCTGAGGAGCACGGGCATCGACGATTTCCAAACTAAAATCGACTAATTTCATTTGTTCGTCAATTTCGCGAATCGTTTTTGCCATATGGCCCGGGAACCATTGAATTTGTTGTGTCATAATTCCTCCTCTGAAGCAAGAAAACGCCGCCAAGCTTCGTCGAATACTTCCATGCTCATTAAATAGGGAGCATTTTCTTCCAAATATTTTGAGATTTCATCAAAATTCTGTGACTGTTTAGGAAATTCCGAATCAAAAAAAGCTGCATTCGCAAATTCTTGAACTTCATCCGCATTTTCTGGTTTTCTCTGTGTCATTAACCACTCGTAAAAACCTCGACTTCTCATTTTAAACCACCTTGAAAAATTATTTTATTTTCGGGAAGATTAATTGTTTTAGCCTTAAAAGCTAACAATTTACCCGTCTTCATCTTCGCCAGATTGATCGAAATATCTTTTTTGGAAGAATCAATGCCGATAAAACTCGGCAGATCGGTTGTTGCTTTGATGTAACTCATTACTGTGCCGATAGGCAATGGCATAGAACCAGCTACTAATTTTTTCGCTTTTAGTAGAACGTTACCGTTTTTTGTTACGCTTGGATCGAAAATAACTCCAACATTGAGTTTAGACCCAAGAAACTTTATATCTCCATATACATAAACTTGTTTGGAATCGGCCGAAATTGATAGGTTTTTTATTTTTTGTTCCTTCAAAAACTTGGCCGAAATAGCATTCACTTGTTTTCTAGTCAGCACAACATTAAAAGTTGCATCACTATCTTGAATCGATGAGCGCGAATCTTTCGATTGGTAGCTATCACTGAAAAGGGCAAAAAATATGGAAAAAACCATTATTAAAATAATTGCTAATAATGACCAAAAAGCCAAAAACCATTTGTTTTTTTTAATTTTTATTTCTTTTGCCATATATTATTACTATTTACTGCCTTGAAAAGTTCTTTTGCCATATAATCGTAACCCAAGTTATTCGGGTGAAAATGATCGGCCTGAGAAATGTAATCATTCTTTATTTTAATGCTTCCGGATAAAACTGACTTTTGCGTCCTGTTTCCGACTTTACCGTTTGCAATCAAATCCTCGCTGGTTAATTTCTTGATTTGTTTGCTTGTTTGATACTGTCCATAAGTTAATTGGCGGAAAATCGATATGTAGTATCCATTAGTCTGTTGCTTTACCAACTTTTTGTTTATTGCATTATAAAGTTTCACATCTTGATTAATGTCTTTTCTGCTCGCCATATTAACAAAAGTTGGATTGTAGTTACCAAAAATAAAAAGTGATGATTTGCTTTTTCTTAAGACGGCAACTCTTTTCAATAAATTTTTCAAAGATGTCTCGTATTTGGCACTACTCTTTTTCACGGAACTAGTTAAACTACTGGCACTTTTTGTATCAACATTCTTTAATAATTCCTGCCTTAAATCATTTCCTCCGACGGTCATTATTACTAAATCGGCTTTTTTTAATAGTCGTTGCTGCTCTGATGACTGATTAATTCTTTTTAAAATTTGATCAGAACGGTCGCCTGGCTTTCCGAAGTCGTATGAGGAAAACTTATATTGAGGATAGGTTTTCTTGAGAAGTTTCATTACCCGTCCTGTATATCCGTGTTTTCCCGCAGTATCACCGACACCATAAGTTAGTGAATCACCCAAAAAAACAACCGTAATGTTTTGACTGCTTTCCTGCTTTGCGTCATTATTGCTTTTCGGCGTTAAAATAATCGAAATTACAAAAACACCGATAAATCCAAGAACTATCGCTGTTAAAATTTTTAAAAAAACTTTCATAGATATACTATTTATTCACCGTAATACAAAATACAAAGTGTGCCAATTCCGGTATGAGTAGCAACAATTGGCGAGGTGCCAAGCATAACCAATGGGGTATTCGGGAAAAGTTTTCTCAAACGATTCGAGAGCTCCTTGGCTTCTGGATCGGCATCAACATGCGAAACCCCGATTGAGTATATTTTCTTTAATTTTTGCATTCCATCAATAACTTGATCATAAAATTTACTAATCGATTTTTCGCCGCGGCCCTTGGAAATTGTTTTGATCGAATCATCAATAAATTCAAGGCCGACTTTAATGTTTAGCAAGGAACCAACTAAACCAGAAGCACGACTGATCCTGCCTCCGGCAATCAGATTTTTTAAGGATTCGAGACTGAGAAAAATTTTGGTTTGATTTTTTATTTTCGTGAGAAGAGAGATTATTTCTTCGATAGTCTTTCCTTCTTGAACCATTCTTGCCGCTGCTAAAACTTGAAAAGAGAGACCACGATCGATTGAATGCGAATCAAGAAAAATAACCTTCCCACTAAAATCTTTTGCCACCGTCGCGGCTGTTTGACCAGTACCAGACAAACCACCGCTAAGATGAATACTGAGGATTTGGGCTTCTGGATTCTTTCTTAAAATGCTTTCGTAAGTATCATAAAAATTTATTACCGCCGGTTGGCTTGAAGCAGGAAGCTTTCTGGCCATTTCCATTTTCTTAAAAAACTCGTTTCGAGATATATCGACACCATCCAAATAATTGTGATCGTTAATTAAAACTTGTAATGGAACAACACCAATATCATATTTTTTTATTTCTTCGTCCGTTAGGGCGGCTGAAGAGTCGGTAACAATTTTAATTATTGACATAACTAAAATTATACTTGATCGCTTTTATTTTTCCTCTCATAAGTCAGAAAATCAAAAGAATAAGCGTGTTTCTTATCTTGAGCATGATGACATTGGGAAACTAAACTAAAAGACTTTTCACTAAAATTTGGTGCAAATGTGTCTCCCTTAATATTAGCATCAACCAAAGTAATCAATAACCGATCAGCCATATTCATAAAACTTTCGTAAACGCTGGCTCCTCCTATTACATAAAGGGGTAAATGCTGTTCTTTTGCTGTATTGACAGCCTCGATTGGAGAATGCACGATTTTTACCTCCGGATCGTTGCTCTTAAAATCCATATTGGAAGTTAAAATAATGTTTAAACGTTTTGGCAATGCTTTTGAACCAAAAGACTCATAGGTTTTTCGACCCATTACCACTGCCTTATTTTTAGTTTCCTGGCGAAAAAATTTAAGATCATCCGGTAGGGACCATGGCAAGTGATTGTTTCTGCCAATCACATTATTTTTTGATTGTGCCCATATTGATGTAATCATCCTTTGCCTCCTTCAACAATCTTTGCTTATTGTTATTGATTTTTCCAAGAATAACCTTTTCTTTTAAATCTTCAATAATTTTTCCATAGATCGGCCCAACCGGAATTCCAATATTTTTCAGATCGATACCGTTGATATCGAGTTCGGAAAGATCATGTATTGCTAAGTTTTCATAATCACTTAATAAATTATTTCTGTCATCTCTTTTAATCGCCGACAACGCAATTGATATTTCCAAACCAACATCGAATAAATCAAGTTTGCTTGGTTTGTCCTTTTCCAACAAATTAATTGATTTAAAAATTTGCTTCTTCAATTGATTGCTCATTTTCCAACTACCGAGATATTTTGTTAAACTAGATTCCCTTAGATTACTAAAAAAAATGAATCTGGTCCAGTTAATTGCGTGGCTCGATGACTGAATTCCAATGTAATTCCTGAATAAATCCGATTGATCTGTAATTAGTTCATGTCCTGGCAAAAAATCAACAATTCCCAAATCATACATTTGTCTCAGAGATCTTTGAGGATTTTTCCCGGCCAGTAATTTTGAAAATTCAACAAAAATTCGTTCTGTAGCAATATCATTCAAATTTTCTTTAATCATTTGACTTGCTCTCAAGGTTTCTTCTTCGATTTTAAAATCAAGCTGGCTGGAAAAACGAAAAGCGCGAAGAATTCTTAGAGCGTCTTCTGAAAAACGCTGTTTTGCATCTCCTACTGTTCTAATTATTTTCTTTTTTAAATCATTAAGACCTGAAAAATAATCAAAAAGTTCTCCTTCTTGGTTCATCGCAAAAGCATTAATTGTAAAATCGCGTCTTGATAAATCTTCTTTTAAATTTTTCGTGAACGATACGTTTTTTGGATGACGATTGTCCAAATATTTACCGTCGATCCGAAAAGTTGTGACTTCATATTTTTTCCCGTTCAAAAAAACTAAATCAGTACCATGTTTTTCACCAGCGTAATTATCTGCCGTTTTAAAAATCCTTTTCATTTCGTTTGGCAAAGCATCAGTCGTAATGTCAACATCGTGAATAGGTCTTCTAAGGATGGCATCACGAACCGATCCACCAACAAAGTAAGCTTGATAACCATGATTTTCCAAACAATTCAATACAGGAATCGCTTCTTTAAATTCATTTGTTAATTCAATTATCATTAAAGTAGATAACTTTCCATTTCAAAATCTTCCGGAACAATTTGCAAATATTTTTTTAAATAATTTCGAGCTCTCTCGATATTGGTAGTTTTAAAAACAAAAAAAGCGTCCTTAAGAAAAGATGGTTCTTCGGAAAAATATTCATCAACTCGTTCAAAAGATTTTTCTGCCTGTTTTTGTTGGTCAGAATTAAAATAAGCAAGGCCTAAATACCATAAATAATGCTGGTCAATCTCATCGTCTTCAATATGCCGATTAATCAAACTGATCGTCTGATCATATTCCTTTTCTTGAAGAAAATTATATGCAAGCAGACTAATCGCGTTAGTTTGCGATGGATCTTTTTTAATTATGAAATGAAGCTCTTTGTTGGAGGCAGTATAGTCACCAAGATCACTTTGGAGTAATGCTAATTTAAAACGAGCAAGCAAATTGAAAGGATCGAAACTCTTTGCTAGTTGGAGGGTGCGAAGCTGTTCTTTTGAATTTCCCTGTTTTTCATAAATGGAAGCCAAATTCAAGTAATCATCAAGGCTGGCTTCCTGATGATCAATATTTTCTTCGATTAGTTGTTGTGATTTTTCCCGATCACCTGATTGAAAGTAAGCCTGTGCCAAACTACTAATTTCTTTGCTGGACAAATTTTTCAGTCCAACTTTTTGAAATTCAGTGATCGATTCTTCGAATTCTCCATTTGAAGCAAGGGCCATCGCTAAACGCGCGTGTAAGTTTATCTTATTAATTAATTCATGTCCCTGATTAATCAGGTAGTCATATAGCTGGGCAGATTTGCCATTCTCTCCTTCGGCATCATAAAATTCTGCCAAAGCAAAACGAACGATTGGGTCACTACTAATGTTTTGCAAATCCAGTAGAACTCCTTCGGCTGATTCGGTCAGACCCTCGGACTCATATAAATCAGCTTTATCAATTTGTGCAGACAAATATAAAGAACTTTTTTGTTCTATTTTGTCTAAGTAGTCAAGAGCTTGATCGTCATTCCCTTCGTCGAGATATATTTCAGCAAGATCAAGATTAATCTGATCATTTTTATTGTCTTTTTCATTCAAGTTTTCTAATATACTTTTAGCATCATCAATAAAACCTTGAGAAATTAAGGATTCGGTTAAATCGATTAATTCATTTTCTGAGTCATTGGCAAGCGCTTTATTTATTAGATTCTGATTATTGAATTTGGAATCGGCAATATTTTGTAAGATTTGTTTCGAGTAATTAGCCATAAATCAATTCTAATAAAAAACCAGTCGATTTGACTGGTTTGTATATGATTACTTAACAGTGTCCTTTAAGGCTTTACCAGGTTTAAATGCCGGAACTTTCGATGCAGGGATTTTAATCTCAGCACCAGTTTGTGGATTACGGCCTGTGCGAGCTGCGCGATCACGAACTTCGAAGTTACCAAAGCCAATCAACTGAACTTTTTCGCCTTTTTTCAAATAACTTGCAATTGAATCAAAAACTGCATCAACTGCAGCCGTTGCATCTTTTTTGGTCAGATCAGTTGCCTTTGCAACTGAATCAACTAGTTCTTGCTTATTTGCCATTAATTTCTCCTGTTTATTATTTTTGTAAAATTCACGGCTACCATGCATTTCACTAATAAAAATTTAACACAAAATAGCCATGAAAAGTTAAAAAAATGCTTCAAAAGCCCGTCGTAGCGCGAATTGTAACCTGTTTGTCACAGAAAAAGCAAAAAAACAGTCAGCTATTTCCTTGCACGAATTCTTAAACGAATTGGTGTTCCGGCAAAATCGAAATTTTTACGAATCTGATTCTCCAAATATCTTTCATAACTAAAATGCATTAGTTCCGGGTCATTAACGAAAATAGCAAAAGTTGGAGGAGCAACAGCAACCTCTGTTGCATAATAGACACGCAAACGTTTACCGTTTTTTGTCGGTGTCGGATGAAGTGCAATTGCATCAAGAATCGTTTGATTGAGAATTGAAGATTGAATTCTCATTTTATGGTTATTATCAACTTTAATAGCCATTTCAGGAATTTGATCTAGTCTTTGGTTCGTTTTAGCGGAAACAAACATAATCGGTGCATAATCCAAAAACTTGAATTCTTCCCGAATTTGTTCCGTAAACTGTTTCATAGAATAATTATCTTTTTCGATTGCGTCCCATTTATTGACAACAATCACGACAGCCCGGCCTTCTTCGGTTGCAAGACCGGCAATGTGTTTATCTTGATCTTGAATTCCGGTTGAAGCATCGATTACTACTAAAATTACATCAGCACTTTCAATTGCCATCTGTGCCCTTAAAACAGCATACTTTTCGGTACTCTCGATCACTTTTCCAGATTTTCTGATACCGGCCGTATCGCTAATCGTAAAAACATTTCCTTGGTTGTCTTCAAACTGCGAGTCTACCGTATCACGAGTTGTTCCTTGAATATCACTAACAATTGAACGATTTCGTTTAATTAAAGAATTAAAAATTGATGATTTTCCAACATTCGGACGACCAATAATTGCGATTTTAATTTGATCTTCCTGATCCTGATCAGATACTCCACCATTGGTCCCGTTTTTAAAAGCATCGACAATATCATCCAACAAATCAGCAACTCCATTGCCGTGAACAGCAGAGATTGGGTATGGATCGCCAAGTCCAAGCGAGTAAAAATCATAGATTAAATCATGCTGTTCGATATTATCCAAGTGATTTACCGCCAAGTAAATCGGTTGTTTTGATCTATAAAGAACTTTCGCGACTAATTGATCATCCTTGGTAATACCATTATGACCGTCGACAACAAAAATAATCGCATCAGCCTCTTTGATTGCTAATTCGGCCTGTTCCTTAATCTCTTTAATAAAAACATCGTTTGATGCGGATATTCCACCAGTATCGATGACGGAAAATTCGCTGCCATTCCACTCAGCCTTTTCGTACAAACGGTCACGGGTTACTCCAGATATGTCATTCACGATTGCTTTTCTCGTACCAACGATTCGATTAAATAAAGTTGATTTTCCAACATTCGGTCTTCCAACTATTGCAATTGTATATTTTTTACTCATCCTTATAAGCATACAGAAAACACGCAGTCATGCGCGTGTTTTGACGATTTTCAAAATTTTATTAACCACTTGATCAACTGTCAAATTGCTCGTGTCAATTTCGATTGCATCATCATCCTTTCTTAGAGGACTGATTAAACGGTGAGAGTCCTTATAATCTCGAGCAACGATTTCTTTTTTTATATCGTCCAAAGTGGCGGAACTCCCTTGTGCTTTATTCTCTTTAAAACGACGAATTGCTCTTTGATCAACACTGGCGATTAAAAATATTTTCACGTCGGCGTTAGGCAAGACGGTTGTACCGATATCGCGACCATCCATAACAACCGAGGAATTCTCAGTCATTTGTCTCTGTCTTTCAGTCATCTCGTCACGAACTTTTTGATACGAAGAAACCAATGAAACATTGTTTGTTATCTCTTGGGATCTTATCGCTTCAGTAACATCTTGGTCGTTAAGGATGACCTTTTGAACTGGATCAGCCGGAATAAAGTTCAAAGAAATTAAAGGAATTTTTTCAGATATTTCCTGTTCATCCTCATAATCAATTTGATTGATTTTGGCATAAAGCGTCACCGCCCTATACATTGCACCGGTATCAACATAAACAAAATTAAATTTTTTTGCGACAATTTTTGCGACCGTGGACTTACCTGACCCGGCCGGTCCGTCAATAGCAATCTGCATATTAATTTCCACTAACTTTCAGAACTTGGCCTGGAAGCAGAGTTGAACCGGATGTTAAACCGTTTAATTCATAAAGTTCCTCGACGGTCAGGCCATAAAGAGATGCAATATGATAAGCACTATCGCCGGATTGAACCGTATAAGTCGTCGCTGTCGAAGAAGAACTAGTTTCAGCACTGCTGTCTTCTGTTACCGAACTAGAAGATTCTGCAGCTTCGGTGGACGAAGAATCAGCTGCTGCCGTAGATGAAGATGCATCAGCAGCTGAACTCTGACTGCTGCTTGCCGCGCTGCTCGATGATGCAGATGAAGAACTACTTTTCTTAGTAACTGAAGCCGTTGAACTAGCAACGCTTTTACTGCTATCGCCCTTCTTTGCAATCGAACCGATTGTAGGAATCGCCAACAAAATCACAAGTGTTGCAATAGCAAAAGCAATAATGACCTTACTGTTAAGCTTGCTCAAAAAGCCGGTACCATTTTTTTGGTTATCTGTTTTATTTTGCTTGGAACTTTTCTGGTAATTGTTTGGGTTATAGCCATTTTTTGGTTTACCAAAATTGCTCTGATCCTTATATTGCTCTTGGTCTTGTTGCTGCGGTTGGTTAGGAGATGCAGTACCTTGATTGGACTGACTGTACTTATTTGAGGCAAAAAAAGGTTCGGGTTTATCAGAAGAACTTTGTTGTCCTTGATCATTGAACTGTTGATAAAAACTCTGATTCTGTTCAGCTGAATTCTGGCCAAAATTAAAATCCTGGTTAT
>NZ_AQVA01000003.1 GCF_000372485.1 Oenococcus oeni DSM 20252 = AWRIB129
ATGGTTTAACTTGGACTTTCCATTTGCGCAAGGGCTTGAAATGGTCAAACGGAGATCCACTAACTGCATCGGATTTCGTGTATGCCTGGCAAAGAACGGTTAATCCAAAGACGGCAAGTCAGTATGCTTANATNTANTCNGGAATTAAAAANGCNGANGCNATTAATTCCGGCAAGAATAAGGACTTGAGTTCTTTGGGAATCAAAGCAAAGAACAAAACAACTTTGGTTGTCACCCTAGAACACCCAATGCCTCAGTTCCAGAACTTAATGGCCTTTCCAGTCTTCTTCGCACAAGACAAGAAGTTTGAGTCGAGTTTGGGAAGCAAGGTTGGTACAAGTTCTTCCAAACAGGTTTACAGTGGTCCTTATAAATTTGTCGGTTGGAACGGTTCCAATAAGAAATTTAAGTTGGTTCCAAACAAGAACTATTGGGATGCCAAGGCAGTTAAAAACAAAGGTGTTAATTTCCAAGTTGTGACTGATACAACGGCTGCTCTGGCTCTTTACAACAAGGGCGAACTTGATCAGGTAACTTTGTCTACGCCACAGCAGATCAAGAAATATAAGAATTCTAAGAATTTTAAGATTTATAATCAATCTCAAACAGATTATCTTGAGTACAACCAGACTGGCAAGGTCAAAGGCCTAACCAATGCTAAGATTCGTGAGGCTTTAAACTTGGCAACTGATCGAAAGACCATTGCTAATTCGGTTTCCGAAGGTCTTGATTCAGCGGCTACTGGGATTACTCCAGCCGGTTTGGCTAAAACTGCCACTGGTGGCGACTTTGCTAAAGCCGCAGCCAAAGCAACCGCTTATGCCTACAACATTAAAAAAGCGAAGAAACTGTTTGCCGAAGGCATGAAAGAAGTTGGCTTGAAGAAGTTGACTTTGACAATTGAAGGATCATCGGATTCGACAGTAACTAAGTCGACGCTTGATACCCTGCAACAGTCATGGTCAGAATTACCTGGTTTGACAGTTAAAGAGAAGTTGGTTCCATTCAAACAACGTTTGCTTGATCAGGAAAATCATAATTTCGACGTTGTTCTAGCAGCTTGGAGTGCTGATTATTCTGAACCATTAACATTCTTGAATATGTTCGTTACTGGTGGTTCTAACAATGATGGAAGCTGGTCGAACAAGGAATACGATGCACTTATTAAGAGCGCTTCCGATAAAAATGCTTTGAGTGATACCAAGCGTACTGCTGACGAAATCAAAGCCGAAAAAGTTCTTTATCAAAATGCAGGTGTTAATCCTGTTTTCTGGGTAAATGCAGCGACACTTTCGAATTCAAAAGTTAAGGGTGTTCAATACTTCTCATCTGGTGCTCCTTATTACTTCTGGAACGCTTATCGTTCAAAGAAGTAAATAAATATTTTTTAGGAAATCCGGTTAATTCCGGTTTTCTCGTACATATGAAACTTATAGAAAAGTGAAGGAATATGGCAAAATACATCTTAAAAAGAATACTCATGATGGTTCTTACGGTCTTTATTGTTACCGCACTTACATTCGTGATGATGCAATGGATGCCGGGTTCACCCTTCAATAACCCGAAACTCTCCGCATCGCAAATTGCTCAATTGAGTAAGCAATATGGTTTGAGCAAACCGATTTGGCAACAGTTTCTTAATTATTTGGTCAATGCAGCTCACTTTAATTTTGGGACTTCATACATTAACACCGGTCAAAGTGTCAGCTTGATGATAAGCCAACGCTTGCCTGTTTCGATGGAATTAGGTATTCAGGCTCTGATACTCGGTGTTCCTTTAGGAATGTATATCGGTACTTACCAAGCGATGAGAAAGAACACGGCGCGCGATTATAGTTTGAGTATTATCACTCTCTTCTTCACTGCCTTGCCGGACTTTTTGTTGGGAATGTTGTTAATGCTTTTCTTTGCGATTGATATGCCGATTTTTCCGATAACTGGTTGGAATTCCTGGATGTCCAGTGTATTGCCAACTTTGGCTTTGGGAATGGGTGTCATTGCCTTTGTTGCTCGTTTTACAAGGTCGCAGACTTTGGAAACTTTGGACTCTGATCAGATTCAATTAGCTTACGCTAAGGGCCTTGATGAAGGCCAAGTTATTATGAAACATGCCGTTCGAAATTCTTTGATTCCTGTTTTGACTTTGCTTGGACCTTTGACGGCCGGGTTATTGACAGGTTCTGCGCTGATTGAAACGATTTTTTCAATTCCTGGAATAGGGAACCAATTTGTCTCCTCGATTTCTTCAAAAGACTATCCAGTTATCATGGGAACAACAATCGTGTATACGATTTTATTACAGGTTATGATTCTACTTGGCGATATTGCCACAGCGATAGCGGATCCAAGAATTCGTTTAGGGGGTAAAGACTAATGGCTGAAAAGACCTTTCAAGTTGTTGGAATCGAGTCAAGTTCCGATAATGAAAAAATTCAAAAACCATCGTTAACTTTCTGGCAGGATGCATGGCGCCGTTTAAAATTAAATAAAGTTGCCGTAGTTTCAATGTGGTTTTTAATTGCAATATCTGTTTTCACAATTGTTATGGTCCCATTTTTGAGTCAACAGCAGGCAAATAAGTTTAATCCAAACGAGATAGCGACTTATAAAGATTTGCCACCAAAGTCTGGCCTGCCAATTCCTGGTTGGGAAGGTAAGCATGATGGCGATGATCTTTATTCAGATCAGAATGTCCCGGCTGGCAAGAATTTTATTTTAGGAACCGATGATACCGGTCGTTCAGTTGCTAAAAGAGTTATTGTCGGAATAAGAATTTCTTTGACAATTGCGATTGTCGCTTCTCTTGGAGATTTGATTATTGGTGTTAGTTTCGGTGTTTTCTCCGCCTGGAAGGGTGGCTGGATCGATTTGATTCTCCAACGTTTTATTGAAATTTTAAGTTCAGTTCCCTTTATTGTCATCGTTACTTTATTTACTTTGTTGCTTGGAGCCGGAATTTGGTCGGTTATAATCTCTTTGATTCTAACCGGTTGGATTAACATGGCCCGACAGATTCGTGCACAAACACTTTCGGTTAAAGAGCAGGATTATGTTTTGGCGGCAACTGTTTTAGGGGAAAGACCTTTAAAAATTGCTATGAAACACATCATTCCTAACATAAGTTCAACTATTATTGTTCAGTTAATGATGACAATTCCACAAGCAATCACTTCTGAAGCTATTCTTTCTGCTCTTGGTTTAGGTGTTCAGCCACCAACCTCTTCTCTAGGTTCAATGATCAATGATGCACGTGACGAGATACAATACTATCCATATTTGGTTTTGATTCCAGGTACTTTTCTGGTATTGATTTCTTTGGCTTTCTACCTATTTGGCGATGGCCTTAGAGATGCATTTGATCCAAAAAGCGGCGATAGTGGAGACTAATCATGACGGAAAAACCAGTTTTACAAGTTAAAAATTTATCAGTAGAATTTCATACCTACGCCGGTACAATCAAAGCAATTAGAAACGTTTCCTTTGAACTTAACAAAGGCGAGACCTTGGCAATTGTTGGCGAATCAGGCTCCGGCAAATCCGTTACAACACATACTTTAATGGGCTTAAATGCAAGTAATGCGACAATTTCCGCCGGCCACATTTTCTATAAAGGAAAAGATTTACTGAAGTTCAGCGAAGAAGAATTCGAGGAACTTCGCGGCGGCGAAGTTGCGATGATTTTTCAGGATCCAATGACGAGTCTTGATCCGACCATGAAGATCGGAAAACAGATTATGGAAGTCATTCTCCTTCATGATGAAGATATTGAAAAAGAGCAGGCTGCTGCAAAGGCATTGGAATTAATGAAACAAGTTGGTATTCCAAATGCCGAAGAACATTTTCAGGATTATCCGCACCAATGGTCCGGTGGTATGCGCCAACGTGCTGTTATCGCTGTTGCCTTGGCAGGAAATCCGGATATTTTGATTGCCGATGAGCCAACGACTGCTCTAGATGTTACTATTCAAGCTCAAATTCTTCATTTAATGAAAGAAATTCAATCCGAAATTGATTCTTCGATTATTTTTATTACTCATGATCTTGGTGTTGTCGCCGGCATGGCTGATAAAGTGGCTGTTATGTATGCTGGTCAAATTGTCGAGTACGGCACGACGGAAGAAATTTTTTATAATCCTCAACATCCTTACACTTGGGGTCTTTTAAATTCAATGCCGACTACCGATATTGATACGGATGAACTTTCTTCGATCCCCGGTACGCCACCGGATTTACTTAATTTGCCAAAAGGCGACCCTTTTGCTCCCAGAAATCGCTATGCTTTGGATATTGACTATGAAGAAGAGCCACCATTTTTCCAATTGAGTGATACGCATTATGCAGCTACCTGGCTTTTAGATAAACGCGCACCTAAAATAACTCCTCCAAAAGAAATCTTGAAGCGTTGGGACAAATGGAAGAAATTTGGGAGCAAAAGTGCTCTGCCAAAAATTTCAAAGTTTGGTGTTGCCGAAAAAAAGAAGACGGCCAAAGAAACTGCTGTTCCAAAAAGCGGAGCTGAAGTAACTGGAAAGGACAATATATGACAGATAAGAAATTACTTGAGGTTAAAAATCTTAATCTGGCTTTTAATCCCGGAAATGCAAACGAAGTCAAGGCTATCGATAATGTCAGCTTCGATATTTACGAAGGTGAGGTTTTTGGATTAGTTGGTGAATCCGGTTCTGGAAAAACAACGATTGGTCGTACAATTCTGAAACTTTATGAACCACAATCAGGGGAAATTCATTTCGAAGGCAAAGATGTTTTGAAAATGAAATCTGTAGAATTAAGATCTTTTCGTAAAGATGCTCAAATGATTTTTCAGGATCCCCAAGCAAGTCTTAATGGTCGAATGAAAGTTAAGGATATTATTGCTGAAGGAATCGATATCCACCATTTGGCAAAAAATAAGGAAGATCGAGATAATCAAGTTGAGCATTTACTCGAATTGGTTGGTTTGAATAAAGATCATTCCAGTCGTTATCCTTACGAGTTTTCAGGTGGTCAAAGACAACGTATTGGTATTGCCCGAGCACTGGCTGTTCGGCCAAAATTTATTATTGCCGATGAGCCGATCTCGGCTTTGGATGTTTCTATCCAGGCCCAAGTCGTTAATTTGATGAAGCAGCTTCAAAAACAGGAAAAGTTAACTTATTTGTTCATTGCTCATGATTTGTCGATGGTTAAGTACATTTCCGACCGGATTGGAGTGATGCATTGGGGCAAAATATTGGAAATCGGAACCTCCGACGAGGTTTATGGAAATCCAATCCACCCTTATACTAAGAGCCTTTTAAGCGCCATTCCGATCCCGGATCCTCAAGAAGAACTTTCCCGAAAACCAATTGAGTATGATCCTACCAGCGAAACTGATGGCAAAAAACGCGAGATGCATGAAATTACACCCGGTCATTTTGTTTTTTCGACCGATGAAGAAGCAGCAGAATTCGCAAGAGGCTAACTGCTTTTTTTATTGCTTTAATTTAGTAGAATGTAAACAGTATTTCTTTTGACGAATATTCATAAACAATCCGAGGATAGCTATGTCCAGAAAACAGAAAGCATTGAAAACCAGTTAGTTAGTGGCTCAGTTTGGCTTACTTTTGGAAACTTTTTTTCCCGAATTCTTGGTGCACTTTATATCATTCCTTGGACAATCATTATCGGCAGATATTCGACTGAAGCGAATGGCCTTTTTAATATGGGATATTCCATATATGCTCTGTTTTTAATGATTGCGACAGCTGGAATTCCCACGGCGATAAGTAACTTGGTTGCCCACTATAACGCAATTAACGAAGCCCAGACTTCAATGAAATTATTTTGGCAGGGTTTAAAAATTGCTTTATTGACCGGTTTGGCTTCAGCCTTGATTTTAGGATTGTCAGCGCCTATTCTGGCAGCCGGACACCGCTTTTTAACGCCAGTGCTTTGGTCTTTGGCGCCGTCTGTGTTTATTTTTCCTTTTATGTCGATGTTTCGGGGTTTATTTCAAGGTAACCAAATGATGAAAGAGTCCGCTATTAGTCAGATTTTCGAACAGGTTGCCCGTGTCATTTACATGCTTGCCGGGACTTTTATTGTGATGAGATCAAACCCTTTAAATTGGCAGGGAGCGGTTGTCCAGTCGACTTTTGCTGCCTTTATTGGCGCTTTGTTGGGAATGTTTTACCTGCTTTATGCCTTTGCAAATCACCGCGAGCGTTTTGTCGATGCAGCTAGAAATTCATATAGAAAAGAACGTGTCGATGCCAAGGAACTGATTTTTGGAATTCTAAAACAAGCAGTTCCTTTTGTTGTTGTCGCTTCTGCTGTGACTTTTTATCAATTAATTGATCAATTTACTTACTTTGCTTCGATGAACCGTTTTTTTGATTTTTCTGATCAACAGTTGATCATTCAATTTGCTCGTTTCAATGCCAATGCAAATAAATTGGTGTTGATTATTGTCCCGTTTGCAATTGCAATTGCAGAGACGAGTTTGCCGATGCTTTCCAATGCCTATTCCAATCATAATTGGGAAAGTATTAAAAAACAGATCAAGAATATTTATCGTCTTTTTTATGTTGCTATGCTTTTGAGTGCGTTTGGCCTTTATGCTGTGGCCTTGCCGATGTACACGGTCTTTTACGGAACCAGCGATCCGGATTTGCTTGCTGGAGTTCAGCTGCTAAAAGTTAGTGCGATTGTTGCCATTTTTTTTGGTTACTTCACTATTTTATCTTTTATCATTCAAGGACTCGGTCACGCTCGGACCGCGATGAAGGCTCTGATTTATGGAATTCTTTTGAAAATGGTTTTCCAGGTGCCGATGATTTATATGTTACAGGCAACTGGTGCGATGCTAAGCACTCTAATTGGTTTCGTTTTTAGCAGCTGTTATTTGTTAAATGAGATTAAAAAGAATTATCAAGTCAGTATTCTTGATACTAGTGCCGATTTATTCAAAACTATTGTAATTGGAATTTCTGTTTTGATATCTGCTTCGATAGTTGTTAAACTGCTTGAATTAGTCTTTCCGTTAACGCGTTTTGCACAAATTATCGTTCTTCTTGTAGCAGTATTCTTTGGTGGAATCGTTGGTATATTGCTACTGATTAGATTTAATGTTGCCGATGAGCTTCTTAGACGTTTTATACCGGCAAGATTTTTTAAGGGAGTTCAACGAAAATGACAATTGATTGGAAAAGTGAATCAAGTAAGGTTCAAAAACAATTATTAAAAGATTTAAAATCACTTGTTGCTGTAAAGTCTGTTCGTGATGATCTTAACAGCAGCGACGATGCGCCCTTGGGACCGGGACCACGCGATGGATTATATAAATTTTCCGAGATGACTGGACGTGATAAATTTC
Organism: Oenococcus oeni DSM 20252 = AWRIB129; assembly: GCF_000372485.1. Lineage (GTDB taxonomy): Bacteria > Bacillota > Bacilli > Lactobacillales > Lactobacillaceae > Oenococcus > Oenococcus oeni. The sequence continues at coordinate 7,355 of NZ_AQVA01000003.1, forward strand.
AGTTAAAAATTTTAAAAAATGTTGTTGGCTACTTGGAGTATGCACCGAAAGGCGCCGATGATCAATATGTGGCAATTCTTGCACATGTTGATGTCATGCCGGCCGGCGATGGTTGGGAAACGGACCCTTTTAAGGCTGTTGAACGTTCCGGCAAGATATTCGGTAGAGGAACAGCTGACGACAAGGGACCGGGCTTAGCTGCTTATTATGGTCTCAAAATTGTTAGAGATCTTAATTTGCCATTAAAACATCGGGTCCGCTTTATTCTCGGAAGTGATGAAGAAAATGATTGGACGGGAGTTAATTATTATTTTAAAAATCAGCCCCAACCGCTATTAGGATTTTCGCCGGATGCCGATTTTCCGATCATTAATGGCGAAAAGGGTCTGGCACAGTATGAGCTTCATTTTGCCGGTCGTAATAGTGGCCGCCTGAAATTATTGAACTTTCAATCTGGCTATCGGACCAATATGGTTCCTGGCAAAGCTGTCGCTATTATTCAGGGTAATGATCTTGATACCTTCATTGGTGAATTCAAAAATTATCTTTCTGGTAAGACTGTATTATCCGGAACTGCATCTTTAGAAAAAGATCGATTAACAATCACTCTTGAGGGCAAACAAGCTCATGGAGCATGGCCGGAACAGGGAAAAAATGCCGGCACTTATCTTGCTGAGTTTTTGAAGGATTTTGCTTTTTCTGAGAATGCCAAGGATTTTTTGAATTACTTAGGTACGGTTGCTCATCAAGATCCAAAGGGCGAAAAACTCGGCATTGCTTCAACTGATAAAGTTATGGGCAACTTATCGATGAATGTTGGTATTATGCATTTTATCGATCAGGAAGACAGTTTTATAAATCTCAATATTCGTTTTCCAAAAAGTACGAATAATAAGCAAATTTTAGAAGGGCTCAATTCGAGCAAGCCAAAAGCCATGAAAGAACCCTTTGTTAATAAAGGGCTTGTACAAGAACCACATTATGTCGCTCCAGATGATGCTCTTATTAGGACACTCTTGGATATTTATCAAAAGCAGACTGGTGAAGCGGCCTATGATAAAGTAATTGGTGGCGGCACCTTTGGTCGTTTAATGAAAAGGGGAGTTGGCTATGGAGCTTTATTTCCTGATGCCGAAGCGACAATGCATCAAGCGAATGAAAATTTCCGTATTGCCGACTTGGAACGAGCGACCTCGATTTATGCTCAAGCGATTTACGAAATAGCAAACTTAGACTAAAGGGGAAATTATGTTTTTTGGAATTTTAAAAGCAATTATTTTAGGAATCGTTGAAGGAATTACCGAATTTCTACCGATTTCTTCGACTGGTCATTTAATTATTGTCGATCAGTTTGTCAAAATATCTTCCAATAAAGCTTTCACGACAACTTTTGAATATGTTATCCAATTAGGAGCGATAATTGCCGTTGTCCTGCTTTATTGGAAAAGATTGTGGCCCTTTGGAGGCGGCAAAACAGAAAAACAACGTTTTAATATTTGGGCAACTTGGGTAAAAGTTGTAGTTGGGGTTATACCTTCGGTTATCATAGGATTTCTTCTCAACGACTGGATGGACAAGCATTTAATGAATTGGTTGGTTGTTTCGATTGCTTTGATTGTTTATGGAATTGCTTTTATTTTCATTGAAAATTATCAAAAGAATAGGCGGCCAAGAGTTAGAACAATTAATCATTTGACTCTTGCTGATGTTTTAAAAATTGGTTTTTTTCAAGTTTTAAGTATCGTCCCAGGGACTTCCCGTTCTGGTGCAACTATTCTTGGCGGAATCTCAATTGGCGTTAGTCGTGAAGCCGCAGCTGAATTTTCTTTCTTTCTATCGATTCCTACGATGCTCGGTGTCTCGGTTCTAAAAATTGGGAGTTATCTTCACTCTCATGGAATGTTCAGTGGAGAACAGATCGTTATATTGTTAGTCGGCATGTTTGTTTCCTTCGTAGTTGCTTATGTGGTTATTAAATGGTTGCTAAGATTCATTCAGACCCATGATTTCAAAGCTTTTGGCTGGTACCGTATCATTCTTGGTGTTCTAGTTATTGCTTTAGGTGCGATTGGCATAATTGATTAAATTAAAAAGAGTTTGGTCGACAAGCTCTTTTTTTATCTCTTAAACTGATTAGGCAATTCTCATCCTAAAAGATTTTCCACGCAGATCAGCAAGTTTATCGTCAATCATCGAAAGAACGACTTTTTGGTTTTCTGGATCCTCCAAATTCCAATGTTGTAAATCAATTTTTATTTTAGGAGATTTGTCGTATTCTTCGTACCATTGTTTGTAAGCAGCCCACATTTTATGATAGTAATCGCGAAGACTCGGATTATTATCAAATTGCTCATAAGGACGCGCTCGTTTTTTTATCCGATACAAAATTGTCTCGAAATCGGTATCTGCATAAATCATTAGGTCAGGGGCCTTTTTCTTTAGGCCTTTTAATTCGGACATCATATTATTTAAAAGCTCATTGTAAACATTCATTTCTTGATCGGAAATGTTCCCATCTAAGTGATTTTGCTCTGTAAAAAGGGCATCTTCGTATATTGAGCGGTCTAAAACATTGTTATCGTCGGCCAAAGCTGCCTTGATCATGCTAAAACGTCGATTTAGGAAATAAATTTGGAGTAAGAAGCCATATTGTTTGGGATTCGAATAATATAGAGGCAAAACTGGATTATCCGCCACCGGCTCATAAAATGGCTCTGTGCCCAAGTGCTCGGAAATTAATTTTGTTAATGTTGTTTTTCCTACACCGATCATTCCTGCTGTTATTATCACCATATTTCCCCGCTTTCACAGTTTGTCTTTAGATAATTTAGCATCTAGGCGAACAAAAATGGGTGGATAAGTCTGTGGATTTTCAATTAAAATAAACTTGTTGTATACAAAAAGCGTCTTTACGGCGCTTTAAAATATTATAAGAATTATACGATCTTTAGGCTTTGTTCGTGGATTGATTGGATTTCTTTAGTTCCGCTCTAATATCAGTTAATAATTTAACTTCTGATTCGGCTTCGGCATCTTCTTTTTTCTCATTCTTTTTAAAGAATTTATTGATAGCCTTTATAATCAAGAATATTATAAAACCAACGATAATAAAGTTGATTACCTGATTTAAAACGGCCCCATATTTAAAAACAGCTGGACCAATCGAGAATTTAAGCGACGATAAATCCACTGCACCGGCGAATATGCCAATTATTGGACCGATCAAGTTTGTAACAATAGATTTAACAATGCTTGTAAAGGCAGCCCCCATAACAACTCCAACAGCTAAATCTATTGCGTTTCCACGCATAATAAACTGCTTAAATTCATTTAACATTTAATTTTCTTCCTCTAAATAAAAAAACTTTCTTGAAAATGATAGCAAAAAATTTGAAAAAATGACTACTTTTTTGCGATAATAGACTAGTCGTATTTATTTAAGCCCCAATGGCGGAATTGGCAGACGCGCAGCGTTCAGGTCGCTGTGAGAGCAATCTCGTGCAGGTTCGACTCCTGTTTGGGGCATTATTTAATAGATTTCCCGATATATCGTCATAGTTGATATATCGGGATTTTTCATACTCCCACAAGGGGGTGGGCATTACACACATTTATTTGTTCCACCTGTTTTTACATGTTTTTCAACGTTATGGCCACGAATGGGCCATAAATTTTAGAATAGTTGTGATAAAAAATTGGTCAGAGTTAGATTTTTTTGATGTTTCAGCTAGTATTTAAGTTATATCTTCTTTTTTTCTAATAATTTGAGATCAGAATCTTTTGCTACTTTTGTATATACAATATTTAAACGTTGGGTTGGACTTTTATTAATCAAATAATTGGCATGAGCTTCTCTTAATGTGCCTGATGGATATCTACTTTTCTTTTAACTACTGTCTGCTTAGACCTGTTTTTTCAAAGGAATTGATAAAATTCTGAAAGTTTTTTCTTGTAAAGCTGGTAAGCATTGCATTAGGTGTGTTTTTTTTTATTAGGAAACGTCAGCGACCCAAGCTTTTCTGCGTTGATGAAAACTTAACATAATTTGGTTACTTATGTACGCCACGATCGGGTGACTAAAAACATAATTACACTACTGAATTTTTTTAAATGGTAAAATTTTTTGAAATAAGGATATCTTTAGATGATTGATCTGCACCTTCATAACCTTTAGAAAGTAATTCATTTATAAAAAGACGATTATAAATGAATGCAAATACAATACTAGCTACTCCGAAGATAACACTATCAGCAATAATAATGATTAGAAACCATAGCCAATCTCCTCTAAACAAAGCTGGAAAGAACCCAAAGAAGAATACTGTCCATGAAAAACCTACTTTAGTCCGTTTAAGTTGCTTCGTTACGGGATTTTTTAAATTAACTCTCATTTCTCTATAATGTATCCCATCTTTTAACGTGAATAAGGTTGTTGCACGTAAACTTTATTCGTTTATAAACCAACTCACGTTTTTATTAAACACTTTGGCTAGTTTAACCAAGCTGGATAATTTTGGAAAAACTTTTCCCTGCTGCCAATTGATGATTATGTTTGTAGGTAATCCTGATCTTTTTGCTATTTCACTGATTGATAGATTTGATTGGCCTATTGCTAAACACAATTTGTTAGCAAAATATTCAGCCTTGTTTGAATCTTCCATTTATCCCCTCCGTAGTATTTATATACACCAGGATTAACTGGCTATAATTATTCTTTCTTGGTGCGCTTGTTAAAAAAATAAATTCCTATAAATATTGCAACGATTAACAATAGCCGCCAATAAATAAAAGCATAAGTCAAAGCGATAATAATCAGCAAGTAGGGAAGCGCTTTAATAAAAAAATTTGCACACAATACTATTAAAATTAACAAAAATAATAACCAGATTCTCTATCTCTTCCAAACGGATTAACGTGACGGCGAACGTATTTTTATAAAATAGTTTTTTATTAGAGAAACGTTTTACTATAAAAATTCCACACAAAACTTGAATTCAATAAATGAACATAAATATTCGTCATTTTCGTCGGTTTTTATTTTCCACGGTATATATAAAATCTTTATTATACCTACTTTAAATTGAATAAAGATACTGCGAGTTTTCTTATGCAACTGTATTCCGTTTAAATCGAAGAGACAAATTGATTTAGTAAAAAATAGGCAGATGGGTTTACTTGCAGGAAACTATGAAAGAAATGCTTTAATCTTGGCTTTTTAAAATCGTTATGTTCCTTCTTGAAGCATTAAGCAGGAGTTCCTCGTCTAATAATATTTTTTCCCAAAGCGAACCAATATCGGTATTGGGAGAAATCTTAAAAAAGACCAAAAAAATTCATTTATAAATTGCTCAACAAAATTGTGAGTGTAATTATTAGCAATCAGAAATATTGATAAATATTTACAAATGAAGAATTGAATTTTGACTTAAAGCATGCTTGAATTTAACCCAGTTTGCAGCCTTACATTCTGGGCAAGATGGCAGAACATCCGAATTTTTAAACAAATAAATTATTTCCCCGCAAGTCAGACACTTATAACGTCCAGCACCCGGTTTATCACCACTCTTAAACATTAACCCCTGTCTCTTTCCTTGAAAAATAAATTTAATTTTATTTTAGTACAAAAAGGTAGCGCTTACACATTATTTAACCAAGAAGTGAAATAAAAACTGTTTAACTACCCAAATTCGCTGAAACAGAGAACTCACAATCTAGAATAATATCTAGTTTGATAATTCAAATACGATATAACAATTTATCGTTCTCTTTTAGAAGAAGAGGGAACGAACTAATGCGATTATCGAAATTCCGATCGCAAAGTAGCTGAGTAAATAGGCTTTTTGAACTTTCTTGCGGGCATAGGCTTGTGGATCCAACTGTGTTAATAAAAAGTTTCTTCCCCGATTTGTTAGAGTGTATTGATCCTCATAGCCATTGGTATAATTTTCATCATAATCGCCGTGGTTTCGTACTTCTTTAACGTATCTTTCTTCGATCAAGAAATTTAAAGCTTCAGATTTGTCAATTGCCATCGGGTTGTTGGAACGATAGAGGGCCATTAGAATCTTATATTCGCTTTCATCAACATTCATATAATAATTATCTATCAATAAATTAGAAAAAGGTTATGCAATTAAGGAAACAGTATTAATAGTTGAAAGTATCGAAAATATTTTTAAAAAAATTTTTAAGTTATCGAATCTGTTGCTGATATTTTCAATATTTATGACAAAAACGCACAAAAATAAAACTAAACAACGATTTCTTTTTTATATGAGAATCATTGAGTTTAAATAATTTATATCGTGGCCTGACTGGGAAATTAACGTTTCAAAATCACCGATCAAAATTGCTTCTATTATTGGAAATGTGGTAGTTTTAAAAGATTATCGATCTCCGAATCACTATCTTTGGTTAATACATAACTTTTCTTCGGATTTTTCTTGCTAACGACCTTAACTTTATTTGCCTTCTTTCGGTTGGAAGGATTGATATAAAAATAACTAATATCACTCTTTATTTCCTGGTCCATATCATGGGCACTTGCGCGATAACTTATTCTATAATCCTTTGTTACTCTTGGACTGGCAAGTTTCACTGCAACAACTCTTTTGTTTCCTTTAGGATCCACAAACAATTTAACTGCCACTATTTCTCTTTTAAATTTTGCTTTCTTCTTTGCCATACTCTAATTTTACAAAGTTTTATTGGAGTAAACATGCATATATTTACTGTATTAATTATTGTATTTTATTCTCTTAAAGGGGCAGGAAATTAATTTCCCAAAAAACATTAAAAAATATATAAAAAAAGACCTCAATCGGTCTTCTTATTATTAATTTTTTTATTGACTTCCTTCTTTATTTTTGGAGGAAGAGTCTTATTTTGAAGCTTAATCTTATCTTTTTCGATTTCTTCTTGAACTTTCTTTTTATTGGTCATATTCCTTTACTGTGATTTATTTCTTTTCTTTGTTCATGTTCTTTTTTGCTTCGTCGACTTTTTCTTTAACGGCGTCTTTAGCATCTGACAAAATATCTTTTGCTTTTCCTACTGTTTTTTGCATCTTACCTTCGCCTTCGCGAGTTTTGTCACCGGTAACTTTGCCTTCGACTTCTTTGGCAGTACCAGCGGTTTTGTCCTTCAGTGAATCAGCTTTATCTTTTGATGACATATTACTCTCCTTAAGGTTATTTCAGCAAGATTAAACGCTTACCGATAACTTCATTATACGAGATTGAGATGAAAGTTAAATTAAATCCACTACTTAAAGGGGATAACTTGAAATCTAGTTTCCACCTCTTATTATCCAGGCAATAAAACCACCGATTGCAAATATTAGCCACCAAAAACGAGCCAGAAAATCCCAAACGTTCATTTGACCATATTTTCTTTTATAATTACCGCTGTTTGGATCAAACGAGAATTGTTTGTTATCGATTCTGGAATTCTGTTACTCGCTGCCCAACACCAGAGTATCCAAGCTAACGTCCAGAAGCTCGGATAATTTAATTAGATTATTTAAGTCGGGAGTTGTTTCGCCACTTTCCCATTTGGAGATGGCCTGGCGGGAGATAAATAATTTTCCCGCTAAATCTTCTTGGGACAAATTTTTCTTATTACGATATTTTTTCAACTGTTCTGGGAATTTAGCCATTTTTAATTATCTCTTTTCTTAGATTTTCGAATCCATGAATTAATCTCTTACACAATAAAGTATGTTCTGAAAACATACCTCTGTCTAGCAACCAAACCATGATATCTCGCATCAATTAACCTATCTTTGCGCAAGTTGTTTTTGCTTTGTTAGCCAAAAATACCGGTTCGAAAGCTTTTATCCGGTTGCGAAAGATATTTGATTCGTTGATCGGATGTTTGAAAAATGTGTTTTCGCTATGAATATATTTAATCGAGTGACTGAATTTTAATTGTCACTGAAAACGTATCAGTTAATATGTGCATTAAAGAGCTTACAGGAAACTACCGATACTGCCAGAAGTACAGTATCGTCCATTTCAAATGCAGCGATGTATTTAGGGGAGACCTTGGGCGGTCTAGCAGGCGGGATATTAATCACTAGAATAACTGGATTTTGGGGCATTAGTATTTTTACTGTGATTCTTGCGATCGTTTCATTGATTATGTATTTTTAGGGAGTGTTAGCTTATTGCGATAACTTAAAAATCATAAATCAATATTTAAATGTTACTTGGTGTTTTTTGTATAATATTTATTGGTCTTCAAAACCAATAAAGCTCAAATCTAAAAAGTGAGCTTCAGCTGTTGAGCAATTCAACAGTTTTTGTTTGCTTTCGATTAAAAATTAATTTTTAAAAAGTGGGTAAGCTTCTTAGACTATCATTTTTTTTCGATTGACCGGCAGTTTTTATATAGGCCTTTAATATATCGTGTTTATTTACAAATTCTACTTCAGCTTTGTGACCTTGCTGATCTATATAAAAATATTTATCATTTTTTTTAATTCTGTTGGTAATATCAAAAGCTTCAACTATATCCGGTACTCCGAAGGTTTGTTTAAATCTGCTTTGTTTAATTTTCACTCCAATAATTCGTTGCTCGTTTTTAGAAAGTTTGATGGCTACAATCTCATATTTCATCTAAGATAATTCTCCTTTTTTAGTCATAAACTCGATACGATTAAATTTCATCCTCAGTCTATTTTAACGAAAGACCAGAGAACAAAATAAAACATATTATTTATTTAGATAATAGCGATACTGTCTTTAAACTTGTTTCATGCTTTTTGGTAAACTTTTTGATCCAGTTTTAATTATTAAATAACCTTTACTATTTTAAAGAGTGGAACTGTCTGTCCTACAATTGATGATTGTGAATAATTTAAGAGCAAGTATTAACCAATTGACTCCTGCAGCACAAACGGCCGTTAAAGAGATAATCTCAAATGCCAAAGAAAACGACAAGGCAATTGTCGATATGGATTTCAACAATCAGCAGCTATCGATTGCAGACAGCGACAGTATTGCTGCTTTAACTGATGGACAAACACATTTGTTTGCAATCTATACGGTCTATGACAAGGATCATAAAACAATCAAAAGACTGCAGGCAAAACTGAACAAAGAATTACTTGAACAGTTATAGGACTGTTTTTTTGTTTCATTTGATAAGCAAAAATAATAAAATTTAGTTGTTGGGTTCATCTGGTTGAAAAATACAGGGGATGTCATTTAAATGACTAATGAATTGATCAATGATCTGAAAATATTGAGAGAGTTCGATTCTGGAAAAACACAAATTGAAGCTAATTTTCTAAATCGATATAAAGATAATATCGATAAACTTTCCGGTGAACAGCTATTTGTTGGAAAACCTAATTTTGGTGGAAATTGGTATTCTTATTGGTTAAATCCGAGATTGACACAAAAAGGGAAAGATTTTTTGATACTCTTTGAATCACTTGAAGTTCTAGAGGAGATCTTTAATCGAGAATTTAGTAATTTTTCCCTCATTACTCAAGCAAAATTAAATTTACTAAATTATTTGAGTGATAATGATTTAATAAATTTCAATCGGAAAACAAAAATTACTGCGAAGGGAATAATTATTTATAAACCCGAAAAAATCTTAATTAGGGATAGGGGCTACAATCTTTTATCTGCAACCGATTTAACCGATATAAATGATTACCTTAATAAAAATAAAGAAAATCTTTCTAATCCTAATATCACTAACTCGGTTATAGTTGAAAATGGTCAAATTGACAGTAAAAACAATCGAATTATTTTTGGTCAAATTGATAAAAAGACTGAAATAAAAATGCAAAGAAATAGAGTTCTCAACGAATTCAGTCGAAATTTAAAGCATCTTTCTGATGGCGATATTTTAAAGCTTCGCAACTTTCTGAATTCGATTTCTGAAAATGGGGATTTCGATCAGGAGAAACTAAATGATTTTTTTGACCAACATCCGAATTTAATAAATGGTATCAATACAATAACTCAAATTATTTTCGAGTCGGGAAAGTCATTTGCGATCGGGTATATTAAAAACAATTTTCCTGGTATTTTTTAATCTATATTTTTAATTTTGTCCTAGTCTTCAATCTTAAGATTGAAGATTTTTGTTAATAAAAGCGGAGAATCACTCAAATATTTTAGCCAGTTTTTTTATTTAAAGTTAATCTATATTTAAATTAAAATCCATTGTAATTGCCTAAAATTGTGGCTATTGAAACGAGCCATGAAAGAAAATGATTCTTTGAAACAAATTAATCCACCGAAACAATCCCAGCGAACTCATTTACATGAAATCGATTTTATGCGTATCTTTTTTACTTTTGGAGTTTTATTTAATCACACGGTTAATAAATTTACTCTTGCAATGTCACAAAGCGAAACATATTATACTGTACGGACTTTGCGGGTTATGTTTCACTACACTCGCATGGGATTCATATTTATCAGCGGTGTTGTTTTAACCTTAACTTATTTTAATCGCAATGATTGGCCGGCTTTTTTTAAAAAAAGATTCAATGGCAGCTTATGGCCATATTTAACATGGAATGGATTATTAATGTTATTGATGATTGCTTTGGGAAGTACCGATTATAATTTTAGCAATTTTGGAAACAAATATTTAACATTAGTTATGCATGGAAGCAGTTTTTATATGTACTACATGCTTTTGGTAATGCAACTGTACTTGCTGTTTCCTCTAGTAGTTTGGATTTTCAAAAAATGACCGAATTCTCATAATAAAATCTTGTTTATTAGTTTTGTTTGTCAATTAACCTTAGTTTTCTTCGTTAAATTTATCATGCCACAAATGGATGTTTCCAGCTGGCCTTACTGGTTTAAGGCAACGAGCATCAACATTTTTGCCTATCAATTCTACATGCTCTATGGTGTTTATACCTGCTTGCATTATCGAGAGATTTATTCCTTTTTGCAGAGAAATATACATGCGATTGCAACTCTTGCGATTATCATGGCTATTGGCATGTTGTTTTACTATCGTATTTGGGATCAAAAAATTCTTGGGATGGATGGCGATAGTTCCTTATCTCTCCATCAACCGTATATTGCCTGTTACGATATTGTGATGTTGAATCTTATTTTTTGGCTTGGTAAGAAGTATGCTACCTTTCGTCAACGCGGTTTTCCCAAATGGCTTGAAAACTTTATCAATCTAGCAGTGAAAGTAAGTTTTGGTATGTATCTTAATCAAACACTCGGTTTACTAATGTTGAGTTGGTTGCTATCTGTATTTTCGCTCCCGGACTGGATTATGATGATGTTAATTCCATTTGGCTGGGTACTTGTAATTGCTATTTCATTTATGATTGCCTGGTTTTGTTATAAAGTGCCACCTTTTGGATTTTTGGTTGGGCGACCGAACTGGCATCCTTTTCGGATTGTTAATGAGCGTTTATTTAGATCATCGACCTTTGAAAGATAGTTCTGGCGACTCTATAAAATTTTTCAAGTTTGACTGGATTTTTTTATTTAAAAAATATTCAGTTTGCCAATTGCTTAATAAGTAAGACTGACAATTAAAATTTTTAGCTGAATGGAAATTATTTTTATGATTGTCTTTTAATTAATCGATTTGGTAAAATTAACCACGGGTATCTTTGATGCCTAGAACTAAATTATTTTTATTAACTAATTCAGTTTTCATGTGATATCGATTGATGAAAAGATCGATATTGGGACCGCCACTATTAAATTAGTAGCGGTTTTTTAATTTTCGACTTTAAGAATAATTTTATGAAATATCTTATTTTTTTGATTTTAAATTTAATTTGATAGTGATTGAATTTAAAGTCAATTACAAAATTTGGAAACAAAAACTCTTGGCAAACGAAAACCAAGAGTTTTTGTATAATTGATTTGTGCCGTAAGGCACACAAAAAATCCTGAGAAGGCATTTTTTGCTACAGCCGCTACCTTTATTGGTGGCGGTTTTAATTTGATAATTTAATAAAAAAGTAATTTTGTAAGACATATTTTGTATGCGCTTACATTAATGTATTATAATAGAACTTGGCGCTTGAAACAACGCCCTCGCAGAGATTCTCCTTTATTTAAAATCCGTTTTTCCTATGATTAACAGCCATTAAATGGCTGTTTTTTTAATAATTAATGTAAAAAAACTCCTGATATTAAATCAGGAGCAATTTTATTTTCATTAGATTATTTTGATTATTTCAAATAGTACAATTTGAGTATTTACAACTACCGCCTTTATCATCAACAACAGTTATTCAAACAAACACTTACAACCAATACAATTCAAATCTTAAAACATATGAAAACTAAAACTGTAAGCGATATACCATTGTATACGCTTACACGAGATATTATAATAAAATTTTCCATCTGAAACAACTCGATTAAAATCCTATTTTCTGGAAAAACAAATTATTTTTGAAAGCAGTTTACTTACTATTTTTATAAGATAGCTTATGTTTCAAAGAAATGATTTGTTATAATTTTTAGCAATTGAAGTTTTTTGAATTGAATTTGGAGCGAATTTTGTTAATCAGACAGGCAGTTATTTCAGATGCACAGAAGATATTGAAATTTCAAAAAGAATTAGATCAACAAACTGACTTAATGCTTTTATATCCTGAAGAACGGCAAGATTGTTGTTTGGATATTGAAAATAAAATTAGCCAGTTAAATCGAAAGCATGGATTATGGCTCTTAGCCGAAGACCAAAAGGGCACAATTATCGGTAATTTGACCGTTGATAGATCCATTTTTAAAAAAATTGAGCATCTCGGTTATGTTGTTGTTGGTGTCTTAAAAGCGGTCAGACATCGGGGAATTGGTGATCAATTATTTAATTCAATGGATCAATGGGCACTTGATAATCATATTCACCGTTTAGAATTAACCGTTATGCAGAATAATTTAATCGCTCAAAGCCTCTATAAAAAGCATGGTTTTGTTGTTGAAGGATTGCGCCAAGATTCTATTTTTCAAAAACAGAATTATGTTAGCGAATTTTATATGGCGAAAATTTTTAACAATTGAAAACTTTTAATAATTATTAACATGAAATGGATATTATAGATGACAAGCAAATACGCACCCCTTTGGAATTACATAGGAAAATTAGATCAAGAAGATTTCTTTTTGTCTTTTGAGCAAATCAAACAAATTCTCGGGTTTGAGATTGATCATTCTTTTTTAAATTATAAAAAGGAATTACCTGATTATGGATATTCTGTTAGCAAAATATCTTTAAAGAATAAAACAGTCAAATTTTCTAAAATTGAGAGTAAATAATTTTTTATTCATCAATTAATTAACTTTAAGGAGATTCTGATGGCAAAAATATTCTTGGATAAAGCAAAAGCTGAATATAAACAAAGTTTTTATAAATACATTGAGTCTTATTTGGCCGAAGGCGAGACATCTTATTACGACAAATATAAAATGGCTTTAGATAATTTTCATGAATACATAAAGCTTTTAGAGAAAGAAGGCCAAGGAACCGATTTGCCCAAAGATCGTGTAGCTCAGGCGACTTTTTGGTCGGTTGATGATAACTTTCACGTTTTGGGCGTTACAAGAATTCGTAAACAAGCACTAGAATTCGGCGGGAATATAGGCTATGATATTGCACCTGCATATAGAAAAAAGGGTTACGGATCACTAATACTAAAACTTGCTTTGATCAAAGCTCGTGAAATGAATTTACAAAAAGCTATCGTAACTTGTGAAGTAGATAATATTGCTTCAAAAAAATCATTGAGAAAAATAAAGGCATCTTTATTGGAAGTTTATATTCAGAGGAAATGAAGTCTCGAATTTTAAAATATGAAATGAGTTTGGGTATCACTCGTTAAATTAATGTTTTTGATTCATAGAACTTTTATTTTTTCCGTTTTTAATAAAAGCAAAATAATTATTATTTGACCAAAACTATTTTTTGTTTATTGATATCATTTTGTTAATAAAAAATCCGCTGATACTCAAAAAGCTGCCAATTATGCTCGTACCCAAAAACATGAGAGCCATACCACTTCCTTCGGTCTTTCCGACGACTTTTTCTAGTAAAAAACTTAAATTATTTGTTCTGCTTATTAAGGGAGTAAAAAAATTATCGGCCAGATATCCTCCTAGAAAAGCGCCAATTGGTATCATCAGGCTTTCCCAAGAATTTATCTGTGTAAATAGTTTGGGATGATCATTTACACTCGCATTTTGATACACTATCATATTGCTTGCTGCCGTTACAAAGGGCATTGGAATCGTTGCCGCGATAGCCGCTAAACACCAAATAAGGCAATTCTGTCCAAGAGCCATTAGGCTGTCGCCAAATAAAAATGATATTAACGCTGATAAGTAAAATACTGTGTAAGGATTTTTTATCGTGAAAATTTTTTTGGTAAGCAATATTCCACCACAGATACTTCCTAAGCCGAAAAAACTGTTGACGATAGCCAACACGGTTTGATTCTCATTACTACGAGATAGAATCATCGGCGATAGTATACTCTCGTAAGTCCTATTGGAACAGAAACTCATAACTGAAGTAAATACTATTAATATGCATATTGTAGGATATTTCTTTTTAATATTTATTTTTGTCGGATTGATTTGTTCTTTGTTTTCTTCTTTTGAATAAATATTTTTGATTTTCAAGGTTCTTAGCAATACATAAATTATTCCAAAATAACTGATTATATTAGTAATTAATAAACTATTTATATTTCCATTTCCAACTTTTAATAATACGGTCGCTATCTCAGGACTAATTAATGCTGTTGTAGCATTTCCTAGTGAAAAAAGACTGATATTTTTTTGATAATCGTTATTTTCACTATATTTTCTAATGAAAATAGCAAGTGCTGGTACTTGAAAGGATTTTAGGAAGCCACTAATGATTAGTGCAAAGTAAATTGTTATTAAAGATTGCTGATAGTTTCTTATTATTTCTATTAGCGCCCAGAGAAATAAACCACATAAACTAGTGTATAAAAGGATTTTTTCCGGTGAATACAGTTTTATATATTTTTCCACCATTCTGGAAAATATCCAGGCAGGTAAGTAGAAGGCCGTAATTCCTAAAGCGACATCCAAGGCGCGGTGTGTTTGCAGGAAGATCCAGATGCCGATTCCATAAGAGATAATCAGATTACCGAGAGTTGATAACGTTTGTGTCGACCATATTAAAATAAAAAAATTATAATTCTGTTTTTGCATTTAGCTGCTCCTTATATTGAGATAATATGAGTGTTTCCAAATGCAATTTAATTTTAATGACCCATATCAATCAATTACATTTGATATGGGTAAAAATAAGCATGGCCAAAAATCTGAATAACATATATTTTCCTTTCCTGATTTAAAAACAAAACTTTTTAAAATGTGCTTTATATAAAATTCTATTAAAAAAAGTGAGCCTTGATAATTGTATCAGCTGATCAAAAACTAGGATAATTTGCATTTTTATTTTCTTTTAATTTTTCTTTTATGTTCGCTTAATAATTTTGAAATATATTATTTTGTGTAGCCGATAGTCGACTACAGAAAACATAAAATAACTTTAAATTGAACATTTGAGTTGTAACTAATTCACATTGCGTAACCGTCAGTCAAAATACTGACGGTTTTTATTTGTTTTAACGGGAAATATACTAGGATTACTGTTGAATCGGCAATTACTACTTGATATCTCAACTATTTTTTTGTAAATTAAAGCATGTTTGTTAAATTTATTTTCTCAGAAATAATTACCGTTTTCCATAAATGAGATATTCTATCCGGTTAGGATTTAAGTTTTGTCTAATGACGTTTTAATACGTAATTATTTTTAGCTTTGGATGAAAAAAAATTTCATTTCATTTTTCATAAATTTCAGGGATAAGTTTCAAATCATTATTTTTTCAAAGGGGAGGGATTATCAAAAAAAATATAAAACCACAAAGTAAAGTCAAGCAATTATATAACCACCATATGACGATACATTGGGGTAAATTCATTCAAAAGCGGGATATATTATCCTTGGGGGCAAGTCTGGAAGAAAAAGCTTCGATTGTTGGGCGAGTTGGTATCTTGATGCTTTCATGCGGAACCGGTGCTTGGAGGGTAAGAGAGGGCATGAACACAATTGCCAGGAATCTTGGCATAACCTGTTCCGCGGATATTGGTTTGATTTCGATCGAGTATACGTGTTTCAGTAATAATTTAAGTTACACTCAGGTTCTCTCGCTTCCAAAAACTGGTGTCAATACGGATAAACTCGATCAGATGGAACGTTTTGTCAAAGAATTCGGAAACGATTGTTCTTCATTGACTATTCGCCAAATACACAATAAATTGGACACAGTGCAGAGAAAAGCGGTTATTTATTCAACTTTTTCAGCAGCATTTGGAGCTGCCTTGGCATGTAGCGCCTTTATTTTTCTGTTGGGCGGTGGTTTAGTGGAAATGATTTGTTCTTTTATTGGGGCCGGTATTGGTAATTTAACCCGTAGAAAGATGATCGACCATCAGATAACGACATTGGTATGTACGGCATCCGGAGTCGCTGTTGCATGTTTATCTTATCTTTTTATTTTCAAATTGCTTGAATTATCTTTTGCTATATCATCTCAGCATGAAGTCGGTTATATTGGAGCGATGCTTTTCGTTGTTCCTGGTTTTCCTTTTATAACAAGCATGCTTGATTTATCCAAATCGGATATGCGTTCTGGCTTGGAAAGATTATCCTACGCTCTAATGATTACAATTGTGGCGACCCTAGTCGGATGGTTAGTCGCTTTGCTGGTTGATTTTAAACCGGGGAATTTTTTGCCACTTGGATTAAGTGTTTTAACTTTAATGCTTCTTCGAATACCGGCAAGTTTTTGTGGCGTCTATGGATTCTCCATGATGTTTAATAGTCCTTGGAAAATGGCTGCTTTATCCGGATGTATCGGAGCTGTTGCAAATACTTTAAGACTGGAATTGGTCGATCTAACGAATATACCAGCTGCGGCGGCGGCCTTTTTCGGATCTTTAGTGGCCGGTATTCTCGCTTCTTTTATTAACCGGAAAACTGGTTATCCCCGTATTAGTTTGACCGTTCCTTCAATAGTTATTATGGTTCCTGGATTATATATCTATCGAGCTGTTTATTATATTGGTCTTGATTCAATTAATGCCGGCATGTTGTGGTTAACCAAAGCTGCCCTTATAATTATGTTTCTCCCAATGGGACTTTTTGTGGCTCGTTTTCTCATGGACAAGAAGTGGCGTTATAGTGACTAATAAAAAAATAACAGTAATAAAAAACCAGCGAAAAGGCTGGTTTTTTATTACTGTTAAGCACGGTCATTACAGTTATTAGTATTTCTAACTTCTATTCTAACTGGCTTATATGCATAGATAGTATTAATTGGCACAATATAAATTTTATTTTTGATAACCTCAATGAACAGCTCTATTTTTTTAACATACTGGTGATTAACGATTTCTTTTTTTGATAGATTAACTTTCGAACTACTTTCTTTATGAAACCTATTTAGCAATTTGATTGTATTTGTTAATTTCATTTTCTATCTCCTATCATCAGTTAATTGCTGATGGCAATATCATATTGTTCTTAAGTAAAACGAAGATTAAATTATGCTAAGAAAAAGCAATATATTGAATTTAATAAGTCGGATAATTCAAGATAAACAAAGAAAGCTTTAAAAATCTCTGGAATGGTAATTCTTATTAAATATTAAGCGGATTGATATGCGTTGTATGTGCATCGGGGATAACCGTTACAATTTTATCGGTACTGAAATAAATCAAAAAATTTGCTGTATCTGTTCCGACTAAAATATCCAAGTTCTTGGGGTAACG
Organism: Oenococcus oeni DSM 20252 = AWRIB129; assembly: GCF_000372485.1. Classification (GTDB taxonomy): domain Bacteria; phylum Bacillota; class Bacilli; order Lactobacillales; family Lactobacillaceae; genus Oenococcus; species Oenococcus oeni. Next base: position 25,186 of record NZ_AQVA01000003.1, read on the forward strand.
TTCGATTTTCTTTATTTCCCGGGAACTTGAATCGGAAAAGTTAATAACAACATGATCATTTGTTTTTAATAAACTCTTTATGACATCAAACATTAAAAATCCTCCTTTCAATTATTGTACTTTAATATTGATAAGATCAGATTTACAGTATAAAAAAACGACCAATAATTTGACAAACGAATAGGCGAATTACTGAATTATTATCAATTCATAAACGAATTTAATCTTTTTTTAGGCTACTTTATATATTGGTTTAATTAACACAACATATTATCAATACAACAGAACTTGATACCGAAAGGTGGCAGAAATGGAAATCGCATTACCTTTATATTTTTTCTTTTTAATGTTTACAAAAGTTACCATAATAGCAGCCTTAGTCTTTTTATCAACTTGTCTTGTATTTGTTTTATGGCAGTGTCTCAAAAGCCTTAAATATAAATAATAAATTGAATATATGAACTACTAAAAGACTTAATTAGTCTTTTTTTCGTATTCTTTGGTTAGATTTTCCAACATTTTTTCTACCAATTCAGATCTTGGAATGGAAGTCTCTTTTGAAATTGTATTCAATTTTTGAACTAGGTTGTCCTCTAAAGTAAATGTAGTTTCTTGCTTCATGTTTCAATCATACGTCTTCTATGTTGCATCTTTGTTAATTTCGAGTTTTAATTGTTTTTCTTTCCATTATATTTTTGAAAAAATTCTGATGATTAATATTCTTGTTACAGATACTCACAATGATGACGAGAGGGAACCGATTCCAGGCTAAATTGAAAAGTACTTATCATGATAAAAAAATAAATATATTTCTTAAATAGCTTAAAGCGATCAATTATTTCGCTTGCCAATATTTTTAAAATGCTTTATAGTTTACTTATTAAAAGTAAGGAGAAGTAAATGACAATAAAAGTTGGATTGGTCGTTGGTAGTTTAAGAAAGGATTCGTATACAAGAGCGATTGCTAAACAAGCCTCTGAATTATTGCCCGATAACTATCAAGTAATCGACATTAACATTGGAAATCTTGATCTATATAATCAGGATTTGGATGATGAGGATCGTGTTCCTCAGAGCTGGAAAAATTTTCGTCAACAGATGAGCAAAGTAGATGCAGTTATCTTTGCAACCCCTGAGTATAATCGGTCAGTTCCGGGAGCCTTAAAAAATGCAATCGATGTCGGCTCGCGACCATACGGTAAAAGTATCTGGGATAAAAAACCAGCCATAATTTTAAGTGTTTCTCCCGGTTCAATCAGTGGCTTTGGTGCCAATCATCATTTACGTCAGTCGTTGGTATTCTTAAATATGCCTGTTGTTTCTCAACCGGAAGTTTATATTGGCAATGTTACGAGTGTTCTTGATGATAATTTGAAAATCACTAATCCCGGCACACTCCATTTTTTGCAATCTGCCATGGATACTTTTGATGATTTAGTTAATCGTTTTAATGATTAATTTCTTTGTAAACGAACGGAATATTTGCGTATTTCGTTCTTTTTTTATGCAAAAATTCCGAACATTTTTGCATAAAAAAACTATCGGAGCTGATAACTCTAATAGTTTCAAAATTCTATTTTAATTTTGAAATAAGTTTCTTAATCATTTCGGACTGGAATTTGGCGGCTAGTTGCTTTTCCATTTTTTCCTGTTCGACTTTATTTGTTGCCAAGCTAGGATCTTTAATAACTGCCGCTTTCATTTTTTCTTCCACATAGGCGGCAGCTTCTTTTTTGACCTGTTGCTGAAATTTGGAATCAGCTAATTCTTTTTTTAATTCTTTTGCTTGACTGGTCGATAAACGTATCCATGTTTTTGGTATTTCAAAATTGTTGACTCGTTTTACCAATTCATGACCGTTTTCGGCTATTCCGAACCAAAATTTCGATGCGTTGGATTTATATTCCCAATAAGTTTTTGTGGTTTTCAATTTTGCTGTATTGCTGCTGATATTTTTTACTTTATTTGTTGTATATTCATCGGCCTGAGTATGCTGGGGTGTCTTTTGTTTTAACTTTGTAGAATAGATATAAACATTTTCTTTACCGCTTGTACCAATTTTTTGATACAAAATCAAGTTCATTGAACTGCTTTGGTCGGCCGAGTAAATTTTCTTTGTACTCGTGACTGATACCTTGTGTAAACCATAATGGTCATAATAATTTGCCACAATTGCAAGCAGGGAAAGCAGGACAACGGCTCCGGAAATAAGTGTCAGCATTCTTCGGGAAATCGGGTTATCGGTATAGATGAAGCTAACGAAGAAGGCGACTGCGGAAATAACTAATAATACAAGAATCATTATGCTTTGCCTCCTTGAATATTTTCTTTTTCATTGTTGACAACCTGCGAATTGTCAATTTTGTTTTTCATAAAGAAGGAGATTACAAAACCGGCTAAACAAAAGATAACTGCAATCCAAAATGCCGCATGATAACCGGATATCGTCGCATCGAATGCTTTAACTTTGTATTCTAACGGGGAAGATGATAAAAGAGCTTTACCGGGCATTTGATTTTTAGTCACGTTTGATAGAACGGAAATCAAAATTGCCGTTCCGATTGAACTGGCAACCTGTCGAACCGTATTGTTAACGGCTGTACCATGCGAGATTAAATTGGTTGGCAGGGCGTTCATGCCAGCAGTTGTTGCGGGCATCATAACCATCGATATTCCAAACATACGAACACCGTATAGGAAAGTAATATAGATAACTGGTGTCTGCTTTGTGATCATGACAAAAGACAATGTTCCAGCGGTTAATAAGAATAAACCGGCGATCGACAGGCGTTTAGCGCCGATTCGATCAAAAGCGCGGCCAGTAATCGGGCTCATAACAGCCATCATTAAAGCACCTGGAAGCAGAGTTAATCCTGAATTTAAAGCACTCATGCCATGCACAATTTGCAAGTAAAGAGGCACTACCATCTCAACGCCAACCAATGCAATCATCACAACTGAACTTAAAATAGTTGCAATTGTAAATTCTTTGGAGGTGAAAACGCGTAATTGCAAAAATGGTTTTTCCATTTTTAATTGTCGCCAGACAAAGAAGGCGATTAAAATGGTTCCAATAACTAAAGTAAAGATCACAGTTTTTGATCCCCAACCATCATCTCCAACCGATGAAAATCCATAAAGCAGGGAACCGAAACCAGCTGTTGATAAAGCAAGTGAGAGCCAATCCAATTTTGGCTTGCCGGTTTCAATAACAGGTTTCATAAAGAACAAGGCTAATACGAGAACGACAGCCATAATTGGAATAATCATTCCAAACAAATCGCGCCATTGCCATGTGTCGATAATCCATCCTGAAAGAGTTGGACCAATCGCAGGTGCAACGCCAACGACGACGCCGGCGAGACCCATGGCTGTTCCACGCTTGTCGACTGGAAATATAGATAGCATAATGGTTTGCATAAGGGGCATTGCAACACCCACACCAAGCGCCTGCGTCAAACGACCGGCTAGAAGCACACCATAATTTGGTGCAGCCCAAGCCATAATTGTGCCGATTTCAAAAATTCCCATTGCGCTAATATAAAGCCATTTTGAGTTAAAACGGCTTGATAGCCAAGCAGAAACCGGGATCATAATTCCGTTGACCATTAAAAAACCAGTTGTCAGCCACTGAACGGTTGAAGTTGAAATATCGAATGCCTTCATTAGAGTTGGATAGGCGGTCGCTAAGATCGTCTGGTTCAAGACGGTACAAAAAGTACCAATAAGCAAAACAACAATCAACATTATTCGATTGTATTTTTTGCCATTACTGTCAATAGCTTCTGACATATTTTTTACCTTCTTTCAATAATTTTAAATTTGCGTCAAAAAACGAACTTATCCAATATAACTCTTTGACTTATTATTGTAAACTTTTTTTAATAGTATAGTTATTAAAAATATAATAATTCTAGAAAAAGTAATAATGGTTGCGTGTTATTATATAAAAAATAGGTAAATATGAGAATGGATGAAGAATTAAAATCCCGAAAAGTTAACGAATTAGTTGATTTTCAACATATTATTCATTCGATGGTAAAAGACGATAATGTCTTGATCGGTATATCGGATCTTTCCGATGCTACAGGAGTTTCTCAAACGCAATTACGATATTGGCTGGAAAAAGTTTATTTGAAAAGCCGTGGAACTGCAAAGAAGAAGAAATTCATTTATGGCACGGTCTTTTTTGTTCGAATGATTAAAAAATACCAAGATGAGGGCTTTACCTTAGCATCAGCTGTTGAACACACAAAAAGGCATTCAACGATGATTAAAGCTATCAAAAAAATGGTCTTTGACCGATTGGAGAACGTTCAAGAGGAAGAAAAGTCTACTTTGATTGATCTTGGTGTTTTTGATCCTCAGGAAAATAAACATTTATTTGCCAGCGTTACCGAAAACGGTACTAAATTTGAGCTGCATTAAGAAAGGATAATTATTCTTATAATCGTCTTTTTTATTTGCCTTGTTTTCTTGCGAACCTTGTAAAGACGATTGATATGGCATATCGAAATATATTGATTTTTTTAAAGAAAGTTAAGAATGTTTTTATTACTTTGCGAATTATTGCAAATATTTTGTTGGTATTATGAGATATTTGTTTTAGGGGGTTAAAATATGAAAGTTGCGATTGTTTCCGACAGCCATGGAAACGCTACTGCTTTGACTAGCGTGATTAAAGACGCACAAAAGAATCACGCCGACCAGTTTTGGTCTCTTGGTGATATTGCTTTGACTGGACCTGGTTCCGAAGCTTGTTATAGGCTCTTAGACCAAATAAATACAACACACTTTCTCAGGGGCAACTGGGAAGATATTTATGGACAGGTTAGAGAAAAAGATCTTGTTAATCTTGAAGACCCGGAAGATATTGCTGCTGTGATGCAGGTTAGGTTCGATGAATTGCATTTTTCAGCAGATATTAGAAAACAAATTGCCGGTCTTCCTTTTAAACAAGAATTTTCGTTTGAAGGAATTAAATTTGCTTTATATCATAATAGTCCCGATTCTGATCACGGCCATCAAATGCTTCCGACCAATCGACAGGAAAACTTCGATCTTTTTTCTAAAGATACAAATGCAGACATAATCATTTATGCTCATGTTCATCAGCAGTTGCTTAGATATACGGATAGCGGACAGATGATTTTAAATCCTGGATCTGTTGGAGAACCATGGGCCGTTTCATCTAATTTATTGCTTAATCGACGAGCAAATTATCTCTTAATGGATGTCGATAATGGCGGAATATCCAACCTCGAATTTAAGCATATTGGATATAATCTGGAAAAGGAAATTGATTTGGCTTACTCGCGCGATTTACCATATGCTAACCTTTATGAACGATTGATTAAAACTGGTAAGGGATTCACCCACGACGATCAGTCCTTAATTATCGAAAACAAAAAACATGGTTATCGTTCTTTAGCAGAGGAATTTATAAGTCAAATAAATTCTTCTACTCATGATTAGTTTTTAAAAAGTATCAATTTACCGGATTCGTGTTATTTATCGGATAGAGGGGAGAATTGAAATGATAAAAATATATACAAGAGATGATTGCCCTCAATGTTATATGACAAAAAAATGGCTAGATAATCATCAACTTGAATACACGGAAATCAATATTAGTCGAGACAAAAAATATATTGACTATCTAAAAGCAAAAGGTGCTCAACAAACTCCTTAGGTTGTAACCGATCGAGAAAATTGGTCTGGTTTTAGGCCAAACAAATTAATTATGTTAATTAGATAGCTTAATCAAAAAGCCGTTCCTAGCGAACGGCTTTTGTTTTTAAATCATTTTCTTTTAAGATTATTGGATTTGTTTCTGACTGCTTCTACTTCGCTTTTTTGCTGGATGATTATCCTGTTATAAGTTTAGAAGTTGCAATATAAAATTAGAAAACTTTGGCACTTTCCATAGCTTTAAGAGATGCTTCATTCAACATCTTTTCTGCTTGATCAGGGAAATTGTCAACTCCTTCAAGTAGAACCGATTGATAATCATTTATCCCGAATAACTTCATAATTGCTCGGAGATAAAGATCACCTATATCTTGGTCCTCATTATCTTTGCCTTGATAAATGCCACCGGTTGATTGAATATGAAAGGCTTTTTTATTTTTCAACAAACCAATCGGACCCTTTTCGGTGTATTTAAAAGTTTTTCCAACGATAGCGACGACATCGAAATATTGTTTTAGTTCTGCCGGAAGAAAAAGATTGTACATGGGATTAATAAAGACGTATTTGTCATTTTCCAAAAATTCATCCAGCCATTCGACGTGACCCTTCATTAATTGCTGTTGATCCTTCGGGAGATCAAAAAAATCTTTGCCGAATTTAAATTTTTTCCAAATATCAAAATTTTCGTTATTAATCAAAGGTACTTTATCAGCGTAAACGTCCCTGATTGTGACTTGATCATCCGGATGGGATTTCTTATATGATTCGATGAAAACTTTACCTATTTATAAAGACTTTGATGAATCAATACTTTTTGGATGGGCTTTAACAACTAAAACTTTATTCATGAAGTTTTCCTTATCTTGTATTATTTTTTGTAACAACTAAGTTTAAAACAAAACAAACCGAAATTTCAATTAGACGAAAATAAAATATTTCTAATAATTTAGGACAAATATAGTTGATAATAAAGATGTGGAATTAGTTAATTTAAATGAAGATGAGTATAACCGTTTCGAGCAAAAAAACCCGAAGGGTTCTTTCTATCAGAGTGTTTTGCAAAAAAAATATTATGAAGATAGTCATCAGGATTCTTATTTGCTGGGAGTCAAAGAAAAAGATGAAGTTCTTTTGACAGCTCTTATGAGAAAAATTAAAAATCATACCGGGGATGTTTATGAGATCACGGGTGGCCCTTTGGTTGATTTTGAAAATGAAAATAATAATCAAATTATTGCCTTTTTTTTGAAAGAATTACATAAGTATTTAAAAAAACAGCATGCCTATTATTTGCGAATTGTTCCTAATGAAAAGACCCAGCGGGTTGAGAACAATGGCAAAGTTGTTAATTACGATTTAAAAAATTATAGCTCACTTTATTTTGCGGAGGGATTTATTTATCGTTCATTTGAACAGGTTGGTTACGGTTTTGCTACTCCCCATTATGAATACCAAAAACGAATTGAGGGACTGAATAAAAAAACTTTGTTTCAGTCTTACAGTAAGAAGACTCAATATTCGATTAAAAAAACATATGAATTCGGTATCACGACACGAAATATTTCTTATGACGAATTGGAAATGTTTCATGAAAATACGACAAAAACAGCCAAGAGGCTCGGATTTTATGACAAAGAGCTTTCATATTATCAATCTGTTTATAGGACGTTCGGCGATAATGCCAAATTTATGATTGCTGAAATTAATTTATCCGATTATATTGGTCATTTCCAGGAAATTATCAGAAATCTGAAGGATAAAATTGATCAGATGATTTTGATTGATTCTAAAAGGGAGAAGCCAACAAAGACCAGACAGATTAAAGAATTAAGAAGTCAAGTCGAACAGCATGAAAAAAGAATTGTTCAAGCAAAAAAATTAATTGAACAATATGGAAAAAAAATCAATCTAGCTGGTGCTTTATTTTTTATTCAGCCGCAGGAAGTGTCGTATATGTTTAGTTATACTAATGCCGAATTTAAAAACTTCTACGGTCCCTATCGGACTCAAGCAGATATGCTTGAATTTGCTTTGAAGGAAAAGGTGCCTGTTTATAATTTTTATGGCGTTTCCGGCGATCGTTCCGGGCATGATGGCGTTTACGAATTTAAAAAAGGTTTCCAGGGATATATGGTCGACAATATGGGTGCTTTCATACTTCCGATTAACAAGTTTCGTTATCAATTTTTACAAACTATTAAGAAAATTATCAGAAGGCGTTAGAAAAACCGATTTTAAAACAAATTAGGGATGTTTATCTTCTGAGATGTCTTTTTCAATGTCTTCAATAACAGTTTCTGCTCGTCCACGTAGATAAGTGAAAGGCAAAACTTCTTCCACTTTTTTATGACGCAGCTTGTAGTTTCGCTTTGAAATTCGGGCTCTTCTTGAATAGATCAAAAGAGTCAGGGCAAAGATCAAGATAAAGAAAGTCAGCATAATTGTCACGTAAGCCACCAAACTTATTCCTTTAATTCCGCTGGGAACAAATGTTGAAGCAAACACGGCCAGTGAACTGATTAATCCGAGGACAGCAACGGCGAAACGGGTAATTTTCCCTCCGGGAATTTTGAATTTACGGGATATTGTTTTCTTACTTGCTGTTAATGCTAAATAACCAATGAAAATTAGAATATAGGTCACGAGATACAGCATCACGGTCATACTCATCGACATTTTATAAGCATCATTATTGCCACCGAAACCAACCGTAAGAACGCCACTGATGACGCTGACGATTATCCCTTGAAAGATAACTAACCGTGCTGGGACTTGTTGTTCGTTTACATGGTCGAAGTAGGCAGGCAGAATTCTGTCTTCAGCTGTAGCCAATAGGGATTTAACCGGACCGATAATCCAAGAACTAATTTCGCCAAGCATTCCAAAAGCCATCAACAGACCAACTATTTTAATCATCCATGTTGCCCAGACAGTCTTGCTGATTTTTGTAAACATGATACTGATGGCATCGATCATTCCTTGATTCAAGGACAATTTATTCAATGGAACGACCGATGCAACCGATAAGCCGCCAAAGGAATCTATAATAATTGCAAAGAGTACTAATATAATCAGCGTTAATGGATAATTTACTTTTGGGTTCCTTAAATTATTTATATATGAGGCGGATGCCTCGATCCCTGTAAAAGCGAGAATAAAAGGGACGATAGTTGAAATTGAAAAGGTATTTGTCAGTGTTTTGAAATTTTCGGTCAAACTGCTGTTGAATTGAAGTGGGTTACCTAGGGATAAATAAATACCACAAACCGCTAACAGAATAAATGCGGGTAATAGTATTCCCCAAATGAAAGTATTTTTAACCAATTTATCCGTACCATTGATACCACGCATTTGAAAAAAGGTCATTGCCCAATAAATTATCAAAAAGAGGATCCATTTTAGCCAGTGATTGGTATTTAAAATCGAAAGATCGAGCGTAAATGACAATACCCCGATGATGAAGTAAATCATCGTAATAAAATTAACAGTAATTTGCAGCCACTGGAAGAAAACAGCAATGAAACCAGCCCGTTTCCCAAGAGTGTTTTTGACCCAGGCATAGACGCCGCCTTCTTCCCATCCGGAAACTGTCGCCATTTCCGCTGAACAGAGAGCAATTGGAAGGAACCACAATAATCCGGCTAAAACAAGGTACAGAACAGCCAAGAGTCCAGATTGAGCGAAAGCCGGATATTCGTCAGCTGACATCAGCATGGCAGCGGTTAAAGTAAAGAAACCAAACAGAGACATTTTGGAGTTACTGGATATATTTCTTTTCATTTTGTTTCCTCACAGTTATCGTTCAGACTTATTCCACCTCATTCTAATGCTCATTTGCCTGTAATGCTGGTTTTCAGATTATTTCGAATTATTTCTTCGTCCTGTCTGTCTTTATATACTATTGTTATCAGAGATTATAATGATCAACGGGATTGGATAATCAGAATTTTTTGACATTCTTAAGAATCCATATCGAACAAAAGTAAAACAACCTGATTTTTTTGGAGAAAACTCATGATTACCTTATTTTTATTGTTAATGCAGCGGGTCGGAACTATTTTGATTTTGGCTTTTTTATTGGTTAATGTTCCTTTCTTTCGTCGTCTTTTACCAAAACTCGATCAAATCAGTACGAAATTTTATTTAATTCTTATTTTTGCGGGTTTTGCCCTGTTCTCCAACTTGACCGGCGTTGAAATTACAAAAAACAATAACCTTGTTTCAACAACTTTTCTTACCGGTTTGCCGTCGAGCGATTCAATAGCGAATACGCGAACTCTGGTAATTACAGTTGCCGGTTTAGTTGGTGGACCGGTTGTTGGGACAATAACTGGTTTAATTGCTGGTGTTCATCGTGTTTTTCAAGGGAATGGAGCTGATAGTTTTTATATTTTCAGTTCAATTATTATCGGTTGGATCTCTGGCATGATCGGCCACAGCTATTCAAAGAGACGAACCTATCCGACAGCTGGGGTCGCAGCGATAACCGGACTTGGCATGGAATTTATCCAAATGCTGTTTATTCTTGTTTTCAGTGTTTCCGGTCTACAACTTGTGAAATTAATTTTTCTGCCGATGATGATTTTGAACAGTTTTGGAACCTGGGTTTTTATGTCGATTATTAGTGCTTACCTCCATCAAGAAGAACAATTAAGGTCAGTTCAGACACATGATATTCTCGAATTGGCGAACAAAACCCTGCCTTATTTCAGTTCCGGTTTGACTGAAAGTTCGGCAATGCAGGCAGCAACGATTATTCAGCATTATACGAATTTTGATGCAATCGGAATCACTGATTCGCAAAATGTTTTGGCACATGTCGGTCCAGGTTCTGATCATCACGTCCCTGAGCGTCATGTGGTTACAGATCTTTCAAAAAGAGTCTTGGCTTCCGGAAAGATGGAAGTTGCCAATTCCAAAGAAATGATTGGCTGTCCGATCCCTGGTTGTCCACTGGCAGCTGCGATTGTAATTCCTTTAATCGTAGATAAACAAGTGGTTGGGACCTTAAAAATGTATTTTACCGATGCAAGAAAATTGACACCGGTCGAAGAACAATTGGCAACCGGTCTTGCATCAATTTTTTCTAGTCAATTGGCTCTTGGATTGGCTGAAGAGCAATCGAAACTCGTTCGCGATGCCGAAATTAAATCTTTACAGGCACAGGTTAATCCCCACTTCTTTTTCAATGCGATCAACACTATTTCGGCTTTAATGAGGACTGATGCCACTCAAGCTCATGATTTATTATTAGAGCTTAGTACTTATTTTCGGACGAACCTGCAAGGAGCCCGTGAAACGGAAATTACCCTTAAACAAGAAGAGGCACACGTTCAAGCATACTTGTCTCTGGAACAAAGTCGTTTTCCGAATAAGTACAGTGTTAACTTTTCGGTAAAAAGCAATGAATTAAATTTATTACCGCCTTTCACAATTCAAATTTTGGTCGAAAACGCCATTCGTCATGCTTTCAGCGGCCGCAAGAAGAATAATTGTGTCAATGTTGTCGTCACTGAAAAGAGAAATTGTTTACATATTCTGGTTAGTGATAACGGAAACGGAATTCCTCAGAAACTATTACCACATCTGGGCCAACGGGTAGTGGATTCTATTCAGGGTAGCGGAACGGCGCTTGAAAATTTGAATCGCCGCTTAACCGGTCTTTATGGACCGAAATCTGCTTTGAAAATTAATAGTAGCTCTAAGGGAACCGACGTAAAAATTGTCATTCCAAGAAAGGTGAAAACGATATGAAAATTTTAGTCGTGGATGATGAACCTTTGGCTCGTGACGAATTAAGTTATTTGCTAAAACAGAATCGATTAACCGATTCTGTTTATCAGGCTGATTCCATCGGAACGGCAGTTGATAAATTGCTGCAGGAAAAAATCGATGTCATTTTTATCGATATATCATTAAATGATGAAAATGGTTTTCAATTAGCAAATGAATTAAAAAAACTTATTCATCCACCATTGATTGTTTTTGCAACTGCTTTTGATAGCTATGCTGTCAAAGCTTTTGATGTCGATGCAGTCGATTACGTTCTCAAACCCTTTGAACAGTCTCGAGTTAATCAGGCTTTGGAGAAAGTTCAGGCAATTTTTAAGCTTCAAGCAAAAAAAGACAATTCGTTGACTGTAAATTCCCATTTCGGGTCGGAGAAAACGAAAATTATATCGATTACCAGTGATGATAAAACGAAAATTATCAAACAACACGATTTAATTATGGCGACTATTAAGGATGGGGCTTTGACTTTAATTACAAACGGTCAATCATACAGTACCCGTCAATCTCTTGGTTGGTTGCTTAGTCGTCTTAACAAAAATGATTTTCTGCAGGTCCACAGAAGTATCATTGTAAATATAAATTCTATCTCGGAGCTTGAACCTTGGTTTAATCATACCTACCAATTAAAATTAACGAATGGTATGAAGGTTCCGGTTAGTCGTTCTTTTATAAAGGCAGTTAAAAAAAGATTGATGATGTGATCATAACGATTAATTTTGCTGATTATTTGGGTATTTAAAGTTAGGTAAAAGGCACTTCGGCCCGAGTTTGATACCTCTTGCACAAAAAAGTTTTTTTCCAAATTTTTTTTCTTACAATTAGGCTGTTGATGGGTTTGCAAAGACTGATCTATATACAGGAACAATTTCTTAAGAGGATTCAAACAGCGGATCTTTCGACGAATACCTTCATTCTTGGTAAATTTTTAAATTTCGATACTAGTAACTTTATATTTATTTGTTTTGTTTGAATTTCTTTAAAGTTGATAGTACTGAGAAGGTTGGAAGAAAGTGTTTCTTAAAAACTTAATTAATTAGGAAGGGGATATCATATTATGGAAAAAAATAGTCGGAAATTATCAAATCCTTGGCTTATTATTTTGGGAACGGTTTTGATTCAGATTTCTGCTGGTTCATTTTATGCTTGGTCAATCTTTAATAATGGCTTCATGTTAAAATCCGGTGGTACTGTTCAAGCAGTCAATGGTGTCAAAAAGATTGTTGGTGGATTACCGGCTGGATCTGTTAGTTTTACCTTTACTGTGGGGATGCTTTTTCTATCGCTTGCTACTTTGGCGGGAATTCCACTCGCAAAGAAGTATGGAATTAAAATAATTAGTATCTTTGCGTCGATTATTTACGGTCTCTCGATACTTGGGCTAATGTTGGTTGGTAAGAATTCATCTATTTGGCTGCTTTGGTTATTTGGAGGAGTTATTTTGGGTGCAATGAATGGGATTCTTTATTTGACGACACTTACGAACGCTATTAAGTGGTTTCCAAAAAGGAAAGGTTTAATTTCAGGTGTGTGTGTTGCTAGTTATGGCCTCGGGTCATTTATTTTTAAATATATCGATATGGCAATTGCCGGTGGCGCCGGAGCTATTACGGCTCAAAATCTTGATAGAGTTCTCTTTTGGTGGGGAACTCTAGCATTACTTTTGTCAGTTGTTGGTTCGTTTTTTCTTAAAAATGCTCCGGAAGATTCAGCTTCTTCGCTTGATACGAATAATAATTCCAATAATTCGATTTTCATAGACAAAACAAATTTTACAACCTCTGAAATGCTGCATACATCTCAAGCTTATTTAATCTTTTTTTGCTTGATAACGGCCGTTATGTTTATGGGGCTCTTGGGTTCCGCGGTTACTAATATGGCAGCGGCGGGTACGCAGACTCCTAACAAAGTGGCTGTTTGGGGAGGAACCAGCGCAGCTGCAACATTCGTTGCCATTGTTGCTATTGCCAATACTTTGGGTCGCTTTATCATGGGGTGGCTATCCGACATTACAGGTCGAAAAACAGTCTTTTTTATTACTTACATCGTTCAATTATTAGCATTAATTATATTGTTATCGACAAAACCTGGTGCCATGAGTATTGGCATGATGTATATCATCGTTATTGCGATGGCATTTTGTTTTGGCGGTAACATTACCGTATTTCCAACTTGTGTGTCTGATTATTTTGGTTTGAAAAACACATCGCGTAATTATTCGATAATCTATCAAGGATTTGGAATTGGTGCCATTATCGTGGGCTTTTTAATGGCTTCAGGAAATCCCTTGAATCCAAAAAATATTACGCTTTCAAACGGTGCTGTTCTGACTCAGAACTTTAATTTGACTTACTGGGTATTGTTAATTATGGTGATTATTTCACTAGTAATTTTTGTACTTATCAAAAAGCCCGTTAAGAAGAATTCCAATATAAAAAATTAAAGTGGTTTAGACTTTTGTATAAGTATTTTTATTTTTTTAAAACATTTTCTTTTTTTAGAAAATGTTTTTTATTTTAGGTTAGTTTGATGCTTGTTTTTTTCTCTATTTAAATAAAGAACAAATCATCGAATTTAGTTAAGAATCTGACTAATAAAAGGATTATTCTTACTATTATATAGTGCTTTATCGAAAGCCTACATTTGCTGTTAGAGCAGAAAGTTTTTAATTAATCTTAGTCTAAGATGATTTGATCAATTTATTTAGTGAGAAAGGTCAATCGGAATGAAACAACAAAGTCAATGGATTTTACTTATATCAACTTCGATCGTGTCTTTTATGTCAACACTAGATGCCAGCATTGTTAACATCGCTGTCCCAAAAATGTCTCGCGACTTGAATGTACCAACTAATCAGGCCGAATGGGTCGTTTCTGTTTATTTAGTTTTAATTTGCGTGCTGCTGATCTTTTTTGGTAAATTGTCAGACCAAATTGGTCGAATACCAATTTTCCAAGTTGGTACGCTGATTTTTATAATTGGGTCGCTGGCCTGTGGATTGAGTCTTAATTTACCGCTCTTAATTACTGCAAGAATTGTTCAGGCCTTTGGCGCTTCAATGACGATGTCGACAAATTTCGGCATCATTACTCAAATTTTTCCTTCAAATAAACATGGTTTGGCTTTAGGGGTAAACAGTTCTTTTGTTCAGGTCGGCAATCTGGCGGGTCCCGGCTTAGGCGGTTTGATCTTGGCTTATTTTAATTGGCATTATATTTTTTTGTTAATGTTCCAATTGGTATAATTGCCTATTTTCTTGGTCATCATTTTTTTCCACATTCTAAAATAGCTCCTAATAATATTAAAATAGATATTTTTGGATTTATCACTTATGCAGGAACTATTTCAAGCTTTTTCATCATGATTTTCTGGGGCCAGGTAATTGGTTTTGGGAATCTGAAAATCATTGCGTTAATATTTTTGACTTTGATTCTATTGATAGGATTCGTTTTAGTTGAGAACCATACAAAAAATCCACTGATCAATTTACGTATTTTTCACAATTTAAGTTTTAGTTTTGGAATTTTTTCAACAATGCTTGTCTTCACTGTCGGCTATTTCAATAACATGATTATTCCATTTTATTTAGAGGATACTTTGTTGCTTTCTTCAGCGGTTGCCGGATTGATTCTTATGTTCGTTCCAATACTAAATATAATCAGTGCTCCGATTGGCGGCTATATTTCCGATCATATTGGCGCTGAACGAGTTTCTTTTTATGCTTTATTCATATTTATCATTCCTGAGCTAATTTTTATTTCTGTTCGACCGGTTTGGTCCCTGGCTTGGCTGATTATTGCTTTGGCAACTTTCGGAATTGCTAATGGCGCGTTTCAAAATAATCCGATGATTATGGGGAATGCAGCACCCGAATTTCAAGGAATTGCAGGTTCGATTGCCTCTTTAAGCCGAAATATGGGTATGTCAATTGGCTTGGCTTTGGCAACTTCTTTGTTGTATTTTGGTATCAGCCTTCGCTCCGGTTACCGAATTACAACCTATCCCGATAAACATCCGGATTGGTTTGTTTTTGGGATGCATTTTGCTTATATCTTCGCTTTTGGGATGATTATAAGCGCTCTGTTTTTGCTCGCCGGATTATTGTATTATCAACATCATCGACGAATTAGCGAAAAGAAAATCAATTAATTTTGATCAATAAAATCATGGAATTGAAAAACGCCCCCGATATTCTTGTCGGAAGCGCCTTTTCACTTTTGCAATTGTAATAGTTCTTCGATATCGGGAATCATTTTTTCTGGATCGGTCTTTGGCGCATAACGCTTGGCAACTTCACCATCCTGTTTAACCAAGAATTTTGTAAAGTTCCATTTAATAGATTTTCCAATCGCTCCTGGAGCATTATCTTTTAAATAACTAAATAGGGGTAATTCGTCTTTTCCGTTAACGTCATTGATTTCATGCATTAGGAAAGTTACCCCGTAAGTTGTTCGACAAGCTTCGGCAGCAGCTTGACTCGAATCAAGTTCCTGCTTAAATTGATTTGAAGGAAACCGAGAACAACTAATCCGGAATCTTTGAATTGCTTATAAATTTTTTCAAGTTCTTCGAATTGTGGAGCGAATCCGCATTTGGTGGCCGTATTAACAATCACCATGATCTTTCCTTTATATTTGTCCAATTTGTAGCTTTCGCCATTCTCTAAAGTTGCTTTGTAATCGTAAATCGACATCGTTAATTCCTCCGTTCAATCTGATGACTCATGAAAAAGTTGGTCTTGAAAATCAGACTTTTAAAACTTCGTCAGAAAAATGCAGTTGATTGCTAAAAAAATTGTAAACGCATCGTTCTTTAATCTAATTCTACTCTTTTGATTTTTTTAAATTCACAACTGGTTTAATGACCAGATTGAGTTATAGTGGGCGTTATGAGGATTTTTCAATAAATAGTTTGTGAATTTATTTGTGATTGTCGAAAATTTTTTATCAAAAATTAAGAATAATTATGAGGAGAAACTGAATTTTAATGAATCGAAATAATATCTTTGCTGATGGTTTTATCGATGTTAAAGGTGCCAGAGAAAATAATTTAAAAAATCTTAGCCTTAAAATTCCAAAATATAAAACGACCGTTTTTGTCGGTTTATCAGGAGCAGGCAAATCTTCTCTGGTCTTTGATACCATCGCGGCTTTATCAAGAAGAGAGTTGAACGAGACTTTTGCCAGTTTTACCCAGCAGTATCTTCCTAAATACGGTCAACCACACGTTGACGAAATTGATCATTTACCAGTCGCGATTGTAATTGAACAAAAGAAAATTGGTGAAAATGCTCGTTCAACCGTTGGGACATATACAGGGGCCTATTCATTACTCCGTCTACTTTTTTCGCGAATTGGCCGTCCTTTTATCGGTTATTCTGACACTTTTTCGTTTAATATGCCAAAAGGGATGTGCCCTAATTGTCAAGGACTTGGGTATGTCGACGATATTGACGAAGATTTGTTGATTGACAAAAACGAATCGCTTAACCAAGGAGCAATTAAATTTGTCAGTTTTGGACCTGATACTTGGCGTTGGCGTCGTTATGTCAATAGTGGTTTATTCGATAACGACAAACCTGTCAAAAATTTTACCGACCGGGAATGGCAACTCCTAATGTATGCACCTCAACAACAATTAAAGCATCCCGGCCCTAAGTTTCCAAAATCAGCTTTATATGAAGGGGTCGTCCCGAGAATTAGACGTTCGATTCTCCATAAAAAGGAAGCTAAGCATCATCAGGCAGCGATCTCAAAAATCGTCACTCATCATGCATGCCCGATTTGCCATGGAACCCGCTTGAATTCGACTGTTCTTGGAAACCGTATTAATGGCAAAAACATTGCTGAAGTTTGTTCAATGAGTCTGAAGGATTTAAGCGAGTTTTTGGACACTATTAATGCAACACTAACCACCGATCTTATTAGGGAATTGCAGGTAAAACTTCATTCAATGATTGATATTGGTTTGGGATATTTATCTTTGGCGCGGGGAACCAACAGCCTTTCCGGTGGGGAAGCTCAACGGATTAAAATTTCCAAATACTTAAATAGTTCTTTATCGGATATGGTTTATATTTTGGATGAACCAAGTGTTGGTCTTCATCCTCATGATATCGATCTGGTTAAGAAAGGTCTGACAAGATTGCGGAATAAAGGGAACACAATCCTACTTGTCGAGCATAATCCCTTAATGATGTCCTTTGCCGATTATGTCGTCGAATTGGGACCGGTTGCCGGCGCATCCGGCGGCCAATTAACTTTTCAAGGAACTTATGAAGAACTTCTAAATTCCAGTTCTTTGACAGGAAAATGGCTCAGGGAAAAAATTGCTTTTAAAACGAAAGTTAGAAAGAGCTCTAATTCTGTTCAATTAACTAATCTAAATTCGAATAACTTGAAAAATATTAATATTAGAATTCCGATTGATGTAGTGACGGTTTTAACTGGCGTTGCGGGCTCAGGGAAAAGTTCTCTGGTTAAAGAGTTGAAAAATTCTTTGGACGTTCCTTATATAGATCTGGCTCAGAAAGATATTTCAACAAATCTTCGTTCAACTCCAGCAACATATTTGGATATCCTTGATCCGATTCGCAAATTATTTGCTCAAAGTAATCAAACTAGTTTAGGGTTGTTCAGTTATAACGGCCAGGGTGCCTGTCCGATTTGCAAAGGCAAGGGAGTCACGATCACGAATATGGCCTTTATGGATCCGGTTGTGGAAGTTTGCGAGGCGTGTCATGGAAAACGTTATAGCAAAAAAGCCCTTCAATATCACTATCAGGGCAAGGACATTGCTGAAATTCTTGATTTTTCCGTTGATCAGGCTTTAAATTTCTTTTCTTCTGGAGAAGAAAAGAATCAAATGTTAAAAGAAAAATTATCTAGTTTAAAACGTGTCGGTTTGGGTTATATTCATTTGAATCAAACTCTAACCACTCTTTCCGGTGGTGAATTGCAGCGGATCAAGTTGGCATCTCGAATTAATGAAAAGGGAACTGTATTTTTACTTGACGAACCAACCAGCGGCCTACATATGCAAGATATCGCCGAACAAATTAAATTGATCAATCAACTTGTTGATGCTCACAACGGTGTCATCGTTATCGAACATAATCAAACGGTAATAAGCCAAGCCGATTGGTTGATTGATATTGGACCTGGAGCGGGAGTTTTTGGCGGCCAAGTTATTTATAGTGGTGTTCCAGCAGGGATCATCGATTGCTCAAACTCTTTGACCGGAAAGGCTTTATTAAAAGCAATGGACTAGGATCAATATTCTTGATCGTTCAATAATTCATCCTGTAATTTAGCAAGCTTCTCGGTAATGTAAACAGGATATTTATTAGGATTCTTTAGTCTTTTTGTTTCTTCTGGCAGTTCGCTAAGGGACTGCTGAGATACTTTTTTGATTTGCTGTACAGTGGGTGAGCTGTAAACAATTTTTCCTTTTTCAAAGATATTCGTTTGCAATGTTTCTAAATCAAAATCCATTAGATTAATATTTTGTTTTGTGTCTAATGGATCTGCCGATTTAACCAACATTCTTTTTGACAAGCGTTCTTCTTTCAAAGCA
Source organism: Oenococcus oeni DSM 20252 = AWRIB129 (assembly GCF_000372485.1). Lineage (GTDB taxonomy): Bacteria > Bacillota > Bacilli > Lactobacillales > Lactobacillaceae > Oenococcus > Oenococcus oeni. The sequence goes on from NZ_AQVA01000003.1 coordinate 44,242, forward strand.
ATTACGTCGGCAAACGCTTGTCGGGTTCCTTTTTTATACAATCGATAAAGTTGCTTGATTCCTGGTAGAGTGACCTTCTCACGACTGTCGCTTATTTTTATTTTCGGGATAATTTTACCTTCTTTTTTAATTGCTACTAATTTATAAACACCGCTCAAAACAGGATCGCTGGCACTGGTTATTAGTTCTTCTCCAACTCCAAAGTTATCAATTGGAGCCCCTTGGCTGAACAATAATGACTGGATCGTTGTTTCATCCAAGGCATTCGAAGCAGTAATTTTAGCTTCGGAAAAACCGGCATCGTCGAGCATTTTTCTTGCTAGTTTTGATAAATGGGCAATATCACCTGAATCGATTCTGATACCAATTGGTTTGTGGCCCTTTTCTTCAAGTTTTTGAAATACTTTAATTGCGTTTGGCACGCCCGAACTGACGACATCATATGTGTCGACAAGCAGGGAAGAATTATCGGGATATAATTCGGCCCATTTTTCAAAGGCGCTTAGTTCATTGGGAAAAGCTTCAATCCAACTATGAGCCATTGTTCCGGCGACGGTTAAACCAAATTTTTCAGCTGCCAATAAATTAGAGGTGCTTGCGCATCCGCCAATAATTGCCGCACGAGCCCCTAAGGTTGCTGCTGAGGGTCCTTGAGCCCTTCGGGCGCCGAATTCCATAATCGGCATTCCTTGGGCTGCATAACAGATTCTCCGAGCCTTGGTAGCTATTAGAGACTGGTGGTTCACTATATTTAGCAAAATTGTTTCAAAAAGTTGAGTTTCAATTAAGGGACCGCTGATAGTTAATAGTGGTTCCCTTGGAAAAACCGGTGTTCCTTCCGGAATTGCCGAAATATTTCCACTGAATTTGAATTTTTTTAGAAAATTCAGAAAATTATCCGTAAATAAATCAAGGTTCTTTAAATAAGCTAAATCTTTTTCGTCGAAATGAAAGTCTGAAACTGCTTGAATGGCTTGAGCCAGTCCAGCCGTGATCACAAAACTACCGTCATCGGGAACGTGGCGGAAAAACACATCGAAAACACCATCTTCTTTTTCGAGGGCCTGCTGATAACCGTTGGCCATTGATAATTCGTAAAGATCGGTAACCATTGATAAATTCATTTTTTCTTCTTTCGGGCACAAATTCGTTTCGGATTTTTAAATTAAAAATCCTGACGCTAATTCTTATCGTGAATTAGTATAATATCTAGACTGTTTTCGGTCAATGAAAATATATTTACCCATAAAAAAACACCGCTTTAATCGCGATGCCTTACTATTCTAATAGACTTGACCGGTATAAGGCGTATAAACAACGTTGTTAAAGTCAAAGTCCTTTAATTCGTCAATTGTGATGACTTTTGTTGCGCCCATGGCCGGCATTAGATTCACCGGCTTGTTCTTTTCGTTTGGAACCACTAAAACCATCGGCTTGTGGATCGCATAGGCATATCCCAATTCCCAAGCTATGCCTTCATCCGGTTCGTTAGGTAAGTACATAGCCACGATTAAATCGCTGCTATTAATGCCATTCATATCACCATTAAAAGTTCCCAGTTGCCATTCGGTGTCCTCTAAAAGTTCCGGATGATCAGGGATTGAAAAACCTTTATATTGGTGATCGAGGGGATAAAAAGCGTATTTCCAGTCGACTGTCTTGTTCTGTTTGATCAGTTCGATTCCTTGATTCATATAATTGGTCTGAGAATCGCTAAACCAAGAACAAGCAAAATAAACTTTATTCATGTAAATTAACCTTTCGTTTAGAGTTGCACGATTTATTATACTACCGGCTTTTTTATCAAATAGGTCGATTGGCGCTTTAATTTAATTTTTTGCAAACAAAAAACCGGCCGTTAAAAACCGATTTTTAATTAGACAATTTCAATTAAGCTTCAGCATACCATGGGTAATGGAAAGCTTGGTCAAATGGCTTGTCAACACGTTGATAAGTGTGAGCACCAAAGTAATCACGTTGTGCTTGCAGCAAATTAGCAGGCAAAACTTCAGAACGATAAGAATCAAAGTAAATAACCGCTGCTGAGAGAGCTGGGACCGGAACACCGGCTTTAACAGCTAGAGCAACAACATCACGAACGGCTTCTTGATACTTATTAGCAATATCTTTGAAGTAGTCATCCATCAACAAATTAGTTAAATCAGGCTTTTTATCATAAGCATCGGTAATATTTTGCAAGAAACCAGCACGAATGATGCAACCAGCACGCCAAATTTGAGCCAACTTGCCATAATCAAAGTCCCAATTATACTGTTTAGCTGCGAAACGCAGTTGCTCAAATCCTTGGGCATATGACATGATCTTGGCGAAGTAAAGAGCTTGACGAATTTTTTCAACTAGTTCTTTTTTATCTTCGGGAAGTTCAACTTTTTTCGCCGGTCCGTTCAAAACTTTAGAGGCGGCAACACGTTCGTCTTTCATCATAGAAATATAGCGAGCGTATACGGCTTCAGTAATAACTGATTGAGGAACCTGAACTTCTAGAGCATCTCCGGAAGACCAACGGCCGGTTCCTTTATTGTTTCCACGATCCAAGATCATGTCGACAATTGGTTTATCAGATCCAAGATCATCTTTACGAGTCAAAATATCAGCCGTGATTTCAATCAAATATGAATCAAGTTCGCCTTTATTCCATTCTTTAAAGATGTCGGCCATTTCGTCAACCGAAAGTCCGAGCACGTTTCTCATAATGTTATAGGTTTCATCAATTAATTCTTCGTCACCGTATTCGATACCATTGTGAACCATTTTTACGTAGTGGCCAGCACCGTTTTCACCACAGAAGGTAACACATGGCTTACCATCTTGAGTAGCCTTAGCGGCAATTTGTTCAAAAATTGGACGAACAAGTTCGTAAGCTTCTTTTTGGCCACCAGGCATCAGTGATGGTCCTTTTAGGGCACCTAGTTCTCCACCGGAAACACCTGTTCCGATAAAATTGATGCCGGAATCTGCCAAACGTGCATTTCTGGCAATTGTATCTTTAAAGAAGGTATTTCCACCATCGATCAGGATATCACCCTTATCCAAAAGTGGGATCAATTCGTTAATAACAGCGTCGGTACCGGCACCAGCTTTAACCATCAACATAATCCGACGTGGTTTAGCGATCGACTTAACGAAGTCTTCAATCGTAAAAGAAGGGATTAACTTCTTATCGGAATGTTTTGCCATAACATCGTCCGTCTTTGAACGAGAACGATTAAAGATTGCCACAGTATATCCGCGGCTTTCAACATTTAATGCTATGTTTCGGCCCATAACGGCCATCCCAACAACACCAAAATCTGCTTGAGTCATAAATTTCCTTTCAAATTGAGAATTGTGAAATTATATCTGATAGATTTTTCACAATTACATTTTCATTATATCTCAAAAAAATAGGCTGTTTGAATAAGAATCATATTTGTAAAAATGGGAGAAAATGTTTGAAAAATTCTATCTTTTTCACAAGTCTAATTGTATGTATAAAAAGTCGATAATATTGATATTTATCGAGAAATAAAAAGCCTTTATAAAAACGATTAAAAATCAAAGGGCATTTTTCACGTTTTTATTCAGGCCTTAAAATTAGCTTTCGGAGCAGTTTTTTTCTCTTCTTCGGTTTTTAACGATTCAAAAGGGCTGAATTTAAAACTTTGTGCGACTATACTTGCTGGAAATTGCCGGAGGCTGTTATTAAAATTATTAGAAGTCGATTTGAACATTTGGCGAGTATAAGAGATTTTATCTTCGGTATTTGATAGGTCTTTCATCAATTTGTCGAAATCAACGTTGCCCTTTAAATCCGGATAAGCTTCGGTAGCAGTAATTAAACGGTTTAATGCACTTGTCAAATTATCCGAGGCCGCCATCTTTTCATTCAGATCAGCATTACTGTCTAAAGTGGCTTGGCTAATATCTCGACTTTTAACAACATCTCCTAAAACATCTTTTTCATTTGATGCAAATTTATTAACCGTTTCAACTAAATTAGGAATTAAGTCGTTTCTATGTTTTAACTGCGCATCGATTGCCGAGCCTGCCTCTAATACGCTGCTTTTTCCTTTGACGAGTCCGTTATAGGTTACAGCTGTGTAAAGAGCCAGCAGAATTATTAGGAGCAAAATAATAATTAACCAGATCGACATAAATTCCTCCACTAAGTCAATTTTAACATTGACGCTCAGCAATTCTGTAAATAGTCGGTTATTCTTCTTAGGGCTGAATCCAGACGAGCATCACTTCCTGCGCAAGAAATTCTGACGTAGTTTTTTGCCGTATCTGAAAAAATCGAACCAGGGAAAATTTGCACCCGGGCTCTTTGGGCTAAATCAAGACAAAAATTGTCGGCATCATCACCAAATTTATCTGGAATTTTTGCCCAAACATAAAAAGCACCCTGAGGAAGTTTTACTTGAAATCCAAGTGCATTTAAAGCATTGGTAACTTTTGTAACACGCTCAAGATATGTAGAGCGTGTTTTTACGCCGGCATCTGGATCATTTTTTAATGCAAAAGCCGCTGCATCCTGTATTGGAGTTGCAACGCAGGTTAGAAGGGTATCATGTATTTTGCGCATAGCTTTCATTACTTGCCCATGAGAGATTACGAAACCAAATCGATATCCAGTCATTGAATGGGATTTTGATAAACCGGTAATTAGGATGGTTTGTTCGGGTAAAATCGAATAGAGGGACACGTGATTTCCGATATAGGTTTGTTCGGCATAAATTTCATCGCTGAGAACCCAGATTTTCAATTCTCTAAAAACATTTGCCAGAGCATTTAATTCAGACCGGTTATAGGTTATCCCAGTGGGATTATTTGGATAATTAATAACAATTGCAATTGGATTGATTCCCTTACTTATGGCATCGTTATAAGCATTTTTGATCAATTCAGGTGTCAGTTTAAAAGCGGTTTGCTTGGTATCGATCGGAATTTTAGCGGCTCTTGCCAAGCACGAAGCTGTTGAATATTGCGAATATTCAGGTTCAACAATCATCACTCCGTCACCGGGATTCGCAAGAGCTAATAAGGCCAGATTAATTCCTTCGGCAGCACCGACGGTTACGAGAACATCATTAGCACTCTCAATTCGGCAATCGTATTTTTTATTATAAAAACCTTTAGCGGCTTCTCTTAATTCAAGGATTCCCTGACCATCGGCATAGTGTGAACGATCCGCGTCAATTGCTGTTTTAAAAGCTTCTTTTGTTTTTTTGCTGACAGCGAAATCCGGATCGCCAAAACCAAGGTCCACTAAATCATCGCTTTGTTCAACTTTATCCAAAAAGTCGAGCATTGGATCATGGGGAATGTTTTTAATTCTGTCACTTAAAGGATGGGTCGCTTTATTCATATTTTGTTCCCTTTTCTATATAGTTTGTCATTCTCCTTAAAGCTTCATCTAAATCCGAATCGGAACTTGCGTAGGAAATTCTGATATAATTTTTTGCATTTTTGCTAAAGGCTTCTCCCGGCAGGACAGCAACTTTGGCATTGTTCGCCAAATCAACGGCAAATTTATAACCATTGTTGCCGAAACTTTTCGGAATTTTGGTAAAAACATAAAAAGCACCTTGCGGATTAACTGATTCAAAACCCAGTTCAGTCAATTTTTTTAGCAGACGATCACGTCGTTTACGATATGCTTTTAAAGCGTATTCTGGCACATCTTCGCCAACTGTCAAGGCGGCAAAAGCAGCGTCCTGGCTGAGAGTTGAAACGGCAAAGGCCAGAGCTTCGTGTACTGTTAGCATTTTCTCGATCAATTCGCTGCTTGCAAAGATAAAACCGATTCTGTAACCGGTCATTGCATGAGACTTCGATAATCCAGTCAATAAGATCGATTGTTCCGGAATGATTTTATATAACGAAGTATGTTCACCTGAATATGTCAATGCAGCATATATTTCGTCGGAAATAACCCAGATTTTATGTTTTTTCAAGGTATCTGCAATCGCCAGTAGTTCTTCTTTTGAATAGGTCACCCCCGTTGGATTGGCTGGATAATTTATTAAAATTGCTTTGACTGGTATATTTGCGTTATCAATTGTTTTCTCGATCAATTCAGGAGTAATTTTGAAATTGTGTTCGCAAGTATCAAGTGGCACTTTTACTCCTCCCGCCAAAGCTAGACTGGTTGAATACGGTGAGTAACTTGGTTCGGGAATTATTACTCCGTCTCCACGTTCCAGAATTGTCATGAAAACAACATTGATTGCTTCACTGACGCCTTGAGTTACCAAGACGTCATTAACCCCTTTAAGATTCAACTGAAAATGGCGATTGAAATAGGAGACAGCAGCACGACGTAGATTGATTTCTCCCTGTGAATTTGCATAATGACTTCGATCATGGTCGATTGAAACTTTAGCGACCGCCTTGATTCGATCATCTACGGTAAATCCAGGTTCACCGAATGTCAACTGAATCAAATCGTCGATATTCCTAATTTTGGCTTGAAAATCAAGAATCGGGTCTCTTCTTAGATTATCAACGGTTTTATTTAATGGAAGTATAAAATTAGACATGTTTACATTATACGAAAGGAAAAATCGACAAAAATCGAATGTTAATATATTTGTGATGAATTATGTGACAAATTTGACAAAAGAAAATCTTGCCGGGGAGCGAATAGGCGTCTTTTTCGGTACATTCGCGCCCTTACACGTTGGTCATCAAGCTGAAATATACAAAGCGGCTGCTTTAAATGATGGCGTACTCGTTGTAACTTCGGGATACACCGGCGATCGGGGCGAACAAATTGGCCTGCCGTTGCGGAAACGTTTCCGTTATTTACGACAGGCTTTTGCCGACGAATGGCAGATTAAAGTTGATTATTTAAATGAAGATGGGATTCCAAAGATGCCTGACGGCTGGGACGTTTGGCTGGATAAATTATTAGGAATTATTAAACGGAATATCGTTAACAAAAATGCGAAAATTACTTTTTATACCGGTGAACCGGATTATAAAAAGGAGATAGAAAAGCGACTAGGGGATAACCCTCAATTTCGCGTTTCTTTAATGGATCGCACAATTTTAAATATTTCGGCAACTAAAATAAGAAAAGAGCCTTTAAAATACTGGGATTATATCAATCGTGTTTTTCGTCGCCATTTTGTCCAAAAAGTTGTTGTAATGGGATCTTCCAATTCTGGGAAATCAACCTTGATTAGACGATTGGCCCGTTCTGCCAATTCGCCTTTTTCAGATGACTTTGCGGCGATTTATCAGGAAGAATCGAATGTTGCTGATTCGGAAATGGACATTAAGGACTATTCGAATATCATTCAAGGTCAGTATCAGGCTAATTCATTGGAAATCAATTCACCAGCAAATAATGGTTTGGCAATTTTTAATGGGGATGCCATCAGCCTTCAAGCTTATTCGAATTTATTATTAAATCAGGATGAGCGGCTGCAGCTAAAACATTTGTATAATACAATTATTTCGGCTGAGGAATTCGATTTAATTCTTGTGATTCCACCTTTCAGCGATCCGAGAAGAAAGGTTATTCGTTTCACCGGAGCAGCAATTGATCCAGTTGCTTATTATCAGGAATTAATCCGTTTAATCGATTTTTATGGTTTTTCCGATAAAATGGTTGTTTTAAATGCAAAGAACCAGACTGACGATCCGGCCGGATATTATGCGCGTTACTTGCAGGCTCTTGATGCAATTGAAAAATACACCAGTTTCGATATTGAACATCATCGATAATCTTTTGGACGGTATTTTTCTTCGTTTCCATATTTTACGCATTGTTAATTATTAGTTTCTCACTTATTAAAACCGCTACAATATTTAAGGTATGAGAGAAGATTTTACAAATGAAATTGTTACTGAATCGCTGAATGAAGCGGGTATTCTAGTGGAGAAACCTTCCGAAATAAGGCGGCACTTTGATGATTTACAATTTGATTCTCGTAAAGTCACAAAGAAGAACACACTTTTCGTCGTAAAAGGCGCTTTTAAAATAGAATATTTAACAGCTTCTTTACTTGATAAAATTTCCGGCATTGTGACGAGTCGGAAAGAAAAAATAAATATTCCGAATTTGCCGCATTGGATTGTTTCTAATTCACAAATTGCTTTGGCGGTTCTGTCTGCAGAATTTTTTGGCCATCCGGAAAAGAAGTTGAAAATTCTCGGAATCACGGGCACAAAAGGAAAAACGAGTTCTACTTACATGGCCTATAGTCTTTTAGATCGGCTGACCAACCATCAAACTGCTATGTTCTCAACGATCGATACCTTTTTAGGTCGGGGAATTAAATTTAAAAGCGAATTGACAACCCCAGAGTCTTATGAACTTTTCTCCAATATGAAAAAAGCACTCGATAACGGTAATAAGTACTTAGTGATGGAAGTCAGTTCCCAGTCCTATTTAAAAAATCGCGTTTTTGGAATTCATTTTAAAGTGGGTGCCTTTTTAAATATTAGTCCTGACCATATTGGTATTAATGAGCATCCAACCTTTGCTGATTATTTGGCTCATAAAAAAATGCTTGCGGAGAATTCCGACGTTTTTGTCTCGAATATCGATGATGCTCATGGACAGGAATTTATTGATCATGCAAAATCTTTTGGAGCAAAAACAGTTTCTGTTTCCGAAAATAAAAAAGCTGATGTCAATTTCCATATTAAAAAAGCGGACCTTGACGAATCGATTTTCTATTTAACAGAAAAAGGGAATAGTCAAGAATTCTTATTGGACATTCCTGGTGTTTTTAATATCTATAATGCTTCGGTTGCAATTGCAATGGTTCGCGAAATGGGTTTTAAACCGGAAAAAGCTAAAAAAGCACTGGCAGAATTGCAAATCCCTGGTCGAATGGTGAAAATAAAGACCAAATCGCATGGTTTGATCATTGTTGATTACGCCCATAACGGTCAAGCTGTCACAACTTTATTAACTTTCTTGAAATCTCAGCATCAAGGAGGCAAAATTATCATTGTTCTCGGATCTCCAGGAGATAAAGGCAAAGATCGTCGTTCTCAATTCGGTGAAGTTATAAGTAAATTTGTCGATGTTGCATATCTAACGACTGATGATCCGGGTACCGAGGATCCACATCAAATAAATAATCAGATTAGAAAAGCAATCAGCAATCCGAATGTCGAACTTCACGAAGAACTCGATCGCAGCAAAGCAATTCAGGAGGCAATTAAAAAAGCAAATATAAATGACCTGGTTGTTCTGGCAGCCAAAGGGGAAGATGCCTTTCAAAAAACAAATCACGTCGATGTTCCTTATCTTGGAGATAAAAAGGTTGCTGAAGAGTTTTTAGCCGAAATTGAGAAAGTCTGATAGAATAGCACGGTTAAGGAGAAAATATGCCACTTAAACCAAATGAATTAGCTGAACAAAATTCGAAGTTTCGAATCGGTGATGTTTTGTTGGCTGAGCCTTACGGCGGTTTGCAACACCCTATTACCGGGCAGGTTGAAAGAATTTATGAAAATTCGCTTTTAATCGAAATTACCGATAACCAAAAAGATGATCAGATAACCGTTACGGAGATGAATCATCGAGCTGTTGTGCCGATGGATTCAGTTGAAATTATCAAACATGGACCGAAACCAAAGCCGGCAGATGGCGATGGCAATAAAAAGTAATCGAAAATAATGAATAATAATACTTCAACCGCGATTGCGGTTTTTTAATTCGGAAGGGTCTGTATAATTAGATTTATGAATTTTACGCATATTATTGCAGAAAAAATTAATCAAACTTTAGAAAATACTTTTGATTTAGACAAACTTGAGAAATTGGTTGAAAAACCCAAGGATCTTAATAGGGGCGATTATGCCTTTCCGACTTTTTCTTTAGCCGCTAAATTTCATGAGGCACCTCAAAAAATTGCTTTGAAAATTGCCGATGAAATTGATCGAACCAATTTTGCCAATGTAAAAGCTGTTGGGCCTTATGTTAATTTTTTTATCCAAAGAGTTGAGTTTACTAATCAATTATTGAAAGAAATTCTACTGAATGATGATTTTGGCAGGAATAACCAAGGTGCCGGTAAAAAAATTGTTATTGATATGTCTTCTCCCAACATTGCCAAACCTATGAGTATGGGACATTTACGTTCGACCGTAATTGGCGAAGCAATTTCCAAGATTGCCAAAGCAAATGGTTACCAAACAATAAAAATAAACTTTCTTGGTGACTGGGGAACTCAATTTGGCTTAATGATTGCCGCTTACAAACTATGGGGCGATGATAAGCTAATCAACAAAAATCCGGTCGATGAATTAGTTAAACTTTATGTCAAAATTAACAAAGAATCGGAGACAGATAAATCTTTAAAGGATTCTGGACGGGCTTGGTTTAAGAAATTAGAAGACGGCGATCCAGAGGCTGTTAAGCTGTGGAATTGGTTTAAAAGCGTTTCTTTAAAGGAATTTCAGGAAGTTTACGATCGTTTGGGAGTTAGTTTCGACTCGATGAATGGTGAAGCTTTTTATAACGATAAGATGGAGCCGGTTGTGAAAATGCTTGCTTCCAAAGGTTTGTTAACTGAGTCTCAAGGGGCGGAAATAGTTGATTTGCCTAATTTATTGCCAAAAGATAATTATCCAATAGCAATGATAAAACGTTCTGACGGGGCGACTCAATACATTACTCGAGATTTGGCCTCTGCTATTTATCGTCACGATGCGTATGACTTTGCTAAGTCCCTGTATGTTGTTGGCGCTGAACAAAAGGACCATTTCGATCAGATGAAAGCAATTCTGAAGTTAGCCGGAGATGATTGGGCTGATGATATCGAACATATTGGTTTTGGAATGATTACAATGAACGGAAAAAAAATGTCGACTCGAAAAGGAAATATTGTTCCTTTGGTTGATGTTTTGGATACAGCTCGTCAATTGGCTGCCGAACAAATTTCTGAAAAAAATCCGGGACTTGAAAATGCGGATCATGTTGCCGAAGAAGTTGGTGCAGGTGCGGTTGTTTTTAATGATTTACAGAAGGATCGAAATCTATCGATCGATTTCAATTTAGAAAAAATCGTTCAGTTTGAGGGAGATACTGGGCCTTATGTGCAGTATACACATGCTCGGGCAATGAGCATTTTGAGGAAATCCGGGCAGCAAGCCATTTTGAATACTGGGGTAACTTTTGTTGATGAAGAAGCCTGGCCGATTGTTTCAAGACTATCGGCTTATCCGGAAATGATTAAACGTGCTTGGCAGCTTCGGGAACCAAGTATTGTTGCTAAATATTTATTGAGTCTGGCTCGTGATTTCAATTCTTATTACGCACACACCAAGATTCTTGTTAACAATGAAAAAATGCAATCGCGTTTGTCTTTAGTCCAGGGCGTATGTTCCGTTTTGAAGAGTGGTTTAAATTTATTAGGAGTTTCTGCACCTAACCAAATGTAATTTTGTTTAAAAAGAATCAAAAATTTAAGTTCTTCATTAAAAAATTCCAACTAGTCCGCTGGGTTATTTTGTTTTTCCTTGTGGTCTTTTTTGTTGGATCATTTTATCTGATTGTTCAGGCTCAAATGGCTGATGTGGACAAATTGTCTCAGCAGTTGGCCAAGCCAACAACTATTTATGACAAAAGTGGAAAAAAAGCCGGTGAATTAGCTGACCAAAAAGGAACTCAGGTCAGTTTGAAAGAAATTTCTCCAAATTTGAGGAAGGCCGTTCTTTCGACTGAAGATCGTAATTTTTATCATGAATTTGGTTTTTCTTTTAGCGGATATGCCCGGGCTTTGTGGTTATTTGTTCGTAACAAAATAACCGGTCGGAATTATATTTCCGGTGGTGGATCAACGATAACCCAACAGCTAGCCAAAAATGCTTATCTTGGTCAGGAACAGACTTTTACGCGAAAGTTTAAGGAACTTTATTTATCGATTGAAATCGAAAAAAATTATTCTAAAAATAAAATTCTTTCAATGTATCTTAATTCATCATATTTTGGCCATAATATTTATGGTGTCGAAGATGCTGCCGAGGGATATTTTGGTGTTTCGGCCGCTAACCTTTCTGTTTCTCAGGCAGCTTCGATTGCCGGAATGCTGGCTAATCCAACTCTTTACGATCCAACAAAGTATTTGAAGTATGCAACCTCGAGACGAAATACAGTCTTGCAGAACATGGTTTCAAACGATAAGCTTAGTCAAAAAAAAGCCACCGCTATCGAGAAAACGAAAGTAGTCGCGAAGACACCCAATGTAAGTCAAAAAACAAATTATCAATATCCTTGGTTTTTTGATGCCGTAATCGATGAGGCAATCAGCAAGTATCATTTGACCGAAACAGAAATTATGAACCGTGGCTATAAAATCTACACCACACTTGATCAGGAAGACCAAAAAGATTTGCAGGAAGATTACAGCAATAAATATCTTTTTCCAGTCGAAGATGACCAATCCGCTTCAATTGCTTTAAACGCCAGAACCGGTGGCGTATTGGCTGTAATCGGCGGCCGTGGGAAACATGTTTTCCGAGGCTTCAATCGAGCAATTCAGGCTAGACGTTCTCCTGGTTCTTTAATCAAGCCTCTGGTCGTTTATGCACCTGCTTTAAGCCGAGGATATAGTAGTACAAGTACTTTTCCGAATACGCCGATAACTTTTTCCGGAAACTATCGTCCAACAAATGCTTTGGGATATGAATCAGGCAAAGTTGATATGGCGACCGCTATTGCGGATTCGTATAATATTCCGGCTGTCTATTTGTTGGATAAGATTGGTGTTAAGACAGGCTACGATTATGCAAAAAAATTTGGTCTCCCAGTAGAAAAATCCGATGAAAATCTTGCATTGGCACTTGGTGGGATGAAAGAAGGCGTTTCACCCCAGGAAATGGCACAGGCTTATACAGCTTTTGCAAATAATGGGAAGATGTCGGCTGCCCATTACATTACGAAAATTGTTGATGCGACTGGTAGCGTGATTGTCAATCGTCCCGACGTTACACAAAAACAAGTTATTTCAAAAAAAGTCGCAAATGAAATGACTACTATGATGTTCGGCGTTTATAAAGACGGAACGGGAGCCGCGGCAGCACCAAGCGGTTACAAAGTTGCCGGCAAAACCGGAACAACACAAGATGTCGATAATACAAGTATCCAGTATGCCTCAAAAGATTTATGGGCAATTGCTTATACACCTGATCTGGTAGTTGCTTCCTGGCAGGGTTATGATGTTTCAACGACTGGTAAAACATTGCCAACCTATCTGAGCGAATCGTTAGGCCCGTTATTTAAGGTTCAAACCGAACAATTAATTTCCAATTCTCCACAGACAGCCTTCGGCAGTCAATCAAGTACAAAAGAAAGTAGTTCAAGTTGGCTTGATAAATTGAAAAATTTATTTAATAACTCTGGGAAAACAGGCAAAAATATCAGCAACCAATTCGCCGGGATCAAAGATAAGATTTCTGATGCTTGGAATAGCTTGTCTAATTTCATTCAGGAACATTTAAAACAGTAATCGTGTCGATGCTTTGATAAAATTGATGAGACAGGAGATAATATGGCAACATTATTTGATCAAGCTAAATTAATGGCAAGAGAATTACAGGATTCAGATGAGTTTAAACAGCTTTCGACAGCTTTGGCAAAAGTGAGAGCCGATCAGGAGGCCAACAGTGCTTTTCATGATTTTCAAGTGGCTCAAAAAGAAATTCAAGAACTTCAATCTAAGGGTGAGGAACCAAAGCCGGAACAAATTCAGCGTTGGCAAACCACCGCTCAAAAAGCTCAGCAACTTAAACCAATTAAAGATTTAAGTGTTGTTGAACAAAATTTAAATAATATGCTTGGCGAAGTTAATGAAATTATCACTGCGCCGCTTAATGAGCTTTATTTGAATAATTAAAAGAAATTCAAATCCGGCATGTCCGGTTTTTATAATCGAGGAAAAATGAAATTTATTCACGCAGCAGATATTCATTTAGGCAATCCGATCAGTGGAATTGATCGTAAAATAAATCTTCCGGAGGAAGTAAAAAAACAAATTGCTTTAGCAACTTTTACAGCTTTTTCCAACGTTATCAAATTAGCCGTAGATCGACATGTTGATTTCGTTCTTTTTCCGGGTGATCTTTTCGATTCTAGTCAACAAAGCGCTTATCTTTATAATTTTTTGAATCAACAATTTCAAAATTTAAAAGAAGCCGGAATTGAAGCCTTCATATCTTTTGGTAATCATGATTTTCAATCGGATGTCGAAAATGATTTTATCTGGCCTGAAAATGTCCATGCTTTTCCAAAATCTAAAGCAAAAACTTTTTTTCATGATTCATGGGATGGCAAGCGAGTTGCGATAACCGGTACAAGTTTTGTTGTTCGCAACCCACGGGAAAGTCTTGTACCTTTATATCCAAGCCGCGATCAATCTGCCACATACCAAATCGGCATGTATCACGGGAGCCAAGGAAATTCATCGGCAAATAATTACGCGCCTTTTTCGGTTGGTGATTTGCAGGCTTTAAATTACGATTACTGGGCTTTAGGGCACATTCATGTTCGGCAAGTACTTTCAAAAAATCCAGCAATTGTTTATTCTGGCGATCCCCAGGGCCTTGATCTGACTGAAACGGGTGAAAAAGGTGTTTATTTTGTCAGTGATGAAAATGATCAGGGCGGTTTGACAGCGGAATTTGTTCCTTGCAGCAGTTTTGTATTTGATAGTTTTGAGTTATCAATTAACGACCAGAGCGCGATTTCAAATATTTCCGATTTAATTGTTCAAGAATTATTAAGTTTTAATCATAAAAAAATGAGTCTAAATGCGATTCGAGTTAATTTATCGGCTTCGCTTCCGGAAAAAATTCTTGATCAGCTTACTGATACAAGTTTTTTGGATCTGGTTAATTCAAAAACCATTAGAGAAAAGCAGTTTTTGATCAAAATGGATTTAAATGTTGATCAAAAAAAAGATAATTTTAATCAGTTGGAAGAACGATACTGGCAGGCAGCCAAAAATGATGTTTTTGATGAACAAAGTTTTAATCAGGCTTTGTTGAGAACCTTCAATTCTAATCAGCAGTTTGTGATTCGGCATTTTACTGATCCAAATGTTCAGGCAAAACTGATGTCCAAAGCAGAACAAATAATTTCAGAAAGGATAAGTTGATGGAAATTAAGAGAATTCATATTTCCGGTTTTGGTAAATTTTCAGACTTTAACTTGGATTTCAAAAATGATTTGCAGGTTATTTATGGTCAAAACGAAGCCGGTAAATCAACACTTCGTCAATTTATTACGGGGATTTTATTTGGTTTTGCTCAAAATAAACGGCAAAGTAGTAATTTATACGAGCCGCGGAATAGATCTCAATACGGTGGAGACCTTGTTTTTGAACAGGACGGTAGTCTTTGGGATGTGTCCCGTCTCGGCCGAACACAGTCAAAGCTTGAAATTACCGATCAAAATGGTAATCACGTCAATAATCCCGAAATCTTCCTAACTAAATTATTGTCACCTTTTAGTCAGGACAGTTTTGAAGATATTTTTTCCTTTGATCAAGAGCAGTTAAATGAAATCAGAAGTTTGTCCGGCAAAGAACTTTCTGATCGATTACTTAGTTTTTCTGTAGTCAATGCCGATCAGTGGCAGTCCCTTAGTAAAGAATTGGATAAAAATGCCAGCGTAATGTTTGGTCTCACGAAAACCTCTAAACGGCCGATTAATCAGTTGCTGGCCGAACACCAGCAGATCTCCAACCAATTGAATTCAATGGGTGGGCAGTTAAGTGACTATCGCAAGAGCTCCCAACAAAAAAAATCGACTTTGAAACGAATTGCCGAATTAGATTCTCAATTACATAATTTAAAGAAACAAATGGATGAATTCTCCAAACTGATCGAATTATCGGGCCTTTTCAATCGAAAAGAAAGAATTTCGATGCCGAAGACCAATGATCGCTTTTCTGATCAGCAAATCAGCAATTTAACCGAAGAAATTGAGCAGCGGGTTGAAAAACTTCAAAGCCAAATTAAAGGAATAAATCTAGATAAAAGCGAAAACAAATCGACTATTATTGCTGAAAATCCACTATTAACGATTTATAAAAATAATCGTACCGATATTGACTTACTTGATAAGTCGATTCCTAATTTGATTGCCGAAAATAATTTATTCGATCAGAATGATAATCAAATTAAGAACATTTCAAGCCGCTTAAGCGAGTTGCAAAATGATCTAAAAACTAAATTCGGCGATCGAATTCCAAGAGCATTGCCGCAGGGAGTTTCGATTCAGCCAAGCAGATCAATTACTGTATTTTTTATTATCGGAATTATTTTGATGCTTTTAGGTGTTTTTGGAATTGTTAAAGGATTTCAGACCCCTGCATTCCCTTATCCTTTTTGGATTTGCGGTGCTGGAGTTTTGTTCATTGGCGGCTTGTTGTCATTTTTTGAAAGGCCAAAAAAACAGTCGATAAATCTTTCCCAATATGGTTACTCCAATCAAGTGAGCTTGGATACTATTATTGATTCGCAAAATCATTTGCAGGAATATCACCAGAAAATCGATCAATTCCAACAGCTACAAAATGAAAAGCAGTCGCATCTTTCTAAAATTAATTCGATTCTCAAGTTAGCAAACTCGCTTCGCGAATTTTTACCATCTGCTAAACAGGACCATGATGCTTTAATTGATCAAATTCAGGTAATTTTGAATGAAATTAGAGATGAAAGGCAGTCGGCCATATTATCAAAAGAGCAAAAAAAACTCGTTGACGAAAATCGTCAGCAGCAAATTGGCCATTTGCAGAATTTAAAAAGTGAGCAACAACAGATTTTTAATTATCTCAAGGTCGATAATTATCAAAATTTCCAGTACCTTCAAGCTGAGAAGATTAAAAATAAACAGAGACTCAATCAGCTTGAGAGTATTAACCAGCTTTTAACGCCGGAAAAAGAAAATCAAATTAAAGAACTTGGTGGAGTTGAAGAAATCACTAAAAAGAAACAGGCCCTAAAAGTTCGGATCGATAGTATTGAAGGGGAAATCAAACAGGAAAATCAGCAGTTATTGAATTTGAATGCGACTTTGTTGAATGCCAGCTCCGATACAGACTATCAGACTAAATTGCAACAGCAATCGGATTTGGAAACAGACATAAATAACGATTTAACTGAGTATTTTGCTAATAAGTTAGCTTTCAGCTGGATTAATGAAAGTCTTTATCAGATTAGCCATAAACGTATGCCGGAGATCAGATCCAGAGCAGAACAATATTTTGCCGAATTAACCGAAAATAAATATGTAAGTATTATTTTTGGCGATAATTCTTTGCTAGTGGCAAATCAACAGAACGAAAAGTTTTATTCTTATGAACTTTCCAAGGGCAGTTCCGAGCAACTGTATGTTTCTTTGCGTTTGGCCTTTGCCGAATCAGTTGCCGAAAAAAACTCCTTGCCTTTTTTGATAGATGATAGTTTTGTCAATTTTGACGTTGAACGAAAAAGTATCATGGACAATATCTTGCACCGTTTGGCTGAAAAATATCAGATCATCTACTTTACAGCTAATCCGGACCAAAATTTCTCGCAAAGCAATATTATTAATCTAGGGGAGGCTGCCAATGCTTAACGAACATAAAAAAGGTGAAAATTATAGTATTTATCTTTTGATCAAATCGGCTGAAAAACGAATGACTAGCAAAAGTTCCCCATATATTCGTTTGACTTTAACGGACCGATCTGGTGAGATTCAAGCTAATCTCTGGGACGCAAGTGAGGAAGACGTTGCCAATTACGTGCCTGGAAAAGTTGTTTATTTAAATGTTCTACAAGATGAGTATCAATCCAAGCCACAGTTGAAGATTCAAGAAATCAGATTGGCCAATGAAACTGAACCCAGTGACCCTTCTTTGTATGAAATTAGTTCGCCAGTTTCGAAAAAAGAACTTCAATCGCAAATTAACGATCTTTTGTTTCAAATTACCAATCCGACTTGGAATCGGGTTGTTCGCAATATTTTAAATAAATATGCTGACAAATATTATGAATACCCGGCTGCTGAAAAAATTCACCATGCTTATCGCGGTGGACTGGCGTTTCATTCACTTTCAATTGCCAAGCTAGCCTTGGCTGTTTCTGATTTATATCCTCAAATTAATCGTTCTTTATTATTGGCTGGTGCTTTATTGCATGATATTGGCAAGACAAAAGAGCTTTCTGGACCTGTTGGGACAGAATATACAACTGAAGGACAGTTGCTCGGACACATTGTAATTGGCGATGAAATTATCGTTCAGGCTGCAGAAGAACTTGGCTTTGATTTGAATTCCGAGGATATGCTTTTGTTGAGACACTTGATTTTGAGTCATCACAATAAACTGGAATTTGGTTCTCCAATTCAGCCAAGAGAATTAGAAGCCTTTGTTTTATCTAAATTAGACGATCTTGACTCACATATTCAATTAATCACAACCGCCGTTAACAAGACTTCGGCTGGTAATTTTTCGGAAAAGATTTTTGCTGCTGATAATCAGGCTTATTATCGTCCAAAAACCGATTTATCGGAAAAAAGCGATCAAAATGATGATTGACGGACAAATTGTCTGAGTTGATTGTTACAATAAAACTCAATGCAAGGGATTTACGAACCAACTTATCGAGTTAAAAAAGCTTGGGGTATCAGTCCTCGGGCGCTTAAATCACATGGAATTACAACTGTACTGGCCGATCTGGATAATACATTGGTTGCTTGGAACAAACCAGAAGGTGGAGATGATTTTTTTGTGTGGCATGAAAAATTATTGGATGCTAAAATAAATTTAATCGTTGTTTCGAATAACTCTACCGGTAGAGTCAAGAAAGCTGTTAAAGCCTTGGGGGTACCCTTTGAGTCTTGGTCTTTAAAGCCACTACCAAGAGGGATTAAAAAAACTCTTAGGGATTTTAATTTGTCAAAGGAAGAGGTTATCATGGTTGGCGATCAAATTATGACTGACATTGTTGCAGCGAACTTAGCCGGAGTCAGGAGTGTATTGGTTAAACCTCTGATCGAAACGGATGGCTTTCCAACTAGAATTAATCGTTATTTTGCAAAACTGGTCACAAAAAATAAAAAGGAAAATTGGGAGGACGACATAGTTGACCCTGAGTGAAGACCAAGTTACACAATTATTAAATGATGGAATTGTTTGTATCGGTTGCGGCGCAAGATTTCAATCCACAAAAAGAGGTGTTCCCGGTTATTTAAATGAACACAAATTGCGCAGTTATTTGAGTTCCTTAAATTCAGTCGATGATCCGATCAATTTACTTTGTGAGCGGTGTTTTAAATTAAAAAACTATAATCAAATAGAACCAGTTGCTTTTGATTCGGATCATTTTCAAAAGATATTAACTTCTATATCTGATAAAAAGGCCCTCGTTTTGTATCTTGTGGATCTTTTTGATGTTGGTGGATCGATGATTAATGGATTGACTCGTTTCATTGGTAATAATCCGGTTGTTCTAGTAGGGAACAAATTCGATATTCTGCCTAAATCCGTGAAAAAAAACAAAATCGCTAATTGGTTGACAAAAGAGGCTAAGAACGAAGGAATTAAAGTTTTAAAAACGGTTGTTTTATCCGCTGACAAGGGTGATTCGGGTCAGTATTTACTTGAAGAAATTTCCGATTATATCGATGAATATGAAGAAATTTTTGTTGTTGGGGTGACCAATGTTGGCAAGTCGACATTAATTAATCAAATTATCAAACAAATATCCGGTCGCGGATCGGTTATTACCACTTCTCGTTTCCCTGGAACGACACTCGATAAAATTGAAATACCTTTGACAGAAAAAACGAGAGTAATTGACACTCCGGGAATTATTCACGATTCTCAAATGGCCCATTTTATTGATTCTAAAGATTTTAAATATTTGCTTCCAAATAAGGAAGTGAAAGCAGGAACTCTTCAACTATCGAAAGGCCAGGCTATTTTTCTTGCTGGCCTTGGATGGATCGATTTCTTGAATAAGTCGAAAATTTCTGTAACGGCTTATTTTGAGAACAATATTGAATTGCATCGTGGAAAAATTGAAAATGCTGAAAAATTATTCAGTTCCCAAGCCGGAAGGTTACTTAAACCAACCGTCTTGAAAGAATATCGGGAGCTTGAAAAGAAAGAAATTAAATTAAAATCTAATCAGGATTTTGCGATTGCCGGACTTGGATGGTTTACTTTTCACGATTCGGCTCCAATTTGTTTTCATTTGCCAAAAGGTTTGGCCTTTTCCGTACGCCAGGCTGAAATTTAGATAGAATAAAAGCAATGGAAATTTTATCAGGTAAACAAAAAAGATATTTGCGATCGCAGGGTAATCAGCTACCGGCTATTTTTAGTGTAG
The DNA here is from genome assembly GCF_000372485.1 of Oenococcus oeni DSM 20252 = AWRIB129. GTDB lineage: Bacteria > Bacillota > Bacilli > Lactobacillales > Lactobacillaceae > Oenococcus > Oenococcus oeni. The sequence goes on from NZ_AQVA01000003.1 coordinate 64,585, forward strand.
GGAAAAACGGTTTAACAAAAATTTGGTTGGGCCAGGTATTGGATGCTCTAAGAGTTCACGAATTAATTAAAATTAGTTTACAACAAAGTGCAGTTGTCGACATCGATGCAGCGATTAAATTCATACAAAAAAATTCTCAGATTACGATTGCACAAAAAATCGGTCATACGCTTCTTCTATATTTGCCTTCTTCAAATCCTGATTATCAAAAAATTTCAGTTGAGGTAAATGAACTTGCTCACTAGTCTTGCTTCTACAAAAACCTTTGTTCATCCGAAGGCAGCATTGGATGGTCAAAAGGAAAAACATCGAATCGGTATCTTTGGTGGAACTTTTAATCCGATTCATAACGGGCAGTTGATAGCTGCCGAACAGGTTTGCAACCAATTAGGGCTTGATAAGATTTATTTTATGCCTGACGCAATTCTTTTTGGCGGAACCCATAAAAACGCTGTTGAACCATCTGCCAGAGCCGAGATGATCAGGCTGGCAATTCGTGGTAATTCAAAGTTTGGTATTGAATTAACGCCAATTCACGATGGTGGCCAGCAGTCGACCTATAATGTTTTAAAGAAAATATCATCGAAGCATCCGGAAAACGAATATTACCTGATTTTGGGAGCTCACTTAATTCGCCAAATAAGCAGTTGGGATAATGTTTCCGCTCTGAACAAGTTAGTTCATTTGGTTGCGATTGAAGAGCCTGGAGTAAGGCGTGTCTCTGATTTTGAGGCGATTTGGACATATGTTAATTGGTTGAATATTTCTTCTTCCGACATTCGTTCTCATTTAAGAACTCGTCAATCTGTTCGCTATTTAATCCCGGATGCTGTTGCTGCATATATAGCTGATATAGCTGAGTATGGTTTATACCAAGGGAGGTTTTCCTAATGGCTTATCCAAAATATGATTATTTATATCCTCGAGTGAAAGCGGCACTTTCTCGTGAACGTTTTGAACACGTTGTTCGAACAGGCGAATACGCGGTTCATCTTGCGGAATTAAACAACTATGATCAGGACAAGGCCCAAATCGGAGGTTTGATTCATGATTATGCCAAAGAACGCAGCAGGGCTGATTTTTTGGCCGAGATCGACAAAAAAAATTTAGATCCTGATTTAAAGAAATGGGATAGTTCTATTTGGCATGGCATTGTCGGCGCTGAATTTGCTAAAGACGAATTAGGAATTGATGATGAAGAATTATTAAACTCAATTCGTCGTCATACGACTGCCGACATCGAAATGACTACTCTTGATAAAATAGTTTATATGTCTGATTTTTTGGAACTTGGTCGTAATTTTTCCGATACAGATGTTGCTCGTGAAGTGACTGACCAATCTTTAAATGATGGTGTGGCCTGGCAGCTGCAATTTTCGGTTACACGTTTGGTACGAAATCACTGGGCAATTTATCCAAAAACGATTTATGCATATAATCACTGGGTTGGAGGAAAATAAATAAGTGGAAAGCAAAGAATTGTTAGAAAAAATTGTTCAAATTGCCGATGGCAAAAAAGCCGAGAATCTAATTGCTTTGGATATTCGTGACTTATCAATTATCTCTGATTACTTTCTGATTGCCAGTGCTGATACTGGTCGTCAGGTTCAGGCAATTGCCGAAGAAATTATTGATCAGCTACATAAAAAAGGTATTTCGGCGTCTCATGTTGAAGGTTTGGGCGAAGATGATTGGGTTCTGCTTGATTATGGCGATGTGGTGGTCCATTTGTTTACAACGGAAAAACGCGATTATTACAAGCTTGAACATTTGTGGAGTGAAGCAAAGACGGTTGATCTTTCTGACTGGATTACTGCGGAATTTTGATTAATGAATCCTAATTATTCAATTTTCGCGGAATTATATGATGAACTTTTTGACCCGAATATGTATCTTAGTTGGAACGGCTTTGTTCAGGATAATAGTCGCAATAATCGGATATTGGATTTAGCGGGTGGTTCTGGCAAACTGGCTGTTTTATTGACTAAGTCCGGCTATCAGGTATCGATTTTAGATTTGTCGAGTCAAATGTTATCTCTGGCAAAGCAACGTGCTGAGAACAATAATTTTAGTTTTGATTTATTTCAAGCCAATATGGCTCAAAATTGGCATTTAAATAAGCGTTTTCCTTTGATTAGTTGTTTTGCCGATTCTTTAAATTATTTATCAAATATTGGAGAAACGAAAAGAACATTTTTCGAGGTATTCAATCATCTTGAAAAAAACGGCAAATTTCTTTTTGATGTTATTACACCTTATCAGGTCAATGTTGTTTACAGGAATTATATGTATAATAATGACGATGATCCTGAGAAAATTTTTATGTGGACGAGTTTTCCTGGAGATATAAAAAATTCTGTTGATCACGATTTAAAGTTTTTTGTTTATCAAGAAGGGATCGATGCCTTTAAAATGGTTCGCGAGGTTCATCATGAACAAACCTATCCACCTGAAAAGTATCTTTCTTTACTGAAAGAGATTGGCTTTAGAAATATTCATTTGACTTCTGATTTTGGTCGTGGAAAAATCACCAGGGATACTACGCGGGCATTTTTTGTTGCGGAGAAGTAATGGAAGCAACTGGTTTAATAACTGAATACAATCCTTTTCATAACGGCCATTTATATCACTTAAAAAAAGCTCAGGAATTGACGAAGGCCGATGTGACGATCGTTTTGATGTCAGGAAATTGGGTTCAACGGGGTTTACCGGCAATCACCGATAAATGGAAAAGGGCTCAGGCCGCGATTGATGCTGGAGCAGATTTGGTTTTTGAGCTTCCTTTTTATTATGCTGTTCAAGCGGGTGAGATTTTTGCGCAGGGAGCTGTTCGCTTACTTTCTGATTTGCAGGTTTCCTCGATCATATGCGGATCGGAACATGCTGATATTGATTTTATTAATTTAGCAGCACATGAACCTGATATTTCGGGAAATTCGAATTTCGATAAAAAAAATCGAACTTTTGCCAGTAATTATGCAGCAGCATTGGAGGAAAAAACGGGCTTCTATCTCGAAAACGCCAATGACATTCTGGCTTTTAGTTATGCAAAAGCAATTTTGAACCAGAATTTAACAGAAAAAATAAAACTGCGAACGATTTCGCGAGTTTCCGCGGATTACCATGATCAATTTCTAAATGATGGTGAAATTGCTTCGGCAACTGCCATTCGAAAAGCTTTATCGGAAGGGCAAAATGTTGACTCTTACACACCGATGAGTGATTTACAATATACTGATTATGAAGCAAGGCTCTTTCAACTATTAAAATATCGTTTATCAACGGACGGTTTGGGTCAAATAAGGTCAATCTATCAAGTGAATGAAGGAATGGAGTATTTAATCAAACAAGCGATTGAAAAAAATCCGTCCGATTTTGGCGAATTACTTGCTTTAATTAAGTCAAAGCGATATACTTTTGCGCGTTTGCATAGAGTATTGGTGTATATATTGTTGAATATTAAAGTTGATCAAATGAACTTGGCAATGCAGAATCCATACCACCGTTTGTTGGGATTTACAGAAAAAGGGAGACAGTATTTGCATGAAAAAAAAGGCCGATTTAATTTTCCAACGATTAGTCATGTTGATCAAAAAACGGCTAATAAATCATTAGCGATCGACTATAAGGCTGGTTTGGTTTATAACCAGATTATGGACTATAAAAGTACGCAGGATATTAAAAGGACGCCCATTCAATCATGAAATATTTAATTCAACAATTACGGAAATATGAAAGAACACCGCTGCTTGTTGATGAAACAATTGATTTGTCTGCTCCGGCTCGCGAGAATTTTTCCGATCGTTTGTTAGACTTAAAACCTTTACATGTCACAGGCGAAATTAGTTACGAGAAAAATGACCAGATATCTGTGTCTTTGAAGATCGAAGGGGTGGCTGTTTTACCTTCGGCACGCAGTTTTTATCCGGTTCAATATTCTTTTGAAATACCAATGGATGAACTTTACGTTCAGGACCAGGAAACTCTTGATGCGTTTGCGCAAACCGAACAGGTATTTTTAATCGAAAGAAACCAGTTGGATTTGGATGCGGCTATTTTGGAAAATATTGTTACCGAATTGCCGATTGCTGTTTATACTGATGAAGAATTAAAGGAGAAACCTATTTCCGGCAAGGGTTGGAAATTGATCGATGAAGAGGATTACGTTGAACCTGAAAGCGGAGATCATAAAGAAACAACACAGAATCTTGGTGATTTCTTTCCAGACAACGATGAAGACAGGTAGAATATTATCTTATGAGTAAAGAAAAAACGAGTGCATGGCAATCAGTTAGACGATTAATCATACTGCTCTTGATTGCTTTGGAAATTTTATTAATGACTGGCGGGTATACGAAGACCGGTCGAACCTGGTTGTGGATTGGTCAATATATGGTTGCTTTTATGCATTGGATGGCAAATGATGTTTTCAAATCAACCAATGGTATTGGTTTTGCAATCATTGCGATAACAGCTGTTATTCGAATTGTTCTGTTTCCGATTATGTTTGATCAACAGCGCAAGGCTACCATTCAATCGGAAAAAATGGCAATGCTTCAGCCGCAGCTATCAAAAGTCCAAGCTGCTATGAAAACGGCTCAGACTCAAGAAGAAAAAGTTGCAGTGAATACAGCCATGATGTCTGTATATCGAGAAAACAATGTATCGATGATTGGTGGTGTTAATTTTCTATCAATGCTGATTCAATTACCGATTATTTCCAGTTTGTATACAGCTATCCGATTGTCAACAAGTGTTTTAAAAACTGATCACATTAACCCGGCAACTTATAGTTCCTCCTTTTTGTTGAATGGGTCTCATTTTTTTGGTATTGCATTATATAAACCTTCGATAACGATTGCTGTTATTGCCGGAATTTTTTATCTTGCCCAGTCTTGGTTTATGTTGAAAACAACTCCTGAAGCTCAGAGAAAGCAAATGCAAACAATGATATGGTTTACACCGATTATGATGTTCTTCTTTGCAATTTTTCAATCAGCAGCCTTAGGACTTTACTTTGTTGTTGGTGGATTTTTCGTTTTGATTCAAACCTTGATATTGCTCAAAATTCGTCCAAAATTGCAGGAAAAGATTCGCAAAGAATTTAAAGTGAAAAATGTCGTTGATGATTTGTTGGCCAAGGCAACCAATAATTCCAGTCAAGGAGAACTCGTCAAGGATATTACGAATGAAGTTTCAACGGAAACAGAAGTTTCACCTAAAAAAAATAACAAAAAAAATAACGCTCATAAGCGCAATGCTGGTAAACAGCAAAGGAAACCAAAAATATAATGGAAATTATTACTTCGAATCAAAATTCAAGAGTTAAAATTTGGACTAGTCTACAAACTTTAAAGGGCCGCGAAAAATCCGGAACTTATATGCTTGACGGTTGGCACCTGGTTCAAGAGGCTTTGAATCAAGCGGCACCAATTCAGGCTGTAATTGCTACTGAAGAGCAGATGGATCAGCATTTGATTGACGTTCCTCAGGGTGTACCGGCTTTTCAAGTAAGCGAGGAGGTTGCCCGCCATATTGCTAAAACCAATACTCCACAGGGGATTTTCGCTCAAACAAGCCTTCCAAACAATTCTTTTGATCCTAAATATGTGCATAATGGTTCCTGGCTTCTTTTGGACAGAATACAGGATCCGGGAAATGTTGGTACTTTGATTAGAACGGCGGATGCCGCTGGTTTTTCTGGCGTTGCACTATCAAAAGAATCTGCTGATCCTTTTAATCCAAAAGTCGTTCGGGCAATGCAGGGCAGTCAGTTTCATTTGAAGTTGGTTAAAGAAGTCGATTTGAATGATTGGGTCGATAAACTTGAAGCTAATGATTATAACGTTTACGGTAGTACTTTGTCAGAAAATTCAGTTGACTATAAAACAGTGGTTCCGGAAAAGAATTTCGCTTTGATTCTTGGTAATGAGGGACAGGGGATCGATCCGGAAATTCAAGCTAAAACTAGTGAAAATTTGCATATTAATTTCTTAGGCAAAGCCGAATCATTAAACGTCGCCGTTGCGGGTGGAATTTTAATGTTTGCATTAAATTGATTTTCCTAATAATATGTAAGTATGACCGAGAGATTAGAGTTCACAGAGTCGGCGTTTGAAATTCTAGGAAGAAAGTGGAATGGATTAATTATCCAGTCCTTATTGGATAGTGATCGAGGCTCTCTTCATTTTGCCGAATTATCGAGAAGCGTGCATGCCTGCAGTGATCGGGTTCTGACAGTTAGGTTGAAAGAGTTGGAAGACGCTGGTATTATTAAACGTGTCTGTTGCCCCGATAATGGGAAACTGGGCTACCGTTTAACAGAGAAGGGTAGTTCAATGCGACCGTTGATGTCGGAAATTTCTCGTTGGGCTGCTGAAAATATTTAAAAATTTGTGGAAGATTAGTAGGCTGTGATGTTGCAAGCGAATCGGGATTGGTGGAAGCCGATAACAGTAAAAGCTGAATTTCACTTCCAATTATTCTAGTTAATAGCTGGCGGATGGCTCCGTTATAAGCTTTAAGAGTTAGAAAAGTTTTTTGTTTTCTATAAATTTGGGTGGTAACACGATAAATTCGTCCCTGGTGCGTTTGCACGAGGGATTTTTTTTATTAGTCAGGAAAAAAGATGGATATTAAGGAAGAATTAGAAGAATTAAAAAAGAAAGTTTCCGTTGAGATCGATAAGTCGAGCAGTGTTGATCTGATTGAAAACATTCGCGTACACCTGCTTGGCAAGAAGGGCGATTTGACGAAGATCCTTAAAGGACTGAAAGATTTGGACCCTCGTGAAAAACCGGTCGTTGGTCAAATGGCTAATAAAATCCGGACTCAATTGGAAACAATGATTTCTCAAAAAAAACATATTCTTGAGGAAAATAAGCTGGATGCTCAGCTTGCTTCTGAGAAAATCGATGTAACTTTGCCTGGTGAAACTTTTCAAATTGGTACGAAACATGTTTTGCAACAAATCCAAGATCAAATTGAAGATCATTTTTTAAGCCAGGGATATCAGGTAATGTATGGCCGAGAGATTGAAACAGATGAGTATAATTTTGAAAGAATGAATTTGCCAAAGGACCATCCTGCTCGTGATATGCAAGATACCTTTTACCTTACGCCGAATGTGCTTTTGAGAACACAGACTTCAGCTATGCAGGCTCGAGCGATGGATAAGCATGATTTCTCGACCGGACCTTTAAAGATGATTAGTCCAGGAAAAGTTTATCGTCGAGATAATGATGATGCAACCCATTCTCATCAATTTCATCAGATTGAAGGATTAGTAGTCGGCAAAAAGATTACTTTAGCCGATCTAAAGGGTACTTTGCAGGCTTTGACAGATGAACTATTTGGCAAGGGTCATGCGATGCGCTTTCGTCAAAGTTATTTTCCTTTTACCGAACCCAGCTTGGAAGTGGATATAAGCTGGAATACAGTGGATAAAAATACTGCTTCGCAAGACATAGAGTGGATTGAGGTACTTGGTGCTGGAATGGTTCACCCAAATGTCTTAAAAATGGCTAATATCGATCCTGAAGAGTATTCCGGTTTTGCTTTTGGTTTGGGTCCGGATCGTTTTGCAATGATCAAATATGGTATTGATGACATTCGTAATTTTTATCTGGATGATTTGCGTTTTTTGAAACAATTTTGTCAGGTGGGTGAATAATGAAGGTTTCTGTTAATTGGATTAAAGAATATATGCCGGACTTTCCGGTTAATGATCAAGTTGATGCTCAAAAAGTAGCTGATCGATTGGCTTTAACTTCGACTGAAGTTGCTGAAAATGGCTATCAGATTCCGCAATCGAGTAATTTGGTCGTTGGTAAAGTTTTGGAAATCAGAACAATTGAAAATTCGAGCCATTTAAAAATTGCGATTGTAAACGCCGGCAAAAAAGATTACCAAATCGTTACCGGAGCACCAAACATCGAAAAAAATCAATTGGTTGTTCTGGCCTTGCCGGGGGCTCTTTTACCAAACGGCAAAAAAATTGAGGCGACAACTCTTGATGGAGAAATCAGTCAGGGAATGTTGGTTTCGTTACAGGAAATCGGTTTTGACGATTCAATCGCACCAAAAAAACATGAAGCGGGAATTTATGTCTTTCCTAAAGACAATGACGTTAAAGTTGGTGATGATGCCGTCAAGGCACTCGGAATCGATGATTTGATGATTGATACAGAATTAACTGCTAATCGCGGTGATATGCTTTCAATCAGAGGCAATTTATATGAATTTTCTGCACTTTTAGAGAAAGAGTTTAAACTTCCCAGTTTAGACCTTCAAGAAAGTAGTAAACTATCTAAATCGCAAATTTCGGTTAATGTCGATCCAAAATTAGCTGATCGTTATTATCTTAGAATTATTAACAACGTAAAAGTTGAAGAAAGCCCCCTATGGCTTCAACGCCGCCTTTGGAATTCAGGTCTTCGTCCGATAAACAACTTGGTCGATGTTACTAATTATGTCATGCTTTTATTTGGACAACCAATGCATGCTTTTGATTTAAATAAACTGGAACACAAAAATATTAGGGTTGCTTTATCAAAAGATGAAAAATTCAAGACCTTGGACGGGAAGACTCATCAGTTAAAGGATGGCGAGGATATCGTTGTCTATGATGATGAGGAACCACAAATGTTGGCCGGTGTCATGGGTGGCACCAAGTCGGAAGTTACTGAAAAAACCAGAGACGTTGTTTTGGAATCGGCTGTTTTTAATCCAATTTTAGTTCGTAAAACAGCTCGGCGTTTTAATTTGCATTCGCAAGCCAGCCAACGTTTCGAACGGGGAATTGATATCAGCAATTGCAAAAATGCCTTGAATTTTGCCGCTGCTTTGCTTCAAGAAGTTGCTGGAGGGGAAATTGCCAAGGGGATAATTGCCGGCTTGGATGATCAATCATCCGATAAGAAAATTAAAATTTCTCTTTCAGATATTAATAATTATTTAGGAACTGATGTCAAGCTTGCCGAAGTTGAAAATATCTGGCAACGTCTGAACTTCGAGTATGATCTTTCTGGTGAAGAATTTGTTGTTTCGATCCCAAAACGCCGACCGGATATTACTATTAAAGCCGATTTGATTGAGGAATTTGTGCGAATTTATGGATATGAAAAAGTTCCTGCCCGTTTACCACAAACAGTTAACAAACAATCCGGTCTGACTGTCGACGAAAAACTTGATCGAGCGATTAAAAATGTGCTTCTTGGTCTCGGCCTGAATCAGGCAATTTCTTATTCGCTGACTGATACTGAGGCCGCTGGTACCTTCACTCTTGGAAAGGGCGATGAAGTTTCTTTATCTCATCCAATGAGTCAGGAACATTCGGTAATGCGCCAATCGATCCTATCGACTTTGTTGCAGGCAGCTTCTTACAATGCGGTACGCGAAGCTGACGATATTCGTTTATTTGAAAGTGGAACGGTTTTTTTCAAACAAAATGGCGTCCAATTGCCAAAAGAGGATCATCAAGTTGCTGGATTAATTTCCGGCGTTCCGAATAGCAACTGGCAGCATAATCAAAAGAAATATGATTTCTATTACATCAAGGGCATTTTGGAAAGTTTTTTAAGTAGCCTTGCTTTAAAATCGATAATTTCTTATCAAGCTAGTGACCAGCACAAAGAAATGCATCCGGGGAGAACAGCTGATGTATATGTAGGCGATCATTATCTTGGTTTTGTTGGGCAGATAAATCCAAAAATATCAAAGAAATACAAGATGAATTCGGTTTTCGTTTTTCAAATCGATTCAGATTTAGTCCATGAGCTTTATAAAATGAATCAGGATTATACACCCTTGGATAAGTTTCCAGGAACTGAACGCGATCTCTCTTTGTTGGTTGACAAAAAAATAGAATCGGCAGAAATAGAGCGAGTAATCAAAGCGAATGCGGGTAATTATCTTCGCAAACTTCAGGTCATTGATCTTTATCAAGGGAAAGAACTTGGTGAAGATAAAAAATCAATTTCTTATCGACTTGATTTTGTTAACACTCAAGCGACTATAACTGATGCTCAAGTTAATCAATCAATCAAAAGAATAGAAGGGGAACTAACAAAACAACTATCGATTATGGTTAGATAATTTTGCTAAGCTTATAATTATGAGAAAATCTTTTTTGAGATTTATTCCACCGGTTACTTTATCGATTTTTTCGATTACAGTTTTTATTTATTTCTTTCAGGTATTTTTCGATGCCTATCTTTTTCATTCTTTTGGACTGTTCTCTTTGATCAACCGTTTTATCAACGGCCCCTCGATCCAATCATTGATTCTTTTGGGTGGCCAAGTCAGCAGTTTAATTCTTAAAGGTCAATGGTATCGCCTTTTTACACCGATTTTTCTTCATAGTTCTCTAATGCATATTTTTTCGAATATGTTCACTTTAATTATTTTCGGTCCTTTTGTTGAAAAACTTTTTGGTAAGACTAAATATTTACTTATTTATCTATTATCTGGACTTTGGGGAAATTTATTAACTTTAATCTTTGATCCGAATCCAAATATAGTTTCTGTAGGAGCCTCAGGAGCTCTTTTTGGTCTTTTTGGAGCAATGATATCAATTGCCTGGTTTAATCGAAATAATCCGATTTTTAAGCGTCAATTGGTTGTTTTCGCAGCTCTGGCGCTCTTCAATCTAATTAGTAACATTGGCGATCAAAGTGTTGATATTTGGGCTCATATAGGTGGATTAATTTCCGGAATTCTGACATCGCTGGTTTGTAATTTCCCTAGTGCTCAATACGGAAAGGTTAAAACGATAATTCGAGTTATCGTATTTTGTATTTTTTTGCTGCCATTTGGATTTTTATTGCTTAAAATTCAATAAAAATACCTTCTGTCCTTGGAAGCGCTTGTTTTTATTTAAAAAAACTTTTAATCTGTTAATGAGGTAGAAATGACTAAAGATAAATTAATTGGTGTCGATCTTGGCGGAACGACAATTAAATTTGCAATTCTAACAATTGAAGGTGAAATCCAAGAGAAATGGGCTGTACCAACTAATATTCTCGATGATGGTTCTCATATTGTTCCTGATATTGTTAATTCTATTAATAAAAGACTTGGTCTTTTAAAACTTGATCGAGAAAGAATTGTTGGGATTGGAATGGGAACGCCTGGTACCGTTGACCGCCAAAACGGAACCGTTGAAGCTGCTTACAATTTAAATTGGAAAAATATTCAGCATGTTCGCGAAGCGGTTCAAAAGGGAACCGGCTTAGATTTTACGATTGATAATGATGCTAATTCAGCGGCAATCGGCGAACAATGGAAAGGTGCCGGCGAAAATAATCCAAACGTTGCCTTTGTTACTCTTGGAACCGGTGTTGGCGGTGGTATCATCGCTAACGGCCACATGGTTCGCGGAGTTTTTGGAGCTGGAGGAGAATTTGGGCATGTTGTTGTTGAGCCAAACGGTTATCTTTGCACTTGTGGTAATCGCGGCTGTTTGGAACAATATTGTTCCGCACCCGGAGTCGTTCATTTAGCTCATGATTTTGCCGACGAGTATGAAGGAAATTCCCAACTCAAACAAATGCTTGATAATGGAGAAGATGTAACTTCGAAAACTGTTTTTGATTTAGCAAAGAATGGTGACTTTTTGGCGACTGAGATTGTTGATAAAATGGCCTACTATCTTGGCTATGCTACGGCTTCGTTATCGAATATCCTGAACCCGGCATATGTGGTTATAGGCGGTGGCGTTTCTGCTGCTGGCAGTTTTTTGCTGAATAAAGTTCAGAAACATTGGACTAAGTATGCGTTTTCACCAGTGCGTTCTTCTACTAAATTGAAGCTGGCCGTTTTGGGAAATGACGCCGGTGTTATTGGTGCAGCCAGCTTGGCACGCGAATTTATAAAAAAATAAGTTTTTTTGCTTCAAATTCGTGTTGTTTTTTGTTAAAATGATTCAGTTGGCTTCGCTGCGTCTTGGCTAGGCAGGCTGATTATAGGGATATAGTATAACGGTAGTACAGCGGTCTCCAAAACCGTTAATGGGGGTTCGATTCCCTCTATCCCTGCCATGGCGGTACTGGTGAAGTTGGTTAACACACCGGTTTGTGGTACCGGCACGCGCGGGTTCGAGTCCCACGTACCGCCCTTGCAAGTTTCAGGTGATTCTTGCTCGTTTTTTTAATGCCGTTGTGGCGGAATTGGCAGACGCGCTGGACTCAAAATCCAGTGGTGGCAACACCGTGTGGGTTCGACTCCCACCGACGGCATTTAGGCTCTATATTGACGAAAGTTGATATAGAGCTTTTTGTTTGCTTAAGCCTTTTATATTGGGCTTTACAGCTAGCTAAAATCTCCTAAAAGCCCTGACGATAACTTACAGTAAATTTGTAAGTTAGCACACGATGCACAAAAAAGCACAAATTACAGGTAGAATGCAAAAATAAGATGCTGTGAAAGATAGATTATCTATGATTTTAGGAAATGCCAAGTGGCTATATCGATATTTAAGGAAAACCTTGCTAAAGCCATGCTGATTTTCAATATTGTTAAGTTGTTTTTCCTATCTCATTTTTTTGAATGTTTAATAGCTTGAATGGGCTTTTATAATTTTAATTTAAGTCTTTTTTCTTTAACTAAGCTATGCTTTTGGTAGCGCAATTATGCTAATAAAACATGGAAAGTTAGTACTTCGTTAGTCTGATTGAAATTACAGTCTTGATTATTTATTTGGCTAATAACGAGCAATAACCGCATATTTAGTGATTGAAAAAACGATTTCCAACTTTATTTCTTTTGACAATATTCCAGTTCAGTAACACCTAATTTTAAAACCGATAAACCGGTTATTTTACTGATTTTTTTGCTTTTCATCCTATATTTATCCACTTTCTAAATCACGAAATAATATCTCTTGTGCTGCAGATCAAATAATTTTATTTGTTATGGACCTTCCTTAAATAATAATTGTTGATGAAATATTTTAGATCGATGTCACAAAACTTCTAAAAATTGTAGTTTATATGCGGAAACCTGTCCTAATCTGATCCGACGTAACCCCTTGGACTTAATTTGAGTCTTGCAAAGCCACAAGTACTGAAAAAATTTGACATTTACATGTCAAGTATTATTCCTTTGTTTTGTAGGTTAAGTAAACAAACTGTCAGGTATTTTTGGTTGTGTTCTGGATAGATTGGATTGGTTAATTCGACAGAATCCAGTCTCTGATAGTTCGGACAATATTTGCCTCGATAACAGGGATCGTACCAACGTTGATCAGGATGATATCCCCGTTTCTCCATTTCTTTCAAAACAAGATAATGAAATTGAAACAATTTGTAGGGAGAATGGTCGAAAACATAGTTGACTGTAGCATGCTTTTCCCCCACCCGTTGCCGCGTAAAGCGGCAATTTCACGGTGCTGTCCTAATAATTGCTGACGAGGCAATTTTGATATCAATTCTTGATGCCATAAACGCATATTTTTCCTTCTTAGCTTATAGCCTAGTATAAAGCGCATTTTTGTGATTTGATTAAATAATCAATTAAGAATTTTATTTTGATAATTGAGTCTTTTTATTAAAGTGGACTACAATTTTTGATTTTAGTTGACTGCTCAAATCAATTTAAAATGGCAGCCAAAATTCCTTATTTTATTATGGCTAGTAGGGAATTATGTAATCTTATGAAAATAAGTAGACATTTCATGTTGCGATAATTGTCTTGGGGATTATGAAATTCTTAATAGAGGATTTTATTTTTATTTGGCGGATCTTTAGTTCAACTTTTATAAACTACTGATACTAGTCTATTTTTTTCTGGCCATTATGAACACTAATAAATTTAATTTATTTATTCGATTGTGGCATAACACTTGCACTAGTCGTGTTTTGGCTGGCGTTTTTTATTTAAAGTCAAATAGTAATAATAACTATTGCGTATTAATGCTACTCGGATATATAATTTATTTGGGCACCAGAAGCACTGGTGCCTGCAACAAAGTTTTCAGTATATAAAGTTTTATGAAACATTCCCGTTTTATTAGTTAACTTTTATTGAGTACTTAGTTTTTTAGATTTTTAAACATCAAATAATTTGATCACTCACTTTAAACCATTAGTAAATTATCCTGGTTACCAATAGTTGAAAAGCACTAGCGTTAAGCTGGTGCTTTTTTTCGAAAACTATCTGAAAACCAAATCAAATTTTTAATTATGTTCCAGGTTCGCGAATTTGTTGAAATGAATAGAGTTCAAACAACTCGTATATTCGTGAGGTCGATTAGTTAAGAGACATAAAGTAGACTATTATTTGTCAAATTAAAAAAACTTGATCTAAAAGTGTCCTTTTCCCCAGTGTTATACTTAGAGGGTTAGTTGACTCACGTGAACAAGTTAAATATAAATCTAGCCAAATGTTAAAGGATTGGGGAAGCGTATGATTTTTCGGTACTGACGTTTTCTTCTTTGGAAACGATGATCAGCACTGATCTTAAGATAATAAAATTGATTCAAAAAAAGGCATCATTTATTGGTGTTTTTTTATTTTCAATTAAAAATTTTTATGCTCCATCGAACATTGCATAATCTTCTTTATCACTCACTTCTTAGCAGCACATGCTATTTTAATTCTCCAATTGCTAATGTGGAACAAATCGCTGATTACAATTAATTTCGGACCGAGCGAATATTTTAAATTTCTCTACCTAATAAGGGTTGGCTAGAGTAGACTCCTGCAATATATATATATATTCAATTGAAAAGATGGATGATAAGGGATTAAGCTTTCTAGCAAAGCGCATTTGATCACATCTTCGATTAATCTTCTTGATAACGAAAATTGAAGCCCAGGGAAAGGTCGTCACTTCGATATTCTCTGAATTTATAAAGTAGTGGATGCCATTTTTGATTATCTATTTTTTGATTCGTTTTTAAGATTTTTCGTTCGACGAAACTAGCCAAAATTTTGGCCTCGATTATGGCAAAATCTTTTCTGGAATTGATTTTCTCGATTTTTAGTTCTATTTGAATAGGACATTCTTTGATTTTGTCGGGTCTGACATATTTTGCAGTTTCTTTTGTGAAGGATCCTAATTGAAATTTGTTAGGACAATAAGAATATCCTTTTTCTTTTTTGTAATTTGGAACTTTTTCTTTTCCAGTGGTATTTGATATTTTTTCTATTTGCCGCCACAGGCTTTTATCAGGAATATTTAAAATTGCTTCTCTAGTTTCAAACAGATTTTGAAAGGCTTGGCTGTTGGTCCCTAAACCGATCACAACTTGGTCATTTAAAGACCAAACAGATGAAATTGGTGTGATATTAGTACTCTTTTCAGTTTGATTCCAACTGCTGATCAAAGCCACTGGGAACCCATAATAAAGACTATTTAATTTAATTTGTTGATGAGACATTTTTCTCCTCTTGTAATGCATTTCTTTATTAGGATAAAAGAGAAATATATCGAATGCATTAGAGGCAATATAAACGATATGCAAACAGCTGATTATTCGATGGTGTCTGAAATCATAGGTAACCCTCAAAGATTGGGCATGTTGGTCTTTTTGATGGATGGACGTTTTCGTACCGTAAACGAAGTTACCAAGGCTACGAATTTAAAGCCTAATACAGTGTCTTTGTATCTCGGCCATTTTGAGAAAATCTCTTGGTTGGATGACTATTTTCAAGGAAGATGGCACTACTATCGTTTAGCCAATTCTGAAGTAGCATCTTTGATTGAAAAGATATTAGTTTTATCGCCGAAGAAAAAGATTACTTACTTCAATTTAAATGAAGAAGAAAAGTTATTGCATACAGGCAGAAGTTGTTATAACCATTTGGCGGGGCAATTGGGAGTTCAATTGTTGTGTTCAATGAAGACTTTGAATTGGATCAGACAGGATGGATCAGCCTTCCAATTGACGGATAAAGGTCAAAGCAATCTAAATAATGCTTTAGAGATCAAATTTTCTTTTCAAGAACAGAAGTCGTGGGATTTTATCTTGCCTTGTATGGATTGGAGTGAACGACAACTTCATTTAAAAGGAATTGTTGGTAAAAAGATCTTGGGGGCGATGTTAGACAAAGAATGGCTTTATCGACCTAATCGGACGCGGGCCTTGGCTTTGACATACAAAGGGAAAGAAAAATTTGGAGATTTTTTACAGATCCGCGCTTAATAAGTTTTCTCTTTAATTTGAATTAAAAAACTTTTTTGAAAATAAATAGTCAATTAACGATCAATTGGGCAGATAAAAGTCGTCTGATTGTTTTAAATCCTAATTTTTTGTATAACTTTCCAGCTGCTTGGGCTTTGTCAGATTGAACCAGTGTAATTTTATCCTGGCAACTATCATGTAAAAAGTTCCACACCTGTGCCATTAAAGCAGTTGCAATGCCTTGCTGACGATATTTCTCATCCACACCAAGATATAATAATCGGCCTTCCTTTTGGCTTAATTGTGCTGAAGCATAAGCACACAATTGTTCATTTAAATATTCTAGAAATAATGGATGATTTTTTCTTACGATGTTTATTTTATTTCCGCTAAACATTCGTTGATGCAATGCCAATAATTCTCTTCTTTTTTTGTTTTCAATAGAGAATGTATGGATTTCAATTCGTATGTTAGAATTCATTGCTTGAAAAGGGCACATCTGCCAAATTGTTTGTTGACTAAAAAGAGCGTCTTGTTCTTTAAGTCAATTCGTTAGTTTTAAATTCTTGCCGTTATAAAAGAAAACAAGTTTGGCAGGAAAATGTTTGATATGGGATTTAATCAATGGGAGCAATTGCTCGAATTGAAATTGATCGTTTGTATAGGGTCCCCCATACTTCAACTACCCAACTTTTTCCATCGCTGTATTGGTCTAATACTAGAAGTACGTCAGTTTCATCGATTATTGTCACGTCGGAATCGGCTAGATCGTTGACAACGTCTTCCACTTGATCACTAACATATTCACAGTAATTAAATGGATTCCGATTCAATTTTTCTATTTTTTTGCATATTGTAAAAGATTTTTTTCTTTCATAAAACGTTTGATTAATTATTGGACTTATCCAAACTAAAAATGAACCATAAAATTTTTATATTTAACATAATTATTTTTCTAATCGAAGAGAAACTCAAAAGGCGGTTGAAAGTTTTTAAGGGTTGTCTATTTAAAGACAAGTTCAAACACCTCGCAAATGCAGGGAGCGTCTAATTTGAAAGTTTTTTTATTTTCTTTGAATTCTTTATTAAAGAAATCTTCATGAACTTTTCGCCAATAATCGTAGCTGCGATCACCTTCGCCTTCATGAAAGGCGTGTTCCTGAGAAATCAGGTTGAAAGGCACCGTTTCAACGACTTTGGTTTGTGTGATACACACAGGATTGCCCCGGCCATCCAAAATTATATTATATTCGCCAATAAGAGGTATTTCTTCGTTTGGCTCATATAATTCAAAAGCAGAGGTCGTGGCGGTCTTGATTCCACTTTTGACTAATTCTGCCAGTTCGTTTTGCATACTTTCAGGCCAGCCGAAAGCGAACGCGGAATATTTATCCGTCGTGATATTATTTTTATTTTTAAATGCGCTCCAATACGCTTCTATATTATTCATCAACATAACTGCCATTTCTAAAAAAATAAATTTTGATGATAGTATATCATCCAAAGGGTAGATGATAGATTAATATATAAAGTTCAAATCAAAAAAGGGAGGAACTATGAAAAAAGAGCATTGTATTTTCTGTCAGAGGGATGCTATTAAGATTGTTTTTGAAAATGATTTAGCAGTCGCTTTTTGGGATATTCATCCGGTTAATAAAGGGCATCTTTTAGTAATCCCTAAAGATCATAAAGAAGATTTTTTTGATTTAAGTGATGATGAATTATTGGCAATCAAAGAACTTATTTTCAAGGGAAAAGAATTGACTGACAAAAATTTTAAAGCAGATGGCTACAATATTGGAACTAATGTTGGCAAATATGGCGGTCAGACCGTTAGGCATTGTCATTTTCACTTAATTCCTCGTTACATTGGGGATGATCCAAAACCGGCTGGTGGTATTAGAAAAATATTGGTTAAGGGTCAAGAATTAATTTAAATTGACGCTTTTAAATAGTGTATAAAATTCATTGGCTGAAAGGAATAAAACAATGAATAAAGGAAGAGTTGAGTCTTTTACCGACGCAATTGTCGCGATAATCCTAACGATTATGGTTTTAGAAATTAAAGCACCCGGTGGCTATCAATGGTCTGATTTGTTAGATAATTTATCTGCATTCATCGCTTATACGATCAGTTTTTTCTTTATTTTGGTTGCCTGGTACAACCATCATTACATGTTTTCTTTGGCTAGGGTTATATCTAAAAAGATATTTTGGGCTAACAATATCTGGTTGTTTGTTATGAGTTTTTATCCTGTCAGCACAGCTTGGTTGGGAAAATATATCGATCGTCTTCCGCCGGCTTTCTTTTATTATTTTGTTTTCCTATTTTGGACATTTGCCTATCAATGGCTTAGCTACGAAATAAAATCAGCTCGGGAAAACAAGGAAATCAAGACTAAAATCGAACATATGTCGATTTATCAATTTACAAAAAATCCAATTTTTTATTTTTCGGGATTTGTTATCGCTATTTTAATATTCTATTTTCCGCCATTTGTTCTGATTACTTCGGTCGTAGAATTGGTATCTATGTTGATTTTCACAAACGAAGATAGTGATAGATTATTTAGTTAAATTTTTTTTGATTTAAAACTAGTTTGGTTTAAATAATTTTAGTCAATTTTTTTGTGTTTTTTATTTTTGTTGTTTTTTGCTTCTTTGCATAATCTGTTTTTTACTTTCTCAAGTATTTTGGCTGAAGCGGTTTTTTCTTTGTTGTTATCCATTGCTTTTTCCTCCTTAAGAGAAATGAGATCGTTGAAATTATCAACTTGCTAACCTTAGCAATTGTTTTTAAAACCTATATTAATTTTTCGTTTTGTTTAACTGAATTTTTGTTTTTAAACTTAATTCTATCAATTCATTCAAATAGATTTACTCGCTTGTTCGTCACTGGTCTATTCCACTTGCCCATTGTTCATTTTTTTATTAAGCTTACTATTTTGAAGGTTTAGATTATCAAGGGGCATATGATTGTCCTTTATTTTTTTTCTTTTAAAAATCTTAGGAGACCTCATGCAACCTAAACTATTCTTTGATATGGACAACGTCCTTGTAGATACTTTGACAGTATTTGATCGTTTGAATCCAATTTCTTATCAAGTTAAAAAACCGGATCAAATACCTGGTATATATCGGCGACTTTCACCAATTACCGGCGCTATAGGGGCCGTGAAAAAGTTATCTGAACATTACGATACTTATATTTTGTCGACAGCGCCTTGGGAAAATTCAAGTGCATGGCAGGACAAATTATTGTGGATTTTTGATTACTTTGGGAAAGGCTTTGACGATATTTTTTATAAAAAAGTTATTTTGACTCATGACAAGTCTTTTGTGCGCTGTTCTGGCAGAATTTTAATCGACGATCGTCCTTATCACGGAGCAAGTGCTTGGGATGATTCTAATTTTGGATCTTTTTGGCTTCAATATGCTTTCGATCCACGACTCACTTGGGAAAAAGAATTAATTGGTCTTATGATTCAAGCCAGTCAAATTTTTTTGGAGGCCCAGGTAAACGAAAGGGAAGCTCTCTTATTGGCTAACGATGGCTTTGATGGCAAATACCGTCTGCATGGATCTTTCAAAGATAATAATTTACGGGATTGGGAGAAAAATAAGTAAATAAGGAGTCTTTATGACAATAGTAAACGGTAAAAGAATCATTGAAAACGCTCGTACGCAAGGCTATGCAATCGGCGCTTTTAATACGAACAACCTGGAATGGACGCAAGCAATTCTACGAGCCGCCCAAAAAGAACATTCCCCAATTTTAATCGCCGTTTCAATGGGCGCTGCAAAGTATATCGGTGGTTACAAAATGGCCAAGGATATGATAACTGATTTGGATAAATCTCTTAATATTTCTGTTCCTGTCGCTATCCATCTTGATCATGGAAACTATCAAGCGGTTAAAGACGCGATAGAATCCGGTTTCACTTCCGCCATGTTCGATGGTTCGGAGCTCGCTTTTGAGGACAATTTATCAAAAACAAAAGAATTGGTTAATTTCGCCCACGACCGAATGATTCCACTTGAAGCTGAAGTTGGTTCTATTGGCGGCGAAGAAGATGGAATAATTGGAAATGGCGAAATCGCTTCGATTGATCAGGCAGTTGCAATGGCGAGAACGGGAATCGATTATCTGGCGGCCGGGATTGGAAACATTCATGGGCGTTATCCAGATAACTGGCAAGGACTTAAATTAGAACATTTAAAAAAACTCGCCCAAGCAGTTAACCGAGTGACTGGCAAGGATTTTCCTTTGGTTTTGCATGGAGCCTCCGGCATTCCCGATGATCAGGTTAAAATGGCGATTAAGTATGGAATTTCAAAGATTAATATCAATACCGAAGCTCAATTGGCTTTTCATCAGTCTGTCAGAGATTTCGTAGTTGCCAATAAAGATTTGGAAGGAAAAAATTACGATCCAAGAAAGTTTCTTGCTTCTGGTGTGGAAGCAATCGAAGAAACAGTTATAGGAAGAATAAAAGTCTTTGGCAGTGACCAAAGACTTTGAAAAATACAAATTTATTCAAATACGCTTTTGATAATTTCTTCTATGATTGAACGGGCAGTATCGATTTTACTTTGTAAAGGGAATTCCTTCTGCGCTTGTTTTGGACGGAAAATAATCACACGATTATTGTCGACATTAAATCCACTATCAGGGTGTCCAACCTCGTTTGCAACGATCATATCGGCATGCTTTTTAACCAATTTGTTTTTGGCATACTCGACTATATTTTCTGTTTCAGCGGCAAAACCAACAACGAATTGTCCGGTTTTTTTTGCTCCGACAGTTGCTAGAATATCTGGATTTTGAACAAGCTCTACTTTTAATCCTTGGTTACCGGTTTTTTTTATTTTTTGATTTGATTGTTTGGCTGGACGAAAATCAGAAACTGCTGCTGCTGAAATGAAGATATCTGTCTTATCAAAATGTTCCAACACGGTGTCCAGCATTTCCCGAGCATCGGTCACTTTTATTAATTTACTGCCAAAGGGCAATCGACGTTCTACTGTCGAAATCAAGGTTACGACAGCTCCAGCTTCGACAGCCGCCTGGGCCAGCGCGTAACCCATTTTGCCTGACGAACGATTAGTTATATAACGTAAAGGATCAAGTGCTTCTTTTGTTCCTCCGGCAGTTATTAAGACATTTTTATTTTTAAGTTTTCCGTTTTTGGCCAGTAGTCGAATTTGGGCTTGTTCTAAAATATCATTGCTTTCCGGAAGACGACCTTTGCCGTCATAACCTTCAGCCAAAAAACCGGTAGTTGGTTCGATTATTAAAATTCCGTCTGTATCTAACTGCTTTATGTTGCGGACCGTCGCCGGATTATTCCACATTTGATCATTCATTGACGGAGCAATGACTTTTTCTGCTGGACTGGCCAATAAAAGTGTCGATGCAGTGTCATCTGCGATCCCATGAGCCATTTTAGCAACAAAATTTGCGGTTGCTGGAACTACGAAAATAAAATCAGCCCAACGGGCCCAGGCAACATGATCAACGCTACCGTCGTTTGCTTTAAAGATATCAGTCAGTACAGTGTGCTTGGTTAAGGTCGAAAAAGTAAGTGGGGTAACAAAATTCTCAGCCGATTTAGTCATTGCAACTCGGACATTGCCTCCCTTTTTAATTAAGGAACGAACTAAAATTGCCGACTTATAGGCGGCTATGCCGCCGGTAACGACGACTAAAATATGTTTATTTCTAAAAAAAATCATTATTTTTTTACCCTTTATCATCCAAGTTTAATTATCTAAACTTCAATTTTTAAATTTCTTTAATAATTACTAATTTTAAACCTTGTTAATTTTTGTTGCCATCAACTGCACCACCTGTTTGATTAAAGAATGTTGACTAATGTTTACAAACCGGTACTTAAATGGGGACATAAAAAATAATATTTTATTCACAAACCTGTAGTTTTTGCGAGCCTTTAATTGGACAACTATTGACATCGCTTACAGTTAGATTATAATTTGTCTTTGTGAAATAAATGTAAGTACTAAATAAAAGTAATTTTGTTTGATTGTTACAACCAAGATTAGATCAAGTAGATTGAATTATTTGTATGAGCAATTATTGAGGAAGCCTAAGCCTGACCTGATATTGAAATTTTTAACTACGATTCAATTTACGGAATTATCAATCAAAGAAACAAATTGTTTACGAACTTTTGCAAGTATTTAGAACACGTTTTTCAATTTTCTGGAAAACTCGACCGGCTTAATTAAAAATTTTAATTTTCAGTTTATCCGTTAAATATGTTTTCGAGTTTTTTAGGACTATTGTTGGTTTTATAGTGAAGTATCTTCCTTCTAACCGATACTTTACTTGATCAGTACAGACAGACATTGAGGAGGTCTCGCAAAATGACAAAAATGATAGCTGGACGGGCTTTAGTCAAGGCTTTAGAGGATTGGGGCGTTGACCATGTATATGGAATCCCCGGCGGTTCGATCAATCATACGGTTGAAGGTCTTTATTTAGAGCAGGACAAAGTTAAATATATTCAAGTTCGTCATGAAGAAGTTGGTGCTTTAGCCGCTTCGGCGGATGCAAAATTTACTGGTAAAATCGGTGTCGCTTTTGGATCGGCTGGTCCCGGTGCGACCCATTTATTTAACGGTTTATACGATGCTAAAATGGATCATGTTCCATTGCTGGCAATAATCGGCCAGGTACCTCAGGAAACGATGAATACCAATTACTTCCAAGAAATGGACGAAGTACCGCTTTTTAGCGATGTATCTGTCTATAATCGCACTGTTACAACCGCTGAACAAATTCCTTATGTCATCAATCAAGCAATTCGTGAAGCTTATCGGCAGAAGGGGGTTGCCACGGTTGTTTTACCGGAAAATTTGGCCGCGAAAGAAATTGATTATAAAGAGACAAAAACACCAAAGGTCGTTGCAAATAATTTTTCCCAGAAGGTCGATTCAAAGGCCGTTTCCGATACTTTGGCAATGCTGAAAGCCGCTAAACATCCTTTGATATATGCCGGCCGTGGATTATTGGGAGCTCGAGATGTTTTAACCAAGTTTTCCGAGCAGTTTAATATTCCTGTTATGAATACGGTCCCGGCAACTGGAGTGATTAGTACGGACGATCCTAATTTTATTGGAACTTTTGGTCGTCTTGGCAGTAAGTCTGGGTTTGAGGCACTTCAACATACTGATTTAATTCTGTTTCTTGCTTCTGAATTTCCATTTGCAGGTTTTTGGCCAAAGAATATTAAAGTTATCGAAGTTAATAACAATCCGTTCGATATTGGAAAAACTGTCGATGTTGATTATGCGGTTATTTCCGATGCTAAAAGTTATCTTCAGGCTTTAATCAACACTGGGCAAACACTGCCAGCTGGTAATTGGCTAAAAGCAAACCAAGAGAACAAACGTAATTGGGATAATTGGCTTGCTGAATTAGCTAAAGATGAAAGCGACGGATTAAATCCAGAATCGGTTACTGCGAAAATCGCTTCCATGGTTGGCCCAAACGATACTTATGCGGTTGACACCGGCAACGTCTCTGAATGGGGAGCACGTGGATTACCAATGAATCATAATCAGCGTTTTGCCATTTCGGGCTTATTCGCCACAATGGGTTTTGGTTTGCCAGGCGGCCTTGCCGGTGCTTTAAGTGTTCCAGATGGCCAAGCTTGGTCGCTTTCCGGTGATGGCGGATTTTCGATGGTTGTTCAAGACCTTATTACAGAAGTTCGTTATGGCCTCCCTGTTATTAACATTGTTTTTTCAAATGATCGCTTTGGTTTTATATATCATGAACAAGTTCAGACAAAACAACATTTTTATGGCGTTGATTTAACTGGAGCTGATTGGGCTAAAGTTAGTGAAGGGCTTGGCGCGATTAGTTTTACGGTTAAAACGATTGCTGATATCGATCAGGTTTTCACCAAAATTAAGAAATTGCAGGAAAGTGGTAATAAAAAACCGATTGTTGTTAACGCGGTGATCAAAAAAGACGATCCATTCCCAACGGATTATATGCCACTTGATCCAAAACTGTATGGACAGGATGCTGTTGATCAATATGCAGAGAAATATCATTTCGATTTAGAGAAACAACCATCATTGGGCGCATTACTTCGAGCTCAAGGTGATAATTTGTAATCAAAAATAAAATTTTTGTGAAAAGAATCGTATTTAAATTATGGTTCTTTTTATTTAGTTACAGATTTTTGTAAATAGAGAACTTCACTTAAATTAATTTTCAAAAAATAATTAATTTGTCGATGCTTGAAGAAATCTATTATCAAAGTGTAAAATAGGGGAGACTCTTGAATTGCATTTTGTATTTCTTCGTCTATAATTGTTGGAACTTTGTCTTTCTTGATTTACTGTGATTTGTCCCGATCCAGTATTAGACGGTTCTAAGATATTTATCGATTGATCACCGGGAGTGACCGAATGAGTATTATTCGATCGCTTTTTTATTGCCTTCTATAGTTATCAAAATTTATTTAGGGTCCAAAATAATTTATAAAAAGGAGCAAACATTTTTCATTGAAAAGCACAGAAGAGATTAATATAAGAACAAAATTATCTATTTTAGCAATTGGATTATTATCATTTTTGGGGATTTTAATCGAGACATCGATGAATGTGACTTTCCCAACTTTGATGCAGCAAATGAATGTCAGTTTAAATACAGTCCAGTGGCTGACAACCGGCTACTTGTTATTGGTCACGATCTTTATGGCAACAACAGCTTATCTGCTGGAACGAATTAATGTTAAAAAAGTATTTTTATTTGCTGTTGCGATTAATATCGCTGGAAGTTTCTTGTGCGCTATGGCGCCCGACTTTCTCATACTGCTGATTGGACGTCTTTTTCAATCGGCTTCAATTGGTTTAGCAACGCCGACACTTTTTTATATTATTTTCAGAACAATACCAATGCAAAAGTTGGGTCAATATAATGGTTTTGCTGCTATGCTGATCTCCTTAGCACCCGCTCTGGGACCAACTTATGGAGGAATTTTAAACAATTATTTTTCTTGGCGGATTATTTTTTGGATAATCATCCCAATACTGTTTATTGTTCTTTGGATTGGTTCACGCAATATTTCATTAGAAACAAAAAAAGAGGATTTATCCTTTGATTTTATTGGATTATTTTTGTTGGCTTTGATTTTAATCGGTCTAGAGTTCACTTTGACACAATTCAGTAAATATGGTTTGAACTATCGTTTTCAATTTTCGTTATTCTCTACGCTTGTTATTTTATTTGTTTATCTTGTTTATGATCATTTTAGTTCGCGTCATTTGTTTGATTTTTCAATTTTAAAACCAATCGTAAACTTACGCCTTTTCAATTATTTTTCTTTGCAGGCCATTAATATCGGTTTATCATTTTTGATCCCGATTTTTGCAGAGAATTTTTTGAAAACAAATTCTCTTTTAGCTGGTTTGATATTGCTTCCCGGATCTCTGCTTGGTGCAGCAACTGCCCCAATCGCCGGGAGTTGGTACGATAAGGTCGGTGCTAAATTTCCGTTGATTTTAAGTAATTCTCTGATCGTTTTCGGAGCGTTTCTTTTATGGATTTTTACTGACCATCTAACAATTTGGTTGATTATGTTTTTCTACTTGATATTACGTCTTGGTTTCAACCTTGGTTTTGGTAATACTATGTCTGATGCCAGTAAATATGTTGATAACAAAAAAAGAGCCGATCAAAGTTCTCTCTTTAATATGGCCCAACAATATGCGGGTTCGATCGGGACAGCAGTAATGTCTGCAATGATTGCTTTTCAAAGCATTATCTTTTCCAATATATCGTCATCCAAAGCTACGCTAATTGGTGGACGTCTTGACTTTGCGATTCTTTTCATACTGGCAATTTTGAGTTTGTCTTTGACAATTTTCTGTCAACATCTTATTAAAAAAAATAATCAAAGCATATCAAACCAATGAATAGCCGCCATCTATATTGATTGTCTGTCCGGTTATTAAATTATTGCTCATTAAAAAGAGATAGGCAGAAGCGACTTCTGCAAGGTTTGCAACTCGTTGCAAAGGAATTGCCTTTGACATTTGATTGCTTGTCTCTTCAAGTTGTTTCTTTGAAAGTTCTTTCCATAAACCAGTCGGAGTCCAAGTCGGAGCGATGGCGTTCGCACGAAAATCCGGCGCTAATTCAAGTGCAAGACCCTGAATCATTGTTTTGATTGCTTGATTGCCGATAATAGCTCCGGATGAATCATTTGGATGGCCACCCGATCCTGCGGTTAAGATAAGAGAACCTTTTTTATTAAGATATTTTGTTGAAATTTTGGCAAGTTCCATATCTGCGAAAAATTTGTCTTCAATCGTTTTTCTAATCATTGCAATTGAAGAATTCAAAAATCCTCCGGCCATTGCGCCTCCAAGCATTGAAATTATATGATCGAAGTTACCGGATTTTTTGAAGTAATCGGTTAGTTGATTATTATCACTTGCATCGATATTTTCGCTGGAAATAGTTATTTTTTCTTTTTCGAAATCTTTTTTTGCCTTTTCCAAATTTTTCAAACTATGTCCAACAATTGATACTTGAGCACCAGACTGAGATGCTTCTTTTGCAATTTCTTTTCCAAAACCAGAACTACCGCCAATGATTAAAATTTTTTTCTTTTTTAAATTATTTATCATTTTTTCTCCAATTTTTATTTTGTTAACGATCAGTCTAGCATGACCTGAATTCTCGATTTTTAAAAAATTGACTTTTTAAATTACGATTTTTTACTACAAAATAAAAAAACACTTTAACAAAAAAGTGTTTAATAGGTGTTCCTACTGTTAGATTTCTTCTTTTTCCTTTGAATGGATATGGTTTACCTGCTCATATACGGTTGCTGGCAGAGTATAAAGTTTCATAAATCCAACTGCTGCTTGTTCATCGAAAGAATTTGCCGAAGTATAAGTTGCCAGTTTTTCAGAGTAGAGTGAATTATTTTCTGATTTTCTGGCAACGGCTGTCGCTGTGCCTTTATAAAGTTTCATTTTAACGGTACCGTTGACAACTTTTTGCGTTTCGTCGATAAATTTATTCAGAGCATCGAAAAGGGGAGAAATCCACATTGCGTTGTAAATTAAGTTGGTGATTTTTTGCTCGATAATCGGTTTAAAGTGGGCAACATCGTGTTCTAAAGTGATATCCTCTAGATCTTTATGGGCGGTCATGATGACGGCTGCTGCCGGTGTTTCATAAATTTCGCGTGATTTAATACCGATTAGACGATTTTCTACGTGATCGATTCGGCCAATACCGTGAATTCCGGCCAATTTATTCAAATATACAATTAGATCGGCCATTTTCATTTCTTGATCATTTACTGAAATTGGTAAACCATTTTTAAATTCAATATCAACAAAATCGGCTTCATCAGGTGTATCTTCAACCGGCGATGTCAAGGCATAGGCATCCGCCGGAGCCTGATTCCAGGGATTTTCCAGAATTCCGGCCTCGTTGGAACGTCCCCATAAATTTTCGTCAATTGAATAGGGAGAATCAAAATTAATCGGTACCGGAACATTATGTTGATGAGCATATTCGATTTCTTCTTCACGAGACCATTGGAAATCACGGATTGGAGCTTCAATTTTCATTTCCGGATCAAGGGCGTGAATTGCTGCTTCGAAGCGAACCTGGTCATTTCCTTTACCAGTTGATCCATGGGCTATGGCGACGGCATTATTATCATGAGTTGTTTGAACCAGTTTTTCGATAATCAGCGGTCGAGAGAGAGCTGAAACGAGTGGGTATTCTCCTTCATAGAGAGCGTTTGATTTAATTACTTTGCTGACATAGTTCTCAGCGAATTCGTCTTTACCATCAATTATGAATGATTGAATTGCACCGATCTTTAAAGCCTTTTTTTGAATATTCTCGATTTGCTTTCCATGCTGGCCAACATCCAATGAGACCGCAATTACTTCATATCCTTTATCTTTTAACCAAGGGATCGCTACGGACGTGTCCAGACCACCTGAATAAGCTAAAACAATTTTATCTGCCATTTTTTCTCCTTCTTAAACAATTTTTTATTTTTGCTTGAAAACTAGTTGAAAAATCGTCGTCGGCGGGTTAGATAATTAATAAATTTTCCTTTCTTCATAGCATTTCCTTTTTGATCCCTTTGTGAATAGACTCTTGAATGTTCAAATAATGATAAACATCCTCGTCGATAATTTGATCAAATTGTTTTAATTCCTCGATTGTCAAATCTTCAAGTGCTTTTTGGTGTTTTTTCTGCAAATAGGACAGCTCGTCCGACGACCGTGTGGGCGTCTCTGAAAGGTCGTCCTTTTTTAACTAGGTAATCTGCTAAATCAGTTGCGTTTAAAAAACCATTTTTAACTGCTTTTTGTAGCTTGACGCGATTAATTTTTAATGTTGAAACAATCTTTTTTGCAATCAGCAACATTTTTTCTATATGATCAAAAGCCGGCAAAAAGGTTTCTTTATCAAGTTGCATATCCTTGTCATAGGCTAATGGCAGGCCCTTCATAATAACTAATATTTGATTCAATTCACCGATCAACAAAGCCGAATTTCCACGAATAAGTTCGGCTGAGTCGGCATTCTTTTTTTGTGGCATCATTGAAGAACCAGTTGAAAGGGAATCATCAAAAGTGACGTATTGAAATTCTTGGCTGGCATAAATTATCAATTCTTCGGACAACCTCGATAGATGTACTCCAATGATTGAAAAATCAGACAGGGTTTCGATTACGTAATCTCGGTCGGAAACTCCGTCGATAAAATTTTTGACCGGTTTTTTAAAATTCAACAGTTCCGTTGTTAATTGACGATCGATATTATGGGTTGTACCTGCTAAAGCCCCAGAACCCAATGGATTTTCGTCCATTATATTGATGGCGTTTAATAAACGTTTCTTGTCACGCAAAAGCATTTGCGCATAAGCATCCAAATAATATTTAAAAGTAATCGTTTGGGCTTTTTGAAGATGAGTATAACCGGGCATAAGATAAGGATTTTCTTGCCCTTTTGCGATAAAAGTATCGACTAAATCATCTATTTCTTCTAAAATTCCTTGGAGACGATTTTTAAAATACATTTTTGTATCAACGGCAATTTGATCATTACGTGATCGGGCCGTGTGAAGTTTTTTTCCGTCTTCGCCAATTTTTTTAGTCAGAGTCGTTTCGATAAAACTATGTATATCTTCGTATCCAGAATCCGGAATTATGAGGCTTCCTTGTTCAACATCCGTAAGGATTTCTTTTAGTCCATCGACAATTGCTGCCGACTCTTTTTGACTGATAATATTTTGTTTACCAAGCATTTTTGCATGGGCAATCGATCCCTGAATATCTTCTTTGTAAAGCAATTTGCTGGTTGGCAAAGAGTTATCAAAGCTTGTCATGTCGGCATCTTCGCCTTTAGTAAAACGTCCACCCCAAAGTTTCATTATGTATTTCTCCTAAAAATGAGTATAAAAAAACAGTTATTTTACAGAACAAATGTAAAAAACTGTTTATCGTCGAGCAATACTGGAAACAAATGAAGTTGTCTGAATTTCATTTTTCATTATAACTTGATATTCACTATACAAGCTTTTTTCTGAATTGCAATGCTTATTGAAAAAAGTTCTTAATTTTTTGGAGAGCTACTCCTTATTTTTTCACGATCTTTTCCATCGTTGATAGGGCTTTTAGCCGGAAAACAACTGCCATGATCGCTTCATACTGAATAATTGCCGCTTTTGAATCGATTTCCGGCAGTTTGTTTAGTGCTTCTGACAAATCATTTTGCGAGGATACTTGATTGAACATTTCGATAAAACGATTGTAAACATCTTCGGAAGGACCGTGATTAAGTTCGATTTGGAATCCTTTTTTAATTGCATCTAATGAAAAAACACTTTTTAATAACGAAACAATTATCGCTCCAGCCAAGTGTATTCGACTATAACGTTTATTTTTCGGGCGCACGATTACTTGAGCTTTTGTGTAATTGTGCATCATTGTTTTCGTTAAAAGTTCCCCGGTGACCGGAGAAACATAGTCATTTGTGATATCCAGCAATTGATCAAGATATATATCAAAAGTTGGTAGTTCATTCCAAAGAGGCAACTTTTTTTCCAAATTCATTTCTTATAATCTACCTTTACCGTCCTATTTTTCGATGTGAACTGCGATACCGATTAATCCTGGCCCGGTGTGGACTCCTAGAGCAGGTGAAATATTTCCTGTATAGATTTGCTGATTTGGATAAATTTTTTCCAATTTCTGGCAGACATATTTCAAAAGAGTCATATTATCACCTTCGGCAACAGCAATTCTAACTCTTTTTTCTAAATTAGCAGTTTTTTCAACTAATGCCAGCATTTTTTCGATTGCTTTTTTTCGCCGCGTGCTTTGGTTACTGTGTAATAAACACCCTCGTCGTTGCAGGAAATAATTGGCTTAATATCCAGAGCCGATCCGAGAATACTTGCGACTTTACCAATCCGGCCGCCGGCCGCCAAATATTTCAGCGTTGGAATATAAAAGAAGATTTTACCGCTGTCGACTGATTCTTCAACTAATTGCACAATTTTTGAAAAGGGAAGCTCTTTTTTTATTAAGTCGTCGGCATAAACTGCAAATAGTCCGCTGCTGATACCGATATTTTTTGTATCAATCACTTTGATATTCAAGTTGCTCTGTTGACTGGCCAACAAACTTATTTGATTATAAGTTGTTGACAATCCACTTGAAATACAGATCGCAATAACATCGCTATAACCTTCTTTTTCCAGTTCCTGGAATTTTTCAAGAATATCTCCGCTTTGCGGGCTTGAAGTAGTTGGAATACTTGCGCCGTGTTTAATTTTCCGATAAAACTGATCAGGACTAATGTCTACTCTATCTCTAAGAACTTTTCCATCCCAATGAATTTGCATCGAAACGGTTTTAACATAATCTTTGTCCTGTAAATATTGTGGTGCATCAGAACATGAATCAATTAAGATGGCAATTTTTTCGGTCATTTTAATCTCCTATGGCATACATTATTTTTTATGTAGTCTTAAACACTATAAACTATAGTTTATAAAACTATTTAGATCAAATTCGACAATCATAATTTAGAAGCTTTTAATCCTTTGACACAAAAGCTGACTTTTTATCGATCGTTTTTTTACAATATGCGATAATTTATCCATGGTTCAGATACTAGATGGAAGAAGCGTTTCGAAAAAAATTCTTCAAGAGGTTAAAGATAAAGTTGCGAAAGCCGGTTTTCCGGTTAAATTAGCGACTATTTATAATGAGGAAAACGAAGGAAGCAAAATGTACGTCGGTATGAAAATCCGCCGGGCAACTTTTGCCGGGCTTATCTCGGTGGAATACAAAGTTGATAATTCTTGGAAAACAGATGATATTCTCAGGCTGCTTTCAAAATTAAACATGGATTCGAGTATTTGTGGAATTTTGGTTCAGTCGCCACTAGGAGATGGAATCGATGAATCAAAGATTTTCAATGCAATCGATCCATTAAAAGATGCTGATGGTCTTTCTGCCTTTAATCAAGGATTATTATTTGAAAATGCTAAAGAGAATTATATTGTTCCAGCTACACCGGCTGGAGTAATATCTCTTCTGGAGGCATATCATTATCAATTTGCCGCTAAAAACGCGTTGGTGGTTGGCCGTTCAGTTCTTTTTGGCCGCCCAATGAGTGTTTTATTAACGAATCGCGACATGACCGTCACGCTAGCCCATTCAAAGACACCGGTCGATCAATTGCGGCAGTTTGCGAAAAGGGCTGATTTGATTGTCGTTGCGATCGGCAAGGCTAATTGGTTTCAATTTACTGATTTAAAAAAAGATGTCGTTGTTATCGATGTAGGTGCAAACAAGCTTAATGGGCATGCAACTGGCGATGTTGATTTTGAAAAAGTTTATCCACATGTTTCACAAATTTCTCCGGTCCCGGGAGGAGTTGGACCAATGACGATTGCGACGTTGATTAAACATACATTCGATTTAGCAGTATTTCAACAAGGAGAGCAAAAATAATGAAAAGAGCAGTTGTGACAGTAATTGGTAATGACCGTCCAGGTATTATTGCGGGCGTTTCAAAAACATTAGCTGATAATCAGGCGAATATCCTTGATGTAGCCCAGACTTTAATGGATAAGATTTTTACTATGAGTATGTTGATCGACATTACTGAAATTGATGCTAAATTTTCTAATTTGCAGGTCGAACTGACCAAAGTTGGACAAAAACTTGGCGTCTCTATTCAAATACAAAGAGAAGAAATTTTTAATTCAATGTCTAAAATCTAATTGGAGCCGCTATGGATATTAATAAAATAAATGAAACAATCCAGATGATTTCTGAAGAACATTTCGATATTCGAACTGTGACGATGGGAATTTCACTTTTGGACTGTATTGGCGGGGATGGCCAGCGGACAGCAGAAAAGGTTCACAGAAAAATTGTTGATAAAGCCGGAAAACTGGTAGAAACTGCCCAACAACTCGAACGGGATTTCGGGGTACCAATTGTTAATAAACGAATTTCTGTAACACCGGTCTCTTTATTAGCCGGAAACACTGATTATGATGGCTTGATTAAAATAGCTCGCGCTCTTGATCAAGCAGCTGCCGATGTTGGTGTTGATTTTTTAGGTGGCTATTCGGCTTTGATTCAAAAGGGCAGTACGCCGACTGAAAAAATGTTGATTGATAGTCTTCCGGAAGTCCTGAGTACAACTAAACTTTTGATGTCGAGTATTAACATTGCTTCGACTAAAGCAGGTATTAATTTAAATGCAGTTGGAAAAACGGGTAGAACGATCAAACGGATTTCCGAAGTCGATCCTTTAGGAAATGCAAAATTGGTGGTTTTTGCAAATGCCGTTGAAGACAATCCCTTTATGGCCGGGGCTTTTCACGGTGTGTCTGAAGACGATGCGGTTATCAATGTTGGTGTTTCCGGACCGGGTGTTGTAAAAAGGGCATTGGAGACAGTTAGGGATCGGTCAATTGATGTCGTTGCCGAAAAAATTAAGACGACAGCCTTTAAAATAACCCGAATTGGTCAACTGATTGGTGGACTGACAGCTAAAAAACTTGGTCTTCCTTTTGGAATTGTTGATTTAAGTTTGGCTCCAACACCTGCTCGTGGAGATTCGGTTGCCGAGGTTTTGGAAGAAATCGGCCTGGAACAGGTTGGGACGCACGGAACGACGGCTGCCTTAATGCTTCTAAACGATGCAATTAAAAAAGGCGGCGTAATGGCTAGTCAGCGCGTTGGGGGCTTGTCGGGTGCGTTCATTCCGGTTTCCGAGGATGCTGGAATGATTGATGCAACAGTTGCCGGCACCTTAAGTATCAGTAAGCTGGAAGCCATGACCTCTGTTTGTTCGGTTGGACTGGACATGATTGCCATTCCTGGGAATACGCCGGCGTCGACAATTTCGGCGATGATAGCGGACGAAGCGGCGATTGGTGTTCAAAACAATAAAACTACAGCCGTGCGCGTGATTCCGGTTCCAGGGAAAAGTGTTGGAGATTCGATTGACTTTGGCGGTTTGCTTGGACGGGCGCCGATTATGCCGGTTATCGAAAAATCTTCAACAGCGTTTATTAATCGTGGCGGTCATATACCTGCTCCGATTCATTCTTTTAAGAATTAGAGGTTAAAATGAAATATGGTTTTCTAGGTGCCGGTAATTTATCATCGGCAATTATCATGGGTTTACTAAAAGCTGGTTTTAGATCGGAAGACATTTTTGTCAGTTCTCCACATAGCGCCGCTCTTCTGTCAAAAAGACTGGCTATCAATAATGTTGACGAAGATCGGCTGCTTGCTGATTGCGATTTAATTGTTTTGGCTTTTTTGCCTGAACAGTTAGATAGCATTGTCCAGCAGGTTGGTTCGGAAAAGTTTGCAAACAAATTAATTGTTTCGGTTCTAGGATCAACAAGCCTTAAAGAACTAACGGAATTTTTGCCAACAGCAAAAATAGTTCGCGTTCTTCCAAACGTTAATGCAGAATTTAATAATTCATTGACCTCGGTTGCTTTCGGGCAGAACTTGTCCAATGAGGATCTTAAATTAACAAAAAACTTTTTGCAGGCTTTTGGTACGATTATTGAACTGGCCGAAAGGGATTTTCCGGCTTTTTCGGCGATTGCCGGATCGGGTCCCGCCTTTGTCGCATTGTTTATCAAAGCTTTGCAGGAAGCAGGAATAAAGCAGGGAATCGATAGCAAGGAATCTTTGCAGATTGCTTTACATACGATTAAAGGATCAACCGAGAATATTCTTCAAAGCGGAAAAACTGCTGATCAATTAGTCAAAAAAGTTGCTTCACCAGGTGGATCAACTGCCGATGGAGTCGAATCGCTTGAGGAGAACCACTTTATTGAAACTGTTAATAATGCTATTCTAGCAACTATCAACCATGGCAGAAAAAAGTTTCGATAATTGGAAAAAAATCGTTGTTAAAGTTGGTACTTCAACGATTGTTCAAGAAAATGGCCAGATTAATTTACCGATAATCGGTCAATTGGTTC
Organism: Oenococcus oeni DSM 20252 = AWRIB129; assembly: GCF_000372485.1. Lineage (GTDB taxonomy): Bacteria > Bacillota > Bacilli > Lactobacillales > Lactobacillaceae > Oenococcus > Oenococcus oeni. The sequence goes on from NZ_AQVA01000003.1 coordinate 99,266, forward strand.
AGACGCTTTGTGCTTTGCGAAATCAAAACCGGGAAGTAGTTTTTGTAACTTCCGGGGCGGTTGGCGTTGCGATAAATCAGCTTGGATTTAAAGAACGTCCAAACGAAATTCCTCGACAACAGGCTTTAGCAGCGATTGGCCAAGCTGATTTAATGGCTATTTACAATCAAAACTTTTCTTTTTATCACCAGATTACCGGTCAAATTCTTTTGACTTATGATGTATTCGATAATCCAAAAATGCTCGAAAATATGTTAAATGCCTTGCGGGAATTGCTGAAAATGAAGGCAATTCCGATTATTAATGAGAACGACGTAATTGCCGTTGACGAAATGGATCATCAACATTCGTTTGGTGATAACGACTGCTTAGCGGCGATGGTAACAAAAATTATCGATGCCGATGGTTTGATTATTTTATCAGATGTTGATGCACTTTATGATAGAAATCCTCATGAGTTTGCCAATGCTAAAGCTATCAAGCGGGTTGGTTCGATCACCAAGCAGGTTATTAATTTGGCCTCCGGCAAAAGCAATCTCGGAAAAGGTGGAATGTTAACAAAATTAAAAGCAGCTAAGTATCTTTTAAAAAATGATAAGCAAATGCTATTACTTCCTGGATCCGAACCTGATGGTATTTTGAAGGCTCTTTCGGGTCAAGAGATTGGAACTTTATTCGCCAATGAATACAAATAAATTACATAAGCAAATAAATTTAATCGGTGAGAGGGCTCAAGCAGCTTCACAAATAGTTTCTGGGCTTTCGATTGACGAAAGAAATAAAATTCTTTTGTCCTTCGTTTCGGAAATTGAGAAAAACTCCGACAAAATCGTCGAAATTAATGTTCAAGAACTTAAAGAACATCGAGATGATTTAAGCTTGCCAATGCAAAAACGGCTCCAGTTAAGTAAAGAGAAAATTTCCACTATTGCTTCCTCTTTAAAAGCTTTGGTTAAACTTGCTGATCCCTTGTCAGAAGGAAATACAAGTTGGCAAGCAAAAGCGGGCTTCAAAGTAGTTAAAAAAACGGTTCCATTAGGGGTTGTTGCGATGATTTACGAGGCACGGCCGAACGTGACAATTGATGCTGCAGCTTTGACAATTAAATCAGCTAACGCAGTTATCTTACGCGGCGGCAAAGAATCCATTAAAACGAATCAAGTGTTGGTTTCGATCCTGCAACAAAGCTTGAAGAAACTTGGCTATTCTGAAAATATTGTTCAATTAATTGAAGATACAAGTCATGATTCTGTCAAAGAATTACTTCATTTAAGAAAATTCATTGATGTTTTGATTCCCCGAGGATCAGGCTCGTTTATTAATTATGTCGTTGATAATTCGACTGTTCCTGTGATTGAAACCGGTGCCGGAAATGACCATATTTTTGTCGATAAGTCGGCCGATCAGGAGGAGGCAATTAAAGTGATTGTTAATTCCAAGATTCAAAATCCTTCTGTTTGCAATTCAGCTGAAAAACTTTTGGTTCATGCTGATATCGCAAAGGAATTTCTACCAAAATTATTTGATCGATTGTCTAACGAGGGGGTCGAAATAAGAGGTGACAAGGAAGTTCAATTAATTGACAACCGAGTTGAATTGGCAAAAGATTTTGATTGGGACACCGAGTATAACGATCTGATTATCGCTGTTCATTTGGTGAACAATCTAAAAGAAGCCATTGATTGGATAGGAAAACACACAACACATCATACGGAAGCGATTCTAACGAATTCTGCTGAAAATGCCTCCGAGTTTATGCAAAGAATTGACGCAGCTGTCGTGACTGAGAATGCATCGACTCGTTTTACTGATGGTTTTGAATTTGGTTTTGGAGCTGAAATCGGAATAAGTACACAAAAACTTCATGCCCGGGGTCCAATGGGACTAACAGCTTTGACGAGCTACAAATACGAAATTTTTGGTCATGGGGAGATCCGAAAATAACCAGCAGCGTATTTTTTTTCGATATTGTTTATTTTCGATAGTATTCTATTTATTATGTATACGAATGTTTTTGCTCATCGCGGTTACAAATTAGTCGCACCGGAAAATACCTTACCGAGTTTTCAAGCTGCTTTAAATTATCCTGTTAATGGTCTGGAAATGGATTTGCAAATGACTGCTGATGGAGAACTGGTAATTATTCATGATGAAAAAATCGATCGCACTTCCAATGGAAGTGGATTTGTTAAAGACAAAACATTATCCGAATTAAAAAAACTTGATTTTGGCAGCTGGTTTTCGAAAAAATTTAAAAATGTTCGTATTCTGACTTTTGAGGAATATTTGGATTGGCTTTACTCAATCGATTATGACCGGATGCTTTTGATTGAACTAAAAACCGACCATTTTGATTACCCTGGAATCGAAAAAAAGGTTCTGCAGATAATTAAAAAATTTTCCGCTGCCAAATGGCAGATCGTTCTACAGTCTTTTAATCCTAAAACAATTCATAATTTGAGAAATTTGGATCCAGAAATCCCTCTTGCACGCTTGAGTTTTGTGATTGGACCGCGTTGCCTTTTTGGGTATTTTTTTGGTAGAATCCAACAAATTAATTTGAGCTCGCGTTTTCTTTTGAACCGCCTGATTTTCTATTCTTTTAAAAAAGCTCGATTGACCCCTTGGGTTGTTAATCGACAATCATATCTTAAGAAGGCTTTTAAATTTCATTTAAAGGCGATTATTACTGATCAACTTGACTCGGCAACGTTTTTAAGAGAACAAATTCAAGGAATTAATAAATGAGTGATCCACATTTGAAAGAAAAAGTTGTTGTAATTGCTGGACCGACCGCTAGTGGAAAAAGTGATCTGGCAATTAAAATTGCCCAGATGATTGACAGTGAAATTATTTCCGAAGATGCCTTTCAAATTTATCGTGGTTTGGATATTGGAACGGCAAAGCCGAGTAAAGATGATTTAGCAAAGGTTAAACATCATTTTATCGATATCAAAGAAGTCGACGAATCCTACAGTGCCTATGAATTTGCAAGAGACGCACGAATAGTTATCAATCAAATATCGTCTAAAAAGAAGATTCCTTTGATTGTCGGTGGATCTGGCTTTTTTTTGCAGACACTTTTGGGCGATCGGAGAATTTCTGATAAGGATAACCCAATTGTTCCTAAAAAAGCCGGAATAGAGAATCGTCTTTATAATGCTTTGTTGATTGGTTTGAACACAGAACGTTCACAGCTTTATGATCGGATTAATCAACGGGTTGAAAGGATGTTTGAAAAGGGAATTGTGAAAGAAGCCGAAAATCTTTTTCGTCAACAAGGTAATTTTCAATCAAAAAAAGCAATTGGATATCGTGAATTTGCTGGATACTTCGCTAATCAGTATGACTTGTCGGAGGTTGAAACTTTAATTAAGCGCGATTCTCGAAGATATGCAAAAAGACAATTGACTTATTTTAAAAATCAATTTCCCGATATGCGGTGGTTCGATACAAAACAGATTACCGAAAATCCCAAATTAATTATTGATTTAGTAAAAAAATTTAACCAATTCTAGACCAATGTTAGCTTTCCTAACATTTTTTTTTGGAAGTCTTTATAATTTTAGTTAGATGGATTTAGTAAGAAATGATTGATGAGCGATTAAAAAAAGATTTAGCTATTTTACCGATTAGTACAGTTCGGGCTTTAACGAACTTATCTGATAGGCAGATTCGCTATTATGAAAGTCAAGATTTGCTTACTACGAAACGGGGTAAGGGTGGTCAAAGACGCTTTTCTTTGAACGATGTTGAACGGCTGATTGAGATAAGGATGATGATGGAATCTGGCGATAGCTTAAAAGATATTCACAATCTTTATGAAACTCACCGCGTTAGCAATCGGCGGAATGAGAAAACGGAATTTGTTCATTCACTTGAAAATGAATTTTTGAAAATCGGAAGGCTGGAAAAACATTAATGACAAAATTAACCAAAGAAGCAATTAAGAAGTCAGTTAAAGATGAAGGCGTTGATTTTTTGCGTGTAATGTTCACCGACGTATTCGGCATGATAAAAAATGTTGAAATACCTGTTAGCGAACTTGACACAGTTCTTGACGATAATTTACTGTTTGACGGATCATCAATCGATGGTTTTGTAAGAATTGAAGAATCCGATATGTATCTGTATCCTGATCTTGACACTTTCAGGATTTTACCCGATTCAATGACCGGTGAACATGACGGCAAGGTAGCGATGATCGTGGCTAATGTTTATACAAGCGATCGTTTGCCATTCGAAGGGGATCCGAGAAACAATTTGATTCGCGTTCTTGCAGAAATGAGAAAAGATGGTTTTTCTGATTTCAACGTTGGGACGGAACCTGAATTCTTCTTGTTTAAACTTGGAGAAGATGGCAAACCGACTATGAAACTTAATGATAATGGCGGCTATTTTGATTTGGCCCCATTGGATTTGGGAGAACATGTCCGTCGTGAAATCGTTCTGACTCTGGAAAAGATGGGTTTTGAAGTCGAAGCAGCTCATCACGAAGTTGCACCTGGACAACATGAAGTAGATTTTCGTTATGCCGATGCCGTGACCGCAGCTGACCATATTCAACTATTTAAGCTTATTGTTAAAACCGTTGCCCGTAAATATGGCTACTATGCCACCTTTATGCCAAAACCGATTGCCGGGATTAATGGAAACGGCATGCACACAAATATGAGTCTTTCAAAGGATGGCAAGAACGCCTTTGATGATCCGACCGACAAACTTGGTCTCTCAAAAGTGGCCTATCATTTCCTTGGTGGTCTTTTGGATCACGCACAGAATTTTGTCGCTATTACCAATCCAACGGTCAATTCATTCAAGCGCTTGACTCCTGGTTTTGAGGCGCCGGTTTATATCGCCTGGTCGGCTTCGAACCGTTCTCCAATGGTTCGTGTCCCGGCTTCTCGCGGTGCTTCGACACGTTTGGAATTAAGAATGGTTGATCCGACAGCAAATCCTTACCTGGCTTTCGCCGTCGTTTTGAATTCTGGATTGGACGGTGTTGAAAAAGAAACGACTCCTGAGCATTCTGTTGATCGTAATATTTTCTTAATGGATGCTAATGAACGTAAAAAAGCCGGTATTAAAGATCTTCCGGATACTCTATTGACAGCTGTTGATAATCTGTCAAAGGACGAGGTGGTTATTAGCGCGATCTCCAAGCGAATTGCCGATACCTTCGTCGAAGCCAAAAAACTTGAATATCAATCTTATCGTGCTTCTGTCTCTAAATGGGAAATTAAACAATATCTTCAAACCTTTTAAATTAATTAAAGTAAATAACATTTAATAAACGTCTAGCAATAGACGTTTTTCTTTGCAAAAATTGAAGTATGGAAAATCAGATGAATTTGCATATCGTAGGGGACAATAAAATCCCTATTCTCAATAATTTAATCAATAGCAAAATTGACTATTTAAATTCAATCAAAGAAGCAATTGACGAACATAATTATTTACTGATTTATGAGTTGCTTGATTCAGCACGCTATAACGAAAAAATACGCCAGTGGCCGCATGCTGATCCGAATTATTTTCTCAGCAACATGACGGAAACGATTCAACCGGAATTATCTGAATTTCTCGCCTCTAAATTATTGTCCTTCATTCGTGTTCACTTTCCATTCCTGTATTTTAGGGAAATTAAAACCGGCGTTTACGAAATAATCTTTGGACGTTGGCCGTCTGCAAGGACTTTTGGCATCCTTGATATTATTCGGATTGAATTCATTTTTGACGAAGTAGCTGTCAACGAATTAAAAAATTACATGGACAATCCGAAATCTGTTGAAGAACAAAACGCACAATTAAATGAGCTTCATCGAGCAAATCAACTTTATGCTGCAAAAAAACGATCCGGATTCGAGGCAGACATCGAAAGAAACAATCTCGCGATTCTTAAATTGGAGAAAGACAGAGCCGTTTTACAGTTGGAACGGGAGCAAATCGAGAAGTATTCGGGAAGTTTTCAGCATTTTGTCGATCAAGCAGGAAATCTTTATGTCGATTATCTATCGGAAATCCAGAAAGAAAATAAATGACAATTGTAGGCAAACAAACATTATCGAACTTAAATGATTTTCAAAAAGAAATTCACCACGATGCGAAACAATTGCTGGATTTTGATAATTTTTACAGTATTTTTCTAAAATCAAAAACGGTATCCGAAACGGTCGATGCAGTTGGTCGATTAATTAAAAATAATCAAAGCCATTATGAACAATTCAACCCGCTTTTTCACTATGACAATTCTTTTTGGATAACTCAACTTTTTGTCAAACTTTTTCGACTCAGAAAGCTTGACTATTTTTCGAATTTGGATTCTAATCAAGAAATTGCCAATTGTCTTCGAATATCTGGCTTCCCCAGCCTTGAATTTTATTTTTCGACGAATTCCCAATTGACAAAGGATGGTTTTTATTTACGGGAAAAAAATTTGCAAATAGATTTGCTTTATCTGGATATATTTAATAAAGATATGTTCATAAATGCCGACGGTTTCGCTAATTTGATAAATTCCCGTATTGGCAAAAATTTGACCGCTGTAGATGTTAAAACTTTAACGGGTATCTTCAAGACTCTTGCGAAGATATTAGGCGAAGATGATTTTTCTGTTGACCTAAATTTGTTGCAATCCGGCAATAATCAAATGTTGCCGCTTAGTAAAATCGACCTTCCGGCCATTGTGACAGACCAGTTGTTTGTGTTGGCTCAAAGTCGTCAAAAAGATATTTTTGCACTGGATAACGGTTTTCAAATTGACTTCAATGAGGAAATGAGTTTATATTTAATTCAGGCAATTGATTCGCTTGGACATTCCCAATGGTTTTTTAAGGTCTTCGATACATATGACCAATGGACTTTTTTGGATGTTTTAACGAAATATAATTGGTTTTTAAAGTGGTATCTTGATAACCTTAATTATTTAAAAATTGCTTATCGGGATGATCTTTTTCCCGGTTAATAACAAAATAAAGTATTTTTTAGCTATACTGAAAGTACGCGGAAGTGGCTCAACTGGATAGAGCATCGGAGTTCTAATCCGCAGGTTGTGGGTTCGAGTCCCACCTTCCGCATTTAAAATTAATTATGAAGAAAAGTTTTTGGATTTTATTATCAGTCGTTATCGCTTTGCTTGTTGCAGCTTTTTTCCTGTATCCGCGAGCTTCTTTTGGTGGCGTAAGAATGTCTGAGAAACAGTATAGGCAGGTTGAACGATCAAAACGGAATATTAACAATGTTATTAATGATTTGGATGCCTATAAACCCACCGATGCAAAGACAGTTACTAAAATGAAAAAAGATGTTGATCGGTTAATAACTCAAAACGGCAAAAATCTTTCAACACAGGAATTCAATAAATTAGAACAGGCTGTAGGAGACAAAAACGGGGGAGTGTTAGCGACGATCGAAGCAGCTCAAAAAGGAAAATATTTGATTGACGGCGATATTGCTTCGACTCTGCATTCCAAGTTTTCCGTGATTGTCAAAGAATCGGCAAGGTCCGCTGTTGATTCGGATTCACAAGCTGAAAAAATTGCTACTCAAATTCAAAAGGATTTGAGTATTGATTCAAGACTTTATAAGTTAGGTCTCAGAAGTTAGTGATTGCCCATTTCGGGCTTTTTTGTTACAATAATTCAGTTGTTGCAATGCTTCAACCACTCTAAAGCGGTTTTTAAGTGATTTATCACACCGCCACGGTGAGTCTAAGAGGAGGCCTAAATGGCTAATAAGTACGCAGTTATTGAAACCGGCGGTAAGCAGTATCGCGTTGAGGCAGGAGATGCCATCTTCGTTGAAAAACTTGAAGCAAATGAAGGCGATAAAATAACTTTTGATAAAGTTTTACTTGCTGATGGCAAGTTTGGCGATCCATATGTTTCCGGCGCATCTGTTGTTGGAACAATCGCTAAGCAAGGCAAAGAAAAGAAAGTCGTTACTTTCAAATATAAGGCTAAAAAGCATGGCCATGTTAAAAAAGGCCATCGTCAGCCATATACAAAAGTATTAATCGAGAGCGTTTAAGGAGGCACATAATGTTAGAAAAATTACAAAACCTAATTAAGTTGGCCCACCATAAAGGAGGCGGATCTTCATCTAACGGACGTGACTCTGCCGGTCGTCGTTTGGGTGCAAAGCGTGCCGATGGACAAGATGTTCTTGCCGGAACGATTATTTATCGTCAACGGGGTACACACATTTATCCAGGCAATAATGTTGGTCGCGGCGATGACGATACTTTGTATGCATTAGTTGATGGAGTTGTCCGTTTCGAGCGTAAAGGAAAGACTCAACGCCAAGCATCAATTTATTCTCGTGAGGAATATAACGCTAAACTGGAAACACCGGTTCATTAAAAATTTAAAATCAAAATAGCGGTTTACCGCTATTTTTTTTAGGCGGCTATTATGAAGTATAATTTTGAAAAAAGAATTTCTAAATTAAGAAAACTTTTTGATGTTTTAGAAATAGATTCAATGATTGTCTACCAGGGATATAACAACGAGTATTTAACCGGTTTTTCCGGTGGAAGTGGTGAAGGGATGTTTGTCTTGAGCCGCAATCATGCCTTATTAGTGACTGACAGTAGATACCAGGAAGCGTATCAAAATAATCTTCCAAATGGAGTCGACCTGAAAATTAGTCGTGATTATTATGGAGAAACTGCTAAAACTTTAAATTCGTGGAAAGTAAAGAAAGTCGGTTTTGAAGAAAACCTGCCATTTTATGTTTTTGATTTTCTGGATGGTGAATTAGAAGCCGAATTTGTACCAACGCCAGCTCCAATTGAAGCCTTACGAGAGATTAAAGATGATGATGAAGTAGAAAATCTGCGTCAGGCCACAAAACGTTCCGTAACGGCTTTTAACCAATTAATCGATTGGATAAAAATAGGTCTAACAGAGAAAGAAATTGCTGATCAATTGGATTATTTTGCTCGTCACCAAGGGCTGGAAAAAGCTAGTTTTGATACAATTGTTGCCTCGGGCGAGAATTCTTCCAAACCTCATGGAACAGCTTCTGATCGTAAAATTGAGAGTGGTGATTTGGTTACAATTGATTTTGGTTATTACTTTAACCACTATACTTCCGATATCACGAGAACTATTGCGATTGGAGAAATTGATCCGCGCTTGATCAATATTTATCAAATTGTGAGAAAGGCTCAAGAATTATCGATTGAATCCGTTAGACCCGATGTCGATTTAAAGGAAGTCGATGGCGCTTCGCGTTCTTACATAGAAACAAAAGGTTTTGGAAAAGAATATAATCATGGCGGCGGCCATGGCGTAGGCTTGGATATTCATGAAGGTCCAGCTGTTTCTCCGGGGTCTGACGATGAGGCTGTTACTAGCCAGATATTGACAATCGAACCCGGTATTTACATTTCCGGACTTGGCGGTGTTCGAATTGAGGATGATGTTCTGGTTACAAAAAATGGTTTTGAGAATCTCACAGATGGTATTACAAGAGATTTAATTAAGATTGAGAAATAAATATGGCGATTAGATTAGACTATTTAGTATTTTATATTGGAAATTTAAGTTACGGGTTCGACTATGTTTACACTAAACGGATCAATGGTCACGCTTTTTATTTAAGGCGATTGCCTCAATCGGAAATCACTGATGTGGCAGATGAGAATTTCGATTTTTATAACCCGCATTTTTCTGAAGACTTGCATACGCCTTTTAATTGGAAATATGACGAAAAATTTACCGACCTGACGAGAATATGGGATCATTATTCCGACGTTGCCTTAGGATTTATCGAAGATTGGGCGGATGATTATCGCGCTCCTGTCGATCCAAATTCTGATCAGAATGTTGAATGGGGAATTCGTTTCCATTCTCCGAATCTTAAGGGCGAACAGCTGATTTATGGCGTTAACGCCTATCCTGATCGTTTTGACAGTTTCGTTAATTATTTGAGAAGCTTCGATCCGGAAGCCCCAACAAATGTACCGGATGATTTGCCTTATTCAAAAGGAAGATTTGCCAATTAAAAATTGAAGATATTTTTTAAAACTTTTGCTAATTTCGCGTAATAATTAGTATGCGGGATTTAACAGCAAAAGTTTTTTTATTAATAAAAATGAATTTAAAAATTATATTTATCTTTGGTGGTATTTCTTTTTTGGCGATCTCATTTTTTATTATGAGTTCGATCAAAAGAACCGACAAAGAAGAAAATATTTTATTCTCATCGGCAACAAGTTTAAAAAATGATTCCAATTTAAGTGTTTCCAGTAGCGACAATTTGTCATCTAAGGATGAAAAAGTTGACTTTTATGTTGATGTAAAAGGTGCGGTCGCTCAAGAGAAGGTCGTTAAGGTTAAAAGCGGCGAAATAATTATCTCAGCAATTAATAAATCTGGTGAGCAAAATCCAATGCCGATTTGAGCCAAATAAATTTGGCGGCGGAAATAATTTCCGGACAGGTTATATATGTGCCAAAAAAAGGTGAGAAAATTCCAGAACAATTTTGTAATTCCGTCAGCAACAGCTCTTCAACGAATACAAACGCTTCTCAGGCTCAAATTGATATCAATACGGCCGATTTGTCTGCTCTACAGACAATTAATGGCATTGGGGAGAAAAAAGCTGAAGAGATAGTAAAATATCGCGAAGAACATGGAAAATTTAAATCAATTGATGATTTAAAAAATATCTCCGGTTTTGGAGATAAAACGGTTGAAAAATTGAACGATTATGTCTTTATTAAATAAACTTGATCGAAACGATTGTCTGTTGATAAGCATTTTTCTTGCTTCCTTGAGTGGATTTTATTTTCGTAATTCTCTTTTAACAACTGTTTTCGTCTTTTTGTTGTTGATAAGAATTTATTTCAGCAAATTAAAAATAGCTTTTTTATAGTTCTTGTGTCCAGCCCATTTTTTTTGATTAGATTTTGGTGTTTTCAAGAAAATTTATCGGACCAAACACTTCCAAATCGGGAAAATCATCGATTAAAAGTGCATATTTACGCTGATGAAAAATCACCGTTGATGGAGATCGGCTAAAGGCCAAAGCATATGATGAAACAGATCGACAAAAGATTATCATCTATTCCAAAATCAAGAATTTACAGGAGAAAAAATTCTGGGAAAATAATCGAGACAATCTTCTCTGCGTCGTAAATGGGGATCTCGGAAAGCCACAAAGACCAACCAATTTTAATCAATTCAATGTTAGAAAATATTTTTTGACACAATCAATAACGAATCAGTTGAATTTGAGTAGCTTCGAAAAAATCGGTAAATGGGAGCCACAGATTTTTTTTGAAAAAATTTCTGATCGAATTCATTTTTTTAGAAAATCTGCAATCGACTATTTCGATTCGATGCCGAGCCCATTGGCTGAATATGCTAAAGCTTTAATAATTGGTGATGTGGAGAGCTGTTTCTACGATCAATATCCCGGTATTAGCGATTTAGGATTAATTCATCTTTTTAGTATTTCGGGTTTTCAAGTAACTTATTTCTTTGTTTTTTTTAAGGAAAAGTTTCAAAAAAATGTATTTTCCCAAGGAACTTTCTCTCACATTGATTGCTCTTGCAATACCTCTTTTTTTGTTTTTTCCGATAGCGTGCAATCACTGATAAGGCCAATCATAGCTGCTGAATTATCGCTTTTTGCGAGTTATTTCAATTTAAGAGTAGAAAAAGAAAAGATTTGGTCCTTTTCTTTAGCAACTGGACTTTTGCTTTCACCAATGCTTTTGCTTAATCTTGGAGGACAGTTATCTTATCTACTGAGTTTTTCTTTGATGTTTATTGCGCATTTAAAGCCCTTTAAGCAAGGCCTTTTGATGAGTTCTGTGACGATTCCGATTATTTTAAATAGCAAATTTACCTGGCATTTTTTAAGTATGCCGGCTAATTTTTTTCGATTCCTATTTTCGGAATAGTTATCATGCCGTTAATTGGCCTGGCAGTTGTTCTGCATCCCTTTTGGACTCAAGCAGTTTGTTTTATTAATTATTTGGTTGCTTTATTTGCGGATTTAATAGAAATGATTTCAAAAATACCCGGTAAAATTGTTTTTGGAAAAATGGAAGATTATTTAGTCATTCCTTTGGTTTGCCTTATTTTATTGTCTTTTGATCAACGAAAAAAAATTCGCAATTTCTCTTTGATGGCTATTGCCACTGCCTTTACAGCTAGTTTCTGTTTTATTCATTTTCCAATGAATGGAGAGTTTTCGGCATTTGATATCGGTCAAGGAGATTCCCTGTTATTAAGAACTCCTTTGAATCAAAAAACAATATTGATCGATACTGGTGGGAAAGTGGCTTTGCCACAGGAAGAATGGCAAATTTCCAAAACAAGCTCGAATCAGGCAAAATCGATCATTATAAATTATCTTCAATCCAAAGGAATCAACCTCTTGGATTTTTTACTCTTGACTCATGGCGATATGGATCATGTCGGAAATGCTAAATATCTGTTCTCTTCAATTAAGATTAAACATCTTATAGTTCCATTAGGAATGACAAAAACAAATTCTTTCCGAAGAGAAATTAAACCTTATTTAGGAAAGACAGACGTTATCGAAGTTACGAATCAAGTCCAAATTCGAAATTTTCCATTCCGAATTCTCCATCCTTTCAAAAGTGGATCTGCCGTTAACGAAGATTCAATTGCATTATTTGCAAAAGTGGGCAACCTAAATGTCTTGACCGCTGGTGATTTACCTCAAGAGGGAGAAAGAGAAATTGCATCTCGATATCCAGATCTTAAAATTGATTTACTTAAATTTGGTCATCATGGGTCAAAAACTTCCAGCAACATCAACGTTTTGAATCATTGGCAGGTTAAATATGGAATTATTTCAGCTGGTAGGCATAATCGTTATGGGCATCCAAAAAAAGAAACTCTTGAAACAATATCAAGACTCAAAATCCGTGCTTTTAACACTCAAACAAATGGAATGATTCGTTTCGTTTATAATAACGATAAAAGTTATTTTCAGACCTTTACTAAGGATTTCAATGACTCCGACTGATTTTAAAAAACAAATTAAGAATAAACGATTACCAGCTTTGATTTTTTTTACAGGAACTGAGGATTTTTTGACGGAACAATTTTCTAATTTACTTGAGAATTCAATTGATGAAAATTTTCGAGCTTGGGATTTTGTTAGAGCAGACGTCAATGATACCGGTATCAAAGAAGTACTGGCTGATGTTTCAACACTTTCATTTAATGCCAGTAGGCGGATTGTGATAGTCGAAAATCCATTATTTTTGACAGCTAAAAATAGTTTGGAAAAAAGTGAAGAGAATTTATTACTGAAATATTTAAACAATCCGGAGGGCGAGAATAGCTTAATTATCAATGCTGTTAATTTCAGTCTAGATAAAAGAAAAAAAACGGTTAAAAGCTTAATCAAAACAGCTGAAAATGTTGATTTTAAACCGCTTGATGAACGACAAATATTGCAAATTGTCAAGAAACGTTTTTTGGTTGCCGATATTTCGATCGAAGATGCAGTATTGAATTATTATTTTCGAAGATTAGCCTTCAATTTACGTCTAATTATTAATAATCTTGACAAACTTCTGTTATATGGCCAAAATCACATAATTGATAATCATGTGATCGATTTTCTAATCGCTCCGGAATCAACTGAATCGGCTTTTGATTTAATTGAGGCAATCAATCAAAAAAAACCGGGAAAAGTTCTCAAAATTTATGAAGAACTAATTGACCGGGGTGAAGCTCCAATTAGGATCAATGCTTTATTGCTATCACAATATCGTTTACTTATCCAAGCTAAATCTTTGAAGTTAAATGACCAAAATTTGTCTCGTCTTCTCCATATTCATCCTTATCGAGCCAAATTAGCCAATCAGTTGGCAAGTCTGAAAACTTTCGGCGAGTTAAGCAACAGTTTTTTAAATTTATCTGATATTGAATTAAAACTTAAATCAACAAGACTTGATCCAAAAATGCTTTTTGAAATATTTTTATCTAAAAATACTTAATTCCAATTTTTTTGCAGTTTCTTTAAATTGATTTTTTTGAGAAACAATTTTGCATATGCAAAGAAAATAATTAATATCGTCAGATTGAAAACGAAGTCGATTAAATTAACAGTAGGATGACCTAGGCCAAAAATTGCTTTTGGATCGGCCATAAAGGCAATAAAATCAATTAATGTGTGAGAAATAATCGTTACAGTAAGATTTTTAGTTACCAGGTACACCAGTCCGAAAAGAATTCCCAAGGCACTTGTATAAATAATTTGGACGCTTGTAATTTCCAAACTTGCCGAGAAGAGGTTGATTAAATGCAATGCAGAGAAAAAAATTGCGGAAATAATTACAGTTACAAAAAAACTAAAGTTTTTAGCAGTACTTTCTTCTAATTTTCCGATGATCATTCCGCGCGCCGCATATTCTTCGAAAATTCCTACTAAAAGCGAAACACTCGCTGCCGTAAAAAAATCAAAGAAAGAGATTGCGCTTTTTTTTGATAAATAGACATAGAGGTTTATTCCTATAAAAATGATGACCGGCGACCCAATCGCAAGAGCCCGAAAGAATTTTTTGTTTAAAAAAAATACCTTCACTTTGAAAAGAAAATGGTTGAATAACCATATAAATAGTAAAGCTAATCCTTCTCCGAGAATTGTGAGCCAACTCAGAAACGAATGATTTTCTATTAATGATTGATATTTAGTTGCCGAAAGGCCTAAAAGAAAATTTGGACCGATATACACAGATAAGAGAATCAACATTGCGAGGATCGAACCGCAAACTAATGAAAAAATCGTCGATAAAAGAATTAATAACGATTCAAATAATATTTCCCTACGATCTTTCATGAAGGAGACACGGGGATTCGAACCCCGGCGCCGATTCTACATCGGTTCGGCGGATTTCGAGTCCGCTGCATTACCACTCTGCCATGTCTCCGAGCTACAGAACAATTCTAGCAAAAATTAGGTTTTTTTCCTACATAAATTCGACAAAATGTTTTTATTAAATCAAACTAATGAAAAAAATGGTAATTAGGTATAATTTTCCAAATATTCTTCACGATCAAAAATACATCACTGAATTTAGATTATAATTAAAACCATGGAAATCGGAATTGATCAAATATCTTTTTTTACACCAAATCTTTATTTAGACTTAACCGAACTTGCTGAAAAACGTGGCGTGGATCCAAATAAGTATTTGGTAGGTATTGGCCAAGAAAAGCAAAGTATTGTTCCACCCACTCAGGATTCGGTTTCAATGGCCGCCAATGCGGCTTCGATTCTGCTTGAGCAAAAGTCGACTGAGTTTTTGAATTCGATTGATGAGATTTTATTTGCGAGTGAATCGGGAATAGATAATTCCAAATCAGGAGCGGTTTATTTGCAAAAGCTACTTAATTTAAAGAAAAATATGCGAGCTATTGAGATCAAACAGGCCTGTTATGGGGGCACGTTTGCCTTGATGACTGCATTCGATTATGTCAAGCTTCACCCCAATAAACGTATTCTGGTTGTGGCTTCGGATATAGCAAGGTATGGTTTGAAAAGTGCAGGCGAAGTGACACAAGGGGCTGGAGCAGTTGCAATGCTTGTTAGCACTCAACCAAGACTGGCGAGTTATAACTGGGATTCTGTTTTTCAGTCCGAAGATCTGATGGACTTTTGGCGTCCGCTTGATCAAAGCGAAGCGTTGGTTTTTGGGAAAATGAGTCAGGAAATATACGAAAAATTTTTTTATGAAATATGGCAGACTTATTCTCAGAAAAATTTAAAGAAAGTTTCCGACTTTGCGGCTTTTGTTTTTCATTTACCCTTTACGAAAATGGGGAAAAAAGCGCTTGATCAAATTAATGATCAAATTGACGAATCCAAAAAAGACCAATTGGAAAAAAATCGTTTGGCCGGGCAGATCTATAATCGAAAAGTTGGTAATTTATACACTGGGTCGCTTTATTTGAGCTTAATATCTTTACTCAAAAATAACATTCTCAAAAATAACGATAGAATCGCAATGTTTTCTTATGGCAGTGGAGCGGAAGGAGAACTATATTCTCTTTCACTGGCAGCTGACTATCGACAGGCTATTCTTGGAGACCCGGCTCAAATGATCGCTTCGCGGAGAAAAGTTTCAGTAGACGAGTATGAAGGACTTTTTCGAGCATTTCCGGAAGACAGTGAAGATCATGAATTGACTAATTCATATGATTCATCCCACTTTCAATTAAAGAGAATAAAAGATCATCAACGAATTTATGGGGATAATTTTTAATTTTTTTATTATTTAATTCCGACTTTTGATAAGATACTTGCGAGGTGAATATGGCAAAGAATATCTATTTGGCAAGCCCATTTTTTGATGACGAACAAATTGCAAGAGTTAAAAAGATTGAAAAAGCTCTAGAAAGTAATCCGACTGTTATGGATTACTACGATCCTCGACTGCATCAGCATGAAGAACTGGAATTTGGTAGTCCTGAATGGCAGACAGTAACTTATAACAGTGACATTGAAGCCATCGAAGAAGCCGATGTAATTGTTGCAATAGTGGATTTTGAGGGTCAAAATGTCGATTCAGGGACTGCCATGGAAATTGGTTATGCCGTTAAAAAAGGGACGCCAATTCTGATTTTTCAAGAAAAAGAACCAGTTCTTAATCTGATGTTTTCAGTGCCGGTGCATGCTTACATGAGTAAGCCTGAAGACATTGCCAATTACGATTTTGACGCAATGAAAAAAATCCCTTATAAGGGAAAAGTCGTTTAATATAATTAATTAATCGTGTAACGGAAAATTTCTTTATAAAAAACTCCCTTTACAAAAAAATAATTTCTCAGTAAATGGAGTTTCGATATAAGCCAACAACTTTTCCGAGAATAGAAACGTTTTCGACAATGATTGGGGCCATCGTATCATTTTCGGGCTGCAGTCGATAGTGATTGCTTTCTTTGAAAAAGCGTTTAACGGTCGCTTCACCCTCTCCATTGCCAAAATCAGTTGTCATTGCAACGACAATATCACCGTTGTCGGCATAGTCCTGCTTGCGAACGAAAACCATATCGCCATCCAGAATGCCAATATTGATCATTGAAGTTCCGGAAACTCTAAGAACGAAAAGATCGCCGTCGAAACGCTCGAGATCAGATGGGATTGGTAAAAATTCGGTTGCGGCTTGCTCAACGGCTAAAATGGGCATACCAGCTGTAACTAAACCAATAATCGGAACCTTGCCGGGAGTCTCGGGTACACCCAAAGCTCTTAATCCTTTCTCGGTAATTTCAATTGCCCGTGGTTTTGTTGGGTCCTTGTGCAGGAGACCGTGTTTTTCCAGGCGATCGATATGCCCATGAACGGTTGAGGTCGACGACAGACCAACTGCCTCCCCGATCTCACGGACTGTTGGAGGGTAACCTTTTTCATTTTGTTTTTCGTAAATAAAACGGAGAATTCCGAGTTGCTTTGTCTCTGCCATCGCCGAGCCTTTCTAATAACTTATTGCTATATGCAATTATAGCGGAAGACATAGCTTATAACAAACACATGTTCGTAAAATTTAATAAAAACGCAAAAACTTTTGTATAATACAAGTATGGAGAATTCTAATGGTTGATAATTCACGATCAGAAAAAGAGCATAAAGAACCCGAATTTATTGTTGATGAAGACGAGCAGGCGAAGAATGAGGCTTTAAGAGCTCGAATCAATGAATTAGCCGCTAAGCAAAAAACTTCAAAAGGGCTCACGGAAGCGGAAAAGAAGGAGCAAAAACAACTACGACAGAAGTTTTTGGAAAATTTCCGTAAAACTTTTCGTTCACAGGTTGAAATATTGCAGGTTTTCGATAAGAATGGTAAAGAAGTTACTCCTAAAAAAGTAATCGATATTCAAAAAAAGAAAGGATTAAGATAGATATGAGCTGGATATGGTTTCTATTAATCGGTCTCGTGATCGGCTTGGCTGCAGGAATGGTTATTTCTCGCTTTACATTAAAAAGTTATCTGAAGAAGAACCCTCCGATTAACGAGCAAATGCTTAAGCAAATCGGTGCTTCGATGGGTCGTAATTTAAGTCAAAAGCAAATCAATCAAATGATGTCACAGATGAAGAAGAATTATTAAAAAAACAGATCGAATGATCTGTTTTTTATTTGTCATTATTATTTGTTCTTTTCGGATGAGGATCAATATATACCCAATTTTTATTTATTTTTTTGTCCAAATCGGAAAAAGCTTTTTGCATACTAATTATAATTTCTTTTTCATCGGCCTTTTTAGGTACGGGAATCAGTGGCCCAAAAGCAACGCTCGTCGATCCTCGACGAAAGAGACCGATAAATTTTAATGGTCCTTGATAAACAACTGGTAAAAGACTTCTGCCAGACATTTTGGCAATTAAAACGGCCCCGCCTTCTAATTTTGAAGAGTGACGAGAACCAGAAGGAAAAATCATAAAGTTTCGTGTTCCGCTTCTTAATTCTTTAACTGGAATTTTAATTGCTGAAGGTCCGGGATGATTGCGGTCGACAGGGAAAACGCCAATTTTTTTCAAAGCCCAGCCGAAGGCTTTGTTTTTATACAATTCTTTTTTTGCCATAATAATAAATTGCCTTGGCAAAAGAGTCATCGCAAACCACAACGGATCCCACCATGTACGGTGAGGAGCAACTAAAATAAATTGTGTATCTTGTGGAATATTCTCTTGCCCGTATACGTGAGTTTTTCCATTGATTAGCCAACGAATTACTTGAATAATTCGAAAAATTACTGTGTACATGTCTATCATTATATAAAAATGAAAAAAATCAATTTAGATTCTAATGAAAAAATTGAAAAGATTAGTGGAAAACTTAAGGTTCTGCAAAACAATCAGCTTCCAAAATTTGGTATTGATGCTTTTTTGATTGCTAATTTTATCGATAAGTCCAAATCCCAAAGATTATTGCTGGCCGATTTTGGTGCAGGCACCGGAATTATTGGTTTGTTATATGCTATTGAAAATCCAGGAAAAGTTTTTTTAATCGAGAATAATTCGCAGTTGTCCCAGCTGGAAGAAAAGACCGTTGGATTAAATGACTTAAAAAAAAGGGTAACAGTAATTAATCAAGACATCAATAATCTGGACGGAACATTCCAGCTGAATTCTTTAGATGCCATCGTGTCCAATCCACCTTATTTCGATTCCCCGAATTATTCTAAAAAAAATTTGTCAAAAGAAAGATCACATGCCCGTCATGAAGAAAATTTCGATCTGGCGGTTTTGGTCAGTCAAAGTAAAAAGTTTTTAAAATCAAAGGGAAAATTGTATTTTATTTATCGAGCCGAGAGAATTGCGGATTTTATAGATCTGTTAATTAAAAATGGTTTTGGTATTTCCAAAATGCGTTTTGTTTATGGAAAGAAAAATACTGGGGCAAAACTCGTTTTGGTAAAAGCCATTAAACAGGGCAGTAACGCGAAAATAAATATTGAAAAACCAATGATTATCTTTAATGAGAGAAATGAATATACTAAAGAACTACAAAATATTCTTCATGACAACAAATATTTCTTTTATGTGATCCAAACAGCAGATAATTATTTATATGCAGGAACTTCGGATGATGTTAATCGCCGTTTTGCGACTCATCAAGCAAAAAAAGGAGCTAAATTCACAAGAGCGGCAATTCGTCATCCGCTTAAACTTGTTTATCAGGAAGAATTCTCGAGTAAAAGCGAAGCATTGAGTTTTGAAGCCAAATTCAAGCATCTCAGCAGGATTGAAAAGGAGCGCTATATTGGCTTGTAATCAAAGTTTGTTTCAGGTAAAATGTTAAACGGCATTCGCCAATACACAGCAAAAGCGGATATTTTATCAGTTGCTCATCGAGTCGATGAAATATGTGAAACTTTTGTGAGGACAAAAACATTAGGAGGCCTAATATGGCTGCAATTTCAATGAAAGAACTTTTAGAGGCTGGCGCGCATTTTGGTCATCAGACCCGTCGCTGGGATCCTCGGATGGATGAATATATATTTACTTCTCGTAATGGTATTCATATTATCGATTTACAAAAAACTTTACGGATGGCAGACGATGCCTATAACTGGGTTAAGGGAGAAGCTGCCGACGGAGCTAATTTCCTGTTTGTTGGTACGAAAAAACAAGCAACCGAAGCAATTGAAGAAGAGGCGAAACGTGCCGGAGTTGCTTATGTAAACCATCGCTGGTTGGGCGGTACATTAACAAATTGGAACACAATCAAAACCCGTATCAACAAGTTGAAGGAACTTCGCGCTGCCGAAGAG
Organism: Oenococcus oeni DSM 20252 = AWRIB129; assembly: GCF_000372485.1. GTDB lineage: Bacteria > Bacillota > Bacilli > Lactobacillales > Lactobacillaceae > Oenococcus > Oenococcus oeni. The sequence continues at coordinate 119,538 of NZ_AQVA01000003.1, forward strand.
GATGGTAGTTTCGACAAGCTTCCAAAAAAGGAAGCTTCTCAGCTTGGTAAGCAAAAAGCAAAGTTGGAAAAGTTCCTTGGTGGAATTGCGGACATGGAAGATATTCCTGATGTTATGTTTGTTGTTGACCCAAAGACAGAAGAAATCGCTGTTAAAGAAGCTCGCAGTTTAAACATTCCGGTAGTGGCAATGATTGATACCAATGGAAATCCAGATTTGGTTGATGTTAAGATTCCTGCAAATGATGATGCGATTCGTGCGGTTAAATTAATCACTTCCAAAATGGCTGATGCCATTATTGAAGGTCGTCAAGGACAGGATGCCGGCGAAGATTCCGCAGAGAAGACTTTCGCCGATACTGCTGATGGCGAAGGAGATTTTGAAGAATCATCAAATAACGAAAATCAAGAAGCATAAAACGACTAAAATAATATCGCCTGTTCAGGCGATTTTTTGTGAGGTAAGAAATGGCACAAATAACTGCTGCACTAGTTAAAGAGTTGCGCGAAAAGACAAGCGCGGGAATAATGGATGCAAAAAAAGCCTTAGTTGAAACTAATGGCAATATGGAAAAGGCAATTGATGTTTTAAAGGAACGCGGTGTTGCTAAAGCTGCCAAAAAAGCTGATCGTGTTGCTGCTGAAGGAATGACTGATGTTATCGAAGCGGGAAATACTGCTGCAATTATCGAATTGAATTCGGAAACGGATTTTGTTGCTAGCAACGAAAAGTTTTTGAACTTACTTCATTTGACTGCAAAAGTAATCCTTGAACATAAACCAGCTGATTTAAAGGCTGCTTTAGCCATACCGGTTGAAGAAGGAACTTTAAATGATCAAATTGTTCAGACTTCAGCCCATACCGGCGAGAAAATAACCTTGCGACGTTTTAATGTTGTTGAGAAAAATGATAATCAGACATTTGGGGTCTATTCCCACATGGGAGGACAGATTTCTGTTATTACCCTTCTTGAGAATAGCGATTCTACAACTGCCAAAGATATTGCAATGCATATTGCTGCGATAGCACCGAAATATTTGAGCAGAGAAGATGTTCCAAAAGATGTTGTCGAGCATGAAAAATCAATCCAGATGAAGGCTGATGATCTCGGCAATAAGCCTGATAATATCAAAGAGAAGATTGTTGAAGGACGTTTGGGAAAGTTTCTTGATGAACTTGCTTTATTAAACCAACCGTTTGTTAAAGGCGAGGGTGAGAGTGTTGCTGAATATCTGAAAAAACAAGGTGCGACTATCAAATCATTTATCCGTTACCAGGTTGGCGAGGGAATCGAAAAGCAGGAAAGCAATTTGGCTGATGAAGTAGCCAAACAAATCAACGGGTAAATCTATGACTGAAATTAAATTCCATCGTGTTTTATTAAAATTATCCGGAGAAGCATTGGCAGGCCCTGGTGGCAGTGGTATTGATTTAACGACGGTTAAACGAGTGGCTAATGAATTGGCCGAAATAAAACGAGCCTATCCTCAAGTTCAAATTGCAATTGTTAATGGCGGTGGTAATTTGTGGCGCGGCGAACCAGCTGCAAAAGCCGGAATGGATCGTGCTCGGGCTGACTACATTGGTATGCTTGGTACAGTTATGAATGCTTTATCTCTGGCAGATGCGCTTGAACAAGCCGGTGTTGTTACACGTGTTTTAACAGCAATCGAAATGCGCCAAATAGCAGAGCCCTATATTCGTGGCCGTGCAATACGCCATTTGGAAAAAGGACGTATCGTTATATTCGGCGCTGGAACCGGTTCACCTTATTTTTCGACTGATACTACGGCGGCACTTCGTGCTGCAGAAATAAACGCTGATGCTATTCTAATGGGTAAAAATGGCGTTGATGGAGTTTATGATTCCGATCCAAGGAAAAATAATGAAGCGATTAAATTTACTGAGTTAACATATGATGAAGTATTGCGCAAGGATTTGAAAGTTATGGATTCAACAGCTGGAGCCATGGCTAAGGATACTGACATGCCTTTAGTGGTTTTTAATCTTAATGAAGCCGGCAATATTCAAAAAGCAATTGAAGGTCAAGATATTGGTACAGTTATTAAGGGGTCAAAATAATGATTGATCTAAAAGAAGTCAAAGAAAGAATGGGAAAAGTCAGTAAGGCTTTCCAAAATGAATTAATTAATATTCGAGCAGGCCGTGCCAATCCGAATATTTTAAATAAAATACAAGTTGAGTATTATGGAGCTCCTACTCCGTTAAACCAGTTAGCCAGTGTTCAAATTCCGGAAGCGAGGGTACTTTTGATTACTCCATATGACAAAACCTCTTTAAAGGCTATTGAGCAAGCAATTTTTGCCAGTGATTTAGGTTTGACACCCCAAAATGATGGGAGTGCGATTCGTTTAATTATTCCTCAACTAACCGAGGACAGTCGTAAAGAATTGGTTAAACAGGTAAAAGCGGAAGCTGAAAAAGCAAAAGTAGCTGCTCGCAATACGAGACATGATTTTATGAGTGATCTTAAGAAAGATAATGATTTGTCGGAAGATTCTCGCCATAGAACAGAAGATGATATTCAAAAAGCGACCGATCTTGAGATTAAAGATATTGATAGAATAGCAGATATTAAAGAAAAAGAATTAATGGAGATTTAATGGCAATTTTAAAGATGACCAAAACAAAAAATGAAAAGAAATTAGAGGTCATCTTGCCTGAACATGTTGCCATTATCATGGACGGAAATGGTCGTTGGGCCAAACGCCAACACAAATCACGCATTTTTGGCCATAAGGCAGGCATGCAGAATGTTAAAACTATTGCTCTTGCAGCAAATAACCTTGGGGTCAAAGTTTTGACTCTTTTTGCTTTCTCTACCGAAAACTGGGGCCGTCCTCAAGACGAAGTCAATTATTTGATGAAATTGCCAATTGATTTTTTTAATACTTTTGTTCCTGAACTGATCGAAAACAATATCAAAGTTGAAGGAATTGGCGAAATTGATGATTTACCTGAAAAAACTCGTCAAGCATTTTTAAATGCTGTCGAGGATACAAAAGACAACACCGGATTAATCTTGAATTTCGCAATTAATTATGGTGGACGTACGGAAATTGTCGATGCTACTAAATCGATTGTCAATCAAGTTTTACAAGGAAAGATTAAGACTGAAGATATCGACGAAAAACTTTTTCAAAACAATTTGCTCACCAATACTTTAGCAGAAAAAGCTAATCCCGATCTGATCATTCGTACTTCCGGAGAACAAAGAATCAGCAATTTTTTGCTGTGGCAGTCGGCATATTCGGAATTTTATTTCTCGCCCAAGCTTTGGCCTGATTACACTGCCGAAGATTTGGAAGAGGCTTTAGCAGCTTATAGTAATCGTGACCGCCGTTTTGGTAAGATAAGAGAATCATGAAAACACGAGTAATTACTGGCATCATTGCGTTAATAATTTTTATTCCTTTTGTCGTTATTGGGGGAATCCCCTTAACACTTTTGGTGTCTCTTTTGGGTTTGATTGCTGTTGGCGAGCTTTTGTTTATGAAGAAGCGTTTGCTTGTTAGTTTTGAAGCGTTAATATCTTTTCTTGCTGTGATTGTTACGATTCTTCCAAATGTTTTTTGGGCTTCCTTGCCTGCACAAATGTTTTTTAATAAAAAAAGTTTAATTTATTTTTTTATCCTGCTCATTTTGATTGTGACGGTACTATCAAATAACAAGTTAACTTTTGATGATGCCGGATCATTGGTCTTGGGGGTTTTGTACATAGGTTTTGGTTTTCATTTTTTTCTCCAGGCGCGTGCTGAGGAATGGCTTTCCTTCGTTTTCGGACTAATTATAGTTTGGTTAACAGATAGTTTCGCTTATATTGTTGGTCGAAAATTTGGGAAGCATAAATTAATTCCTCGAATTAGTCCAAACAAAACTTGGGAAGGATCGATTGGAGGAACTTTGATAGCAACTATCGCTGCAGTTTCATTCGCATTAGTTACTAATTTCGCTCCAGAATTCAATCCATTTGAACTTATAATCGTGACGGTGCTATTGTCAATTGCTGGTCAATTTGGCGATTTAATTGAATCTGCTTTTAAGCGTTTTTATGGTGTTAAGGACTCTGGGAATATGCTCCCGGGGCATGGCGGCATATTAGACCGTTTCGACTCTATGCTTGTTGTGATGCCTTTACTGGTCTTAATGGGGTTGACTTAAATGAATTTTGCTTCAATTATTGCTTTTATCATCGTTTTCGGAGTGATTGTAACCATTCATGAATTTGGTCATTTTTTTGTTGCAAAAAAATTTGGTGTGGTTGTTTATGAATTTTCGATCGGTATGGGGCCAAAGATATTCGGTACCAATAAGAACGGTACGAATTATGTTATAAGAATTTTACCGGTTGGCGGATATGTTTTAATGGCTGGTACTGACCAGGATAATGAATATTTAAACGAATTAAGGCCGGGGAAAGTCGTTAAAATTAAGTTTGCGAATCAGCACACGGTTAATTTTATCGATATATCAGAAGACCCGATTACTGCTAATGAACAATTGATGAGAATTAGTGCAATTGATATTAATGATAAATTGTCCATCAAGGGAGTAATAGACGAAGAAACAAAGCGGGAACTCCAATTTGAATTGGCTCCCGACACTAAAGTAAGAGCCGGGGAAGATCGAATTATTCAAATTGCTCCAAAGGATCGTCAGTTGCCTAATATCTCTCTTTGGAAACAAATATTGGTTAGTTTCGCCGGACCCTTCATGAATTTTGTTTTAGCCTTTGTTTTGTTTTTCGCACTTGCTTTTTCGCTTATTAAGGTTCCCGTCTCGAATTCGCAAATCAATCCCATTAAAAATTATCCTGCGATGAAACAGGGTTTAAAAAAGGGCGATGTAATTACAAAGGTTGATTCAAGCAAGATATCAAATTGGACTCAATTAACAACGGCAATTGAAAATGTCGGTGATAAAACAATGAAAGTTTCATACAGACGCGGTAATAAAAGTAGAACAGTCACAGTTAAACCAAAAAAAGTCGTTGAATCAGGAGGAACTCAATATTTAATTGGTGTTGAACAAGACACTACGACCGGTTTTGCTAATCGAATCAAGTATGGTTTTTCAAGTTTTTTCGGTAGCGCAACATCTATTTGGTTGGCACTTGCTCATCTAATTGAACACCCCAGTCTTAATCAACTAGGAGGACCGGTAGCGATTGCCAAAACGACAAGCGCAGCCACAGCGGATGGTTTTTTGAGCCTTGTTGGTTTAACAGCTTTTCTAAGTCTGAATATTGGTATTTTCAATTTAATTCCAATACCAGTTCTTGACGGAGGAAAAATTTTGTTAAATCTAATTCAGGCAATTCGCCACAAACCTTTATCCGAAAAGGTTAATCAATGGGTAATGATTGCTGGTGTTGTATTTATGATTTTGTTAATGATTGCAGTTACGATCAATGATTTACTAAGGTGAGGAAATGAAACAATCAAAAATTTTTATTCCAACTGAAAAAGAAGTTCCGGCTGAAGCTCAAGTTAAAAGTCATATTTTTATGCTGAGGGCTGGTTTTATTCGGCAGGTTGCTGGCGGAATATATGCGTATCTTCCACTGGCTAATCGAATTATCAATAAAATAGAATCGATTATCAGAGAAGAAATGAGTCGAATCGATGCTAACGAAATGTTGATGCCCGAAATGATTCCTGCCGAATTATGGAAAGAGTCTGGGCGTTTTTATACTTATGGTCCCCAAATGTATCAACTAAAAGATAGGCATGATCGTGAATTTATCATGGCACCGACCCATGAGGAGACTTTTACGAAAATAATATCTGATGAAATTAAGTCCTACAAAAAATTACCTTTGATTCTATATCAAATTCAACAGAAGTTTCGTGATGAATTGCGTCCAAAGAATGGTTTGCTTCGTGGACGGGAGTTCATTATGAAGGACGCATATTCATTTTCTTCGGATCAAAAAGGTTTGGACGATGCTTATGATCTAATTGAATCTGCTTATAAGAGAATTTTTGATCGCGTGGGTTTGGATTATCGTGAAATCATTGCCGATTCAGGATCAATGGGTGGAAAGGATTCTGCTGAGTTCCAAGCAATTGCAGCAACCGGAGAAGACATCATTGCATATTCGAATTCCGGGAAATATGCTGCCAACATAGAGATGGCCGAAGAATTTTTTGAGAAAAAAATTCCGGATGAAGATAAAAAGGCACTCGTTTTAGTTGACACTCCGAATGCAAAAACATTGGCAGATGATGCAGATTATCTGCATGTTCCAACGCATAAGATTGCTAAATGTATTGTTTTTGAGGCTGATGACGAATTAGTCGCTGTTATAATACCGGGAGATTATGATGTCAATGAAATAAAAGTCAAAAATTTTCTGGATGCCAAACATTTATCGGAAGCTGAGGAGCAAGAAGTATTTAAAATCTTTGGAGCTCATTTTGGTTCACTTGGCCCCGTTGGTCTTAAAAATAAGGATATTCGAATTTTAGTTGATAGAACTATTCAAAATGAGGCCAATTGGTTCGTTGGATCGAATCATGACGGTCAGCACTATGCGAACTTTAATCTTGATCGAGATTTAAAAGATTTTGAAACAGGGGACTTCTTAACTGCTAAAGAAGGTTCGATTTCTCCTGATGGTAAAGGCAAACTTGTTTTTACAAAGGGAATCGAAATCGGCCATATTTTTAAGCTCGGAACCTTTTATACAAGCAAAATGGGTGGACAGATTCAAAATGAAAAAGGTAAGCTAAGCGATATTATCATGGGATGTTATGGAATTGGCATTTCGCGTTTGCTATCTGCGATTGCCGAACAGTCAAATGACCCTAAAGGTTTTATTTGGCCTAAGGCGGTAGCTCCTTTTAATGTCCATCTAATAACAATGAATACGAAAAATGAAAGTCAAGTAAATTTGACTAAGCAAATTGATAAGAACCTGCAGGAAGCCGGTTTTGAAGTTCTAGTAGACGACAGAAAAGAACGACCGGGAGTTAAATTTGCTGATTCCGATTTAATCGGGATTCCGATTCGAGTAGTTGTTGGAAGACAAGCTGATCAGCAGATTGTCGAAGTTAAGGCTAGAGGCCAAGAAAGTACAAATGATGTTTCGACAGATAATCTCATTGCTTTCTTAAAAGATAAGTTGAATGAATTAAAATAGAATTAATGTCTGAAAATTATTCTAAATTACAAATACTCTTGACGCAGATCGGTCACGGGGACGACACTTTTATAAATCAGCTAGCAGGAATTTCTTTAGATGATGTGGAAGTTATACCTGAAGACCGCAAGTGGATCTTTGAGTTTTCTACCGATCGTTTTTTGGATTCTACTTTACTAGCGCGTCTAATTTTAGATACTAAAAATACTTTTTCCAAAGAAAATATCAATTGTGATCTTATTTTTAGAGTCTCGCAAAAATCTGGAGTTAACGAACTGAATGAATATTGGCATTTGGTTTTAGCTTTGATTGACCACAGTACTCCCTATACTAATGAAATTTCAAGAGGGATTAACTTTGTTAACACAGGCGAAAGAGTCGAAGCATTATTGATGACTCAGGCTGGAATTGACTATTTTTCAAATATTAAAGATTTAATCGCCCAAGCATATTTATCCTTGGGTATTGGAATACCCTTCGTTTTTACGATTGACAGCGAAAAACAGGCTGAAATTCAAGAACAGTTTGAAAATTCTCAGGCAGCCGAAATTCATGAATCAGCTACCGAAGTCGCTCAGGCAGCCGAACCCGAGTACCATACAAACATTTTATTGGGCAATCCAATTCCCGACTCAACGAAATTGTTGCCCTTGGATGAAGTCAACGATGGAGACAATGTTGTCGTTGAGGGCTATTTATTTAAGTCTGATTACCGTGAAACCAAGCGTGGTGGTGCAATTTTAACGGTTGAAATAACTGATTACACAAATTCTATTTCCGCTAAAGTATTTTCCAGAAGTAAAAAAGATAATGAAACCCTAAAAAATATTCCGAGTAATCTTTGGGTGAAAATCAGAGGTCGTGTCGCTGTTGATGACTACATGGGCGGTGAACTCTCGCTGAATATTAATGATATGCAGACAATTGAGAAGGAAAGCGACTCCGATCCCATTGATGAAAATCAGAAACACCGAATAGAGTTACACGCCCACACGACGATGACGACCTTGAATGCTGTTAATTCCGCTAGTGAACTTTTTGCTCAAGCAGCAGAATGGAATCAGGATGCTTTGGCAATTACCGATAATGCTGATGTACAGGCTTTTCCTGAAGCTTCAGCATCCGCAAAAAAAACTGGCGTGAAAGCCATTTACGGATTGGAAGCCAATTACGTTGAAGATGGTGAAGCGATTGCCATTAATACCAATCGTGAAATCTTAAAAGATTGTCAGTATACGATTTTCGATATCGAAACAACTGGCTTATCGGCTGTTAATGATAAAATAATTCAACTATCAGCCGTAAAAATGAAAAACGGCGTCGTTTTGGATACTTTTGATCAATTTATTAATCCTGGTTTTCCTTTGTCGGAACAAACGATTAATTTAACCGGTATTACTGATGATCTTGTTAAAAACAGCAAACCAGAAGCTGAAGTTTTAAAAATGTTCCAGCAGTTTTATGCTGGGACAATTTTAGCCGGTCATAATGTTATTAAATTCGATTATGGTTTTGTGAACCATGCTTTGGCAGTCCATAAGTTGCCCAAGATCAATACTTTGGTAATAGATACATTGAATTTAGCCCGTTGGCTTTATCCGAATTTCGGGCGTTACACTCTTGATTTTCTATCAAAAAAATTTAGTGTTAATCTTGAACATCATCACCGCGCAATCGATGATTCAACTGCTACCGGAATGCTTTTACATATTTTCTTGAAAGAAGCGGAAGAAAATTATGGTGTTGTTTATGATGAACAGTTAAATGAACATACTGATGATCATGAAAGCTGGAGGCAGACCAGGCCAACGCATTTATCCATCTTAGTTAAGAACCAGACTGGTTTGAAAAATCTCTATAAATTGGTTTCCGAATCGAATATTAATTATCATTACCGCGTTTCTCGTGTTCCCAAAAGCCTTTTAACTAAGTACCGTAACGGTTTATTGGTTGGTTCGGGAGATATTGGCGGTAATTTATTCGATACTTTGGCTCGAGAGGGAATTGATAAAGCAATCGAATTGGCTGACAGCATAAATTATGATTATATCGAGGTTCAGCCTTTAGAAAATTATCAGCCAAGAATCGAATCTGGTTTTATTAAAGACCGAGCAACACTCGAAAAATTAATTAAGCAGTACGTTAAACTTGCTGATATTTTAGAGCTGCCACTTGTTGTTACAGGTGACGTTCACTATCTTACGGAAAAAGATAGAATTTATCGAACGATTCTGCTCAATTCTAAAATCGCCCGGTCAGCTGCTGCTGGTGAAACCCGTTACACTTTAGCAGATCTTTCAATGAAAAAAACCCAACATTTGCTTGATGAATTCGCTTTTCTTGGAAAGGAAAAAGCTTATGAAATTGTTGTGGAAAATTCCCACAAAATCAATCAAATGATCGATGATGTTCAGCCTTTGAAAAAAGGGTTATCAACACCGAAAATTGAAGGTTCCGAAGATATTTTAAGAAAAAAAGCTTATGCGCGCGCTAAAGAAATGTATGGGAATCCACTTCCTGATTTAATTCAAAAACGTTTGGATAGGGAATTAAATGCGATTATTGGCAACGGCTACGCGGTTATTTATGTTATTAGTCAACGCTTGGTTGATAAATCCAATAAAGATGGATATATAGTTGGTTCTCGAGGTTCAGTTGGATCTTCATTGGTTGCAACAATGATGGGCATTACCGAAGTCAACCCCTTGCCACCGCATTACCGCTCTGTAAATGGCAACTATACTGAATTTGTTGAAGATGCTAATGTTTCTTCCGGCTTTGATTTACCGGAAAAACGAAATCCGGTTGATGGAACAATTTTAATTGGTGACGGTCAGAACATTCCTTTTGAAACTTTCTTGGGTTTTAAGGGTGATAAAGTTCCTGATATCGATTTAAACTTTTCTGGTGATTATCAACCAATTGCCCATAATTACACTAAAGTCATGTTTGGCGAAAATAACGTTTTTCGTGCTGGCACAATTGGTACAGTTGCGGAAAAAACAGCCTATGGAATGGTCAAAAATTACGAAGAGGCAAACGACGTTCACTATCGAAAGGCAGAAGAGGATCGTCTATCCAATGGCATCACCGGTGTAAAACGGACTACCGGTCAGCACGCTGGAGGAATTATTATCATTCCTTCGGATCATGATGTTTATGATTTTACGCCGATTCAATTTCCAGCCGATGATACAAAGTCCAATTGGAAGACAACCCATCTTGATTACCATTCGATTCATGATAATGTTTTGAAAATGGATATTCTCGGCCATGATGATCCGACCCTTCTCCGAGCTTTACAGGATATGTCTGGAATTGATCCAAAAACAGTTCCGGTTAACGACCCGGGAGTTCTGTCCTTATTTACTTCGACAAAAGCTTTGCATGTTACCGAAGATGAAATTATGTCCAACACCGGTACTCTTGGAATTCCTGAATTCGGAACCAACTTTGTTCGTGGCATGCTTGAACAAACCAAACCACATAATTTTGGCGAGCTTCTGCAAATTTCCGGCCTTTCGCATGGTACAAACGTTTGGAATGGAAATGCGGATGAGTTAATCAAGAACGGCCAAGCCAACATCGGTACAGTTATAGGGACCCGTGACAAAATTATGACTGATTTAATGTCTTTTGGTTTGGAATCATCCGATGCTTTTCAGATTATGGAAAAAGTCCGTAAAGGTAAAGGAATTTCTCCCGAACATATGGAAATTCTTAAAGCTCATCCGAAGGTTCCTAATTGGTACATTGATTCGATGCTGAAAATTCAATATATGTTTCCGCGTGCCCACGCAGCTGCTTATGTGATGTCGGCACTTCGAATTGCTTTCTTCAAAGTATACTTTCCTGCGATTTATTACGCTGCTTTTTTCTCTGTTAGGGCAAAGGATAAAACAATCGATGCCGTTGGAATAACTCAGGGGAAAACAAAGGTTCAAGCATTGGTTAAGAGTTATCGTAGTAGATATAACGATTTGAATAAAGAAGAGTCTAAGACTCTGGCCATTTATGAAATCGCCAACGAGGCATGGCAACGAGGAATTGAATTTAAAATGGTCGATCTATATAAGTCGGAAGCTTTTGACTGGAAAATCGATGGTAACCAAATTATTTTGCCTTTCGTTGCTTTGCAAGGTTTAGGGGATAACGTTGCTAAAGCGATTGTTGCCGCCCGTGCCGAACATGAATTCATTTCCAAAGAAGATTTAGCAAAGCGTGGTTCTGTTAATAAAACGCTGATCGATTTCATGGATCAAAATCATATGCTCGATGGAATGACTGATGCCAATCAAATGGACCTATTTGCCATTTAAGATCAATAATGTCATAATTATTAGGTCATACGCAAGTAAATCGGACACGAAAGGAGGGATATTATATGGCAAGTATTATTGTTCGTCATAACGAATCATTCGATGATGCTCTTCGTCGCTTCAAACGTGGCGTCGCCAAAGACGGTACCCTTCAGGAAGTTCGTAAGCGTGAATTCTACGTTAAACCTTCTGTTGCTCGTAAGTTGAAGAGCGAGGCAGCACAAAAACGTGCTCGTAAGCGTGCTCGTAATGATCATTAATTTAAGCGGCCGCAAGGCCTTTTTTTATAGACACTAGGAGAAATATGAGTTTAACAAGTGATATTCAAGCAGCAATTATTAAAGCAATGAAGGCCCAAGATAAAGAGAAACTTAGTGTTTTAAGAATGCTTAAAGCATCCATTTCTAACAAACAAATCGAACTTGGCCATGAATTATCGGACGAAGAAGTTGTTGCTGTATTAGCCAGTGAAGTTAAATCCCGAAGGGATTCAATTAATGACTTTAAAAAGGGCAAACGTGACGACTTGGTTACAATGACGGAAAAAGAAATTGAAGTTTTAAAAACTTATTTACCCGAACCTTTGTCCGAAGAACAGGTATCGAAAATGATTGATCAGGCCATTTCAAATGTTAACGCTTCAGGGTTGCGTGATATGGGAAAAGTCATGGGACAATTGTCGTCTAGAACCAAGGGCCGTTTCGATGGATCTAAATTGGCCTCGCTTGTCAAAGATAAATTAGGTGCTTAATGAGCCAAATTATTACTCGGGAATTTCCTTTAGAAAAACCAGAACAATTACAAAATATTATCGGCAATCAGGACAAGCTTTTATCGATTTTAGAAGAAGGCCTTGGTGTAAAGATCAGTCAACGTTCTAATTCGATTATTGTTGACGGTGAAGAGGAAAAAGTCAAAACAGCCGGATCGGTCCTTCTTGAATTAATCAAATTAATTAAAAAAAATATTTTGATTGGTCCTTCTGATATCGCAAGTGCCATTAATATGCAAAAGAAGGGTACCTTGGAGTATTTTTCCGAATTATATTCGGAAACTTTGATTAACGATGTGCGTAATAGGCCGGTTAGAGTTAAAAATTTTGGGCAACGACAATACATTCAGTCAATCAAAAGAAATGAAGTTACTTTTGGAATTGGTCCTGCTGGGACTGGTAAAACTTATTTAGCTGTTGTTATGGCTATTTCGGCTTTCAAAAAAGGCGATGTTGATAAAATTATCATTACTAGACCTGCTGTTGAAGCCGGCGAGTCCCTAGGTTTTTTACCAGGGGATTTGAAAGAAAAAGTTGACCCGTATCTCCGTCCGATTTATGATGCCATGGATGCAATCATTGGATCTGAACAGTCTGGTCGTCTAATTGAACGCGGAATTGTCGAGGTTGCTCCTTTAGCTTATATGCGAGGACGCACGCTGGACAATGCTTTTATTATTTTGGACGAGGCTCAAAATACAACTCCGGCTCAGATGAAAATGTTTTTGACCCGTCTTGGATTTAATTCGAGGATGCTTGTCAATGGCGATATTTCTCAAATCGACCTTCCTCGGGGATCCAAACAATCTGGCTTGATTCAAGCCCGTAGAATTTTAAGAAATGTGAAGTCGATTGGCATAGTGGAGTTTACGCATGATGATGTCGTTCGACATCCTCTGGTTGGCTTAATTGTCGATGCTTATGAACGCGATGAACAGAAAAAGGAATCGAAAGAAAATGCTTGACGTTATTGTATTGGATGATAAACAAAAAGAACTTGATAATGACGATGCAAAACTCGTGAAAAAGGTTCTTGCTTTTGCTTTTGACTTTATGCAGCTTAAACAAAATTATGAGATGTCGGTAAATTTTGTCAATGATGAAAAAATTCATCAAATCAATAAGGAATACCGTAATACGGATCGAGCAACCGACGTTATTTCTTTTGCGCTTGAGGAAAGCGATCGAATCCATATTGATGGTGTGGCGGAGGAACTGGGAGACTTGTTCATAAGTTTGGATCACGCTCATGCTCAAGCTGAAGAGTATCTTCATAGTTATAATCGAGAGTTAGCATATTTAGCTGTTCATGGTTTTTTGCATTTATTGGGTTATGATCATACTAGAAGTCAAGCAGCCGAAGACGAAATGTTTGGATTGCAGGATAAGATACTAGAAGGATATGGGCTCACAAAATAAAAAACCAATCATTCAAAAACGTAAGACCTATAAGCACAACAAGACCTTTTTTGCTGCGCTTTTTAATGCATTTAACGGTATTTGGATCATGATAAGTCGAGAAAGAAACTTCCGCATTCATATTGTTATTGCCTTATTGGTTCTTTGGGTCGGCATTTACTTTCATTTGTCGCGTTCTGATTGGTTATGGGTTACGGTTGGTGTTTTTTTTGCCATCGTTGCAGAGATTTTGAACACGATTATCGAGGCAATTGTTGATTTAACGGTTGGTGATCGTTACGATGATTTAGCGAAGTTGGCAAAGGACGTTGCTGCTGCTGGAGTTGTTTTTGCAGTCTTTATAGAATTTACAATTTTGGCAATTATTTTGCAGCCTTATTTTTGGGTCTGGTTGGGAATACATAATTTATTTAATTATTAATGGAGAATATTTTGGATAACGAATATAAATCTGGTTTTGTCGCGATTATCGGTCGGCCTAACGTTGGCAAATCAACTTTGTTAAATTATATTATTGGTCAAAAGGTAGCGATTATTTCTAGCAAAGCGCAAACAACTAGAAATAAAATTGCTGGTATTTATACGACTGAAGAAGCACAGGTTGTTTTTTTAGACACACCGGGCATTCATAAACCTTACAACAGTCTTGATGAATATATGGAAAAAGCTAGTTTTGGTGCTTTGAATGAAGCTGATGCCGTTTGGTTTGTTGTTGATGCGACAGAAAAACGTGGTGGTGGTGATAATTTCATCATTGAACGTTTGAAAAAAATTAAAAATACACCGATCTATTTATTGGTAAATAAAATTGATCTTATTAAAAAGAAAAATGATCTTTTTCAAGCAATTTCAAGTTATACAGTTGATTCGCTTGATTGGTCTGAAGTTTATCCGATCTCGGCAAAATCAGGCGAGCAAGTCAATGCGCTTGTTGATGATGTGATTGAAAAATTGCATCCTGGACCACAATATTTTTCAAAAGAACAGATTACCGATCATCCGGAACGTTTTTTGGTGGCAGAATTAATTCGAGAAAAAATTTTGCAGTTAACCGAACAAGAGGTTCCTCATTCAATTGCTGTTGTGATTGATTCGATGAAAAAGGACGGCGTGAACGAAAAGTTGCACATTCAAGCCTCGATTGTTGTTGAACGCTCTTCTCAGAAAAATATCATTATTGGCAAACAGGGTAATATGATTAAAAGAATCGGCCAATTAGCCAGAAAAGATATAGAAAATCTTTTAGGTGAAAGAGTTTATTTGGAGACTTGGGTGAAAGTTGAGGCGCGTTGGCGAGAAAGACCTCAGGCTTTACAGGAACTCGGCTATAATTCAAAACAAGATTTGTGATGGTAGACAAAATTTCCGGAATCGTAATCAGTGTTAGAGATTATTCAGAAAACGATTCTCTGATTAAAATTATTAGTCCAACAATTGGAATTAATACTTATTTAGCTCGTGGCAGCAAAAAAACGAAAAGTTCGCTTAAAATAGCTACTCAATTATTCACTTATGGTGATTTTTTTGGTAAATATCCAAAGAAAAATGGTCTGGGCTATTTAAATTCTTCTGAATCCACTTCGATTTTTAAGAATATTTCACTTGATATTATTTTAAATGCCTATGCTAGTCATATTGCTGAGCTGCTTGCGGCAGCTTTTGATGAAAATACCAATATTGATCAATGGTACTTTATGTTTTTTCAGGCATTGAAAAAAATTGATGCTGGTTTGGATCCACAAGTTATTGCAAATGTTTTTGAGATTCAATTGTTGAGTGTTTTTGGTGTCGAACCGAATTTGTTTTCTGATCCAATTAATGGTCAGACCGAGGGAGAATTTGATTTTTCCGAACAATATAACGGCATCTTATCAAAAAAGAATTATCATCTCGACGATCGTCGGCTTCATGCAAATCCGAAAGCTATTTATTATCTACGTATGTTTTCCAAGATTAAAATTTCTCAATTTAATTCAATTAACATTTCCGAGAATGTCAAGCGTAGTCTTCAACGAGTAATCAACTTAATTTATGATCGGCAAATTGGTTTAAAAACCCGATCGAGGACTTTTATTGAGCAAATGAATTCTTTGCAGATTAAATATCCGAATGATTCTTCAAACTGATAAAATGATTGACAAGCAATTGGAGGAAAACATGGGTTTAACGGAAAATAAAAAAGTTGAAATTTTTCAAAAAATAGTTCAGTTTGATACAGAAAATTCTAATGAAGCTTCTGTTGCTGAATATATCGGCAGTCTTTTTGAAAAATTTGAGAACGTTAAAATCGACTATATTGAAGCCGAGTAGAATAGAAAATCGGTTGTTGTGACTATTAATGGAAAGAACAAGGGCGATAAAGTACTTGCATTTTCCGGTCATGAGGATACTGTTTCTGCTGGAGATTCATCAAGTTGGAAATATAATCCTTTTTCAGCAGAAATTCATGATGGAATTCTGTACGGAAGGGGTGCTGATGATATGAAAGGCGGTTTGTCTGCCTTGGTATCGGCTGCCCTGGATGTCGTAACCGACGGTTCCGATTTTGCCGGTACTTTGAAGCTAATTGCCACTGTTGGAGAAGAAACAAGTGAAATTGGTGCAACCCAAGTCACTCAAAGCGGCGCTTTGGACGATGTTACGGCAATGATTTTGGGAGAACCGCGTAAAAATTTTGAAATTGGATATACCAATAAAGGCGTTATCGATTACCGTGTTTATTCAAGCGGCAAAAGTGCTCATTCATCAGTACCGGAAAAGGGAATCAATGCAATTAACGCTTTGCGTAAGGTTATGGACCGATTTGATGAATATTTCGATACCCTTACCGAGAAAAACGAGGTTCTTGGTTATTTTACGAATGCTTTTACACTAATCAAAGGAGGAGAACAGCTTAATCAAATTCCTGATAAAGCCGAGTTGGGTGGCAATATGAGAACAATTCCCGAGACACCGAATGATCAAGTGATTAGTAAACTGGAATCAATTATTGCTGAATTAAACGAGAGCGAGGAAGCCGAACTAAAATTGGAAATTGTTTTTCCTGAATTACCTTTGCCGGTCCAACCAGTTAGTGATTTTACGAAGTTGGCCCAGGCAAAGATCAAAGAAGTCAGCGGTTTTAATGGCGACTTAGTTGCTGGAACAGGCACAAATGAGGCCTCAGAGTTTATCAAAGGGGAAAGCGAATTTCCAATTTTAATTTTTGGACCGGAATCTGATGATTGTGCTCATGCCGTAAATGAGCATTTAAAAGTTGAAACATATTTGCAGGCAGCTAAAATTTATACAGAAATTATTAAATCTTATCTAGTTTGATAAAAAATAAAGAAAGATACTGTTCTTAAATCCAATTTCATTAAGAAAATATATATTGATGATTTAAAATCAGAGTCTTCTGAATGAAATTATTAATAAAACAATTAATATTAGCTGAAAATTTTATTGTTTTAATTGGTACAAAATAGTAGTATTTCTGTATATACAGATTTATGCTGAGACTTTGTGGCGATTGTTGAGTAAATCTGTTCGATTATAAAGTGTCGCAAATTATTAAATGATTTGCGGAAATCAGGTGGAACCGCGTGTAAAGCGTCCTGATGGCATTGTTGCTGTTAGGGCTTTTTTTGTCTTTAATTGCAACGAAAAACGCAATTTTGTGTTGATTAATATCGAATGGGAGCAGATTAATGACAAAAAAAATGTCGATGCAGGATATAATTTTAAATTTACAAGAGTATTGGGCCGAACAAGGCGCTAATTTAATGCAGGCTTACGACAATGAAGTTGGTGCCGGTACTCAAAGTCCTTATACTTTTTTGCGCGCTAATGGCCCTGAACCTTGGAATGCCGCATATGTACAACCATCGCGGCGTCCGGCTGATGGTCGATATGGACATAACCCAAATCGTCTATTTCAGCACCATCAATTTCAGGTAGTCATGAAACCGTCTCCAGAAAATATCCAGGAATTATATCTTGGCAGTTTAACTAGGCTAGGATTAAAAGCTTCTGAACATGATATTCGTTTCGTTGAGGATAATTGGGAAAATCCATCAATGGGGGCAGCTGGAATCGGTTGGGAAGTTTGGCTTGACGGAATGGAAGTTACTCAATTTACATATTTTCAACAGGTCGGATCAATAGAGGTGGATTCGGTAACTGCAGAAATTACTTACGGTCTTGAACGTTTGGCTTCTTATATCCAAGACGTTTTGTCTGTTTATGATCTTGAATGGGGAAATGGCGTCATGTATGGCGATATTTTCAAAGAACCGGAGTATGAACACTCTGTATACTCCTTTGATCAATCAGACGAAAAGATGTTGCTTGAAAATTTTGATCAGTATGAAGCTGAAGCGAAAAGGTTAACTAAGTTGGGTTTGGTTCATCCGGCGTATGATTATATTTTAAAATTAAGTCATATTTTTAATTTACTCGACGCTAGAGGAGCTGTTTCTGTCACCGAAAGAGCGGGTTATATGCATAGAATAAGAAGTATGGCAAGAGCAATTGCTCGAGAATTTATTACTGCTCGCGCGAAATTGGGTTTTCCTTTACTCAAGGATTCAAAACTTAGGGAAAAGTACATTGGAGAGAAGGGTATTTATACAAAGAAATTAGCTAAAAAAATTAAAAAGGAGGCTTGAATTGGAAACAAGTAAAATTCATTACAATTTTGAAAAAACTGCTGATCTTTTAAAGGCCTATCAAAATTCAGATCCAAAACATGATTGGTTTGCTGGACAAAATTTATTATCAGCTGCGCTTTTTGGCCAATTTTTTTATGAAACTAATTTTCGTTATAAAACAGTTAGCAATAAAAACTATCTTTTGGTTTTTACGAGCAATAAACTAGCTCACCGTGTTTTGAAAGACGATTTTGACTTAAGTTTCCCAATTGTCGAAGAAGTTCGTCTTGATCAAGCTGTCAAGGTTGCTGTTAAAGAAAAGTTGGATGGTATCATCATTGATCGTTCACAAATTGATTTCAATCTGACGGTTGAAGAATTCAAAAATGTCGTTGTCGAGCGCATTAAAATACTTGATCAAAGTTTAAAAAATGAGCAATTACTGAAGAAATACCAAATAAACGAAGATGATCCGATTGAAGGAGAAGTTGCCGAACAAATAAAATTCATTGTTCCGGGCAGATTTTTTTTGGATGATGAGAAAAAACCTCATCATTCCTATATCGCACTTCATAACAGTAGCAACCAAACCAAATGGATTTCGATTTTTACCAGTCTTGGAAAACTAAAGAATTGGTCTCAGGCTCCTTTTGCGGGTAATTTTTTTGATGATGATATTTCGGTCTTTTTAATGGCGAAGACCGATTTGTTGGAATCCGAACGTCTTGGCGATTTTCGTTTGAGCAACGAAATTTTCGCTAATGGTGTTGTTATCGATGCCCCAACCAGAAAAGGAATGGGACAGATCGTTGAATTGAAAGAGGAGAATTAGAAATGGCGGATTATTTATTGGAAATAGGATTAGAGGAAATACCGGCACATTTAGTGACAGAATCCGAAAATCAATTGATTGAACGTATAAAAAACTTTTTTTCGGATAATTTATTGGATTATAAAAAAATACAGGCTTTCTCCACTCCCCGTCGTTTGGCAGTTTTAGTTCATGATTTATCAAATTACTCGCAGTCAAAAGATGAAGAACTCCGTGGACCCTCATTAAAAGTCGCCAAAGATGAAAGTGGCAATTGGTCAAGAGCAGCTGAAGGTTTCGCTCGTAGCCAAGGAACTTCTCCGGCTGAATTTGATGAACGTGATGGATATGTTTATTTAAACAAGCATATCGAAGGGGTTTCTGCAGAAGAAATTTTAAAGAAAATCGGCATCGAAGTTGTTGAAAAAATGAAATTTTCAACTTACATGAAATGGGCTGATTTTAAATTAGAGTATGTTCGCCCAATTCGTTGGCTCGTTTCTCTGCTTGATTCGAAGATAGTCCCTTTTCAAATTCTCGATGTAAAAGCTGATCGTTTTACACGTGGCCACCGTTTTTTGAGTGGAGGCAAAATTTCAATTTCCGAAGCTGGTGATTACGAAGAAACTTTGAATAACGCCTATGTGATTGTCGATGCAAAAGTTAGAAAAAACTCGATTCGTAATCAAATAAGGAAAATTGCCGATACGAACGATTGGAATCTTCATGTAGATCCTGATTTATTGGAAGAAGTAAATAATATTGTTGAATATCCAACAGCTTTTGCTGGTGTTTTTGATGACAAATATTTGAATTTGCCTGAGATTGTTTTAACGACTAGCATGCGTGACAACCAACGTTTTTTTTATGTTACTAATAAACAAGGAAAAATTTTGCCACACTTCATATCAGTAAGGAATGGAGATTCCAATCAAATCGAAAACGTTGTCAAGGGTAATGAAAAAGTCTTGGTAGCCCGTCTTGAAGATGCTGAATTTTTCTTTGAAGAAGATCAAAAACATAACATCGATTTCTTCATGAAGAAAGCCGAACGATTGGTTTTTCATGAAAAAATCGGTACAATGACAGAACATATGAAAAGAGTTGAAAAAATAGCCGCTTTATTAGCTAACCAACTTGCTTTTAACGGCCAAGAAAAGAAGGATTTAAAACGAGCAGCAAATATTTATAAATTTGATTTAACCACAGCAATGGTTGGTGAATTTGCTGAATTGCAGGGGACCATGGCTGGAATTTACGCAAAAATATTTGGCGAAAATCAGACAGTTTGTCAAGCTTTGTCGGAACAATATTTACCAACTTCCTCGGAAGGAGACCTACCGAAAAGTAAAGTTGGTGCAATGCTGGCTCTCGCCGATAAATTAGATACACTCTTTTCTTTTTTTGCTGCAGGTATCATTCCTTCCGGTTCAAACGATCCCTACGGCCTAAGACGTGCAGCTTTGGGAATCGTTAGAATCATTGGCCAACAAAAATGGAATTTTTCTGTTAGCAAACTACTTCACAGCTTAAAAACAGCAGTGGACAAACATGAAGATGGTTTTTTGATTGATTTTGCCGATACAAAAGAAATTAATAGAAAAGTGATTGAATTCTTTTTGGATCGAATCCGCCAGCAAAGTTCCGATATTCGTTATGATTTGCTGGACGCCTCTACGGGAAAAGTTAATGAAGGTATCATTAACTATATTTTTAAACGGGTAAGAATACTAGCATCCCATGTAGCTGATCCGGATTTTCGTGATGTAATCGAGGCCTTGACTCGAGTTCAGAACTTAGCCGAAAAAAACAAAAGTAATGTCGAGATAGATCCTGAATTATTTGTAACTAACTCGGAAAAACGTCTTTATCAATTGACAAAGGACAAGGATCCGATTGTACTTTTAAGCAAAGGAGATCATACTGTTTATCAATTTTTAGCATCTCTTAAAGAACCGATTAATAATTATTTCGATGAGAATATGATTATGGACAAAAACCCAATCATTAAGAATAATAGAGTTGCTCAGATTAATTTGCTTAATAATTTGATTTCCAGCCTTGGCGATCTTAGGAAAGTTGTTGTCAAGTAGGATTACACATCTTTTCTAGTTAACATAATCTGTTTTTCACAAATAAAAAATAGCCTTAAACTGCGTCATATCAACATTCTTATCACTTGACAAAGTCAAGTTATGTGAGTATCATTATTGATTGTCTAATGGCGAGTTTGATACCGAAAAGTACGATCGAAGAAATCAGGAATTCGATTAATATCGTTGATGTAATCGGCAAAGATGTTGATTTAAAGAAAAAAGGAAAATATTTTTGGGGTATTTGTCCTTTTGTGTCGGAAAATAGTCCTAGCTTTACGGTCGATGAAGAAAACCAACGTTATAAGTGCTATTCATGTGGACGGAGTGGCAATGTTTTTGATTATGTTTCAGAAAAAAAAGGCTTGTCTTTCCCTCAGGCGGTTATAGAAGTAGCTAGAAATGTTGGAATTAAAATCGATAGTAAATATACAGAAAATACTGGCGGACATTTTAATGAAAACGAATTAAAATTAATCGAATTAAATAAACAGGCTTCTGAAATTTTTACACATTTGTTGTTAAATACCGATCTTTCAACAAATGCCTTGAAATATTTACTGGAAGAACGTCATTTAAGTAGGGAAACAATTGCTGATTTTCAACTTGGCTTTCTTCCTAGTCAGTGGTCGTTGCATGATTTTTTTGAAGAAAAGAAAATTCCTGTAGAGACTCAACTTGAATCGGGAATTATTTCTCAATATGATGATGGCAGTTTTCATGATGTCTTTTCAAATCGAATTATGTTTCCTCTTAAGGATTCTTATGGTAATATTGTCGGTTTTTCCGGCCGTACTTTGGATAAAAATAATTCGGCGAAATATATTAATTCAAAGGAAACAGCGGTTTTTAAAAAATCGAAACTGTTATATCATTTCGATGTTGCCAAACAAGCAGCAAAAGTTTCGCAAAAACTTCTTTTGCTTGAAGGCTATTTAGATGTAATTGCAGCCCATAAAGCTGGCATCGACTATGGAATTGCTTCGATGGGTACGAGCCTAACTAAAGATCAGCTCCAATTGATTTCTCGAAATACACCCAAATTAACAATCGCCTATGATGGCGACTCTGCTGGTCAAAGTGCCACTTGGCGTGCGATTGAAGAGATAAAAAATTTTCCGCATCTTCAACTTGAAATTGTAACAATCCCTAATCAAAAAGATCCTGACGAATATTTACAACAAAATGGTCCAGGCGCTCTTAAAAAAATTTTTGAAGAGGATTCGACTTCAATTAATGATTTTGCCTTTGAATACTTGAAAAAAGGTAGGAATCTTGAAAATGTCGGTAATTTAAGTGATTATACTAATGATTTACTAAACTTTTTAAATGAACACCCGGATCCGATTGCTAATGATTTGATACTTAAAAAACTCTCCGACCAGTTTGGTTTAAGTAGATCTGTTCTTGACCAATCCTTGAAAAGAAACGATATCGATGTTTCCAAAAGGCAAGTGGGACAGTCGTCAAGACAAAATGATAATCCACCACTCAAAAACTCAAGAAACCGGAATCCCTTGATTGATCAGGAGGCAATGATTGAAAGAAAAATAATTGTTTCGTCGATTTACCATGAAAATGTTTTTCATGAAATAGAGAAAAAAGCAAAATTTACCTTTCATGATCCAAAAAATCAACTCTACTATTTTTTGATTAAGGGTTACCGAAGTAAGCATCCAGGTACTCAGTCGATTGGAATTAATTTGATGAAAAATATGACTGCCAGCGAAAAAGATCAGTTTAATCATTTAATCAGCGATCAAATTGATTTTTATTCAACGGATAACTTGGAGGCGATTGATGATTATTTGTGGCAATTGAACAGAAGGATACCATTTGAAAAACAAATTCAACAGATAAAGCAGCAGATTCAAGAGGCTATTAATTTGAATCAAAATGACAGAATTAAAGAATTAAACGTCAAGCTAGTTAAATTAATGAAAGAAAGAGCAGGAAACAAACATGACTAAAAAAATCCTAGTTTCAAGT
The DNA here is from genome assembly GCF_000372485.1 of Oenococcus oeni DSM 20252 = AWRIB129. Lineage (GTDB taxonomy): Bacteria > Bacillota > Bacilli > Lactobacillales > Lactobacillaceae > Oenococcus > Oenococcus oeni. The sequence goes on from NZ_AQVA01000003.1 coordinate 142,737, forward strand.
GATAATACTGTTGCAGAATTGCAGTCAGCTTTAGAAAAAGTCGATGTAAAATTCCTTAAAAAAGACAAAAAAGAAGAGCTTTTGCGTTTGGCAAAAAATTATAATCGTCGCGTTGATCGAGCTGAGAAGAAAAGTGAAGGAAACGATGGTTTGTCTATTAAAAAAGATGATTTAAAAAAAGGAAAATCAAAAGATAATTCAAAATCCGGAGAAAAATCTTCTTCAGCCGCAACTGCTTTTGACGAAAAAGCTTATGCCAAAAGTCTTAAAGCTTTTATCAAAAAAAATAAGAAGAGTGGCCAGGTCGTTTATGACGATTTAGAGAATAAAATGGCCAAACCTTTTGCCTTAAATGCTGATCAAATCGACAAATTAATAGAAAAGGTCGAGGATGCTGGTATTTCGATTGTTGATGAGGATGGCAATCCTTCGGAAAAGTCACTGAAGACCAAGAGTAATAATCCAAGTCAAGAAGAACTTTCCCAAGCCTCTTCAGCACCAAAGGGTGTCAAAATTAATGACCCTGTTAGGATGTACTTGAAAGAAATCGGACGGGTTTCATTACTGAATGCCGATCAGGAAGTCGCAATTGCCAAAAGAATCGAAAAAGGGGGGTCTGATGGTGAGCGTGCCCGCCAGGAACTTGCTGAAGCCAATTTGCGTTTGGTTGTTTCGATCGCAAAGCGTTATGTTGGCCGCGGAATGCACTTTTTGGATTTGATTCAAGAAGGAAATATGGGTTTAATGAAGGCCGTTGAAAAGTTTGATTATACAAAAGGATTTAAGTTTTCAACCTATGCTACTTGGTGGATTCGTCAAGCTATAACTCGTGCAATTGCTGATCAGGCTCGAACGATTCGTATACCTGTCCACATGGTGGAGACTATTAACAAGCTTATTCGAATTCAACGGACTTTGATTCAGGATCTTGGACGTGATCCAATGCCTGAAGAAATCGGTGCCGAAATGGAATTAACAGCTGATAAAGTTCGTGAAATCCAAAAGATCGCTCAAGAACCTGTCTCTTTGGAAACTCCGATCGGTGAAGAGAATGATTCCCATCTAGGAGACTTCATCGAAGATAATGAAGGGGAGTCTCCAATTGAATCGACTTCTGACCAGATGTTAAAAGATCAGTTAGAGGAAGTTCTTGGTACCTTGACCGAACGTGAGGAAAATGTTCTTCGTTTGCGTTTTGGCCTTGAAGATGGAAAAACCAGAACTTTGGAAGAAGTTGGTCGGGTTTTCGGTGTGACTCGTGAAAGAATTCGGCAGATTGAAGCAAAGGCATTACGCAAGCTTCGCCATCCCAGCCGTTCAAAACAATTAAAAGACTTTATGGAAGAATAAATTTTTATAAAATACTTCTAAAAAACTGAATCATAAATGATTCAGTTTTTTAATTAGAATTGAAGGGCAGAAAGCTATGACAAAATTGTCTGATCGTTTAATGGAAATATATCGCTTGATTAATCAAGCGGCAAGAGTTGCCGATATTGGAACCGACCATGCTGCAATTCCAATCGCTTTACTGGAAACCAATAAATCGTCTTTTTTAGTTGCGACAGATATTGGTTTAGGACCGTTAGAAAAAGCAAAAGAACAAATTGAATTGGCAGATTTGGATCAAGCAAAGCAAATAGTTCTTCGTCTTGGCGACGGACTTTCTGTTATCAAAGCCAGTGACAAAATTGATACAGTTGTGATTGCTGGAATGGGTGGCGAATTAATTGCCAAAATTATTTCGAAGATTCCTGATTATCTTAAAAATGCCAAATTCATTTTGCAGCCTAACAATGAAGAAATAGATGTTAGAAAAGCAATCGAAAAAAATGGACAATATATTGAAACTGAAAAAATTATTTATGAAAATCGACATTTTTACGAAATCATCGTTGCTAAAAGAAGTCAACAGGGAATTGTAAAAATGACGAATCGGGAATTAAGATTTGGGCCATGCCTGTTAAAGCATCGGACTTCAACTTTCAAAAATAAATGGCAGGAGAGACTGGATCACTCAAAACAGATTGAGAAAATCCTTGAAAAATCATTGCAGACATCAACAAAGCGCTACGATAGTTTACAAGCAGAAATAAAGACAATAGAAGAGGCATTAAAGTGAAATACGAAAATTTAGTAGATCGTTTTATTGAATATGCAAAGATTAATACTCGTTCAAACGAGAATTCAAAAACGATTCCCAGTGATCCAAAAGAAGTTGAATTTCTGAAGAAATTGGCTGGAGAACTAAAACAAATTGGTTTTTCCGATATAAGAACAATGAAGGACGGTTATCTATTTTCCAAAATTCCAGCAACCAAAGGAAAAGAAAATATCGATCGTATTGGTTTTATCGCTCATGTAGATACGGCGGATTTTAATGCAGAAAATATCCAGCCGGAAATTCATGAGAATTATGATGGTGAATCAATCATAAAACTAAACGACGAGTACAGTTTAGATCCTTCTGTTTTTCCGAATTTGCGTAACTACAAAGGCCATACCTTGATAACTACCGATGGTACTACTCTATTGGGAGCTGATGATAAAGCCGGGGTTGCTGAAATTATCACGGCAATGGAATATTTAATTAAGCATTCGGAAATAGAACACGGAGAAATTGAAATCGCTTTTGGCCCTGATGAAGAAATCGGTACTGGTGCAGATAATTTCGACACAGATAATTTTGCTGCTAAATTTGCTTATACTATCGATGGTTCGGTGAAAGGCGAATTGGAATGGGCGACTTTTTCTGCGTCAGCTGCTGTTTTAAAGGCTGTTGGCACACAAGTTCATCCGTCTGATGGTTTTGGCAAATTGATAAATCCGTTAGCCGCTCTAATTGATGTTTTTAATTTGTTGCCAAACGAGCGGCCGGAAAATACCAAGGGTGATCAGGGATATTACTATATGACTGATTTATCCGGTAACGGTGACACAGCGACGGCCAAATTGATTATTCGTGATTTTAAACGCGATGGCTTAAAAAAACGCAAGCAGATTCTTGCTGATGCTGTCGATAAAGTCAATGCGCAATATTCTTATAAAGTAATTGACTTGGAGCAATATGATCAATATTATAATATGGCCGATATTCTAAAGAATAATATGGAATCGGTTCATTTAGCCGAAGCTGCTTTTAGAGAATTGGGAATCGTGCCAAACGAGGAGCCTGTTCGGGGTGGAACCGATGGATCCAAGATTACTTTTCTTGGTACGCCGACACCGAACATTTTTACGGGAGCAGAAAACCTTCATGGCCGTTATGAATTCTCTTCTGTTCAAAATATGGAATTGGCAACGGATGTTATATTAAAGATTATTGAAATTCATTCAAAATAAAAAGTTCCGGAATCAATTTCCAGAACTTTTTTTAATATTTCCAACTTTTTTATTAGCCGATTTGGTGATCGCGGTAATTAAGAAAGCCGCAACCTCGCCAACCACCAAGGCCATAATCGTAACATTTAAAGGGACGTAGGTTTGTTCGGACAAATCCCCAACAATAAAACCAAGAACGTTTCCCAAAATAATTGACCAAAAAGCGACTACTAAATATTTCATAGGAAGATTGTAAATCTGTCGAATGAAAAATACAAATAGCGAACATACTTTCGTATATCTTTAATTCGCGATACTATTAAAACATGAGTTATACTCCATTACAAGTATTCAGCGAATATGATTTGTTAAGAAACCCTGATTCGACGATTGAACTTGTAAAAGCTCTCAAAAAAAGAGGCTTTCAAGCTGCTGTTTTGGCAAACCACGATTATCTTTATGGAGCTGAAAAATTTCGACAGGCTGCAATTTCGGTTAACATTCGACCTATTATCGGTTTAACGATCAGTGATACCGATCATGGTGAAGTAATTTTTGTTTCAAAAAATTATTCTGGCTATCAGAATTTGATGAAAATCAGCACTTATTTAGCCTTTAATAAAAATTCGCAGTTTATTTTAAAAGAAAATAATTTGGATTTTTCCAACTTGGCATTGATCTTCCAAGATGGAAAAGAAACAAAAATTAAAAATTCAAGCAGCTTTACTCGAAAAGAACTTGGCTATTTTCCAATCGATTGGGTTAAGAAGAATGATTCCGTTACCGCAAGTGCTCTCCAACATATTGAAAAGAACGAGTTGAATTTTACTGGCAAATCAGAAATCGTCGGAAAATATTTAAAAGATGAAAATTTCTATGCAAGTAATTTACCGGATGAAATATTAAAAAACAACCAGCACTTTATCGCTGATATAGTTGATGATTGGCCAAAGAGCGAGAAACATTTACCAATTTTTCCATTACCCGATTCGGAAAATAATCCGAAAAAATATTTGAGCAAGTTGGTTAAACTTGGATTAGAAAATCGTTTTAAAAATAAAGATATTCCAGAAGCTTATCAGAAAAGAATCGATCGAGAATTGAGGACTATTTTCCAATTAGATTTAGCAGATTACTTTTTGGTAGTCTGGGATATTATCAATTTTGCTCGTCACGAAAATATTCAGCTCGGCGCTGGTCGGGGATCGGCAGTCGGATCATTGGTAGCATATGCTCTGTATATAACGACTATCGACCCAATTAAATATGATCTTTATTTCGAACGTTTTTTAAATCCAAAGCGGATTCAGCTTCCTGACATAGACATTGATGTGCCAGGCAACAGGCGCCAGGAAATTGTTGAATATCTGCAAAAAAAGTATTCGCTTGATAATTTTTCTCAAATTGGAACTTTTGATACTTTTAAAAGAAGATTGGCGGTTCGCGACAGCGCGAGAATTTTTGCCAGCAGTGAAGGGACGCTTAAACGTTTTTCACGATTTATGGCACAGAATAATGATGCGTTAGAAGATGCCGATCCAAACAATTTGCCGGAAACAATTGCAGAGCTTCCAAATTCTTCGGAAATTATTTCCCTGGCACAATCTATTTCCGGGTTGCCCAGACATGTTGGAATACATGCTGCTGGAATTGTTTTAAGTCCGGAAAAGCTAGTGAACTATGTTCCTCTGAATCAGGTTTCCGATATCACCGTTACCCAGTTTGACAAAGATGATGTCGAGGCGATTGGGTTGGTTAAATTCGATTTGCTGCGTCTTACCAATTTGGATATGATCGCTGATATTCGATCTTTAATTCAACAACATTATGGAAAAAAATTTAATTTGGATAGTATCGATCTTAACGACAAAAAAGTTCTTGATTCTTTTAAAAATCTTCAAACTAACGGTATTTTTCAATTTGAGTCTGAATCGGCGAAGAGCGCTCTAAAACAAATTGCTGTTAGTAGTTTTGATGATATTGTCGCTGTAAATGCTCTGAATCGTCCGGGCCCTTCGGAAAATATTCCAATTTATGCCCAAGGAAAAAAAGACCCCAATCATATCGAGATCATCGATAAAAGTTTGCAAAAAATTCTCCTACCGACTTACGGTGTAATTATTTATCAAGAACAGGTAATGCAGATTGCGCAGGTTTATGCCGGTTTTACACTTGGAGAAGCGGATGTTTTTAGAGCTGCGATTGGACACAAAAATGAGGAAAAACTTTTTGCCCAGCATGATGCCTTTATTAAAGGGGCAGTTGAAAAGGGCCATCAACAAGAACAAGCGGAAGAAATCTTTGCGTATATAGAGCGCTTTGCCAATTATGGTTTTAATAAAAGCCATGCTGTTGCGTATAGCAAATTGGCTTTTGAAATGGCTTATTTAAAAATCTACTTTCCCTTGGAATTCTTCAGTGTTCTCCTAAATTACGACACCAAAAATTCCTATCTGCAGGATATTAAAAATAAAGGCATCAAACTTTTGGGACCGGACATTAATCACGCGGAACGTGGTTTTATAAGCGATAAAGGGGTTATTTATGTTGGCCTCGGCAAAATAAAAGGGTTAAACCGAAAAGTGATTGATGAAATTGTCAAAGAAAGGAATTCGCACGGATTGTTTTCCGGTCTAACTGATTTTCTTCAAAGAATGGCTGGAAGCGACATCGGTGAAAGTGACATCGTTCAATTGACCTACGCTGGTTCGCTCGATCATTTTGGATATAACCGTCAGGAATTAAAAACGAATGCCGCTTCTTTAATTACTGCAATGGAATTCGGCGGCAGCCTTTTAAGCGAAACGAAAATAAGCGCGATCGGAGAAATGTCTTTATTAGACCGTCTTGCGCATGAAAAGGAAGTCCTTGGTTTCACTATTTCCGGTCATCCAATTGACAGTCTGAGAAAGGAAATTGTTAAAAAAGGATATACGCAGATTAACGATTTAAAAGCTGACCAAATAGTCAAAATGGCCGTTATGATCGATTCGATTCGTACAACTCGCGATAAGAACGGAAATCAGATGGCTTTTGTTTCGATTTCCGACGGCAGCGGAGAAAGTTCTTTAACTGTTTTCGCTCGCGAATATAGTCAAATGTCGGGTGTTTTGAAGAATGGATCTTTGATTGCTTTAATTGGTAGAACTCAATTAAGGAATGGTGAAATTAATATTATTGCCAATAAGATCCAACAGATCGGCCATTGATTCGTGAAAAAAATGTTAAAATTAAAAGTGTTTTGTCAAATGATAAACAAAAACAGGAGCATTGAATGAAAAAGACAAAGATTGTTTCTACTTTAGGTCCCGCATCCAACGATCTAAAGATTATTTCCGCATTGATAAATAATGGGATTAATGTTGCCCGTTTTAATTTCAGTCACGGTGACCATGATGAGCATGCTGCTCGTATGGCCCTAGTCCATGATGCTGAAAAAAAGACCGGCAAGTTGATCGGATTTATGCTTGATACGAAAGGTGCAGAGATTCGTACAACTGTTCAAGATACACCGAACGGTAAGATTGAATTCAAGAAAGGTGACAGGCTTCGCATTTCGATGAATGAAAAGATTAAGGGCACAAAAGAGAAAATTGCTGTGACCTATAAGGGACTTTATGACGACGTAAAAGTCGGTGGTAAAGTTTTGTTCGATGATGGCATTATCGAAATGACCGTTATCAGTAAAGATTCCGAAAAAAAAGAACTGCTTGTCCAAGTTGATAACGATGGAGTGCTGGGCGGAAGAAAAGGCGTTAACGCTCCTGGTGTTGCAATTAACCTTCCTGGAATTACTAAGAAGGATAAATCAGATATCGAGTTCGGTTTGGAACAGGGAATTGACTTCATCGCTGCTTCCTTTGTTCGTAAGGCTCAGGATGTTCTTGACATCCGTAAGTTGTTGAAAAAGCATCATCAAGAAAATCATGTCATGATTTTTCCTAAGATTGAATCTCAAGAAGGAATTGATAACTTCGAATCAATCATTGCCGTTTCCGATGGTTTGATGGTACCGCGTGGTGATATGGGAGTCGAGATTCCTTATGAAGAAGTACCTGTGATTCAAAAAATGATGATTCGTTACATGAACCGTCTTGGAAAGCCGGTCATTACTGCTACCCAAATGCTTGATTCGATGATTGAAAATCCTCGTGCAACTCGTGCCGAAATTAACGATGTCGAAAATGCTGTTTGGGATGGCACTGATGCGACGATGCTTTCTGGTGAATCTGCCAATGGTAGTTGGCCTGTTGAAGCTGTTAAGACGATGTCTACATCTGATGAATACGCTGAAAATCATGTTCACGACGACGGCAATAGGATCGATTTGAGAAACGAACCAAAGTCAAGTGACACAGAAGTTTTGGCTCAGGCCGCCGTTGACGCAGCACGCGAGGCTGGTGCTAAAGCAATTGTTGCTTCTACAGCATCTGGCTACACTGCTCGCTTAATTTCCAAATATCGACCTGATATGCCAATTTTGGCAATCACTTACGATGAAAAAGTTGCTAGGTCTTTGACTGTTAATTATGCTGTTTATCCGGTCGTTAAAGATGCTCCGGAAACAACAGATGATCTGATTGAATTGGCCAAGAAAACTGTTCATGATGAAAAATTGGCTAAGAGAGACGACACAATCGTTGTTACTGCTGGCCTTCCAATCAAAAAGCCCGGCACAACCAATTTAATTCATGTTGTAAAGCTTTAATTTTATTTATTTGTTATTTAAATAACCACTTTGGTGGTTATTTTTTTGTACACTTAAATAGATTATGTTAACTAAAAAAAATCAATTCGAAAATGTTTTATTGGATTATACGAGGTATTTACGGACGGAACAAGGCTTGCTGGAGAACTCGATTAAAAGTTATAAACAAGATTTATCGGAATTCGGAGCCTATATTCAAAAAGAAAATATCCTTCTGGTTAAAGTTGACCGTTTTACAATTCTGGATTGGCTTAACTATTTGCAAAATTCCGGTAAATCAAATAATTCAATTGTACATATGGTCAGTTCTTTACGAAAATTTTTTGCTTATCTTAGCGATGATCAGCAAATTCAAATTGATCCAATGCTGAAAGTGACTACACCAAAGAAGAATTCTCATTTGCCACAAGTTTTAACGGCCACAGAAATTGAAGCTGTTTTAGCGGTACCTGATATTTCGACAACTCTTGGATTAAGGAACCGGGCTTTGCTAGAAACAATGTACGCAACCGGATTTCGCGTGTCTGAAATATGTAATTTGAAATTAGCTGATCTTCATGACGAATTGGGCTTAATCACTACCATTGGTAAAGGGCAAAAACAGCGAATTGTTCCGATCGGTGAAATGTCTTTACTCTATATCTCTAAATATTTTAAAGAATCAAGACCGATTTTGCTCAAAGACAAAGAAAGCCCGTATTTATTCCTTAATGATCATGGCCATCGGATATCTAGACAGGGAATTTTTAAGCTTGTGAAGGAAATTGCCATTAAAGCCGGCATTGATAAAGATATTAGTCCTCATACTCTGCGCCATTCTTTTGCAACCAATTTATTGGAGAATGGTGCCGATTTAAGAATTGTTCAAGAATTATTAGGTCATTCCGATATCAGTACAACTCAAATATACACACATGTTAGTCAAAAACATATAAGAGAACAATATAACAGATTTCATCCTCGGGCAAAATAAACTATTTGAATGCTAAAATTGTTTGCGTGAGCGATAAACAATTAACAATTTCTCTGGACGATTTTAGTGGGCCGCTAGATCTTTTGCTGCACTTGATTCGTACACAAGAGCTAGATATTTTCGATTTACCAATTGCAAAAGTTACCGACCAGTTCCTGTCTTTTATTGACAATCAGTTAAATCCCTCACTTGATTCGGCTGGTGAATATTTATACATGGCGTCTACGTTAATTAGAATAAAATCTCGTTTTTTATTGCCAACTGTAAAAAACGAACAGGAAGATGAAAAAGAAGAGGATCCAAGAAATGAATTAGTTAATGCTCTCATAGAATATGAGTGTTACCAAGCCGTTACGCAAGATATGTCTGAATTAGAACATTCCCGCTCTCTGTCCTTTACTCGTCCAGTTGCAAAAATTCCAGAAAATATTGAAATAAAACCTTTATCAGCTGGAGTAACTTTACAGGATCTGCAGAAGGCTTTTCTTGAAATTGCTAATCGACAAAAGGACCTGCATCCAAAAAAACGTACGATTGAAAGAGAAAATTTTTCTGTTGCTGACAAAATTAATGAAATAAAAACTTTTTTCAGTCAAAAAAAATTAGATTCAAAGATCGAATTTCAATATTTATTTAAATTATCATCGAGCAATGATGAAATGATTACGACTTTTTTGGCAATTCTTGAACTAGCAAAAGATCACTTCGTTTTGCTTAGCCAAAATGACGAACAACAAATTTTTTTAACAAAAGGAGAAATGAATGCCTGATCTTGATCAAACGGCCCAATTATTCTCTTTGGTTTTTGTTTCCGGAGATGATGGTATTGATCTGCAAAGTATTAGTAAAATAACTGGTTTTGATAGATCGGCTGTTCAAAGTGATCTGGAAAGCCTGTCCAACCGTTTGGAAGAAGATCAACAAAATCCGATAAAACTGGTCGAAAACGGTCAGGTCTATCGTTTGGTTACGAAAAGTAAATTTGCGCCGCTTCTAAAAAAATATTATCAAACACCAGTTGCTAATAGTTTATCTAAAGCAAGTTTGGAAACTCTAACAATTATTGCTTATAAGCAACCGGTCACTAGAATCGAGGTTGATAAAATTCGCGGCGTTAATTCATCTGGCGCAATTTCTCGACTCGTTTCCAGAGAACTTATTCAAGAATCCGGAAGAAAAGCGGAGGTTGGTCGCCCGCTTCTCTACACTACAACTAACTTTTTTCTCGATTATTTTGGGCTTAAAAAAATTGATGATTTACCAGAACTACCAGATCCTGAAGATCTAAATAACATTGATGACGATCAAATAGAATTATTTCAAAAACACAAAAACAGAGAAAGCAAAAAATAATGGCTCAATTAGAAAGACTGCAAAAAAGAATTGCTCAAGCAGGAGTGGCTTCCAGAAGAAAAGCCGAGGAGATGATTGTTAACGGGCAGGTAAAAGTGAATGGCAAAATAATCACAAAACTTGGAAAGAAAGTTTCTTCCGACGACATTGTTTATGTTGATAATAAGAAAATAAATGAAGAGAGTTTTGAATATTATCTTTTAAATAAACCGGCCGGATATGTTTCGTCCAACAGAAGTTATCCGAATCAGCCCAGCGTTATAGAACTAATTAAAACGAAAACGAGAATTTTTTCGGTTGGCCGGTTAGATCAAGATACGACCGGTGTTTTGTTACTAACCAACGATGGTGAATTAACTCAAAAATTGACTCATCCGAAACACCGAATTAAAAGAACTTATGCTGCTTGGGTTAAAGGGATTGTTAACGAAGACGAACTTGAACAATTGACTAAGCCGATTCGTTTCGATGGAGAAATTTATTTTCCACAGGCGGCTCGAATTTTGAAAGTTGATCAAAAACGTCAAGAAAGTCTAATTGAAATCACAATCGCCGAAGGAAAAAACCATGAAATCAAAAAAATCCTAGATTTTATCGGTCATCCTGTAATTAAATTAAATCGTGACATGTTTGACGGAATTACAATCGGCAATTTAAAGAAAGGGCAGTATCGTGCTCTATCTGAACAGGAAGTCGAAAAGATAAAAAGATAGTTAAAGATGCCGAAAGTTTATCCATGATGACAAGGACATTAAAAACAATTTTTCATATTGAGTAGTAGCAATATTTTTTAAAAAAGCAAAACAAAAACTCCGTTTTTAACCAGACTTAGGAAACTTTTCAGAAAATTATATTAGAGCAGCTATGATAGAATAAATTATTGTACGAGGTAAAAATGAGTGATTTTCAACCATATGATCCAAACGAAGATAACGAAGATAGAAATTCAAAAAAATCGAGCGCGGCGCCTTTCCGACCTTTAAGTAGCGGAAACTCTGATTCTTTTGAGGATACACGGGCATACCGGCCTTTTAATCCGAATAGTAATTCAACGTCGGAACAAGATAATAGTTTTAATTTCAAATCAGTAGATTCAGCTTCCGATGATGATCTTTTTAAGTCGTTTAATTCTAATTCTTCCTCGCCCTTTGATTCCTTTAATCAGTCTCGTCAAGATCAAGGAAATCTGAATAATCAAAACGGAAATAACCAGGATTTTAATTTTGGCCAGAATTCAGCTGAAC
>NZ_AQVA01000004.1 GCF_000372485.1 Oenococcus oeni DSM 20252 = AWRIB129
TTGACAGTTTTCCGATTCGTTCGAGAATTAGTGTCAAAACCAGAGCAATTAGAACGTAAAGCGACCCAATAGGTGCGATTTTATTTAAACTGAAGTATTCAGTTACAATTCCACCGGTAGCCGATCCTAAAGCAATCCCGAAATTAGCAAAAATGGAATTAAGCGATGAGGCTAATATCAAAGATTGCGGGTAATCGGCTTCAGCAACCGTTAGAAAAAAGATTTGGATTGGTGAATTTAGCAGATACATACTAACTCCTAAAAGCATAACAACAATCATTCCAATAAAGGGAACGACTGCTAGAAAAGGAAACAGTACTAGTAACAGGAATTGACCTATGTATATTTCCGGCATTTTTTTCAGACCGGAACTACTTGAAATTTTTCCGCTTAGTTGATTACTAATTAATGCCATGAGGCCATACAAAAATAATGTTAATGTTAAAAAATTTTCTTTAACAAGTAAGATATGAGAAAGAATCGGTTGCAGGTAAGTATAGAAAACATAAATTCCCGCTAAATTGAACATTGGTAAAAACATGCCAATCTGAATTCTCCTGTCACCAAAAATTCGTAGTTGTTCTTTGAAGTTTTTGCTGGCCTGTTGATGAATATTTTTAGGAAGAAGCAGAATCGAAAAGAATAGAATAATAATGCTGACTAAGATAATTGCATAAAAAGAATATCGCCAACCATAATTTTTACTGATCCAGGTTCCAAAAGGGACTCCGAAAACCGAAGCGATGCTAAAACCGGAAAAGACCCACGAAACTAGCCAACCTCTCTTTTTAATTGGTGCAATAAAGTTGGCAAAAGCCAAAGCAACAGCGATACAGGCCCCGGAACTGGTTGCCGTTATAAGTCGAGAGACGGCCAGAATTATGTAGCTATTGGCAACGGCTGTCAGCAAGTTTCCGACGATAAAAATCGATAACAAAATCAAAAGAGCCTTATAAAGACTTTTTTTACCAATTGCCAGTGTGATTAAAGGCGTGCTAATGGCGTAGACTAAAGCGAAGCCTGTGACCAGATAACCCACCTGACTAATTCCAATTTGAAATTGCTTGGCCAAATTGTCCAGAATACCGACAATAATGTATTCGCTGCAGCCAAGAACAAAAGCAATGGCAATTAAAACCATACTTTGCAATTTAAAAAGTCTCATCCCGCTCTTATCTTAACGCAGCTTTATCATGGCACTCTCAAAAAATACTTAAAATATGTTTTAGGTTACTTTAGAAGTAACGTAAAACAGAAAAGGGGATATTTTAATCCTATAGACAATGATTTGAAATTAACGATAGAAGTTTGATAATTATTCTATATCGAGGAATGCCAAAGGCTTCAGTCGCAATTCTATAATGATAAAAATCAAAAGCAAAATTAACTTGTTAAAACTATTAAATAAATTAATTTCGAAATATCGAATAGAGGAGAATATTCAAAATTTATGAAAAAAATTAGAATTCAATGTGCATTATTAACAGCTCTTTCTTTTCTGATGGGATTAAGCCAATTTATCATAGTAGGAATTCTAAATAACTTATCTAACAGTTTCCATACATCAATCGATCACGTTGGTGTTTTAGTTACTTTATTTGCTATTGTATATGCTATTATGACACCAATAATTAATTTATCTGTTGGTCATGCTCCTTTATATAAGGTTCTAATTATTCTCTTTTCAATTTTTGCCATTGGAAATATGTTAACAGCCGTGGCCAATAATTTTAATATCTTGTTGCTAAGTAGGTTACTCACTGCTCTAGCTTCTGGGCCTTCGATGTCTATAGCGATTACCCTAGCCGCCGCTATTACACCGCCTCAAAAAAGATCTTGGATAGTCTCGTGGGTCTTTTCCGGTTTTAGTATCGCTTCAGTTTTTGGTGTTCCGATTGGAACTTGGATTAGCGATAATTTGAATTGGCGTTTCTTATTTTGGATTATATTTATTTTATCAATCATTTTGATAGCAATACTATATCGTTTATTACCACATAATTTAAGGCAAAAAAAAGGACATGGTTTTCTCAGGCAGTTAGCAATCTTTAAAAATACGCACATTATTTTAGGAATTTTAATTCCTATTTTTAATTTTTCGGCTGTTTATATTGTATATACATATTTAAAACCCTTACTCATTAATAAATTAGGTTTTTCGACAAATAACGTAATTACTATTTTATTTCTTTATGGTTTATGCGGATTAATTAGTAATCAGATTAGCGGTCACATAAACAATAGAAAATGGACAAAAACGTTAGTTAGTTTTTTATCTGTCCAAGCAGGTAGCCTATTTATACTATTCCTAACTAGTAATTTTAAATGGCTTTCTCTGATTGCAATATTATTTATGGCTCTTACTATGTCAGTGCAAAATTCTCCCGTTGAATTGTATTACATGGAAATTGCAGAACAAAAATATCCACAATCACTTGTTTTAGCTTCATCTTTTGATTCTATTTTTTCTAATGTTGGTGTGGCTATCGGTTCTGCAGCTGGTGGATACACAGTTAATACTCTTGGCTTGGGATATCTTGGTCTAATAGGCGGAATTTTTAGTGTTTTGGCTATCAGCGTTCTTCTAATTCTAAATAAGGTTTATTTTCAATGATTTATCTGTAGTTTCTAATAATGATACAGAATTTTGAAGCTCCTCATAAGTAATTTATAATTTAAGTGTGGTTCTAGATTGCAAGCGCTATTATAATCGAAGGAGGACAAAGATATGAGTACTATTAACAAAGTAGCAATAGTTACCGGCTCAGCCGGTGGATTAGGGAAAGCGATTGCCTTACGTTTGGCTCACAATGGTTTTAGCGTAATGATCCATGATATTAATAAAGACGCTTTGACAAAAACTCTCCAAGAATTCAAGGATAAAGGATATGATAGTGACGCTTTTGTTGGCGATGTTTCAAAGAAATCAGATCAAGAAAAACTAGTTCAAACAACTGTTGAAAAGTTTGGAAGGCTGGATGTTTTTGTTAATAATGCAGGAATTGAGGCAGTTACTCCATTCATTGACATAGAGGAAGACGAACTAAAAAAATGCTTTGATATTAATGTTTTTGGAACTGTCTTTGGAACTCAAGCAGCCGCAAAGCAATTCATTAAACAACATAGCAAAGGAAAAATAATCAATGCTTGTAGTATTGCTGGCCAGGAATCTTATACAATGCTTGGAACATATTCAGCGACCAAACATGCTGTACGCGCCTTCACGCAAGTGGCGGCTAAAGAACTGGCTAAGCATCAAATAACTGTCAATGCTTATTGTCCTGGTGTTGCCAAAACAAAAATGTGGGATCGAATTGATGAAGAAATGGTTAAGTCGGATCCTTCATTAAAACCGGGTGATGCCTTTAAAAAATACAGTTCAGAAATTGCTCTGGGACGTTATGAAAAGCCAGATGATGTTGCCAATTTGGTTGACTTTTTGGCATCAAGCAAATCTGATTATATTACCGGTCAAGCAATCCTAGTCGATGGTGGACTCGTTTATCGTTAATTGATAAATTTAAATTATATATTTTATGTATTCATTTTTATAGTTTGCCTATATATAATAATTGAAATATTGTGAGTGAACTTCTCTCCAAATTAAAAACCATCTCTTAATTTAGATGGTTTTTACTTTTTAAATGTTTCTGCTTGGGCAGTTCTGTTAGCACAGGATTTTTTTTATCTCACTTTAAGCAAGTTTTATCAAAACTGATTAACAATTAAAACTCAGGTAGTTAACGAGTTGTGTAGCCACCATTAGCAAAAATGGTTTGACCATTAATCCACCAACCATCAGTCGTCAAAAACTTAATGATTGGAGCAATGTCTTCAATCTTCGTCAATTGGTTGCCCATAGCCTGTGACTTGTGAAAGGCAGTTGATTCTTTGGTTTCCTGACCATAGAAGAATGAAGTATCCATTGGGCCTGGAGCAATTGCATTAACGGAGATTTGTTGTTTCATTAATTCTTTAGAAGCTGCTCTGGTGTAATGCTCAACGGGAGCCTTGTTACCAGCATAAGTTGAATAAAAGCCGGTATAGGCAGCTAATAATGACGTAGCAATGGTAATAATATGTCCATTAGGATTCATATGCTTGGCGGCCTGTTTGATAAAGAAATAAGCTACTTTATTATTAATTGTATCCATAGCATCAAACTCTGCTTCACTGGTTTCGACAATAGGTTTCTTCAAGACCTTTCCTACCGTATTAATGGCGATATCGACTTTACCAAATTCTTTTTCTGCAAAATCAAAAAGTTTGGCAACTTCTTCTTCATTAGATAAATCACTTTGATAAAGAGCTACTTTAGCACCTTGATCTTCCAGTTCATCCTTCAATTTATTGGCTGTATCTGAATCCTTTGCTTGATGATAGTGCAATACCAAGTTCACTGATTCTAGGGCAAATGTTTTGGCTGTTAAGGCACCAAGATTTTTAATGCCTCCAGCAATAACAATCACTTTATTTTTTAAATCATGGTATTTAGTCATTTGCTTTTGTCTCCTTTCAAAAGATGAATATAGCCTATAACTTCGAGCTGACTGTAATGCAAGCGTAAATTGTTTCCTTTTTATTTGACTTCGAGTTAACTGTAAGCTATATGCTAAAGTAATCCTGAAAGAAAATAGTTTATAACGTCTCAACATTCAAGGGACTATGTTATCTTGAAGGGCATCACACTACTTATAAAAAAGTAATCATCGTATAACTTAAATAAGACAAGTTCGTATATTCAGACAATAATGATCATTTAACCATTAGAAAGTAGGCTAAAGAGATGAAAACAATGCAAACCCCTACAAACTTTACTATTGGCCAAGTAGCACAAATAAAAACTATTAGTACCTATACATTAAGATACTATGATGACCAGGGACTTTTACCCAAAGTTTTTCGTGATAAAAACGGTAATCGTATATTTACTAATGAAGAACTAAAGTGGCTAGACATGATTAAATGTTTAAAAAATACAGGCATGTCTTTAGAAAAAATTAAAACATTTGTTGATGATACCTATCAGGGATCAAGAACCTTGCAGGCGAGAATTCTACTATTAAATACACAAGCCAAAAAAATCAAAGACAATATTGAAGAACAGCAAACCTATCTCAATAAAATTAATCAAAAAATCAAGACCCTAAAAAATTAGAATCCAACCAATTCGTGAAAAACCTGAAACCTTCAAATTTGTCCAAAGCATCCAATCTCATAGGCTGGATGTTTGAATCTCTCCTTTTATATAGATGATTTGTGTTGGTATTTTATTATAGTAGCGTATTATTTTGAACTCAAAAAAATCTTCTCAATAAATCTGAAAAGATTTTTTACTTGTAATTAGCATAATTATCCGCATTGAGTATGAGTTGAACCAATGCCAGAAACACTTTATTTATGAATTAACGATTTTCTTATGCTCGTTAATTGTCTAGGTGATGGTTGTAACGCTCAATAACCTCTTGTGAGGCCTGGATAAGTTGATCACGTTGAGGCATTGGATTGTGAAAAACCAAATCAAAATGAGGATCTCGAGCCTTAATTTTATTAACGCCATACGCTATACTATCGGATGGCACGTCCTTAGTAATAATCGCACCAGCACCAATGACACTATTAGCACCAATAATGATTGGTCCAAGAATTTTGGCCCCATCTGCAACGATTACATTTGGCCCTAAGACTGGGCTCCCTAAATTTTTCCACTGATTGGTTAGCCGGTTAAATTTTTGATTAGAACCAATTGTCACGTTTTGGGAAATAACCACTCCGCTGCAGATTTTTGCGGCAATAATGATACTGCCGCGTCCATGATGGGCGAATTGAACACTTGGGTCAATTTCAATACAATTAACTTCGCAGCTGTATTGATGTTCTAGTTCAATTGCAGCACGGTCTTTGGCTTCTTGGTCAGTGGAAAAGCAATTTTGTTGTATTAGTTCATTAAATGTTGTCATATGATTAAATCCTTTCGATAATTAATTTAAGTTCACCAGGACACGACCACGGCTGTGATGATCCTTGGCATAATGCTGAGCTTTTTTAGTTTCAGCAAAGGAAAATATTCGGCCAATAGGTAACCAAAGCTTGTGGCTGGCGACAGTTTTTATTAAATGGCAATAAATCTGATGGTTAAAGTCCTCATGAACAAAGGTGAACGGAACGTTCAAATTGCTGGTTTGTAGAGCAATTGATGCAATGCTGGCCCTTGGTACTGCAGCTATTAGTTGTTGTAATAGTGGTTCGGACCCTGCAATATCAATAATTAGTGTACGCCCATGGAATAATTGAAGGTGCTCTATTGAGTAAACAGGATAACCTGGTAGTGATTGGTTAAAGTACGCTTGACTATCAGGGCTGACTATTGGTGTTAACCCAGGATATGTCGAGCCTAGTAATTGACAAAGGATAAGACCAATGACTGAATTTGCGCCTGTAATGACCAGATGATCGCTAGGGTTTTGTTTAATAAATTCAGTTAATGCCAAGGCTACACCGGGTCCGGCTGTCAATGTGGCGGCTTCTGCATTGCTAACATTTATGGGCAAGGGGAATAGCCAGTCCGAATTCGTATTGAGAATAAATTCTTGGTAAGACCCTTTTGGGTGCATGACTAGCACCCGTTGGTGAAGTAGTTTTTGATCCCGATTATGACCAACTTCTATCACAGTTCCAACACCACCAATGCCAATAACGCGTGGCAATTGAAGGGCTTGTTCTGCAGTAGCGTTCGGATCAGTTTCTTTGTGCCAATCACTAGGAACTACGGGCAAAGTTTCCATGGCAATTAAAACACCATTGTCAGTTAATGCCGGTCGTGGTTCGTTGCGGATAATTAAGCCGTCAATGCCTGTGAAATTAGTTTGAACAATCGATTGCATATGTATTTCCTTTAAATAATGTTGTAATGGAAACAATCATAGCATATATTGTTTCTTTGTCAACAAAAACAGTAATAAAATAACCATCAACTAAATGACAGTTATTTTTTTATGGTTATTTTTTGATCTAAAAATGCATTGTACTGGTGTAAGAATGCTAGGGTAGTAGCTACTGCGTCTGGGCTGTCTCTAAAAATGGGTTCATCGCGTTGCATAAAATAGTTAGTAAACTTTTTGTGTATCTCAAAAACCTCTTGACCCTGAGCGGTTAACTTGAAATAAACTTCTTTTTGATTATCGGGTTTTTGATAACGAACAATCAAGCCTCGACTGATCAATCGTTTAGTAATTTTACTGACAGCCCCTCGCGTAACGTAGAGTGCACTGGCAATTGCAGTCACATTTGTTTCTGAGTGTTCACCGATAAATTCGATAGTATGGACTTCGGCGGGCTTGTAACCTTTCAATGCAATCTTTAACTGATCACGGCTTAAAAAAGATAATTTATCTATTAATTGACTGAGCTCAGCCATAAATTGAACTTGGACGTCCATTGCGATTCTCCCATCAAATAGATTAATCGTAGCAAAATATTGTTTCCCTTTCAACAATATTTTATATTTCATTAAATAAGATTTATAGCGAGATCCAAGGCCTATCTGAAAGCAGCAGGTTTTTTATAAGTTACTACTTCAAACCTGAACTATTAAGAAATATTATTTTATCCCACAAAACTTGAACAATAGAAAATGCTATTAGACAGATATTTGATCAAAAAACTCTCCGCTACTTCCACTACCAAAATAAAACATATACAATTTCCTTACTAAAAAAGTACCCCTAAATATAAATACATCTTGAGAATGATCAAAAGTCTGTAAAAAAGATGAAACCATATTTAAAAGTCTCCTAATCAGAAAATAAAAAGTTCTATGATAGGTCTTTACTTCTTTACATTTATGATACGTAAATTTGTTAAAGATGGATATATCATTGGTTTTCGCTTTCTCTTCTATTCCAAAACCTTATTCTGCAGATTTTTTTGTATTCTTGAATTATTTTTTTAGCCCTGTTTCTTGTTTTTATGCTTGGACTTTTAAGTCTTCTGTAGGCACTTGATAGATCATTTTTTTCCATTTCCATCTCCTTTATTACTTTAAAAGTAATTATTACTATTTAATTATTAAAACATTGTTCTTCGGAAATTTCAATAATCCTGTTTCTTCAATACGGATTAATTAGCTAAGTTGTAGGAGAAGCGATTTTAAACGGTATCTGGTTAGAGGTAATGACAGATAAAAAAATCCATAAAGACCTTGAAAAAAATGAAGGCTAAGGATTTGTCACGAAAGTAATAAATTATAAGATCGTTAAGGTATATCTATCAGACTTATCTGGCAGATCTATAAACATTCTTTACAAACCTTTAACAATAGACTTATAATTATCTAAATTTTCCTTTGGAAGGAGAATAGATTAGATAAAGCCAAGGAGTTATGTTTGTTATCGGTTAAGAATGAAAAACTATCAGTGTTTAATACAGTTTGGTCATTAGTACTAGCCGTTTTAAATATTTTTATTTATAGTCAAGACAAAAAGGGCATATTTATGGTCCTATTTTTAGTTTTTGTTTTTGTTTTTTTGTTTAAGCAAGCCTATTATTTTATCAGATTAGCATACATAGTTATCCGCTATGCGCCCAATAAAGCACCTGATCCTCCGGATGACTATAAAGAGACTCTGCAACTTGATTTGGGATGGTTCAGTCCTGTTTCGATTATTTTATTGTTGATTGCTTATTTGATCAGTTTCAATTGGTGTGCTTTATTGATTTTATTGGTAACAATTGCTTTGAATATCTATATTTTCTACTCTTCTATTAAAGAATGAAGTTTTTAATTTCTAATATCTAAAGATTACTCATGGTTTTTAAAACCAGGTCTTGGTTATGTAATACCAGTTTTCTTTATAGTCAGTTTGTTAGGTACTTTAGTTTTGACACTATCAGGCTACTCTAAAGTCTTTCATTGGTATTATCAAGTAATTGCCTTTATTGCTTTTTTATATGCATGGTTTATTTTCTTTAAGGGTGATGAAAAGAGTTCTTAAGTCTAAACAATAGCGATAATGAAGATGAATAGGAGATTAACTTATGTTGAGAGTAAACAACAACTGCTCACAAACCTACACCCTAAGATACAAGGCAAAATCGAAAGACTCCCAAGGGCAAGTATGTATCTTATTATTACAGCTATAAGATAATCGGTAGCGGAGAAGTTGAATACGAAATCCACTATAATTTTTACAGGAACTCAAATTATACCAACCTGCAACTTAGCCTAGTTGAGGGTCCTATCTATGCAGATTTGAATTGAGGTAATTTAAAATGGCAAATAAGAGTAAAAGAACTTGGCAGTTTTTTTCTAGCCATTGTACTACCAGTCATGGATATTATTTTTACGACACTCATTGTGCTTTATGCCTTGCAAAGCCCATTTTCAAATCTAGCGAAAACTCAAATAATCATTATTATCTTGATTATTTCAATCACTTCACTTGTTTGGGGGACCTATCACGATCTAAAAAAAGCAGGCTTTATTGAAAAGAATAAATAAAAACTTAGCTTTGATAGTTAGCCGATAGGAAGCACTATTTATGACAACACTAATTATTTGTCTCATTATTCTGGCAATGGAGATCTTGCCAATTGGTTCTTGGCTGGCATCACAAGGTTTAAGGTATGTTTTGCCCATTCTATTTAGCTTGGTACTGTTAGCTACATTCGTCTTGTCCCCTGTTTGGTCTGAACCAAGTCTTTCGTTGGTATGATTATATAATTGCCTTTATTGCTTTTGTATATGGATGGGCACTGTACTTCAAACGTAGTCGGAGAACAAACGAATAATAAGAAAGTTATCTACAGTTAAGAGATTATAGGTAGGGAACTCTAATTATACAAATCTGCAACTTAGCCTAGTTGAGGGTTCTATCTATGCAGATTTGAATTGAGGTGATTAAGATGACAAATAAAAGAACTTGGCGGTTTTTGTATGACGCCATTCTATATCCAATATTAAACATTGTGGCTGCTATCATTTTAATTATGACCACTCGGATAACGCAGTTCACGGCTGCTGAGAAATCTATTATCATTACTGTAATCATCGTTGTTTTAACAATTGAGACAATCTTTATGGTTTACCGTTTTCTAAAAAAAGATGGTTTTATTGTCAATAAAGCGTCTGGGTCAAATTGACCGTTATTTTAAATTATTGATATCGTTTTGGATAATATGAAAAGCCTGATTTGGGTATTTTCCCGATTATTTCAGAGGACAGATATTTTTTCAATGTTGATTGAGGACCATTTTTGAAAAAAATAAATCATATTCTGATGGAGATTGAATATATATGCTAATAATTCCTACAAAAATAAGCCTGTTGATTATATTTACATAGCTAATTAGAAAAAACTAAACAAAATATTGAGTATGAAAAGTCAATTAATATTGAAAATTTTATTCATTGACGTTATGTTTCATCACAAGTTAGGATGAATCTTTTCCAAAAGCAAAAATCTTTGTTGAATTTGATAATGTGCTATCTACCTTTTTCCATACAATAAAAAAGATAAACCAGAAACTATCGAGGCAAATCATATTATTGATCAATAATGATCAGGATTAAAAGAAATCCGATCTACTTTATTAGTTCTCATAAATAAGAGAAACAATCTCTAATTGTGATTAAGAAGTCATAAAGGAGATTTTTAATAGTTGGCACAGAGCCTATTTTTATTCAAGTTATTTATCATTTACTTTTACCGATATTTCCCAGAAATATCAGCCGACTGTCGAAATACTGCTCTTGAAAGTTTGTCGCATCCTTAATCTGTGCCGCCGAAAAATGTTGGGTCGATCCAACCCATTTATCCTCAACGCCATTTGCTCGGTGAATCACTGCCTGAACGTTTCCATTCCAGGATGACAGCGGTACTTTTGGCCCAGCGCATAGGCATCCTGCTTCTCAACATTACCGCCCACAATCTGTGTCACTTTGCCACAGTTCACAGGATAGATAAGTTGGGCACGTTCCTGGTACGCTTTTCCCAACGGTTGGTCAATCGCCACGGTCATTGTCTGGCCAAGAACGCTGAATGGCCGCGACGCCATCAAACTAACCAGCTTTCTTGCTTGAATGTTCACCCGTATCACGTCCGCAAACCTTAACGCTGAGAAGAATGGTGCACCGTGTCCCGGCCAAATCATTTCCACCACGCTACTCATAGCCGTTCCATGTGTGCCGACCGCAACCACCCCATCCTGTGGCAATGATTGCATAAACGCTTGGTATCGCGCCTGAACCTGCACGATTGATTCGCCCCCCCGCCTGTGCGTATGTTAAATCAGTCCATTGCTTACGGACGTATCCAGGAAAATCTACAACCCAATCCGGCATCTGTCGTTCGAGTAAGCGATCGTCATGAATGATTTCTTTTCCAATTACCGTTGCGAGAGGCTGAACCGTTTCTGTTGCGCGCGCCGCGGGACTCGCGTAAACAGCCGTGTACGGAATATAAATCAGATTCGTCGCAATCGCATGTGACTGCCGCTGTCCTCGAGTCGTGAGTGGTCGCAATCGATCATCATGAATATGTGTGTCTGGTTCGCCGTGTCTGATGAAATCAATAATAGTCATTTATTTTTCCTCCTAAATTTAAAGGCACGCTTAAAATTGTGTCAGGAACGTAAGGCTTTGATAAAATCCACGTAGACTGCATATTATCAGTGGCCTCATTATCCCATACACATCAAGAAATATTATCCTAAAAATTAATCCCCACAAAATACTTAGACCACGACAGATTCTCGCCAACTCCACGCTACACTACTCAAACGGCCCCCTGGAAAGTATCAACTGAAAGATTTAAACAATTACCGATACTTAGTTCCTTTGTCTTATGGTTATGACAACTTCCCATTGATAATTTAGCTATCACAAGGAGGACATAGTTTTTTATTTCTTTAATAAGTGATGCCAAATTAACATTCCAATGAGAATAACCAAAAAAAGGATTACCCAGATAGAGAGTCCGATAACTTGGTAAGCAAATGTGTTTTTAACGCCAGCAGCGTCTGCTTTGCGAAACCAAATAAATAAAGCTCCGACAACAAATAAAACGGTTATGCCAAGACTAACGTTTCGCCATAGTTTCATGATTAAGAATCCCCCTATCTTAATTTCAATTGTTCAATCCTTTGTAATTCGATCTTTATTCATACGTCTTTCGGAAAAGCAGGTTACTAGCTATTTATCAATTCAGATTTTTAAATTAATTTTTCTGAAGCAAAACTGCATGCCATAATATTTTGAATTAAGACAATAGTTTAATCAGAGTTTCTTTTGGTATAAATAAGCAAACTCTAACCGCCGATTGGGACAGTTGCTTCTTTGCGTCGACTTACAATAATAAGAACCCAACATGATAGAACCAGCATGACCAGACCACCGAATGTAAAGACAACAAAAGTGTTAAATTGGTCAAACAGTATCCCAAATACTATCGTTCCGGCAGGCATTAGAATCGAACTTACAGTTTCATCTATCGAAAAGACGCGTCCCTGCATCTTTTCCGGGATATGTTGTTGCATGTAAACGTCGACCGGTGTGTTTGAAAACACAAGTAACAATCCGAGGACAATGTTAATCGCGATAAACAAAATGGTGTATGCGTCTTTTGGCAAAGCGATCAGGTTCGGAAGCCCACTCAGTGAAACAATTAATGAGAATATGCTCAAACTAAAGTAGGCCACTTTCAATGATTGTGTTTTAAAATTAAGCCTACTCAGAACCAAACCGCCAAGGAACATACCTCCCGCAAACGCAGACTCTGTAAAACCATATTGTGTGTTTGTTAGATTAAGTTTATCAACCAGAAAAAAGGCAGGCCGATATTGATTGTCGCAAAGAAGAAGTTGATAGCACCAGACGATCCCGAAAACACTAGGTATAATTTGTTTTCCCACAAAAATCTTAGACCTTCGATAAAATTTGACACAATATGACTTTCTGTGTCGGCAACTTGCAAATCCTCGGCATCCGAAATTTTGCTGTTCTTCAAAAACTTGAGAAATATGATTGCAATTAAGGCAACTGTTTCAAAACCTACTTCTATATATGCGAACATGTCTAGGTTAATCAAAGTGTAGACGACCGCCCCTAAAACCGGAGCCAGAAACTCTGCAAGAGATGAAGTTGACTGGTTGAGCGAGTTCGCCCTTTGGAGATCGTCTTTACCAAACAGTTGTGTGAGACTTGCCTGTACCGCGGTGGTTAAAAATCCATCAGAAACTGCAAGCAACGTAATCAATACCACCCAGCTCTACAAAATATATGTTAGGGAATTCAATGAAAAAAAGAGCAAATAACAATAGGAAGACAATTGTTCCAAGTTGCGAGGCGATCATAATTTTTTTATGGCTATACGTATCAACGGCATATCCAACAAAGGGCGTAATACAAAGGCTGACGATTGGTCCAGTGACCAAGCTGATTCCCATACCCAAAGTAGATACTGTTCGCCATAGGATATAAAGACCGATTGCAAAAGAAAGCATTTCGCTGCCAAACGTTCCAAAAAATTTCGCAATAAGAATCCTGCTAAGGTTATTGTTCACTCTCAACATAAGTTAATCTCCTATTTTTACTATAATAACAGTTGTTTTTTATGGTAAAGATGAGTGTCTTTTTCTCCTAAACGGTTCGCTTCGCCTTCCATACTGATATTTTTAATCAAAAAATATTCAGCCAAACTCGTCAGTGTTATTACTAAATAAAAGGAATTAAAGCAATTGTATTTATCATCAAAAGCAGAAGTTATTATTAAAAAAATTATCGGTTTATATCCAGAAAGTACGCTGTCAATCGGTACTTTTTATCAGGAAAAATTATCATGGCGAGTGTATGGTAAAAACTGCCGCCTGAATAAGGAAAAGCTGCAAAATTATGAAATTGGTTCGCTAACGAAAGTTTTCACAGCTTTTTATTTTATTGAATTATTCAAGGAAAAAGTTGTGACAAGTCAAACCAAAATAAATGAAGTTGTTTCTGATTTACCTACAAAAAATTATCCAACAATTGGCGAGTTACTGACGCACCAATCGGGTTATGGCTATTTAATCCCTCTAAAGCTAAGCGACTTGATTGGGATTATTAAACATAAAGGCATTTGTCGGTACAATCCTTACGAGAGCAATATGTGTGCAGATAATGTTAGAAAAATCTTGATTGAAAAGAAAATTCCAACTCATCGTAGACGCGTATATTCCAATTTCGGATATGCTGTTTTAGGTCTTATCCTTTCAGAATTAGAGGCTAAAAACTATGAAGAGTGTATTAACGCATTTTCTAAGAAGAAGTTGGGTTTAAACCATACTAATTTTGGCAATACTGATTTATTACCAGGTTATTTTAGAAATAAAAATTATGGCAATTGGCAATGGCTTGATTGTGAAAATAATCTTGGTAAGGCTACTGGTGGGCTTAGATCCAACGTAGTAGATATGCTGAAGTTTTCAAGTAAAATACTTGCGGAATCGACCTTTTTAAAGCAAACAGAATCTTTTTCCTTGATGGGGATGTTTAAAAGTCGAGATGGAATTTGGATGAAAATCGGCCAGACCGGAACACAATTATCAGTCATGATGATTGATATCGAAAACAGTTCATCTGCTGTTGTTTTAGTTAATTGTTTGAATAAATACAGTGTCTCCTTGGCCAGAGAACTACTTTTAAGAGCCTTTGAAGAGTAACTTTTCCAAATTCTCGATGAACTTCAATGTATACAAATTTATAATTCGGGAGAATAAACTATTTATGGCTTATATTCAGGTACAGCATCTTTATAAACGATATCAGATGGGCAATGAGGTAATTGAAGCAAATCGGGATATTAATTTCACGATCAACAAAGGAGAACTGGTGATCATTTTAGGCTCTTCTGGAGCGGGAAAATGTACTTGACTAAACATTCTCGGTGGAAAAAGTTTTAATCCTTAACTTAACATTAATTGCTTAACTATTGTAATGACACTAATGACCACGCTTTTTAGATCACTGGATAAAGTCTAGGAGCTTTCAACATATACAATTGGTTTAGGTTTATCAGTTACTAAATCACTAATAACATTGCAGAATGTTTGGCAATTAACAGGAATAGCAAAATCAATATCATGTAATAGGAATGTTGTTGAAACACACAGGATGGAAAGGTGGGAAAAACGCATGACAACAGTTATTTTGGCCGAAAAGCCTAGTCAAGCCCGATCATATGTAGAAGCATTTAAGAACAGCACAAAAAAAGAGGGTTACTTTTCAGTCAGTGATCCTGTTTTAGTTAATGAGACATTTATAACCTATGGTTTTGGTCATTTAGTAGAATTGGCAACGCCGGAAAAATACGATCAAAAGTACAAACGATGGTCCTTTTCTAATTTGCCGATTTTTCCCGATAAGTACAAATTTATTGTCCCTAGGGACAAGAAAACCCAGTTTAAAATTGTCAAAGATTTGCTGATGAAAGCCGATACGATTATTATTGCGACTGATAGTGATCGCGAAGGTGAAAATATTGCTTGGTCGATCATGAATCAAGCAAAAATTAACTTAAAAAGTAAAACTATCAAACGCTTATGGATCAACTCGCTTGAAAAGGACGCTATTTTAAATGGTTTTAAAAATTTAAAAGATGCTTGGAATTATTACCCTGCCTACCAAGAAGCTCAAACCAGACAAATTAGCGATTGGCTGGTCGGAATGAATGGAAGCCCACTATATACATTGCTATTAAGACAAAGTGGAGTTCGTGGTGTCTATTCAATTGGTCGGGTCCAGACGCCAACTCTTTATATGGTCTATCAAAGAGATCAGGAAATTAAAAACTTTAAGCCGGAGCCTTATTTTGAAATAAGCGCCGAAATTTTAGCTAATCGGCAAAAATTCGTTGCCAAATTAGATCCCTATCAACGCTTTAAAGACGAAGGAAGTCTGACTTCATTTATGGAGGCAAAAGACCTTCGGATCGGTTTCCGAGAAGCCTTAATCAAAGATGTTTTACAAGAGACGAAAAAAACAGCTAGTCCGCGCTTGTTCTCTCTTTCGAGTCTGCAAAGTGCGATTAACAAACGCTATCACGCTAGTGCCAGCGATGTCTTAAAAGCTGTTCAAGCTCTATATGAGGCTAAGTTGCTTACTTACCCAAGAACCGATTGCAACTATATTACCGATCAAGAATTCAATTATTTGTTTTCAAACCTAACGGGATATTTGAGTTTGGTGTCTAATCAAGTCTCTTTAAATAATACTGAAGCGAATAAACGTTATGTAAACGGTAAAAAAGTCCAGGAACATCATGCTATTATTATGACTAAGATTATTCCAAATAAAGCGAAATTGGCAGCACTGCCTAAGTTGCAACAACAAGTTTATGGCTTAGTTTTGAGAACAACGCTAGCTATGTTTGCTGATCCTTATGAATATGAGCAAACAATAATTATTACTGAGGTTGGCAAAGCCAATTTTAAGGCAACCGGAAATGTGCCAATCAAACAAGGCTGGAAATTACTATTTGCAGACGATAAAGACAAAAATGATGAAACGGTTGTAACGCTGCCCAAGGTGACAAAAAACCAGAAAGTTCAAGCCGACTTGAAAACACCGCAAAAGGAAACTACCCCACCTGTACCCTTTACCGAAGGTACATTAATCACGGCTATGAAAACTGCCGGTAGAACTCTCGATGATGAAGAAGCCCAATCAATCTTAAAAGATGTTGAAGGGATCGGCACCGAAGCAACCAGAGCTAACGTTCTTGAGGTCTTAAAAAAACGCGGATATTTGCTTTCTAAAAAGAATCAGCTGCATGTTAGCGAACAGGGAATTACTTTATGTACAGCTGTTGAGCTTGAACCATTACTCACCAGCCCGGAAATGACGGCCAAATGGGAACTTGCCTTAAAAGAAATAAGCCAAAAGAAACGCAGCCAGGAGAGTTTCTTAATTCAAATTAAAAAATTTGTATCAAAATTGGTCGACGAAGTGCCGACACAAATGAAACAAAGTGAAGGTTTATCCAAGCAAGTTAAAAACCAAAAAATTGTTGAAATCCAAGACCGGCAACAAGAAGCAATTGGCAGGTGTCCTCTTTGCAAAGAAGGGATGATTGTTGATAAGGGCAAATTTTACGGTTGCACAAATTATAAGGCTGCTGTTCCGTGCCGTTTCACTCTACCGAAAAAATGGAGCGAAAAGACAATTGGTAAAACAGCTATCAAAGCTTTAATTACAAAGGGTGAAAGTAACAGGCTAAAAGGATTCAAGAGTAAGAAAAGCGGTAAGAAATTCGATGCCAAGTTGAAATTGGAGGGCAGTAAATTAAGTTTTGATTTTAGCTAATCTATCGTTTTCACAACATTCTACTTTTTTAAAATTTGTATTCTATCCTTTTATTTCTTTTCTATGCTGATTAAGAATATGCCGGATGTCCCGAATGGCTTTGACGTTATTACTAACAGCCACGATGGCTTGAATTTTGACGGTATCACACGTTTTTTCAAGAATGGCGGTTTATTCATTACTGAACAGGTTGGTGCAACCAACAATTACAGTCTCTCCAGCTTTTTAACAGATAATTATATTCCTGCCCATCCTGAAAACGTAATGGTTAATGTTATTTCCAAGCTGGTAGAACGTGGCTTTCAAATTCTTAAAAGCAATTCTTTTTATCCTAAAATTTGGTTCTATGATGTTGGCGCATTTGTTTATTATGCCAAGATAATCAGTTGGGAATTTCCTGATTTTCAGTGTTGAAATATCAGTCCTAATTGATGCGCTTGCAACGAATTATTGAGCAAACAGGTTTTATTGAAAGCAATGGGGACCGTTTTCTTCTAGTAGCAAAAAAACAATAAGATAACCAATAGTAGCCTGAGGGCTGCTTTTTATTTCACCGAAAGTAGATTAATGTCATTTAAATATTTTTAATTTAAGTAAGAATTTTCGCTGTCTTTTCTCTAAAACAATCAAATTGAGATCTGGTTCGGATCATGTTCAGTTCAAATACTTCTTATATTGATATGTTCGAAAAAGTAAAGATATTATCATAAGGATTATTAGTTCAAAAGAACCTGGTTTGTATATTTTTGATAATTATTAAAAATATTACATAAATTTTATTTTTTTAAATAGTATGACTTACTAATTTAAAGATTACCCGTTAGCATGTGAAATAACAAAAGAATTTAGGGGGGCGATTCATTTGTTAATAAAAGTCTATACAGATCAAAGTATTCAATCAGTGGCGACAAAAAAATGTTTGAGTAACCATCACGTAGATTTTAAGGAAATCAAAGCGATCGGCAATAAAAAAGTCTTTGATTATTTAAGAAAAGTAAAAGCCAAGATGCTTCCTTATGTCGAAACAGAAAATGATTCTTGGTCGGGATACCGTCCTGATAGATTAAGAAAAATGATAGAAAACAAATCTTGATTAGAAAACCAAGTCATTAAAAGATCAAGACCTAAGCTACGCCCAGATGGTTAAAAAATTGAATAAAGTTGATTTATTTGCATCAATTATATTCAACAAATCGATTAATTGCTTGTGGTGAATCTATATTATTAATTGTAAAAATCTCACTTATCTTCTAAATATATCGGCAGAATAATATCGTCGACTAACAATTCCAATGCTTTCTCATCAATACTTTCTTGAACAAATACTCGGTATCTCAACCAATCAAAGGGCAGTAACTTAATTGCTTCAGGTAAATTTTTTTTAACATGTTCACCACGCTTTAAGGCACGCTTAAGGATACGGTTAATCGCATTAATATCAACGCTCGAATTACCATTGATTATCTTGGCAAGAGAATCATTATAGCAATTAGGTTCAGCTAAAATTTCGCGGAAAAAGCTTTTGCCAATCACGTCGACGCTGACCAAAAAACGATGCAAAACTTGAAAGAGATCCTCTCGCAAACTTTGACCTGTTAGAACAATTTCGTCTACTTTACCATGATTATCTCTACGAATTTTGTCTTGTAGAGCCGCCAATGCAAGTCCAAAAGGTGTTTTCCAACGACGATAAATCACAGGTTTACTTGTAGCAGCTTTTTTAGCAACCCGTTCAAAAGTCAAAGTCCTAAAACCAGTTTCATCGATAATCCCTCTTGTTGCAATATAAATGTCTTTCTCCAATTCTTTTCCACGCCGTCTTTGCTTTGTCATAACTTTTCCATTAAGATACTTTTAGTTTCTTATTGACTTTTCTCTCTGAGAGTAATATAACATTTCTTGTTAAGAAACTTTAAGTATCTTATAAACAAGGAGATTAAATGAATCAAAAAGAAGGAATTATCGATAAAACAACGATGACGACCGCTTGGGTTTTGGTTTTTGGTGCGCTCGCGCCATTACTAGACTCAACAATGATTAATATTGCTGTGCACAGTTTAGTAAGGAACTTACATAGTTCTGTCTCAACCATCCAATGGGCCGTCACTGGTTATGTTCTAGCCACGGCCATTGCCGTGACTTTCTCAAGTTGGCTGTTAAATCAATTTGACGGAAAAAAGGTTTTTCTAGCTGGTGAAATTATATTCGCATTTGGCTCAGTCTTATCGGCTTTAGCAATTAATGCTCAGTTTCTGATTGGAGCAAGATTAATTCAGGGGTTTGCCGGTGGAATAATTATGCCTTTACTAACAACTTTGTTAGTTCAAACGGCAGGACAAAAAGTGATGGGCCAAATGATGGCCACAGTTGGATTGCCGATTATTATTGGGCCGTTAGTTGGGCCTATAATCGGAGGGATCATCATTAAATATCTCTCTTGGCAATGGATTTTTTGGGTTAATGTGCCAGTGGCTGTTATTTCAATTCTGCTGATTTTATGGAAGATGCCTAGTTATCCGGCCCAAAATAAGTCAGCGAAAATGGATTTCGTTGGAATTGTTTTCCTAGCTGGTGCGACAACCAGCATGATCTATGGGATTGTCAAAGCCGCTAGAAAGGCCAGTTTCGCCAATAAAGACACACTACTTTTCATTGGATTAGGTTTAGCTTTAGCTCTTCTCTATGTATTTTGGGCAATGCGAATCAAAGACAAAGCTGTTCTACCACTGAATTTGTTTAAATATCGTTCCTTTAATGGATCGGTCTTAGGACTGCTAATTGCCGGAACGGTTTTAAATGGTGCGATGTTAGCTTTGCCTCTCTTTTTCCAAGAAGTGCGCGGCATGAGTGTCATGATGGCCGGATTAGCTCTGATTCCGCAAGGTGCTGGTATGCTGGTCTCAAGAACATTAACGGGCAAATTAACAGATAAATTTGGTGCTAAATATGTAGTATTGACCAGTCTTATTATTACTTTTATTGGCACAATTCCTTTTTACTGGTTTAACCACGAGACATCCTATTGGATAATTGCACTCGTTCTTTTCGTTCGGGGAATTGGCGCTGGTGGAATTTTGATGCCACTCATGGCTGATTCCTATACAGGTATGCAAGGAGCATTAATTCCAGCCGCGTCGATTGGTTCACGCACGATTCAAAATATTGGTAGTGCTTTTGGCACGGCAATTATCACTACACTGATCACGGCCTATTCGAACGCCAAAATCAAAGGATTCAAACAAAATATTTCAAGCGCTAATTACCATGTTAAAGCCGCGAATATGTCTCAATTTGTTGCACGACATTTAGACTTGATTCAAATACACGCTTTTCAATATGGTTTTTTCTGTATTTCAATTGCTGCATTATTAATTGCTTTGCCAACTTTTCTATTGACTAACAAAATTGAAAAGAATCAGTAGCCAGTTCTTTATCCAGATCCTACTATTGTATTTTAAATACGCTCTTCCAATAATTGTCTGTTGGCTATTAGTTCTCAAAGGGGGATTTATTACTAACAAAAATTTGGCTATTTTTTTGAAGGACTGACTTCTTTGTGTTATTTTTAATCTTTTTTAATTAGTGTTTCTACCTTTTTTTTGAGCGAAAAGTTTTTTCGATTGAACGTTGTGAAGGTACCTCAAGCATAAGTTCGTTTTATTTTTTCACTGTAGATGGTTGTGTTTTGACAAAATGTTTTAAAAACTACATACTTTTTTCATTTATTGAAAAAATGATCTAAAAATGTCTTCGGTCTCTGTGGATTAGATATTTTTTACTTAAAAAAATTAGAAATAATCGCAAATAATTCAAAATAATAGTGTAAATAATCGCAAATTTTCGTAATAAATCCTCTGTGCAACAATCTGTGCTTGATGGGCTTTGAGTGAGAGAATAGTGCTAAAACATTGGTAGCTGGATAATTTAGAAGAAAAGTGGATTTAATTATGTCAAAAGTAATAGTAATTAGTGGCCTGACGGCTGGAGGAAAGACAACACTCATCAAACGCTGGCACAAAAATTAACCAATAGCAAAATTATTTCCTTTGATGATTATGATATTGATCAATTACCTTCAGCCCCATCATTGAGCACTCCCTTGTCTGAGTCTGTTAATCAGTATGATATTACAGAAGTTGTGCGAGCTGTAAAATCTGCTAGAACAAAATTCGATTATGTATTGGTGGATTTTCCATTTGGAAATCGCCATAATTCATTGGCTTCTTTAATTAACTTAACCGTGTATATTAAAACACCCTTAGATCTTTTATTGGCTCGACAGATATTACGCGATTATTCGACTAGCAAACTAACAGACATTCTCGATTGGTTAAAAACATACATCAGAATTGCCCGGCCTATATTTCTCGCAAATGAACAATTTGTTTCATCAAGTGCTGATTTGATCCTAGATGGCAGCAGTTCTCTGCCATCAAAAGTGGATTTTGTCTTAAAAACACTTCAGCGCGATAAATTTTAAAAGTAAATCTATGATTTAATATTCAAATTTATATTGATACTTTACTTATTGGATTGTATTTCTTCGTGAAGAAGCGTCCTAACTGATAAGTCATGCAATTGATATCCATACATGAGACTGTGAGATGCAACGCTAATTTATTTAATTCTTAAAATACATATTTGTTATCCTTATAAATTTAGGAAAATTTATTAAAGATATTTTGTTTTGCTATTCAGGATGACGAGTACTCTAATAAGCAAAAATTATGAACCAAATTTCAGAGATCTTAATTTCCTTGAATGTTGTAAGGATAAAAGTTAAAAAATAATAGGTACTTAAGCTTCTGAATTTTTTTACTGGACTTTAGATTTAGTAATTTTTAATAGGCATTGTATTGTTGACTGAATGAGTTAGGTCACTTTAATAAGCCAAAAATAAAGTAATTGTTGAGGATAGGGACTTTTTGCTAACTAATGATCATCGACTTTTTAAGAAAAATAATATATAAAACAAAGTAAATCATGGCAATCAATCAAGAGAAAAAGACATCTGAATTGTTATGAAAATATACTGAATCCGTGTCGTTATCATTTTAATATTTCAATTTACTATAAAAATTATAATAAGGCTCCCTTGAATCTCCAATGAGAGCCAACAATTTTAACTGAATTAAAAAGCAAAGAAGGTCTGACCCTATATGAGACAATCTTTGCTTAAGCATCCAGATAAATGAATGCTTTTTATTTTTCCCGGCTATTAACGATTTTTATAATCATTTATTTATAAATGGCTCTTTGATTAAATCGAAGATATTTAATCAAGAAATCTATTAGATAATAACTAACTTTTTTAGCAAAAGGATATAAAAATATGCCAATGATAAAAAAGACGATACTTAGACTTGTTTGAATTAAAGAAAATGATTGTAAGCCCAGTAAATTAACGATTAATAATATTATCGGAGAAAATATAAAACTAATTGAAATTGTCCAAATAGATAAAAGTAAACCAGCTGCAGTGATCAAAACACTAGAAAAAAGACACAAATTAAATATGATGGCACCGAACAAAGCTAACCAATTAATCTTTTTCATTTTTCTAAATTCCTCATTTCTTTTCGTTTGTAAAGAAAGATTATCTAAAGATAAACCATAGAGTTGTTTAAGCTCTCTAAGCACATATATATTTGGCAGCGTTTTTCCCTGTTCCCATCTGGAAACAGTTTGCCTAGTCACATACATTTTCTTTGCGACTTGGTCTTGAGTTAAGCCAACAGCATTTCTAGCAGATTTTAAAGATTCACCTAAAGACATTTTTCCTCCTAAAATTAACTATGATAGATAGTTCAAAAAAAAGAAAGCAACAAGTCTGTTACATGATGCGATTTTATAATTGGTTGATCCGTATTAATGTTTTTATTAAGATAACTCCAACAGTTTAGTTAATATTTGCGGATGAAAAAAACATCTTTAAGAGGAGGCGTTTAAGTATCGATTCCTCTCTTGTTTTTTTGTTTAAAAATATATATGCCTATATCCTATATTGAAGTATGAAGTAAGTCATTTTTATAAAAAATATTCTACTAAGAAATTCAATAGGAGATCTTCGTCAAGACAAAATATGATAAATGTGATTTGATTATCAGAGCAGTATTTAAATAATTTGTTTACTATTTTTTAAAATCTGAATTATCAAGAATAATATTATTTTTCTATTAATTAAATTTAAAAGGACAAAAAATTGCAGTATAAATCTTTCTGGAAATATGGAAATAATTCGTCACTCAAAAAAATATTAGTTTTGGACAAGGTGATAGTCTTCTTAAAAGTAGTTATATAGAAATATTTAATGGACTAGAAAATTTTATCCATAATTACGAAATATCTAATTTTAATTATCCAATTAAGATGTCCAAAAACGTTATTAGAATTGATTATTCTTATAATGAAATAGTTGAATTTGGTAAAAGTAAAAACAAAAAACTTTACTTATTTCCAGGCATTTTAAAATTCGATAAAAGAATTATGGATCAAAATAACTATAGTTTTAGAAAAGGGCATTATCAAGGAATCACTATCTTGGTAAAGAAGGATATAAAGGATCCATTTTTGAAACAATTTTTTGGAGAAGGAAAACTCTTTGGTTCTTTCAATCAGAGCGAGGACTATTTTTTTCTTAAAAGCGATTTTATTAAGAATTTTTTTGATAGTTTACTGATTCCTGATATTAGCGATTCTTTATTATTTTTAAGACTCAAAGCCATTGAATTATTATTATATCTATCTTCGGAGCGGGCGACTAAAGATATAATCTCAAAACAAAAAATATCAATAGAAAAAATCGGAATCCTAAGGGATATTCAGATATATTTGGATAACAATTTGGATAGAAAAATAAGTCTAACTTTTTTAAGCAACAACTTCCATATTAGTGAAAGTAAACTCGAATACTTGTTCAAGGATACTTATGGAATTACTATTCATGATTATTTTCTGATCCAAAAAATCGATTATGCCTGCCAAATGCTTAAAAATACTAATAATAAAATAACTGACATTGCTAATGAAGTAGGCTATGAAAATGCTAGTAAATTTTCTGCTGTTTTTAAAAACAGAAAACTACTAACCCCGCGTGAATATAGATACTTAAATAAAATTATTAATTAATTGAATTGGATCATAAAAAACCAATTGGAGCATTACCTCTATTAATTGTTTGCTAAATTGAAATCGTTGCAGTGTATATTGAAAGGATCTCAATTCTTAATGAAAAACAAATTATTTATAGCTACTTTAATATCATACCTTGGTATATACATCACAATGCCTGTTCTTTCTGCGATTTCTACTAAAGCCCATATGCTGCCTGGCCAGATTGGAGTGATGATATCCTTAGGTGCAATCGCTATGCTTGTATTTGCGCCAGTTTGGGGAAAGCTTAGCGATAAATTAGGCAGAAAAACTGTTATAGTTGCTGGGCTAATGGGAATGGGGGTCATGTTTATTCTTTATACGGCCCTTTTTAGATTGTCAATTTCACAAAGCAAAACAATTACGATTTTAGTAATCTTGCTTATGGCAGTGAGATTTTTATTAGGCATTTTTATGACAACGGCACCTACCGCAGCTAATGCCTATATGGCGGATATTTCTTATCCAGAAAATCGAGCCAAAGATATGTCATCTTTAGGTCTGGCAACCGGTCTAGCAATGGTGCTTGGACCAATAATTGGTGGAATTTTATCTTCGATTGGAACTTTATATCTTCCATTTTATATTTCTATAATTATGCTCATTTTGTTTGGATTTATTTTCATTACTATTCTTCCAAAAAAAGATCAAGAAAAAAACAATTCCAAAGAAATTGATAATATCAAAGCAGCTCTTGAAGATAAGAAAAGTTTTTTTACTTTCAAACTATTTGGGTGGTTAATAGCAGGATGTTCCATTATGTTTGCTGTAGTGGGGTTACAAATTTTAACGTCCTTATATTTGCATAACGATCTCGCTCAAACAGTAACGCAAAGCGCAAAAACAGCTTCATTGCTCTTTGTAATTCTAGGTATCTCTCTAATGATTTCTCAATTTCTTCAAATCAAATTATTAAAGTGGACAGCTCAAAAAATGATGTTGTTTGCTATTCCGCTGATTATAATTGGCTTATTGTTGATTGCTGCCGCAGATAATTTAGTTTTAATTATATTAAGCTACATTATCATCGGAGCAGGATCGGGTCTGAGAATGAGTTCTTTGTCAGCTGGAGCATCGTTATCGGTTTCTCAACAAAATCAAGGGGCCGCAGCTGGAGCCGTAGCAATGACGCAAGGTATTGCTGGAATAGTTTCTCCACTTTTTGGTTCTTTTATCTATGAAATAAACATAAAGTTCCCTTTTATTTTCTTTTCAATTTTTGCCGTGCTTACTTATATCCTTTTTGTTTTTTCAAATAAAGAAAATAATTATCTAAAAAATAAAGATCAAGGTGTTTATAGATGAAAAGAATTGCTATTAAAAATTGGCCAAAATTGCCAAATGATCTGATTCCTATCGCGATTGATCGTAATTCTGTTGATTATGTTCAGGCAAGCAGCAATTGTTTTATAACCGGTAAACCAAAATTAATTTTAATGGCTAGGACAGAGAACGAAGCAGCGGCCAGTATTAAATATGCTAGTAGGGTTAGAAAAGAAACAGGAATCGATGTACCTTTTTCTTTTCGTAGTGGCGGTCATGGAATATCAATGGCTTCTGTTAATAACGATGGTATTATTTTAGATATTTCCAAACTTAAAAAGGTTGAGATAGTTGATATTAATAAAGGACTAGTTAAAGTTCAAGCCGGAGCAGTGTGGGGAGATGTCGCTGAGTTCTTAAATCGATTTCACTTAGTAATTTCTAGTGGTGATTTTGGCGATACTGGGGTTGGTGGACTATCAACTTCTGGTGGAATTGGTCTATTAGTTCGTTCGTTCGGTCTAACAATTGATCATATTTTGGCTGCTAAGGTTATAACTGCAGACGGCGAAATTAGATCTGTCGATAAGGATAATGAACCAGATTTATTTTGGGCTATAAGAGGAGGCAGTTCTCAAATTGGTTTAGTCACGGAATTATTATTTCAAGCTGATAAAATTGAACCCGAGAATCAGTATCAATGCCCTATAACTGTTCAGAATATTGATTTTATAATAGACGATTTAGAAAGCTTTGTTCATAAATGGGGAAAATGGATTGATGAAGCACCATTAAAAATAACTAGCAATTTGATGTTCACTTCCTTTGATAATAATCAAATTTTGGTTAAAATGAACAATTTTTGGGTTGGAATGCCAAATCAAATTGCAAATGATGCTTTCAAAAAAGCATCAAAGCTAGCTATTGTTAAAAAATATGATCAAAAAGTAGTTGATTACGGGAAAGCTTGTTAAAGCTCCACATAATCCTCATAAGGGACAACAGCCAGTATATGTAAAGAATGTCTTATTAAATAATTTCATACCACATTTAGGAACAAAAATTTCCGATATAGTTCATAACCAGAAGACAATCGGGGTCGAATTACGATCAATTGGTGGATATTTAAATACTGTAGATGCAAATCAAACAGCTTGGGCAGACAGAAGTGCAGTTATTTTTATTGCTTTCTGGTCTAAGTCTAAGAATAATAAAAACATCAATAGAATTTTTGATTCGTTACAAAAAGTTGATGTAGGTGTTTATGGCGCTTACTCTAGCGACTTATCCATGAAAGAAAGTTATCGTATATGGCCAAGTGAAACCGCCCAAAAGCTGAAAAATATAATGAGCATTTACGATCACAAACATCTTTTTAATCAGGGACATTATTTATACGATTAATGAATAAAAAACTAATTATTCCAAAAAAATACTTAAAAAGGGAATCAAAATTTGAAAATAGCAGCCTTATATGATATTCATGGGAATTATCTTGCCTAAAAAAAGTTTCGGATGAACTTAATAATATGCAACCTGATTTGTTAGTTTTTGGTGGTGATTTAATTAGTGGCCCAATACCACTGGAAACTCTGGATTTAATTTACGATCTAAAAAGCAAATATAGGACCGCTAGTGTCTTAGGGAATAATGATCAAGATATTATCGATTCTTATGAAAATAAAAAACTTTCTTTATCAAATAAAGCTCAGGAACAGATTAAATGGGTTACTAGATTATTAAATGAAAAACAAATTTTAGATCTAAAAGATATGCCAATTAACATCAATGTTGGTAAGTATTTTTTCTGTCACGCAATTGCAGATGACAATAGAACTATCTTTACGCAAAAAACAAGGATCTCTAACATCAAACAATTATTTCTAGAAGTCATTTCTCCCTTTATTATTTGTGGCCATACTCATTTACAATTTAAGTTAAAAATTGGTTCTCAACAAATAATCAATGCTGGTAGTGTTGGAATGCCGTTTTCTGATAAAAAAGGAGCCCAATGGCTTTGGATAGAAAACAATAATTTTCAGTTTAGAAGAACTCTTTTCGATGAGGATATTGCTATTAAAAATATGAAAAATAGTGATTTTCCATTTGTGAATCAATTTATTGAAGAATATGTTAAAAATACTGTCAAAGTTAGAACTGGATATAAAATACTTAGAAGATTAGAAGAAAACAACAGATTGAGAAAATAAGTTTGATAGATATGATATTTATTTATTGCGTTTAATAATTAATTCAAAACAAATACTGATTCATGGTTATTCCATGGACACCGGTTCAACTGCCAGCATCAAAAAACTAATATTCTCAAAATTATACAAAGCATCTAACTTTATTGATCGAATGTTTATAATGATATTTTTATGTATTAATTATCTGAAAATACTAAATATTGTTTGATTATTATATTGCCTAAAATATATTTGTTTCTTAATTCGAAAGCTTTTATGTAGTATATTTTCTAATCGACAATTTCGGAGAAGTACTCAAGTCTGGTTTAAGAGGCCTGTTTAATTTATTAGGCAGGTAGGTCGTTAACTTTTGTTACGATGCGAGGGTTCAAATCCCTTTCCTTCTCCATAAAGTAAAACTAAATTATTTTCTAATAAAGTAATATAATTTCACATGGTACTGATACTTTAAGTACTAACTAATTAAATTCTGTCTTTATTCTTCATTCAGTTAAGCGAATAACTGTATGAACGAGAGAACCACTGGGTAATAAAACTGAGTGGTTTTATTTTTTTATATCAAACAAAATAAAAAGTATACAGAACAAAAAGCAGCAAATTGGAAATGGCAAGATGAACAAAATTGTATTGGACATTATTTAGGTAAATAGAACTTAAGATGTAATTAACTTAATATGGAAACCCATTTTGACCAATTTATTGTTTTTAATCTGGCTAAAAACTCTTGCAAAATGCTGCACCATAAAAATAAAGGGTTGCAGTTGGTGCAGTTTATTTTAAGGGCGATACTAGTGATTTTAATAATGCTTGACATGTATTTGAATGCTAGTAAATACTAGCCTGTTAGACGCTTTTATTATGGCTAATCGTTCAATATATTTATTTAAATAAACTTAATTAAGCGCCTCTGCAAAACCGACAGGAATGTTTTATTAGTCTTTAATTGATGTGTATTCTGTTTCATAAATTTACAAAATTTTTATTATTCTCTATCATTTTATTTCTTAGTAATATATAAAAAAGAAAAAAGCGCTCAACCATGCGGTTAAAGCGCCTTGTCAACATATAGCTATGGATGCTCAGGGGATCGAACCCTGGACCCACGGATTAAGAGTCCGTTGCTCTGCCAGCTGAGCTAAGCATCCAAACAAGTTCATATTCTATCACGATTCTTCACGT
This sequence comes from Oenococcus oeni DSM 20252 = AWRIB129, assembly GCF_000372485.1. Classification (GTDB taxonomy): domain Bacteria; phylum Bacillota; class Bacilli; order Lactobacillales; family Lactobacillaceae; genus Oenococcus; species Oenococcus oeni. The sequence continues at coordinate 29,140 of NZ_AQVA01000004.1, forward strand.
ATGAGCAAGATCGCTTATCACTTTCGTTAATTATTTTTATAGCTGTTATAATATTATATATGAGCAAAATTCTTGTTGTCGACGATGAGAAGCCAATTTCAGACGTTATCAAATTTAATTTACAAAAAGAAGGTTACGATGTCGTGACAGCTTTTGACGGGCGGGAAGCTTTGGAAGTTTTTGCTTCCGAGAATCCAGACCTTGTTTTGCTGGACCAAATGCTTCCGGAAATCGAGGGAACTGAGGTTCTTCGTCAAATTCGTTCCAACTCTTCGACGCCGGTAATTATTGTAACGGCAAAAGACAGTGAGATCGATAAAGTTGTCGGCCTTGAAATGGGCGCTGATGATTATGTGACCAAACCTTTTTCAAATCGTGAATTAGTTGCTCGTGTTAAGGCTAATTTACGTCGCCAGGATGCGACTCTGCCTGGTGTTGACGCATCTGGCGATCATTCGCAAAAGGAGATTAAAGTTGCCGATTTGATCATTCGACCGGATGCCTATACGGTTACTAAAAACGGAATTGATCTCGATTTAACTCATCGTGAGTTTGACCTTCTTCATTATCTGGCCCGCCGTCCCGGACAAGTGCTGACTCGTGAGGCCCTCTTGACCGAGGTATGGGGCTTTGATTACTTTGGCGATGTTCGGACGGTCGATGTGACTGTTCGCCGTTTGCGCGAAAAAGTTGAGGACTCGCCCAGCCGTCCTGAAATTTTAATGACTAAACGCGGTGTTGGTTATTTCATTAAACCAGATAGTGTTCATTAATAAGAAATAAAACCACGAATAATGAATAACCTCTCCAATTTTATTTCCAGATTTTTTCGATCAGTGCATTTCAAAATTGCGCTGATTTTTACAGTGATCACTTTAATTACGCTTGGTTTGGTCGGAGCTTTTTTTGTTAACCAATATTCTTCTCAATTAATCCAATCTTTTGATGATCGTGTAACGGTCCCAAGCACAATTAAAAGTCAGCTGATCTCGGATTTGCAAAATTCAAATAAAAAAGCAGCCAATCAGGATATTAATCAGGCTCTTTCCACTTTGGGCGGTTCCACTGACCAAGATTATGTTTATGTCGTTGACAAAAGCGGTGTTATTCGTGGAAGCCTGACAGTTGAAATGAAACAGTTGGTTGGCCAGCAGATCGATTCTTCGATTAGCGGCAAGAAGGTTCAGAGCAATATTTATCATGCTCTTTCAAGCAGCAAAGATTACGTTCGTCGTTTTAGGAGCGAGTCATTGGGGCGTCGCTACGAAACCTTGACTATTCCGCTTGAATCCAAACCGGGCGATCGCAGTTCGACGGTCGGTGTTTTTGTCTACACGGCCAGCATGGAATCAATTTATGAATCAATTGCCAATATTACCAATATGTTTGTCGGCGCTTTATTTATACCCTTGCTAATGGCTATCATGATTGGTTTTTTGATGGTCCACTTGCTGACACGACCAATTACTGAATTGGCTGAGCAAACCGAACAAATTACAAAGGGAAATTACTCGATTAAAAATTCGATTAAGTCAAAAGACGAAATTGGTATTTTAGCGACACAAATAAACGATCTGTCCGATACGATTGCTTCGGAAACGGCAACCTCCAACATGGAAAGCGATCGATTAAATTCCCTGCTTTCTAATATGACTGATGGGGTTTTAGCTATCACGCGCGATGGAACAATTACGGTTATCAATCAGGCTGCCTTGGATCTTTTGCATATTCCGCGTACCGATAAAGCGGTTGGAAAGAACATCTCGGATTTACTAAAGTTGGTCGATAAAAAAATTACCTTGCGGAAACTTTTTCAATCGATCCGTGGTTTTGTCGTTGAACCCGATGGACCCGATGGAGTTACTCTGAATGTTGTTGCCAGTTTGGTTCGTCGCCAATCAGGATTCATCTCTGGAGCCGTTGTTGTTTTGCGCGATGTCACCCGCCAATTAAAACTAGAGAATGATCAGAAGAATTTCGTTTCCAATGTCAGTCACGAATTAAGAACTCCGTTGACTTCTGTTAACTCCTATATTGAAACTTTGCAAGAAGGAGCCTTGACGCAAAAAAAAATTGCCCGTGAATTTTTAGGTGTTGCTCATGACGAGACACAGAGAATGATTCATATGATTAACGATCTGCTTGAGTTGTCACGAATGGATCAAGGCAGAACAAAAATGGACACGGAAGCTGTCAATTTTACCAAGTTTATAAATTATGTTCTTGATCGTTTCGATGTCATGTTCAAACAAGGGCATTCAATGCATTCTGATAATCATTACAAAATTATCAGGAATTACGACCAGAAGAAATCCTGTTATGTTGAAATCGATTCCGATAAATTTATGCAGGTTGTCGATAATGTTATTAATAACGCAATCAATTATTCTCCTGATGGGGGTAATATTGAGATCGGGATCAATGAGACCGATGATTCGATAATTTTAAGCATTAAAGATCATGGATTAGGGATTCCGAAAAAGGATTTGGAGAATGTGTTTACTCGTTTTTATCGTGTCGATAAGTCGCGGGCTAGAAAACAGGGTGGAACCGGCCTTGGGTTGGCGATTTCAAAAGAAGTTGTGGAAGCTTTGCATGGGAAGATTCGTGTAGAATCAACAGTAAATGTCGGTACAACTTTCTTCATCAGTTTGCCGAAGGTTGATACGAGTTCTTCGAGATTTGATTTTAGCTAGAATTTTCCTTTTGATTAATTTTACTTTAATCTTATCTTGATAATATTTACGGAGGTATTTTGCAGTGACTGAAGAACAAGACCAAGGAAAAACGCAAAAAGATATCCAAGGCAAAAAGCCGAAAAAAAATCGTCCCATTGGTCGGATTATTGCAACTGCTCTTTTGGCTGGTCTTCTCGGTGGCGGTGTCGCTGTTGGAGCAGGCTATATTTATACGCAAACGACTGATTTTATTGGAAAATCGACCGGTGCCTTAAGCGATGGTAAGACAACTATTAAGGCCCCGACAATATCCGGAAAATCGAATGCTACTAAGGTTTATAACAATCTAAAGGGAGCAGTTGTTTCCGTTATAAATCAACAGGCGACCAGCAGTAGCTCGACAATTTACGGCGATAGTTCTAAAAAATCTTCCTCGAGCACCAGCTCCTCTTCGACGCTCCAGACAGCCTCCGAAGGGTCCGGCGTTATTTATAAAGATGCTGACGGGTATGCTTACATCGTCACTAATTATCATGTAATTTCCGGAGCCAAGAGAATTCAGGTTGTTCTTTATGACGGTACAAAGGTAGTCGCTAAAAAAGTCGGTTCCGATGCGATGACAGACTTGGCTGTTTTAAGAATATCGGGCAGTGATGTTAAAACGGTCGCGCAATTCGGAAACTCTAATCAAATTAAAACCGGCCAAACTGTTTTGGCGATTGGCTCGCCGCTCGGAACTGATTACGCCTCTTCTGTTACCGAGGGGATTATTTCAGCTTCCAAACGTCTCGTTTCCAATACATCGGAAAGCGGAAAAACAAATTATGGCGATTCGATTGCTATTCAGACGGATGCTGCAATTAATCCAGGGAATTCCGGCGGTCCACTTGTTAACACTTCCGGCCAGGTTATCGGCATTAATTCCCAAAAATTGACCGAAACCGATGAAGGCGAGTCCGTCGAGGGAATGGGTTTTGCAATTCCTTCAAATACAGTCGTTTCAATTATTAACAAATTGATTAAATACGGAAAAGTTGTTCGCCCGGCTTTAGGAGTCGAAGTCGTCGATCTCAGCGAAGTATCGAGCGATGTTGTTAAAAAGACACTTAAATTGCCAAGCAAGGTTAAGACTGGAATCGTTATTGCCGGCTTTTCAAGTGATAAATCACCAGCCAAGAAGGCCGGTATCAAGAAATACGATGTCATTGTTGCCGTAAACGGCGAGAAAGTTTCCAATCTGGCTGATATGCGCGATATTATTTATAAGCTCAAAGTCGGTGATACAGTTAAAATTACTTATTATCGAGCTTCGACTGAAAAAACAGTCAAGGTTAAGATGACTGAAACTTTGAAACAATAACTTTCCACAAATTATTAAAAAAATATAAATATTGTGGATAACTTTGGATACGAACACGATTAGAGCCTAGAAATGGGCTTTTTGTATTATCAAAAAAATTTTTTGTTCGTGTGGATAAGTATTCATCAACCCGAACAGTATAATTATATAGATGTTAAATATCCGGATATTGGTTGTTGGAAAAATTAAAGAAAAGTATTTTAGGAATGCTTTAGACCAATATTTAAAACGGCTTTCCCGTTTTACCAAGATCGAAATTATTGAGGTCAAAGACGAAGCAACTCCGGAAAAAGCCAGCAAATCGGAAAACTTGGAAATTCTTCAGACCGAAGGTGGGAGATTACTTGATAAAATTAATAATCGGGATTTTGTAATTGCTCTTGCGATTGAAGGAAAACTTATCACGTCTCCGGATTTAGCCGACATGATAAGAGAAATTCCTTTAGATGGCTATTCAACAATTGATTTCGTGATTGGCGGTTCGCTTGGTTTGTCGAATGAAATTAAAAATAGAGCTAATGCAAAAATTTCTTTTGGAAGAATTACACTCCCTCACCAGTTGGCCCGGGTTCTTTTGACAGAGCAAATCTATCGCTCTTTCATGATTAACGAAGGAAGTCCCTATCACAAATAAGCCATTAAAAAAACAAGCCGTTAACTGGGCTTGTTTTTATTACTGTTTCTATTGCTTCTTGTTGATCGAACATTTTTTTCTTCGTCTTTTTCGGCATTTTTGATATCCGAATCGCTGATCTCGGAAGCTTTTAAATTCAAGGCTCTTTTTCTTTTTAAATATTCGACTTCGGAGATTTCGGCACGGGCGAATTTATCGTCTAAAATTTCCTGTGCATGACTTGTATTCAGGGAGCTGCCCAAATTTTTGAAGTTTATTTTACCGTTCTTCTGATATCTTTTCCAAATCCTAACAAGAATCAGAATGATAAATATGATAACGGCAATTTGAATTACAAAAGCAACCAACGACCAAATCCAATTGAAAGGATTCATCATATTCCAACTATATTCGCTCATCATTATAATAGCCTCACCTTTTGGATGTTAACTTACAAAAAACTCGCTTTAGATTGCGGGTTTTTAATCATTTTCCATTAATTTTAACAGCTTTAGGTAGTTCAACTCCCTCAACGCCCTTTGCCCATTGCTGTAATTGAGCCGTACGTTGGAGTTGATTTTTCTTTTGTTGATTATGAGCAACTGGTCGTGGGCCGGCAAAGGAATTGTACGGCGACTTACCAGTTAAATTTTTATTAGACATAGTTACACCTCTGAAATATTTTAAGCAATTGTTTATTTTACGTGCTTTCCAGCTAAAAATCAAGGTTAGCATTAATCTTAGCTATAATTTAATTAATGGAATTCCTTAAAAAGAATCGGCTTCTTTATTGGACAATTGAATTTTTGCTATTGGCAATGTTGATTTTGGTCCTTTCGACACTTAGTTTTATTTTTGAGCCAATCGGTATTTTTATTCGGACAATTTTTCTGCCCTTGATTGTTGCTGGTTTTTTGTATTATTTGCTGCACCCGGTTGTTGTTTTCTTGGAAAAACATTTTCATTTCAAACATTTGTTGGCTGTCGCAATAACTTTCTTTGTTTTTATCGTTATTTTGATTTCTGTTTTCGTTATCTTTGTTCCCCAATTAATTGCTCAGATCAGCAACATGCTCGGTTCTTTGCCTAAGTTTGTCGATGATATGAGGAATATGACCGATAGTTGGGTTAAGTCGAAATGGTTCAAGCAATTATATCAGGACGTTAAGATCAGCAACATCCAAAAACAAATTAGTAAATATTCTTCGACTTTTTTGGAAATGTCTTTGAGCAGTTTGGGAAACATCGCCTCCTTTCTTACGACTTTTACGATTAACATTATTACGATTCCAATCATGCTTTTTTATATGTTGGCTGACGGGGATAAATTTATTCCTTTTATAAATCGTTTTATTTTTCCGAGCCGTTCTAAAGAGGTCAATGATTTGGCTGCTCGAATGAACAATACGATCAGCAGATATATCGATGGCCAATTTATCGAAGGAATATTTGTGATGTTTTTTATCACCGGCGGATATTTGATAATTCGCCAGCCTTTTGCTCCTTTACTTGGTATTTTCGCTGGTCTTTGTGTTTTGATTCCCTATCTTGGACCTTTTATTTCTATTATTCCAAGCCTATTAATTGCTTTGACTGTTAGTGGACAGCAGGTGCTGGCAGTGCTGGTAGTTGTCTTAATTGTCAGTCAGCTCGATGGTAATTTAATTTATCCGAATGTAATCGGTCGCAATCTGAAAATTCATCCGCTGACGATTATCATTATCCTGCTATCGGCTGGCAATATATGGGGGCTCATAGGAATTATCCTTGGTGTGCCAATTTATGCGGTTCTTCGAACTTTATGCATTTTCTTTTATAATCTTTATCAGTTGAGAAAAGGTAAAGATCTTTCTGTTGAACATTTGCTTGCCGAAGAGAGGAGCAACCGGAAGAAAAAAAAAGATAATTTATCGAGTGAAAAAAGGGAAGAAAATAATAAATGAATCCAGATGAATTTGTTACAACTTTAAATAATCAGAGCCTGCCGATTTCCAATCGAAAAATGGTTCTTTTTCAGACTTATCTCGAGTTTTTGTTGGAATACAGTAAAAAAGTTAACTTGACGGCTATTAAGGAACCAAAGGATATTTGGTTAAAACATTTTTATGATTCGCTCACGCCTTTACTGTATCTACCCGACATGAATAAGAAGGCTTCTTTAATCGATATTGGTTCGGGAGCTGGTTTTCCAGGAGTCCCGCTTAAAATTGTTAATCAAAAATTTCAATTAACTTTACTTGATTCTTTGCAAAAAAGAATTGCCTTTTTAGACCAATTAATTGACAAACTTAATTTGAAAAATGTTGAAACAGTTCATGGGCGGGCCGAAGATTTTGCTCATAATCTGAATTATCGGGAAAAGTACGATTTCGCAATTGCCCGAGCTGTCTCCAATACCAATACTCTTTTGGAATTGCTGTTGCCCTTTGTCAAAGTCGGCGGCAAGATTATTTTGATGAAAACTGTTCATGTCGAAAGTGAAATTTACGGTGCAAGCAAAGCATTGGAAGAACTTGGCGGTCGGGTATCTCAATCCTTTTCTTTTGAATTGCCGAATGACGATCCTCGTGTTTTGATCACGATAGACAAAATCAGTTCGACAAAAAAACGTTACCCAAGAAAAGCTGGCGTCCCTGAAAAATCTCCAATTGGAGGCAAACATGACTAAAGTGATTGCTTTAGCCAACCAAAAAGGTGGAGTTGGAAAAACAACGACGGCTTTAAACTTGGCTGCTGGACTTTTAAGACGCGACCAGAAGGTTTTGCTAATCGATCTAGACCCACAGTCCAATGCAACTTCCGGTGCCGGAATTACTAAAGAGGAAATTGTTTTTAATTCTTATGATGTTTTAATTTCAAATCGGGCTGTTAAATCTGCGATCATTCATCGCGCCGACAACTTCGATATTCTTCCGTCTTCGACTGAATTAGCCGGAGCAGAAATCGAGTTAACGAAGAAAAAAGACCGTCAAAAAATTTTAAAAAGAAAAATTGCCAAAGAGAAAGAAAAATATGACTTTGTCCTCATTGATAATCCGCCTGCTCTTGGTTTGCTATCTTTAAATTCTCTGATGGCTGCTGATTCGGTTTTGATTCCCGTGCAGGCTGAATACTTTGCTTTGGAGGGTTTGGCCCAATTAATGAAAACAATTAATTTGGTTAAGGAACACGGCAATTCAGGCTTGACGATCGAGGGTATTTTGATGACAATGACTACACACACGAAAATTAGCCGGCAGGTCGTTTCCGAGGTTGAAAAACATTTCTCTGAAGATACTTATCATGTTACGATTCCAAGAAACGTTCGCCTGACTGAAGCACCAAGTTTTGGACAGTCAATTTTCGATTTTGCCGGATTTTCATCGGGTGCGCGAGCATACAATAAATTGGTAAAGGAAATTATTAGCAAAAATGGCGAAGAACAAAGTTAATCAAATCGAGATTATTCATACAGCCGGCGATTATCATTTGCATGAACAAAAAGTAAATGATTATTTAAAGTATTCCAGTGGGCATGTGGTTGCTTCTTTTGTCGGAACGCCAAATGCGGCTCATCATCATGAACCGGGTCACTTTTATACGGTCATTGAGTATGAGCTAGAGGTATCTGCAGATGGCAAATAAACGTGGCTTAGGCCGCGGTATTGACGCTTTATTTTCTGATGAAGAAGATAAAAAAGAGGCCCAAGTGGTCGAAAAAGTTGCCCCAAAAAAAGATGATCGAAATTCCGTTTCGACAATTTCTCTTTCTTCGCTGAAAGTTAATCCTTATCAGCCACGAAAGACTTTTGACGAGGCTTCTCTTTCCGAATTGGCCGAGTCCTTAAAACAGAGCGGTGTAATTCAGCCGTTAATAGTTCGAGCTCACGGCAAAAATTATCAAATTGTTGCCGGCGAACGGCGTTTTCGCGCGGCTAAATTAGCTAAATTGACCGAAGTTCCGGTCATTGTTAAAGATTTGTCGGACAGTGCAATGATGGAACTGGCGATTATTGAAAATCTTCAGCGTGAAGACTTGAATCCAATCGAAGAAGCTCAGGGAATCAACTCTTATATGAAAGAACTGGCTTTAACCCAGGCCCAGGTAGCTGAAAAACTCGGAAAGTCGCGGGCCGGCGTTGCCAACACCTTGCGATTGCTAAATTTGCCGACAGAGGTTCAACAATTAATGATTGACGGGAAACTTTCAATGGGGCATGCCAGAGCCTTGTTGGGTTTGGATTCTCAACCGGATATGCTGTTGCTTGCGCATCGAATCGTTAAAGAAGGCCTTTCTGTTCGGCAAGTCGAAGAATTGGTGCGCAAGTCCGCAAATCCTGAAAAGAAAAGTTCGAATCAAGGAAGCAAATCAACAAATATTTATGCCGAAGAGGTCGAACATCAGTTGGAGGATAAATTCTCTACGAAAGTTTCCTTATCAAAAAAGAAAATTGAAATTAATTTTGCCAATGAAGACGAATTGGACAGAATTTTAACTTTGCTTGGAGTAAATCTTGACTAATGGATTATCAATTAAATACAATCGTTGAAATGAAAAAACCTCACGCCTGCGGAAACAACTCATGGAAGGTTGTACGCATGGGTGCAGATATCAAAATAGAGTGCAACAGTTGCCACCGGATTGTCATGATGACATGCCATGATTTTGAAAAACATCTTAATAAAGTTATTAAAGACTAGGCAACCGGCCTTTTTATTTACTCTAAATTAAATAGTAGAATTAATAAGGAATTAGGAGTAAATATGTCATTAACTGCAGGAATTGTCGGCTTACCAAATGTCGGCAAATCAACATTATTCAATGCAATCACAAAAGCCGGAGCCGAGATGGCCAATTATCCATTCGCAACAATTGAGCCGAATGTCGGTGTTGTTGAAGTGCCGGACTCCAGGCTTGCACGGATCCAGGAAATAGAACCAGCCGATAAGGTTGTCCCAACTACTTTTGAATTTACCGATATTGCCGGGATTGTCAAAGGTGCTTCAAAGGGCGAAGGTTTGGGAAACAAATTTTTGGAGAACATTCGTCAGACCGATGCAATTATCGAGGTTGTGCGGGCTTTTGAAGATTCAGAAATTACCCACGTTACCGGCAAAGTCGATCCAATTGCCGATATTGAGACGATCAATACCGAATTAATCATTGCCGATATGGAACAGATTGATAAGCGTTACTCGAAAATTGAAAAAGCGGCGGTTAATTCCAAAGACAAAGCTGCGATTGCCGAATACAACGTTTTAAAAAAAATAAAGCCGGTTTTGGAAGCCGGGAAACCGGTTAGAAGTTTGCAGTTTGACGAAGAGGAGAAAAAGATTGTTCATAACCTTTTCTTTTTGACCGATAAACCAATGCTGTATGTTGCCAATATTTCTGAAGGCGACATGGCTGATCCGGCCTCATCGCAGTTTTATCAAGCAATTTCCGATTATGCTGCCAAAGATGGTGCCGAAGTGATCGGTTTGGCTGCTAAAACCGAGGAAGAGATTTCGGAAATGGATCAAGCTGATAAAGCTGATTTCTTGGAAATGGCCGGTGTAAGCGAACCCGGTTTGAATAAATTAATTCGTGCTGCCTATCACTTGCTTGGATTGAGAACATTTTTTACTGCCGGCGGCAAAGAAACTCGGGCCTGGACCTTTAAGAGTGGGATGAAGGCACCACAAGTTGCTGGAATTATCCATTCCGATTTTGAACGTGGCTTTATTCGAGCTGAAACAATTAGTTTTCCTGATTTGGATAAACTAGGTTCGGTTGCAGCTGTTAAAGCTGCTGGCAAACTTCGCTCGGAAGGCAAAGAATATCTTGTTCAGGATGGCGATATCATCAATTTCCGTTTCAATGTCTAATTGTTTTTTGATATTGATCGAGCAATCTTAAGAATTTGTTCGCCTTTTTAGTATAATTTTACACGGAGGCTTAATGACAAATTCCGAACTTTCTAAGCGAAATCAGGAATTTATTTTTCATTTAACGAAACTTTTGAATAATTCCAAAAGTTTTAATGATGAGAAAACAAATTCAACTTTAATTACAGTCAGAGAAAAACTTTTGGCTGGTCAAAAAACCGGGAAAACAGCCCGGCAGCTTTTTGGTACGCCAAGTGAATTTTATCAGGATTTAATCGATCCAAAAGGGGCAGCCAATCGGCGAAGGAAATTGGCTCAACAGGGGCATAAGGTGAATAATCCGGCCAGTACAGCGGCTCGTCCAAGAATTACTCAACAACTTTTCGATTATGGTTTTGGAATCGAATTTATTGATACATCCTGGACCTTACTGATTATGTTCTCGGCTCTATATGCGATTACCGGAGCAATCGGCAGCAGCAAACAATCGCAGAGTATCGGTTTGATCACGATTTTTCTCTTTTCTCTCATATCGGGAGCGGCTTACGTCTTTGTCCTGCGAATTTTAACGCCGGATCCGAGCAAAAAAGAGCGGATTCCGATTTGGCAGCGTTTGCTTTATTCGCTGCTTATTCTGGTCAGCTGGCTGGTTCTCTTTACCGGCGTTACTTCGTTAATCCCAGTTAAATTTAATCCAGTTTTGAATTCGCTTTGGCTATTTGCGATTGCAGTTGTTGCAGGTGTTTCATATTACTTTTGGAATAAAAAATCTTCTTTGCCAAGAGGAATTTTGATTATTGGAAGTTTGGCAACCAATTCCAGTGTGCAGTATCGCCAGAAATATCCAAAGATTAAGAAAGCAAAGGGTAAAAGATAATGACGAAAATTCTTGTTGTTGACGATGACAAAGAAATCGCTGAGTTACTAGAGATTTATATTCGTAATGAAGGGAATGAACCGGTCTTGGCTTATTCTGGCGAAGAAGCTCTTTCAAGATTGAATACTAATCCTGATATCGCTTTAATGATTCTTGATGTAATGATGCCGGGAATGAATGGTTTTGATGTCGTTAAAGCTGTTCGGAAAGACACGAATATTCCGATTTTGATTGTTTCGGCTAAAACTGGTGATATGGATAAAATTCAAGGCTTAATTACCGGAGCTGATGATTATGTAACCAAACCTTTTAATCCTTTGGAAGTAATGGCCCGGGTTCGTTCGCTGCTTCGGCGTTCTTCAAATGAAGTTAAAGATGAAATACCGGAAGTTATCGATGCCGGTGCCCTGACAATTAATAAAGATTCCCACGAAGTCAAGACATCCGATGGTGAAATCGTTCAGTTGACCGCCTTGGAATTTGGAATTTTGTATTTATTGGCTAGCCATCCGAATCGGGTTTTTTCGGCCGATGAAATTTTTGAAAGAGTTTGGCAAACGGAATCGGTTGTTTCGGCCAAGACAGTTATGGTTCATGTTTCTCATCTACGCGACAAAATAAAAGAAGCCACCAACGGCGATGAAGTTATTCAAACCGTCTGGGGTGTTGGCTATAAAGTGGAAATCAACTAGTGAAGTTAACAGCGAAAGAAATTTTACATCTTAGTTTTTATGGAGCAGCTGCGGCAATCGTGCTGCTTTTTTTGGATTGGTCGGTTTTCTCATTCTTCACGGCTATTCTTTCCGGAAATTTTCGAATTAGCCGCGGTGGTTTTTACTCCTTGGCACGGATCACCTTCAACAGTCACAATTTTACTTTTAAGAATCAGCAATGGTGGGGTTTTGTCGCCATTCTATTGATAGGGATTGTTTTGTGGATTTTTCTTTTGTTGCGCGAGTATCAACAACTGCAGTTAAAACGTCTATCCAACGAAATTACAAGAATTAATAATACGAATGATAACGATCAAATAAAAATGACTTCGATTGACCCAATGGTTACTAATCTTGTTTCGCAAATCAATCAAATGACGCAGGCAAAACAGGAAATATTAGACACCGAATTGGACAACGAAAAAAAACAGCAGGAGCTGGTTACAAATGTTTCTCATGATTTAAGAACACCTTTAACATCAATTATTGGTTATTTGGGTTTGATTGAATCCAACCCCAAATTGCCGGAAGAACAAATGCGAAAACATGTCTCGACGGCTTATTCCAAAGCTCAACAACTAGTGTCGATGGTTGAAGATCTTTTTTCTTATTCGCAGACACAAACAAATGGGGAAAACATGAATTTTCAACCGATGGAGATTTCCGAATTTTTCGATCAACTGATAGTTCAATTCAGCCTCGATGCTCATAAACACAATATTACGATGTCCAGTTTAACTAATCCCGGTCAAATAAAAATTGTCGCTGATCCGGAAAAATTAGCTCGTTTATTTATGAACCTGATTAATAATGCCTTTAAATACGGAAAGTCGGCGATGACATTTATCAAATTGACGGCTGTTAAAAAAGATGATCGAGTCGAGATTAGGGTTCAAAATGATGGGGAACAGATTCCAAAATCCAGCCTGAATAAATTATTTGATCGTTTCTACCGGGTAGATCAATCCGGAAATAAGGATATTTCAGGAACCGGACTTGGATTGGCAATTTCTCAAGGTATCGTTAAACAGCATCATGGAGCTATTCGAGTTGAATCAAATACCCAACTGACAAGTTTCATAATCGAGTTGCCCTTAGACGCATCTTTGGGGATGCCTCGTGATTAGAAAACAATTTCGGCCTTTCAACTTTTTAATAATTTTTGCATTGCTCTTTCTGCTTGTTTCCTTTTTGATTGCTGTTTTTGTAAACAACAAAGCTACGCGAATTAAATTACCGACTATTGACGGTCGCCCGATTCAGCTCAAAACGAAGGCTGCTTCCGCGTTGGTTGTTAATTTTAAGAGTGGTCAAGTCATTGCTGAGAAAAATCCGAATAAAAAACTGGCAATTGCTTCGACAAGCAAACTTTTAACCGCTTATTTAGTTTTAAAAGCAATTCACGAAGGGAAACTATCCTGGAATAAAAAAATCAAAGCAAATCAGGAAATCTATCAACTTTCAAAAAATCCCGATTTGATGAATGTCACTTTATACAAAAACGGTTCTTATACGATCCGACAGTTAATGAATTCGACTTTATTGATTTCAACCAATGCAACCGGAATATTACTCGGGGATGCAGTCTCCGGGAATCAGACAAAATTTGCCGAACTGATGAATAAAACAGCAGCATCCTTCGGCATTCCTAAATCCGAGTTTAAATTTTACAATGCGGTCGGCATTTCAAATTCATATTTGGGTAGTGGAAAACTCAAAGGTGTTTCTGATCAGGCTGAAAATCTCGCTTCCTCAAAGGCTTTAGCAACAATTGCCTATCGATTATTCACTGATTATCCGGAAGTTATCAAAATTATTCAGCAGCCGGAACTAAATTTCTATGATTCGAATAAAAAAACTTCTTTTAAATCTGCCACTACCTTGAACACTTTTAATAGTGAAATCAGCAAAATGAAAATGAAATTTATTGCTGCTAAGAATGGGGCGTCTAAAAAAGCCGGCTCAGTTATGCTTGGATTGACGGATAAACTTGGTAATAATCAACAGTATTTATCAATTGTCATGAATGGCTCGAGCTATGATGATCCTCTGCCAACCTGGAATTTGACAGCCAAAATAGTTCAGCAGGCGGCAAAAGAAGGCCGAAATGTTGTTTTAAAAAAAGGAAGCTCAATTACCGGTGCTGATAAGCTTACTTTGCAAAAAACAGAATTATACCAAGTACCACTGAAAACGGCCTCAAAACTTGTTTTTTGGCTGCAAAAAGGATCTAAAGCTGTATCCGCCGATCCATTCCCTTATGATAAAAAGCTGTCGGAAATTAAAAGCGGACAGGTTTTCTATGGCAGGATTAATAATTTTAAAAATTTCAATTATTTATATGGGGTCAAAGGACCTGAAAAGATAAAACTTCAAGCAACCAAATCAACGAAAGTTACCAACGATTGGATCATTAGATACTGGCGTTGGCTAATTCATTAGTCTGGTGAAACCTGAGTTGTTTGCGATATGATAAATAAGGAATCTCGGAGGAAAAAATGGCTAAATTAGTATTTATTCGCCACGGCCAATCTGAATGGAACGCTTTGAATCTATTCAACGGCTGGGTTGACACAAAATTATCTGAAGAAGGAATCCGCCAGGCAAAAGAAGCCGGTGAATTGCTTGCTGAGAAAGGAATTCAATTTGATCAGGCATACACCTCGGTTTTGACACGGGCAATTCAGACTTTGCACATCGCTCTTGAAGAAATCGATCAGCTTTGGATCCCAGAAGAGAAATCTTGGAGATTAAACGAGCGCCATTATGGAGCTTTGCAAGGATTAAATAAAAAAGCTTCTGCTGAAAAGTGGGGTGACGAACAAGTCCATATCTGGCGTCGTTCTTATGATACTTTGCCGCCTTTGCAAGATGAAATTCAAAAATCGATCACTGTTAATGGCAAAACCTATCCGGCCTTGGATCGTCGTTATGCCGAGCTTGATCCAAAGACATTGCCGCTTGGCGAGAATTTGAAAGTTACTTTGGAACGAGTTATGCCTTTTTGGGAAGACAAAATTGCTCCGGATCTTCGCGCCGGCAAGAATGTAATTATTGCCGCCCACGGAAATTCGCTTCGTGCTCTTTCCAAGTATATTGAAAATATTTCCGATGCCGACATTATGGGTCTTGAAATCGCCAATGGCCAACCGATTATTTACGATTTCGATGAGAATTTGAAATTCACGAACAAAGAATTACTTTCCAAGTAATTAAAAAAACTCGCTAAGTGCTTAGTAGTTAGCGAGTTTTTTTATTTGTTTAAGTTTACTTAGTATTAGTAGCGAAGATGTCGACAATCGAATTGCTGATTTGCTGAATTGAATTTGGATTCTCGATTGAATTAAGTACCCTAAGTCGAACTTCGTCGATTTTTTCATCTGTCGCGGGAGCTTGTTTCCCTTTACTTGCGATTTGTTCGGCATAAAGGCTTTCGTTAGCCTCCAGTGAAGCATTCTGGCTGGCAAAGCGTGCGAACATTTGCGCGACTGAGTCCGGTAACTGCTTTTTAATTTTAATTGGTTCGTTATCAGGGTTTTCAGTTAAATTATCGTCGGTAAGTATTTCGGGGATGTGGGAAGCTTGAACTGAAGTATTATTTTTGCTCGTTTCATCAGCGTTTATTTCGTTTGATTGGCTTGAAGGGGCTTGGCTGCTTTTAAAAAATGATTGTTTATCAATCTTTGGCAAAGCAGCTTCGGAGGACGGAACTTCAGAGGACTCTGAGGTAGATGGAGCAGGCGCAAATGAAGATGCTTCCGATGAAGGAGCTGAAAAAGAAGGTATCACAGGCGACCTTGTTGCCGATGAAGGAATTTTCGATGAAGGTGTTTCAAAAAGATTATTTTCCGGTTCGGTCGCAGCAGAAGATGTTTTTTCAAAAGAGGGGATTTCGGAAAAACTTTCTCTTGGCGCAACTGGTGTCGAGGAAAAAGTTTCAGATCCAAGGTCAGTTGACTCTTTTAGCTTATTGGCTAAACTTTCGACCATTTTTTTTTGGTTCGAGTCTAGATTAGAAAATTGTTCGGCTAGCTCTGATAAGGAATCTGGAACTTCAGAATCGTTTGTAGTGTTATCGATTTCTTTAAAATTATCTGTTGAAGTAGTTTTTTTGGTAAGGGAAAAGTTATCCTCGGCTTGTTGAGCTTGTTGAGCTTGTTGAGCTTGTTGAGCTTGTTGAGCTTGTTGAGNGCTTGTTGAGCTTGTTGAGCTTGTTGAGCTTGTTGAGCTTGTTGAGCTTGTTGAGGGGCTCGACCGAAGGTAAAACTATCGATTGCCTGTTCATCACTATCCACATGATTAATTGATATTGGTGAACTTTCCTTTTCATCAACAACTGGGTTCTTTATTTCTTCGCGAGGATTTTCTTTCGTTTTGGGATTGCTCGTTTCATCAACTTCTTTTTTCCCAATGATAATCCTATGTAAAGCAGCTGTAAATTTCATATTCTAATTATCCTATCATTTTGTTAAATTAATAGTTTTGGAAACAGCATAGATAACAATTGAACCGACGATCATTGAAGCTAATTCACTAATGAAAAGCATACCGTAAGTTGCCCAGAAACTCCCATCGGCGGATTTAGGAAAGAAAATAACTAACTCAGCAGCAATCCAGAACATGAATAAACTTACGATCAAAGTTGAGGCCACGAATTTTAATGGCACATTTTTTATTTTTTGGGTAACCGTGTAAACGACCCAGGTCATTACCAATGTTTGCAAACCTCCTACGATTGCATCGATAATACCAAGACCGAAAAACAGGTTAAAAATAAATACCCCGATTGTTTGCGCAATAATATAACGTTTATTAAAAATAGCAAGGTTGTTAAACCCCTCTCCGGGGCGAATTTGAACTGCTCCACCGCGTAAGTTGAAAGGAGGGATCATGCCGACCAATATATATAAGGCCGCGACAACCCCGATTAATGTAATATTTCTTGCTTGACTTTTCTTATGGTTACTCATATTTAACATCATATAAAAAAAGCAGGCGAGTTTCTGTTACTTATGGCTATAAATCAATATCTTTCTTATCAATTCTTGCGTTGCAGCAAGATGCCAACTGTTTGTTTTAACAGGAAATTCCCGCTTTTTCAAAATGTCTATCCGAGACTAAAAAATTACTTTAAACTTAAAATGTAATAAGTGTAACGATTGGATAAATATTAGCGATCAAATAACAATTCATGACGTAGCAAAAATGGCGGGAGTTTCGATTGCAACTGTCTCTCGCTTTTTGAATGGGCAATTAAATAGAATGTCTAAAAAGACAGCTGATCGGATTGCCAAAATAATTCAGGAAACAAATTATGTTTCCAATGCTTCTGCGCGTCAACTGGTAACGAAAAATAGTGGAATTGTGGCTGTCGTCGCAGCAGATATTGACGATTATTTTTCTACTGAATTTTTTAAGGGAGCCAGTTCGGTTTTGGAACAGCACCATTTAAATGCAGTTCTTTTTGATTCTAATTCCAGGTTAAATCGAGAAAAACAAAATTTAAAATTTATTAATCAGCAGACCTTTGACGGCATGATTCTTCAGCCTCTGACGGATAAATCACAATTCGTTAAGGAACTTGTGAGACGTCCGATCAAAACGGTTATTTTGGATCGGGATCTTCATGATGATAGTTGGGATTCTGTTCAGACTAATAATTTTCAAGCAGCCAGAGAAGCAAGCCTTTATTTCTATAAAAACAGTTTCACAAAAATAATTGTCATCTCCGAACCGGTTACTGGAATTTCCACCCGTCAGGAACGCTTAAAGGGAATTCAAACGGTTTACCCAAATGTCCAGTTAATTGAGATTGATAACGACCGTCCTTTTCTAAAGAAAAATTATGAAAAAGTTTCAAATTTACTTAAAAAAAATCAGGTAAAGGGTGAAAAGACACTTTTTTTCTTCTTAAAAGAGCGCTTATTATTGAATTTCTTTTCCTTTTTTTTACAAGAAGGTATTTTAAGAAACAAAGACTTGTCAATCACGGCTTTTTCGGATACCCAAATTGTCAAGGGACTCTTGCCGGATTTTAAAATGATCAAGCAGGATCCGTTTCTATTGGGCGCCACTGCGGCGGAAATTATTGCCAATCAGATATCAGATAAGTCTGCAACTTCTCAAGGCGAAAAATTTATCGTGCCCGCTCATTTTGGGTAAACGATTTCCTATATTTTTAAATAAGTGATAGAATTATTTTTTTGGAAATGGGTAAGCGTTTACCCATAAAAAAGTTGGCGAAAATGGATTTGCCAAATTCCTAGATTGAGGTGAAAAGATGACGGAAAGAACTTTTATTGATCCAGAGAAGTTTGCCTTGAGTTTTAGTAAAACAGTTGCCGAGGGAAATGTTCCGGTCAGCGAATATGTTGACAAGGCCAAGGAACAAATGCTGGCTTATTTGACAGCCTATTATCTGGTTCAGGACTTTGATAAGAACGAATCGAAGAATTTCGGGAGTAGAGAAGATAAAAAATTCTCGGATCTTAGTTTTAATGAATTATTAACAAGAATAGCTCAATTAAATAAATACTAAGGAGAAAATAATGGCTATTTTTTTAAACACACTAATTTTTGCCGATCGCATTAAAAATGGTGAAAAACAAATTGATTTACTCGATGAAATCAAGCAGGCCGGTGCTGACGGAGTTGAGGCCAGATATGAATACTTCAAAGACTTTGATGCTGAAGCACCTTTAATTAAAGAAAGAGCGAAGAAATTGAATCTGCAGATTAGTCTGAGTATTCCAGATGAATTGTTCGAGGATAATGGCGGTTTAAATAAGCAACTTCCTGAATACTATCGACAAAATCTGCTGCTGGGTTCCAAACGGGCTAAGTTTAACACTGGTAATTTTTCAGCTTTTAACGGAAATTTGAAGGAAAATTTTTCGAATATTCCAAATGGCCTTCAACTGGACGTTGAAAACGACCAAACGGAATTATCCGGCCATATCGAAAATATTCTGCCTTTTTTAAAATCGGTTCAACAGGCAGGACTCAACATCGCCTTTGTTTATAATCTTGGTAATTGGGCTTATACAAAGGGCGATGCCATCGAGAATGCAAAAAAACTAGCTCCATATACTGAATATATTCACTTTAAGAACGTAAAAGGAACAGGCGACAAATTAATTACGACTGAAGACTTGGATGATGGTCGTTTTGACTGGAAAAAAATTGCCGATATTTTGCCGAAGAATGTTGATTCGGCGATTGAATTCTCAATTGATTCTGATGAAAAAATTGCTTCGCAGGTAAAGCTTTTGAAGGGCAAGTTAGTGAAATGAATACATTGATTGTCTGTTTGCTCTTAATTACCTTTTTTGGTTTCATCTTTTATATTTTTAAAGGTGGAAATCTGATGCTTGGATTTTTCATTATGGCTTTTCTATGGACCGTAATTGGTGGAATATCCTATCAAAAAGCGATTGTAAATGTTTTTGCCACGCCAGTGGCCAATTACGGCTCGACAATTGTTTATATCATCTTTGGTTCCTGGTTTGGTCAGGTTCTGGTCGAATCCGGTATTGCACCAACGATATCGCATGCCACGGGTCGTTTTGGTAAAAAGAGACCACTTGTAACAGCGATTTTGGTTGTCTTAGTTACCGCTTTGATTTTCAGTAGTGCTTACGGGGTCGGTTCGGTAATTGCAATTGGTGTTATTTTATTACCGGTTTTGTTATCGGTAGGTGTACCGCGCCCTATTGCGTTGACAGCTTTTTCATTAGCAATTGGTGCGCCAATGTATATTAACGTCGTTCTTTTCAACCAGATGAAGGCCTTTTTCCCTAAGGCGGTCTATGGCGGAAAATATTTGATTTTTGGTATTTGTGCTGCTCTAGTTCAACTGCTGGCAGTAATCATCTTCTTAGCTATTCATGCACATAAATTCGATGCAAGCAAAGCCGAAGCTAATTTGCAGGAAGTCGGTGCTACGGCGGATCGGAAAGTTGAAGTACCCAAAATACCGATTATTGCTTGGGCTATTCCGGTTGTTCCAGTGGCAATGAATATTATCTTCAAATGGGATGCGATTCCTTCTTTGGTAGTCGCTTCGATTCTAGCCATGCTTTTGACAGGAAAAATGGGCAGCTACAAAAAGATGATGTCATTTATAAACGACACGATTCAAAAAGGTATTGGCAATATTGCTGGCCTGATCATGTTTTTACTGATTTTGACGATGTTTTCCGGTGCTGCTAGTTTGAATGCTGAAAGATTCCAACCTATTTTTAAGGTAATTCTTCCGCATAGTACTCTTGCCATTTGCATTTTGATCGGTATTATTGCTCCTCTGTCTTTGTTTAGAGGGCCACTACAGGTATGGGGCGCTGGTGCGGCAACAGCGGCTGTCTTGTCAGGTATGCATTTGTTCCCAGACAGCTTTTTGCTTCCGCTGCTTTATACGGCGACCTTGTTTGCTGTCTCGACTGATATCACACAGTCTTGGAACGTCTGGGGTTTGGGCTATATGAAAGTCCAGTCAAAAGAGTTGTTGAAATACGGTATTCCGGTCATGTGGATTGTGTCTATTATTAACGAATTTCTAGTCTATCAATTTCTTGGGAGATAAATAAAAATGAGTGAATTTATCACAATTGGTGAGCCAATCGTTACTTTTGCTTCTACTGATGCAGACGCTGATTTGGTTCATGCAGAAAATTTCAAAAAAATTGTTGGCGGTGCTGAATTAAATGTTGCAATCGGTGTTTCCCGTCTTGGACATTCGACGCAATATATTTCAAGAGTCGGCAACGATCCTCTCGGTACCTTTGTTAAAAACGAGATTAAATCTAATCAGGTTGGTGCTGATTATGTTTCTTCCGATAACGATAACTGGACGGCTTTTCAGTTAAAAGAAAAAGTAACGGTCGGCGACCCTTTGACCTTTAATTTTCGCCGCAATTCAGCGGCTGCACATTTATCCTCGGGAATTATCGATCGGGTTGATTTAAGTGACGTGAAGATCGCCCACATGTCGGGAATTTTTCCAGCGATTTCAAAAACAGCGCAAACTTCTTTCCGTCATTTGTTTGAACGATTAAATCAGAGAAATATTTTTACAACTTTTGATCCTAATTTGCGTCCATCGCTTTGGCCGAATGAAAAAACAATGATTAAAACAATTAATGAGTTGGCTGCTTTTGCCGATGTTGTTTTGCCGGGAACCAACGAGGGAGAAATCTTAATCGGTTCCAAGGATCCAGAAACAATCGCAGATTTTTATCTGCAGGCCGATAAAACAAAGACCGTAATTGTTAAAGTTGGTCCTCAAGGTGCTTATGTTAAAAATAAAGGGCAATCCGGTTATTATGTAAATGGATTTAAAGTTGGCAAGGTTGTTGATACGGTCGGGGCCGGCGATGGGTTTGCCCTTGGATACATTACAGCTACTCTGGAAGGCAAATCGCAAAAATCAGCAGTTATGCGTGGAAATGCTGTTGGAGCTTTGCAGGTTCAAACACCGGGAGATAATGATGGCTATCCAACCGTTAAAAAGTTGGCAGACTTTTACGCAAAGGAAGGAGTTAGTGAAAAATAATGAAACTACAAGCTGCAATTGATCGAAGAAGTCTTCAGGAAACAATTGAATTGGCAAAGAAATTGGACCCGATTGTCGACATTGTCGAAATTGGTACTTCGGCAATCAAGGATTTTGGTTTTGCCGCATTGAAAAATTTGAAATCAGAGTTTCATCATGCCGAAATATTGTTTGATATCAAAACAAATGATGAAGGTGATTATGAATTCAAATCAGGTTATAAAGCCGGTGCTGATATTTTAACCGTCATGGGAGCAATGGATTTATCAACACTGAAAAAAACTTATCAGGTCTCTCAAGATTTCCATCGTGATATGTTCATCGACCTAATGGCAATGAAGAATCAACAAATTGCCCCTCTGATGAAATTTAATCAGGCTATTTTCGGTCTTCATCATTCACACGATTCCAGTTCTAATTTCGATGCCACGGATTCAGTCGCAAAGTTTCATGAGACCTATCCCTCTGCTTCAAGGATTGCGGTTGCTGGTGGAATCGATCTTAAATCAGCGGCAGCACTCTCGAAGCAGAATTTAACGGAAATTATTATTGTTGGCGGTGCGATTTCCGGCGCTGATGATCCAGTTCAATCGGCGAAAAAATTTATGGAGGTTATCAAATGACATTAGTCAATCAAGTTTTACAAGAAATAACGACGGTAATGGATGACGTCGATGAAAAACAACTTCAAGCGGTTGAAAAAATTATCAGCAAAGAAAAACGTATATTCGTTTTAGGAGCCGGCCGTTCAGGTTTAATGGCCAAGGGATTCGCGATGCGCTTAATGCACATTGGTTATACAGTTTACGTAATTGGTGAAACAATTACTCCTTCGATTGCTGCCGGCGATGTTTTGGTTAGTGTTTCCGGGTCTGGGACCACTGGCAGTGTTCTTGAACCGACCGAAAAAGCTCATCAAAACGGTGTTGAGATAGTTGCTGTTACCAGCAATTCCCAATCTCCTTTAGCGAAAAATTCTGATGTGGCTTTAATTGTGCCTGGCGCGACAAAAGCTGGCGATGGTGTTAAGTCCATTCAGTTGTTAAGTACACTGTTTGATCAGACAACGCATATTACTTTAGATATTCTGACTTTAATGCTGAGCCGGCGAGATAACACGAGTAATGATGCTGCCAAAGCTGCCCACAGTAATATGGAATAAATAAGTCGAAAATTTTAAGAATGCTTGGGCATTCTTTTTTTATTCGCGGAGAAAAAGAAATGAGTTACTGCGATTAGGCAGGCAATTATTAAAAATAACCAGGCGAAATAGTTGAATATTGATGATAGATTGTTTCTAATACCAAAAATTTTATCAGTAATTATAAATAAATATGGTTCGACAAAAACACCGACATTGAAACCAATTAAAATCACTGAAGTTACAAAGGTTTGCTTATTTCCTGGTGCTAATTTAGGCAACAAATGAAAAGCCAGTGGAGAAATTAGTTGTAAAGGAAAGCCGATTAAAATAAATCCAAAAAATGAGCACCGGTAAACTTTTGTGTGAATTTGCCACTATGAAATTGGAAATTGCGAACAAAGCTAAAGAAAAATAAATTAATTTGAATTTCATTAATTGATAAAAACGGCCGAAAAGGATTCCGCCAATCATTGCAATGATCAGCATAACCGACATAAATGGAGAGGCATTATAATCTTTGCTAATAATATTCGTGGCAAATTGAGCAAAACGAACCTGCATGCCGATATAATCGGCAACCAGGATTGCCATTAAAATAGCCAGAAGCCAGACAATTGGACTTATTTTGGAATTTTCTCTTTTATCTAGCGACTGCTCGGAATCAATTTCTTTTCCGTTTTTATCATCACCAACTTTTTTATGCTCTTTTGGTACGAACAAATTGAACATTAACAAAATTGGAATCGTAATTAAATAAACCAAAAAAGGTGCCTGCCAAGAAATATTCATTAACAAACCTGCAATGAAAGTGAGGAAAGCTTGGCCTACCTGTTCGATACTTGCTCTAAAACCTAATAAGGTCGCGGCGGTTTTTTCTTTAAAGTAGCTAGCAATTAATGAAACTGCCAATGAATTAATCATGCCAATACCAGCACCTAAAAAAACACGGGAAATTAGAATCAGGGGATAATTTTCCGTTAGAAATGGAATAATTCCTGTTAATCCAATAATTCCGACACCAATGTTGACTGTTAGTCTTTCACCGATTTTTGTCGAAATTAAACTGGAAAACAAAACCAACAAAGCCAAAGCGAAGCTCGGAACAGTGACCAGAGTCTCTACTTGAGCCTGTGTCAGATTTAATTCGCTGCGAATCATCGGCAGTGTTCCGTTAATTGCATAGGTGCTTGTTGTAATTAAAGAAATCGATAAAATACCGATGGCCGTTAATGAGTTCTTTGAGTTTGAGAATTTTTTCATTTGTTTCATTTTAACTTATAAAAAAACTCACAAGGAATGTGAGTTGAAAATAATCTCAATTTTTTAAAATTATCCGCGGTAAATCCAACGATCTCCAGTCTCAGCCAACAAACGATCACTGGCAACTGGACCCATTGTGGCAGATTCGTAAATTTCCAAAGGAGCCTTGTTTTCAGCCCAAACCTTGGCAATTTGATCGACAAATTTCCAGGAGATAGAAACGCCATTCCAATCAGCGAAGTTGGATCCATCGCCATTCATCGCATCGTGAAGCATTCTTTCGTATGGATCCGGTGTCTTAACCTTGTCTTGATCGGAAATTGACCATTTTAACAAATCGGAACGTGTTTCAAATTCGGTTGTAACATTTTTGCCATTCAAGGAGAAATTAAT
The DNA here is from genome assembly GCF_000372485.1 of Oenococcus oeni DSM 20252 = AWRIB129. Classification (GTDB taxonomy): domain Bacteria; phylum Bacillota; class Bacilli; order Lactobacillales; family Lactobacillaceae; genus Oenococcus; species Oenococcus oeni. The sequence goes on from NZ_AQVA01000004.1 coordinate 53,575, forward strand.
TCCCCCAACCGGATCGATTAAGATACTCAAAACCGGTTCGGATAGTTTGTCTTGATTGAATTTTCCAAAATCAAATGAAGATTTTTTATAAACAATATCGACTCGCGTTTGCTTGGCAGCTAATCGCTTTCCGGTTCTGATGTAAAAAGGAACACCGGTCCAACGATCATTTTCAAATTGAAGACGACCAGCAACATAAGTATCGTTCTTTGAATCTGCTGGAACATTGGGTTCTTCCGTATATGACTTTTGCCAAACTTCTCTTCCTCGACCATATTGTCCACGAACAAAGTTTGCGACAACCTCTCGTTCGTCATACATTTTCAGTTTTGAGAAAACAGTATTTTTAGCTGCTCGAATATCCGTATCGGAAAATGAACTTGGTTTTTCCATTGCCAGCCAACCAACGATTTGGAAGGCGTGGTTTTGAATCATATCAAGCAGAGCCCCGGCGGTGTTGTAATATCCAGCACGTTCCTCAACTCCGAGCTGTTCTGCTAAAGTTACTTGGACGTTTTTGATGTAGTTTTTGTTCCAAGTGGCGTCTAAGATCGGATTACCGAAACGAACAGCAGGAATATTTTGCACCATTTCTTTACCAAGGTAATGATCAATTCGGAAAATTTGGTCATCGGAAAAACCTGATTCAAGTTGATTTTGTAGTTCTTCGGCCGTCTTATAACTTGTTCCAAAAGGTTTTTCGACCATTAATCGGTTATAACCGGTATCCGACATCAGACCCTCGGATTTGATGGCTTGAGCGATTTGGCCAAAGAAACGAGGAGCAACAGACATATAAAAGATCCGGTTACCGCCGGCATCAAACTCTTTATCAAGTTTGGCCAGCATATTTTTCAATTTGCCATAATCTTTTAAGTCGGTAACGTCATGGCTGCTGTAACGGAAGTGGGCAGCGAATTCTTTAACTTGTCCTTCGGTTCCATTTTTAGCAATTGATTGGCGGACGACTTCTTGGAATTTTTCGTCGTCCAAGGGATGACGAGCAGTCCCAATCACAGCGAAGTGTTTTTGCAGATAACCTTTTTTAAATAAATTAAACAGTGAAGGATATAACTTGCGTTTTGCAAGATCTCCTGTGCCACCAAAAAGCAGCAAAACTAATGGTAATTCAGTAGGTTTATTATCCATATTTACTCCAAATCTTAACAACTAAAATTATAACCTAAGAATTTATTCGATTTTGTGAAAATGTTATATTTTATATATGGATACACCAGTAGAAGATAAAAAGCCTGTTCGAAGACCGCCTTTTTTTCCTAAACCAAAAAAATTAAAAGCTTTTTATATTTATCTCGAATATTTGATCGGTAACGCAGCCTCTGCAATGACTTGGCCGGTCACTTCTTTATATCTGCATAATTATCTTCATCAATCTTTTTTTGTGACGGGGATTGTTTTAATGTTCGGTTCGATTGTGTCGATGGTCGCATCTTGGGCAGCCGGTTTGATGTTTGATCATTGGCGACCATATCATAGCTTTCTGATTTCTTTATTTTTGGCTTTATTCGGATCGTTGATGATGTTTTTCTTCCATGATTGGCCGGTTTACGCAATTTGGCTAATGCTTTTAAATTTTGGCATTGGGATGTTTCAAACTTTGATCAACTCTTACGGCAGCCATATTGCTGCTGCCAGTCCAAAAAAATTCTTCTCGAATATGGCGATTATATTAAATATCGGCACAGTTATCGGGACTTTTTTTGGTACCTGGATCTTTGATAAATTGAATATTCAGGGAATGATGTTTCTTGGAATCATTTTTTATTTGCTGATGTTGGTAATTGCGATTATCTTTTTTTGTATCAAGATCCGCCCAATTGCTGAAATACCAAAGAATAAGCGGGAACTGCATTTACATTATTCACATTTGCTGTTGGCAATTGGCGCTTTGACAATGATGACCTATTTAACCTACCAATTTTGGGAAACAGTTATGAGCCCTCATATGGTAAGTCTTGGAATGACAATTGAACAATATGGTTATTTATGGACGATTAACGGGATTGTTATTATTGTTTTTCAAAACTGGGTGACAAAAGTGACTAGCAATTGGTCTTTAAGAAAATCAGTTTCTATCGGTACGATGATCTTTGCAATTACCTTTCCACCGCTTATTTGGGCTGACAAATTTTGGGAAATGGTTATTATTACGATCGTTCTTGTCATTGGTGAGATGCTTTTTTCACCGGGAACGACAACTTGGGTTTCCCAAATCGTTCCGGAGCAGTTTCAAGGACAGGGAATGGCATTTGTAAGCGCGGCAATTAGCCTCGGCAGATCGATTGGACCTTTATATGCGGGGATTTTTATGGATCGTGGTTGGATCTTTGCTCTATTTATGAGCAGTTTTGTCGCCCTGGTTCTTTTGGATGGCCTGGTATTTCTTTTGGGCAAAAAACAGGCGATCTGAAAATTATATAAAAAAGCATCCTAGATTATTAGGGTGCTTTTTAATTGAAAAAAATTATTCTTCATCATTATTTTTTTCTTCAGAATCTTCATCGCTTTTATGCTCTTTATCTTCATCACTTTTATGTTCTTTTTCTGTTTTCTTAACCGTGAAAAATTTGATGTAGGCATCTTCATAATCATTAGCGGTTATTTCGAATTTGTAATCGTCGTTTTCAATTGCAACTGTGTCGCCCTTTCTCATTTCGGGATAATTATTCTGGATAAAACCAGCTAAAGTAACGGCATCATCTTCATCGAATTGGGAAATTTTAGTATTGAAGAAATCTTCCAAATCATATAGCGAAATCTTTCCAACAATCTGATAAGTATCATCACCAAGTTTCTTGATCATCTCATCGTCTTCGTCGTCTTGCTCATCCCTTAGATTTCCGAACAATTCTTCATAAACATCTTTATCTGTAATTATTCCCGATGTGCCTCCATATTCGTCAATTACAATCGCCATCGGAACACGATGGGCGCTCATTTCTTCCATTACGTCCGGAACCTTCATATTTTCCGGAACAGAGACGATATCTCTCATAATTGTTGAAATTTTTGCCTTATCATCGATTCTTGCTTGACGAACAATGTCGTAGTTGTAGGCATAACCGATTATTTTATCTTTATCGTTATCGGCAGTAACGGGAAAACGTGAATATTGTTCTTCCAAATAAAGCAGGAGGGCATCAGCAATTGTCTCGTCAACATCGACAACACTCATCGATGTGCGATCGACCATGACATCGCTTGCAACTTTATCGTTCATTTCAAAAGCCCGCTGCATAAAATTGGCATCTTCTTCATCGACTTCCGAATCTATCGCTTGAGCAGAAATCTTTGTTAGGCTGATAATCTCGTTTGGCGAGTATATATCTTCGTCGGTGGCTGTTTTAAATCCGAGTAAATTCGATATGGCGGCGGCTGTGCGGTCAAATAACCAAATCAAGGGGAAGAAAAGGACATGAAAAAAACTTACGGGACGGGCAATATTCAAAAGCACTTTTACCGGCTCGTCGATGGCAATATTTTTTGGTACCAAATCTGTGAAGACAGCATGAACAAAAGTGAAGACAAGGATACCAACAATCGAAGCGACAACATCCTCTGTCTGCCCGCCAAGAAATGAAAAAATTCCTGAATTCTCTAAAAATTTAGAAGCAGAATCTTCACCTAACCAACCAATAATCAGCGAAGTTAAGGTAATTCCTGTCTGAGCGGTTGAAAGATATTCATTGAGGTGCTTAGTCATATGCAGGGCTAAATCAACTTTTTTGCTTGGTTTTTTTTGATCTTTTTGAATTGCTCTTAGGGCAGATTGACGTGAACGAATTAACGAATATTCTGTCAAAGTGAACATAACGGCTAGTAAAAGGGAAATTAATAAAACAATTACTGAAACTAGTATTGAGGGGTCGGAGTCCATTATTGGTGTTTGATATCTACTTTCTTAAATAATCTAAACGCCATTATATCAAGCTTTCAGTATAGATATCAAATCATTTATAATCTTTAGGTAAGTTATCAACTATTTTCTCATAAAAATTTTCGATATCTTTTTGAATTCCGGACAATTCATAAGTATAAAGGAGTGGTTTATTGTATTTTGAAGCGTATCTTTTTGCCGTTAAAACAAATTGCACGTTGAAATTACGATTCCCGGAACCAAAAATTCCAATCAGCTTTTTGAAGTTGTCATGGTAGTCCAAATAATCGCCAAGGGCGTTTGTGAAAATTTCATGAATTTCCGGGCCGATTCCGGTACCTCCCTCTAAATAAGTTGGAACATTTATAAAGAACGGCTTTTCTTCTTCGACCAAATCGGTTGAATCACTAACTTCAACAGCTTCAATTTCAATATTGTTCGTGTTTTGTTCTTTTTTTTGTTTTGAATATTTTTCGACTCTCTCCATGAAATTACGTGAATTTCCTTCGATTGAAATATATAAAACACGAACTTTTTTCATGAAAGATACCTCATTTTAAGGAAATAACGTTCTGTGGTTTTTGAATAAATCCTAAAAGCGTTCATTTCCTAACTTTATTCTTTCTTAATATTTATATTGGTCTGGAAACGCCGATTTAAAGGCGTTTGCACGCTATCTAGCTTGCAACATTTTTATATTTTTTGCAAGTTGGTAAAGATAACAAATTGTAATATTTCTTCTCGATCCGCGCCCCTTCTGGATTTCACAAGCAAACAATCGCCTACTTACAAAAAATACCCCTTGTAAGTTTATTTGAAGGCGTTTATATTAATAACATCAAAGAAAAAAAGGTCACTAAAATACAAACATTAAAGGAGGAATGATGGCTGATATTACGGTTTATACAAAAAATAATTGCGTGCAATGCAAAATGACCAAAAAATTTCTTACGTCAATGAACATTGATTTTAAAGAGATTAATATTGACGAACATCCAGAACTGATCGCTCAATTGAAAGCTGAAGGTCATCGCCAGACGCCTGTTGTTAAGATTTCTGGTTTTGATAGTTTTTCCGGATTTCGTCCCGATGCTTTAAAAAAAGTGGTTGCTGCCAAAGCTGCTGCCTAAAACAATATTCGTGGAAATTTGGCACCGGATTTTATTCTGGTGCTTTTTAATCAAATCAATTAGGAGTTTGCAATGCCGTTAAAAGAGATCGATCTCGAAAAAGTTCATTATTATGATCTAAACAATGAAGTTAATATTCCAAAACAAAATACGATTCAGGTTGAAAAGGACAAAGAGGCCCGCGACGCATTTTTAAAAGAAAATGTTGAACCGAACCGTTTGCGTTTTTCTTCTTTGAAAGAGCGTTTTGATTGGTTGGTTAAGAATAATTTTGTTGAGAGCCAACTGGTCAAGAAATATGATTTTACTTTTATTGAAAAACTATATGATTTTTTGGATGCAGTTCATTTCCAATTCCAAAGTTTTATGGCGGCCTATAAGTTTTATACTCAATATGCGATTAAGACTGACGACGGAAATTACTATGTCGAATCCTACGAAGATCGGATCACTGTAAATGCTTTATATTATGCAGACGGCGATCAGAAATTGGCAATGAGAATTGCCGACGAAATGATTCACCAACGTTTTCAACCGGCTACGCCGAGTTTTTTAAACGCCGGCAGAGCTCGTCGTGGTGAATTGGTAAGTTGTTTCGTGTTACAGACGACCGATGATATGAATTCAATTGGAAGAGTGATTAATTCGGCGATGCAGTTGTCTAAAATTGGCGGTGGTGTTGGAATTAATCTTTCCAATGTCCGTGAAGCCGGTGCTTCGGTTATGGGCTTGGCCAATATGGCCGGCGGTGTTGTTCCGATTATGAAGTTAATGGAGGATGCCTTTACATACAGCAGCCAAGCAGGAGCTCGGCAGGGTGCTGGTGTTGCTTATTTGTCGGTATTCCACCCCGATGTAATGAGTTTTCTTTCCACTAAAAAAGAAAACGCCGACGAGAAGATTCGTGTTAAAACTCTTTCTCTTGGCCTAACTGTGCCTGATAAATTTTACGAGTTGACTGAAAAAGGCAAACAAATGGCTCTTTTTTCACCAGCTGATGTTGAGAAAGTTTATGGCGTTCCCTTTAATTATGTTGATTTAACAAAAGAATACGACAATATGGTCGCTAATGACGAAATTAAAAAGCAGTGGGTTGACGCTCGGAATTTGGAAATGGAAATTTCAAAACTTCAACAGGAATCGGGCTATCCATTTGTGATTAATCTGGATATTGTTAACCGTGCCAATCCGGTTTACGGTAAAGTCGTTACTTCCAATCTGTGTTCTGAGATTTTGCAAACCCAGACGATTTCACGAATCAATAATGAACAGGAATATACTCAATTGGGAGCAGATATATCTTGTAATCTAGGTTCGATTAATATCGATAATATGATGCATACAGCCGATTTCGGAAAATCGGTTGAGACAATGACCCGGGCACTGACTTTTGTTTCCGAAAGCTCGGATATTTCGGTTGTCCCTTCTGTTCAAAACGGCAATCGTCAAAAACATGCTATTGGTCTCGGTGCTATGGGATTAGCGGCCTTCCTGGCTAAGAACAAAATTTACTATGGTGATGAGGTAGCTCTTGATTTTGTTAATACTTTCTTTTTGATGACTAACTACTACACCTTGCTTGCTTCTAATCAAATAGCCAAGGAACGGGGAGAATCTTTCTTCGAGTTTGAAAAGTCGGATTACGCCAACGGCAAATACTTTGATAAATACTTGGTCAAAGATTGGGGACCAAAAACCGATAAAGTCAAGAAACTTTTTTCTGATTATCACGTGCCGACGATTGAAGACTGGCAGCGTTTGAAAGAAATGGTCGCAAAATATGGCTTGTATAACGCTTATCGACAGGCGGTTGCCCCAACTGGGTCGATCTCTTATGTAAACGATACGACAGCCAGTTTACAGCCGATTGTTTCTCGCGTGGAAGCCCGAGCTGAGGGGATGACCGGTCGCGTTTTCTATCCTGCCAACGGCTTGAGTAACGAGACTCTACCATACTATGTTTCGGCCTATGATCTCGACCAAAGAAAAGTTATCGATACTTATGCAGCTGCCCAAGAACACGTCGATCAAGGTTTGGCAATGACTTTATTTATGCGTTCAACGATTCCTGAAGGAATTTATGATTGGAAAGATGGCGATACAGATAAAATGACTACGCGAGACCTGACGATTCTTCGCCATTATGCCTATCATCAGGGCATTAAATCGATTTATTATATTAGAACGTTTACAGATGATAATACCGAACAAGGTGTCAATGAATGTGAGTCCTGCTCAATTTGATGGAGTATAAAACAAAAGAGGGTAATAATGGCAGATAAGAAAAATCAATTTACACATTATGATGCGATCAATTGGAACAAAGTCATCGATCCAATTGATAAAGCAACTTGGGAAAAATTAACCGAACAGTTTTGGCTTGACACACGAATTCCGATTTCAAACGACATGAAAGATTGGCGTTCTTTGGGACCGGTCGAACATAAACTTTACGACCATGTTTTTGGTGGTTTGACAATGTTGGATACCCTGCAAAGCCAGGATGGGATGGCCAGCTTGTTGGATGCAGCCGTTACACCCCATGAACGGGCTGTTTTAAATAACATTAAGTTCATGGAATCGGTTCATGCAAAAAGTTACTCAAGTATCTTTGAAACATTGGACACACCTGCTGAGATTGATGAGATTTTTGATTGGGCCTCAAAGAATGAGCAATTGCAATATAAGGCCAATAAAATTAATTCTGTTTATCATGATCCAGACCCGCTCAAAAGGAAGATCGCTTCTGTTTTCCTTGAAACTTTCTTGTTTTATTCAGGTTTTTATACTCCTCTTTATTTTGTTGGACATAATAAAATGGCAAATGTCGCTGAAATTATCAAACTAATCATTCGTGACGAATCAGTCCACGGAACCTACATCGGTTATAAATTTCAACTTGCCTACAAAGAACTAACCGAGCAGGAGCAAAAGGATTTGAATTCCTGGGCCTATGATCTGCTTTACGATCTTTACGACAACGAGGAAAAATATACTCACCAGCTTTACGACGAAATTGATTGGTTCGACGATGTAATGATTTTTCTTCGCTACAATGGCAACAAGGCTTTAATGAATTTGGGGCTTGAACCGATGTTTGCCGATGGCGCAGAAGATGTTAATCCGGTTGTGATGAACGGCATTTCGACTTCGACTGCAAATCATGACTTCTTTAGTCAGGTTGGAAACGGATATCGTCTGGGCCAAGTCGAAAATCTAAGTCCTGATGATTACAACGTTGGGAAGTCCACGCAAGCAGGTTTGGATTCGAGCAAAGAAGAATAAAAAGAAGGTCTAGTCCTTCTTTTTTTATTCAAATGATTCAGTTTTATAATGAAATCAACCTCTTTCTTTTTCTTTTTATACATAAATTAACTTTATCTTCGTTTTATCTCTCTTTTATTTTCTTTTAATCTGTCAATTGAATAATTAAAACTGTTCCAAAGGACAAGTTGTTAAAAACAAATCCCGACGAACAACTCTCCAATAATAAAATATCCCTTCCAAATAAATTAAAAACTCTCTTCATAATAATTAATCCCAAAAAACGCCACCCCAAAGGCGTTTTTATTTGCTCTGCGTGTAGAATAAAGACAGAATTAATCTTGGTTTAATTAGAGAAAGGCAGAATTCTACATATTATGGCAAATAGTTCGGTAAAAATTCTATTGATTGAAGATGACAAAATTTTAAACGATGATATCACAGCGATGCTTTCGGAAATTGCGGAGGTCAAACAGGTCTTTAACGGCTCTGATGGCGAATATGAAGCAGTAGAAGCCCCTTATGATTTAATAGTCTCTGATTTAATGCTTCCTGAAATGAATGGCTTGGACATTATTAAAGAAATGCGCGACGCTCATATTGAAACTCCGGTTTTGATTTTGACTGCCAAGGATTCGGTTGATGACAAGGTTAAAGGCTTTGAGGTGGGAGCCGATGATTATCTAACTAAGCCTTTTCATCGAGAAGAGTTATTGGCTCGAGTAGAAGCCCTGTTGCGTCGCGCCGGTATTGATACCGAAGAAAAAGAAATTAATATCGGAAATTTAAAAATTCATCTTTCAAATCGAACCGTCACTGTTGGAAACCAAAATGTCCAATTAGTCGGCAAGGAGTATGATATTTTGGTTTATCTTGCTAAAAATAAGAACATTATTATTACCAAAGACCAGATTTTCGATCGTGTATGGGGCCTTGATTCCGATACGACGACTAGTGTTGTTAATATTTATCTAAATAATCTTCGACGTAAATTGGAGTCGGTTGGTAAAAATGATTTAATCAAGACCTTAAGAAACGTTGGTTTCATTCTCGAATCTGATGAGCAAAACTAAAATTAATTCTAAACAATATATAAAATTATTTCTGTTGGAAGCGATTGGGTTTCTGATGATTTTTTCTTTTGTTGGCAGTTACATTTATTTCACTTATACTCGGACCGTTCAACGCAATGCCGATCAAATTTTGAATTCAATGGTATTACGAATTCAAAAAAGCTTTAGAAGCGGTTCAAAACAATTGATGATTCCCGGTCTCGTTGGACAGGGGCAGGGGTCGACAACTGTTGGAGGAACGCCAAGCGCCAGTTCCCCACAAGAAGGTAGTTTGCTCAAGTCGAATGTTTCCGGACAGGACACGATTTATTACAGTAAGAGTGGAAAAATCGTTAATTCTTATTCACTCGGTTTACGAATTTGGACCTACGAAAATCTTTATAAGAAAATTTCCGGAGAATTGAACAACATCCAAACTATTAAATTATCCGGTTCATATTTTAGAGTTCGCCTTATCAAATTAAAGAAGCCGATTTTTCTGATTTATGGAGCCAATACGATCCTTGGGACGGCCAAATATGCAGCGGTTGTTTATAATTTCGATACAGAACGATCCAACATGGATTCATTTCGCTCGGTCCTATTTTGGACTTTGATGTTTGCCGGAATGTTTTCGCTGGTTGTGAGTTGGCTGGTTACTCTTCGAGTTATGCGACCGATCCTTCAGTCTTGGAAACAACAACAGGAATTTGTTAATAATGCCGCTCATGAGTTAAGAACCCCGTTGACGATTATTCAAAATAAAATGGAGGGGTTGCTTAGAAAACCAACTTCATCTGTTGCGGATGTATCTGAAAATATTGTAGTTTCACTTTCCGAGGTCCGGCGTTTGAATCAATTGACCTCCGATATGCTGACCTTGGCGAGGACCGGATCGAATATGACGCAACTTGATCCAAAAATGGTTGATATTGAGAACTTCATCAAAGAAGTTATCGAACCATATTCCGAGATTGCTGCATCCAAAAAAAGGAAATTTGCTGAAGAAATCGATATAAAAGGCAAAATGGTTATTGATACCCGACGAGTTCATCAATTGATCGTTATTTTGCTTGATAACGCATTGAAATATACAGAGGCAAAAGATTTAATCAAAATTAAGGCTCGCAGAGAAAAAAACAATCTTGTTATTGAAGTGGCCGATAACGGCCGGGGAATTTCTGCTGAAGCAAAAAAACATGTTTTCGATCGTTTTTATCGGGAAGAAAAATCCGGAAACCGCAGTACTGGTGGAACCGGTCTGGGTTTGTCGATTGCTAAATGGATTGTTAACGCCTTTCAGGGCAAAATATCGGTTTCCGATAATTCTCCAAAGGGAACAATTTTCAAGGTTGTATTACCACAATTGAAGTTAAACAAATAAAGCTTCAAATCTTTTAAAAAAATCCGTATCAATAATTAGGAGGATTTTTATGAAGGGAATGAAGTTTTTATTTTGTTTATTAACTGCGATTTTGGCTACTTTTTTCTTTATTAACGGTAAAGCCAAGGCCGACACACCGAATAATTCAGTACTTAGGTATATTCGGGATGGTGTTAAAAATAAGGGCTGGAAACCAGCAGCCGAACAAAATTGGTTGAGCAAAAGTACAATGCTGCCGAAAAATAATTATCGTTACGGCAAGGCTCGTCCGGAAGGAATTGTAATTCATGAGACCGCCAATCCAAGGTCGACGATCACCAGTGAAATTACATATATGTACAAAAATTGGCGGACAGCTTTTGTCCATAATTTTGTAGACGGAAACAGTTTAATCGGTGTTGCCGATACAGATTATCAATGTTGGGGAGCTGGAGCGATCGCCAATCCACGTTTTATTCAAATTGAGCAGGTAGAAGTTCATTCAAAAGACGAATTTGCCCGCGAACAATTGAATGCTGCTAAATTCGCAGCCGATCAGCTGAATCATTATCATCTGGGAGCCGCCAGCCAGCGTAAAACTATCTGGACGCATGATGATGTCAGTAAGTATTTGGGCGGAAGCAACCATACCGACCCGATCAATTACTGGAATAATTCAGCAAAAGATTGGTTTTCCGGGATTTATACAATTAATGATTTTATTTGGCTTGTTAATCAAATTAAGAATAATACTCTTACGAAATAAAAAAGGAAATATCTTTGTTTGACATTTCCTTTTTTATACTGCGTCATATTTTAATGCCGGAATTTTATCGTGTAAAGTTCTGGCATATTTTTCATAAAGCCAAACCCAAAGAGTTACCCAAACAATTCCCAATGTTGCACCGGCAATTACGTCGCTCAAATAATGATCTTGGAGATAAATAACTGCTTCTAATAGCAATAAACCAAATGTTGCTGTTCCCCAACCAAACCAAATTTGCAGCCGACTGGAAGAAAGATTTGGCAAAATCAGCACGAAAATAATTGTAATTACAATAAAGGTCGTTAGTGCATGATTTGAAGGAAAAGCGTATCCGGAGGCCAAATGTCCGGTTGGCCGAGCACGACCAACCGCAACTTTTAAGATCTCGCCAATTGCTAATCCACTAATATAAGTGGCAAGGACCCAAATTGCCGGAATGCGTAAATTAGAAAAATAAAGTAAGCCGGCAATCACGACTGCATAAATGAAGGTCGCTAAAGGTGAACCAAGCGCTGACACGATTGTCATAATTGTGTCTCCAAGAGAAAAACTGTTATTTCCCAAGGAGGCTGTTAACCATTTATCAATGCCGATAACAATTCCAAGTTTAATACCCACTGAAATCAGCAGCAAAAGGAAAATTACGGCCGCAATGATTCCGGTCTTTTTCAAATATCTTGGCATCCTAACAATCATTTCAACCTCTTAATAAAACCTTAATTAAATTCTATTATAACGGAAAGGCTATTAATTGTATTCCTGGCGCTCTAATCTGGCTATTGTTAATTCTGTTTTTTTGCTAATTTTTCCTCTGTTTTCAAAAACAAAAAACTATTGATTAAAAACAGACTTAATAAATACCGAAATTGAAAGATATTAGTCAACGCTCATCCTGGGTAATTTCTAAATAAAATTTGTTGTAAACGTTTTAAGAAAATAATATTTTTCCTTATACTTGCTTTATGAACAAGAAAGTGACAATCAAAGAGCTTGCCGAAAAAACCGGTTTATCGACAACCACCGTCAGTCAAATCCTAAATGGCAAGGGATCTCGTTTTTCGGAAAAAAACATCAAAAAAGTTTTGGCTTTTCGTGATCAACTGCATTATGTTCCCAATTCTGCGGCGAGAAATCTTAGCAATAAAACCGATAAAACAATTGGAGTTTTGGTTCCGACAATTTCTAACCCTTTTTTTAGCGAATTTCTGCAGTTAATTGAAAATTACTCTGACTCAAAAACTCATGTCATTATGATTGGTCTTGATGGGGACCGCAGTCAACTCTATTCGGCAATCGAAGGTTTGATCGCTCAAGGGGTCGATGGTTTGATTGTGGCTGTTGCAGTCGAGGAAAGCTCCAAGGTCAACGACCTTTTAAGGGAAAACTGGATTCCTTATATCGTTTTGGATCAAAACAGCACCAAAGACTCCGATTTTATTGCAACTGACGACTTTCATGGCGGGCAATTGGTTGCACAGTATTTGTGCAAACTCGGCCATCGCAGATTTAGTGTTGTTGTTCCCGACAAAGAATCAATGACTTATAATATAAATCTTCGTTTGAATGGATTTGTTGAAAAATGTCGGGATTTAGGAATTGTCACAGATGATATTCAAATTCTCGAAGCCAAATTCAGTAAACACGGCGGCCAAAAAACCGTCCCGGATATTGTTTCTTTTAAGCCAACGGCTATTTTTACGTTAAGTGATGAATTAGCAATCGGAGTACTTGGCGGAATCTATGACCAGGATCTGGAAGTTCCGGGGAATTATTCTTTGGTCGGTTACGATGATACCGATTATGCAGAATTTATGAATCCAAAATTAACAACAGTCAGACAGCCAATTTCTTTGTTGGCCAAATATGCTTTGGAAATGTTGGAAAACAGGATTTCCGATTCGAAACTGAAACAGCAGGTCAGAGCTGTCGATGTCGAGTTGGTCATTCGCAACTCGACGAAGGAAATTTAATTTTATCAGCATCTTTTAAGGGCTGTTGATAAAATTTATTATACTTAAATTATATTTATCCATAAGTCGTTTTGACGATATTATTTTTATCTACATAATTTAAAGCGAGATTGTTTTCACAGACGATCCTACTTTGTTGGAGGAAAGAGTCATCAAAAAAGAAGCCAAAAAAATTGTTGTCCTTGGGTCCTTAAATGTCGACACAATTCAACATTTAAATAAGTTACCAGAAAGAGGCGAGACGATTCACCTGAACGGATTGACAAGCGCCCCAGGAGGTAAGGGAGCAAATCAAGCAGTCGCTGCAGCCAGGCAGGGAGCTGATGTTAGCTTTATCGGTGCCGTTGGCAATGATGCTAATGGCCGTTTTATGAAACAAACCCTGTCTGATAATAAAATCGATGTATCACACATAGTTACAAAAAAGTCCCAACCGGTTCGGCCTATATTATGCTCGAAGCCGATGGGAATAATACGATTCTTGTTTATGGTGGGGCAAACATGCAGGTTAGTGTCGAAGATGTTCGGGCTGCAAGCAGTTTGATTGAATCGGCGGATGCTATTATTACCCAATTTGAAACACCGGTCACTGCCGCCGTTGAAGCTTTTGAGATCGCTAAAAGGAAAGATGTTTTAACTATTTTAAATGCGGCGCCAGCTCAAAAGATCGATCCAAAATTATTAAGTATTTCTGATTTTGTCACACCAAATGAAAGTGAAGCACAGGTTTTGATTGATCAGAAGGTTCAATTTACAAAAGAATCTTTAAACAATGCAGCTCTTTCTTTTGAAAAACTTGGTGTTAAAAATACTTTGATTACACTTGGCGAACACGGATCTTTTTATAAGTTTGGTCAACAAGAAGGCATAATCCCAAGCTTTAAAGTGAAAGCTGTTGATACAACGGCCGCCGGCGATACTTTTATTGGATCTTTTACTGCTAACTTGAAACCGGATTTAAGCAATTTGACCGATGCGCTAACTTGGGCAACTCGCAGCTCCTCTCTAACGGTTCAAAAAGCTGGTGCTTTGCCGTCGATTCCGACTTTTGAAGAAGTAGAGACGGCAATGAGATAAGAAGGAGTTTTTGTCAGGATTCTTTAGATGGCTATCTTATGAACTAAAGTTTGTCCGTTCTGCCAATATAAAAAACTAGTGTTAATGCTTAACTCTTTTAATAAAAAAGTTGACTTTTGTTTACTGTCTTGTTTTAATATATACAACTTAATTCATTCGGAAAGGAATTTATTATGATCTTAAAATCATTCGTTGTTACATCATTTTATTATGACTATTTGTTTAGATAGTGTTCGCTCCAACTTTGGTGCGAACACTCTTGTTGCTCGCATCTAAAGTTGGTAGTCATGATATTTTTTTCAACCAGCTAGATGTTTGATTAATTCCAGTTGGTATGACGAAATTATTTTAGATATTGTAACAAATTTTTGATTTTAATTGTAAAACAGCTGGATTTTAAAAAATCTGGCTGTTTTTTGTTTACCAAATAAATTTAAAAAGGATTAAAATCAATGATTTCCAAATCGCTCAGAAGAAAAGTAATGTTTATTTTATACACGAATTATTTTGTGCATGGGTTGGGTTTACTGATACTTACCCAGAATATGTTTGCTTTTAGCAAGTCATGGAATACACCCTTATCGACAGTATCTTATACGATTTCTGCCGTAGGCATCGGCAGAATTTCAGCCTACTATATCTTGGGTTCTTTTTCTGACAGGATTGGCCGTAAGCCGGTCCTTTACGCCGGAATGTTATCTTATTTGTTATTTTTTATAATGACACCCTTCATCAAAGATTTTCACCTTGCCTATTTGCTGATTATTTTAGCCGGGGTCGCTAATTCGGCTTTGAATGCTTCCACATATCCGATTTTTTTGGAAATTGACAAAAAGAGCACCGCCCCAAGTATTTTGATTAAAGCGGTTATGTC
Source organism: Oenococcus oeni DSM 20252 = AWRIB129 (assembly GCF_000372485.1). Lineage (GTDB taxonomy): Bacteria > Bacillota > Bacilli > Lactobacillales > Lactobacillaceae > Oenococcus > Oenococcus oeni. The sequence continues at coordinate 68,969 of NZ_AQVA01000004.1, forward strand.
AATGGGCGAATTTGTCCTTCCTATTTCTGTTGTATATGTTGAAAAACTGCAATTATGGTTTGGAATAAATTTTATGATCGCTGCAGCTATTCTGTTTATTAATTTCATCCTTTTGTTGCCAATTGAATTTTCCGACCAATCTTTTTCAAGTAAAGAAAACTTTCACCTGAAGTTAAATCAGATGAGCAATCGCCAATTTTTTCTGCTTTGTTCTCTAGCTCTTTATGGCTACAGTTCAATGGCGATCATGATTCACTTTACTCAATGGGTAAGTATTTTCGCCGGGAAAGAACTTGATATGACAAAAGTATCTTCCCACTTGTTGTTGTCGCTTTATAGTCTCGGTTCAATTGTTGGGGTCATTGCCATTTTTACCGTCGTCAAAAATGCTTTGATTAAAAATACCCACTTAATAGTTCTACTCAGTTTTTTTGCTTGCTTTTCTTTGATTTTAATTGCTTTTAACAGCAGTGATATTCTCGTGCATTTATCGGCTTTTGTTTTTGGTTTTACAGCAGCCGGAGGAGTTATGCAAGTTGCTCTGAATCTTTTGGTTAGTCTTTTTCCGGGGATGAAAGGCCGTGCGACTGCGATTTTTTTCACTCTCGGCAGCTTAGCGACTTTTTCGGTTCCTTTAGTAACTGGTATTTTATCGAGAATCAGCATTGTTCTCACGATGCGAAGTATTGTCGTGACGGCTTTATTGAATTTGATTATTTCTATTTTTATTAGTTTTGCTGCTTATACAAAAAAAGAAAACTCATTGAAACTGGAGACAAAATATGTTGAAAACTAATTTAAAAAAAGAGCGCCGACAGATTAATATAATTAATTTTTTTCTGATCAAACTGCTTCATCGACGTTTATTAATTGTGAAAAAAATTGGTCTCAAAAAACAAAAAACGGGCCAGGAAATTTTTGATAAAAACAGAGAAAAAGAAATCAAGAATCATTTGCTTAAGGAAATTCCCGATCAGGAGAACATTGAATATTATCAAGAAATTTTTGACATTATTCTAAAGAGTTCAAGAGAAGTACAAAAGAATTTGAAGAAAGGAAGAGCTTAATATGATTTATTTAACTGCCGGCGAATCCCATGGAAAAGAATTATCAGGGATTATCGAAGGGATTCCAGCCGGATTAAAATTATCGATTGAAGAAATCAATAGGAAGCTGCATATGCGTCAGCAAGGATACGGCCGAGGAAACCGCCAACGCATTGAAAAGGACGAAGCCGGTATTACCGCTGGTGTTCGTCACGGCCTGACATTAGGATCACCGATTTCTCTAACGATTAAAAACTACGATCACAATAATTGGCTAAAAATTATGGATCCATTCGGAGACGATGAAAGTGAGAGCTCTTCACGACAGGTTAAGTTTCCTCGTCCAGGTCATGCTGATTTGGTCGGTGGCATGAAATACCGTCACCGGGATTTAAGGAATGTATTGGAACGGTCTTCAGCTCGTGAAACAGCCATACGGGTGGCAATTGGGGCGATTTGTATTCAGCTTCTTGAACAGCTTGATATCCAAATTATTGGTTATGTCCGTCAGATTGGTCCAATTAATCTTGATAAGAAAAATTGCTTGGCTGCCAATGAAATAAATGAACTTGTCGTCAAAAACGATTTACAGGTAATCGATAGTGAAAATGTCGATGCTGTCCATAAATTAATCGATCAAACAAAAAAAGATGGCGGCACTCTTGGTGGGATTATCCGAGTGGTTGCCAATAATTTGCCTGCTGGCCTAGGAAGTTATACGAGCTGCAACGAGAAATTGGATGCAAAATTGGCCTCCGTGGTCATGGGTGTCAATGCATTCAAAGGCGTTGAAATCGGCGATGCTTTCGCTAATTCTTCTAAAACCGGCAAGGAAGTTATGGACCAAATCTTTTAGGATGAGAAACAAGGCTGGTATCGTAATAGCGATCACTTAGGCGGTTTTGAAGGAGGAATGACTAATGGAATGCCGCTTATCATCAACGCTGCAATGAAGCCGATTCCGACCCAGTATAAGCCTCTTCATAGCGTCGATATAGATAACAAAACCGAGAATCATGCCAATGTCGAACGCTCCGATGTAACCGCGATTACTGCGGCTTCGATCGTTATTGAGTCGGTCGTAGCGATCGAGTTAGCAAAAATAATTTTGGATACTTTTGACTCCTCCAGTTTTACTCGTTTGAAAGAGCAGCTTTATAGCTACCGCAAAGAAATTAAGGAATATTAAATTGGAAAGGCTCATAAAAATTCACACTCTTGGTCCCAAGGAAACTGATAGTTGCTCAGCGGCTTATTATTTTTCTCAGCAGCGAACAGGAGATGGAGATATTTCGATTATTCTTCATGATAGTTTTGAAACAATTTTCAGACATTTGGCCGAATATTGTGATGATTTATTACTTTTGCCGGTCGCTTTCAAGTCAAAAAAAATCCACTCCGATTGGGCTGATATTCATTATCGTTTTTTAACAGAACTGAAATTAATCGATGGTTTTATCTACCCGCTTTCGGATCTGGCTCTAATAGAAAATCAAGAATATTCAGTTAATCAAACTTTTATTCACCCAGCAACCGAGAGTCTTCTAAATGCTTATCTAAATGAAAAAAAGCAAACGACAATTGTCCGGTTTTCTTCCAGCAAATATTCTGCATATCGCGATTATCGACTAAAGAATGCACGCTATGTAATTACAAACTTGAAAAATGTTCAGTTTAGAAAAACCGAAGTTATTCAAAAAAAATATCAAGTGAATATGTTGTGGAGTGTTTATAAAATTCAAGCAAAGGAATTGATCAAGTGATGAAAAATCTTAAAACAAAACAATTTCAGGGGCTGAACGGCAGCCTGCTGTTACCTGGCGACAAAAGTATTTCCCATCGATCAATTATGGTAGCTTCGATTAGTCGGGGAATTAGCCGGATAAAAAATTTCTCCAACTCCACTGACTGTCTTTCTACTTTAAATGCTTTTTTGGATTTGGGTGTTGAAATTAAAAAATACGGTCGGGATTTAATTGTTTATGGTTCTGGTTTAGATGCTTTTAAGGACCCAAAAAAACCTCTGAATATGGGAAACTCTGGCACGACAACCAGATTGCTTCTCGGCTTGTTGGCTGGACAGAGTTTCAATACCTGTTTGGTTGGAGATGCTTCTTTAAGTAAGCGGCCAATGTACCGGGTCACGAATCCAATCACTGAAGTTGGAGGAGAATTCTCGCTTACCGGGAATGGTACTCTCCCGATCACGGTGATTGGCCATCCGAGCCTTAAGGCCTTTGATTATCATTTACCGATTGCCAGTGCCCAGGTTAAAAGCGCTTTGATTTTTTCTGCCTTGCAAGCTGACGAGCCTTCGATAATTTTTGAAAAAGAAGCAACACGCAATCACTTGGAAATAATGTTGAACGATTTTGGAGCCGACATTAAAACAAATGGATTATGTATAACTGTTATGCCAAGGCCGAAACTTTCGGGTCGGACGATCTCGATTCCTGGAGATATTTCTTCGGCAGCCTTTTTTATGGTCGCTGCGAGCCTTTTGCCAAACAGTTGTATCTGCCTCAAAAAAGTTGGTTTGAATCCAACGCGTATCGGTATTATTTCTGTTTTAAAACGAATGAATGCCAACATCGAGGTTAAAAAAACTTCAAATGAAGCCGAAGCTTATGGAGACATTATTGTCCATTCTTCTAATTTACACGCTGTCGAAATTACTTCTAAAGAAATTCCGAATGTCATTGATGAATTACCAATTCTGACTCTTGCTGCGAGTCTTGCTAAAGGGCGGACGATTATTTCCGGTGCGGGAGAATTGCGAGTCAAGGAAACCTATCGAATCTCAGTGGTGGCAGCTGAACTAAAAAAATTAGGGGCTCGAATTCAGGAAAAGAGCGACGGAATGGTAATTGACGGATGTCCAAAATTACAAATCCCGGAAAATAACTTGGCTACACACGGTGATCATCGAATCGGTATGATGCTGGCTGTCGCGGCTTTATTGGTTGATACTTCAAAAACAATTACTTTAAATAATCCGGAAGCAATTAAAATTTCTTATCCAAACTTTTTTAGGGATCTTGATTATTTGTTGAATAATCCCGATATGAAGGGATGAAAATCAATATTATCGAATGAAGTTCGTTTCATGATTTTTATTTTAGTAAGCTGTCAGTCCAGGAAAATTATTCGAGGTAATTAAAAATGGCCAAATTAATTTTAATTGGTTTTATGGGAAGCGGGAAAACAACAATTGGTCGTTTGCTTGCTGAAAAACTTGCTATTCCTCAGTTGGATTTGGATGCTCTGATCGTCCAAGAAAACAAGCAGTCGATTAATGATATTTTCACAGAAGTTGGTGAAGAGCATTTTCGAAAAATGGAAACAGTTGCTTTGAAAAAAGCGATCAATCAAAACGTTATTTTATCAACCGGTGGAGGTGCGCCGATTAAAAAGTTGAATCAAACTATTTTAAAATCAGTTGATGCACCAATTGTTTTTTTGAATGCAGAGTTTAAGACAATTGAAAAAAGAATTAATCGTGACGCCAGTTGGCCCTTGCTTAAAAGAATTGCGGAGCTTAAGCAACGTTATATAAAACAGAACTTTATCTACCGGGACTTGGCCGATATTGAAATTACTACCGATCGAAAAAGCCCGGATTTGATAGTTGAAGCCATTCTAGAAAAATACGATGAAATCTGAGTTAAAGCTAAAATTTTATTTTTTCTTTATACTTAAATTATTATGAAAGTAATTATTGATATGGATCCCGGCATCGATGATGCAGTTGCTTTGTCAGTTCTTTTAAACAATAAAAATTGTCAAGTTGAACTGATCACGACTGTTGCCGGGAATGTAACGGTTGATAAGACAACTAAAAATGCATTGAAAATCGCCAACTTTTTTAATTCTGAAGTTCCTCTTGCAGCCGGGGCCAGTCAACCTTTGGTCAAGGCTTTCGAAGATGCTGCCAGAATTCACGGCGAATCAGGAATGGAGGGTTACGATTTTCCGGAAGGGAATTCCCATCTGCTTAAACAGCCTGCTGTCGAGGCTTGGCATGACGTTCTTAATAAAACAGAAAAGAAAATTACTTTAATTTTAACCGGATCATACACGAATTTCGCTCTGTGGTATCGTGAATACCCGGAAGATGTCCTTAAAATCGAACGTGTAATTGTAATGGGTGGCTCCTTATCCGGCGGCAATATGACAAGTGCTGCCGAGTTTAATGTTTTTACCGATCCGGAAGCGGCAAAGATTTTGTTAAGCTCTAATCTGTCAGTTACGATGATTGGTTTGGATGTAACTTTAAAAGCGCTCGTTGATCGAGATTGGATTCAAAAAGTCGCTGCTCTAAACGAGTCTGGCAAAATGCTTGCCGCTTTGATCTCCCACTATAACGATTGGCATGCCGACGGCTGGCCGATTCACGATGTGAATACAGTTGCTTACTTACTCCATCCTGAATTTTATAGTTCCAAGAAATTATGGGTTGATATTGCGACCGATGGACCAGCAATTGGAGAAACAGTTGCCGACATTCGAGCTGCATATCATCAAGGCAGGACAAACGCAACCGTTGCCACCGATATCGACGCCGATGCTTTTCGCAACTGGTTAAAGCAAGAAATATCTTCAATGACAAGATGAAGATAATCGTTTAAAGATCTGGCATTAAAGAAGTTGTATTTGGAAGATTAGATTAATTTTTAGGAGGTTTTTTGGCAGCTCAATTATTTGATACGAAAAAAACAAAAGAAAGAGTCATTTTAACTGCGATTGAAAATCAAAAAAATTCGCAGAATTTTGATTATGCGATTGAAGAATTCAAGAATCTTGCTGTTGCTGATAATTTGGAGGTTGTAGATGTTTTAACGCAAAAATATGATCGACCCAATGCGGCAACTTATTTTGGCAAAGGCAAAGTGGAAGAATTAAAGGAACTTGTAAATGCCAAAGAAGCCCGATTGGTCATTTCAAATGATGATTTGACAGCGACTCAAATTAGAAATCTTGAAAAAATGATTGCTTCCGACGTTCGAGTTGTTGATCGGACCGGTTTGATTCTTGATATTTTTGCTGCCCGGGCAAAAACAAAAATTGCCAAATTACAGGTTCGATTAGCTCAAAAACAGTATCAGCTACCTCGTCTGCATACTTCTTTAGCCAATGAACTCGATCAACAGGCTGGAGCCGGTGGAGCTTCTTTTACCAGTCGTGGGTCCGGTGAAACCAAACTCGAACTTAATCGACGGACAATCGAAGAACAGATTTNACAAATCAAAACAGAATTAAAATCTTTGTTGTCCTCTTCAACTGTTCAACGCAAGCGACGTGATAATTCCGGCCTGAAAAGAGTTGCTTTGGTTGGCTATACCAATGCTGGGAAATCGACTTGGATGAATCGAATCGTAGAACGATATTCTCAAATTGGCAATGATTCGGAAGAAAAAAAGGTCTTTGAAAAAGATATGTTATTTGCCACGCTGGATTCAACGGTTCGATCAATTCGTCTGCCCAATAAAAGACAATTTTTGCTGTCCGATACAGTTGGGTTTATTTCAAATTTACCGCATAATTTAGTTGCAAGTTTCCAATCTACTTTGGAAGAGGCAAGCAATTCCGACCTGCTTGTCCAAATTGTCGATGTTTCCGATCCTCATTATCGGGATATGTTGACAACAACATCAAAGACTCTCCGGCAAATCGGAGCCGAGCAAATTCCGATGGTGACAATTTTTAATAAAGCCGATAAGGCTAAATTGAGTTATCCGGAACGTAGTGGAGAGGATTTAATTGCCAGTGCTCTGGATAAAAAGTCCTTGGAAGCATTTATTGATTTGTTGAATAAAAAGCTCTTTGCCGATTTAAAAAAAGTCGAACTGCTTATACCTTTTGATCAAGGATCTGTCCTCAGCGAATTAATTGAAAATAACCAGGTTTTGCATCAGGAATACAACGATAAGGGAACAAAGATTGTTCTGGAATTATCGGAAGCAAAGATTAAACAATACCAAAGATTTGTTAATATTTGAGTGACAAAAACGAATGAATGCTGATTATTTATTCGTTTTTTTATTATTTGTTATAAAGTTAACTTGGGTGGTAATATGACAACAATTTATATTTCTTCAAAACAAGCACACAACTTTGATGACTATACCATCAATAAAATTGGTGTTCCATCATCGGTTTTAATGGAGCGGGCGGCTCTGGCAGTTTGCCAAAGACTGTTGGAGAGCAGGAATTTTAATCTAAAAAAGGTCCTTGTTGTTGCTGGAATCGGAAATAATGGCGGAGACGGAATTGCTGTCGCTCGAATGCTGTATTTAAAACAAGTACCGGTAAAAATTTATCTGCTTGGCGATCGCGAAAAAATATCCAAGGATAGTCGAATACAATTAAAAATTGCCGAAAATTATGGCGTTCCATTTGTTTCAAATATAGATGATCTCAGTTCATATACGACAATCGTCGATGCTGTTTTCGGGGTTGGTTTATCAAGGGATGTAACTGGCGAAATAGCCGGGATTGTTGATTTTATTAATAATAGTCCAGCTTCTGTGATGGCTGTCGATATGCCTACCGGTCTTAATGCCGATAATGGCAATATCATGGGAACCGCTGTGAAAGCCGCAGAAACGGTTACAATGTCCTATAACAAACTGGGTTTAATTAGTGAAACTGGTCGCAAATTTGCCGGAGTAGTGACGGTTGCCGACATTGGTATTTATGAACCCTAGTTGTTGGGATAAAATTTTCATTGAAAAATATTAATCATTTTTAAAATAAAAGAAGTGGATAATTTTCATTATGTATCAGGCATCCAACAATAGATATGACAAAATGCTTTATAGACGGGTTGGTAACAGCGGCCTTGAACTTTCGGTACTGGGCTTGGGCCTGTGGCACAATTTTGGTAGTGTTGATTCTTTTGAGAATCAAAAATCTATTGTCCATGAAGCTTTTGACTTGGGTATTACTTATTTTGATTTGGCAAATAATTATGGTCCAGTTCCGGGGAGTGCCGAAAAGAATTTTGGTCGAATTATCTCAGAAGATATGAAACCTTATCGAGATGAAATGATCATTGCCAGTAAAGCCGGATATGATATGTGGCCTGGTCCCTATGGGAATTGGGGATCTAAAAAAAGTATTATTGCCAGTGCTGATCAAAGTCTCAAACGCTTGGGTATTGATTATATTGATATTTTTTATTCTCATCGTCCTGATCCAAAAACACCATTCGAAGAAACAACTCTTGCTTTGGACCAGTTGGTAAGGGAAGGCAAAGCCCTCTATATTGGAATTTCCAATTATAACGGCGAACAGACGAAAAAAATCTGTGAAATTTTTGAAGATCTTAAGACACCTTTTATCATCGAACAACCGAGATACAACATGTTTAACCGTCAGGCCGAACAGGATTTATTCCCAATTCTAAAAGAAAAACATAAGGCAGCTGTTGGTTTTAGTTCTTTGTCGCAGGGACTTTTAACGGAAAAATATTTAAACGGCATTCCAAAAAATTCTCGAGCCGATAAAGCTTCCAGTCCTTTCCTTCAGGAAAAACAGGTTAAGGCGACAATTGAAACTGTCAAAAAATTAAACCATATAGCAGCTGTCCGACAACAAAGCCTGGCTGAAATGGCTCTCGCTTGGAACTTAAGAATTCCTGAAATTGCCTGTGTTTTAATCGGTGCAAGTCGTCCGGAGCAATTGCTGGACAATATAAAAGCACTCGATAATCTTACTTTTTCCGATTATGAGTTATTGGAAATTGACCGCGTTTTAGCTAAACAAGACAAAATTGATTGGTCTCATAATTAATTGATTTCATGCATTTATATCAATAAATTTGAACTGATCAAAATCAAATAATCCCTGATCGGTAATTTTAAGACTAGGAATAACTGGCAGAGCCATAAATGACAATGTTAAAAATGGATCGAAATCAATTCCCTTTGAAATTTTGGCAAAGGCGCCTTTTAGGCTTTTTTGTTTGGCAATTACTTCTTGATAAGGCTTATCAGACATGAGACCGGCAATTTCAAGCGGCAGTTCACGGGTAAAACCGTTTTTATCTACCAGAATCATGCCTCCACCCATTCTCTTTAGACGATCATAAGCTATGATCATTGGTTTATCGTCGACTCCGGCGATAATCATGTTATGCGAATCATGAGCGATCGTTGATCCAATTGCTCCTTCTTGCATGTTGAAACCGTGAATAATTCCCAAACCGTGTCCAAGGTTATGGTAACGTTCAGCAACTATAATCTTGGCGTAATCCTGATCGGCAACAAAGTTCCCCTGTTGATCGCGGTTAACCGATTCAATCGTATGCTTGGTCGTAATATGTTCTGGTTGAATATTGATTACATGCGCTTTGTCTGATTTCAATGGTAATTTTAAATCGTTTAATGAGAGTTCGGCATTAACTGCCGGGCTGGTAAAGGTTGTGACTTTTGATTCTAATTTATCGACCCAATTTCCTTCAGTCATGACTTTTTCCGTAACGAAATTATCAAGATTAGAGATTATTACAAGGTCTGCAATAAAACCATCAGTCAGAGCTCCAACGTTTTTAACGTGTTGGGCAACAGCTGCATTATAACTGGCCATTGTAAAAGCTCTTTCTGCAGGAATTCCTTTGGAAATTGCCAGACGAACATTATTGTCGACCGAACCTTCTTTTTGGATGTCGATTGCCGATTTGTCGTCAGTACAGAAGGAAAAGTATGATTGATTATTTTTACGAACGACCGGTAGAATTGATTTTTCATCGCGTTCAACTGTTCCTTCGCGAATGAAAACTTTCATACCAGCTTGAATACGCTCCAATGCCTCTTTTCCAGAAGTGCTTTCATGATCGGTATCGATACCGACTGCTCGGTAGACTGCCAGTTGTTCACGAGTTAAACCGGCACCGTGTCCATCAGCATGATGGCCAGCCGCTTGAGCATCTCTAATTTTTTCCAGCATATCGGGATCACCATTTGCCACAGCTGGAAAATCCATCACTTCGGCCAGGCCGTTAATTTCTGGAAAACCATAAAAAGGTTTTAAAGCATCGGCATGTAAGACCGCTCCGGCGTGTTCGAAATTAGTTGCCGGGACGGAACTGGGCAGCATGTAATGAATATGCAGAGGTGTATTTCTGGCTTCTTGAATCATATAAAAAAGACCGGAAACTCCCGATACTGAACCAATCTCGTGTGGATCAGCAAAAATGCTCGTTACACCGTGTCTTGATTCTAATTTGGCTAATTCCGATTGCGCTAATAAAGATGATTCTATGTGCAGATGGGCATCAATCAAACCAGGAACGATGTAATTTCCTTCAGCGTTGAAATTATTTTTTGCGGTTAAATCTTTTGACTTCCCACGAAAATATATAGAGCCGTTATCAATCCAAAGTTCTGTATCTTCAAACCTCTGGTTGAAGACGTCTAAAATTTTTGCATTAAATATATGTAAATAAACTTGCTTTCCCATGTTGAAAGTAATTATCACACAAGTTTATTGATAAAAAAAGAAAATGTTAGGAAAGTTAACCAATATTTGGGTTGACCAATATTTCCGGTTGTCCTTCTTTGCCGACAACAACTTCGCTAACCATGTTTAAAAACAAGCCATGTTCGACAACGCCGACCGTCTGAATTAGATTATCGGCAAGTTGGGTTGGTTCCTCGATCTTATGCAGGTGCAAATCAATTATTAAATTATTGGAATCCGTCTTGAAAGGTTTTCCTTCTTTATCAAGACGAAGAACCGGCTCATAACCTGCCTTATCGAAGTTTTGCATGACATGTTGGCTTCCAAAAGGAATAACATCAACAGCCAGTGGAAAGGCACCAATCGTATCGACGACTTTTGATTTATCAACGACCCAAACGATTTTTTTTGAATTTATCGCAACAATTTTTTCCCAGAGCAGATTACCGCCCCCACCTTTAATGCCGTTGAAATTACTATCTACCTGATCGGCGCCGTCAATTGTTAAATCGATTGAGTCGACCATGTCCAAATCAACGATTTTAATACCCAAAGACTTTGCCTGCTGGGCCGTAAAAATCGAGGTTGCCACCCCGGTAAACTGCAAGTCCTCTTCTTTGACGCGGCGACCGAGTTCGTCAACAAGCATTTTGACAGTTGAACCACTTCCGAGACCAACAACCATCCCGTTCTTAACGTAAGAGGCAGCCTTTCTGGCAGCCTCTTTTTTTAGTTTGTTTTGAAGTTCTGCGTCCATGCTTTCATTATAGTCTATGTAGTTCTATCAATTTAATTGGCTGATATACTTAAGGACAGAGGAATTTATTTTATGACTGCTAATGAACATCATATGGTCTTGATGTCGCTTTCTGCTAATAGACCTTTGGCTGAAAAAATTGCCAAGCGTCTCCACCAACCGCTGGCCGACGTCAATTTAGACCGCTTTGCCGACGGAGAGATTCGTTTAAATATTACAAATTCAGTGCGCGGAGACAATGTCTTTGTGATTGCACCGACTTCGGCTTCTCCGCATGGAAGTGTCAATGACAATATAATGGAACTTTTCATTGCTGTTGATGCGCTTCGACGTGCTTCTGCTCATGCGATCAATATCGTTATGCCTTATTACGGTTATGCGCGCCAAGATCGAAAAGCTCGCAGCCGCGAATCGATTGCGGCTCGGGTTATTGCCGATCATCTCGAACAGGCCGGAGTTACCAGAGTAATTGCTTTTGATTTGCATGCTTCGCAGATTCAGGGATTCTTTGATATACCGGTCGATCATTTAATGGGAGCACCGATTCTGGCCGATTATCTGATTTCTCATCATATTGTAGATTTGGATAACGCGGTTGTTGTTTCGCCAGATCACGGAGGAGTCCGCCGGGCTCGGGAACTTAACCAGTTTTTGGGCCTGCCCGATTCCTATGCCGTTATCGATAAACGCCGCCCAGTAGACAAGAAAAATGCGGTTGAGGTCATGAACCTGATTGGGGATGTTTCTGGTAAAACGGCGATCATTATCGATGATATGATCGATACCGGCCACACAATCGTTGAAGGTGCTAAACTGTTGCGTGCCAAAGGCGCTAAAAAAATTATTGTTGTTGCCAGCCATGCATTACTATCAGGCGATGCATCCAAACTTTTGCAAAAATCCGATTTCGATCATGTAATCGTAACTGATTCGATTGACATTCCGGAATCTAAAAGATTCGATAAACTGCAAATTGTCAGTGCTGATGATTTGTTTGCCAAAGCAATTACTGCAGTTCAAGAAAACGGCAGTGTGAGTCCTCTCTTCCAAAATAAGTATCATCGTGGATTTGAAAACGATTAAATTAATACTATTTTAATAATTTTTCCATCCGCCGATGTTGGATGCCTGCATCGAGAAAAATGTTTCCAAAAGCTTCGTAGCCAAGGCTTTCATAAAAAGAGATCGCATGAACTTGAGCTTCCAACTCAAGTTTTTTTATATTTTTTGACTCGGCATTTTTTTCAATTCTTTTTAAAATTTGTCGGGCGTAACCACGACCACGAAAAGTTTTTAAAGTAGCGACGCGGCCGATATGCCAAACGTTTTTGCCAATCAAATAGATTCGTGCTGTGCTGACAGGGTACCAATTATCTACGTAAAATACATAGTGCAGACAGCGATCGTCCCGGCCGTCGATTTCGTCTTTTTCACTCACATTTTCTTCAATCATGAAAACTTTTCTACGAATCGTCATAGCGTCGGTAAGGACCCTGCCTGTTCCGAATTGGCTGGCGATTACTGGTCTTCCTTGTTTTTCCATTAGTTGATTTTTTTGTCCCTTTTTATATTGAAATTTATTAATATCTTTTTAATTTGCATAAAGCCTCCGAAAAAACTTGCTTCATTATATAATTGCCTTTATGGTAGAAGCTATTCATCGATCAACGCGTATAGAATTTTCTAAATCATCATTAGCGTATAACGTTCAATATACCAAACAGGTCTCCGGTGCCAAGACGCTTTGGCTGGCTGTTAAGTCCAATGCATATGGCCACGGTCTGCTTCAGGTATCTAAAATAGCCAGAGAATGTGGTGTAGATGGTTTGGCCGTATCTGTTCTTGACGAGGGAATTGCGATTCGCCAAGCCGGAATTGATGATTTTATTTTGATCTTGGGTCCAATTGATGTCAAGTACGCACCAATTGCTTCCAAGTACCATTTTTTAACAACTGTCTCTTCACTGGATTGGTTAAAATCTGCCGATAAGATTCTCGGTAAGGAAAAACTTTCTGTAAATTTGGCTGTCGATACCGGAATGAATCGGATTGGCGTTCGTTCAAAAAAAGATTTAAAGGATGAAATCGAATTTTTGCAGGAACATTCCGATCACTTCTCTTATGATGGAATTTTTACTCATTTTGCCAGTTCCGACAATCCTGACGATCATTACTTTCAAAGGCAAAAAAATCGTTGGTATGAGCTAATTGACGGACTAATAATGCCACGCTATGTTCATGTCATGAATTCCGGAGCTGCTATGTACCATTCAAAAGAATTACCTGGATGCAATTCGATTGCCCGTGTCGGAACAGTTGTTTATGGTGTTGAACCTTCCGAAGGTGTATTGGGGCCGATTGATAAACTAAAACCGGTTTTTGAACTTAAATCTGCCTTAACATTTGTTAAAAAAATTCCTGCCGGTGAAGGAATAAGTTATGGATCGAAGTTTGTAACAAGCAGGGATACTTGGATCGGTACTCTTCCAATTGGCTATGGCGACGGCTGGCTTGCGGAATACCAGGATTTTCAGCTTTTAATTGATGGCCAAAAATGTCGACAGGTCGGTCAAATAGCGATGGACCAAATGATGGTGGCTTTGCCGCATGAATATCCGATTGGAACAGAAGTAACTTTAATTGGAAAAAGTGGAAAGTATGAAAATACTCTTTACGATCTTCATAAACATTCCGGAGTTCCGCCGTGGAAAATTACAGTCGCTTTTTCTGATCGATTAAAAAGGATGGTGGTCGATTAATGGATAATGAAATATTTGATATTGCAATTATCGGTGCTGGTCCGGCTGGCTTATTTGCACAATTCTATGCTGGACTTCGAGAATTAAAAACAGCTCTAATTGAAGCAACACCCAGAATCGGCGGCCAGATTACAGCCTTATACCCAGAGAAAACAATTCTTGATGTTGCTGGTTTTCTCGGTATTTCTGGACGTGATCTTGTTAACGAATTAAAATTGCAGACCGATTTGGTTGATAGCAAAACTTTTCTGAATTCCGAGGTGACGAATTTGAAGAAAATTGCTTCCCACTTTGAAATAGAAATTAATCATCATGCTTCCTTTTTAGCGAAATCCGTAATTATCGCCAGTGGCAACGGTTCCTTCAGCCCACGTAAAATCGATGTTCCCGGAAGCAGTGAAGCCGAACAGTCGGGAATGTTAACCTACCTTTTACCGGGTTTAAGCGAAGTTGCCGATAAAGATTTCGCCGTTGTTGGCGGCGGCAATACAGCTGTCGACTATGCAGTTGAATTGATTGACCATGATTGCCACGTTAGTTTGATTCATCGGCGTGATAATTTTCGCGCTATGGAATCGTCGGTTACCAAACTGAAGAACAGTAGGAGAACGAATTTCTTGACGCCAATGAAGATTACCGGCCTTAGTCCTAAAAAAGAAAAATTAGAGATCGAGCTTCAATCGGTTCCGGACGGTGCTGTAAAAAGAGTATCAGTTGATCGATTAATTGGTGGATTTGGTTTCACGGCCTCATCAAGAACGATTAATCAATGGGAAGAGTTTCCTGAACAGTTTAATCAGGGTTTTTTAACCAATGAAGCGCAGATGACATCGATAGCGGGAATCTTTGCTATCGGCGATGCCAGTATTTATCCGGGCAAATCTGATTTAATCGCAACTGCTTTTGGGGAAGCTCCAACTGCTATTAATCAAGCAGTCAATTATTTTGATCCTGACCGTGGCGGTCCGCAGCATTCAACGAGTCTAAATAAAAAAGAGGTTTTCAAACATGACAGAATTAAAAGCAGATACAACTCTTAGCAAGATATTTTTGGCAGCTCATGAGACAGAAAAAGACAAAATTGCAAATCTAGCCAATGCAGCGGCTGTGTTGATGCAGTTCGTTCCCGATATCAATTGGGCTGGTTTTTATTTATTGGAAAAGGGAAGCGGCGATCTGGTTCTTGGTCCCTTCCAGGGTTTATCGGCTACTCCACGGATTAAACAGGATAGCGGTGTTGTTGGTACGACTTTTACCAAACAGACTTTAACAATTGTTCCCGATGTTCATCAATTTGCAGGTCACATAGCTTGTGATCCAGCTTCCAATTCTGAAATAGCTCTGCCGATTACAAGGAAAAACGGCGAAAAAATTGGTATTTTAGATATTGATTCGCCGATTACTAATCGTTTCGACCAACAAATAGCGCTTGATTTAGAAAATTTCATTCAGACTTTACTGGTTAATATTTAATACGGTTCTTGAACATCGGCGTTATAATTGAAAGCAATGATTTTAGCTTTAAGAAATTTTTGGAAATGGTCTTTAAAACGTTTTAATCCAAATAATAGAGTTGGTTTTCTTTGGCTTTTAACGCTTTTTTTCTGGGCAAAAACCTTACTGGCTTATTTTCTTGATTTCGGCGGTTTAGGTGCCTCTGATCCAATTCAATTTTTTATTATGATTATCAATCCCTTTGCGGTGATGATCATTGTTTTTTCTTTGTCTTCTTTTATTAAACGGAAATTGCCTTTTTACATTACTGCGATTGTAATTGATATTTTATTGACTTTACTGTTGTATGTGAACTGTATTAGTTACCGGGAAATGACTAGTTTTGTTTCTGTTAACCAGATGCTTGGATATTCGAAAATTAATCAGGGATTGGGTGGTGCTTCAATATCTTTGATGCGTATTCAAGATTTTTTTTATTGGCTTGATTTAGTCGTTATTACGATTTTATTGGTTATCAAAAAAATCAAAATGCAGGAAACGCCTATTACGAAACACAATTCGATTTTAGGTCTCTCTTTGGGCATTTTGGCTCTATTTTTCAATCTTTTTTTGGCTGATTGTTCACGACCGCAACTTTTAACCCGTGGCTTTGATGATACCTACATGGTCAAGTACATGGGCATTAATTTTTATACGATTGAAGATGCGGTTAATACAGTTCAAATCGATGCACTGAGGAGCTCGGCTAAACCGAACGATATTAGTAAAGTCAGATCCTATGTTAAATCGCATTATGCAAAGGCAAATTCCAAGTATTACGGAATTGCAAAGGGCAAGAACGTTATTATTATTCATTTGGAATCCTTCCAACAGTTTAGTATCGATCAAAAGATAAATGGTAAAGAAGTTACACCATTTTTGAATTCCTTATACCACGGCAAAGATACGATTTCTTTTTCCAACTTTTTCAACGAGGTTGGTCAAGGGAAAACATCGGATGCCGAGAATATGCTTGAAACTTCTACTTTCGGCTTACCATCTGGCTCGGTCTTCACAAAATATGCTTCGAACACTTTTCAAGCGATGCCGGCAATTATTAGTCAGCGTCTTGGTTATTCTACGGCCGTTTTTCATGGCAACGTCGCTTCTTTTTGGAACAGGGACACAGTTTACAAGTCAATGGGTTATCAGCATTTCTTTGATGCTTCTTTTTACGATGTCAGTGGGGAAAAATCTGAAAGTTGGGGCTTAAAGGACAAACTTTTGTTTAAAGATTCGGTTGCTTATCTGGAAAAGCTGCAACAGCCTTTTTACGTTAAGTATCTAACAGTTACAAATCACTACCCATTTACTTTGGACACCGTTGATCAGGATCCTAATTTCAAGACGAGCGATACCGACGATCCGATTATCAATAATTATTTCATCACCAACCATTATCTTGACCAATCGGTTAAAGAATTTTATTCCTACCTGTCCAAGGCAGGATTATTGAAGAATTCTATTATTATTATTTACGGAGACCATTATGGAATCTCCGAGTCCGAAAATAAGACATTGGCTTCGGTAATTGGAAAAAATCCAACTACTTGGACAGCAAATGACGATGTTCAATTACAGCGTGTTCCATTTATGATTGATATCCCCGGATCTAAGCTTGGTCATATAGACAAGACCTATGGCGGCGAGATAGATGTTTTGCCAACGCTTGAACATTTGCTTGGGATCTCGACTAAACGTTATATTCAGTTTGGGCAGGACCTTTTCAGTAAACAGCACAAGCAATTGGTTGCTTTCCGCGATCAAGATTTCACTACGCCGAAATATACCTACACTGCTGGCAAACTTTGGGACAATAAGACTGACAAAGTTATCCCAACTTCAAGTATTTCAAAGGCATTGGCCAAAAAAGTATCAACTTGGCAGAAAGCGGTTAATAAAGAATTGAATCTCTCTGACGAACTGATTTATAAAGACTTATTGCGTTTTTATAAACCAAAAGGATTCAAGACAGTTAATCCGAAGAATTACGATTATGGTGTCAGCGCGACCAAACGAGCTTTAAATAAGCAAAATCGAATTCTCGGTAGTAAATCGACTTCTCTTTGGTCCAGGAATGGCGATAAATCGACTGCTAGCCTTTATAAAACAGATGCTCCGGAACAATATTATCCGCGGGTCAGCTGGGGCAGAATTCAGATCCGCAACCCTGATGATAACGGTGAGTGACTTTTCGGCAGAAATTATTTCTGCCTTTTTTTATTTTCTTGAATAATTATGATCTTTTATCCAACAACTCTATCAATTAAAGAAAAAACTGCCTATTTAAAAAACAACTGTTTTTAATATCGGCGGTTATTAAATACCTGATTCCAGATTGGGCCGGTTTTTTCAGGATTATTGGGCCGTGCCACTTTGAAGATGTTTTTGATATATCGATCGTGAATTGATCTTCCGTGTTCATCAATATAGCCATGAAAATTAAGTTTTCCATTTTTGGAGAACTTGTTTAATACGCGAAGTAATTCTTTTTCATCCAAACCACAAAATTTAAGCAAATCATCGTAACGCATTTGGTAGTAACTATTTCTATTTGTATCGCGAGTTGCATTGACAAGATCTCTCATTTTTAAAGCAACTAATTCCTCGTTAGTAATCATCAAATTGATTATACGAACATATGTTCGTATAATCAAGCAATAAAAACCACCTGAATAAAATTAGAATGTTTTTTATAAATTATTTATTTTTTCGTAATCCTAAACGCAGCCCAATTAATGCGAATACCAATAAGCAAAATCCGTTAGCAATTCCGATAATTGCACTTTGATCGACATTAAAATAATTAGCTAGAGGATGAGCAATAATTGTCATAAATAGCATAATTCCGCCCAATACAAACAAAGAATAATCTCTGAAGACAAATTTAAGGCCGAAGAAATGGATTGCGACAACAAAACTTATCCAAAGAGAAATATAATTTATCTGATTTTTTGAAATCAAAAAGACTGCACCGATTAGGGCTAGAACAAACTCGCTGATTAGGAAAATCAAATACCATTTCCAAGAACTGTTCTTGTCTAGGGCTGAAGCTTTGTGCCAGTTGCGAAAACTTAATATTCCACCGGCGAAACTGACCAATAGGGCAATTCCGTCCGCTAAAGCTATCCAGATACGCCAATCGGCGCGTGGATCTGCCTGGGCCCACCCGAACCAGCAAAAGCTGAACCAGCCCAAAATAGCTGCGTACATCATCTGATCGCGCTTGTATTTCATTGCATCTCTCCCAATTTATCCCTGATAAGATGTATCTAAGAGAATAGATATTTAAATACTTTTTAAATTCTTAGATACAGGCAAAGAATTAATATAAATGAAAAAAGGAATATTTTTAGAAAAATATTATGTAGGGATTGATTTCTTAGCAGCATCATAAATCTACCTTTAACCAGTCTTTAAAAACAGCTTAATCATAACATGCAAGCTAATTTTTCCTTTATCAATAGCCATAATGGCTATAGTTCCTCGAAAAGATTTTTTTGTATATCTATAATGATAATATTAATTATATCAAGGTTTATAAGATGACTGTTTTTGGAGTTTGTCCATGAATTTTATCAAGAAATTTAAAAACAAACATGTCTTTAACCAAGAAAGTAAAGACGAGTTACCTAAATTTAAAAACAATGATCTTGTTCGTTACCGAATTGTTTTTTCCGGAATTGTCCAGCATGTTGGTTTTCGTTTTGAAGCTGAACAAATGGCTGTTAAATTGCAGTTGACCGGTTGGGTTAAAAATCTTGCCAATGGTACTGTGGAAATGGAAATTCAGGGTAGTGACAAGAAAATCGATTCTCTTTTGCAATATATGAATTCGTTGAAATGGATCGAAATTGATCGAATGAGTAAAGATCCTCTCCTGGTTTTACATGGTGAAAAAAATTTTGATGTTCGACAATAGTGCTTTATTTAAAAAATATTAATTGGAAAACGATTTTTAATATCGTTTTTTGTTTTGTTGAATATTTAAAGTTAATATTTTTCAGCTGTTTTGTAATAGACTTACTTAAGATAAGACTTGTTAATTAAGCAAAACATTATTATCATGTTCTTCGTTAGTTTTTTACTTCTGTTTTAAAAATATTTTTCAGGAGAAGGTGATATGAGATGCCCTTGTTCACTACTTCTTTGCGTCAGTCCAAGCGTCCGGAGTGGAAACGAAATTTGCTTGTGCTTTGGTTTGGTACTTTTATGGCCGGGATTGGTTCTAGCTGTGTTGCACCATTTATAGCATTATTTATCGATCAGTTGGGAAGTTTCTCCAATTCGGAGAATGCCTTTTGGAGCGGCTTGGCCTTTTCGGCTCCTTTTTTAACAAAAGCAGTTATTTCACCCTTTTGGGGACATCTATCCGACAGATATGGACGTAAGCCGATGCTAATTCGTGCTTCTTTGGGAATGGCACTTGTAATGGCAGCAACGGCCCTTGTCGGCAATGTATATGAATTGATTGGTTTGCGTTTGCTTTTAGGGGTATTTAACGGTTTTGTTAGTACTGCCAATGCTTTAATTGCTATCCAAGTTCCTCGAAACCAAAGTGGCCAATCACTTGGGACGCTGGCTACCGGAAACGTTTCAGGAACTTTGATTGGCCCTTTGGTTGGTGGGACAATTGCCGATTTTGTTGGTTACCGTTATACCTTTTTTATGACCGGCATATGCCTATTTATTTCTTTTCTTTTGGTCGTCTTTTTTGTGCATGAACATTTCACTCCGGTAATTCAAAGAAAAGATCAGCCATCGGCCAATTTCTTTAAAGTTCTACCAAATCGAAGAATTATTTTGGGAATGTTTTTGACAACAATGATTATTCAGGCATCGAATAATTCGATTGAACCGATTCTGAGTCTTTATGTGCGCCAGTTAATGAACGGTGCTGGCCATGTTGCTTTAGCCGCAGGAGTAATCGAAGCAATTAATGGAATTGCGACTTTATTTGCGGCCCCTTTCTTTGGCCGCTTAGGGGATCGTTGGGGCACTCATTGGATTTTATTAAGTGGATTGATTTTTTCAATGCTTGTTTTTATTCCGATGGCCTTTGTTCAGAATATTTGGGAGCTAGGTGCTTTACGTCTGTTGATCGGCGTATCGGATGCGGCATTGATTCCAAGTGTCCAAACAATTCTTGCCAAAAATTCTCCTCACAAAATGATGGGAGAAGTTTTCAGCTGGAATCAAAGTTTCCAGGCAGTTGGAAATGTTGTTGGTCCACAGATTGGTTCTAGTGTGACAGAATTTGCTGGTTATCGAGGAGTTTTCCTGTCGACCTCTCTTTTGGTACTAACAAATTTCCTTGTCGTTTTCAAAAATACAAAGAGTCTTCATCAACGATCAAAAAAATGAATTTTTATTAAAACAAAAATTTCAATCACAATCAAAATTAAGGTAATGCCAAAAGTGATAATCCAGGAGTATTGAAGGCCGGCAAGCGGTAGATGCATATTCATGCCGTAAAAACCTGTAACAACTGTCGGAACAGCCATTAAAGCCTGAAGCATTGTCAAAGCCCGCAAAGATTTGTCCAATCTCTGATTATTCAAATTGGAGTAAGCACCGGAGATTGCCGTAATTACTTCGGCAGCTTGATTAGCCATATCGATCGCTTGTGTGTTTTCAACGAGTAGATCCGCAAAGTATTGTTTTTGATTATCATTGACCCGATTTCCGAGATAAGCCTGCAAACGAGAAATTGCCGTCCGGTCGGTTCTCAGCGAATCAAGTATATAGATCATTTGTGTTTCTAATTCCATTAAAGAAGAAATTGCACCGGATTGGATTTTATGGCGTAAATTGGATTGAATAATATTTCTTTGTCGGTTAGCCGTGCTGATAGTACTAATGTATTCCGAAACCAGTGCCGAAACAGCATTAATGAAAATATCGATTGCGGTTAAATCCGTTGGTTCCAAATGATTTTCTCGACCGACAGCAAAAAGTTTTTCGGAAATTCGAGCTGTTGTCGCACGGGAAATTGTGTAGAAATTTCCTTTTTTGTCAATTAACATGCTAACTGGTTCGGTGGCAGCCAAGCTTGAATTAGGCGTAATGATATCAAAGACAATCAAAACATTTCCGGTCGGTTGATCGATCTCGGTTCGGGCTGACTCATTAGGATCAAGGGCATAAAAAAGCAGTTCTCGGGTAATTCCGAGTTCGACTAATCGATCTTGTTCGGCTTGGTTGGGTTCCTCTGCCTCATACCAAGTTATTTTTTCATTAATTTTATGTTCTTTAAGCATTAGTTAATCCAGGAAAACAAAGCCAAACCAAGGCTGATAACCAACAACAATACTAGCACGAACAAATGCTGATGTTTTTTGATTAACAGCATTGCGGCGAATTCTCTGAACCAGCCCAAGGCTAGATAGTTCCGGGTGGTTTTTGCCGGAATGCCGAAAATTTTTAGATTATTGGAAAAAGCAATGTAATTAGCTCTTGTTAAATGATATGAATTTGTTACGAAGGCCATACGGATTTGTTTGCCGAGATTGTTAGTTTTCTGGTCTTCTAAGATTTTTTCTGCTGATTTTTGAAAATTTTCTTTTGTATTAGTGGAACGATCTTCCAAAATAACTTTCGATGGAGAGTAATTGTGTTTTATAATCCAAGTCCGCATGGCTTTAGCTTCGCTTATTTTTTCGTCATATCCCTGGCCGCCTGACATTATCAATTTTGGATTGTGATGTCTTTTGGCGAAATCAAGGGTCCTTTGTAAACGACTCTCTAAATTTTTTGAAACCCGTTTTCCCTGGATTAAACCAGCTCCGAGCGTAATTGAGTAGTCGAAGCTTTGTCTATTTTTAAGGAGTTGTTTTCCCTTTAGATTAACGATAATTGTTTGCGTTATGAAGTTGGTAAAGACAAAACCAAGGTAAATGACAAATGCGGGTATAAAAGCAAAAAGATATCCGATAACCGGTGGCAAAGATATTTTGAAAAGTTTGAACAGAATCATTAAACAAAGCAGCGGAAAAATTATTGTTACCAGTCTGGTTGAGAAACGATAACGGGAACGATACTTAGTATCGGCCGACATTTGAAAACTCCAAATAACCAGAGTAATTCCTGAATAAAAGGCCAAAGCAACAATTAAAGCAACAAAGAGAAATATGATGAATCTAAAAAAGACAAAAAAATTTCCGCCCAATCTTGCTGAAATTATTAAAAGACCCAATAAAAAGCTTTCGCCAGCAAGATTGAGAGTGAAAGCAGTTTTTAAATTACGATAATCTTTGATTAGATAATAGACAAAAAGAAGCAAAAAAATTAGGCTTATTGAAAATAAAAATAAAATTGCTTTATTCGTTAAAACAAAACTCGTCTCTAGATTCTTCAACACATTCTTATTTTATCAGTGAGGCAATAATACTTAAAATTATCATGAATAAAAATTCAAGAATCTCTTTACAAGTTAATGGCTTCTGTTGATAATGGGTCCTTTTTGCATCTTCTAAAAAACCGTGTGCATACATTGCCTGACTCAAATTGTTTGACCAGACAAAAGAATTATAAATTGCTTTTACATATAATTGTGGAGAAAAGATCGTTAAGCGAACGCCACGCATTTTTCCGGAAGCCCTAATAATTTTTATTTGTCGATTCATTTTTGGCAAAAAATTCAATGCACCCAAGATGCCATAGACAAAAGTAGGATTCATATGAAGGTCTTGTTCAAAACTGCGCATCAATTGAGTTGTTGTCTGACTGTAAACGACGACTCCACCGAGAAACATATAGGCATAAACGCGCAAAGCCATAATCCAGGCAAAAGGAGCTGAATGATCGATGCTCAAATTAAAGTACATAAACCAGCTGCCTACAAATGGAACGAAACCAATCAAACCAATCCAAATAAATTTTTTGATTGAAACGCGTTTGAATAATAAATAAATCATCGCTCCAATGATTGTAAAAATATTCAGCCAAAGTGAACGAATGAAGGCTAATTCAAGACCGATAAAGAAAACTAAAATAAATTTTAAAGCTGGTTTCATGAGATATTTTCCATTTTAATAAGTTTTTTGTTCTTGATTAAATAAGCGGAACTGATGATTTTATCCAATCCAAATAGTTGGTGACTAATAAATATTTTGGTTGATCTCGATTCTTGTAAAAGACTAATTAAGTTCAAGACAGATTTTTTATCAAGACCGGAAAAAGGTTCGTCAAGCAAAACGATTTCTGGAGCCTGAATCACTAATAGCAGAATTTGTAATTTTTTTTGTTCGCCGCCTGAAAGAGTATAAACAGATGATTCCAGCAGTTTGTCTAATGAAAGTTTTTTTAACCATCTCTCAATCTGTTGTTGATCGTCTAAATAATGGTTAAAGGCTTTTTTTTTGCTTAATTGAATTTCTTCATCAACAGTGGTTTTTAAAAAACTATCGCTGGAATTTTGAAAAGCCAAGGAAAGACGACCGTATGTTTTAATTTTTCCTTCATATTTTTGCAATCCGGCAATCGATTTAAGCAGGGTTGATTTACCTGAACCATTTTCTCCGGAAATTAAAACATTTTCTTGATTCAAAATTTCTGTTTTTAAGTTATCCAACAAAAGTCGATTGGAGAAACCTACTGACAAATTTTGAATTTTTATTCTTGGATTCCCGTGAGCTTGTTTTAGATGAAAATTATTTCTATATCGAAAACCTTGGTAAAAATCATCAAAATTATTTTTTTCTAAAATTTTTACTTTTTGATTTTCGAACAAAAAAATTCGATTAGCTAGTCCTTGATAAATCAAGGGATTGTGATCGGCAACAATAATTGTTTTGCCAGCTTTTTTCAGGTCTTTGACTTTGTCCAACAGAAATGCGATATTTTTTCGATCGACACTTGCAAATGGTTCGTCTAAAATCACTAAATCGGATTTCAAATTAGCAGCCTCGGCCAAAGCCAAACGCTGTTGTTCGCCACCTGAAAGTGTGTAAACGAACTGGTTCTTTTTATCTAATAAATGAAATTCCCTTAAAATTTCGTCGATTTTTTGTCCAATTTTTTGACTGGGAAAGCGAAGGTTTTCCAACAAGAAGACTAATTCCAGCAAAGGCGTTTCCATTGTGAATTGTTGATCGGGGTTTTGAAAAACACGAGCAGCTGTCTGTTGGTATTCATCAACGATTTTATTTATAAAAGTCGTTTTCCCCGAACCGGAAACGCCAGAAAGCAAAATAAATTCCCCGGCATCGATTGATAGATTGACTTTTTTGAGAATTATTTTTTTTTCAACGTTTATGTCTTGATTGTGAAATTCTATGACTGCCAATTATTTTGCTAGCTTTGCCTTTTGGAGGATTTTGTAAATAATAAAGATGATAATTCCTGAAAAAATAAAAATTGATACAAACCAAATTACAAGGAGAGCTAAAGTGAAATTAACAGGGAATTTATTGTAAGAAGCGTTGAAGTAATTATAGCCAAAAGAAATAATCGTTGAGGTAATTGTTGAAAACCAAAGTCCGAGCATTGGCTTTTTATAACCAGTTAGAGCAAAACCAATTTCTGTACCGGCTCCCTGCATAATTCCCCAAATTAGATNTGAGACTCCCCAAGCGGAACCGATAGCCATTTCGATAATCGCTGCCAATAATTCTCCGAGCAGCGCTGAACCCGGTTTCTTAATAATTAAAGCTGCAATCGGTCCGGCCATGACCCATAAACCAATTGTTGCGGCGGTAGCTACCTGCTGGGAAATTTGTGAAGCGCCAACCGCTGCCGTAATCGAATGGGAAGCCAGAAAACTGATGATTGGTCCGCTCATTGAAACAAAAGCATTCCAAGGAAGTCCGAAAGCGAAAAACAAGGCTCCAAAAATTACGCCGATTAGTCCGACCATGATGACATCTTTAATCTTCCAAACATTTGTTGTCGTTCTCGCTGCCATATAACGAATTCCTCCTAATTCCGAATACAGAAATAATAAAAAGAGCCGAAAGATAACGACTCTTTTCGCTATCTCCCTACGCAGGTATTAACCTACAGGTTCGATGGGTAAATCTCAGCCTTAAAAGTAAAGGCACCCCAGATAGAAGTATTCAGCTCTTCATTGATTTTAGCATATGATCATTTAACCAACTTGGCTTTTTTCAAAACCTTGAAAATGATCAAATCCATTAATCCCGCAAAAATAAGAATCGACAGAAACCAAATCAAGAAAAGAATCATCACATAAGCAAAATCGAATTTATAATAAGATTTTTCGAAATAATGATAAACGAAACTTACAATGCTGCCGGTTACAATTGATAGCCAAAGACCTAATCTTGGCTTTTTATACAAAGTTAATGCAAACCCAGCTTCGATTCCAGCCCCCTGTACAATTCCCCAGATTATATCCAAAACTCCCCAAGCGGAACCGATAACCATTTCAACAACCGAAGCGATTAAATTAGATAGAAAGGCGGAACCCGGTTTTTTTAAAATTAAAGCTGCAATCGGTCCGGCCATCATGAACAAACCGGTTGTCGCAGCAGTTGTGACTTGAGCCGCGATCAGAGAAGCCGAAAGAGAACTTGCCAAAGAATGTCCAGATAAAAAGCTCGCCAACGGAGTAAACAAGCTGACAAAAGCGTTCCACGACAATCCAAATCCAAAATATAGAACTCCAAAAATTACGCCGATCAACGCGGCCAAGATAACATCAATTATTTTCCAATGCTTATTATTATTCATTTCCATCCCAACGTAAAAATTATTCAAGCGCTAAAATTTTAACATAATNCCATTCTACCAATATAGTTTTATAATCCCGAACAATTTTGTCAGTAAAAGTGTCAAGGAATTACTAACCGGTTTGCTATTTCCACGGTCGATTCGTGGTCTTTTACGGCAAAAAAAACGTCTGCTTCTTAATGGACGAAATATTCCGACTTCAGAACTTGTTTCACCGGGAGACAAATTATCTTTTTCTCTGGAAACATCTGATTTTTCCAAAGGGCAGAACTATCTCCCGAACAACGATCGGCGGTTACGAATATTATCCGAAAAAGAAGACTATTTGCTTGTCGACAAACCGGCCGGTATGAAAATGCATCCGCATTCGCCGAATGAAACGGATACACTTTTAAATTATGTTGAAGCTCAGTTAAAAGGGCACCTATCTCGATCCTGCCCGGCGCATGCTTTTATGGTGCATCGAATTGATCGAGATACTTCTGGAGTTGTGATTATAGCTAAGAATCCACTGGCAGTGGGCATTTTGGATCAACTGCTTGCTAAAAAAAGAATTAAACGAACTTATTTGGCTTGGGTCTCCGGGAATCTGGAAAATAAAAAAGGAAGCATTGATCAAGCAATCGCGGTTGATCCGATTAATCCTTATAAGAGAATTGTCGACCAAGCAGGTCAAAAAGCAGTTACTCATTGGACTAAAATTCATACTGTTTATCAAAACACACTTGTGCGGGTTAGCTTGGAGACCGGTCGAACTCATCAAATTCGTGTTCATTTTGCTGCGATTGGCCATCCGATTGTTGGGGACCATCTTTATAATGGATTGGCTTATAGCAGATTGCTGCTGCATTCGGCAACGATCGAAATTCCAGAACTTTTTTCAGAGTCACGGCAAAGCCATACTATTACGACTGCGATTCCAAAGGACTTTCCCAGACAACTCAAACTCGATTAATTTTTCCGGTTCCTGTTAAAATATTCTCCAGATTATCTCGCCTTTCGGGGAGGGATTTTTCTTTTAAGTTGGCAGTGAAGCCCGATACGACAAAAGTTAGGAATACTTTCGAGTGGCTGATTGATTAGAATTTATTTAACTTAATTTATGTTTAATTGCTTGGGACTTATACTTTAATTAATGGCTAAACGAGTTCCACCTTTTTTAACACCGCCCGCGATTGTTTCAATTGTAATTGCTTTGGGAGCGGTCAATGTTGTGACAAATGCAACGACGCATACCTCGGAAGGCGCGCCGGATGCTAAATATAGTTCAAGTTATAGTTCTTCTTCAAGTTCTGTTTCGATGTCTTCGGATTCAAAGTCGAAAAAATCCTCCAGTTCCGATTCAAGCTCTAATTCTGATCAATCCAGTTCCGATTCGAATTCCGATCAATCAGGTCCTTCTCAATCTTCGCCAACAAGTTCGAACGATCCCGACTCTTCGACATCTTCGTCGGCGGCAAGTTCGACAAGCACTTCTTCTGTTTCGAGTTCGAGCACTTCTTCCAGTGCCGCTGACACTAATACGAACACTAATACTAATACGAATACAAATACAAACAATACGAATACAAATACAAACAATACGAATACTACCGGTACCAATACGACAGGAGGCC
The DNA here is from genome assembly GCF_000372485.1 of Oenococcus oeni DSM 20252 = AWRIB129. Lineage (GTDB taxonomy): Bacteria > Bacillota > Bacilli > Lactobacillales > Lactobacillaceae > Oenococcus > Oenococcus oeni. The sequence continues at coordinate 96,795 of NZ_AQVA01000004.1, forward strand.
AATAATGGGAGGATTAAGTTTACTAACGATCATTAATCAGTGGCTTGGTTTTTTCAGTGTACGCAATCAAGCCCGCGGCCGAATTTATTCGATAGTCGGTTTTATCGCAAATTTCTATCTTCTTTATGTCGGCGTTCGTCTTGTAATTAATAAACAACTCTGGGGCTGGCTCATTTTATTAGCCTTTTTGATCTTGTTTTATTTTTCGATTTTAAATATTATTTATTACTTTACCGACAAAGTTGTTAAGTGGGATATTTCACCTTTTATCGACAAAATTTTAGGTGGCGCAAAAGAAGAAGAGGAAGCTTTGAAGACTGTTCCCGCCAATGGTCTGTATTCCCGTGACCGGGTTTTGGACACTACTATTTTTGCGGATTATGAGCAGCGTCAGAATCTGGATCGTCTTTTTCAACAGTTGAAAGAAGCGAAATTGGTTTCCAGCAATTATGGACAGATGTCGCATTTTAAAATTAAAGATTATTTGGCCGAACATAGTTCAATCGAAGCAAATTACCCCGGGACCCTTTTGCCTTATTTTGATATAAAGTACGCTCCTAATGGATTGGTTATTTATGGTGGAATAAATGAAATATCTGCTCGGCCAATCGGCTTGATCACAAAAGTTGGTTTAAGTGATGCGATTTTAGCGGTTAGAGAGTATCACTTGTCATTGGCTTCGGTTGTTTTGCACGGCGGTGAAGGTTTGGTAGTCGACCAAGCAACCGGGAAAGCTGTTAAAAGAAATCTTCCGATTTATCTGACTGCTGAGGTTGCTTATGAAAAACGGATAAACAATAACATTTGACATCTGTATTACAGGTGTTATTATTTAAATCTATACGGAATGAATAATCATTCCGAGAGGTAAATAAATTATGCCTGAGACAATTAAAAATATCAGTAAAAAAGATGCAATTCTCAAAGCAGCTTTACAACTTTTTTCCCATCGTAGTTTTGATGGAACAACGATTCCGGAAATAGCTCGCGTTGCTAAAGTTGGTGCGGGCACTATTTATCGTTATTTTATTTCCAAAGAAGATTTGGTGAACGAACTATTTGTAAGAGTTCTTGATGATTTTACAGAACATCTTCAGGTCGGTTTACATGGACAGATGGATACAAGGACCCGTTTTCATCACTTATTTAATAACGCTTGGAACTATGTTATGAATAATGTTGAAGCTTTTCTTTTTATTAATTTAAATGACGAAGCGACTTATTTAAATGATCGAAGTCGAAAAAGTTTTTCTCGAATGTGGGATTATATTGCTGAAATGGTTGAACAGGGAGCCGATAAGGGTGAATTAATCAAATTGGATCCCAAATTTGTTGCCAGCCTAGTCTATGGACCGCTAATTCCAATCTCAAAGCGTTTTAATAATGATAATCGCCAAGCATCTCAGGCACTTGCAAAGGCTTTGGAAGAAGCAACTTGGAGGGCAATCAGCACAGATTAGTTTTTTTGTTTCATTAGGAATGATTGTTCATTCCGAATAATTTTGTTTTTATTAGGGAAAGGAATTTTTGAATGAAAGAGTGGAAACGAGTATTTAGAAATAAAGGTTTGGCATTTTTGTTAATCGGAATTATGTTTGTGCCGGCTTTGTATGCCGTTATTTTCTTGTCTTCAATGTGGAACGCTTATGGGAAAGCCGGTAACTTGCCGGTTGCAGTTGTTAATAACGATAAAGGAGCAAGCTACCAAGGCAAGAAAATCAATCTCGGCAGCAAGATTAAGAAACAATTGTTGAAAAACAGCGAACTTGATTTTCGCTCTGCAAATGAAAAACAGGCGAATAAACGTTTATCAGACGGAAAATATTATATGTTGATCACAATCCCGAAAAACTTTTCCGCCAGTTCGACGACCGTTCTAAGCAAAAATCCGCAAGCTATCTCAATTAAATATGTACATAATTCTGGTCTAAACTTTATCGCTGATAAAATGACGGAATCGGCTTCGCATGAAATTACAGCAACGGTTGAAAGCCAAATTCAAAAAACTTATTCCAAGCAGCTTCTTTCCGGTTTGAAGAAAAGCAAAAACGGCATGAATAAGGCAGCCAATGGCGGTCAGACTTTATCGAATGGTCTTGGTCAACTTTATTCAGGGACAACGACTGCAACGAATGGAAGCCAAACAATTACAAACGGATTGAATCAAGCTTCCAACAATTTGCCAACCATGAGTTCGGGCGCTTCACAACTAGCATCGGGTAATTCGGAGCTTTCGAGCAGTTTGGCAGCTGTCGCAGAGTCGATTGACAGCAAACAAGCTGCCAGCAAATCACAAATTGATCAATTAACTAGCGGATTAAATCAATTAACTGCCGGACTTAAACAATTATCATCATTGCCAACAACTCTGCCACAATCTCCCGATGAACAAAAAATCGAAAACAGTATGAATCATATCAAAAGCAGTCTGACAACTACCGGTACAGCAACAAAATCGGCCGCTGCCTCGATTCAAGCAGCTGGAGCTTCGGCCACTTCGGCTGGAAGCGATATTCAAACGGCTGGGACCTCTGCGGCAAAAATAGCTGAACTAATTCCCAAGATAGCAGAAACGAATCCTCAATTGGCTTCTGAGCTTAAAAAAGATTTGGAAGATATTGATTCTTCTCTGACCTCTGCAGGAAACAATATCAAAGCGGTTGGTCCCTCTCTTTCCAGTGCCGGCAACCAATTGAGTTCAATCGGCAACAGTACAAGTTCAGCTGGTAGTTCTTTACAAACTGTCGCGACGCAGTTAAATACTTTGCAGCAGATGCTGCCTTTGCTAAAAGAACTTGAAAATAAATTGCCTGAACTAAAAAAATTAGGTACACAGGGACCGACAGCCACTTCCGGAGCAGTGTCGGCAATTGAGAACCTTGAGAGTAGTCTTTCTACAATTTCCATTGGAATAAAAACCCAGGCTGTTCCTGCAAGTAATAAACTCGCCAATGGAGCCAGCCAATTATATTCTGGTTTCAATACACTACAGTCTGGCGTTGATAAACTTTCAAGTGGTTCAAACAATTTGACAAGCGGCTTGAAGACGCTGGCTTCAAGTACGCAGACCGCTCAAAGCGGTAGCCAGAAATTGACTTACCAGCTGCGTAACGGTACAAAGAAACTGGCGACAATTTCCACTAAACAAGTTAATGTCAAGCATCTGTCCAAACCTTTGAAGGCCAAGGATTCGGATACGCATAAAGTTCCGAACATGGGAACCGGTTTATCTCCTTACATGATTGCCGTTGGTTTATTCGTCGGGGCCTTAGCAACCGGTATTTTCTATAACTTAAACGAAGTCGAATATAAACCACGTACGGTTCGCGAATGGTTTTTCCAAAAAGCCGCTGTTTTCGTCACAATTGCAGTGGCTCAGGGATTAATTGTGATTGGCGGTTTAATTATTTTTGATGGTTTAAAACCGAATCAGATAGGAATGACTTTCTTGGTTGCGATTATTTCTGCCTTGGCCTATATGCTCTTTGTTTTAATGATGAATTTGTTCTTTGGCCATGTAGGCTCGGCAGTTGCTTTAGTCTTGTTAGTCCTCCAACTTTCCGGATCGGCTGGGACATATCCGATTCAGCTCTCCAATGCTTTCTTTGAAGCAATTCATCCTTATCTGCCAATGACATATACGGTCGAGGCTTTAAGAAAGACTATTTCTTTAAATGGAAACCCTGCTTTCGATCTGATCTTATTATTGATTTTTGGCCTTGTCAGTCTTGCTCTAATGTTGATTGGTATGACGATCAGACGAAACAGATTGGTTGAAACATCCTTGGTAAATTAATGTTTTATTAAAAATTGCCAATTATAAAACAGGCGCGGGGATCTCGAATAACCGCGTCTGTTTTTATTGAAATAAACTTTCAACTATTTGAATAAATTGATAGACTCTAGCTATGAAGGAAAATTTGCTCCTCGATACCGATGCTTACAAATTGACGCATCATTTACAGTATCCAAAGGGTCTGACAAAACTGTATTCTTACGCTGAGGCACGAACGGGCAGCCGGTTTAATACTGTTTCCTGGTTCGGCCTTCAAATGATCATTGCCGATCATTTATTAGGGAAGGTTACCAATGAGATGATTGACGAAGCCGAGGAATTCAGTTTTTTGACCTTTGGTAATCATAATTTTTTCAATCGAGAAGTTTGGGAACGAGTTCGCGATTTGGGTTACCTGCCAATTAATATTATGGAATTGCCCGAGGGTATTGAAGTTCCGATCTCGACACCTTTATTAACGCTTGAATCGACCGAGCCCTGGTTTGCAACAACTTTAAATGCTTTAGAGTCGGTCCTGATGCAGGTCTGGTATCCAACAACGATTTCGACTAATTCTATGTATATCAAAAAAGCTTTGCTGCCTTTATTTGAAAAATCCGGAAGCGTGACTGGCCTTGATTTGGCAGTAAATGATTTCGGTTTGCGCGGAGCCTCTAGTTTACAATCGGCACAACGCGGCGGGGCGGCACATTTACTCCATTTTCGCGGTTCCGATAATTTAGCTGCCGATAAGGTTATCGCTGATGTATATGGCCTTAAAGGCCGTGCTTTGTCGGTTTGGGCAACCGAACATTCTGTGGCGACTTCCTATGGACCTGATCGTGGCGAAATTGATTACGTAAACAGCCAGCTGGATCGGGCAGGCGATAACGATATTATTTCAATCGTGATTGATTCTTACGATTCGATTAATTTCGTTCGCAATGTGATCGGTTCTAAAGAAATTAAGAATCGGATTATTAGACGCAGCGGAAGAATAGTTTTGCGACCGGACTCCGGCGAACCTCAGGAAATAGATCTGCAAGTACTTGATATTCTTGCCGATATTTTCGGTACCGATGTTAACGATAAAGGCTACAAAGTAATTAACCATAATGTTGGAATTATTCAGGGAGACGGTATGAACCGACAAACAATTATCGAACTATACCGCCATATTCTTCATCAGGGATGGTCGGCTGACAACTTAATCGTTGGTTCAGGCGGCGGTTTGTTACAGGAGGGTTTTGACCGCGATACGGAACGTTTTGCAATCAAAGCATCCTATGGCGAGCTTGGCGATGGCCATGGTTTTCTTATCCAAAAGCATCCCAAACAGGATCCGACAAAAAACTCCAAGTCGGGACGTTTTAAAGTAATTCGCGATTCTAATCGTCGGATTAAGACTGTCGCTATTGATGCTGAAGGCAATAATTTATTAAAGACAATTTACGAAAATGGTAATTTTTATCCTGACAGTTTTCAGGAAATTTTAAAAAGAGCAAATATTTCACTCGATTAATAATTAAAAGGGAGCATATGAAGAAAATAGTAGTTGGATTAGGAAATATTGGCGCGAAGTATGCTCATAATCGACATAATGTTGGTTTTATGGCAGTTGATGAGTTGGCGGCACGTTTGCAGGCTAATTTTTCTCTCAAGCAAAATCTGCATGCTTTTGTCGCTTCTACACATGTTGAGGAAGAGAAGGTTTATCTTGTTAAACCGACAACTATGATGAATGATTCCGGTATTGCGGTAAAAGCTGTTTTGAATTATTTTGGTGGGGATGTAAATGATTTGATTGTCTTTGTTGATGATATTGATCGTGATTATGGACAACTTCGAATTAAAAAAAGTGGTGCTTCTGGTGGCCATAACGGATTAAAATCGATTGTTTCACAAATTGCCAGCCAGGAATTTCTTCGAATTCGCATCGGGACCGGTCGCCCGGCTCATAATCCACAAGCCGTCATCAAACATGTACTTGGGGATTTTAGCCCTTTGCAATTAGAATTAGTCCAACCTGAAATTGACAACGGAGTGTCGGCAGCTCTGGATATAATTAATGGAACAGCTTTGAATGTTGTCACGAATCGCTACAATAATTGATGATGCACTCATTAACAGATTTTATTAGTCGTTTGCCTTTAATTGAGAAGATCGTTTCCAACCAGGCAGACCAAACTTCAACACAATTGATTAGCGGAGTTAACGATACCCCTAAGGCTGCTTTAGCCGCTGGGGTTTTTGTGCGTTTAAAAGCAGAAAAAAATTCGAAAAAAATTCTTCTTTTGACTGATACCCAATTTCGGGCGGATCAGTTAACAAGTGATTTGGAAGCCCTGCTTGAAGACGAAAATGTTTTTGAAATGCAGTCCGAGGAATCATTGGCAACGGAAACGGCTGTCGCATCGCGCGATGCAGATTTAAGCCGTGTTTTAGCCTTGCGAGCTTTATTATCCAAGGAAAATTCAATTGTGGTTGTCCCGCTCTCTGGTCTATCACGTCGTTATCCAGACCCTGAATTCTTTCAGCAGGCCGTTTTGGACTTTAAGATTGCAAATTCCTACCCACAAGAGCAACTGGCAAAAAAACTGATTGAAATGGGTTATAACAAACAGACCTTGGTGGCCAATCCCGGCGAATTTTCGGTTCGGGGTGAAATTGTCGATATTTATCCAATTAATTTCGATGAACCGATTCGACTTGATTTCTTTGATGATGAATTGGAATCGATGCGAACTTTTGATGCTGATTCGCAAAAATCATTGAACAAGATCAAACAGGCTTCTGTTTCGCCGGTTTCTGATTTTCTTTTGCCGCGAGCCGAGTTCAGTGATGGCCTCAAGCAGCTTGAGCAGGCTTTTGTCGATTATCTAAATAAGTTGAAGGGTGCCGAAAAGAAAAAACTGACGGAGTTTTTTAATCCTTTATTGGAAGCAGCCAAGCATTTTTCTTATGGTCATGAACTCCTGCCATTTTCTGAGTTTTTTTTGAAACATTCTATATTTGAATATCTGCAGTCTGAAGATTTGATTTTGATTGATGATTTTGCTCGAATCAATGATCAAACAAATATTCAAGAGAAAAAAAACGCCGAATGGATTACCGATCGTTTGCGTGAATTTAAGCTACTTCCTGATCTAAAAGTAAAAATCGACGGAATCAATTTAATTAAAAAATCCCAACAAAAACTTTCAAAAAAAATCCAGAAATTTGTCAATCCAAAAATATATCTCAGCAATTTAACACGTGGCTTGGCAGGAATTACATTCACCAGCCGAACTCAATTGATTACTCGACAGATGCAACAATATTTTGGCCAAATGCCGGCTTTGAAACTCGATTTGGAGTCCTATCGAAAACGCGATTTCACGGTTTTGCTCCAAGCTAGCAATCGCGAACGTTTATTATCCTTACAGAGAACTTTGCATGATTTCGGAATGAATTTTGCAATCACTGACGATATTCTTACCGGAACTGCCCAATTGCAGATTGGCAGTTTGTCTCACGGTTTTGAACTCCCGGAAGAGAAAATTGTTGTCATGACCGAGACGGAATTATTCGCCAAAGTAAAAAAACGGGTGCCTCGTCATCAAACTTTTTCCAATGCCGAAAAAATCACCAGTTACACAGAATTAAAAACAGGTGATTATGTTGTTCACGTAAATCACGGGATTGGCCGTTACGAGGGGCTAACAACGCTTGAAGCTAATGGCGGCAAACAGGATTACATTACCATCGCCTATGCTCAAAAAGCGAAAATTTTTGTTCCGGTGACACATTTGAATTTGGTGCAAAAATACATTGGTGCGGCTGACGGCAGGCCGAAGGTCAATTCTCTAAACTCAACTGATTGGGCTAAAACAAAACGTCGAGTGACCGCTAAAGTAGAGGATATTGCTGATGAATTAATCGCTTTATATTCGAAGCGCGAGGGAGAAGTTGGTTACGCATTTTCAGTCGATGACCAAAGACAGCAGGAGTTTGATGACGGCTTTGCTTACCCGGAAACAGTCGATCAGCTTCGTTCGATTAAGGAAATAAAATCAGATATGGAAAATAAGAAACCAATGGATCGCCTTTTGGTCGGCGATGTTGGTTTCGGTAAAACGGAAGTCGCTTTTCGAGCAGCCTTTAAGGCAATTGAAGACCACAAACAAGTCGCGTTTTTAACACCGACAACAATTTTGTCCCAACAGCACTATCAAACCGCAATCGAAAGATTTTCGGATTTCCCGGAAATTAAGATTGCTATGTTATCGCGTTTTAATACTGCTGGACAGAATAAAGAGGTTATTAAGAAATTAAAAGCCCATCAACTTGATATGGTTATTGGCACACACCGTTTATTGTCCAAGGACGTTGCTTTTGACGATCTTGGCCTGCTTATTATTGACGAGGAACAGCGTTTTGGCGTTAAGCATAAAGAGAAAATCAAACAGTTAAGAGCTAATGTCGACGTTTTGACTTTAACCGCCACGCCGATTCCGAGAACCTTGAATATGGCATTGGTTGGAGCCCGCGATTTATCGGTTTTGGAAACGCCTCCTGCCAATCGTTTTCCGATTCAGACTTACGTTTTGGAGGAAAATTGGCCGGTTATTGCCGATGCAATCGAAAAGGAATTGTCTCGTGGTGGCCAAACTTTCTTTTTGCATAATCGGGTTCAGGATATCGAGCGGACTGTTGGTGAAATTCAAAGAATTGTTCCCGACGCCAATGTGGGCTATATTCACGGGCAGATGAACGAAACTCAATTAGAAGATGTCCTAATGGATTTTTTGAATGGTATTTACGATGTTTTGGTTACAACGACAATTATTGAAACGGGGGTCGATATTCCCAATGCCAATACTTTGATTGTTGAAAATTCGGAACGTTTCGGCCTGTCGCAACTTTACCAGTTACGTGGCCGAATTGGTCGTTCTAATCGATTAGCTTATGCATACTTTACTTATCCAGGCGATCGTCAACCAACTGAGGATGCTCAAAAACGTCTGGAAGCGATTCGCGATTTCACAGAACTCGGTTCCGGTTTTAAATTAGCGATGCGTGATTTATCAATTCGTGGTGCCGGTGACCTTCTAGGGAAACAACAGCACGGTTTCATTGATTCGGTTGGTTACGAGCTTTATCAACAGATGCTTCAAGAGGCGGTTTCTCAAAAACAGGGAAAAGACAAAAAAGTTATGCAGACAAATGCAGAAATTGTTCTTAATATCGAGGCCCTTTTGCCGGACAGTTATGTTAATGATTCTTCTCAAAAAGTCGAGCTTTACCAGCGAATCAGAAAATCGCGGACTGACGAACAATTCAACGAGGTTCGTCAGGATTTGATTGACCGTTTTGGTCCGATTCCTGAGGTGGTAGATAATCTTTTCGCTTTGGCTCACCTGAAAAACGCAACCGATGCAGCCAACGTCATTAATCTTCATGGTGATGATTCCCAAATCAGAATTATCTTTAGTAGACGGGTCAGCCAAATTCTGGCTGGGGAAACAATCTTCAAAACCTTAAAGGGACTTCCATACAAGGTTCGTGTCAAAGCCGTTGACGATCAAAAACTGCAATTGACAGTTATTTTAAACGAGGATGAAAAACTCGTCTATATTGATAAAATAACCAAATATCTTGAATTGGTTTATAAGGAGCTAAAAAATGCGCTTGGATAAATATTTAAAAGTCAGTCGTTTAATTAAACGTCGGACCTTGGCAAAAGAATTTGCTGACCAGGGTCGGGTAACGATTAATGGAAAAATTTCAAAATCCTCTGGAAATGTCGGCGTTGGTGATATTTTGGTTTTGGGTTTTGGTGGGAAAATTGTCACAATTAAAGTCACCGATGTTTCAGAAATTGTTAAAAAGAATGATGCCGGAGAAATGTATGAATTGATTTCTTCGGAAAATCGCCAACAATGAAGTTGTTTTTCTAATTAAAGAATCTTTTATTTTTGTGGTAATTTATTAAGATTTATTTTTGATTTCATTAAGATATTTTTATCCTCCAAATCATATGAGATATTGATTTTAAGTGATGGCAACAAATACGGCGCGACAACAGAAAAAAAATGTAAAAAGGGAAGAAGGTAACCGTCCTAATTTGCATTTGGTTCAGCCGAACACTTCCGCCCAAATTCGTTCTGCACAGGCCTATAATAAAGTTCGTGAAAAACATTATCATAAAGAAATTGCCCGTCGGCGTCGTTTGATCGCCTGTGTTGGCGCGTTTCTGTTCATTTTCTTTTCTTACAACTTATTCTCTTCAGCGGCCAAGTTGTATAGTGCTTCGTCACAATTAAATCAGGTAAATCAGCAGTTGGCAAAGACCAAGGCTGAACATAAACAATTAAAAGAAAATTTAAAACAATTAAAACAATCTGATTATTTGACTCAGTATTTGCGTGACAAATATCAGTATTCCAAATCCGGGGAAGTTATTTTTAATTTCACCAATTCGAACAGCAAGAAATAGTTTTTTGGACTGCTATTTTGTATTAATGTGAAGACTCTTTATCGACAATTTCAGTTAAATGTTCAATCGCATAAACTTTTTTCTGGTAGACAGAAACTTCTTTTAGCTATCTCTGGAGGAGTTGATTCAACGGTTTTAGCAGATCTTTTGTTTAAATACGAAAGTAATCCACGATCGCATTTATTTTTGGCCCATGTTGATCATCAGCTGAGAGTGGACTCGGCAAACGAGACAAAGCTAATTGATGATCAATTCGCCAATCGGGGTCTTTGCGTTTTTCATGAAAAATGGCCGCTTGAAAAACATCCTCATAGCGGAATTGAAGATGCTGCTCGGAAGTTTCGCTACGATTTTTATAAGCGAATGGCCCTTAAGGTTGGCGCTCGAAAAATTATTCTGGCACAGCATGCAGATGATCAGGCTGAAACGACATTGTTGAAAATTATCCGTGGTGCCGATTGGCAGACTGTTTCAGCAATGGAATGGTCGCGTCCACTGGAAAAAGATTCACCAATCGAAGTTGTTCGTCCTTTGTTAAATGTTGAAAAATCGGAAATTTACGATTATGCCGAAAAAAATCATTTAAAATGGATTGAGGATTCAACTAATAAGGATCCGGACTATACGAGCCGGAATCAGATTAGAAATGTTGTTTTGCCCGCTTTGAAACAAATTAATCCAAATTCCGCTAGGAACATTGCTTCCTTTGCCGAGCAAATTAGGGAAGTCAATGAAAACCAACTGATTGAAATGCTAAAAATTTGGTTGCATGATTCAATCGGTTTTCTACCAATCAAAAGATCCCAGTTGGAGCAGTTCGAAAGGCTTTTGAAAAATGAGAAAGAACCACATGGAAAAATTGATTTGACCGACGGCTTTTCTCTAGTTAAAAATAAAGATGAAATTAAAATAAAAAAAGAAAGGTAAATATACGATCACTGTTGTAGCAGTAATATTCGTGTTAACATTAAATACAATCAAATGACTGATACAGACCCCCGTTTTTCAAAAATCCTTCATGATCATCGAGAAATTGAAACAGCCGCTAAAAGAATCGGTGCTCAAATCGATCGTGATTATGCCGGTAAAACTCCTATTTTGGTTGTGGTTTTAAAAGGAGCTGTTATGTGGGCAGGTGATCTCTTTAGAAATATTTCAATCGATGTTGAAATGGATTTCATTGATATCGCCAGTTATCATGGCGGTATTGCTTCAAGTAATGAAATCACTTTAAGGACTGACCTCACTAGCGATGTTAAAGATCGGGATGTAATCATTGTGGAAGATATTGTTGATACTGGTTTATCATTACGTTATCTAGAGTCTTTACTGTCTAGACGTGGTGCCAGATCTGTGAAAACAGCAACAATGCTTAATAAACAAAAGGGCCACAAAGTCGATATTAGAGCCGATTACGTTGGTTTTGAGATTGATAATGAATTTGTTGCCGGTTATGGATTGGATTATCAGGAAATTTGGCGTAATTTGCCTTTCATTGGTGTGGTTAACCCCGATATTTATTCATAATGTTACAATATTGTATTGGCGTGAACGAGGTATTATATGAAAAATAAGAATCGCGGTTTCTTCCGCAGTTCATTATCATATGCATTCGTAATACTGGCAGTTATATTCTTAATTTACAGTTTTTTCGGACGTAGCGATGGTAGTGTCAAGTACCTTTCAACAACTACTTTTTTGAAGGAGTTGAAGAATAATAAAATTAAAGATTTTACGATTCAACCTGGCGATAGCGGTGTTTACACGATTGCCGGAGATTTTAAAAAAGCTCAAAAATCCAGCTCAAGCAGTAGTAGTACAACAACGCTGCTTTCCGGCTACCAAAGTTCGGTAACTAAATTTACTGCTTACGTTTTACCGAACAATTCTAGTTTGAAACAGATTACAACCGCGGCTCAAAAGGCCGGTGTTGCTGTTAATCCAAAACCGGCTGCCTCCAATTTCTGGGGATCGATGTTGACAATGATATTGCCGACTCTAATTATGTTTGCCTTGCTTTACTGGATGCTTATCGGCAGCCAGCGTGGTCAAGGCGGTTCAGGCGGACCTGGTGGAATTATGAGTTTTGGTCGTTCGAAGGCTAAGCCTGCAGACCCTAAACAGAATAAAATCCGCTTTGCTGATGTAGCCGGAGAAGAAGAGGAAAAACAAGAACTTGTCGAAGTTGTCGAGTTTTTGAAAGATCCAAAGAAATTCACAAAACTCGGTGCCCGAATTCCAAAGGGCGTTTTGTTGGAAGGTCCTCCGGGAACCGGTAAAACTTTGCTCGCTAAAGCCGTCGCCGGTGAAGCAAAGACACCATTCTTCAGTATTTCCGGATCGGATTTCGTTGAAATGTTTGTTGGTGTTGGTGCCAGCCGTGTTCGTGATTTGTTTGAAAATGCGAAGAAGTCTGCACCTTCAATTATTTTTATTGATGAAATCGATGCAGTTGGTCGTCGTCGTGGAGCCGGCATGGGTGGTGGAAACGATGAACGCGAACAGACTCTGAACCAAATCTTGATTGAAATGGATGGATTCGAAGGTTCGGAAGGCGTAATCGTTCTTGCTTCAACTAACCGTTCTGACGTTTTGGACCCGGCTTTGCTTCGTTCTGGACGTTTCGACAGAAAGATTTTAGTTGGTGCTCCTGATGTAAAAGGGCGTGAGGCGATTCTGCGCGTTCATGCAAAAAACAAACCTTTGGCGGCAGATGTCGACTTGAAAGTCATTGCCCAACAAACTCCTGGTTTTGTTGGTGCGGACCTTGAAAACCTTCTTAACGAGGCTGCTTTACTGGCCGCTCGAAATGATGAAAAAGCTGTTACAGCAGCTGATATCGATGAAGCCGAAGACCGTGTTATTGCTGGACCGGCCAAAAAGGACCGCAAAACGACTCAAGATGAACGTGAGACTGTCGCATATCACGAAGCCGGCCATGCAATTGTTGGTTTGGTTCTAAATGATGCTCAGGTTGTTCGTAAGGTTACGATCGTGCCACGTGGACGAGCTGGTGGTTATGCCTTGATGATGCCAAAGGATGAGCGTTATCTCATGTCGGAGAAAGATGCTAAAGAAGAACTTGCCGGATTAATGGGTGGCCGTGCTGCCGAAATTTTGATTAATCATGTTGCAAGCTCTGGCGCTTCCAATGACTTCCAGCAAGCTACCCAGATTGCCCGGGAAATGGTTACCCAGTATGGTATGTCCGATAAGCTCGGTATGGTACAACTGGAAGGTAGTTCGAATGTCTTTGTCGGAGATCCTAACAATCCAAATCCTCCGTATTCGCAAAAAACCAGCGAGCTGATCGATGAAGAGGTTCGACGTTTGACGAATGAAGCTTATAAGAGAGCTGTTGATATCATTAAGAGCCATCCTAAGCAGCACAAGGCAATCGCCGAAGCTCTGTTGAAATACGAGACTCTTGATGAAGCTCAGATTAGATCTTTGTTTGAAACCGGTGAAATTCCTAGCGATTTGGTCAAAGACAGTCAAAGGCCTGCTCGTCCGCTCTCATATGAAGAGTCGAAAGCTGCCTTAAAGAAAAACGGCTCTGTTGATAATAAAGAGGCCGAGGACGAAGTTAAAGAGGACAAAGATGATAAGGAAGATGAAAATGATTCCAAGTCGGGTTCCGATTCAACTTCAAAAAAGAAGACAACCAAGAAGACTTCAACTACTCGACGCAAGTCAACAACAAGTTCGACTAAGAAAAAACCTACTACAAAACGAACCAAAAAAGATGACGATAACAAAGAGAATTAAGGAAAAACGCGACTTTAGCTGGTCGCGTTTTTATAATAAATTATGGATTATTTAGCAAAAAGTATTACTAAAAATGGTCATTTTCGTGCCTATGTGGCTGATGCATCAAATGTTGTCAAGCAAATGACTGAAATGCATAAAATGAGTCCTGATGTAACAGTCGCTTTCGGACGAACCTTGATTGCAACTGCTTTGGTTGGAAGCTCTTTATTAAAGGAAGACGATCAAATGCATATCAGCATTAATGGTCGTGGGCCGATTGGACAAATTGTTACTGAGACCAATTCCAAATCAGAACTTCGTGGTTATGTTACCAATCCGAAAGCAATTGCCAAAACCAATACAAATGGTGAAGCAGATATTTCTAATCTTGTAGGTCTAAACGGCACTTTAAGGGTAACAAAGGTTCATCCGGGATTAGATCCCTATACCGGCGAAGTAAAATTAGTGACTGGCCAAATCGGTGATGATTTTACTTATTATTTGGCCCAATCCGAGCAAATACCGAGCGCTGTTGGTGTTTCGGTTTTTGTCGATTCAAAAGGTTTGGTTAAATCTGCCGGTGGTTTTTTGCTTCAAACTTTGCCTGGAGCTAATGATACTGAATTGGATTTACTGGAACAACATTTAAGAAAAATGCCGAATATTTCTTCAATGTTGGCCGAAGGGCTGAGCGCAAACCAGATTTTGGCACAATTGTTTGCCAACCTGAAAGTTGATATCCTTGAAACAATTCCATTAAAAACAGCTGATGAATTGCCAAAGAAATGGTATGCCGATGCAATTGGAACATTGCCAAAAAAAGAGATTCAAGCGATGATCGATGAAGATCACGGAGCGGAAATCGTTAGTCGTTTCACGGAAAAAAAATACAATTTTTCTAAAGAAGAATTAAAAAAGATTTTAGCCTTGAAAATGGATAAAAAATTGGGTGAAGAATAAGTTTCTGCTACACTATATAGGTATTGTTTAAGGGATTTTATGACAGAAAAAATAGATACAGAATTAAATGATCAACTCCGAGTTCGCCGCCAAAAGCTCCAAGCTTTGAAAGATGATTTAGGGATTGATCCTTTTGGTCATCGTTTTGAACGAGATTCATATGCAAAAGATATTCATTCTTTTGCTGATAACAAAAGTAAAGAAGAATTAGATGCTGCAAAAAAACATGTGATTATAGCTGGAAGAATCATGGCCAAACGTGGAGCAGGTAAAATTATTTTTGCCGATATTCGAGATGTTTCCGGAACGGTTCAGATTTATGCACGTCGTGATGATTTGGCAGATAACTATGCCTTGATTCGTCGGGCCGACCTTGGCGATATTTTAGGTTTTTCCGGTACAGTTATGAAGACCGATGCGGGCGAGACAACCATTTTAATTGATAAATTGACCTGGCTGTCAAAGGCACTTCGACCTTTGCCGGATAAATATCATGGTTTAACAGACATTGATACTCGCTACCGTAAACGCTATTTGGATTTGATTTCGAATCCAAAATCTTTTGAGGTTTTTATTAAACGCTCTAAAATTGTTAAAGCAATCCGAAATTACATGGATTCGATTGGTTTTCTAGAAGTGGAAACACCAATTTTACAAAATTCAGCTGGTGGCGCTGCTGCCCGCCCTTTTGTTACTCATCATAATGCACTCGATATCGATATGTATCTGCGGATTGCGACGGAGCTCTATTTAAAACGTTTAATTGTTGGTGGAATGGAACGCGTTTATGAGATTGGCCGTATCTTTAGAAATGAGGGTATGGACACGCGTCATAATCCCGAATTCACAACGCTTGAGTCTTATGGAGCTTACTGGGATTTGTCGGATGTGATGATAGAGACGGAAAATATTATTCGTGCCGCTGCCAAATCAATCAATGAAGATGGTGTCATTGACTATCAAGGCCATAAAATTGACCTTAGTAAGGATTTTGCCAAGAGGTCAATGACTGAATTGATTAAGGAAAAAACCGGAATTGATTTTGATAAGAAGATTGATTTAGAAACAGCGCGAAAATTGGCTAATGAAAATAATGTTAAATATGAAAGCTTCTGGGGCGTTGGCCATATCATTGCTGAATTCTTTGATACTTTTGTTGAAAAAAGTTTAATTGAGCCAACCTTTGTTTATCATTTTCCTTTGGAAGTCAGTCCGTTGGCTAAAAAAGAGGATAATAATCCAGATTTTGTTCAACGTTTTGAGTTATACATAGCCGGCGGCGAGTATGGCAATGCGTTTACTGAATTGAATGATCCAATTGATCAGCGCCAGCGTTTTGAAGCACAAGCAGCTGAGCGTGAAAATGGTAATGACGAAGCTGAATCAATTGATGAAGACTATATTGAAGCCCTTGAACACGGAATGGCGCCGACCGGTGGCCTAGGAATTGGGATCGACCGTTTAACAATGTTACTGACAAATCAGACTTCAGTTCGAGATGTTCTTTTATTTCCAACGATGAGAAACTAAAAACTTGCTTAGGCAAGTTTTTTTAATTGCTTTAGAATTATCTACATGCAAAATAATGAAAAAAAATCCGAACTGAATATTTTTTTAACCTCGATCCCAAAAGTCCTTTCAAGCAAAACTTCAATTATAATTTTTCTGCTTTTATTCGTTTATTTGGTTGTTTTTGGAATAATCGGCTTACTTCCGGCTTTGAAAGTACTTGAACCTTCTAATACGGCTCAATTAATTCTTGGTAATTACACAAACGTTCTTTCGGCATTAGGCGCTGCTATCGCTGCTGGCGTCGGTACTAGTGTACATAAACATGTTCGTGCTCATCGCCAACAGACAGCAGATTTACAGACAACCGTCGATCGTCTGGAAAAAGAAATTAAACAATTGTCAAAACAAATTGCTGATTCAAAGTAATTTGTTTGCTCGCCTATTCTTTATCCTCAGGACTAGAATTAACAGGATGGCAGCTAAAATTGCGCTGACAGCAAAGCTAGCGAGCATACCTTTCATTGACACCTGAAGTGGTTTTGAGACAAGAGTTAAGACCTGACTAATAATTAGAACGCCAATTACTCCGGCAATTTGGCGAACCATTGTGATTAGGGCCGTCCCATGTGGAATTAAGTCTTTTTCTAAAGCATTATTTGCGTAAGTTACAGCTGGCATCATCATAAAAGCATTACCAGATTCAACAAGAGCGGCAAAAATGATTGCTAAAAGCCATAATTTTATTTGGCACGTGATTAAGAGGCCGAAAAACCCGATTAAAATCATTGCAGAACCAATCAACATTGTTGTTTTCAAACCGAATCGCTTCATTACTTCGACCGAGCGGCGATTCAAAATGCTTAAACTAATAGCAGCCGGGACCATCATTAGGCCTGACCAAAGGGCGTTTACTCCAAGGATTTTTTGGAAGTAAATTGGCATTAGAACCGTTGTTACGATTAGAGCAATATATGACCCAGCCGTTAGAAACATTCCTAAGCGAAAGGCAGCATTTTTTAAAACTCTTAAATCAAGCAGCGGTTCTTTAATTGAAAACTGTCTTTGAACAAAATATCCAAATAAAAGTAAACCAACAAAGAAAATAAAAAGCAATGAAATTGTGATTTTTGTAGTCATTGTTTGTAGGGCATAGAGAAGCATGACGAGTCCCATCAGACTTATTGAAGAAATAACATCGAAATGGTATGGCTCGTGCGGCATAACGTTTTTTATGAATTTTAAGGATAATAAAAATAAAATGATTAAAATAAGCAAAAAGAAACTGAAAACAGCCTGCCAATCAAAGATTTCCAGTATCACACCGGAAACGATTGGGCCGACGGCTAAGGCTGAACCCATTACCAATCCAACCAAACCCATTTGTGTCAAACGTTTTTCTTCCGGGGTAATTGACAGAATGACTGATTGAAAACTTGGAAAAAGCAGGCCGACGGCCGCCCCTTCCAACAGCCGGCCAATTACCAGCAGACTAAAGTTTCCAGCCGTGATTGCAACTAAGGTTCCAAAAAGGAAAATAATTTGCAAGCTCAAAAGAAAAGCCTTAAAAGGAACGTTTTTTAAGAACCAAGGCGATAAAGGCATCATCAAGACCATGACAAGCATGAAGCCGGTTGTCAGCCATTGGACGCTAGAAACGGCTACAGAAAAATGTTTCATTAGTGTCGGATAAATTGTTGTCATTGCAGATTGGCTAATTGAAAAGGTAAAACTGGTCGCCAGTAAAACGTTTATAAAAAATTTTTTTTGAATATCAGATAAATTGGACATACTCTCTCTCGTTTTCCCTGCTCAAAGCAGATAGATAACTAATTCGATTATATGACTTAGATTAAAGACTGTCTCTATCTGCTTGACCTTCATATGAAGATGTCATAAACTTAAATAGTTGTTTATTTCATACTATTCCGACTTAGCTCAGTTGGTAGAGCGCCTGACTGTTAATCAGGTTGTCGTCGGTTCGAGCCCGACAGTCGGAGTTTGCGGTCGGTCGATTTACGTCGGCTAACCGTTTTTTATTGAAAGATATAAAGTTATTTCAATTAGCCGACTTAGCTCAGTTGGTAGAGCATCGGTATCGTAAACCGGGGGTCGACGGTTCGAACCCGTCAGTCGGCAAAATCTTCGTGAAACAGCGTGATATTAAGCGAAACAAAGCTTGATATGACGCTGTTTTTATATACTTTTTGATTTGGTTTCGAAGAATATCTATAAAATTGTCTTCAATAGCATGTCTAAAGAATATAATTGTCGTTATTTTCCTTTTGTATAATAATATGTAATAATTTTAACAATGCAAAAGGCAGAAACTTTTAAAAAAGCCGGCCTGGTTTTCAAAAAGATTAGGAAGCAACGCAAGATATCGATCTCTTCTTTGTCTGAAGGAATAATTTCTCCTTCTTCGATTAGCAAATTTGAAGAAGGAAGAACGCAACTTAGTTTCATCAATTTGTCTCAATTGCTTATGCGAATGCATGTGAACTTGGATGAATTTTATTGCAAAGTTTATGCTGGACAAGTTGATGGTTATACCAGTTTTCTCAATCAAATTAATTATATTTATCAAAACAACGATCTTCCTGCCTTGAAAAAGATAGCAAATGAAAAAATCTCTCATTTTAAAGTCGATAGCAATTTTGATAATCTGATAGAATCATCTTCCGTTTGTGCCTTGATAAGAAGAGCTGATCCGAGTTTTCATGTTGATAGCGAGATAAAAAAGAGCTTATTCGATTATCTAGATAAAGTCGAACACTGGGATTTCATTGAATTTTCTGTTTTTAATAACTGCATGCTTATTTTCGATAATGAGATGATTGAGTCCGCCCTAAAAGAAATGCTTTATTTGAATTTGGATAATAATCCTAAAAATATTAGTAGAATAGTATCTGCCTTTTCCAACGCAATTGACATTTTTTATAGAAGGAAAGATTATCAAAAAGCTAAATTGTTGCTTGGACAAATTGAAAAAATTGTGGATGATCAATCCGATTTAATCAATAGATTCAAGCAGAAATTTTTTGATAATTTATTATCTTTGAATGAGAAACAGGCAGAGGAGGACAATTGTTTTTTGATTGAATTTCTTAGGCTTGTAGGATCCAATAGCTTGGCCACTTCATACGAAAAATACATTGAAAAGTATTCTTTTCGACAAAATTAGCATATGGGAAATATTAATCGCTTACATTTATAAAAAGTGGCTAATTTAGCGTTTTTTTATTTTTGCTCTAATTATCTATTAGACTTTAGTTACTAATTTGGAAGAAAGAATTGCTGCATAAAATTCTTTGATAATTAGTAAGAATTAAAAAAATTAGGAAATAAAATCAGCTTTGGAAAAAAACATTCCAGTTGGAAAATATTTTATTCCTAATAATTCTTTAAGCTTCTCACTGATTTTTTTGGATTATTATACTTGGGTTATTTGATTCGCCTATGATCATCCAATCATCGTAAAAACGTGCATATCGTATAGGATGAATTAAATGCATTTTGTTGCTTATGCTATGGTTAGTTCTCTTAAATATAATAAAAGCTGTTTAAATTGGCAATGTCTTAATTTGTTTAAAAAAAGTTATCTTTATTTACATTACCAATTCAATAGAATTGTGTCTTTCAAGCAAATAAATACTAAAAAGAGAAAAGTAATTTTATACTCTTTCGATCGTGATTTTTTGAACTCAATAAAATTGTATAAGTTGACAGTAATGTGTATTTGATAGGTTTAAATGCTTTTCTATAGTCCGTTTTGTGTTAACTGATAAATTAATAGATATTTATTAATTTATTGCTTTCTAAGTTAGCCATGCGCTTTTGGCTTTTTTTGCTTTTTCATTAGCTAAAAATTCAAATAAAACTGTAGAACTTTTACGGCTGTCTCTTTTACTCTAATGGTCACCTATGATTGCATACCCCCTAAAATCAAGCAAAGAAAAATAAATTAATTAAGGAAATATTCATTAAGGACAAATTTTATGTTAAACGCTTATAAAAAATACTGGAAGAATTATTTTAACTTTAAAGATAGTAGCAGCCGTTCCGATTACTGGTGGCTGATCTTGGCTAACGTGATCATTTTCACAATTTTACTTATTTTTTCAATCATAGCTATTATTGCTGTTTTTCCAAGTTTCTTGGAAGCGATTAGCGGAAGCAGCATTGCCAGCAAGAGTTCTTCTAATTCTTCTTCCGTTTGGATTTTTGGATCTTTATTAATTGCCGTTATTTTATTTGTTTTTGCCAATATCATTCCTGCGATTTCGCTCGGAGTTCGTCGGGTTCGGGATACCGGTCTTAGCCCTTGGTGGTATTTGATTAGTGTCTTAGCAACAATTCTTTATTATCTTGAACAGAGTACAAAACAAAGCTGGCTCTCTGGACTGTCGATTATTCTGCAAATTATTATGTTGGTTATTTTTCTGTTTCCTACTAAATATTTTCATAAGAACAAGTAGAAATCTTTTATTACGCTCAAATTTTCAGAAAGGGCCTCCATGTCAACGAAGCAAAATAAGTTTAAAAAAACGCATATCCTTGTAGCTGCTGTCCTATTATTAGCAGTTTTGATCTCTTTGATTGGGGGAGCTTTTATTAGTGGGGCTTTTAAAGTAAAGACCACTGAAACTAAAGATAGTAATCATAATTATCGGTTTTTGACTTTGTCTAATGATTCTTTATCATTAACCGGCAAAATCGTTGCAAGCCAATCGCAAACACTTGATCGACCGAATGGACGTTTAATTGCCTTAAAGATCAAAACTGGTGATACCGTCACTAAAAATCAGCTTTTAATGACAACTTACGATGGTAGCTATCATAATGTCTATGCGCCTTATAACGGTAGTGTCGTTGTAAAAGACAGTGAAGGTAACGCTAATATCGAAATTTATTCTGATCAATTGTTGTTATCGGCAAGTGTCTCTGAATATGACTATAGCAAGGTTCAAGTGGGGCAAAGCGTTCAAGTTGCTTCCATTGCAAATGGCTATGAACAGACGACGCAAATTTCCAGTTTGGCAAAAGACTCTCAGGTTTCTTCTCTTTCAACGACTGCTAAATATGCTTTATCGGCTAATTTGGATCGGGGATTTATTGATGGCCAATCAGTTAAAATCACTGTTTTAAGTAGTCAGTTTAAAATACCTACCGGAAGCGTTAAGAAGAATACTGTCTACTTGCTTAAAAATGGCAGAGCAATTAAACGAAGGATTAAAGCCGATAAGGAAAGCAGTTATTATTTGGTGACCAGCGGTCTTAAGACTGGTGACCGATTAATCCTTAATCCTGATAAGCGATTAAAAAATGGTTGCAAGGTGAATGAATAGTGATTTGCCTGTCGAATATTAACAAATATTATCATCAAGGGAAGAACGCTTATCACGTTTTAAAGAATATTGATCTAGTAGTTCGTGCAGGTGAATTTGTCGCTATTATGGGTCAATCGGGTTCCGGTAAATCAACTTTGATTAACATTATCGGTTTTTTGGATGACCATTTCGATGGTGACTATACTTTTGAAAAGAAAAATATCGCTCAAATGTCCCGCCAAGATTGTGCCCACTATCGCAATAGAAATGTTGGTTTTGTTTTTCAAAATTTTAAATTAATTAATAATTTAACAGTTAAAGAAAATATTGCCATTCCTTTGCTTTATGCAGGTCAAAGCTTTAGTCAAACTGAAGTCAAAATTGAACAGGCTTTGAATCAAGTTGGTTTGCACGGCTATCAAAATCAGTATCCCTTAAACCTTTCTGGTGGCCAGCAGCAAAGGGTTTCGATCGCCCGCGCTTTGATCAATAAACCAAAATTTTTAATTGCCGATGAACCTACCGGTGCTTTGGACAGCCAAACTTCAAAAGAGATTATTAGCTTGTTTACTCAACTGAATTTAAAAAGCAGTATGACAATTATTATGGTTACTCATGATTTAGCAGTAGCCCAAAAAAGTCAACGAATTATTCGCATTATGGATGGCACGATTGCCTCCGATCAGGAGACTGGTTATGAGAGTCGGTTAATTAATACGAACGGCACTTAAATCGCTGTTGACAAATAGAAAACGCAGTTTGTTAACTATGTTGGGTATTATCATTGGTATCACTTCCGTGATCACGATTATTTCTTTGGGAAACGGTGTTAAAAAGGCTACTTTAAAAAATCTTCAAGCCACAAAGACAGGCAAACAAACTGTAACAATCGATTACTATGTAAATGATAGCAATGATTATCAGGCTGGTTTTGACCAAGCAGACCATACTTTGTTAAAAAGCAAAAACGATTTAGGCGTGAGCAATGTAAAAATTCAAAGAGTAACCAAAGAATTCCAGATCACGGCCGTTATTTTTGATACGAACAAAAATTTAACTGCGACAGCTGTCAAAGATCGGCCAGGTGTCAGGCTGATTGCCGGCAAAAATATTAGTAGCTATGATAATAGTGTTCAAAATCAACGATTGTTGATTTCTAAGCAAACCGCTCTGAAAAACTTTAAAAGTATAAAAGGCACTCTGGGCGCTTCAATTCTAATTAACGGTCTTTCCTATACGGTTGTCGGTATTTATGCAAATAATAACGAGTCGCCTTATGACACTAATTTGATTCTGCCACAGGAAACCTATTTTCAAGGACAGGTCAACGATCAGGGCAACAGTGTTCAGATCACTTTTTCTAAGGGCAGCAAAATTTCCAAGAATACGGAGCACTTAGTTACACTCCTAAAAAAGAAAGGCAGCCATCGAAATAAAGGGGAGTATTCTTTTACCGACATGGGCGAACTCTTAAGCGGAATCGGCAAAGTTATTTCCGCTTTGACCTATTTTGTTAGTGCGATCGCCGGGATTTCCTTATTTATTGCCGGTATCGGTGTTATGAACATGATGTATATCTCGGTTTCTGAAAGAACCCAGGAAATTGGTATTCGGCTAGCAGTGGGCGCCAGTCCAAGAGATATTATGAATCAATTTTTACTGGAAGCCGTGCTCCTGACAACGTTTGGTGACCTAATCGGCTTTGGGTTAGGTGTTGGGAGTGCCTGGCTGTTCTCACTGCTCTTGCCTTTTAAGGCTGTCACAACTTTTGGATCTTTCATTTTGGCTTTTAGCGTTTCCACGATTGTTGGTATAATCTTTGGTATTTTGCCAGCCAAACAAGCTGCTAATAAAAATTTGATTGATATTTTGAAATAAAGTTTTTTCAAAAAATTAATATTTTTCTCTCAATTTCCGTCTAATTACTATGAGTCGATCTTTATAATCTTTTTAAAAACGGTCGTCTCACAAATAAAACGAATAGAGGTTTTTATGTATAAATTGTCAATCGGAATTTTTGCTTTGACTGGAACTTTTGGAATATCTGCACAAGCCGCGAAAATGATTTATCCAGTTATTTATGCAGCTTTCGCAAGGGGATCACTCAGTATTGGACGATCAATTGCTTTGATTGCTGCAACTGGGGCCGGTTGCTTAATTGCAGCAGCAGTTATTGGAGCAGGTGGAATATTTATCAGTCGAAAATTGAAAGCGGGCAGAGGGGCAACTTTGGCTTGGTAAATAAAAAAATGTCACGTGGCCAAATTGATTTTGTGAATGCCTTTGAGGAAAAAAATGTTTAAAATTATTTATTTGGAATTGAAGGCCTATTGGCGAGAAACTTCATTTGATAAACTCTCTTTGCGATTAATTTTTCTTGTTTCTTTGACTTCTTTTTTTATTGTTTACGGAGCAGGTATTTTCTTTCAAAGTTATATTGCTTCGCATTGGATTTTTCTTTGCAATTGTTTATTATTTTCGACTGCTATTGGATGGAATGGCGGATTTGATCTTTTTAAATATTTTATTTTTTCTAAAAATAATAAATATATAGAACTTTGGCCGAGAAAAAAATATAACCTATTGATTTTAAAGTCTTTTAAATATGAAATTTTAGGCAATTCGGCTTACTTTGTTTTTCTACTAATTCTGTCGACCCCGTTATTCCATAATTTTCGTCCCTACCTACTTTGGACTATTTGCTTATCTTTGATCATTTATAATAGCGTTCGGAAATTCAGTCAGATTATTAATTTATGTTCGAAAAGTAAAGTGACTATCGTTTTTTGTTTCTCTGGAATCGTATATTTAGTCGAACTGCTAATGCTGAAGGATACTTTTTCGAATAATTCTGCTTTTGAAATTAATAATATTTTGAATGTAATTATCTCAATCGTTGAAAGAACGAGAAATCATTTTGACAAATATATTGACTATTCTTTTCTTTTTCCAATTGTGATGATCCTTCTTTCAATTTTAATATTTTTTTATTATGCCTTTGCTTCTAAAACAATAAATATTTTTAAGGTCAAGGAATTGTCAAAGCCTTCAGTTTTTTATAAAATTTTACTTTATAGTCAATTGACTAAAACTCCGCTTCATAGGAGAACGATTGAAAAAATAGAAACATCGGGTTATTGGAAAGAGATCCAGCAAGATTCACTTATGATTTTTCTAGTTGTCTTTTTTTCCTATTTGATTTCTTTTTTGCTTGGAGATTCTTTAGCGTATTCAGAGTTTGCAGTTATTTTTTTTACTGGAGTTTTTTTAATTAAAAGAATCATTTCTTTTCGAACGAATTTAAAAGGTGACTTATCCAATGAGATAATTGCACATGTTTTATCGCCTGGTTTTTTAAAAATATTAATAAAAAAATATGATTTTATAGTTTCTGTTACCGGAATCGCTGAAATTTTTGTGCTGATACTGGGAATGAATTTATTCAATTTTTCATTTACTATCTTTTTAAGAGAATTCTTTTTGCTGTCATTCCTTTTATTGGCCAATGTAAAAATTACTGGTTTATTTTCCGGACTTTTTTCAAGTTATAAAAATGAAGATTCTCTTTTGCCAATAATTGGTCTATTAATTTGTGGGGGATTTGTATCATTAATTACTGAATTTTTGGTAATGACTATATATTTTGTTCAAATAATAGATGCTAGCAATAATTGGATATTTTTCGCTCAAATGGTTTTTCTTTCTTTTATTTATTTAATTTCAGTTTTTTTGATCAACAGATACCAACGGTTTTTCTATGGAGAATACAAAAAATATGTTGCAAAATAAAATATTCATTAGACCGGATCGGGTGTTCAACATTTCAATGATTATCAGCTTATTTGTAGCGATTTTCTCTTTTATCATTGGAACTCAAATGACCGGTTTATTTCAACCGGATTTGTCTAGTGCCCAACTTACGATTTTTGAGGTATTCATTCATAATACGACGATATCCTTACTACTGCTTGTAGGAGTTTTTAGTTATGGATTTATCTCTTTTATTTTGATAATTTCAAATTTTGCTATTTTTGGCATGCAAATTAATACGATGATATCGCGCGTTGGTTTCCTTTTGATGGCTAACAAAATTATCTGGCATATTTTCTTGGAACTGCCGGCAATTATTTTGGCAGCGACTTTTGGTTTTTATTTATTTGTGTCGCAAATTATCCTGGAGAAAGATTTTAATTGGAAAAATCTCGGCCAGCAATTAAGAACGGTAATAATTTTAGTAATGCCTTTAAATTTTCTGGCAGCAGTGATCGAAACATTAGTCAGTAATCGGATTGGTGATTTATGAAAATTGATTGGCAAAAACACAAGATAAATATTTTTATTTTTGCTGTTGCTGCAATTTTTCTGCACTCAATAATTTTTGTTAGCTACGGCAACATTGGGAATACTTTTCTAGAGAATGCAATTTCGGTATCTAAGAATAGCGACTCTTCTTTGACTCAATTCTTCATAAATATTCACCGTGTTTACAATAATTTTTTAATTCAAGCTATTTTTCGTTCATTTTTATTTTTTATAAATTTCTTTTTAACTGGTCTATTTTTGAGATTGTCTTTTATATTTGAAAATAAACTAAGAAAATCTCTGCTTAAAAAAATAGTAGCCTAGAAAAAGATCTATTATTAAAGCTTGTTTTAATCAACGCTTTTGGTGAGTTATTTTTAACGTTAATAACGTTTTTATTCAAAAATCAATTAATTAATTTTTCCATTTTTGGTTACGATATATATTTACTCTTATTATTGCTAGTCAAATTAATTTACGGATTTATTCCTTATGCAAAAGAATCGAGAGTTTGTTCTTCTTTTGTTTTATACACTATTTTTAAAACAACTATTCTAATAGGGGCAATTGTTTAATGGCTTATTTATCTTTAAAAGAAATCAATAAAAGCTACGGCAGTAAAGTTGCGTTTCATCACCAGGATTTTTCATTCAGTAAAAACGAAATTGTTTTCTTTGTTGGAAAAAACGGTGTTGGGAAGACTACTTTAATGGAAATCATTGTTGGTTTGAATCAGATTGATGAAGGAGAAATCATTTTGGACAAGCGAGAGCTAAAAGTTCCATATGATTTATCGTCACGAGAAAAATTCTCTTTTCTACCTACGGAGGATCAACTAATTGATTTTTTGACTGCTAGGGAGAATCTTTCTTACTTTGCTGAGATATATCGGATAAAAAAATATCAAGATAAAATTGGTGATCTGATCAAGGACTATCAATTTTCTGATCAAGAGGGAAAACTGATCAAGGGTTATTCCAAGGGAATGAAACGCCGACTCAGTCTTGCCCTGATTGATTTGATTAATTCTCCAATCATTGTCTTGGACGAGCCTAGTCTTGGATTAGATATTTATAATGTTAATTTTTTGCGGAAGAAGTTGCCTGAATATAGAAGTGAAGGAAAGTTGGTAATTGTTACTAGCCATGATTTGCTCCTATGCCAACGCTTGGCAGATCGAGTCTATTTGTTTTCCGATAACAAAATAATTGAGTACCAAACTGGTGAGATCGACAAAATTGAACGGGGGATTTTGGATAGTTATGAAACAAACTCTTACTAGACTCTATTTCAGTGCATAAAGATAATTTTGATGAATTAAATATTACTCAATTTGAATTGGTTTTTATATCTAATAATTATTATTTTTATTAAGGCAATCTTTACATAAATAATACAAAGCC
Source organism: Oenococcus oeni DSM 20252 = AWRIB129 (assembly GCF_000372485.1). Classification (GTDB taxonomy): domain Bacteria; phylum Bacillota; class Bacilli; order Lactobacillales; family Lactobacillaceae; genus Oenococcus; species Oenococcus oeni. The sequence continues at coordinate 124,302 of NZ_AQVA01000004.1, forward strand.
TTTCTTATTTCCTAAATCACGGTATGAAGCAACTATAATTAACCTAAAAACGTGATCGTGGCTTTTTGGGTGGGACAATAATTCTTTATGACAAGTAAATTCGATGTTTTTAAAAAAATAGCCTTGGTTTTATTCCTAAATTTTTTAACATTCTTTGTAGTTATCCAATTGCAGGGTAACTTGGATCAGGCAAATGCAGCAACAACTACAAACTCAACAGACTATGCTTCGATAGTTTCGAAAACATCTATCAATAAAACAGCAACTATTCTTGATTCAAAAAGAAATGATGGCGTTTATTTTAGTGGCCCGGCTTTGACCTCTGCATCGACGATGACAGCTAACGCTTCCGGCAATAGTTATAACGGCGATACTATTACGGTCGAGGAAATTAATCTCACCAAGAGAAGTAATGGCATTGAATACACCTATGCAGAAGTTTATGACTCAACCGCCAAAAAAACTTATTGGATTGACCAGAGAGCTATTTTGGCTTCAATTTCTTCGCAAACAACGGTCAATTATCAAGCGACAATTAATGATTCGGCAAGAAGTGATAAAACTTATTCTGCTCCAGCATTATCCTCATGGTCTTCTTTGACCGGCAGCACAAATAGTTATGATGGCGACAAAGTAACTGTTATTGCCTCTGCTGTCACTACAAGAGGAAACGGTACAAGCTATACATATTTAGAAGTTAAGTATGGTAGTTTAACATTTTGGATCGATAGTCGAGCAGTTTTGGCACAAATAACTTCGTCAATAATCGAAAATTATTCGGCAGTGATCGAAGAAGGAAATAGAACTGATGGGATTTATACCAATGGTCCAGCCTTGACCTCTGCATCAACGATGACGGCTAATGCCAGTGCGCCAAAATACGAAGGTGATCGGGTAACGGTGATTAAAAAAGATACAACCACTCGCGGGGATGGGCTTTCTTATATTTATTTAGAAGTTCAGTATGGCAGTTCAACATTTTGGATTGACTCGCGTGCTGTTTCAACGACTACTTATGATACGATCACAGCGACAAATACAACGCCTAATGAGTATGCGACGGTTATCTCCGGCAGAGCTGATGGGATTTATACCAACGGTCCCGCTCTAACCTCTGCGTCGACTTTGACTGCTAATGGTTCAATTACAGCTTATGTTGGAAACATAGTCGCGGTAACGCAAATCGATACAACCAAACGAACTTCCGGGGGCAGTTATCAATATGCGAGAGTAACTGACGTGACTGCCGGGAAAACTTATTGGGTTGATGTGAGATCATTGAGTATGTCTAAATATGCCACGATCATTTCCAATTCAACGATGAATTCAACCTACAAAATTGCCGATTATGCGCGGAATGATGGTACCTACAGCAGCCCTGCTTTAACGTCTTCAAGCGCTTTGGTATCGACAGTCGGTGGAAGAGTTTACGATGGAGATACGGTCACTGTTACAAAAGAGGATGTCACTAAACGGTCCAATGGAACAACCTATACTTATGCTTATGTAACCGACCCGAAGGCCGGAAAATCTTATTGGATTGATTTTCGAGCATTGGCAGCGACAACTATGAATGGTTATGATGAGTCCTCTTATCAATCAGGCATTTCTAATGGAAGCATTTCCGGAAGCTTTGTAATTGTCAAGGCGACCCAGGGAACTGATTATGTTAATCCGGCTGAGGCTAGTGAAGTTGCATCAACCGTAGCCGCAGGCAAAAAATTGGGATTATATTCCTATGCGGAGACAGGCAATGCAATTAGCGAAGCGGAATATTTCGTTAGCAACATTAAATCTTATTTAAAAGATAATCCGATTCTAATACTTGATTGGGAGGGAAGTGCCTTAACTCAAGGCCCGACTTGGGCAAAGCAATGGTTGGACGAGGTTCATAATTTAACGGGTATCCGACCTTTGATTTATATGTCTAAATCTGTGACTAGCGAATACAATTGGAGCTCTGTTGCACCCAACTATGGCCTTTGGGTTGCTGAATATGCCACGACGGCATCAACTGGTTATCAAAGCAATCCCTGGACTAATAATGATGATTATGGAGCTTGGAGTACACCGACAATTTTCCAATATACGGATAATGGTAGTTTGAGTGGTTACGGCGGGGCTTTGGATTTGGATCTCTTTTATGGAGATTTCGAGGATTGGGATCGGTTAGCCGGTTTAGCTTATTAAATTGATAAAAACCTGCCGTGTATCAGTGTTTATATTCGTTTTTACTAGATTGCCATAGCCCTTTAACATTTGTTTAGAAATGTTAAAGGTATTATTTGAGTATTCTTGTATTATTGTGGTCTTATCGGAATAAAGGAGTTATTTTTATACATGTTTGTTTTAAGTAGTTTTCAAATTGGTCAGCAAATGATTAAACTGGTTTTTCCTGAAGAAAAACAAGCTGAAGAATTGTTTGAAATTATCGAAACTGATCGAAAAGCTCTATCTGAGTGGATGCCTTGGACTAAAAATGTCAAAAGCAAAAAAGATGAAATTGAATTCATCAATTATGCCAGAGAAAAAAATGCTAAATATCAGCTGTTGGAATTAGCAATTATTGCTGGGAACCAACCAATTGGAATGATTGATTTACATAGTATTGATAGAGATGATCGCCGAGCAGAGGTTGGATATTGGATGTTTAGCAAGTATCAGGGAAAAGGTATTATGACTGAATCTTTAAAACATTTATTGAGTATCGCTTTTAATGAGTTAGATTTAAACAAGATAATCGTAATGGCCGATTCTAAAAATGAAAAAAGTAGAGCAATTCCTCAACGACTAGGTTTTAGACAAGAAGGTACTCTTAAAGAAGAAATTTTTATGAATAAACAATTCAGGGATCTTGATGTCTTTGCCATCACCACTAGCGAATATAAAATTAAAAATAGTTAGTTGAATAAATAGCAATATGTCAAATGGAGCTGAATATTTTGGAAGCGGGTCCGATTACTTGTTTTGCTTAAGAATTTTAAAAACTTATCTATTTGTATGGACTGTCTTCACTCATAAATAAAAACGGAACCGCATTGTATTCAGTAATAATTCCAGTGATCCATATCAACTAGCTGATATTTCTCATCAAAGGATGTGATCTTATTAGTTTCAAGGCGAGATATTTAATAGTATCAAATCCTTTGATTCGACAATTTTAGATAGAAATATAAATAATATATTTTTAATTTAACATAGAAGCTCTAGAATTGGATTAACAAAAGATTCGATTTATTTTAATTGTTTTTGAGCGAAAATAAGCCAAGTTTTATTGCATCAAATATGATTAAGGTATCTTCATGTAGGAGCGTTCAATCATGAAAAATAAAGGTTTGTTATTAAAAGTTTCAACCGGTCTGGCAGCTGTTTCTTTTTTATTCAGTGAATATTTATTCAAAATTTCATTTAAAAGAGTTGATCATGTGCCGGAAACATCACAAGAGAAACAAAAATATGCGGCAAGTTATTGGGAATACGTTGACTGGTTCAGAAGAATAAATAAAGAGCATTGGACTTTCCAAACAAAAAATGAAACGGAGCGAATGTCGGCTTATTTCATTCCTTCAAAAGAGGAAAACTCAAAAAAAGTTGTGATTATCGCTCACGGCTACAAAGGCAACGGAGAAACTATGTCTAGTTATGCCAAGATGTTTTATGAGATGGGGTTCAATGTGCTTCTGCCTGACGATCGTGGTCACGGACAAAGTATGGGTGAATATATAAGTTTTGGCTGGCTTGATCGTCTCGACTATTTGCAATGGTTGAAAAAAATAATTAAACGAGTCGGTCCAAAAAGCGAAATTCTTTTGTTCGGTGTCAGTATGGGCGCTTCAACAGTTGAAATGTTGAGCGGCGAAGATTTGCCATCACAGGTTAAATGCGTTATTGCAGATTGTGGTTATTCCAGTATTGATGAAGAAATGACTTTTTTGTTGAAACATCATTATCATCTTCCCAAGTACCCTTTTTATCCGCTGGTGAGCACGATCAATCGTTATCGTTTGGGATATTATCTCGGAGATGTTTCTTCGGTTGAACAATTAAAGAAAAACAAATTACCTATATTTTTTATCCATGGTGAAAATGATGATTACGTACCAAGCTATATGTCATTGGAAAACTACGAAGCAACAACGGCAGCCAAAGAATTGTGGATTGTTAATAATGCAACTCATGCCGAAAGTTATTGGCTCGATCCTTTAGAGTATAAAAAACGTATTAAAGATTTTTTGAATAAATATTTTAATGATAAAAATTAAAGAGTAATAAATTAATTAATATTTAATTTTTGCTTATCAATCTATAAACGTTTTATTTTTTATGTAATATCTATTATTATTTTTTCACCAAGAAGTCATTTTCTTTAATATTTCCATTCTCTGGAATGAAGTCAATTGAATCAGCAATATCCTTAGGTATTGGTATTTGAGGATCTATGTGTGGATTATTTAAGTGAATCAGATGATATGATTTACGATATTCAGTTGGAGAAAGGCCAAGTTCCTGATGGAACTTTCGAATGAATACTTTTGAGTCGTTAAAGTAAGCTCGACTAGAAATTTGTTTTACTGACATTTCGGTTCTAACCAGTAATGTCGTTGCTACTTCGATTTTAAGATGATTTAGATACTGTAACATCGTCATACCGGTACATTTTTTGAATATTCTTGTTAAATAATCAGGATTCAATTCGAGCTGTTTAGCAATTCCTGGGACAGTTAATGTTGATGATATATGCGCTCTTATCCACTCTTTAATAAAACTGGCCCGGCTGTCCTCTTCATTTATATAGCTATTGGAAATATACGAATTAAATAATTGAATTAACAACGCCGAAGTTAGATAATCTCTCATTTGCAAATATGAAGACTCGCTTCGAGAAGACAAAATTTGATGTATTAAGATTACTGACTGCTCATAATCTGCCAAGGTGAATTTATTGGGAAGAAGAATTTTTCGATCTTTGGAAGGATTATTTTTTACACTGTCAATCAAATCACTTTCTTTGAGATTAATTTTTGATTCTTTGAATCTTGAAAAAAATGTAACCAATAGAAGTCAACACCTTGAGTTGAGTTTTTGTATCCAAAAAAATTTATAAAAGGTGGGATTAATAAAACTTCTCCGGCATTTATAACATATTGCTCTTGGTCTAATTGAATATAAATTGGTCCTTTGACACATAGAATGATTTCATAATCTCCCTTATGAAACATTCTTTTGTGTTTCCAATTTTCATGAGCTGTAAATTCCCCTCCTTTATAAAATAGAACCGTTTTTTCAAGTGTTACTGAATAGAAATTCATCTTTTCCTCCTCTTTTCGGTCTATATATTTAAGTAGGAAATGGTCACCATTTATACATAAAAATGCCATCTTAGCCAATAAAATAATTTTATATTAGTCGGAAATAGCAACCATATTATCAATTATAGGACTTTAATCATTTTTAGAAAGCGCTTACTATTAAATTGTTTGAAAAAGAACAAATTTAAATTATGAATCAAACCTGGAGGTTTTTAAAAGATGGACACTGTTTCAGATCAAAAAGGGAGCGCCACCAAAGTACAAAAACTTGATGAACGGCTTCCTTTTCATAGAAAGTTGACTTATGGCTTTACTGACATGTCGGGTAATCTTCTTTATTGTATTATCAGCGGATACATGCTTTATTTTTTTACAAACGTTTTTGGTATGAGCATTGGAACTGCTGGTGTTTTACTTTTGATTGGTAGAATTTTTGATGCTGTCGGAGCCCCTGTAATGGGAATACTGGTTGATCATACGCATAGTAAATATGGTAAAAGTCGCCCTTGGTTTTTATGGATGTCATTACCCTTTGCAATCTTTGTTTGGTTGCTGTTTACTACACCAAGTTTGACCGGCACAGCAAAAATTATGTATGGAGCGATTATATATATTGGCAGATTTATCTTATACTGCTGTTTCTACTCCAATCACTTCTGTGCTTCCAAACTTAACTTTAAATTCTGATGATCGTCAAGTTGCTAATTCTATTCGTCTAGTTTTAGGGAATGTTGGCAATTTCTTTGCAGTTACATTTATTTTGCCCTTTGCTAATTTCCTTGGTGGCTCTAATCACCAAAAAGGCTGGTCTCTTGCTGTTGGAGTTTATGCGATTGTCGCTTTCGTATTCTTGATCATTGCCTTTTTTGACATGCGAGAGAAGAATATTGAAAATGACAAAATTATCACGATTAAAGAAAGTTTCAGGGCTGCTAGAGGGAATTGGCCATGGATTTTGATTGTTTTGGCAAATTTAATTTATTGGACTGCTTATATGACGAGAAGTTCCACTTTAGCTTATTATTTTCAGTACAATATGCACAACGAAAATTATATTTCGCTTTTTAATGGTTTTTCAATTATTCAGGTTCTTGGAATGGCTTCCGTTCCATTGTTCGTTAAGTTTTTAAGAAAGTGGGGGACAACAGTTTTTATGCTTGTACTCACATGTTTAGGACAAGCTATTATGGGATTTTCCGGTAATAATCTTACTGGTTTGTTGATCGGCTGGTGCATTGCATGTATCGGGTCCGGAAGCGCCTGCACGATGTTCTTTGCAATGGTTGGAGACACAGTTGATTTTGGAGAATGGAAGAATGGAATTCGGGCAAATGGTTTCTTAACGGCAATTGGAGCATCGTTTTGTATTCAGGTTGGCTCTGGATTCGGCTCATTTATTCCGGCTGAGGTTCTCAAGGCTTTTGGCTTTCAATCCGGTGCTACTTCTCAATCGACGAATGCTATGAATGGAATTTCTTTTAGCTTCTTATGGTTACCAATTATTATTTATATTTTTAGTGTTCTTCTTATGATCGTTTATCGTAAGTGGGAGATGCATGAACCTGTCGTTATTGCTGATCTTGAAAAAAGGCATACTGTTTAATGTTTTTAAAAACTCAGTCTGTATCTTTTAAGACTAGATTTAAAAGGAGAATTAAGAATGCAAACAAAAGTTTCTGAAATTACAGTGAATAATATAGATATTACATCCGACTTTTGGAATCGTTATCGTAAGTTGGTTGTTAAAGAGGTCCTTCCTTACCAATGGCAGGTTATGAATGATCAAGCCGATATCGATATTTCTGATGACCCGCAAGGCAATGGATCAACGAAAAATAGTCATGCCATTGCTAATCTGAAAATCGCTGCTGGATTGATGAAAGGACACCATTATGGATTTCCTTTTCAAGATACTGACGTTTATAAATGGTTGGAGGCAGCTGCTTATTCACTCAAATATAATCCGGATGAAGATTTTAAAAAAATAACAGATGGATTAATTGATTTGATTTCCGAAGCGCAAGAAGATGATGGATATTTATCGACTGAATTTCAAATTGATTATCCAGATCGAAAGTTTAAGCGTTTGAAACAGTCTCATGAGTTGTACACGATGGGACATTATATAGAAGCTGGAGTCGTTTATTATCAGATAACTGGTAATGAAAAAGCATTAAATATTGCAAAAAAAATGGCTAATTGCATTGATAGCAATTTTGGTTTGGAAAATGGAAAAATTCCTGGATATGATGGGCATCCGGAGATCGAGCTCGCTTTGTCTAGACTATACGAAACAACTAGAGAAGAAAAATATCTAAAACTTGCTTATTATTTTCTTAATCAACGTGGTAAAGATAAGAACTTCTTTGATAATCAGATTAAAGAAGACGGCGCATCATCTGATCGGGATCTGATTGATGGAATGCGTGATTTTCCTTTAAGCTATTATCAGGCGAGCAAACCGATCGAAGATCAAAAGACTGCCGATGGTCATGCTGTTCGTGTGGTATATCTTTGCACAGGTATGGCGTATGTGGCTCGTTTGACTGGAGATCAGCAATTATTGGAAGCCTGCCACCGTTTTTGGAAAGGCATTGTTCATCGCAGAATGTATATAACGGGTAATATCGGTTCAACGACTACTGGTGAAGCTTTCACTTACGACTATGATTTGCCTAATGACACGATGTATGGAGAAACCTGTGCATCTGTTGGGCTTTCTTTCTTTGCTGGGCAAATGTTAGCAATTGAGGCCAAAGGAGAATATGGCGATATATTAGAGAAGGAACTTTTTAACGGAGCTTTAGCTGGGATGGCGTTAGATGGAAAACATTTTTTTATGTCAATCCATTAGAGTCTGATCCAATTGCTTCTAAATATAATCCAGGAAAAAAACATGTTTTAACAAAAAGAGCTGATTGGTTTGGCTGTGCTTGCTGCCCAAGCAACGTGGCTCGTTTAGTTGCCTCTGTTGACAAATATATCTATACAGTTAATGGCGATACTATACTATCTCATCAATTTATTTCTAATAATGCTCAATTTGGAAATGGAATAGAGGTTTCACAAGATAATCATTTTCCATGGAGTGGCGAAATACATTATGAAATTAATAATCCTAACCAGCTTGCATTCAAACTAGGAATACGAATTCCTAGTTGGTCGCGAAATAAATTTGGTTTGAAGATTAATGGCAAAAAAATAGACTTAGCTAGTGAAGATGGTTTTATTTATATTAACGTTAATGACGAGTCGTTAACCGTTGATTTGTCCTTGGACATGAATACTAAATTTATGCGTTCTAGCAATAAAGTTAGTTCCAATTATGGAAAAATTGCAGTTCAACGTGGACCGATTGTTTATGCAGCGGAAGAAACGGACAATAAAGCACCTCTCTGGAACTATAAAGTGGAAACTGATAAAGAACCGAAGTACCATTACAACAAAGATTTGTTGGAAGGGGTCGGTACTATTACGGTCAAATCAATTGCCGAAGAAATTAGTCCTGAAGATGGTCCTTTATATTCAACCATTGATGAGGCTACAGCGAATTATGAAACAGATTTAAAATTAATCCCCTATTATGCTTGGGCTAACCGCGAGGAAGGCCAAATGCAAGTGTGGTTAAATAAATAAATTTTTAATAGACAAAGGTGAAATACCTTGTCGTACATAGCTACATTATGGATCTCAATATGGATCAGATCTATAAAAAATAGTTGATGGGAATATCTTTAAGTTATTGACTTTAAAAGATAAGGTGGAGAAAAATTATGAACCTTCTAAAAAAACAATTTGCTGGTCAACCGATTATAGCTTGGATTTTCCAAATATTATTAATGATACTGGCTTTGCTTATTATGAACCATTTTATTGTAGATAATATAATTGTAATTGTGGCAGCGGGTATTTTAGTTATTCTGACATTTGTTTCTTTGGCATTAAATAATCACGATAGATAAAAAATATTGGATCATTTTTTCTTTTATAAATAATAATTAATTCAAATTCCGGTTATTAGACTTACACCCATGGAAAAAGGGGCTTTGTTGCACCAAAAATTGCATGTTCGGTTCCTTTGTTATAGGCCCAATTTTGGTTGCCATAATCAAAATGCCACCATTCTTCTATATAATTGGTAAAACCAACTTGGGTCATTACGTTATATAAAAATCGCCGATTTTCTTGGACGTGAACTGCTTCTTTTATATTCACTTTACTTTCATTTTCATAAAAAGCGGTTTTAGCTGTCTCTTTAATATCGTCAAATGGGCCTCCCATATCCAACAAACGGCCAGAATTATCTGCGATACTCAAATCAATCGAACCGCCGGTATTGTGGGGCGATGGTTTTTCTATATCTGTTGATGGCAGAGCAACAAGTCTCAACGTAGCAGTCAAAGTTTCTTCTTCGGTAAAATTTGGGTGATCTCTTTTCACAAAATCTTTCATTTTGTAAAATAACGCTTTTTGTGTTTCAATACTTCTCCAACCATCAAAGATCACAAACTTATATCCATTTGGCAGAAGCTTTGCTGCTTCAATAAGTTTGTGCTGCACTTGGTTTCGAATGTATAGATCCGGAAGAGCGCCAGGTATATTTTGTATAAAATATTGGGGACTAACAATTAACTTTTCCGGTATATAACTGACTGAAACTAAGGGATCATTTGATTCTTGAATAGAAACTTTACCGATTTTATTCCATTCCCAAACAGAAGGTGTGGTTTTTATGGAATTTTTTTTAAAATCTTTCATGGCTATTACCTCTAAAATCCAATCACCGCTAAAAGTTTTCAGATTTCTTAAAATAAATTATTAGTCAGAAGATTACCATTATAAAAAATGCTTATGTTTTTCCTTACTATTAATTATATTATTTACTTCGAGTCGTTGAGTAAATTGCTAATTATCTTAATTTGTAATTTATCTTTACTTATTCTTTAAAATCAAAGGCATGGAATTTATTAATATCGCTGCAATTTCTTTTTCTTTTTCTTGGTAATCATTATCCGACCATCTCTTTAAAATAAAAGTGAAGCTTGATTGGAAGGCAATAAAATAATAAGCAAGTTCATTGTCTGTTAATTCTGGTCTTTTCTTTTTTAAGGGATTGATCAGTACTTTATATAATTCTTCAAATCCTTCAGTGATAGGGAAGTCTTGTCTGCTTTTTAAAACGATTGAATATATCCAACCGTTTTCTTTTATAAAAGTTAGGAATTGTGTTAACGATTGAAGGTCGTAAAAGTTGAATTTATCTCGTGGATTCGATTGTTTGATAAAACTTTCGAATAATTCTTTTCTTTTATTTAGTTGAGTAACGTCGAATAATTCATAGATATCTTCAAAATGATCATAAAAAGTCGATCGATTGATATTCGCTTTTTTGCAAACCTGACTAACGCTGATTTCTTTTATTGGGTGCTCTTTGAGCAAATGAAAAACGATTTCTTGAATTTTTCTATGAGTGATTTGCCATTTTTTGTTATGTGTTTCTTCATTCATCTTAATTTTCCAATATTTATCCGGAACACTTTTAATTTACTTTATTTATAAAGCAGTTATTGGTATTTGTATAAACTTTTCTATTTTTTTAAAATTTTGGATAGCTGTAAATCAAAAAATAAAGGCTGTTTCATAAATCCAACACTTGTCTGTAAATTGATGGCTGACATTAACCGACTCTCTTTATAGAATTTAAAGTATAGGAGGCATTTAAATGAAAGCAGCAGTTTATGAAGGAAAAAAAGCAATTAAAATGACTGAGTTGCCAACTCCGAAAGCCGGGCCCAACGATGTTGTGATTCAAAATATTTATGCAGGAATTTGTGGTTCTGATGTCGCTGTCTATAATCACGGATCAGGAACCGGCCACAAAATCGAGACCGACCATGAGTTTGGTCATGAAGCTGTCAGTAAGGTTGTTGAGGTTGGCGACGATGTTCATGATTTTAAAATTGGGGATCGCGTATATCCTTATCCTCTACTTGCTCGTGGAGATCCCAGCCGGGCAGGAAGTATGGGTGGCTTTTCGGAATATATTTTAATTCCTAACGCTAAGTTAAATAGGCAACTTTATCTTGTTCCTAAAGAGATTGATAATCATGTTGCTGCGATGATTGAACCCTTTACCGTTGGTACACGGGCTGCAAAACAGACCAGGCCGGATAAAAATGATAATGCGATTGTCTATGGCACAGGGACGATTGGAATGGCTGCGGCAGTCGCTTTGAAGCATCTTGGGGTCAAACAAGTCATGTTGGTCGATCTTTCAGACTATAGATTGAACGTTGCAAAAGAACTCGGTTTCTTGACTGTTAATTCATCAAGAGATGATGTCAGGAGTCAGGCAATTGAAGCTTTCGGGAAAGCAGAATATTCTTTGCACGGAGAGGCACCAGATACACAGATTTTTCTTGATGCTGCAGGACATAATAGTATTCTTGAGGATTTTCTTCAGTTTGGGCCGGTTGGTAGCCGTTTTGTCACCGTTGGAGTCAATAATAGCAAACCGCAAATTGATTTTCTTGAATTAATTTTTGGCAGCAAATCAGTTGGGGGTTCTGGTGGATATCGTCCTGAAGATGTTCAAACCGTTTTTGAAATCATGAAAGAGCGTCAATCCGATCTGCGTAAGATGGTTAGTCAAGAATTTGATTGGCAGGATCTTGAGAAAGGGATCCAGACTGCTACTGACACAACAATCTCAGAGAAGGTCTTGATCAATTACCATCTATAAAAAGTCAAAACTCTATTCGAATTAATTTTTTGAAAAAAAATAAAAAACAGTTCACTAGCTATCTGTGAGCTGTTTTTTATTTATTTTGTTCAAATGGCAAATATAAAGATATACGAAAAATAAAAATAATCGTCATTTGATATCTAGTAATTTATTTAAAATAAAAGACTTTTCATGCTAATCTTTTAAATTAATTTTAATATTCATTACTCTATAATGAAAAAGCAATGGATAAACTTGTTATCGTCATTCCGGCGTATTTCGAAGAAGAGGTTTTGGATTCTACAATTTCAACGCTCACTCAGATTCTTGAACAATTATCTGAAGAAAAGAAGATTAGCGGCGGATCGACATTATTAGTAGTTAACGATGGTTCAACCGATCAGACCTGGTCGATTATCGAAAACTATCATAAGAGCAATCACTTTGTCAGTGGAATCAACCTGAGCCGTAATTATGGCCACCAGAATGCTTTGTGGGCTGGAATGACGGCGGCCAGTGTCGATGCCGATCTGCTTATTACAATCGATGCCGATTTACAGGATGATCCAAAATCGATTATCGAGATGGTTGATAAGTATCATGCCGGTTACGATGTTGTCTATGGCGTAAGGAACAATCGTGAAAGCGATACATTCTTTAAACGGGCCAGTGCCAATTTATTTTACAAATTGATGAATAAACTGGGGGTTAATATAATTCCCAATCACGCGGATTTTCGTTTAATCGACCGGCGTGTCTTAAAGCAGCTTCTGCAGTTCCCGGAAAGAAATCTTTTTTTACGCGGCATGCTTCCGCTGGTTGGCTTTTCGAGTACGAAGGTCTTCTATAAGCGTCGAGCCCGCCAGGCCGGAAAATCGAAATATCCTTTGCATAAAATGCTTTTGCTTGCTTGGGATGGAATCACTTCTTTTAGCGAAGTTCCGATTCGATCGATTATTGTTTTTGGTTTTTTGTTGGTCTTTTTGTCGGCCTTTTACGTCTTGTACGGTCTGATCCGCTGGGCAACCGGTCATACCGAAACCGGCTGGACCTCTTTGATGGTTTCAATCTGGCTGCTTGGCGGGATTCAATTAATCGTCATTGGAATCGTTGGCGAATATATCGGCAAGATTTTTAAAGAGGTCAAACGTCGGCCGCGTTTTATTATCCAAGATGATCTTTATACAAAACCAAAGCCTCCAAGAATGAAGAATTCAGATAGTTCGTCAAATGTTTAAAAGATTAAAAGTTATTTTCGCTTTCAAACAATTACTAATCGTTTTATTGTCAATTGCGATGTTGATCGGGGTTGCTTGTAATCTGGTCTATCCCTTTGAAAATACTAGTTCGCTGATCCTTTTGCCAATTGTTTTTATCGGTCCGCTGTTGGTCTTTTTTCTTTATCGCTATTTAAAAAAACTACCGCCGTTCTTGTTAAAAAGAATTATCCTGATCGCTTTTTTAATCATGGTGCTAGTTCAGATTTACGTTTTTTCGGCAATGCCGGCGACGATTTATCATGACCCCTTTCGGGTTATTCAGGAGGCCGAACAGGTCAGTACCGGAGATATCGACTGGACCAGTGATTATTTTTGGCGTTATCCGAATAACGTTCCGCTAACGGCCCTGGTTGGTTTCTGGTTTAAGTTAACCAACCTTCTGGGCTTGACGCCTAATCTGGCCATTCACATCCTGAGCCTGTTGTTTCTCGATTCAATGATAATCATTTTATTGATGACGGCGAAGAAAATTACTGGTAATTTGGCTTTGCCGTTTATCGGTCAACTTTTTTTCTTATTGAGCCCCTATGCCTATACCTATAATCTTCAGGTCTTTTATTCCGATTTGCCAATTTATTTTTCGATCTCGGCGTTGTTGTTAATTGTCTTAAAGTGGCAAAAAGCGGATTTTAAATCAAAGAAATGGCGTTTTT
>NZ_AQVA01000005.1 GCF_000372485.1 Oenococcus oeni DSM 20252 = AWRIB129
AAGATCAAGGAGCTCAAACGTGCTTGTTATGGCTTCTCCAATCAGGCCAATATGTTCACACGCGTCTACCAGCTGATTGCCTAGATTATCTACCACAATAACGTCACGATGGTAGGCTTATTTGTTATGCCTTCAAGTACGATATTCAGACAACACACCAGATTAAACGCCGCAACTAATAAAACAACAAAAAAGATCTCCCACACGAGGAGATCTCCAAAGGATAGAAACTATCCTTCAACACCATTTGACAAACTTCCTTTAATATTTCTCCGCGCACAGTGCAATACATTAAAAAGCTATTTAGATAAATAACAAATACCACTGTCTATTTATATTACAATTCCTGACAAGAGCTATTAAATTATTGAAAGGAATCAGCCTTTTAAAAAGTCAACAAAGCAATTCTGCTTTAAATCATATTAGGGTATCACAAATACTTTACAAATATGTTTTGCGTCGCATCCAAAACCAGCAAATTAGGCTTAGTATAACAGAGATAATCAGCACAGCAAAAACACCATAAGAAGATTTTTCAAACGGGACATCGACATTGATTCCCCAAAAACCAAAAATAATCGCTGGAATAGTCAAAACGATTGATAGCTCTGTTAGAGTTTTCATAATCATGTTTAGCTGATACGAAATCATATTGTTTATCATATTTTCCAAATCATCCAAATATTGGCTGTAACCTAAAATAATTCTATCCATTGTGTCACTTGTATCGTATATCTCATCAATTATTTTTTTGGTGGTAAAATCAATATCATTAATAGTTGTGAAATTTTTTTTAATGAAATCCAGCGCTTTGTGATTAGCGCCATAAGTTGTTGACAAAGCTATCATGTATTTTTGAAGAGTCAATAAATCACCAAACATTGGTCTGCGTGGACCGGACGTTGATATTTTTGAGTCTAAATCATCAATTTTTTCCTTGATTCCACGAAGTTCGTTAAGCATCACATAGAATTTTTTTTGCATGATCTTTAAAAGTACTTCCTCCGTGAAATTATTGACATCACGTAAAACCATATTGGATAAGAGTTCGGGAATGAATTTTAATTTTTGTTTTGTAAAAATTATCAACTTATTTTTAAATACCAAGAAAACAACAGATGCCGTCAGATTATCTAGATGCCCACCTTCATGTATCTCGGGAAACAGAAAACTTACGAGCAAACTTTTTTCATCGTTCCGATCTATCATCGTGTCATATGCAACTTGATCATCAAACGTTAGTATATTGCCTATTTTAAAGTCATATTTATGTTCAAAAGATTCGATATATTCTCGTTCGTCACCATAAACATAAACAACAGAAGAATTTTTGATATTTGATTCTGACGAAACTAATAATGTATCTTTTGTTAAAGAATAAGTTTTCAGCATTGTAATCCTCCTGCTTTATATTTTTCTCAAAAATAAATTTTTGTTTGAATAAAAAATTCGAAAATTTATCTTTTTATTTTTAAAATTTTTCCGATTCTGCCAAATAGCCATTTAAAATTACGCCGCATAACTTGAAAAAAAGTCAGTGAACGAACAATATGATCGGGATCGATATACTTCCGCACCATACGAAGAACTTCTTTTGGATGTTTGGATGAAAATTTAAACATTCCATTATGTTTCGTTTGGATAGCATAACGGGGTATCCATTTCCCCTTAAAAATTAGAGACGCAACAACCAGATTGACTTCTTTCCACGGAATCTGAATAAATTTACGAGGATCGCGGTCACTAAAAAACTCAAATCCTTCATCACCGATCATGATTTCTCCATATTCTCCAAGACCCATATAAGAAGTTGCCTGAACTACCAAATCTATTTTTCTGTTAATTGATTCAACCATTTTTCCCTTTTTAAGTAATCGGTCGATGCCTTAGATTCAAGCTTATCAACGAATTAATAATATAATAAAAACCTTATTCAAATGAATAAGGTTTACCTTTTTGTAATCGAAGTTCGATTAAAGCAATCCAAGTAGATGACCACCAACACCGATTACGAAGATTCCTAAGATAATAATAATTGGTGATACTTTTTTCTTTAATAGCCACATGCAGGCGAAAGTCAAAAGCAAAGCCATTAGTCCAGGAATCAAAGAGTCCAAATTCTGTTGCAAAGTGGTTGTCTGAATTTTAGTAAGAGACAAACCATTTGCCTGTTCTGTCAGGGCTTCTCTGATTCCCTTGGTACCCGACGGAAGTTTTCCCCAATCAATGTAGGCACCTTTACTTAAGGTAACTTTGGAAACAACCGGGGTAAACTTAATACTTACCCAACGCTCAATCAAAGCCGCCAGAACAAACATACCCATCATCGAAGCACCACGAGTAACTGTCTTGAGCAATCCTCCGGAAAGATCATCAGTGATTCTCGAACCGGCACGATATCCGAATTCCTGGGTGTACCACATAAATGCCCAACGAATAATGTTCCAGAGTACCCAGAACAATATTGGTCCTAAAACATTTCCACTAAGAGCCAGGGTTGCACCTAAAGCCCCCAATAAAGGACGAACCGTGTACCAGAAGACAGGGTCACCAACACCTGCCAAAGGCCCCATCATACCAACCTTGACACCTTGAATGGCCACATCGTCAACCGGGGCGCCATTGGCACGGTCCTCTTCCAAAGCAAGCGTAACTCCAATAATCGGAGAAGCCAAATATGGGTGAGTATTGAAGAATACCAGGTGACGTTTATATGCTGCCGCCCGATCTTCTTTTGTTTTATAAAGTTTATTTAATGCGGGGATCAAGGCATAAACCCAACCACCATTTTGCATTCGTTCATAGTTCCATGAACCTTGAATGAACGTTGAACGCCATGCAACGTGGAGACGATCCCCTTTAGTTAAGGTAATTTTATCTTTTGCCATACTATTTTTCTCCATTAATTTTAATAAGCATCGAGAATATCACCCAAAGGATCACCGGTGTTATTTCCGCCACCGCTGTTTCCACTGCTATTTCCGTTTGAGCCGCCTTTATCCAATGCAAGGTACATAAGTGCAAGGGATACGCCTAGGGCTCCAATAGCAATTAATGTTAAATCAGTAATCGAAGCAATTACAAAACCAATGACGAAAAACGGCCAAACTTCACGGCTGGCCATCATGTTGATAACCATTGCATAACCAACGGCAACAACCATGCCACCACCGATAGTCATACCATCCGACAACCATGACGGCATGGCATTTAATACAGCACGAACTTCCGAAGATGGAATAACCAGCAAAAGTGCAGCCGGAATAGCAATTCTTAATCCCTGCAAACAAATAGAAATCACTTGCCACATATCTATAATGCGGGATTTACCCTCTTCTGCTGCATGATCCATAATATGAACAATGAACGTAGTAATTGTTCGAACGATCATTGTTAAGAACAATCCAGCAACAGCCAAAGTTACAGCCACGGCAATCGCCGAACCAATTCCTTTGGTTCCTTGACCACCTTCTATTAAAATAATTGCTGAGCCAACCGATGCCAAAGCAGCATCAGGAGCAACAGCGGCACCGATATTCGCCCAACCTAAGGCGATCATCTGTAAAGATCCACCTAACATTACACCGAGAACCAAGTGACCTGTTACCAGGCCAATAAGTGTACAAGCAACAAGTGGCTGATGAAATTCAAATTCATCCAAGATGCCTTCCATACCTGCAAAAAAGGCAACCACCACCACTAAAATCATTGATATAGCGGACATTTTATACTCTCCTTATCTTTTTAAGATTTAACACTTGATAAATCTTTTCGAGCTTTATTTACAATATTGTCCATGTTTTCACTAGAATCTCCCGGGACTTTACGAACATCGAATTTAACACCTAGTTTTTTAAGTCCGTCGAAAGCTTCAACATCTTCTTTACCCAAAGAAAGAACTTTATTTACAGCAACTTTGCCAACAGCGTGGGACATAGAACCGATATTCAATTCTTTAATATCAACGCCACCTTCGATTGTCTTTAAAGCGTCCTCTGGATTTTCAAAGAGAACCAATGCTTTTGTATTGCCAAAGCGTGGGTCTTTAGCCACTTCGATCATTTTTTTGATCGGAATAACATTTGTGTTAACTCCTGGAGGAGCGGCCTCAACGATCATACTCTTGCGTAAACGATCTTTTGCAACTGAATCAGAAACGACAAGAATCCGATTAGGATTTGTAGCTTTTGTCCAAGACATTGCTACCTGTCCATGTAGGAGTCGTGAATCCACTCGAGCCAAAACATATTTAATTTTGCCATCTCCAAGAACTGTTCCGGGTGCAATTGTGCCATGTGGTTGACCACTGGATTTAACAGTTGCCGTTGCCTTTTTTGGTTCCAACGATTCAGGCTTGATTCTAATACCATCTTTACCTGTTTCGATTATATGAGTGGCAATTTCCTGCGCCGAATCCATTGAAGATCGCGAACCATAAGCTTCAATGACCATTGGCAAATTCATGCCCGTGACAACAGCCCAACTATCTTCATGCCCATAAAGAAGCCCACTGGACTGATTGAAAGGTGTCCCACCCCATAAATCAATCAACAGCAAAACTTGCTTTTGATCATCAAAGGAATCAATGGCTTGTTTCAACTTGTTTAAAAAGTCCTCGGGACCTTCATTCGGCGACAAAGTAACTGTTTGAACATTTTGCTGTTTGCCAAAAATCATTTCAGCTGATTGGTAAATGCCTTCTGCAAAGTTGCCGTGACTTGCTAGAACAATGCCTACCATTTGTTTTATCTCCTATCTTGATAATAAATTGAAAACGAAAAATCGTCTCAAACGGATCAAATATAACAAAAATAAATTATCTAGTTTATCACCTCTTTTAAAGATCAATGCCTTTTACCCAGAAAAACTTCAAATAGTTAATTAATAATTGCATCAGAAGAAGCACAAAAGTTTTTAGGCACCACGATTAATCAATACTGCCAATTAACAGTATGTTTACATTATAATGCAAAGGCTTACATTTTTTCACACGAGCATATCAGGCTAAGATGATAAACAATTTACAGACAATAATTTTTCCGTGAAAGAAGAAAATATTATTGCCCGCTCAAAAAGATTCGATAATAAATGTTCTTCCTCCTTAATTTCCTTTTTTTCAAAGGTTTTTTGCTACAGAATCTATTCTAGTCTCTTTTAACTTTTTTGTAAACGCTTACTTTTAATAAACTCAGATTATTAGTTTTAAAACTGTTTTTTAAGATTAGAAATAGCTTTTCTTTCTCAACAACAACAAATATTTTCAAAAACATTTAAAAAAATTCCAAAAAAACTTTATTTAGCGAATGTTTTCCTATATGATCGATAATCAAGGGGATAGAGGAGATAGTGGTTAGACAGATTTTCAAGATTTTTATCTACATAATGGCAGCATTGTCGGTGCCCTTAGCCTTCCTTAATACTTCTAAACCACCATTACTTTATATTGATTGGTCAATCTGGCTAATTTTTGTTTTTGATTATTTTTACGAATTCAATCTTGCTGTAAATAAAAAAAGTTTTTTTCGCCACCACATCATTGAATTAATCTCGATTCTTCCTTTTGAGGCTTTTCCGGCAATTCGTATTTTAAGGTTAGTAAGAATCTTCGCTTTCTCCAGCCGCTTTCTGATTAAAACAAAAGAATTTTTGATTGAAACAAAAGTGTACATCGCTTTTATTATTACCGGCATAATCTTGATATTCTCTGGAATCATATTTTCCCTTGATGAACGAGACAGCTTTTTAGACGGTTTATTATGGGCTTTAGGCGTTGCCACGACCAGTGGATCGCCATATCAAGCTCATACTGAAATTTCAAAAATACTTAACATCATTCTGATGTTTACAGGAATCGGCTTAGTTGGATACTTTACCGGGGCTTTAGCCAGCTGGTTGACCAAAGAGAAGATATCGAATGAAGATTTGAATAAGAAACTTGATAGTGTCATAGAAGAGTTAAAAACAATCGAGATCAAGCAAAAGAAAAGTTCTAATTAGCTTGTTTGATTATAATTTTTATCAATTTAAAAACCGCTCAGTAGAGCGGTTTTTAATATCGGATCATATGAAAATTTAATTAAGCAAGAGCTCCCATTGGATCCCAAGGATCAAGAACCTTTGCCGTTTCTGCTTGAGCTTTTTGCAACTCTGCAGACAAATATTTTTTGTTGACAACTACTTGATAGGCATAAAGGCTCATCCAATCATCGGACATAACAAAGTAGCCATTCTTGCCGGCTTTTTCACCCCAGGAATTTTCAACCTTCCAGCGCAAAGGATTTCCATCTTCATCAAGATCAACACCGGTCAAAACCATCGCGTGAGTCATTAACGAGTCTGCATAATCGAGTTGCTCGGCTTTTGTCAAACTTAGATCGATCCCAAAAGCATCTTCTTGAGCAAAATTGTTAAGATCCATAATTCCCGATTCACGATCGACTTGTGGGCCCATGTCGACGCCAAACCAAACAGATTGGCCATCCTTCAACTGCGAAATTGCTAATTGCTTGAATTCGTCGAGTTCCACATTCAAATGTTTAACTTCTCTTCCACCAACAACGTTTCCCAAATTTTCGATTGTGTAAGTCTTGTGATATGGTTTGTCACTTGTTGGTGCATTAATAATCGAAACGTAATCTTCAAGATCTTCATCAACAAACTTTTTGAAAAATGATTTTGGTGTCAAATTTTTTTCCAAATGATACTTTTTATCTTCGTCGCGATACTCGAAATCAAAATGTGCTACATCGGCTGGATTGCCGAATACCAAACTCAGCATTCGATAATTATCAGCATTAAATTCTTTAATTTTTTCATCTATTTCAGCCTGATTGGATTTCTGGGCTGCTAAAGCACGCAACTCAACAGCGTCTTTGCGGAGTTTACGATTCAGCATCCGATTCAAAGCTGCCGAATGACTCGAATCGAAACTTTCCGGGAAAACGGCCTGTGGAACAAGACCATACTTTTCAATAATTGCGCAAATCATATCCCATTGGCCACCATCCTGTTGAGGAGTTTCCAATAGATAAGCGACTTTGCGATTATCGAGAGGTAAATCAGCGGTTTTAACGACATTATTGTAGAAATAATTTGCCTTCTCAAATTTATCCCAGAAGAAGGTATAACTTTGCGACAATTCGAATTTGCCGGAAATGTTAAACAAATCAGCAGTCCGATGACGCATTGTATTTAAAGCAGCAAACATCCAGCAACGTCCAGATGACATTTGATTAGCAACCTTACCGGTTTTGACCTCGACTGAGAAAACTGCTTGCGAATCAACAGCTGCCTTTGAATCAAGAGTCGCCTTATCTATTCCGTTGCTGGTGACTGCACGACGAATCGTGTCAGCGGCCGGAAAACTTTTAAGGCCTTGATTAAAATCTTTAATTTGTTCTAATGAAATTTCTGTCATTTATTTAACATCTCCCGAACTTTTTCGCTGCCTTTGGAATAATTGGCAACATCATCATTAATCATTTCTTCGAATTCATCGATTTTCATTTCTTTGGTTTGATCGCTTCCACGGAAACGAACAGTAACACTATTATCACGCAATTCCTGATCGCCAACAACCAAAATATACGGTGTCTTCAAATTTACCTGAGCATCGCGAATTAAATATCCGAGCTTTTCATCACGATTATCCAACTTAATTCGGCGACCGTCTTTCATCAATTTACTATATATATTCCGTGCATAATCGCCATGGGCACCATAATTAACCGGGATAACAACAGCCTGTACCGGAGCCAACCAAGTCGGGAACTGACCCTTGTATTTTTCAATCAAGAAAGCCACGAAGCGTTCCATTGTGCCGACCACGCCGCGGTGAATCAAAACCGGACGATGATCTTTGCCATCCTCGCCGGTGTATTTCATATCAAAGCGTTCCGGCAATAAGAAATCCAACTGGATCGTCGACATCGTCTCTTCGTTTCCAAGAGCTGTTTTGAACTGAATATCGAGCTTTGGTCCATAGAAAGCCGCCTCTCCTTCGGCTTCGAAATAATCGAGCCCCATATCATCCATGGCACGTTTCAAAGCAGCTTGAGCGTGTTCCCACATTGCATCGTCATCATAATATTTCTTTGTATTTTTCGGATCGCGATAAGAAAGACGAAAACGGTAATCCTGATCCGTAAAACCAAAATCATGATAAACATCACGAATCAACTGGAGAATTCCTTTGAATTCCGGTTCGACCTGTTCAGGGGCTACAACAGTATGACCATCGTTTAAGGTCATTTCGCGGACCCTGGAGAGGCCTGTCAAAGCTCCAGATTTCTCCCAACGATGCATTTGACCGAATTCAGCTATTCGATAAGGCAAATCACGGTAAGAACGCGGCTCATGTTCGAAAATTTCAATATGCGAAGGACAGTTCATCGGCCGAAGTTCCAACTGTTCGCCATCATCGGCCGTCATAGCTGGAAACATATCGTCGCGATAATGATCCCAGTGACCCGAGCGTTTATACAAATCAAGATTGGAAACAACCGGGGTATAAACATTCATATAACTGTTTTGGCGTTCCTTTTCAACCAGATAATCTTCAATTGTCCGCCGGATTGCTGCGCCATTCGGCAACCAAACCGGTAATCCGGCACCAATTTCCGGGTTCGTAAAGAAAAGCTCCATTTGTTTGCCAATCGTTCGATGATCGCGTTCTTTTCTTTCTTCAAGAGCTTTCTTTTGTGCTTCAAGATTCTCAGGATTCCATTCTGACAGGCCGTAAATTCTTTGCATCATTTGGTTATCGGACATACCACGCCAGTAAGCACCGGCAACAGAAGTCAGAGCAAAATGCTTGATCCAACCGGTCGAAGGTACTAAGCCACCACGATCAAGATCCGTATAATCGCCTTGTTTTACAATTGTTATTTCCTGGTCTGCTGGAAAATCATTAATTAGAGCAATTTTATAGGGATCTTCGGCAAAAATTTTCAGAGCTTCCTTACGGCTGACAATCTGATGCTGAATTGGGATATTTGCCTGAACCAATTTCTTCATTTCCGCTTCAATTTTCGGAAATTCATCGGCTGCGACCTGCTTTTCCGATTCATCAGAATCATCTGTATCATAGTAAAAACCGTTTGCAATCGCCACGCCTACGCCAAAATGAATCTTAGGATGTAAACGGCGCAAAGCCTGTGCTAAAAGATGAGTTGTCGAATGGCGCAGAACTTTCAGTGCCTCATCTTCTCCTTTGGTAACGAGCCTAAATTTGCCGCTAAAACGAATTCCTTCATTCATGCCGACAAAATGATCATCAATTTTAGCGACAACCGATTTCTTAGCCAAAGAAGGACTAATCGATTCAGCGATTTCTATTGGTTTCGTATTTTGTTCAACTTCTTTTTCCGTGTCGTCCGGCATTGTGATCTTTATTAAATCTGCCATAATTCCTCGAAAACAAAAACGCCCTTCGCTAAAACTAACGAGGGACGTTTTTACAACGTGGTACCACCCAACTTCACCATTAAAAGTAATGGCCTCTTTGGTATTCTGTTTATGATTTATTAGAGCTAGTCAGTTTCGCACTCATTTGTATCGGTTCTCACCAACCCGATTCTCTTTGACAAACTACTACGGCTTCTGGTCTCGATGTTTATAAGTATAACTCGAATCCAAGTCTTTGCAAAGCCAAAAAAACAGTCGGAAAGCACCAAGATCGATTTCAAGGAAAATAAAAAACCTACCGAATTTGGCAGGTCAGATATATACAAAGATTGTCTACTAGCAGTGAGCTATTATTTGAATTTCGCAACTCTTATGACCAGCAATGTATTATTTGGTCGAAAAACATATTTCGAAAAGAATCTATATAATTTCATGGTCACAAATTGCTACATCACTTCCTCATTACTGAAGCTGGTAACTCATTGCCTATTGATAATATAGCATAATTTGAAAGCGCTTGCAAAAAAATTTTCGACTAAAATAGAGTCTGTGAAAGTCGATATAATTTACGCCACAATTACAGGAAACAACGAACTGCTTGCCAATGCAGTCGCAAATGAATTCAAAAAAAGAGGTCAAACACCGGAAATTCACGAATTCGACGACACTGATATTTTCGATTTGGAGGATTCGGATATTATTGTGCTGGTCTGCTATACCTATGACAACGGATCCATTCCTGACGAATCTTTGGATTTCTTTGATGATATGCAGGAAATCGATTGGACAGACAAAATTTGTGCAATTCTTGGTTCCGGAGATAAATTTTACGGCAAGGATTACTGCAAAGCCGTTGATACCTTTGCCGAACAAATTAAAAAAACCGGTGCTAATTTAGCAACCAGCCCAGTTAAAATTCAACTCGCGCCCGATGAATCGGATGCCCCGGCAATCAAAAAATGTGTTAGCGAGCTACTTGCCGCCAGCAACTAACTGAGTTCGACGATTGTTGCTCCATCCCCGGCTCCATTGGGATTGGCGAATTGATAATGTTTGATGCGTCGATCGGAACGAAGCATCTGTGTAACGCCTTTGCGAAGAGCTCCCGTGCCTTTTCCATGAATGATTTCGATTGTATCGATATTATTCAGCATAGCTTGATCGATATAACGATCCAAATCGATCATCGCTTGTTCGTAACGTTCTCCGCGCAAATCTATATGACCAGAAATATTCTTTGAAGCTGTTTTAAAGACCCTGGTATTTTTAACGCGATGAACCGGTTCGTTAATTTTCTTTTCCTGATCGGTCGATAACTTTTCCAGATCGTTTTCATCAACGTTCATCTTCAAAATACCAAGTTGGACCTGCCACTCATGATTGGAAATTTTATCTATAATAGTTCCGCTTTGATGATAGGAACTAACCATCACCTCTTCACCAACTCTAAATTGCTTGGCTGATTTGGCTCTTTTTAGAACGCGATTCTTTTCAAGAGAAGTATCCTGATGGAGATCGTCGATTTGGTCGGCAATTTTTTTCAGTTGTTGCTCGTTTTTGCCAGTGGAAGAACCTGCCTTTAATCGTTCGCGACGAATTTGATCCAAAAGCTGCTTCGATTCCTGACGAACAGAAGAAACGATATGGTTGGCCTTGTTCTTGGCATCCATTATCTCCTTGGCTTTATTTTGCTCGAATTCGTTTAGCTGCTGATTAAGCTGCTTTCTTTCTTGCTCTGCTCTTGAAAGCTGATTCCTGAGTTCACTTTCTTCCTTGGACAAATCTCGTCTTTGAGCAACAAGACCCTTAATCAAATTATTCAGTTCTTGATTTTGAGGATCGACATAGGATTCGGCCAAACGTAAAATATCTTCATTGAAGCCCAATCGCCGCGAAATAGCAATCGCATTCGATTGCCCTGGGACACCAAGCAAAAGACGATAGGTTGGACTAAAAGTTCGCGGATCGAATTCCATGCTGGCGTTGATTGCAAAATCCTTCTGATCGGCAAAAACTTTCAATTCCGGATAGTGAGTCGTTATTAAATTAAGAATTGTTCGTTTAGAGAGGCTCTCGACAATTGCCATCGCTAAAGCCGCTCCCTCGCCGGGATCAGTTCCAGCTCCCAATTCATCTAGAAGAACCAGTGAATTTCGGTCAGCTTGTTGCAAAATATTTTTAATATTTTCCATATGCGATGAAAAAGTTGAAAGCGACTGTTCAAGACTCTGTTCATCGCCAATGTCTGCAAAAATATTGTTAAAAACATAAATCGAAGAATCACTGCCGGCAGTGATAAAAATCCCGGTCTGAGCCATTAAGAGCTCTAATCCAAGAGTTTTAATAAGAACTGTTTTACCGCCCGTATTAGGACCGGTAATAATTAAAGAGATATGATCTCTGCCCAATTGAATATCGTTGGCGACAGAATCGCTGGCCAACAGGGGATGACGGGCATTTTTTAAATCAATCACTTTCTCGTCATTTAAATGTGGTTTAATCGCATTCATCGAATTTGCAAGTTTTGCCTTGGCCTGAATCAGATCCAATTCACCGATCAGATCATCGTTCAACTTTAATTGTTCATAAAATGGAAACAATTGTTGAGAAATATCAATCAAAATCGAATTGATTTCTCGAATCTGTGCCATTTCCAGCTCGTGAAGGTGATTATTTAGATCAACTGTCGCTTGCGGTTCAATGTATAAAGTAAGTCCGGATTGGCTTTGGTCATGAACAACCCCACCAAAATGTTTACGATTTTCCGATTTTACCGGTAGAACCAAAATTCCATCACGGGTTGAAATAATCGGTTCGGACAAATATTTTGCATCATGACCCTTTGTCATCTTGACAAGTAAAGTACGAACGTTATTTTGTGTCGTCGAAATATTTTTTCTAATATGAGCCAATTCTTCCGAAGCTGTATCAAGAACCGTTCCCTGATCATCAACCGTAAGGGCAAGACGTTTTGCCAGGACCGAGAAATCGGTTAATCTATTAATAATAAAAAGAATTTGTCGGAGATTTTCAGACCAAATTTCATCCTTGATCGTCGCAATAAAATCGCTAATCTCCTGGCCTGATTGAAGGGAAGATTTAAGATCAGCCAGCTCGCTCGTGCCTAAAACGGCTTTCAATTTTAATCTCTTGAAAATTTCCGTAAGGTCGTTGGTTTTCCTGATCGGCAGGCCACCACGCCGACGGTCGATTAACAAGGCATCGCTTGTTTGATCCAATAAAATAGCGACATCTTCTTTATTATCAGCTGGTATTAAACTATTTAATTTTTCTTTCCCTTTAGCAGTCACTAAAAAAGAATCAAGTCGATTCTTAATTTCGTCGAACTCTAAAGTTTCTAGAATTTTTGTATTCATTTATGCCTTTTATTTCGCTTTTTTTTAGCTTTTTTAATCTTCTTAAAGGCTCTTTTCATGGCAAAATCTGCAACTTTGCCACCCAGGCCGCCTTTTCCGGATCCGCCAAGTCCAGGAAAGCCACCAGCATTGAGATCGCCAAGCTGCGATGGATCGACCCCCATCGCACTGGGATCCATTCCGCCGAGCATATCTTCCATGCCAGCCGGCAAGCCACCCTTGCCGTTGGTAAATTTATACATCATCTGACGCATTTGCTTAAATTGTTTAATCAACCTGTTCACATCGACAACCGGGCGACCAGAGCCAGCCGCAATTCGACGACGACGAGCAGGAGTCAACAACTCCGGATCAACACGCTCACCTGGAGTCATTGAATAGACAATTGCTTCCATATGGCTGAAATCTTTCGGACCGATTTGAGCTTGTGCCATAGCAGGATTATTCGCCATGCCGGGAATCATCTTCAGCATATCTTCCATCGGACCCATATTTTGGATCTGCTTAAGCTGTTCAAGAAAATCGTTGAAATCAAAAGTATTTTCCTGGAGTTTCTGCAACTGCTCCGAAGCTTGTTTTTCGTCAAAATCCTTTTGTGTTTTTTCAATCAGTGAAAGAACATCACCCATTCCAAGAATCCGGCTTGCCATACGATCCGGATAAAAGACATCAAGGTCGGTTACTTTCTCGCCTTCACCAACAAATTTAATTGGCTTGCCGGTAACCTCACGAATCGATAGAGCTGCACCGCCACGTGTATCACCATCAAGTTTTGTCAAAACAACTCCGGTAATTCCCAAAGCATCATTGAATCCACGAGCCGTCTCAGTAGCGTTTTGACCGGTCATTGCATCAACAGTTAAAAGAATCTCATCAGGCTCGGCCATCTTTTCAATGTCTTTTAGTTCCTGCATCAAAACCTGATCGATTTGTAAACGACCGGCGGTATCAATAAAAACGTAGTCATTTTTATTTTCACGAGCCTGCTTCAAACCGTCTTCAACAATTTTACGAGGATTCTCGCCGACGCCTTCATCAAAAACAGGAATCGAAAGCTGATCGCCAAGACTTTTTAATTGTTCAATCGCGGCCGGACGGTAAACATCGGCAGCAATCAAAAGCGGACGAGCATGATTTTCGTCTTTTAAACGATTAGCTAGTTTAGCAACAGTCGTGGTTTTACCAGCACCTTGCAGACCAGCCATCATGATAACCGTTGGAATTTTCGATGATTTATTCAACGGAACGGCCTTTTCGCCCATCATCGCGGTTAACTGGTCGTTAACGATTTTAACAACTTGTTCGGAAGGGTTCAAACCTTCAAGAACTTTAGCTCCAAGAGCTTTATCTCTGACCTGCTTGATGAAATTTCTGGCCGTTTTTAAATTAACATCGGCCTCAAGCAAAGCCAAGCGAATTTCTCGCAAGGTCTCATCGAGATCGGTTTCGGAAACTTTGCCCTTTCCGGACAAAGTCTTCATTGCTGTTTGGATTCTGGATGTAAGATTTTCAAATGCCATTATTTTTCTTCCAAATCAATTAATTTATGTAACAATTTTCGATCAAATTTAATTTCTAACTGATCTTCAATTTTTCTTCGTTCAAGATAATTTTCTCTTAAATGCAGTTTAGATTCAAACTCATTAAGACTGTCTAAAGCATGTCTGATCCGATCAGAAACCGCCTGACGGCTAATACCTTCGTTTTCGGCAATTTCAGACACCCCAAGGTCGTCAACAAGAAGAGCTTGCAAATCATTTTGTTGTTTTTTTGATATAAGTGGGCCGTAAAAAGCGAATAGTTCCGTTGATAATTGTTTTTCAGCTAATTCCAATTAAATCAAATCCTTGAATAATCCATAGACAAATTCGTCAGCATTAAAAGGCTCCAAGTCGTCGACTTTTTCGCCCAAGCCAACCCATTTAACCGGTAAATGAAGTTCTTGTCTTATTGCTAAAACAATTCCACCTTTTGCGGTACCGTCCAATTTGGTTAAAACCAATCCGGTAACGTCGGTCGAATCTTTAAATAGGCGGGCCTGCTGCAAGGCATTCTGACCGGTTGTCGCATCCAAAACCAGAAGGACTTCTTGTGGAGCATTCGGTAATTGACGAGTGATGATTTTCTTCATTTTTTCCAACTCGCGCATCAAGTTATCATTGTTTTGCAAGCGTCCGGCAGTATCGACAAACAAAATATCATAGTGACCATCAATCGATTTTTTTACCCCGTCGAAAACAACCGAGGCAGGATCGGATTTCTCTTTTCCAGTCACGACATCAACCTGATCGCGGTGGGCCCATTCGACTAATTGTTCGGTTGCTCCGGCCCGAAAAGTATCGGCGGCCGCCAACAAAACCTTTTTGCCCTGTTTTTTATAAAAACTGGCCATTTTGCCGATTGTGGTTGTTTTACCAACCCCATTAACACCAACAAAAAGAAAAACGGATGGTTGGCCTGCTTCGGCGAACAGCATTTCATTGTTTTCACCATTGCCGGCCTGATCATAAACGTTGACTAATTTTTCAATGATCGTATTTTGAACATCTTTTTTGCTGCTTGCATTTTTAAGCCGAACCTCATCCTGCAATTCGTTTGAAATCTTTAAAGCCATTTCGAAACCGACATCGGCGGCAATCAAAGTTTCTTCGAGTTCTTCAAAAAAATCCTCATCGACAGCCCGAAAATTGGCCATCAGCATTTTAAATTTTTCAGAGAAACTGGAACGGGTCTTCGTCAATCCCTCTTCATAAGAATTCGCTTCAAGATCTTCTTTATATTGGACCTGCTCTTCGGATTCCGAAACCTTTTTCTTGTTGGCAGAAGGTTTCTTTGTTTCTTCCAGCGACAATTTATTTTCAGGCTGGTCCTCTTCGCTGTCTAAAGGTAAAGGCGCAAAAGTATCCTTAACTCGATTGAAAAAGGATTTCTTTTCATTTTCTTCATCCTTTTTTCGTCCGCGCAAACGATCAAATAAACTCATTTCACATCCTCCAAGGCGGTACCGGCTTTCTCCAAATCAACCGAAACCATTGTTGAAACACCAGGCTCCTGCATCGTGACTCCATATAGAACATTAGCATAGCGCATCGTTCCTTTGCGATGAGTAATTACGATAAATTGTGTATTCTCGCCAAAATCGCGAAGGAAACGGCCAAAATTATCAACATTCGATTCATCAAGAGCAGCTTCGGTTTCATCCAGAATCGCAAAGGGAACCGGATGAACCAATAAAATCGCCAATAATAAAGCAATCGCTGTTAAAGCTTTTTCTCCGCCTGACAACAGTGACAAACGTTGAAGTTTTTTTCCAGGCGGCTGAACACGAATTTCAATTCCGCTTGTTAATAAATCTTTTGGATCTGTTAGCTCAAGGCTAGCCTGGCCACCGGCAAAAAGTTCGGAAAAAGTTCTTTTAAATTGTTCGGCAACCGCATCAAAAGTCTTCTTAAAACGCGTAACGACTTCATGATCCATTTCCTGCATGGCAACTTTTAGATTTTCTGAAGCAGTGATTAAGTCATCACGCTGACCGGTTAGAAAATCATAACGCTCTTTGACTCTTTTTAATTCGTCGATTGCTGCCAAGTTAACAGCGTTATGTTTTGCCAACTCGCTCTTTAAAGCATTTAAGCGACTGAAAATACTTTGGAAATCTTCTTTTTCCAATAAATCAAGTTTGGAAATATCCGGTTCTCCAATATCCTTTAAATCCTGTAAATTTTCATCCAGACGGCTTTTAACAGTTGCTAATTTTGTATCAAAACGATTTTTGCGATCCAACAATTGGCGCAGCTCCAATTGGAGTTGGTTAATCTCTACTTTTAAGCTGTTTTCTTCTTGATTCAATTTCTGTTTTTTTTCAACAAATTGGTCGCGATTTAGATTAACCGACTTTAAATTATCAGAGATTTGTTCGGCATTTCCTGTGTTCTTTAAAGTATTATCAAGAACTTCCAGTTGATTGTTTAACAAATCGATTTGTTTTTGATTATCGGATAGCTCATTACCGAGACGATTTTTTTGATCAGATAATTCTCCGGCTTGCTTGGAATCAGCTTGGATTTGAACTTTTATTGCCGCCAAATTTTCCCGTGAAGTTAACAAACGGCTGTTTTGTTGCTTCGCCGAAGAACGTGCATCAAGCAGACTAACTTCCAAAGTATTAATTTCGCTGGAAAGCTGATCATTCTTTTCCTGCAGTGATTCAACTTGGGCAGCTAACTTTTCTCTTGTTTTTGGAATAGAAGAAAATTCATCTTCCAGTTGGTTAATTTCAAGTTGATTGGATTGAAATTGTTTTTCTGCCTGGTTTAAAGCATCTTCGGCAATTTTTTTGCCGCCGACTTGAAGCTGCAACGATTCCTTTTTAGCAACAATCGAGTTTCTTAATTCAATAAACTTGTTTTCATCAACAGCAATCTCTTTTTGAGAATCATCGATAAGTTGATTAACCTTCTGTCCCTCTTTTTTTAAATCGTCAAGTTGTTTGTTTAACTGATCCAATTCGGCCCTTTTCGAAAGCAGGCCACTTTGATGGCGATTGGCTCCTCCGGTAATCGAACCACCAGCATTCACGATATGGCCATCAATAGTCACTACCCGATAACGCTGATTTAATAACTTTGAAATTCTAAAGGCAGCATTCAAATTAGCAGCTATCAAAGTTGTACCAAGCAGATTTTCAATAATATTGGAATATTTTTTTTCGCTTCTAATTAAGGCGGCGCCAATTCCAATAAAATCTTTTTCCTGATCAAGTTGAGACCTAATATTAGCCGGTAGATAGCGCGCCTTAATCACTTCGATCGGCAAAAAAGTTACTCGACCAAGCCGCCGGGAGGTCAAAAATTCAATCGCCTTTTTGGCCGTTGACTGACTATCGACAACAATATTCTGCAGTCCGGCTCCCAGAGCCGTTTCGATTGCAAGAGCGTATTGGGCGTCGACTTTAATCAATTCGGCAACTGTTCCAAAAAGGCCGGGAAAGCTCTGACGATTGGCCAATAAATTTCTGACCCCAACAAATAAATCCAAATTAGCATTTGCATTTTGTAATGATTCGGACCTGATTCGAATCTGATTGTAACTAGCAAGCAAATCGCTGTGTTGCTTCTCCAAAGCGGAGAGTTCGGCTTTTTTTTGATTTAACTGCTTGGAAAAATGTGCTGATTGTTCCTCAAGATCTTTGCTGTCCTTTGAAGCAGATTCGGAATTTTCGATTTTATTCAAAGCGGCTCGCTTTTCAGAAAGTTTTTCCTTCAACTGCTGGGAAAGAGTCGACAAACTTTTTTTTCGGGCATCGTAACGCAATTTTTCTTTGTCCAGATTAATTAATTGATTGGAAAGAGAAGCAGCATCCTGCATTGATTGAACATAATTATTTCGTAAATTTGCCAACTTATCCTGTTCACTGAGTTGACCGCTTTTTGCTAATTTGTCAGTGATTTCTTTAACCTGTTGCTCGGCTTTTTCTTGGGATTTTTTCTCCTCTTCGATTTGTTGCTTTAAACGATTGGTCTTATCAGCTAGTTCCTGTAATTGCTGTTTTAATTTCGTCTGTTCACTATTTAAAAGATCGCGATTATGTTCTAGCGAATCGCGCTTTTGTTTCTGTAAATTATTTTCTCCCAAAGCATGCTCATATTTTTGCGTTAACTCCTCAACCAAATGGTTTAAGTTGTTTAACTTGCTTTCAAGTTCGTTTGACTGGCTGTCGATTAGGTCTTCTTTGGAAGTTTTATCACCTAATTTTTTTTCAACCTGCTCGATTTTTTTGGTCAAAGCAGTTATTTCGCTTTGCGTAGTCAACTCTTTTGCAGACAAATCTTTTTTAACGCGGGCGATTTTAACAAGTTTCAACCGATCGAATTGTTTACGCAAAGATAAAAATTCTTCAGCTTCGTCGGCCTGCTTTTCAAGGGGTTGCAAACGATCGGAAATTTCTTTGATAATATCAAGTAAACGATCCAAATTTTCCTGAGTCTGAAGTAATTGATTTTGACTTTTGTTTTTATTTTGTTTGTATTTAAAAACACCGGCAACATCCTCGATAATTGCTCGGCGATCTTCGGCTTTAGCGTTAAAAATAGCTTCAACTTTGCCCTGATTAATAATCGAAAAAGATTCACGACCCAATCCAGTATCGACAAAAAGATCGGTAATATCTTTTAAACGGGACTTAACTCCATTGATTAGATATTCAGCATCCCCATTGCGATACAAACGGCGGGAAATTTGTACTTCGTCAAAAGCTGAATGCAGGTAGTGGTCAGAATTATCAATTGTCATCGAAACCGAAGCCCGGCCTAAGGCTGGTCGTTTTTTTGAGCCGCCAAAAATAACATCAGCCATTGTATTGCCACGCAAACCCTTAGCCGATTGTTCACCCATTACCCAACGAATCGCCTCAATAATATTTGATTTTCCAGAACCGTTTGGTCCAACGATTCCAGTCATGCCAGGCATAAAATCAATGACTGTCTTATCAGCAAAGGACTTAAAACCATTAATTTCCAATGACTTTAATTTCATCTGGGCGTCACATCCTGATAGGCTTTTTTAGCAGCCCGCTTTTCGGCGATTTTTATTGAGCGTCCGGAACCGGAACCAATTGCTTTATCGTTTACGAAGACAGTTACTTCAAAATGCGGTTTTTGGGGGTCGGAAAGATCTTCATTTTCAACTTTATATTCAATATCAACCGAGCCGGCCTTTTGAAGCAATTCCTGTAATTTGGATTTGTAATCAATAAATTCTTCAAAAAAACCTTCATCGATCGCTGGAAAAAAGGCCTTATTTAAAAAAGTAAAAACCGCTTTAGCGCCTTGATCCTTATATAAAGCACCGATAAATGCTTCCCAAATATCTTCCAAGAGACTATCGCGATTACGAGCTCCGGAAAGTTCCTCACCTTTTCCCAAACGAATATAACGGTTAAAACCGGCCAATCTGGCAAAATGAGAGAAAGACTTGCTTTGTACCATCGCAATTCGCATTTCTGTCAACTGGCCTTCTTCCCAAGCAGGATAGCGAGTAAATAAATAGTCGGCCACAATCAATTGCATAACAGAATCGCCTAAAAACTCCAGTCGCTGATAGTCGCGACCCTTTTCTTCAGGATGTTCATTTAAATAATTGCCCTGAGTAAAAGCCTCAAGCAATAAATCCTGATTAGCAAATTCAATTCCAAAATCTTCTTTTATACCTTTTTGAATATTATTCATTAACCCTTCAATTATATCAAAATGCCCATCAGACAAAGACAGACGGGCATTTTCATTTTATTAATTTTAATAGATCGCTTTTTCTAGAAGACTTTTTATACTTGATTCCTTTTGAATCAAGATAGGCTCTGATTTCGACAACTGTATTATCCATATTTGGTAATTCTTCGGTTCGATCGGGATACAAATCAGCTGCTGTTATTTTCCCGGCGCCGACATAATTATCCTTAGAATCACCTTCATTCTTAATTAAAGGACCCTTTTTGCGGGCTACCAGAAGAAAGATTCCGGCCAGCAAATAAAGAAAAGGCGTTAACCAAAAGAGGATGGCAACAATCGAAAAAACCGCAGCAATTATTCCAAGAATGTGACCTGTTAGAGGATAATCGACCCGGCGAAAATTTATCAAACCGATAATATGCAGAATCAGCATTATCGAGCCAGGGACCGTCATTAATAAAACACCCCAGATCAAAAGTGCGGCTTGCAAATTATTTTTTCCAAAATCCGCTATCTCGGCTGAAGTCAGATAATTACTACCTAGGGTAATTAACCCATAAAATAATCCGCTAAGAATTCCAAGAAAATCCAAAACGACCGTGATGATTTTTAAAGATTGAAAAGGTTCTCGAGTGTTTCTCATGAAGCTTTTTTACTCGCATGATCATAGAGATAGTCGACAGTCGATTGGAAAGTAATCAGCTTGGCAGCATCGTCATCGGAAATTTCAATATCATATTTATCTTCTAATTCCATCACCAATTCAACAAAATCGATTGAATCGGCGTTGACATCCTTTGTAAAATCCAAATCCGGGGTAATTTTTGATTTTGATAAACCAAAGCGTTTAGAAACTTCATCTGCTAGTTGAGCAGCAATTTCATCTTTATTCATTTCTCCTCCAAAATAATCTTGAATTGATCTTTGTTTTCATCAACATATTTAGTAATATCGGGAACCAAATTCGACTCCAGCATTATCTTGATTTGACCAATTGTATTGGAAACAGTCTTTGCTTTTGCTGATCCGTGCGTCTTGACAACTGGTGCCTTGACACCGGCGATTACGGCTCCACCTGCGTTATTATAGTCCAGCACCGAAGAAAATTCTTTTAGGGCCGGTTTAACCAAAGCGGCGCCGATTTTCGTCTTCAAACTACCATTCACAAGAATCTTTCTTAAACCGGCAAACATTGTTAAAGCTGTTCCTTCAATCGCTTTTAAAGCAGCATTTCCGGAAAAACCATCGGCAACAACCACATCGGCATGGCCATTTAATAATTCCCGGCTTTCAATATTTCCAGTGAAATTAAGTTGCTTGCCGTTCTTTAAAAGTTGATAGGCTTGAATATGAATTTTATCGCCTTTATCCTCTTCAGTTCCGTTATTCAATAATTTAACTTCCGGATTCGGCTTTTTTAAAACGTGCGTTGCATAGAAATTACCAAGCACCGCAAATTGATAAAGGTAACTTGGTTTGACCTCGGCATTAGCGCCCACGTCCATAAAAACCCATTGGCGTTTGGGGTCATCGACCGACGGCAACACCGTTAACAGTCCGGGACGTTCAATTCCTGATATTCGGCCGACAATAAAAATGCCACTGGCTAAAAGTGCTCCGGTATTTCCGGCCGAAAATAAGGCATCGGCGCTTCCACCTTTGACAGCATTAGTGGCAACAACCATTGAAGAATCCTTTTTCTTGCGTACAGCCTTAACGGGTTCTTCACCCATTTCAATCATCTCGGTTGTGTTAATGATCTTAATTCTGTCCTGTTTGGTCTCGCCAATCAGTTCAAGAATCTTTCCTTTGTCACCGTATAGATTCAAATGCAAATTCTTGTATTTGTCCCGGGCCAGCAAGGCCCCTTTCACGATCTCTTCCGGCGCATTATCGCCGCCCATTGCATCAATAGCAATTGTATATGTTTTATCCATTAATCAAAGTCCTTATATCGATACATCGTTAACGACAAATATTTTACCAGTTCAGCGTTTTCTTTGTCAGCATCCCAGTTAGACTGGCTCGTAATTTCGATCGCCGATTGTTGAGCTGTTTCCATCATTTTTAAATCATGGATTGGATCGCCAACATTAAATTCCGGCATCCCAGCTTGTTTTATTCCAATTACATCGCCCGGCCCCCGCAGCTTCAAATCCTTTTCCGCCAAAGCAAAACCATCGTTCGTAGAAACAATTGCCTCCATTCGGTCGATTCCATATTGGGTTTTGGGATCGGAAACAAGAATAGCATAAGACTGTTTCTTGCCGCGACCAACCCGTCCCCGCAACTGGTGCAACTGAGCAATGCCGAAACGGTCGGCATCCAGGATTACCATAATCGTGGCATTCTTGATATCGACACCAACTTCAATCACGGTCGTCGTAACCAGTACCTGCACTCGGTTGGTTGAAAAATCGTTAATCACCTGCTGCTTTTCATCATTCGTCAACCGCCCATGAAGTAGACCGATCCGATAAGGTTTTAATTCTTCTTTTAAACGGTCATAAATTAAAACGGCATTCTGAACATCCAAAGTCTCCGATTCTTCAATCAATGGGGTAACAACATAAACTTGAGCCCCAGCGGCTAATTGTGTTTTCACCCAATCAAAAACATTATCAAATTGATTGCTTTTAACCCATTTAGTGATAATTGGACGGCGCCCGTTAGGCAATTGATCAATTGTTGAAACATCCATTTCACCATAAGCGGTAATCGCTAATGTACGTGGAATCGGAGTTGCCGTCATGGCCAAGATATCTGGATTTTGTCCTTGTTCCCGTAATCTTGCTCGCTGCTTGACGCCAAACCGATGCTGCTCGTCAATGACGGCCAAACCCAAATTATAAAAATGAACATCCGCTTGAATCAGAGCATGAGTGCCAACGGCAATATCGATCTCGCCACTTTCCAGATCTGCTAAAATCTGCCGCCGAGCTGCCGCCTTGAGACCCGAGGTCAACAATTCAATCCTAAGATTGAGTCCGGCCGATTGATATAAATTGCTGAGATTAATAGCGTGTTGTTGAGCAAGAATTTCCGTTGGTACCATAATCGCTGCCTGAAGACCGGCACTATAACAAGCCAACATCGCAATAGCGGCTACGACCGTCTTGCCGGAACCAACATCCCCCTGCAACAAACGATTCATATGAATCGGCCGTTTTAAATCCAATAAAATTTCCTGAATAACTTTTTTTTGCGCATCAGTTAGGGAATAAGGAAGTTTTGCAATAAAGTCATTGAGAATTTCTGAATTGTATTCAATTTCCCTGCCACGGTTTTTTCCAGCAGAAATTCTCATTAACTGTAAACGCATCTGGAAAATAAAAAACTCTTCGAAAGCAGCCGAACGACGTGCCAGCTTGGCATTCTCAGCCGAATCGGGAAAATGCATATCGTGAATCTGTTTTTTTCGTGATAGCAAGCGATAAGCCAACATCAATCTTCTTGGAATAATATCATTAATTTGATCGGCATATTTAGCATAGGCATTTTCAATCAATTGTTGAATCGTTTTTTGATGAATCGCCTGATTTGATGGGTAAATTGCCGCTAATGAATCATTCTCGGCGTGAATGATTCTCTGGCCCTTTAAAGCTTCATGAACAGCATCATAAGTCCCGAAGATCGCCATTTCCTTTCCAATTTCAATCTGTTCTTTTAACCAAGGCTGATTAAAAAAAGAGACTGAAATATTATCATGCCCGATCAAAAGTCGAAAAGCAATTCTTGATTTTTTGTAACCAAATCTAGAAATGGTCGGCTGGGAACTAACCATTCCCTTAAAAGTTACCTTTTGGCCATCATCAGTTTGGCTCGGAAGACGGGACTCCAAATCATCATAACGAAAAGGATAATAAGTCAAAAGATCTTCGATATTTAAAATTCCCAGCTGTTTTAGAATTTCAGCCCGTTTTTGTCCAACGCCGGAAAGTTCTGTAATTGAATCAAAAAGACTCACAGAAAGATTATATTACTTAAATTTATGATTGGTTATTTAACTAAAAACAATCGGAAATACTTTTAGCACAAAATAAAATAGGATGAAAAATCCATCCTATTTTTAAAAGTTATTCGACCGAAATCAAGAAAGGATATAAGGGCTGGTCGCCTTCGTGAATTTCCGTTTCCAAATTGTTATCAAGTTTGGAAATTGCCTTGGTCAGTTGCTCGGACTCTTTTTGATTTGATTGGCTACCATAAATTATTGTTACGATTTCTGAATCGTCATCAAGCATCGCCTTCACGGAATTAATCGCTACGTCTCTCAAACGGCGGCCATTGGCCTGAATTTTGCCGTCAACGATTCCGATATATTCGCCACGTTTGATACTTTTGCCGTCAATACTAGTATCACGAACTGCTTTGGTGACTTCGGCTGATTTAACAGTTGAGAGCTGAGCCGTCATTTCGCTTGCGTTTTCTTTTACATCTGCATCTGGATTAAAGCCCAACATTGCAGTTAAACCTTGCTGAATTGTTTTTGATTTAACAATTTCAACCGGAATTTTCGACATATCGGCAGCTTGACTGGCAGCCATAAATATATTGGCATTATTAGGAATAATAATCGCATTTTTCGCTTTGCTAGATGTAATTGCGTTTAACAAATCTTTTGTTGAAGGATTCATTGTCTGGCCGCCGGTTATTACGTCGGTGACACCCATCGATTTGAAAAGTTCCGAAACTCCATGACCGGAAGCAACCGTGATAACAGCCGTTTCTATTGGTTTTTTAGG
The DNA here is from genome assembly GCF_000372485.1 of Oenococcus oeni DSM 20252 = AWRIB129. Taxonomy (GTDB): domain Bacteria; phylum Bacillota; class Bacilli; order Lactobacillales; family Lactobacillaceae; genus Oenococcus; species Oenococcus oeni. Next base: position 24,754 of record NZ_AQVA01000005.1, read on the forward strand.
CTGACTGGCCTGTTCTTTGGCAACTCGATCAATTACTGCCTGTTGCTGATCGCGCATGTTGTCTATCTTGACCCACTTGATCGAGCCATAATGAGTTGCTTCGGTTAAAATTGCACCGGGATCTTCCGTGTGAACATGAGTCTTGACCAAACCGTCATCGGCGATAACCAGAAGAGAATCACCTTTCTTCGATAAATAACTATAGAATTTATCATAATTCCATTCGCGATCATAGGTTGATCCTTTACCGGTCTCAAAAAGAATCGTTGTGCAATAGCCATATTTAATGTCTTTGGGGTCCAAAGAGACCTGTGCATCGAATTCATCTGTTTTTTCATCAAATTGAGCCATATCGGGAGGGGTACTCAAATCTTCTTGAGTAGTTTTTCCAGAAAGAACCTCGTACCAGGATTGGAAAACAAAGACAAGCCCCTGGCCGCCAGAATCGACTACGCCGACTTCTTTAAGAACCGGTAATAAATCAGGAGTCTTTGCCAAAGCCTCCTTTGAAGCATCCCATGTAGCTTTCGCAACATCGACTAAATCATCTGATTGATCGGCCGCATCGCCGGCAGCAGCCGCAGATTCGCGAATAACTGTCAAAATGGTTCCCTCGGTTGGTTTCATAACAGACTTATAGGCCGATTCGGCTCCGGCTTTTAAAGCATTGGCAAACTGTTTGGCATCCAAAGTATCAAAATTAGCAACAAATTTCGTAAACCCACGCATAATTTGCGACAAAATGACACCGGAATTCCCGCGGGCCCCCATTAAAAGGCCTTTAGACATTGCTGCTGACAAAGCAGCGATCGAGGTTTCGGTTGAATCTCGTTCATACTGAGCCCCCGACTGCATCGTCAAACTCATATTAGTGCCTGTATCTCCATCAGGAACCGGGAAAACGTTTAACTTATTGATATGTTGTGCATTTTTCGTCAAAATTTGGGCAGCAGCATTGATCATCCTACCAAATTCGACACTCGTAATTAATTCCATTTGATCTCCTTAAGCGCGGATGCCTTCGATAGTTACATTCACTTGATTGATTAAAACACCCAAATTTTTCTCCAAAGAATAACGGACCTGCTTTTGAACCGCCTTGGAAACTTCCGATAATTTTGCTCCATATTCAACAATAATATGTACATCAATCGTCAGTTGATCGTTTTCTTCCGACACAAGAATTCCACGACCATAATTAGGGCGCTGGAGTACATGATTAACACCATCTTTAAAAGATTTGGATGCCATACCAACAACACCAAAAGACTCAGAAGCTGCTGTTCCAACGATTGTTGAAATAACATCATCACCAATGTTTACTTGACCAATCTTAGTCTTCATCTTCAAACTCATGATTTTACCTCTGACTAAATTCTAACAGTATTTATGTCTTGAACCTTGGAATCACAAATATAAAAAAGCCGCTCAGGGCGGCTAACTTATACTCGTTCGATCGAACCGTTCTTCAAGCCTGCACGTAAAGTACGAGCAGTCAGATAAACGGTTTTGGCAGCGTCGCCATTGATTTTAACGGTCACTTTTTGCAAATTCGGCTTCCACGAACGACGATTGGCATTCAAAGCGTGTGAACGTTGATTACCAAAACGAGTACGCGCGCCAGTAATAGCATCTTTTGCCATAGCGTCCTCCTTACATGTAACTGTTAAATTCTATCCGATTTGTCTGATAAATGCAAATATTAATTCGTTATCTTGAAAACTTAATTTTAATTTTCATTTAATTTCCTTTTTAATTTCCTTTAATATTCAATTTTGATAATAAGTCTTGTTCTAAGGGATTAAGCAGAATCCTTGAGAACAATCTTCATAAAAATTAACTATCCCTTCCAAATGGATAAAAACTTTCTCTATAAAAGAAATCCCTGACACCGAATTTTATTCGGTGTTTTTTATTGCTATATTACTCAGCTGCATGATAAAATGGATTAGTTCTGCGGATGTGGCGGAACTGGCAGACGCGCAGGATTTAGGTTCCTGTGAGGAAACTCATGCAGGTTCGATCCCTGTCATCCGCACTAAAATTTCATCTTCAAAGTAAAAACATTCCAAAAAGAGAATGTTTTTTTATTTTTCTTGACAAAAAGGAAAAAGCTTGTTTTAATAGCTCTAAAGCATTGAAAGGAATTGGTATTTAATGTATCAGAACAAAACTCTAGTTTCACAAATCGTCATTAGCTTGGTCATTATTATTTAATAATGATGAGCTAGATTTGTATTGCTCATCATTAATCTTAAAATGATGAGCAGCTGAGTGGTTATATTCCTTGAGAAATCGACCTGCTGCGGAAATCGCAACGGTCGATTTTTTTATAGCTGAAAAAGAAGGGAAAATAAAAATGTTAAAAAAAGGAAAACGGAATAATACCGTTTTAGTTGCATCTCTAATATTTGGGATGTTCTTTGGAGCCGGAAACTTGATTTTTCCGGTACAACTCGGCCAAATGGCCGGAAGCCACTGGCTAACAGCCGCGTTAGGATTTCTTTTAACCGGAACTCTGGTGCCTTTCCTAGCAATATTAGCCATCGCCGTGACCCACAGCCGTGGAGTTTATGATATCGCCAAACCGGCCGCTCCTTGGTTTAGAACACTTTTTCTTGTAATGCTTCACTTGACGATTGGGCCTTTTTTCGGAACCCCAAGAACAGCAGCAACTGCTTTCTCGATGGGAGTATCGCCATTTTTGCCTGCAAAATATCAAACAATCGGTATGTTGGTTTTCTCGGCAATTTTCTTTGCCCTTGCATACTATCTAAGTATCAAAGAATCCAATGTCGTCGCTTGGATTGCTAAATACTTGAATCCCTTGTTCCTTGTTTTGATCGTTTCGATTGTGATTCTTTCGTTTGTTTTGCCAATGGGAAGTCTAAAGCAGGCTGTTCAGCCGGCTTATCAAAACAACGCCTTTTTTCAAGGTTTTTTGGATGGATACAATACGATGGATGGAATCGCCCTTTTAGCTTTGGCAGTAACGGTTGTCTATGCAGTAGAAGGCCTCGGGTATTCAAAAGAACGTGTTCCTAAAATGATTGCTAAATCAGGTCTATTAAGCATATTAGCTGAAGTTTTACTATATTTGTCGCTTATATTTTTGTGCACTAGCAGCCTTGGTCTTTTAAAAATGGCTCCAAACGGCGCAACTGCCTTTTCACAAATCGTTGGACACTACGCCGGAAACTTCGGAACGCTGTTTACCGGCTTAGTTGTTACTTTGGCAGTTTTTACAACAGCGATGGGGCTCTTTGCTTCTTTTTCACAAGACATGCATCGAACTTTTCCAAAAGTCAGTTATCTAAACTGGCTGCGTATAATTGCTTTTGGATCATTTTTAACAGCCAATGTTGGATTAACGAATATCATCGCCTGGGCAACACCGGTTTTGATGTTGATGTATCCTTTGGCGCTGGCTCTTATCTTCCTCTCGCTTTTTTCAAATTTTTTTCATCGCTCGAAAATCGTTTACAGGTTCGTACTTCTTTTTGTCGCTCCAGCTGCCTTATTGGATAGTTTTGCTAATTTACCAGTAACTAATCTACCGGTAATCAGTAATTTGGTCAGTTGCTACCATCAATTTATTCCCTTGGCTTCTTTGGGACTCGGCTGGCTCCTTCCCTCGATAGTCGGCGCCTGTGTTGGCCTTTTGCTTTACAGTCTTAAAAACAATCGCCAAGAAAGTGCTTTGGTGGACGATTCTGTTCAACGAGTCAACGATTAGGACATCCCCCAAGGCTTTTAATATTAATAAAATTAACCAAGCATAATTGCTAGTTACTAATAAATTTGTTACACTATTTTGGTTGGTTAATTGCCGACTTAGCTCAGTTGGCTAGAGCACTTCACTAGTAATGAAGGGGTCGGAGGTTCGAATCCTCTAGTCGGCATTATATAAATTAAAAAGCTCGTTTCCGGGCTTTTTTTATAAATAAATTTATGAATATCAGTTGAATGAGCACACTTTTTTGCATTCGTGAAATATGATTTGCCAGTTAAAATGAAACGGGAATCTTTCTTTCAAAATAGTCAATTTTCTAATGAAGCAGGATGATTGTATCTCCCCGTAATCCCTGCCGCAGAGTTTCCAGAGAAACAACTTCATCTGAAGCAATATTGCCTAGATTTATCTGACTGCCGAATTTTAAAATCAATTCGGCTTGTTGTTTTTTAAGTGGCGCTTCAAAGATCAATTTGGATATTCCAAGACTGGAAAGTTGTTCCAATTCATCTTCAATAATATTTCCATCGGCATCATAGATTCCGATATCTTTTCCAGCCTCCCTGGCTTCAATGAGAACATAGTTTGAACCGTATGCCAAATCAGATTTAATTAGTTCCAATCTTTCCGAAATAGATAAATCGTGATCCAAAATCGGATTTTTCTTGCCAACTTCGGAGATAACATAAAAACCGGCTTCCCTTGATTTTTTAATTATTTTCGCTCTTTCTTCTTTGGTAATTTCAGTTGATCCATCACTAACTTCAATTGCCGTAAATCCCAATTCACGGCTTTCCTTTAAAAATCGATCCACTTTGCCCTTCAACACAGAAACTTCAAGCAAAGTTCCGCCAGGATAAGGCATAATTCCAGCAGCTTGATATCGACTCGTTTTATTAATTATCAAGTCCCGATTAATTACGGCCGAAGTGCCCCAACCAAATTTGGCAAAATCAATATAATCAGCAGATGTATTTAGAAGATCATCGAGCGATCTGCTTCCTAAACCTTTATCAAGCATCATAGTTAGGCCGGATCTTCTCGGCTTTTTCGACTGGCCTAAATTCAAAAATTCATAAGCATTCATGCTCTACTTTTATCACTTAATAATTAAACATATTTTAAATACTATAAAAGTGATGATTTAATAGGATTTTAGGCAAAAATAAAAACGCCTTTGGGGTGGCGTTTTTTGGGATTAATTATTATGAAGAGAGTTTTTAATTTATTTGGAAGGGATATTTTATTATTGGAGAGTTGTTCGTCGGGATTTGTTTTTAACAACTTGTCCTTTGGAACAGTTTTAATTATTCAATTGACAGATTAAAAGAAAATAAAAGAGAGATAAAACGAAGATAAAAGAATTCAGGGAAATAATTTTAGTAAAAACGTTTGAAAATACTGGAAATTACCTGGCATTTTCTTTGCTAATCTTGTCTTCGCCGAAATAAGGACGAAGAACTTCGGGAATTGTAATTGTCCCATCTTCATTTTGATAATTCTCCAAAATAGCCGCAACTGTTCTGCCAACAGCCAGACCAGAACCGTTTAGAGTATGAACAAAACGAAGTTTGCCTGTCTTTGAATCACGATATTGAATGTGTCCACGGCGCGCTTGAAAATCTTCATCATTAGAAACAGAAGAAATTTCACGATATTTATCCTGGGTCGGAAACCAAACTTCCAAATCGTAAGTCATTGCAGAACCAAAACCCATGTCCCCAGTCGAAAGGCGAATTACATGGTAAGGTAATTCCAGTTTTTGCAAAATATTTTCTGCATCGACAGTCATTTTTTCCAATTCGTTATATGAATCCTCTGGCTTGGTAAATTTAACCATTTCGACTTTATTAAACTGATGCAGGCGAATCAAACCACGCGTATCTTTCCCGGCAGCCCCGGCTTCCTGACGAAATGCCGGCGACAAGGCAGTGATATATAAGGGCAATTCCGATTCATCCAAAACTTCATCGCGACGCCAATTAACCAAGGCGACTTCAGCGGTCGGAATCATTGTCATCGACTGATTTTTGCCAACCTCGTAGGCATCGTCAACAAATTTCGGAAACTGGCCGGTTGCATACATCGATTCGTTGGTAACCATGTACGGAGTCAACAATTCTGTGTAACCTTCGCGGCGATGTTCATCAAGCATGAAATTATAAACAGCTCGTTCCAAGCGGGCGCCGGCGCCGACATAATACAAAAAACGCGCTCCGGATACTTTTACGCCTCGTTGAAAATCCAAAATACCAAGATCTTCGCCAATTTCAAAATGGGCTTTCAACCATGTTGGTGTTTTCGAAAAAGCGGCCGGACGGCCCTGAAGATCGGTTGGTTGCCACTTTCTTTGTTCAACATTATATGAATCGTCCGGACCAACCGGCACCCGCGGATCAGCCAAATTAGGCAGATGAGCAGCTTGGGTATGAACAGACTCTTCAATTGCCGATAATTGCTTATCCAAATCTTTAATTTGACCTGCAACGGTCTGCATATCACTAATTGCTTTTTGAGCAGCTGAATTGTCTTTAGCCCGTTTGGCAGCCCCAATTTGATCGGAAACCTGATTCCGTTTCGCCTTCAACTGTTCGGCTTTGCGAATCAGAGAACGACGCTTCTCGTCGTCGGCTAATAATTTATCTAACACGCCATCTTCAACATTGCGATCAATCAAACGTTGGTTGGCTTCATCTCGATTATTCCGTAAATATTTAATATCTAGCATACATTCGATTATACATTCGGCAAAGAAGAAAAAGCCGGTAAATCAGCTTATTTTTCTTAATTTAGAAACTCTCTTTCTAGGTTTTTTAACTGTAAATTTGCGATCATCCAAAACTATTTTAACATCGGCCATGCTAGCTACTTTTTGGTCATGAGTAATTACGATTACGGTTTTCTTGGAATCATGAGCAACTTTTTTAAAAATTTGCGTAATTTCTTTCGTATTTTGCGAATCTAAATTACCGGTTGGCTCATCGGCAACAACAACCGGCGCATCAACAGCCAAAGCACGAATGATGGCAACACGCTGTTGCTGGCCACCGGATAATTTTTGAACGTTTTTATTTATCAAATCACCATCGATACCGACTGAAGCCAGCAAATCAGTCGCATATTGTTTATCGCCGGCATGCTTGGAATTTGTAATTGATAAAGCCGACATAACATTCTCCAAGGCTGACATATAGGTCATTAAATTATAGGCTTGAAAAATAATTGTCACATCTTGGTTACGATATTTGGTCAAACCGATTTTTCTGATGTCCTTGCCGTTGAAATTAATCGTTCCGGCAACCGGCGAATCAAGCCCGGCTAGAAAACTCACAAAAGTTGTTTTCCCGGAACCCGATTCACCGACAATTGCATAAAACTTCGATGATTCAAACTTCAAACTAACATCCTTATATAAGTAGTCATCCGGATGATTAAAATAATGAGTTAATTTTTGAACTGCTAGTGTCATAATTGCTCCCTTATTCCGAAATTAGAATTCTTTTTGGTTTTAAGCTCAAAATCGGTATAGAACCGAGTAAAGTCGCAATGCCGACGATTACTAATCCAAATGCTCCCAACTTTAGTAAAGTACCAATCGTTAAATGAGTTGAAAGTTTATTAAGTTGAGAACTTCCCGTCAGAGTTGAACTCAATTGGCTGGTACCGCCGGCAGTAGGCCGACCGGTTTTCTGCGTCGTTCCTTTGCCGGTTGTATTTCCCTGGCCTGGTGCGCCACCACCACCCGGGGCACCGGCTCCGCTGCTCAGACTTTGTGTCGATGTTGTTTGCTGATTAACCAATTGTTTTCCGATTACATTACCGAATAAATTACCGAAAATGCCGGCGAAAAACAGAGAAATAATCAAAATTGAAATTGTTTCGATGAAAATCTGTCCGATTATTTTTCCCTTTGCCTCGCCAAGAGACATCAGAACACCAATTTCATGTTTACGCTCACGAATCATTAAAATCAAAATCAGACTCAGAATAGCAATCCCAGCAATCGCAACAATCCAAACAATCTTTGAGGCAATACTCTCAATCGACTTGACCGAACTGGATAAAAGCTCATAAATTTCGTCGGAAGTTGTTAATTGCAGTTTGCTGGAAATTAATTTCTTGGCTTTTTTAACAAAAGCTTTCTCCTTACTGGAATCAGTCAAAGTATAAGTAACAGCAGAAACTTTACCGCCATCGCCAGCTAGACTCGAAGCAAGTGTGTAACTGGAATAAATCGTATTCGACGGATCAGTAGTTGCCAAGCTGGCCGAACTGGAGGTTTTTGCCTGATAAATTCCAACGACTTTCAATGTCTTGACATCCCCATCCGAATTTTTAATCTTAATCGTTTTGCCAACCTTGATTTTGTTATTCGAAGCAAGAGTTTTTTCAATTACAACGTTATTTGTGTTTTTATCAGATACTTTGATTCCGCGGCCTTTGATAATTACATAATTTTTGTTCTTAAAGTTTGAATCGGCCGCAGTTGTTGAAACACCGGAAATACTAATATCACCACTTTCGGTGCTTTGCATACCAGAAAAACCACCCTTACTGCTGGATGAACTGCTGGTTTTCACTGCTGTGAAAGAAGAAGCGTTAACGCTCGCTGTGGCAGTAATCTGATAAGCAGCAACATTACTCAAAGAACCTAATTTATTAGCCGTTTTTTGAGTAATAATTGCCTGATTGGTGCTCTTAAATCCCGAAGTTCCAGTTGAGCCTTGGTTTTGCTTGAATAGTTTTTGTCGATTAGCGGACAAGGCCACTGTTGTACCGACTGAATCTTTGCTATTATTGACAGCTGTCAAAGCAGCATTTTGAATAATCAGTCCAGCTAAAACAAAAGTCATAATCGCTGTAATAACCAGAGTCAATAATAAACTCCGCCCAATTTTTCGGCGAAGATACAAAAAAGCACGCTTGATATAATCCATGAAATCTCCTTTACATTGCAGATTATTCTCTGAAAATTAAAGTGTGCTTAAACAAATATTAAATGAAAATTAACCTGAAGATAAATTAGCCGACAAGGATTCCCAAATCAAAAAGTCTTTCATCAATTTGGTTCAGAACCTCTTGAGCGGCGTCTTTAGATTCAACAAAATCATATTTATCACCGTCGATTTCCATTTTTGGTCCGCGATCATAAGCGGCATACCAAACAGCATAACGGCGATTAAGTTCCTGATAGTATTTGTACAGATCCGGATGAACGGAAATCTGTTCAAAATCACGACCGCGTTTTTCAATCCTGCTCAGCATGTTGTCAAAAGAAACCCGCACATGAATCAAAAGATCAGGATCCTTTGATGGCAACTCATCAAGTTTTTCCATCATATTGCTTAAAAGTGATTTATAAATATCGACTTCAGTCTGAGTCGAACGACCAAGATCAGCGTTCAATTGGAATAATAGAGCATCTTCGAAAATTGAACGATCGATCACGTCCAATTTATTCTCTTGGGCATTTTTAATATTTTGCAGGCGTTTATTCAGAAAATATATTTGCAAAAGAAAAGCGTACTTTTTAGGATCGTCATAGAAAAGCGGCAGAATCGGGTTGTCACTCACACTTTCATAAATCGCTTTGCTACCTAAATGTTTTGAAAGCAAATTCGTTAAACTGGTTTTCCCAGCTCCAATTGTTCCTGATAAAACGATCATTAATTATATTATCCCCTTGTCTTTTTTACTTTATCTAATTTGACAATATACCAATCTAATGTCAAACATTTTTCAGTATATTTAAAAAACTAATTGATCCGACTTGACAACTCCATCCTTTTAAATCCAACTGCCCCTGAAAATATTTAATTTCACAAATATTCGTGCATAGCTAAAATAAAACTCTTCGGAAAACATGAACCAGGCATAACCAAATATAAGCGCAGAAAAAACATCAATAATCGTATTATATTGACAAGCAATTACAGCAAAACAAACCAATATCAGCCAAAGAATCATGAAAATGATCGTTTTGTTTTTAACTTTTTTAGCCCGTTTATTAAACTCTGGTACAACGATAACAAAGAAAAATTGAATCAACAAAAAAGTCATCAAAACAGCCAGACTTGGAAAACTCCGGCCGATCGATGCCGGCTTATCGCTGGGAGCCGGAAACTGCAGCAACAAAGTCAAAAGCGAATCAGCCAGCATTGAACCGAGCATCGTAAAAAGAAACCAAGCTGCCGGAATTTTAAAATTGTTTCCCCATAGAAGGAAAGCACAAAAAAGGGTCACCAAAAAACTGAAAATAGGTCGGCTCAAATTGGCTCCAATCCAGAAAAAAACCTTAAGAAAGCCGTTATTACGGCCCGAAAGAAACTCGGTAAAAAATTCATCCAATAAATTAAGTAAAGGCGAATACAGCCAAGATAAAATGATTACAAATAAAAAAAGCCCTGCAAAAATATAAATAAGCGGTTTTCGCGCCTTATCCCGATCAACTATCATAATTCAAAATCTATTGTAACAAAGCTATATTTTTTAATGTATTAAATTAGTACTTTGGATAGAATGTACTATATGCGAAAATTTAGATCACCAAAAGCAGGAAAAGAACGTCGTCCCGGCCGTAAAAGCAAACATTTAATCAGAAATATAGTGCTTACCGTCTTCGGTTTGTTATTCGTTGGAGTCGGGGTAATTTTTTTTGTGGCCTATTACAATATTAAAGGAGCGATCGATTCCAATACTTTCGTTTCAACTAATATAAAGAAAGAACGTAATGTCGATTCAGTCTTAAGCAAAGGAAAACCGGTTTCAATACTTCTCATGGGAACCGATACCGGTGAATTAGGTCGAAATTGGGTCGGAAGAACCGATTCGATGATCCTTGTCATAATCAATCCAAAAACCAAGAAAACTCTGCTCATGTCGATTCCACGTGATTCAATGGTCTCGATTCCCGGCTATGAGTATACTTTCCCTCAAAAAATAAACGCAGCCTATGAATATCCGGCAAACGGAAAAGGCCATCCAGAAACATCCATTAAAACGGTTGAAAAATGGTTGAACGTTCCGATTGATTTTTATGGAATCGTCAACATGGAGGCGCTTGAACAAATTACCAATAAAGCTGGAGGGATTTCTGTGAAATCTCCTTTAACTTTCACTTTTTCGGAAGATACTGCTCATGATTATGGAAATAATTTATACACCTTCACAAAAGGGTCAACGAAGTACAAGTATTATAAAAATGGAAGTACTTTGACAAAAACTTCCAACATCATGAACGGGGCTGCTGCCCTGGCTTTCACAAGAATGCGTTATAACGATCCGCTAGGAGACTACGGCCGTACTTTACGTCAACGCTTGGTCTTTGAAGCCATTGCAAAGAAAGCAACCGCCTTAATTCCACAAATTGTTAACAAAAAATTCTTGAATTCAATTTCCAAACAGGGAAAAACAGATTTGACTTTCAACGATATGGTTACTTTGGCTTCTAATTACAGAAAGGCCCTGAAAAATATTAAATCCGATTCAGTACAAGGCACTGATTATGAATATTCTGGAATTTCCTACCAAGTGGTTGCCAGTAAAGAAAAACAACGTGTCACTAATAAAATTAGAAAATTCCTTGGCCTGAAAAAAGCTAAATCGGGTCCACTATATGCTAGTAAAGTTACTAACGGGGTCGTCATAGGCGATGATAGTTCCACAGAAACCGATGATTCAACAGCGACTTATAGTTCGTCGACACAGCAAACTTATACAACGCCCGCCACAACTTATTCGTCATCTTCGGTTCAACCTACAGCTCCCACCACAGACACGACTACAACAAACAATAATACCGGCGGACAATAATTTAACAATAAATTTGGGTAAACAAAAAACCTGCGTTTCAGTGAGAAACACAGGTTTTTATTTGCTTTCATGATTTAATTTAGCAATAAGTTGTTCAATATGATCACCATATTCGATCGCTGTATCGCGTTTGAAAATCAAGTCAGGAATCTTAAAAGTAGTCATTTTCCTAGCCAGCTGGCGTTTAATTAAACCTTTAGCAGCTTGGAGACCAGCGTCGGCCTTTTCACCGGAACTTGCCAAATCGGAATAAATTGTCCAGTAAACATAAGCAATTGAAAAATCAGGTGTCATGTCAATACCGGTGATGGTGACATCCTTCAATCTGGGATCAGAAACTTCTTTAACGAGGATTTCACTGATTTCACGTTGAATTGTACCTTCGACGCGTAGCAAACGTGCAGATTTAGCATGTTTAGGCATTTGCCTTAACCTCTTCCATCGTATAAGCTTCAATGACATCGCCGACTTTTTCATCGTTATAATTGGCGATTGTCAAACCAAGTTCAAAGCCCTTCTTGACCTCTTTGACATCATCTTTTCCGTGTTTCAAAGAACCCAGTTGTCCATCATAAACAACAACGCCGTCGCGAACAAGACGAACTTTCGAATCACTGGTAATAATACCATCGGTAACCAAGCCACCGGCAATTGTTCCAATTTTGGAGAAATGGAATAATTCACGTACTGAAACAGTTCCCAGAGTCTTCTCCTTATAAACAGGTTCCAGTTGGCCCTTCATGGCTGCTTCGACTTCATTAATGGCATCGTAAATAACGTTATAAAGTCGGACATCGACATGTTTTTGCTCGGCATCAGTCTTAGCTTGGCCAACCGGACGAACATTAAAGCCGATAATAATCGCGCCAGAAGCTTCGGCAAGGTTAATATCAGACTCATTAATCGCACCAACGGCTGCATGGAGTATGTCAACTCGAACGCCTTCAACCTTGATTTTCTTTAGAGATGCAGAGAGAGCTTCAACCGATCCTTGAACATCAGCTTTAACGATTAAGGAAACTGTCTTCATATCCCGCTTGGCCATTGTTGAGAAAAGTGTGTCCAATGTCACAACAGCCCCATTATTACGTTCTTCTTCCATTGCCTTCTTAGCTCTAGACTCTCCAGCCTCGCGAGCATCTTTTTCAGAATCCATGACAACGAAATGATCACCGGCCTGCGGAACTTCATTCAAACCGGTAATTTCAACCGGAGTCGCTGGCAAAGCGGAATCAAGTTTTTTGTGAGATGCATCATTCATTGTCCGAACACGACCAAAAGTATTTCCAACGACAATCGGATCGCCAGTCTTCAGTGTTCCTTGCTGAATCAGCAATGTCGCAACAGCTCCACGGCCCTTGTCCAAACGGGCTTCGATAACAGATCCGCGAGACTTGGCCGTTGGGTCTGATTTTAGGTCCATCATATCAGCTTGAAGTAAAATCATCTCCAAAAGTTTATCAACATTTTGACCTGTTTTAGCAGAAATCGGTACTTCAATCGTACTGCCGCCATACTCTTCTGGAACAAGATCATATTTCATGAGTTCGTTGATAACGTTATTCGGATCGACACCTGGAATATCAATCTTGTTAATTGCGACAATAATCGGTGTTTTCGCTGCCTGAGCATGATGAATAGCTTCGATTGTTTGCGGCATAATTCCATCATCAGCTGCAACAACCAATATAGTAATGTCGGTAACGTTCGCACCACGAGCACGCATTTCTGTAAAGGCTTCATGGCCAGGTGTATCAAGGAAAGTAATCAGACGATCATGCAAACGAGCCTGATAAGCCCCAATACGTTGAGTGATTCCACCTGCTTCGCCTTCCGTTACATGAGTGTGACGCAAATAATCCAAAAGAGTTGTCTTACCATGATCAACGTGACCCATAATGGTAACAATCGGGGCACGCGATACTAATTTGCTCTGATCGATATCATTGTCGGTCTTATCAAAGAAACGATCAATATCAGAAACATCGACTTCTTCTTTTTGCTTTGCTTCAATATTATAATCAGCAGCTAGTAACTCAATCGTGTCGGCATCCAAACTCTGATTTTGGTTTACAACTACGCCAAGTAAGAAGAGTTTCTTAAGAATTTCAGTAACATCACGGTGAATAATTTTGGCAATATCCTGAACATTCATGCCCAAACGATATTCCAGAACCTTTGGTAACGGCTGTTCCTTACGTTCGTTTTGACGATTCTTGGAAACTGCTGCTGCTGCAATACGCTGAGCTTTCTTGGACCCTTTGGGTCCCGACTTGCGACGGATACCACGAGCCGGGCCACTAACAAAATGAGTACCTGGAGCTGTCGTTGTTTGATTGCGACGACGAGTATTATTACGAGCAGAATTATTCCCGGATGCTAATGCGCCACCAAAACGTCCTGTACCATTTTTCGATGCATTTGTTTTGTGATTGTTATTGTTCCTATTATTCGAGGACTGCCCGCCAGCCGTACGATTATTGTTTCGACGGTTATTCCTTTGATTGGTTACCGGATGCTGATTTGGTAACGGATTATGTGGGTGAGCACGGCGAAGCGGTTCAACAGTTGTTTTACTGGTTCTCGAATTCGTCCGTTGACGTTGGCTTGTTGTTTTCCGGGGTTGATTCAAAGAGGACCCAGCAGGCGCGCTTGCGCTTCCTGCATGAATCGGTTTGTGGTCTTTGGGTGCAGGACGACCTGTATTGGAATCAAAACTTACTCGCCTGCGTTGACGAGAATCCTGGTTATTAGTTGGCGTCTTTTCACCATGCCTTTCTCCTTGAGCACGGCTCGAAAGACCAGCTGCATGCCTTCTTTGAGAGGCTGGCAATTCCGATTTAGAAGCCGATTGCTTTCTAATGTGATGTACCAACGGACGCCGTTTCTTTTCTTCTTCAGTCATAAAGTCACCTCCTTTAATAACTCTTTGATTTGTTTTGTAATTCCCGGATCACTAATTCCAAGAATTTTTCTTGTCTGCCCAATTGCTTGGCTGATCTCTGTACTTGAAAATTGATTAACTATGGTAATTCTTTCCCGGATTAAGTCTTCAAAATCCTTTTTTGTATTTTCGCTAGCATCATTAGCAATAATTACCATCGAAATTTTTTGCTTTCTGATGGCCCTTTCGACTACTGTCTGTCCACTGACAAGGAAACCAGCGCGTTTTGCCAAGCCAAAATAATTAAGAATTTTCTGCTTTGATAATTTGTTCGTGGCTGAAAAGTTCCTTCCTGTCTTGTTGGTGCTTGACAAAATCAATTAATTTATCATAAAAAACATCGGCAACAGTCATTTCAAAGGTAGAATCGAGAGACTTCTCTATTTTTGCCTTCTTAGCTAGTGTAACATCAACGCTGACATAGGCGCCGCGGCCATTTGCTCGACCGGTTGGATCCAACTCTAATTCTCCAGACGGGGTCTTTACAATTCGAATCAAATCCTTTTTTGGGAACATTTGGCCACTGACTATATCTTTACGCATCGGTATTTTACGTGCTTTAAATTGTCGCTTCTTTTTTGCCATAAATAATTATTTATCGTCGCTCTTTTTGTTGTCGTCGCCCTCTTTTTCTTCCAAAATAGCATCGAAATCAACATTCTTTAGGGCAGCGGCAAATTCGTCCTGAGCCTCTTTAACTTCGGCTTCAGTCATTTTAGCCTTTGCTTTTGAAGAATCTTCTTCGGCTGAACTACTTTCTTCAGCGGACTCGGAAGTTTTCTCCTCTTCTGATGCATCGGATTGATCAGCGCCTTCAGAAAAATATTCATTGGCGTCGGCGTATTCGGTCTCGTCTTCCAAAGCCTCATCCGTTTCGTCGGTTTCGTCCGATTGATCTTCTTCCTCTGCATATTTAGCGGATTCTTCGAGAATAGCCTGAAGCTGTGGGTCGTTTTCCGCCTGTGTTTCTGATTTAATATCAATTTTAAACTTAGTTAGCTTGGCAGCCAAACGTGCATTCTGACCACGTTTTCCAATAGCCAAACTCAACTGATAATCAGGCACAATAACAGTAACTTCATTATCGTTATCCGGACTGAAAATTACGTCGACGACCTCGGCCGGATTCAAAGCATTGGCGATATACTGTGCTTCGTCTTCGACCCATTCAACAATATCCATGTTCTCGCCATGCAATTCATTAACAACAGCCTGAACACGCGAACCACGAGTCCCAACCAGAGTACCAATGGGGTCAAGGTTGGAATCGGTTGTCCGAACTGCCACTTTCGAACGATCACCGGCTTCCCGGGCAATTGATTCAATCACGACAGTGCCATCGTAAACTTCCGGAACTTCCTGTTCGAATAAACGTTTAACTAATTCCGGACTCGTTCGAGAAACGTAGATCTGTGGACCGCGAGTAGCAGAATCCTCGACCCGATTAATCAAAACTTTGATTGGATCACCGGTCTTGTAGGTTTCGCCAGGTATACGATCCTTGTCTCCCATGGCCGCCTCTTGACCATCAGGCATGGTAACCCACAAAAAGCGTTGGTCTTCACGAGCAACCCTCGCAGACACAATTTCATGCTCGAAACCTTCGTAACGAGCGTGAATTGCCTCCTTTTCTTTTTCACGAATTGTTTGAGTAGATTTATTTTTCCCTGATTGAGCAGCCAAACGGCCAAAATCACGCGGATTAATTTCGAATTTGATCTGATCACCGGCTTCGTATGCAGAATTAATCTCTCGTGCATCTTTCAAATAAATTTCCGAATAGGGGTCAATCATATCTCCATCAGGAATGACCTCTTTAATTTGTAAAAGATTAAACTCCTGTTTTTCAGGATCGACATCAACTTCGACATTGGTTTCCCCTTCAAAATTCTTCTTATAAGCAGTCACTAAAGTATCTTTTAAAGACGTAATTGCATCTTCCTGGCTGATGCCTTTCTCAGCTTGTAATGCCTGTAACGCAGAAAACAACTCTCTTCTGTAATCTGATGCCATATCTATGCCTCCTGATTTAACGAAATTTTTGAGATTTTTTCTCTTGGAAAATTCTTAACTTCCGCTGGTGAAACTTCCAAGCTAATCTCCAAATCAGAAAAGGATTTTAAAATACCTTCGGCTGATTTGCTGCCATCGATTTTTTCAAACAAATTCAACTTGATCGGCTGGCCAAGTGCCCAATCAAGATGCTCATCAGTTTTAATCGAACGATCGATTCCCGGTGATGAAATATCAAGATTGTATCGATCTGGAAACGGATCCGGTTCGACCTTATCAAGTGCGTCACTGATCAAAGAAGTTACCTCGGAAATTTGGTTCATTCGAATTGCCTGGTGATCCTGCCCGTCAATTAAAATAGTCAAGACAGCCGGACTACCGCCAAAGAAAGAAAGATCCCAAAGCAAAAGATGCTTTTCCGAAAGGATCGGCTGAATTTTTTCTTTGATTGTATCAATTTGTTTTAAATTCATTATCTTTTTTTACTTGACCCATAAAAAATGAGCTGGCAAACACCAACTCATTTACTTCAGTAAATCAAGTTAATTTAATTATAACCCGAAAAAGACTGTATATCAATAACTGTACAAGTAAGTAACCTTAAAGTTACTTCCGCTGCTGCGACTCAAGACAGCTAATAATTGGTTCGAAGCATAAACAGAAATCGTGATCGGAATATCTTTAGTAAAGTATTTCGGCCCAACCTCAGAAATATAAGTTGAAAATGCTTTAATTTCAGAAACCGAGTAAAAACTGGTATTAACGGTAATTTTCATTCCTGTTAAAGTTTTATCCTCGTAACGGGCTTGAGCAGTGGCCGAAGAAATAGTTGGGAAAAATCCTTCGATATCGTCTTCAAAATTAACAAAATTAGTATTGTCTTGACTGCCGACGCTGCCGGTCGTTGTACTTTGCTCAGGGAAGATAAGATTCTGGTAATCAAGATTATGCCATGCGCTGATTTTGCTGCCGGACTTTGACATATAGTAAGCGTAGGGAACGCCACCAACCAAAGAAGAGCTGGAAGCATTTTGATACATCACGATCAAAATAGGAACATTATTGCCAATTTTTTTATTGGCCCGCAAACGCGCCAGTACTTTGCTAGCTATCGTTTTTCCTTGAGCGACCATCTCTGCTTTGGAAATGCTTTGAGTATATGTTGTTCCGCCTGTAGTTTTTGTATAACTATCAGTCCGATTCATAGCGATTCCGATTGTCATACCGGCAAGATTAAGATTGGAACCGCTGCCTTCGGTCATAAAGTCGTTTTCTTCGATTGATTGAAGATATTCCGGATTTCGACTATTGTCGGTCTTGCCATTATTAACCGGATTCAAACCGAGCTTATTGCTGCTCGAATAGCGATCCAGCCAATCATTAAGAGTTGTAGCGGAAAGATACTGGCCCTCTTGGAAAATGTATTTCTTTGTCGAGAAAAACTTTTTTGAAAGTTCATTGATTGCCTGTTCGAACGACTGAGCGTTAAGCCCATCTTCGGTCGTAACAGCGATTCCTCTGGCAGCCGAAGTTACGTAACTGCCGTTTTTGACGACGGTTTTATACTCCCCCTGATTATTATTGGCATTAATGACTTGAATAGCGCTGCTGCTGGAGCTGCTGCTGCTCGTCGAGTTCTGATTGTTATTAAAGAAATACAATACTCCGACGACTACTACAAGAAGTACGAAGAGAAGAATTAAAAACTGTGTAATTGTTAATCTACGCCTATTTTTTAGCATTGCTTAAATTAATGAAATCCTGTTCGTTAATCACTTTTATTCCTAATTTATTCGCTCTTTCTAGTTTACTACCTACATCGCTTCCTGCAATTAAAAGATCTGTTTTTGAAGAAACGGATGAAGAAACATTGGCGCCATGTTCTTCAAGCCAAGCCTGCATTTGTGGTCGTGTCCAATGAATAAGTTTGCCGGTTAAAACGATTCTTTTATTGAAAAAGTAATTTTTTTCGTCAACCGTACTTGTCGTCAAATAATCAAAATTTACTTGAAAATTTTCCAATTCGTTAATTAAGCTGGCAACCGATTCGCTATTGAAATACTGTCTAATTGCATCGGCCATTACCTGACCAACACCGTCAATTTCGGCAATCTCCTCTGCTCCGGCATTTTGTAGATTACGAAGATTCTTAAAATGCGCCGCGAGCACTTTGGCAGCCTTAGCACCAACCCCGCGAATGCCCAAGGCCGTTATTAAACGTTCAACTGAATTTTGGCGTGAACGATCAATTGCCTGAATCAAATTTTTTGATGATAAATCGGCAAATTTATCCAAAGTCGTTAATTGACTTTCTGTTAAGGCATATAAATCAGAAATTTTCCTAATCAGATTTTTGGATAAAAGCTGTTCGACAACCCGAGGACCTAATCCATCAATATTCATCGCATTTCTTGAAGCAAAGTGAATCAATCCTTCTTTAATTTGGGCTGGACATTCAGGATTAATGCAGCGAAGAGCCACTTCGCCCTGGACATGGACAAGTTTGGATTTACAAGAAGGGCAGTAAACCGGAATTGGATAAGCTTGAGCATCAGCAGGCCGCTTTTTTAAGATGACCTGCCCAACTTCCGGGATAATATCACCGGCTTTATGTAAAGTTACCGTGTCGCCGATTCGAACATCCTTTTCCTGCAAATAATCAGGATTATGCAAACTTGCCCTTTTAACTTTCGTACCAGCAAGAAAGACAGGGTCCATAATAGCTGTTGGCGTGACAACTCCGGTTCGACCGACCGTCCAAGTGATGTCGCGAACAACTGTCAAAGCTTCTTCCGGAGGAAATTTATAAGCAATCGACCAACGTGGTATTTTGACTGTATTGCCCAACTCGTTTTCCACATCAAGATCATTTACTTTAACAACGACTCCGTCGATTCCATAAGGCAAGTTGTCTCTTTTAATCGTGTATTCATCGATATAATCTTTAACTTCGGTCATCCTATCGATTACTTTATTACTGGAATTAACTGGAAAACCCAACTGTCGGAAACGTTCCAAAACATCCGACTGGGTGTTGACGCCCAAAACATCATTTTGTGCCGTGTAATAAATAAAGGAGGAAAGATGCCTTTTGGCAGTAATTTTTGGGTCTAATTGACGCAGGCTGCCGGCGGCTGCATTTCTTGGATTGGCAAAAATTGTTTTTCCTTCTTCGTCGCGCTGCCGATTCAAATCAGCAAAAGCTTCTTTACGCATGTAAATTTCTCCGCGAACCTCAATCGTTAGCGGCTCATTTAATACTTTTGGGATCTCGGTAATCGTTTTAACGTTATCGGTCACATTTTCGCCGATAGAACCATCCCCACGCGTCGAAGCTTGAATAAGTCTTCCGTTTTCATATCTCAAAGAAATTGCCAAACCATCAATTTTCAGTTCAAGATTATACTTCTGTTGAGATCCGGCATTTTTCGTTGTCACAAGGTCCCAGTCAAGCAATTCCTGAATCGAAAAAACATCCCCCAAAGACAGCATCGGAACCGGGTGAACGACCTTTTGTAAACCACGGGAATCATTCTTCGTCTGATTTCCAGCTGCAACATGTTGAGTAGGCGAATCAGGCATGGCCAAACTCGGATAAGCCTTTTCCAAAGCAACCAGACGGGCGTAATGGGCGTCATAAACGTAATCCTCGACACTTGGATTATCCTCTTCGTAATACTCGCGTCCCCATTTGGTTAATTCATCCGAAAGATCTCTGATTTCCGCCTGAGCTTGTGTGAACGTTAAATCTTCAATTGGTGTGAACTGGTCTGCTGGATTCATAATTATATTTTCTCAATCGGGGCAAAAGAAGCCATTAATTGCTTAATTCCTTTTGAAGCAAAGGCAATTTTTAAAAGTTTATCACTGCCTTCATTATCAATCGCAACAATTCTTCCAATACCAAAAGTCTTGTGTTTAACCTGATCACCAAGTTGCCAATCCTTTTTCTCAGCCCCGTTGCCATGATAGGTTTTAGCAAAAGCCTGATCATATTTGCGGTTTGATGTTTCGGATTTGCGATCAAAAGGCATCGGCCGATCGTAATCGGATAAAGTCTGCGTTCGGCTCGAAGAAGGATTTTCTTTGTCAAGTAAGGAATCATCGATTTCATCAAGAAACATTGATGGTTTATTCGATTGAGCCCTCCCATATAATAGACGACCAAAAGCGTTCGTTAAATACAATTCTTCCTGCGCACGCGTAATAGCTACGTATGCCAATCGGCGTTCCTCTTCTAAGCCGTCGCGTTCCATCATTGCTCGGGCCGATGGGAAAATTCCTTCTTCGAGCCCAACAATAAAGACAACCGGGAACTCGAGACCTTTGGCAGCGTGAACCGTCATTAAAGTAACCTGTCCGGCGCTTTCATCATAGGAGTCCAGATCGCTGACCAAAGCAGTTTGACCGAGGAAATCAACTAAGGGATTATTTGTTTCAGATGCTTCTTCGTCATAATCCTGATCGAATTGTTTGGTTTGTGATAAGAACTCATCAAGGTTTTCGACTCTTGATTGAGACTCCAAATCATCTTTTTTTACGTATTGCTCGCGAATACCGGTTTGGTCAAAGATCTCATTTGCCAGCTCAGTTAGAGAAAGAAAATGCGATTGGTCGGAAAAAACCTGAATCATTTGGGCAAATTTGCGAAAATTGCTCTGGGCTTTTTTTGAAAGTCGGCTCTCGTCATCCAAAACAACGATCGATTTCATCAAAGAAAGGCCCTTCTTAGCAGCAAAAGAGCGCAATTTTTCAATCGAACTGCTTCCAATCGAACGTTTTGGTTCATTAACAATTCGTTCAAAGGCAGTGTCGTTATCAAGGTTTGCGGTTAGCTGCAAATAAGCAACGATATCCTGAATTTCCTTTCTCTCAAAGAAACGCGTTCCGCCAACCATTGTGTATTGAATCTTATTCGAATTAAAAACCTGTTCGAAAATACGCGACTGGGCGTTTGTCCGGAATAAAATCGCAAAATCATTTAGGCTGCGTCCTTTTTTAACGCCTGCCTGAATTTTAGTTAATACATAATGAGCCTCGTCGGATTCGGATTGGGCACGGTAATAATGAATTAAATTTCCATCCTGATTATTAGTCCAAAGGTTCTTTGGTTTGCGTTCGATATTATTTTGGATAACCTGATTGGCAGCCATTAAAATGTGTTTCGTAGAACGATAATTCTGTTCCAACAAAACCGTTTTTGCACCAGGAAAATCCTTTTCGAAATTAAGGATATTATTCATATCGGCACCACGCCAACCATAAATACTCTGATCAGAATCACCGACAACGGCTAAATTACGAGATCCAAAGTCGCCAGCCGCTAACATTTCAACCAGTTTGTATTGAGCGCCATTCGTATCCTGATACTCGTCGACGTGAATATATTTAAACTTATGCTGATAATAATGAAGAACATCCGGAGCTTGTTTGAAAAGCTGAATTGTCCGCATAATCAAATCATCAAAATCCATTGATTGCGATTGGGTCAAACGGCGTTCATAAAGATCATATGATTCGGAAACTGCCTCGTCAAAAGGCGTCTTAGCGGCCGTTTTTGCGTCGTTAGGTGTTTGAAGCGCATTTTTAAAATTAGAAATAGAGGCTAGAATCGATTTTGGATCGTATTGATTTGAATCGTAATTCAAATCGTTTAGTACGTGCTTCATTAAAGTTCTCTGACCACTTGAATCAAGAATCGAAAAGCTGGTCGTAAAACCGATTTTATCAACATCGCGCCGCAAAATACGAGCCGACAAAGCATGAAAAGTCGACACCCAAATAGACCGCGCATCTTCTTCGTCAACCAAGCCGGCGATTCTCTCTTTCATTTCGCGGGCTGCTTTATTTGTAAAAGTAATCGCTAGAATCGACCAGGGATCAACGTGCTTTTCTTTGACTAAATAAGCCACCCGATGAGTCAGAACACGCGTCTTGCCAGAGCCGGCCCCGGCCATAATTAATAGCGGTCCTTCAGTAGTCAGAACTGCTTCTTTTTGTTTATCATTTAAACCTGTTAATAAATCATTCACTCAAGCTATTCTAACATTGAATTTTTAGATATTTTTCTCAATTAATGCAAAATAAATTGTCAAAATAAGCATGTCGGCCGCTCCACCCAAACTGAGATTGAATCGATTAAAGTAATTATTGATTTTCTCAAGTTGCTTCCTCCCTGCCTGGCTTTGGCTGCCTCCCAGATCAAAATATTCATCAATCTGCGAGTTGACTTTTTCGATCACATCAGGATTTCCGGCTCGTTTGATCAAGTTGCTGTCTGGATTATGCCGGGCAATCAATAAAAGCGTGTCAAGTAGTCTGTCGTTTAGAGATCCTTTTCTTTTGTTAAAAAAAGGCAGCGCAAAACAACTAACAATCGGAAAACCAGCTTCGGCCTGTCCACGGATACCAGTTAGCCGATATTTTTCAAATTGAATTTCTCCAGCTGTTTGAAAATTCTTTTTATTTTCCAGATCGCGAGTGACAATTCCCTTCATCATTTTCTTAACAACAGTCAAAATATTTTCCGTTTTTAGAGACTTGGAATAAACACTGGCGGCAAGCACGATTCCAAGCGAAAAAATGGCCCCTTTATGGGTATTGACCCCTTTGGTAGCGGTATACATATCTTTTTCGGCTTGAATACCCAAGGGACGAATTTGATAAAATAAATCTCTCAAATCTTTTCCACGGAATTGAGCTGCTGTTTTAGAGACTTCTAAAAAATATTTTTCCAGGCTAAAGGAAGAATCAATAAAAGTAAAAACCGTCATGTCGGGATGAGTTGAATTGTCCAAAGGATCAACCAAGCCCGGTTTCGGAAAAACCGAGACCTCATATATAAGGGCCTTTAATGCGGCTTGTAGATAATTTTCAATCATTGAAAGCTTTCTTCGTAAATTTCCGAAATTCTGTCTTGGAGTTCTTTGATGGTGTGACGGCGGGAACGAGCGCATTCTTTAGCCGAGCGTTGACAAATCAAGCATTTTCTGCCGTTTTGTTTTAGCTGTTTGCGAGAAAGCGAGGAAATTATTCCTTTCTTATTCGTCAAAACATCAGCATCGAATAAACGGCCAAGATCGTTTTTATCCTCGAATGAGACAGCTGTTTTCTTTACATTGGCGGCTGTGTTTTTAATTAAATAAAAATTCTCGCATCCAGTCCCTTTGTCCCAGCTTTTTACAGCAATAATTTCAAAATTGGACAATTTTAATTCTTTTTCCAATTGGTCGATTCCTTTTTCAAATAAACTTTTTAACCGGCTATTATTCTTAATCGGTCCCGGAATATTCAATTTAACGGCCAATAAACAGTCTTCGGGATGTTTTTCTAAAATTTGTTTTTGCAGAGCAGCCCGATCGTCTTTATTAGCTAAGACATCGGCTATTTGCTGCTTTTCTCCACTTGAAAAGATATTTTCCATAATCATATTTTATTCCAATTAAAAACACGGGTTTTGCAACTCGTGTTTTAACAAATCAATCTTTGACCTGCTTAACGACATCAATCAAGCTGCCGTCACGATACTCGATCAAAGCAACTGTTTTATCGGTAAATTCCAAGGCTTTCGGTTTGCCGACGATTTGTTGGGCTTTTTGTTGCAACTCTTCAATCGTATAAACCGGAACACCAGGAATGTTTGACAAAGTTTCCAGCAAATCATGGCGTTTTGGATTAATCGCAATTCCAACTTCAGTGACCAGAACATCAATCGAGTCCCCCGGAGTTACTATTGTTGTCACATCCGGAACAACTGTCGCAATTCTTCCACGAACCAGTGGCGCCGAAATAATTGTCAATTTAGCAGTTGCTGCATCCTGGTGGCCACCAATCGCGCCACGAATAACGCCATCGGAACCGGTCATAACATTAACGTTGAATTTAGTATCGATTTCCAAAGCCGACAAAATTACAACATCCAATTGGTCAACCATTGCAGCCTTATTATCCGGATCAGCGTACCAAGATGCGTCGATTTCCTGCTGCTTGCGGTTGTTTTTCATCGAATCGGCAGCCCCTTTATCGAAATCCTGAACATCCATAATTTTGTTGACAAGACCTTCTTCCAACAAATCAACTGTTGGTTTAGTGATTCCGCCTAAAGCGAAACTGGCCTTAATTTTATTATCCAGCATTGCTTGGCGAAGATAACGAGTGACAGCTAAAGCAGCTCCGCCGGATCCAGTTTGAAAGGAGAATCCATCTTTGAAATAAGGAGAATGAGTAATAACCTCGTTGACCATTTGAGCAATTTTAAGTTCTTTTGGATCCTTGGTAAAACGGGTAGCACCGGAACCGATTCTGTCTGGATCGCCAACTTTAGCAACTTTAACAACATAATCAACCTGAGTCTGTTTTATCGAAGCCGGTGTATTTGGATAAGGAACAAGATTATCAGTTAAAAGAACGACTCTTCTAGCGTATTGGGCATCCATCAAAGCATATCCGAGAGAACCAAAAGCAGCATCCCCTTCCATTCCATTGGCATTTCCAACTTCATCGGAATTTGGTACTCCGAGAAAAGCCACATCTATCTTAATTTTTCCTTCTTCAATTGCCCGCGCGCGATTACCGTGTGAACGAAAAACAACTGGATTTTTCAAAAGTCCGTGAGAAACAGCGTCCCCTAAAGAACCACGCATTCCCGAAGAAGTTATATTGGTAATTGTTCCGCTTTTAATCGCCTTAACAACCATGTCATTCATGACATTAGTCAATGAAGAAGGAGCAAGGGTCAGGTCTTTAATTCCAAGATCGATAATTGCCTGCATCACATCGTTAAAAATCTGATCGCCCTCACGCAAATGGTGATGAAAAGAAATCGTCATGCCATCTTTAACGAGTTTCTCGACAATTTCTTTAATTGAATTAACAACTTTGTTGTCACCATTTGTAACCGTTACAATCGGCGCAACCCGTTGTTTATCAGGATGACCAATCTCAGTCGTCTCGAATGCTTTATAATTTTTGTCTTTTAAAATATCATCAGGTATTTCACGACCAACTCTATTTTTCAATGTAATTACCCTCCTGATCAATTAAGTGACTGGCCTTAGCTAATTTCATAACTCGCTGGGCCCGTAAGACTACCGGGCGATCGACCATTTGTCCATTCAAAGAAATAACTCCTGAACCTTTTGCCTTGGCTTCTTCAATCGCATTGATAACGTCTTCGGCTTTTTCTATTTCGGATTCACTTGGTGCGTAAACTTGATTGACAAGTGGAATTTGTCGTGGATTAACCAAGGATTTTCCATCAAATCCAAGTTGATGAATATACTGGGTCTCGCTAATAAAGCCTTCAGTATCATTCATGTTTGTAAAGACCGTATCAAAAGCTGCAATTCCAGCTGCACGCGCCGCGTGCAAAACCATGTTGCGAGCAAACTCCAATTCAGCTCCATCCGGATAACGATGAGTTTTCATATCTGTCGTATAGTCTTCGGCAGAAAGAGCAATTCCAATCATTCGATCAGAAGCGGCTGCAATTTCCGGAGCATTTAAAACTCCTTTGGCAGATTCGATTGCTGCCATCATATGCGTTGTACCGACTTCAATCGAAAACTTTTTTTCCGCCTCTTCAATTACCGATTCCAGTTGCCGCATCATCTCAGCTGATTCTGTCTTAGGCAAACGAATAACATCGACGCCGGCTTTAACCATCGCATAAACATCATTTTTGAAAAAAGGCGTATCAAGTCCGTTAACACGAACGACCAATTCAGCATCACCATAGTCCTGAGTTGTCAAAGCATTGAAGACAAGAATTCTTGCTGCATCTTTTTCGCTCAAAGAAACGGCATCTTCCAGGTCGAACATAATCGAGTCAGCTCCGTAAATTCCGGCGTCCTTTAACATTGCCGGATTATTGCCCGGAACAAACATCATCGTGCGGCGTAAACGTTCATCAGCTGCAGCCATCAAAGCACCTCCCAATTAATTTGATCTTCCTGATTCAAGGCTCGGGAAGCCGCTGTAATAGTTCTTGCCTTTATAACACAATCGAGTGCGCCTTTGTCGACAGCTCTGACTTTCGCATTGGTGATTTGAAACTTGTTTAAAGTATCGGTAATAACCTTGACAATCTGATCGCCAAATTGTTTTTTTACATCAGAAGTTAAATCGACATCAATGCCATCATTACCTTTGCTCAAAGTAATTTGAATATCAGACGATTCAGTTGTTCCTGCTAATGCAGTTTTTTTAATTTCCATTGATATTGATTCCTTTCTTAATTCTCGATTGCAGTTCGGTTTTATGTTCTTCCACGTATTTAATCGTTGTAAAAGGTAGGAACTGTTTTAACGGGACTAAATTATTTTTAGCAATTAGCTGTCGGACCTCGGTCGCAGTGATAATCGTTTCGGATTGGGTTTTTGCCCGCGGAATAATTTTAACCGACACACTCGGCGGTAAAACTTTTTCAAGAATCCGATTATAAATTCCGGTTGTTTTCGAAAAAGGTTCTTCCCCAAGAAAACGGGTCTGAATATTTAAAACAGGCGCAATTTGATTTTTGAATATCAAAGCATCGAGGGTTGTTTGATATTCAATCACCGTTTGATCAGAGGTCAGAAAATATGCAGGAAAAGTAGCATAGCTAACCATATAATCACCGCCGGAAACAACGAAAACATTTTTTAAATCAGCGGTTCCCTCTTTAACCAGTTGCAAACGTTCTTTGCTGTTAAACAAAGAAGCATCGGTGCTGACAACAAAAACATACACGTAATCATTTTCCGAAGCAGCTTTTTCAACTAAATAGCGATGACCTTTGGTAAAGGGATTGGCATTCATAACAATTCCGGCAATTTTCTTTTCTTCTTGGTTGGCGACCCGCGGAAGTTCGGCTAGATAGTCACCAATCAAATAATCTCCGCTTTCCAGTAAGGCGGCGTTATCTGATTTAGCCAGCTCTTTGAAACCGATAAACTGAAACGATTTGGAATATTTCGCTTTCGTGAAAACAAAGAGGTGGAATATACCTTTTCCGGCAGCCAAATTGGTTAATTGAGAAATAACACTATTAAATTCCGAACCGGAGCCTTCGCTTTCAACGGCAATGTATTTTAAAACATTTCCGGCTAAAGAACCGGTAGCCACTATTCGCTGGTCTTCAAACAAAGCAATTGTTTCGTCTATCTTGAAAACTTCCGCCGAACTAAAATTGCTGATACCATGTTCGGTTAAAAATTCCTTCCAAATTTGCAAATCCTTTTTGTTTTTTAATGATAAATTTTTGATTTGCATATTGCCTCCCATGCAGCATCAAATAAAGTTGATGATACTCATTATGATCGGTACAACAATGATAAATAAAGTCGATGTCATAACGACAATATTCGTGGCATATTTAACATCGGAATGATAAGTATCAGCCAAAATCGGCAAAACAGCCAAAGCCGGTGTTGCTGATTGAATAATCAAAGTCTTCTGAAAAATCGGTACCATTTGAATACCAGAATGCAATCCGGCAAAAATGATAATTCCCATAACGATTGGCGACAGAACAAAACGTCCCAATAAAGCCAGCAAAGAGTGAGCATCAATCCTCATTGAAGACAAGCCAAACTTCTTTAACATAATTCCGATATAAATCAATGACAAAGGCGTAACCAAACCGCCCAGTCCGGAAAGTGTAGTTGTGATAAAGCCAGTTCCGTTCGCAATATAATTAGCGGCTTTTGTAAAGAAAAAGATAAAAGGTAAAGCAACAATAAAGCCCCACAGCGGAACAGGCAGCAAATGACGCAAATCGAACTTGGCCTTGGTTTTTCCGCTGACAGTCGGATCGTCACCAGCTATAACCCAAACACCAAAAGTCCAAACAACAATTGTGTTGACAATGTAGTAAACAAGCAAATACGGAATTGACGTATCTCCAAATAAGGCGGTATTCAAAGGTAATCCGATAAATACAGTATTTGCGCCGTTGATAGCAACCATCATCAAACCACGACGACCTTTGGGAACTTTAAATAAACGAGTTAAGCCCCAAGAGATCAAATAACCAATTGCAACCGAAAGAATTACATAAATTAACCCGGTCGATAAAGTAGCAAGTTGCTTTGGTTTAAAACGCGAAAGCATCGCCATGAAAATTGAAGCCGGCAAAGCAACATTCATAATCAGTTTTGATAAAGCACTTTGAAAGCCTTCGCCAAACCAGCCTGCCCCCCGGCAGGCGTAGCCAATTGCAATGATGATAACGATTGAGAGAACACTCTGAATCGATGTCCAAAAAACACCCATATTTCTTCCTCCTGCCAATTATAGCAATCCTGAGATGACTTGAATTAATTGCTAAAAGGTCCTCTCACCCTAATAGCAATGGAGCAATGGCCAAATTAACCGGCAAATGTTTTTAAAGCATTGGCAACAGTCACTACAACCCCAGCTTCGAAGACACCGGGCACAATCTTATCACTGGTAGGATTTTCAACCATCGATGCCAAAGCCTTGGCAACAACCTCTTCAATTTTGTAATCAACTTGTTTGATTCCATACGTTAGCAAGCCCTTATAAAGGCCTGGAAAAACCAAAACATTATTAACTTGATTGAGATACTGGGCCGAACCAGTTGCGATAACTTGAGCCCCGGCGGTCTGTGCAATTTCGGGATTGATTTCCGGTAACGGATTTGCCAAAGCAAATACAATCGGTTTGGAGGACATTCTTTTGACCTGATCAGCTGATAATACATCGGCATCGGATAAACCTATAAAAACATCCTGTTGATCAATCACGTTATCAAGTGTTTGACCGGAAATATTTAAATTAATATCCTTGGCTAATTTTCTTTGATATTTGTTGTAATCTGAATCATCAGCTTTAACAACTCCATGAATATCGACCAAAGTCAGTTTTTTTATACCAATAGAAAATAACAAACGAGCCGTTGCAACTCCTGCCGCTCCGATTCCATTGATAACGATTCTCAAATCCTTAAGATTTTTGCCAACAACTTTGGCAGCGTTAATCAAACCAGCAAGAACAACAATCGCCGTGCCTTCCTGATCATCATGATAGACCGGTATATCCAAAGTTTGCTTAAGTTTCTCTTCAATTTCAAAACAGCGGGGAGCGGCAATATCTTCCAAATGGATTCCAGCGAAGGTATTTGAAAAATTTTTGACTGTTTGCACGAATTCGTCGACTGGGACCTGGTCGATTGCTACAGGAATCGCGTTTACATTAGCCAAGTCTTTATAAAGCAAAGATTTTCCTTCAACAATCGGTAAACCGGCAGCCGTACCGATGTTTCCCAAACCAAGGACAGCCGACCCATCAGTTACGACCGCCACCAATTTTCCGGAAATAGTATATTTATCCTTCAAACCAGGATTTTTCTCAATAATTTTTGAGAGCGCTGCTACTCCGGGAGTATAAGCTTTGCCTAAATCCTGCCGCGATTCAACATCCATGTCGGCTTTGACATCAAGTACGCCAACATTTTTTGAGTGAATTGCTAAAATTTCATCTAACTCTGTATTGTTAAGCGCCATAAAACCTCTTTTATTCAAAGAATAATTTTAAAGCATTTTTTAAATTTTGTAAATAAAAAGCTATTATTTTTAAATATTTTAAATCAATTAGATGATTATTTTTAAATATACAAAATATTTTTAATTTTTAAAAAGCATAAAATATATGTATGAAAACAAATGACGACATAACCTACCTCGAAAAGATTGCAAATATTTCTCATGACTATTATTTGACAAAATTAAGTATCGGCGAGATATCGGAAAAATATAAATTGAGTCGCTACCTAATCAGTCGATATCTTGACGACGCTTTAGAGCAGGGCTTGGTTAAAATAACCATCAATGCTCCGCAAGAGAGAAATTTCGAATTAGAGAAAAAATTTCGACAGTTGTTTACCATAAAAAATATTTTCATAATTAAAGACAGCGAGAACCCTTCTTTAAAAAATGAAAATGTAATTGCTTTTGCCGCAAAACATATTCAATCTTTAATTGAAAACAGTCAAGTAGTCGGTATGGCGTGGGGTGATACGGTTTATCGAGTAATCGACGCCTTTTCAGCCAAAGTCAAAGAGGACTTGGTTTTTACTCAGTTTATTGGTGAAAATATGAAGTATAAATCGGCTGCCGGATCGGGAAGGATGGTTGAAAAGGCTGCTGCGAAATATAGCGCGCAATTCGTGACAATCGCTGGTCCGCTTTATATTGTTAACAATCAAGCACGTGAACTGCTGAAAAAAGAACCGTCTTTTAATCGGGCAGGAAATCTAATTAAAAAACTGGATTTGATTTTTTGTGGAATCGGAACACTCAGTTCGATTGAATCAATTCCCGCTTGGAACGAAAATAAATCGATCATTTTTCCAGGTGTCAATTTCAAAAATGTGGCTGGCATGCTCTATGGGAGACCCTATAATATCGATGGGCAATTCTTAAATTTGTCCGATGACAAGGTCTTCGGCTCGAATATAAAATCAATTCTTTCAGTTCCCCGCCGAATAGCGTTTACAAACAGCAAGTTTAAAGCGCGAGCCATGCTGGGCGCTTTAAGAGGTCGTTTGCTAACCGATATCATTATTGATGAATCGATCGCTCAAAGAATTTTAATGGAAGCAGGGCGGGACTGATTAATCGTAAATATCCAAGTGATAGCGTTCGACAAGTCGAATAATTTTCTTTGCATAATCCGGATCGGTCGCATAAGCGTTTTTCACTAAAGCTTTGGTCCCATCGGTATAATTTTTTGCATTGATAACATCTTTATATTGCTTTTTATTCCAAGTTGTTCCCTTTAAAAAGAGACGGTTATGCTGATAAACAGATTCCTGCCAATTTTTGTAAACAGCAAAAGTGCCTTTAACAGTTACCCACTGGCCGTTAACATATTCTTGCGTATCGATTTTGACAGTTTTCTTTGCGTCATCAGAAGTGCTTTTCACACCAAAATAATTATGGTATTTAGAAGCTAAACTGCTTTTGCCCCAATCCGATTCAAGAATCATTTGTGCAATCGTAATCGAAGCAAGAATGCCATCCTTCTTTTGCCGTTTTTGGATATAGGGAGCGACCTTATCAATGAATTTTTGTTCGGCAATCAATGTATTTTCGTGATTAGTCATATCAATTTGATCGTTTATCGAACTTTCGCTGATGAAATAATAAGTGAGAGAAAAAGTCAGTAAAAAGACCAATGATACCGTCATTAGATTCAAAAGATTAGCAGAACCGGTAAAATCGAGAGTCTTTATTTTATTTTTTATTTTATTTAAATTAAATTTCGTCAAGTTGCCAAAGTTTTTTTAAAAACGGATCCTGTTTTGATTGTACCGGAGTTCCCGAGAATTTTGTCTTTCCATTTTCAATAAAATATAATCTGTCAACATTTTCCAAACCAATTAAATGATGGGTCACCCAAATCAGGCTTTTATTTTTCAAAACGCGAAAAATAGTCTGCATAACTTGTCGTTCGGTTAAAGGATCGAGGCTCACGGTTGGTTCATCTAAAATTACAATCGGCGTATCCCTTAATAAAATTCTTGCTAATGAAAGGCGTTGTTGCTCGCCACCGGAGAAACGGCTGCCCGCTTCTCTCATCGGAGTATCCAAACCATCCGGCAGGTTTGCCAATAATTTTCCCAAACCAACTTCTTTTAAGACTTCCATCAAACGATCGTTGTCTGCTTTTGGATCGACCAAACGCAAATTATTAGCAATAGTCATATCAAAAAGATAGGGATTTTGATCAAGAATAGAAAAAATTTGATTTTGGGAATTCTTAATTTGCGATTTTTCAACGCCGGAAATTTCCAAACTTCCACGATCACTTTTTAAATCACCGGTAATTAATTTTAAGAGCGTTGATTTGCCGACTCCGGAACGACCAAGAATGGCAACCTTACTTCCAAAAGGGATATTCATATTAATTCCTTTTAAAACCTCTTTTTTGGAATCATAAGCAAAAGATAAATTATCGATTTTAATATCCGGATGTAGATTCTCCTGCAATTGACTGATCGTCTGCTTTTTAATTGGGCCAAGGCTGTTTAAACGCTCGATACTATCCTTGTAGTAAGTAGCTTCGCTGGCACCTCGATTAAGATCAGTTAAAGCCTCCGACATAGGAAAAATTGCCAAAACAAAAGCCGCAATCAGATCGATTCCAACTGTATGTCCGAAAAACTGCTGGTAGCTCCAAAGCAAAGTAACTACTACCGTCGCCATTAAAAGGCATTCAATCAAAAAATCACGGACCCAACCAAAACGCCGACCGCCCGACTTTACTTTTGCCAACTGCTTGGACAATTTACTTTTTCGATCAGTGAATTTTCGCTGTTGTCCGGAGAGTTGCCAGTCGAAGGCTCCCAAAACGGCATCGGTTGCCAAATCAATACTTTTATCGGCTAACTTCTTTTGTTGGATGATCCTATCCCGGTTCATTTTCCAAGAAAAATACGGAAAACAGATCGCAATAATCATTAAAGCGATAAACCAAAATAGGCAAAAAGCCAAACTAAAAGCTGCCGTAAATAAAGTCACAAAAACATATAAAAGAATTCCACTGGCGATTGGAAAAATCGTTCGTAAATAAAGATTCTGCAACTGATCGATATCATTTGAAAGCAGAGAGATGACTTCGCCGGTTGAATGACTGCCGGCGACGATAGTCGAATTAGCATCAACTGTTTTGAACAATTTTTTGCGAGTCAGGGATACGATTTTTAAAACCCAATTATGGCTCGTTAATCTTTGTGCATATTTAAAAGTCGGCCGGCCGATTCCAAAAGCTCTCGTCAAAACAATCGGCACATATATCAGCATGATATTCGAAGGATGTTGGGCCGCACGGGTAATTAAGTAGCCCGAAGTAAACATCAGTGCCATCGAAGAAAAAATCATCAAAAAACTAAAGAGAACCGTCCAAAAAATACCAATTCGGTTTTCTTTTAAAAACGGCCTTACCCATTGATCGGATTTATTTCTCATCAGTCAGTTCCTTCCGTAATTCGTTCAGTTTTCCATCAAAATCTTCTAATAACTCCCTTGGCCTGCCCTGCTCGATTATGTGTCCATTGTCCATAACAAGTACATAATCCATTTGTTTCAGCCAATGCAAACGATGAGTTGCGAAAAATACCAAGTGATTTTCCAAAAGCGGCAGCATCGTTTGTTTCAGATCGTATTCAGTCTGAATATCCAGATGGGCGGTTGGTTCGTCGAACAAAAGAATGTGACGGTCGCTTGCCAAAAAGGCCCGGGCAAGAGCAATTCTTTGTGCTTGGCCTCCAGAAAGAGATTGTTCACTTTCACCAATCATAGTGTCGAAACCGTTAAAAAGGCCGCTAGCTAATTCGTAAATACCGGCTGCTTTAGCTGCCTTAACAACTTGTTCCTTAGGAGCATCCGGTTGATAAAAAGCAATGTTTTCTCTGAGACTTGTGTGAAAAATATAAGGTTTTTGGGGAATATAGATAATTTGTTTTTGCCAAGAAGTATTTTGAAAGTTAAGAAATTTATTCCGGTTAATCGAAATGTCGCCCCGTCCACTATTAATACCTGCCAACGAACTTAGGAGAGTAGTTTTACCGGAACCCGATAAACCAACCACAGCGACTTTGGCAAAACCGCGAACCAAAAAGTTGATATCTTTTAGAGCCGCCGGCTGCTGACCGTCTGGATATTGAAAGGAAAAATTATGGACAGAAAGAACTGTTTCGGAATCAATTGCCGGAACTTTTAAAGCGGAAATTTCGCTTGTCTTTTTCTGATTAATAACTGATAGAACCTCGGTAAAAGCATTTTTCCCATCCAAAGTCGCATGATAATCTTCGGAAAAAGTCCGCAAGGGTAAGAAATACTCCGGAGCAAGTACCAACAAAGTCAAAGCCGGGAAAAGAGACATCTTCCCTTCCATCAATGAAAAACCAAGAAAAACAGCGATCACAGCGATCGAAAGAGTTGTGAAAAAATCCAAAGAAAAGGTTGAAGTCATTGCAATCGTCAAACTTCGCATTGTCGATTTACGATATCTTTCCGAAGTTTCGTAAATTCTTTTCGTGAAAATTCTACTAAGACCAAGTTGTTTCAAAGTTTGCATTCCACGAAGCGTATCGGCAAAACGATTATTTAAGACTGTGAAATTTCGATACTCGTTATCAGCCCTTTTTTGTGCTGCCAGGCCTAGAATCACAAAGAAAAAAATTATGACTGGGAAAATAAGCAGCAAAAATAAAGCTTCCTGCCAGCGGAGGAAAAACATATAAATTAATAGTAACCAGGGAATAATGCTTAAATCGATTATTTTAATAAATATCAATTGAAAATAATTTTGAACATTATCAATTCCGGCATGTAACAAACTGACCGCATGCCCCGTACCAGTTTTAAAAATCGTTTGATCACCAAAGGATAAATACTTGCCAAGTAATTGGTCTCTTAAGCCCTCACTGGCTGTGACTGAAAAGGAATTTGCCGATCCTTCTTTAATAAGCGAGAAAAAATGTCGGCATAGTAAAGAAATTGCAAAACCGAAGATATATGGAACAGCCGAAGAAAAAGCCGATTGATGCCAAAGTATAACTATCGACTTGGACAGAAAAAAAGCCTGAAAGAGAATACTCACAGCTTGAAGGAACGTCAATAACACAAGCCAGGATAAAATATTTTTAACGCCTTCAATTTTGAAAATTTGTTTATCTATCATAAATTTACCAGCTTCAAGAAAACTAAAATAAAAACTCCAAGCAAGGAACGAATAAGGACACAAGTCGATAATTGGGCAACCTGCTAAGCTCTATTATAGAAGACAGCTCGATTTCGATAACAAAAAAGGCCTGCGTGTATTCTGCAGACCCTAAAAAACATTTTAAACTTTTGATATTTTAGAATTTAACGAGATTTCTTGTCTCTTGGCCATTGGCGATTGCAACAGCAGCATCAAAACTTTGATGAACCATTTCCAAAACAGCCTTGGTAGTATAGAAAGCTGTATGGGGGGTAACAAGAACATTCGGCCGATCGATCAAATCATCCAAACGAGCATCAGGGAACTTTTTGCCTTCCCAGTCTTCGTTAAAGATACCAATCTCATTTTCATAAACGTCCATTACCATACCGGAAACTTTGCCTGAATCAAGAGCGGCAACGACAGCATCGGTATCAACCAAATCTCCACGAGCAACGTTGACCAAAACAACACCGTCCTTCATCTTGGCAATTGAATCTTTATTAATCATATGAATATTTTCTTTAACAGATGGAACGTGCAAAGAAATAACGTCCGACTTGGCATAAAGTTCGTTTAAACTATCAACGTAAAGACCCTGTTTATCAATATCTGGGTTTTTAAAAATATCGTAGGCAACAATTTTTGCCCCGAAGCCCTGCAAAATTTGGATCAGGACACGGCCAATCCGTCCAGTGCCGACAACACCAACTGTTTGCATGCGGACTTCACGTCCAATTGTCGGTGCCCAGCGCAAATCGCGTTTTGCAACTTTTGCATCAAGTTCTTTACTGCGGCGCAAAATCCGCGCTAATTGAATAGCAGCATGTTCAGCAATGGCATTTGGAGAATATGCAGCAACGTTGGAAATCTTAAAACCAAGTTCCTTGGCAGCTTTAAGATCAATGTTATCGATTCCAACATTACGCAGGCTCATTTGGTGAATTCCCTGATCAGCCAGGGCCTGTAAAGTTTCGCGAGTATACGGGAGTTGTTGATAGACAACAACACCATCTGCTCCGGCTGCATTTTTAGCAGTTTCAGGTGTTAATAGTTCTTGAGTGAAAGCAACCTCAACCTCAGGATGTGCTGTCTCCCATTCCTTTAACGATGGCTTTTCATCATCTCGAATTCCATAAGCATAAATTTTCATTCTTTTCCTCCATTTAGACTCCGTTCTTAATTATATACAAAAATTCACAAAGCTCTTATCGTAGATTTCATCAAA
This sequence comes from Oenococcus oeni DSM 20252 = AWRIB129, assembly GCF_000372485.1. GTDB lineage: Bacteria > Bacillota > Bacilli > Lactobacillales > Lactobacillaceae > Oenococcus > Oenococcus oeni. The sequence goes on from NZ_AQVA01000005.1 coordinate 61,192, forward strand.
TTAAATTAATTATATGTATCCTCAAGAAAAAACAAAAATCAACCTAAAAATTGGTTCTTGTAGTTACTCCGGAGAAAAGAATTTATCTCTTTAAGCATTCTTTTTGTCGACGGTGCCTGAGCGAGGTTTTTATTGGTTACTAAGCAAATTGTCCGGGCGAAATTTTTATCGAAAGGATAAATATGAACATTACCGGATAACTTTTTTAAGGCTAATTCCGGTAGTATTCCCAAACCCAAACCACTTTCGACCATCGATAGAATTGACTGATCGTCAATTGAATAAGTTAACGAATTCGGCGTGACGTTATACTGATCGAGAGCTTTTTTAGTATCGCGATCATAATCTATTTGTTGGAGAATAAAACGACGACGGCCGATGTCCTGGTTTGTTACATTCATCTTGTCTTTTGGAACAAAATCAGATGGCGCAACACAGTATATTCGATCTTTAATCAAGGGTTCGACTAAAAGTTTATCGTCGACCGGCAAAGAACTAAAACCAATATCAATCGATCCGTTTGAAACACCATCGGCAATCTGATTGAAATTCCCCTGGAAAACAGTCACCTCGACTTGTGGATATTGATTTTTAAAGCGCCTGATAATTGTCGGCAGCCAATTGATGCAAACACTGCTAAAGGCTCCAATCCGAATTCTTCCGCTATTCAATCCCTTTATACTGGCAGAAACCTGATAAAGTTCTTCCTCAGTATTTAAAATAGCTTGAATCACCGGCAGAACCGTTTTCCCGTCGTTGGTTAATTCAACTCCGCTATGGTTTCTTAAAAACAAAGGGAAACCCAATTCGTTTTCCAATTGGCTAATTGAATGACTGACAGCACTGGGAGTTACGTTTAATGATTCGGCTGCATGAAAAAAAGTCTTTTTTTCGACAACTGCCGCAAAAACCCGGTAAGAAAAATTAACCATAATCATCCCTTTTAAAATTTTAGGTGAATAAAATTCATCAATATATGAAAAAGTTGAATTTTACTTATCTATGATCCGAGCATAACATTAAAAGAGAAAAGTATAAAGAAGTAAAATTCAAATACTTTTATTCTTATCGAGGTGAAAAAATATGAATCGTTTGGCAAGCAGAATAGAAAGAACGTCAAATAGCGGATTAGACAAACTTTTTGCCGCAAAAAAGGAAAATCAGATTGTTTTTTCGGCCGGTTATCCCGACCACAAACTTTTTCCGGAACAGGAATTGGGGCAGGCTGCAAAAGAGGTTTTTGAAAAAAACCAATTGAAACTGCTCCAATATAATACCAGTGTCGGATTACCGGAATTGCGACAAAAATTAGTAAAAAAAATGGCCTGGCACGACAAAATCAAAACCGACAATGACCATGTAATGTTGACTCAAGGGGCTCAACAGGGAATCGATTTGACGGCTCGCTTGATGTTAAACAAAGACGATGGTTTAGTAGTTGAGGGACCGACCTATATTGGTGCCTTGGCGGCCTTTCAAGCCTATGAACCGACTTTTTACGAAATACCGATCAAAGAAGACGGTATGGACGTTAATTTCCTGGAAGATACTTTAAAAACGCATGCCGTAAAGATGATTTATACAGTTCCGGATTTTCAAAATCCGACCGGCGCGGTAATGTCGTTGGAAAAACGCCGGCAAATAATCGAACTGGCAAACAAATATAATGTTGTAATCCTCGAAGACGGTACTTACCGTGATTTACGTTATAGTGGTCAAAATTTGCCAACGATTAAGTCTTTGGACAGCGAAGGAAGAGTCATCTACGTTAGCAGTTTTTCAAAGATCCTCGCTCCTGGATTGCGTCTAGGATGGTTGACGGCCGAAGATAAACTCTTTAAAGCCCTGATTGGCCTAAAAAGCGGAGCCGATATTGAATCGAGTAATTTAACAATGTCGATTGTCAATACTTACCTGGACGACAACAGCTTGGAGAATCATATCGCTTTGATCTGCAACTGTTATCGCCAAAAGAAAGATGCCATGCTGTCGGCTATGCGGAAAAATATGCCAAGTATCGCTCAATTTACTAATCCTCAAGGTGGATTCTTTATCTGGCTGACAATGCCAAAAAACTTCAATATGGATAAATTTGTCAATCAGCAGCAGCTATCAAAATCTGGCGTTCTAATTACATCGTCAACTAATCTTTATCCTTCCGGAAATATTAAAAATGGTGCCAGAATCAATTTCACAGGTGAATCGCTGGCAAATATCGAAGTCGGTATCAAGAAGTTGGGGCAAGCATTGAGTGCAGCCTGGGATGAACAAATCAAAAACAAAATCATTCAGGTTGGTTAACCAAGTGAACAGAAAACTTTTAAAAAATTAAAAAAAGCCGGTCCGATTAAAGGCCGACTTTTATTTATATAGTTTGAAAGCTACTATGTGAATGATTATTTAAATATGAACTAAAAGATTTTGGCGGTCGGTACTTATTAAAAGTACCTTGTAAAAAATTATGATACTTTTAATTGAAAACAAATAATTTACTTTAACTTTTATACCGTGCCTACTTAATCGAGCGATCCTGACTATAGAACTTGACATAAAGCAATCAGATCAAGCGGAATTATCTTGTCTGTATATTGCTATTGCTCAATTTTTTAATTAACAATCGGATGATCCTTGGCCCTTATCTCAGGGGCGCTCTATAACCGGCTTTCACAGCATCGGAAACAGTCTTAAACCATTGGACAACATTCTTGGTGCGATTATAATAAGTGCTGCCTGGAACATGATAAATATGATCGACAGATCCTTTAATCAGACCATTCCCATTGGCATCAACGTATTCTTGTTCGCCGGTATTATTCGCAGCAGCCTGATTAGCCTGAGCATTACGCTGAGAAGCGGCCTGAGAAGCGGACCTCTGAGCTGCTGCTTGCGCAGCGGCAGCACTGGATGAAGCTGCAGCACGAGCAGCTGCCTGTGAAGACGAAATAACCGCCGCTCTAGAAGAAGACTCAGCCGCCTCTGATGAAGCCTTAGACGAAGCAATCGACGCGGCTTTAGCCGATGAAGATGCTTGAGAAGCAGCCTTTTGTGATGCTTGAGAAGCCGAACTACGTTTGATTGTAAGGTGAACGATTGTTTTACTTACATATTTCCTAGGATGCTTTTTAATTAATTTATTAACTTTATTAGAGTCAATAGCGTAGGCAACTTTATTGACAGCTTTTTGTAGCTTGATAACTTTTTTGAAATGGCCTTTTTTATTGGCCCTAACGCTAAACTTTTTATAGCCGCCTTTGTACTGTTTGAAAAATACTCTTTTATCACCCTGAATTCGACCAGAAACAGTGGCTTTACCAGCAGAGTTAGTAACCACAGTGAATTTTCTAGTATGCTTCCCGGTGATATGCAGTTTAATCACTTTGACTGCTTGTTCTTTAGCGAACACCGTCCCGCTAGTGGGCTGACAATTGTTTAAAGCTCCAAAACCCAACAATAAAAATACAGTGACGAATGTAATCACAAAATTATGAACAATTCTTCTCTTCATTTATTACCTTCTCTATATATTTAACTTTCTCTCTAAAAGTTAGCCCATATATTCATGAACTAATTTAATTTTAAACGTTATACACAATTTCGCACACGAAAATTACCGATTTTTGCTACTAGGTTTTCGTCTGTTTTCTATTAAAATTTCTGATTTTTTTAGCTTCCAACCAAATCAATATGCCACAAGACGAAATAAAATAAAAAACTGTCATCTCAAAAAATGACAGTTTTAATACAATGGCCCAACCCGGACTCGAACCGGGAGCTTAGACTTAGGAGGTCCGTGTTTTATCCTGTTAAACTATTAGGCCAAAAAAATTATTGATTATCAGCAGGAAAATCAATTCCAGCACTTTTTCTTAAATCAAAAAGCAATTGATTAATTTGAGTAGCAGTCTTAAGCCACTTCTCGTATTCGGACTGATTTTTCTCACTAAAACGATCATTTAAAACTCTAGCAAAATCATCAGCCTCATTAAAAAGTGGGTTTCGGCCACTGCCATCAGCAACAAACTGTTTATCATGACCATTAATTACAGCGATTTGATTTAGTTCCGAAGGACTGTCAATTTCAATCGTATGTTTGAGACCAAATATTTCAGTTGGAGCAGTTGAAGTAAATACTTTGGAAATAAAAATGCCAACAGAAAATCCACTATATTTCAGATTAATCCAACCAAAAGCATCAATCCCATTCTTTAATAATTGTGCTTTGTAGTCAATTTTTTCAGGATAGCCAAACCAACCAAGTGCATCATAAAGCGGATAAACACCTAAATCATAAAGTGCTCCACCAGAGAAATCCCTTGTAAAAACATTTGGTGGATTATCGGGTTTCGCTAAATATTCATCATACCTACTCGAATAGTGAGCGTAAACCAGATTTGCTCCTTGCAACAAATCAAGATTTTTGACCGTCGATTGTACAACTTTAAAATTCGGATCATGATAATTTCTGGCTGCTTCAAACAAGCGGATTTTTGGATGAAGTTTCAATAAATCAATAATCGTCCTGAATTGATCAGGATTCGAAAAAGAAGGTTTTTCAACAATTACATCAACATCGTGTTTGATTGCAATTTGTGCATGTTCAAAATGAAAAGAATTAGGAGAAGCCAGGTAAACAACCTGAATTCCAGAATCAATGAAATCGTCGAAATTATCGTAGAGTGAAGCTTTGTTCTGTTGAATTTTTACGGAAAATTTTTTAGCATTTTCCTTGTTACGAGAATAAATAGCTGATATTTCGTATTTTCCGGTTTCGAGCACAGCTTGAGCAAACTGCGCCGTAATCCAATGAGTACCAACCAATCCAAGTTTTATCATTTCTCAATTCCTTCAGATAATTTTTTTAAATCAGCTTTGCTACCATCAAAAACAGATAAAGGCAGGCGGAAGGAACGCATTCCTGATCCAACCTTCCCATTAGCATTATACTGGACAAATTGATTCTCTGAACCCAACCCATCCAGATTGTTTTCAATCAACCAATATTTTAAATTCAAACTGGCTAATTTAGCATGAACTTCATCGTAAACCGTCTTATCGCAACGAACGATGACAGAATTATTCGGATAGTATTCCTTTAGATCCTGCAGCAACCCAAGCAGATTCGTAATTGAATTATCATCGGTAATCGAGTCGTCGGTGACATAGACAGCAATTGGAAGGTTGCCGACCTTTTTGCCGACTTTTCTAACAAAATACAGATAAGCCGAGTAAGCAGTAATCGAGGGATCATAGATAGTCATTGAGCCAACCGAAAGACCGGCATCCTTTGCCGACTTGATCGATGTCAGAAAAAGATTGTCAAAACTGCTGTTACCGGTTGTTGAACGAAAATAAACAAATCTGATGTTTTGAGACTTTAAATAAGAATAATCCGTATAGGGCTGGTCGGAACTGAGTGTTGTCCCTAAAGCGTATTTCTTTAAATTGGCCTTGCTCGCTTGAGAATTACTAGAGCTAATCGAACTGACAGAATTAGCAGAGCTACTTGAATGAGCCTTTTTGTCAGAACTTTTCTTTTTGGCTTTATCCTGCTTATCAGTTATTTTTTGACTAATATTTTTAGCAGAAGAGGCCGCTGCCGATTTTCTGGCTGGAGCTTTAGCAGTCGTCCAAAGCGTAAAAGTCCAGACAAGACCAAAAGCAAGCAAAATAAAGAAAATATAATCCAGAAAATTCTTTTTTGTTCTACCCCGCTTCTTTTGCACGTTTCTTATTATAGCTAAGTCTTAAGGATAGCTATAATTATATTTATGCTCGAAAAGGCAAAACGATATTATCAACGAAAAAGAAGCGTTGTCAACTATATAATTTTTGGCGTTTCGGCTTTCTTCATCAGCTTCTTGGTTTTCGCTCTTTTAGAACAATTAACGCCAATGGATTGGGCTACAGCTAATATTGTTGCCTGGATAGCGGCGACAATATTTAGCTATTACACAAATCGATCATATGTTTTTAACAGCCATCATGAGAAATTTCTATCCGAAGCAATCGAAATGGCGCGTTTTTTCGTTGGTCGTGGTTTTACTTTGATTGCCGAACAATTGATTTTATGGATCGGAATCCAATTATTGGGGATGTACTCTCTAACGGTAAAGCTGATCGCACAAATTGTTGTCATTACCCTAAATTACCTAATCAGCAAATTTATCGTCTTTAGAAAAAAAGAGAAGCATAGCTCCTCCGAGATTAAAAAATCCGATCGATAAATTTGTAAATAAAAACCTATAGAAGCGAATCTTTCATCTCAGTCCTATAGGTTTTGTTTCTTGCTTTTTTAATTTTCATCTATTTTGAAGAATCATAAGCAAGAGGCCTAATAGCAACCAAATTACGCCCATTACTGCTGTCGCTCTCTTCATCACCGACTCAAAACCACGAGATTTCTGCGCCTGGAAAAGATCGCTAGCGCCTCCCGAAAGAGCACTTAAGGCATCCTGTTGCTTACTTGGCTGCATCATAATACTTATTACAATAATGATCCCCAAAACGATTAATGCAGTTAAAATAATATGTTCCATTACATATGTCAGTATATCAGATTGCCCGCCTATAAAAAATCCTGGTATTCCAACAAAATAAAAAAGCCCTCGCAAGAGGACTTTATTTTATATAATAAGCAGTTACTCCAACTTAGCAAAGTGAAGCAAAGTACGAACCATGTTTGAAGTGAATCCGTATTCGTTATCGTACCAAGAAACAGTCTTGACTAATTGTTTGTCGCCAGCAGTAATAACTTCCAATTGAGTTGGGTCGTAAACAGCTCCATGAGTATCGTTAATAATATCAGATGAAACAATTTCATCTTCGTTCCAACCAAAGCTTTCATTACCCTTGGTGTATTCCTTAAAGGCATCATTAACCTCTTCAGGAGTAACCTTCTTTGACAAAATAGTTGTCAATTCAGTTACGGAACCATCAACAACAGCAACACGCTGAGCATGACCATTCAACTTGCCATCAACTTCTGGAACAACCAAGCCGATCGCCTTGGCAGCACCAGTGCTGTGAGGGATTGTGTTTGAAGCAGCGGTACGGTTAGTCCGCTTCTTTGAGCTACGAGGTCCATCAAGAATCATTTGAGTCGATGTGTAAGCGTGGATAGTAGTCATTGTTCCAACTTCAATACCAAACTTGTCTTGTAACAAACGAGCCATTGGAGCCAATGATTGAGTAGTGCAAGAACCAGCAGAAACAATTGTGTCGGATGATGTCAAAGTATCTTGGTTAACACCATAAACAATTGTAGGAATCTTGCCGGCAGGTGCAGAAATTAATACCCGCTTTGCACCAGCATCGATATGAGCCTGTGCCTTTTCTTTTGAAGTATAGAATCCAGTACACTCAAGTACATATTCAACACCATCGTTCTTAACCCAAGGAAGGTTACGAGCGTCTTTTTCAGAATAGATATGATAGTCTTTGCCGTTAACCGTCAAAGTAGAAGTATCATCATTTGCTGAAACATCGGCGTTCAAAGTGCCATGAGTGGTATCGTACTTAAGCAAGTAAGCAAGCATTGAAGGTGTAGTTAAATCATTGATAGCAACGACTTCAATATCTGAAGCTTTATCTTGCAATTCCATGATCCGGCGGAAAGCCAAACGGCCGATTCGTCCGAATCCATTAATACCAATCTTTACAGTCATGGAAAATTTTCTCCTCTTATGAATATTTGGATATTGTCCTAGATCAGTATACCACGGGCTACTGACAAAGCTTGACCAATGAATAGTTTCACGCGCTTTTTCCAGCTTGACAAAAATTTAACAAATTAATTACAGCCAAACAAATAAGAATTACAAACAAGCAAATAGTCTAGTATAATAGTAATGTTCGCGCGAGTAGTGTAATGGATCATCACGTAGGATTCCGGTTCCTGAGATGAGGGTTCGATTCCCTCCTTGCGCATTTTTAATGCTTTCATATCAAGCTTTAATCTAATATGTGTGGCAAATTTGTGACAAAGTAATAATTCAAAATAAAAACGTGCAGAACTATTATTTTTGATTTATCTTACGCTTTTTTATTACGTTCAATACAATTCTGGATGATCCTTTTTAAACAAACTAACTATCCTCTTCTTCATAGCTGATTGATCCATCTTTTGACTGAATTAATTTTTGATTATCTCGATAACCTTGGGTTTAAATTCCGTAAAATAGATTTTCTCGAAACGCCGATGCGAAAGTTCTTTAAATATTATAAAAGAAGCCTAACTGTCGGTTTCAGACGCTTTACCACTAACGATCGGAGTTAATCTTTTGGTCATTAACTTAATTGCGTTGATTGTTGCGATCGTTAAAAATAATCAAAAAAATAACCACTAGTTCGGCAAAGCTAAAGCAGTTATTTTCTTGTCCAGATTGTAGCAAATCTATGAATTGCTGGCTAAAGTTTCACATCTTGAACTAGTCATTGATCCTTGGCATAGCAATAAACTTAACATTATTTGTTGGATGCACAAGATAAGTCAGTCATATTGTCAGTATTTCGCTATCAATACAGGCACACTAAAATTACTTAAAATCATGTTTCTGTGAGCGCTGCCTTATTAACAAGGTAATCGCAAAAGACCTCCGCAACAAATACCAGGGCCTATCCGTTCATTTTTTAGTCGGTCTAAAAAGTATCACAAAGAAATGACTATCTATGAAAACTTAAATAGTATATAAACAGAGATTAAACTAATTAATTGAGCTCCAATTGCAAGCGTGGTGGTAAGAGAATGAGGTATCATTTTACCTCCGAAAATCATTATTAGATCTAAAATCACACCTATCACCAGCAAAAGCAGCCCAGTTAAGAAAAGACGATTAGAATATTTTTTCATTATCAACATCCTTTTATACGTTTTTACCTAATTTTTTTATAGAACAATATTAGAATTAATAAGACTATTTACTTCAAAACAATCAAAATTGATACGAACGTATCAATCATAATTTTCCCCTTTCTTTTTTTAATGTAAATATGATAGCATGATTATAAAATCATGACAAACGATTAACATTTATAAATCTGAGGATATTATATAGAAAATTATGAAAAATAAAGATGGGCTTTCAAAAATAATCGGCTGGTCTTTATCGTTAATACAGATCGTTTTTCTAATTTTGGATCTAATGGTTACTATGTTTGCCACTGGCGTTTTTTTCCGATATAAAGCAACTCTCGATTTTTTAATTATCAATCCTTCGCCACATAAAAGTTGGTTTATTATTAATTGCTAAGCTTATTGCAATGTTTAGGATACAAGTCGACAATTTAAAGTTTAAGCTTCCAAACGCAGCTGACCCTCTTTTCGTTATTTCCCATCTGGTTGTAAAACCAGGTGAAAAGCTGGCAATTATCGGTCCTAATGAAACTGGAAAAACGTCATTTTTGAAGGCTTTAATTTCTAAAACTGAATCATCGCAAATAAAAATCCATAGAACGATTGCTTATGTTGCTCAAGGCGAAGGTTTTACAAGCGAAAGCGGTGGCGAGAAAGTTAAGTGCGAACTGAACGAGGCCTTCGACCAGCATCCTGATATTCTTTTGCTGGATGAACCAACGGCTAATTTGGATCAAGAAAATCAAAATTGGTTAATAAATCAGATTACACACAGCCGCGCTTCAATATTGATAGTCAGTCATGATTAATTTCTGCCAGCCAATAATTTTATTTGGCGATTATAACTTCTTAATGCTGGACGAGCCTACTAATTATCTTGACTTACAAGCCATACATGCATTAACTGACTTTTTAATTAATTATCCGAATAGGGTTTTATTGATATCCCACGACCAGGTTTTCACAAATAAAGTTTCCAAACGTATTTATGTTGTCAAAAACAAACGATTAATTAATCACAAGGCCCTAAATATCGAAAAAACAGAGAAAGCACAAAAAATATTGTTAGAGTATGAATTGGATAACCTCATTAATGGCCCGAGTTCAAATATCGATCAAATAAAAAAATCCGCTCTCAGATAGATCACTCGTGAGATCTCGGCGATCAAATTTTGAGCTTGTCACTCGCCTTTAAAGTGAATCGATTAAATTAAATACAAAAAAATATATATCGAGTCATCGGACTTTAGGAATCAGCTTCCAGCACTAGATAATTAATTCTTTTCAATTGTGAACTTACGACCAAGTGTAGTCAAAACAGGAGCTGGTTCAAATGGCCAATGGCGATATGTCGACCAAGCCAAAGGATCGCTATTATCGAACTCACCGCTTAGTTTTTTAAAATGATGTTCTATTGCCCATTGGATTTGTTCGGCCTGAAGAATCCATAAATTTGCTGTAGAGGTTCCACCAAACCAAGAAAATGTCAAAACATTGGGAAGATCCTCAAATGAATATGTGTAAGAAAGAATTTGATCTCCAGTAACTAAAGCAACAGGTATGTCCATCAGCGCATCATTAGTATTAGCTGCCCAATTAGAATCAGCCATTTTTATCATAGGGTTCACTAAATGACTAGCAACATAATCTTCATGACTTTTTTTAATTAAGGTTTTCCACCAATAATCAGATTGTTTTATTTGACGAAGAGTAAGTAAATGCTGCCCTTGTTTAATTGATAATTCTGCTAGTTGTATCTTATCTAATAAAACAGACGGCATTACGGTCTCTCGCCAACAAGAAAATTGATTATTTAATAACCACCTCTCAAAAGCCGTCAAGGGGAGATACTGCAAGGTAGCAATTCGATCGCAATTATTTCTTTGAGCAATTGTGACCACGTCTTTCAAAATAGATTGATAAATGTGGACACTGTAGTTTGGAACATAGGCCGAAAAGCCTTGAGCATGTGGATGAACAGGATTATTGCTATATGCCATAATCGCCTCCAATTTTCCATTTTGAGCGCGGTACACGTGTATACTATTTGGCTCCTGTTTAATTTTCTGCCATATAATTTCATGATGATTAACATTACGTAAAAAAATTCAGTTTCTTGATTCATAAGATCCTTCGCAAAAATATTTACTCTGATTTGTCAGCCCTTAACATTATGTTTTAAGTCTTCATTTGGTCTGGTTTTTATTATGATCTTTGCATTTGTTAAAACGATTACCTGCATACATTTTAGATTAAAAGAACAGAATGACCCAATGCTGTCTTTTTTTCATGGACGATAAAATATATCGTTTACAAAACTTAACCAGATTGCTTTTATAAAAAAGATTTATTTAAAATTCTCAACAGTTAATTTGTCGATTGCTATTTTGTGAGATATATTATATGCAACAACGGATATAGTTAAAGCAATAAAATAAATAGTCGAAAGAAGATTACTGTAAATGAAATCATCAGATAAAAAGCAAAATCTCCAAAGAAAATTAGAAAGTATCCGTCCAAATAAAGCAGATGAAAAACAAATTTTGAATTTGGCTGTTAGGAGAGCGCGACCAAGTGGTTATTAAGGATTTAAAACAACAATTAAGAAAGCTGGCTTTGGAGAAAAAATTATCTAAAGAAACTCTGGATTTGTTTACCGAGATGGAACGTCCAAACTTTTCTAAAGATCTTGCGACTTCATCAACAACCTGGTTTTGATCATTAAAAACGGAAAGACATTCGCCATTTTGCACAGAAAAAACATAGCAGCACTAGTCGATAAAGACTCTCTAAAGCATTAAGAAAATCCAATTTATAATATTTACCAAATAAATGAGACCTATATAATGGTCTTTTTTATTGCTTTCAATTAATCGTGTCTTCTAAAAACAAAATTACGCGCCAACTGGGTAAGCCCCATACGCATGAGGAGCTTTCCTTGATGATTATGCCTGTCCATCATTACCTTAGCAATTGACTCTCCGCCCTCTTGAACTGTCCGTATTAGTAAACCACTCTGATGTTGGTTAAGGTCAGTAGATATTCCACCGGGCAAAACACCAAAAATTTCAACAGGAATTTCGTGCTTTTTATAATACATAGCAAATGATTTAATCATCGAGTTTAGAGAAGCTTTACTAGCCAAATACCCTAAGGGATTAAAAGAGCCAATCGGCGTGGCAGGAATTGTTACATTCAATATTCTGCCATGATTTCTGGATAAAATTGGTGTAAATGACTTAATCATTTCGAAATTGCCAAGAAAATTAACCTTCGCTAATTGCTCTAATTCAGAAGATTTAAGTTCTAAAGGATTTTTTTGCATATCGCCGGAAATACCGGCGTTATTGATAAGCCCATCAAGTTTTGGATAACGTTCCTCTACATATCTTGCAGCTTTATGGATGCTAGCAATGTCATTGAGATCAATTTGTAGCCACTCTGCAGTGATTCCGTCTTGTTGCAATTGATGAACAGCATTTTTACCACGCTCTTCGTTTCGAGTGCTAATCAAAAGCGTCCAACCGTTCTTACCAATTTGTTTTGCGGTTTCAAAGCCGATACCTTTGTTTGCTCCAGTAATTAACACAATTTTCGTCATTTTTTTGCTCCTCAAGTTTATTAATGTTGACACCGTCAACAAAGAGAAGCTTATCTTATTAAGTTGACAATGTCAACCTTTTTAGATAACATTTTCATATGGTCTGATTGGAGTTGAAGATTATGGCAAAAAATACCCGTGATAAAATCATAGAAACGACAATAAGCATTATTGAAAACAAAGGTATCAATTTTGTTAACATGCGCGACCTTGGGGCACAAATTGGATTATCCCGAGGAGCAGTATACCGACATTTCAAAAACAAAGACGACTTACTGGTTACCATTGCTATTCAATCATTTGTTAAACTCTCCGAGCATATGTCTAAGACAGTCCGGGATAATTCAAAAGAACAATTAATCAATTTACTGAATTACTATTATAATTTCGGCACCAAGCACCCTTCTTTATACGATTTGATGTTTCAAAAGAAATGGACAACTTCCGAATATCAGAACTTACATGCTATAGCGACGCAGCCGTTAGAAATACTCCGCAAGTTCATTCCAAACACGATTGATTCCGCTACTGTACTTGCATTTATTCACGGGCTGATTGAATTGACTAATTCTGGACATGTTGAACCGGAAAAAGGATTAGACGATCCCCAACTTTTAATCTCAACTTTTATCACTAAAATATATGAATAAAATTGTATAAGTATTCATTTTTTAAAACAGTAGACCAAAAACTATTAATCTTACAGCTTTTTAATCTCTTTGGCCACTAGCTAAATAAGAATTAATAAAAAGACGATAAAGAGAGCAACCGACGTTTTATTTTTTTAAATATCCAGCAGAAATCATTATTAAGTATGGAAAAACCAGTTTAGTCAGTCAATAAATGACTTCTAAACCGGTTTTATTAATATCAAATAATTTAAATATATTGTTTATTGGTTATTCTTGTAAACGATCTTAACGCCGGTGCCACTCATATTCTTAGCCATGGCTTCATTCATTTGGTCAAGCGGATAAACATTCGTGATCAATTGAGTCATATCAAGACCTTCATCCTTGGTCTCGCGCAAGAACTCTGTTGCTTCCACCCAGTCTTCTGGAACATAAGCCCATGAACCAGTGATCTTGGTTTCTGGCATGCAAACATCAAAGTGTGGGTTATAAGTAGCTTCGCCATTATCGACAAAGAAGCCAACTTCACAAATACCACCGTGATCGGTCAAGAATTTCCAAGCCGTGCTGGCACCTTTCGTAGAGCCAGTACATTGGAAAACAAAATTGGCACCTTTGCCATCGGTTAGCTCCTTAACAGCAGCAACTGAATCTCCATCATCGATGTTAACCGTCGCAGTTGCACCAATCTTTTTAGCCAATTCTAGTCGACTAGCATTACCATCAACAGCAATAATGTGGCGAACACCCAAAGTCTTCATTTGTGCGATAACCATCAAACCAATTGGGCCAACACCTTGAACAACTACCGAGGAACTGTGCTTAAAGGTGTAGATTTCCTTGGATTTTGCAACAGCGTGACAAGAAACGGCCGCCGGTTCAATTAAAATCCGTAAATCCAACGGCATATCGCTGACATTGAAGACAACGCTATTTGGATTAATAACCATGTAATTGGCAAGCCAACCATTGAAATAATGTTTTTCGCCACCCATCAAACCATAAATATCTCCATTAGCAGCAGGACCACAAACAATCTTGTCCCCGATTTTCAGGGTCTTACCAGTCCAATCATTTTTGACGTTCTTTCCCATTTTGACGATTTCGCCGGTACCTTCGTGACCAAGGTTAACCGGAATATAGTTAAATGGATCGCTCTTGTACTCAAAAACATCCGTACCACAGACGCCACAACCTTCTACTTTGACCAGCATTTCATCATCATTTATCTCTGGAACAGGGAGTTTTTTAACTTCGATTTTCTTAGTTCCAGTTAATACAGCAACTTTTCCATCCATTGAAAACAACCTCTTTTCCTCTATAAGATCCAACTTCAACGTAACATTTTATGTATATTTGTTAAACAGATAAAGGTTGCTATTCCAATCTTTCTACATTTTTCACAAAGATATTGTGGATTTAAAAGGCATGTAAGAAATGACAAATTCACAAACAAAAATTCGCTAAAATGAAATAATTTAAGAAAGTTTATTCTGATAAAAAGTCGACATGTATTCATCATAGGCCGAAGCCAATTGATTAGAATTCATTAACCTTAAAGTCTCAATCAATTGATTATTCAGTTTAACGGCTTCGGCTTGTTTTTTAAAAAAGAGATTTTTAAAGAAAGAAAACTTAAATCTCAAAAGTAGTTCATCGCTTGGAATATTAAAGTCCGATAGAAGGTCCAGCAGCTCTCTTGCAAGTTCATATTCTCTACGGTCGCTTGTAATTTCTATATCGTTTTCCAATGCCGCGATAGTGTTATGAAGATTATCATTATGTAAAAAAAATATCTTCCAAGATTCAACATACTTAAGCGTCATATATTTCTCCTTAATAGTACTTAACAAAAATGATTTTGACTTATCTATTGCATTCAAAGAATCGGAAAGTTTATTGAAATTTCTAAATAATATTATCTTTGGAATTAACATTAGAAGATAGTATGTAATCTTGAAAGTTTTATAAACGACAAATTTAGTCGACTTAAACTAAGCCGCAAAAAGGAACTTGAAATACTCTTTACAATATTCTCTTAAAAAGTTCCCCAAAAAATCTGGTAGAAGAAACAGGACTTGATAATGGTGTTGGATAAAATACCAACCAATTTCGCAATCAACTTGATTAGGTGAATCAGATATCTCAAAAGATACTTCTTTATTGTTTTCTTCGACGATATTTTAAAGTCTTCTATTAAATTAATTTGTTCTTTTCCTTACCTTCCATCTAAAATACTTTAATTCTATACAAGACATTTTAAAAAATAATAAATTCACAATATCTTCTCATTTTAGGAATTTTATAGGTAGTTTTGAGAATATATTGTTAATTTGAATAAGGACTAGGCATAAGTGGTAAGTTTCAGATATATTTTTGTTGAGATATTTAGCTGAAATATTCATTAGGAATATGGTCTTATCATGATTTGGTGGAGAGTAATATGGCTAGGGTTAAGCAAAACTTTTGGCAAATTTTATCTTTAATACTAATCGAACTTGCAATTCTGTTGGTTTATATTTTTGTAATGGACAAAGGAATTGTTCCCTACCAATACGATTCGTTTTCAACTATCGCATTAGAACTCTTTTGTTTATTTGTTTTTATTGCAATCAATAGATTCGTTTTTAAACAGCCAATCTTTCATTCAACTAAAAATCTTTATCGAAATCTTCTCTTATTACTGCCAGCTTATTTATATCTTCTATATGGAGTTTTCTCTGTGTTTGAAAACTATGTCCTGCCCAGCAATCTGATTATTTATTTTTTAACAGCGATAACAACCGGTATTTCCGCAGAATATTTGTTTCGTGGTTTGATTTTTGGCCCGTTTGTTATCCATTAGCAAAACAACGATTGTTCCTTTGATTGTTACGTCGCTGCTGTTTGGGACGATGCATTTAGTCCATTTATTTGAACAAAGCTTATTCAACACAATTAATCAGGTCATTCAAGTTAGTTTTATCGGTTTTACGCTGGGCACTTTATACTTAGTCACTCATTCAATCTACTTTCCAATAGTTCTTCATGCCACTTTGGATTTAGTTCCCTTTATCCTTATCGATACTAGTGGTGGCAGTTCGGATAACTGGATGAGCACCTTTGTATATTCTTTGATCTATTTGTTAATCGGTTTGGCATATTACTTAATCTACCGGATCGATAGAGGTATGAAGAAAATATAAAAAGAACAAGGAGACTAGTAATATAAGCCCCACAACCGTAAACAATAGGCCAACAAACATGCAGAGAGCGACTTTCAGATATCTGTGTTTTTGCTGTCGCTCGTCATTTAATCGAAGAGCAAAAGTAGTAAATAAAACACCAAAAAACAATAATCACTATTCCGTACAAGTTAGCTAATAGATATTGTAATAGACTTAATTTTGACATTTTATTTATTGATTTTTAATTGTAGTCTATTAGATTAGTTCCGATACAAAAATTAGAAATATAAACTCTATTTAATTTAAGGAACTTAATAATGGACAAGGAACAGAAAAATTCGATAATTATTCACAAGACATCTCACTCCGGTTTTTGATGATGATCTTGGATATTTTTGTCCTCAATCGACTGGATTGTCTTTAGATATGTGGGAAGAGCTCTTAAATCATTAAATTCTTTATACGGTTGATATTCCTTTAAGCCATTAATACGATTTCTATTTATCCAAATCTTTTTCCAACCAATTTTTGCGCAGGGAACAATATCCCACCAGAAGCCTTTTGCAATGTGAAGATGATTGTTATTATTCAAATTAAGCTTTCGTTGAACAAAACTGAAAAATTCAAGTTGTGGTTTATAGCAACCAGTATCATCAGCCGTAAAAACATCATCAAAATCCTTGTTCATTGTTTGAAGATTGTATTGCATAATTTGACTAGACGAATTTGACATTAAATATAAAGAATGCCCAGCTTTTTTCAAGTCTTCTAGAACGGAAGTAACTTCCGGAAAAGGTTTTTAAGTCATAGTAAGCTTGAAGAATTGCCTTATAATTACTCAAAAATAAATCATCGGTATCCAAATCCATATCCATAAATTGTAAATTCTTCCTGATTAGTTTTTCATAAGGAATAATTTCATCAGAATACATTAAGCGGTCTTCATAACTAAAAAATGCATTTATAGCAAGTTGAGAATTTACATTATTTTCATAACAAATATTACTTATACATTCATTAATGCTGGATGTGTCCAGCAATGTGCCATAACAATCGAAAGTTAATATCATTTGCATTCCTCTGATAAACATTAAATTTTTCGTTTTTACAATTTATAAATTTAATCAGTTGCTTAAAGAGTAGCGCCATTCAATTTGATTTACACGAAGCTGATGTAGCTCCATATAATACATTTTAGAAATAATTCAATTTGACCTTTATTTTCAATAAATAATTTGTTATCCTTAGGCAATCAAAATTGTTAATCGTTGAAAAAAACGTTTAGCCTAATTATAGGAGTTGATTACCAATGAGCAGTATTTTTCAGAAAATGTTCCGTAAAGAGGATCCGCTTGTCTATCAGGATAAAGATTCGCATCTAATTAGAAGTCTTACTACGAAGGACTTCCTAGCGTTGGGCGTTGGAACAATTGTCTCCACATCAATTTTTACTTTACCGGGGGTCGTCGCAGCCCAACACGCCGGCCCGGCAGTTTCCCTTTCCTTTTTATGTGCAGCAATTGTCGCCGGCATAGTTGCTTTTGCCTACGCTGAAATGGCCGCCGCAATGCCCTTTGCGGGTTCGGCTTATTCATGGATTAACGTAGTTTTTGGCGAGTTCTGGGGCTGGATTGCCGGTTGGGCATTGCTGGCCGAATACTTCATTGCCGTAGCATTCGTTGCATCCGGACTATCTGCAAACTTTCAGGGCTTGATTTCGCCATTAGGCTTCAAACTGCCTACAACTTTATCAATCGCTTCAACAGGATCCAACGGCGGCTTAATGGATTTATTTGCGATTATTATCATTCTATTGGTAGCTACTTTGCTTTCTCGCGGCGCATCGCAAACCGCCCGTGTCGAAAACACGCTCGTTATTTTGAAGGTTATTGCTATTTTAGTATTTATTTTTGTCGGTGTGACAGCAATTAAAGGTCAGAATTATGTACCGTTTATTCCAAAATATCATGCCAATACAGACGGCTCGGCATTCGGTGGTTGGCAAGGAATTTATGCCGGCGTCTCAGAAATTTTCCTGGCATACATTGGTTTCGACTCAATTGCCGCGAATTCCGCAGAAGCTAAGAATCCACAAAAAACGATGCCCCGTGGAATTCTAGGATCTTTATTTATAGCTGTTTTTCTTTTCATTTCCGTTGCTCTGGTTTTGGTCGGTATGTTCCGTTATCCGGATTATGCAAACAATGCTGAACCGGTAGGCTGGGCTCTTCGTCAAAGCGGCCACGAAATCATCGCAACCATTGTTCAAGCCGTCGCAGTTATTGGTATGTTTACAGCCCTTATCGGAATGATGCTTGCCGGTTCTCGACTTCTTTATTCATTTGGTCGTGACGGTTTGCTTCCGAAAACATTGGGCAAATTGAGCAATAATCTGCCCAGCCACGCTTTAATCATACTGACAGTTATTGGTATTGCCTTGGGTGCATTCTTTCCTTTCACTTTTTTGGCTCAATTAATTTCTGCTGGAACATTAATCGCTTTTATGTTCGTTTCAATTGGAATTTATGTGCTTCGTCCCCGCGAAGGAAAAGATATTCCGGAACCAAGTTTCAAAATGCCTTTTTATCCAGTATTACCCGCACTTGGATTTTTAGGTGCTCTGGCTATTTTTTGGGGTCTTGATATCCAAGCGAAGATTTATGCCCTTGGTTGGTTTATCTTTGGCATGATTGTCTATTTCGGCTACGGGATAAAACATTCCACCGCAGGCAGTAGCAAAAAAACAGAAAAATCAAATTAATTTTAACGAGGTATGATCTGAAGTTAAAAACAGTTTTTTATCGCTCATTTAGAATATAAATTCGCAAAACATTGGTATCCTCGCAGCTTTTCACAGATCACATTAGAAAGGCTTGAAACACCAATGTTTTTTCATACATATAACAAGGAGGTAATGAATTTTCATGAATAATTTAGAGAAGGCATCTCGATTAATCGACGAAGAAAACAATTATTATGCACGTTCGGCACGGATCAATTACTATGACCTGGTGATCGACCATGCTCATGGGGCAACGCTGATCGATGTCGATGGCAACGAATATATCGATCTTTTGGCAAGCGCTTCAGCAATTAATGTCGGGCATACAAACGAACGGGTTGTCAAGGCAATAAGCAGGCAGGCACAAAAGTTGATTCATTATACGCCGGCTTATTTTCACCACGTACCAGGAATTGAATTATCAAAACGTTTAGCCGAACTCGCTCCTGGCAATTCACCCAAAATGGTCAGTTTTGGTAATTCCGGTTCTGATGCCAACGATGCAATTATAAAATTTTCTCGTGCGTACACCAGCCGCCAATATATTGTTTCTTATATGGGATCCTACCATGGTTCAACCTATGGTTCGCAAAGCCTGTCAGGAACCAGTTTGAACATGACTCGAAAAATCGGTCCAATGCTTCCAGGCGTTGTCCACGTTCCCTATCCGGATCTTTATCGTCGTTACGCAGGTGAGACTGAGCACGACGTTGCTATACGTTACTTCAATGCTTTCAAGGCACCATTCGAATCATTTTTGCCTGCCGATGAAACCGCCTGTGTCTTAGTTGAACCAATCCAAGGCGATGGTGGAATTGTTAAGGCTCCGGAAGAATATATGCAACTGGTTTATAAATTCTGTCATGATAATGGCATTTTATTTGCTGTTGACGAGGTTAACCAAGGGCTTGGCCGAACGGGCAAAATGTGGGGAATTCAACAATATAAAGATATTGAACCGGACTTAATGTCGGTCGGAAAATCACTGGCTTCGGGAATGCCGCTTAGCGCTGTTGTCGGTAAAAAAGATATCATGCAGAGCCTTGACGCACCGGCCCATATCTTTACTACTTCTGGCAATCCGGTATGCGCTGCTGCATCACTAGCCACCTTGAATGTTATTCGAGACGATCATCTAGTTGAAAAGTCAGCTAAAGACGGAGAATATGCAAAACAACGTTTTCTTGAGATGCAAAGACATCACCCGATAATCGGCGACGTTCGCATGTGGGGACTAAACGGTGGAATTGAATTAGTTAAAGATCCTAAAACTAAAGAAGCAGAGAATGACGCAGCAACAAAAGTTATCTACTATGCCTTTGCACATGGTGTCGTCATTATTACCCTTGCAGGAAATATTTTAAGGTTTCAACCGCCCTTGGTCATATCCCACAAACAGTTGGATAAGGCGCTGCAGGTGCTTGATGATGCATTTACAGCTGTTGAACAAAATAAAGTCGAAGTACCAAAAGACACGGGAAAAATTGGTTGGTAAATCAAAAATCTAATAGGAAATTGCAAAGGGATCTAATTTAATTTCACTATTTATTCGATCATTTTTTTAATGCTTTCTGCTTTTATGAAACACCTGATTATCCAAATTAGTCCGAGAAAGCATAACCTTCCTTCTTATAATAATTTTGAATAAGTTTGTTAATAGTTTTTCTCGTAAGAAAGAATTTTTGGTTAAGCATGAAATAAACGTTCTGTAAAATACAAATCCAGACATTCATTTGGTAACAACTTCTTTGGTTACTGAATGAGAAAGATGTCCAGCGGCTTTCATTCAGTTTCAATAAATAATCGACAAATTCTGTTTCAATGATTTTATTACTTTCCAGAGCAGATATCAAAGCAAAAGAAATTCTTTGTTCCTCATTATCGACAAAAGCAGTTTCCAATTGATTTAAGATATAAAAAAATACTTTAAACGATTTATCAACCATATCCAGAGGAAAAAGAGGATTTCTTATTGAAGCTGCCAAAAAATCGCTCCCGTGAGCAACGGTATGTGCCCAACCTTTTCCTGAAACAAATCCTCTAAAATCTTTCTCGGAAGATAAATAAACAATCGACATGGAAAACAACTTGTTCCTATCTTTATCAGATAGGAAATTTTTTTGCCATCAGCGCTAATAATTTCAGCTAGAGCAAGCGCTGTAAAACTTCTTAAAAATACGGAATCGTTTTGACCAAGCTTGATTGCTTTAAATAAGTTCCCGGATTCTATTAATTCATTTGTTGTTAATTGTTTTTGTACAAAGGTAAAAGTATCTTCATCGAAACCACGAGCGAATAGATTGTAAATTAAATCATCTCTTAAATGGCTATTAGTGTTACCAATATTTTGAAGCATAAAATCTATCTGTTGAGTGTTGAAACTGATTTTTTCTGTTGCAATAATTTTTCCAAAACTTTTTGCATGTATAAATATATTCCTCAATCTCAAATTGCTTTTTTAAATATAGTCCAAAAACAATGCGGATGCTTTTATTTTGTCGTTATATTCATAACATCCTGATAACGGAACATCAACCACACCAATAATCCCGCCATTAACAAACCGGTAACTGTATAGATTGGTGCAGGTGTAAATACTCCAAATAAAATTCCATAGGCAGCTGCTCCCAATGGACTTAAAAGAGCTCCCAAAGTTGTTTGCAAAGTAAATACACGTCCTTGCATGGTAGTAGGAACCTCAGTTTGCAGCAATGACAGAATCGGAGTCTGTTTGATAACAACCAGAACGCCAGCAATAAAATTATAAAAAGCAAATAAACCAACATTAATTAGACGACTGGTATGAAACCATTCCGGAATACCAAAAGGAATTAAAGTTAAACCTAAAATAACCGCAGCTAACATCGAAGCGCGAGCCGGAAAACGGAACTGCGAGCGTGCAGATAAAAAAAGTCCAGCCAACAACATACCGACACCAAAAGACATTTCAGTGAAACCAAATTGTGCGTTGGTCATATGGAGAAAAGTAACTTCTGTAAAAGCCATACCGACATTGATACTGGCAATGAAAAAGTTTGTCACCGCGTTTGATAAAGTTGCTAAACGCGGTAAGTGTTCAAGACGAACATATTTTAATCCGGCAGTGAAATCTTTCCAGATATGTTGATCATGTTTCACTTTGATAATTGTTTTGTTTTCTACAAAACTGAAATTTAAACGAAGAAATAAGAGCATCGCCAAAAATTCGGTCACAAACTGAACTAAGGCAAACATTTCAAAGGGCAGCAAGCTGAATAGTACTGCTCCTAATGCCGGACTAAGAATGTTGGCAATCGATGCTCCGGTCTGATTTAAAGAATTAACTCGATGCAGACTTTCAAGTGGAATTAAATCTCGCAAAGAAGAATTCAGAGTATTACTGATAAATAATCCGGTTGCCCGCAAGATGATCACCAAAATTAAAATTTCCAATAAGAAAAATTTGACAGCAAGAAAATAGAAAATAGAAAAAAGGAGCAAAGAAATTACGTTGATTATTTGGCTAAAGCGAATTATTTTTGCGTGATCGAAACGATCGATAATACTACCGGAAATTGGCAGTAATGCAAGCATCACGATCGGACCAATCATTAAAACCAGGGCATACTGAGCCGAGGAACCAGTCTTTTTTAATAAATAGAGCCCAACGCCAAACTCGAATAAAGCAGAACCCAAAGTACTAATGAGACTGCCGGTAACAACATCAAAAATTTGCTGTTTCAAGCTGTTTCTCATTTTTTAATCATAGCAAAAAAAGAAGTTGCTGAATCAAAGCTGTTTATTAGCAGCAAAACATCTCCATTATTTATGAAACGAAAAAGGCGAAAAAGAGATTAATCGGGTAAGTGAATTGATAACCAAACCAAAAAATCCTATGATGATTTGTATTGGCTTAATAGCAGCAATCGATTGTAACAATGGAAACCAGTCGAATTTAAGAAATGCCCCTCTTGAATAACTTCGACAGGACAGCAGTTGTAATCAACAAAGGAAGCAAAAATTATGATTGAAAACAGTCAGGCAATATCAGAATTAATGCGCGGTGCAATTAACAATAAAGCCGTTTACGGTATCTCATACTCATTGATAGCAGCTGATCAAAGCGAATATCATTACCTTGGTTTTCAAGGAAAAAATCAGGATGCAATCGCCTTAGAAGCTAACATGCAGTATGACCTGGCATCGCTGACAAAAGTCGTCGGAACCACAACCAGAATTCTGCAACTACTTTCAGAAGGAAAACTGGATTTAGAAGATCCGGTCGGAAAATTCATAAATGGCGTAGACAAACCCAAAATTACGATCAAACAGCTTTTGTTGCATAGAAGCGGTTTGCGTGCCGACATCAAGAATGTCTGGGATTTTAGTCGAGAGGCCTTAATCAAAGCAGTCAAAGAAATGCCTCAACTTTGCCCGGCCGATACAAAAACGATTTATTCAGACCTGAATTTCATTTTATTGGGTTGGGTTATTCAGAAAATCGATGGAGATTTATCAAAAAGCTTGGAGGAACACATTTTCCAGCCTATCGGAATGACAAATACTTCCTATAATCCAAGAGCCGATCGTAAAATCTTTGTTCCAACCGAAAAGCAGATCAAAAGAGGTGGAATCATTCGGGGCGAGGTCCACGATGAAAAATCCCACTTATTGGATGGCGTCAGCGGACATGCCGGGTTGTTTTCGACTCTAACCGATCTAACCCGCTTTGCACAAATGTATTTACATAAAGGTTATTATAACGACCAACAAATTCTCCCAGAAGCCGTCTTTCCAATATTAGAAAATTCCGTTACAAGCGGTCGAACACTTGGCTGGCGTTGTTGGATGACTCCAGCCGGTCAAAGCTTATGGCATACGGGCTTTACCGGAACCTCGATTGCTTTGAACTTGGTTAATCAAAGTGCTTTTGTCTGCTTAACAAATCGTGTTTACCCGACTCGGGAAAACCGGCGCTGGCTCAGTTACAGACTGATGGCAATTGCTTTGTTCTATGGACACCCCGAATCAATATAAAATCACATAACAAAAAAGCTGGTCTTAACGAACGGCTTTTTTTGTTAAACTTCATCCTCATCCTCATCGGAGCTCTGCAGTTGCTGTTTGATATCGACAATACCGCCTTGCCCCATCGAAAGCAATTGGGAGAAATTCAATTTGCCTCCCAAAAGCTGTTGATTGGCAAATTCGATTGCCATTGGGAGATTCATCCCCGTCAGAACATTTATTCGTGGATAGGCAGCCAATATCCTAGTCGTAACGTTCGCCGGTGTTCCTCCCAATAAATCAAGAGCAACGACAATCTGTTCGTTATCCGGTATTTTCTTAATTTCCGCTTCGATTTTTTGTTGCAGCTCACTTGGGCTCATATTCGGCGTCAAACTCAAAGCAACAGCTCCTTTAATCTTGCCGACAATCATTTCGGCACTTTCCAAAATTGCCGATGATAAAGGTCCATGACTTACTAATATTAACTTCATTTTCGCTCCATATTCATTCTATTAAATCAAGCACCTTTGCCTAAAACTCCTAGAGCGGAAAAAACAACTGCGACAATAATCACGATAAAAATCGCTTTCGTTGAAGTCATTCGTTTGCGTCCCAGTATCCAATAAATAAGACCAACAGCCAATCCAGGAATCATTTTCGGCATAATCGTGTCGAATTCATTCTGAAGATTAACCGTCATTTTGCCAATATGGGCAACAAATGGGACATCAATATTTACAAGACTTGCAATCAAAGCACCTACAACATAAACGCCAAGCAAAGTCGCCGCGTTAGTCAAAGCGTTCATCTCGCCCTGAAGCTTGGTAACAAGAGTTACGCCACCTTTATAAGCGAATTCCAACTGAATCCAACGAAAATACATAATTGCGATATTCACCGCCAACCACAAAAATGCTCCTGCAGGGTTTCCCTGGACAGCCATATTAGCGGCAATTGCACCAATAATAGCAGGAATCAGAGAAGCAAAAATCGTATCTCCAATTGCCGCAACCGGACCCATTAAACCATTTTTCAAACCCGAGACTGTTTCCAATGAAGAAATGCCCTGTTTTTCTTCAAGTGCGACATCGAGACCTTGAATAGTAGTGTTCAAATAGGGATTCGTATTAAAAAACTGGTTTTGCATTCTCATTGCCTGTTTGAGTTCAGGCGTATGATCCCCATAAATTTTTCTGAGCTGGGGAAGGACAATAAACAGATATCCAGAACCCTGCATTTTTTCATAATTCCAGCCCAACTGATTCAAAAAAATATTGCGGCGATTCATTTGTCGAAAATCTTTTTTCGTTAATTCGTATTTAGTCTTCGTCGCCATCGATTTCTCCATCCTCATCTTTAGTATTTTTTTGCTCACTCTGCTCTGGTTGTGAAGGTCCATTCTGCTGTGAATCTGTGGAAGACGGTAAGTTACCGACATCGCGTTTATAAGCATTCAAGGCAAATGAAAAACCAATCAGAGAAATGGCAACCATTGGAAGTGCAGTAAAATTATTCGAAAAACTGCTCGAAACTTTTGCCATTGAAGTTCCCAAGGTCTGAACATTCGTAAAGACCGTAGTTAAGAGAGCAGTTAAGGTAAAGCCTAAAATCAAATATGCAAAATGTTTTTTAACCGGCAAATAGCGCAGTAAAATTGCAAATCCGACCGCCGGAAGCAAAGCTCCGGCTGTGGCAAGACCATTGCTCAACCAAACCATTTTCGTATCGAGAACCTTAACAATTTCCGTAACAAGACCGCCACCAAACTGCAAAGCAATAAAAACAGGAATACCACGTGATAGAGCCCACGGAATTGCACCATATAAATAGTTCCGTTCAAAAGCGTGATAATTTTCTTCCTCAATTGTCCGATCTATACGATGCTGAAAGTAAGTGTTCGTAAATCTGCCCAAGACATCCGTTTCAATCATCAAAGAAGCAACCGGAACACCAATTGCGGCAACAGCAGTTTGAGCATTCATGCCCGAACTGATCGAAAAAGCCGTTGCTAAAATCGTCCCTGAATTCGCGTCTATTTTAGAAGCTCCACCAAAGGTCCCAACTCCGAGGACCGTTAGTTGAAGACTTCCTCCGATAATTAGTCCCTTGGTTACATCGCCCATTACGGCACCCGTGATTAAACCGGCCCAAACCGGCTGCGCCAATGAAGAAATAAAAGTCAGATCATCAATAATCTGATACATAGAATAAAAAGTTAATACAATAACCTGCCAAAGCAAGATGTTTCCGCTCATAATTTAATCCCCTCTTTTTAATCAAACCGAAGCAAATTTCTTTAATAACTGCATCAAATCAACAGCCGGATCGCTTGGTACCATCTGAACTGTCATTTTGATTCCTTTTTTATGTAAAAGATTAAACGCGTCGACATCAGACTGAAGAATATTAATTGATTTTGTCAAAGGCTTGGTCCCATCAGCTTGAGACATATTACCGACATTAACTTCCTTAATCTGGACGCCGCCATCAATCATATCCAATAAAACCTTGGGTCTACGAACTAAAACAAATACTCTTTGACTATCGTAACGTCCATTTATAATATGATCGATTGCCCGATCCTCATTTAAAATACTTAAATTAACTCCGGCAGGCCGGGCCAATTTAATAGCGGCCTTTTCAATATCTGAATTCGCCGTAGAGTTGTCGACAACCATAATTCTGCTAGGTTTGATAACTCCGGTCCACATATTAGCTACTTGCCCATGCAATAAACGGCCATCGATTCTAACTGCTGCAATTGACATTCTTCTCCCTTTCTTATCAATTGAATAAAATTACTCAACCGATTCTCTCCTTAATACATGCATGAATTTTAGTCCTTCTTTTTTAAGAGTTTCAGTTTTTATGTCAATTAAGCTGACATTGGTCTAGGAAAAGATTGACAACTTAATAAACTTAATGAAAGTACTCGTAAATAATGAAAAATTTCGGAAAAAATATAAAAAATACTTCCGCAGCGGAGACCATCGAATCTTTTCCGATTAATAAGACACTATGAATAAGTCCATTTTTATTTTCATAAGTACAGGAAAAAGATTTTACTGAACTATATATTTTCCAAAAAGAAACAACTTTTTTCAAAAAACTGAAAAATAGTTTCAATTGGAATAATATGTTTATGTATCGTTTTGGGATGTCAAAATGAATTGAGTTAATTCTGGGGATATAAAAATTACTTGGAAACAATGATTTGTTTCATTCATATCATGGAAAGAAAAGATGAAAAAAATATCCGTTAAATTTAATCAAAAGCAAATTTTTTTTGGAATCATCGGCCTGCTATTGTTGGGAATCATTGGCATTTTCGCCTATAAACTGAATGAATATTTTTCCGAACCTGTAATTAAGGCTAAATCAATAAATCTAGATGCTTCGCCCTCGCCAAAATCAAAAATAATCGAACGTTTAAAAAAAGATCAAAAAATAAAAGTATTGAAGAAAAACAACAATACCGATTGGTGGCAAGTTGAGATCGGTTCGCAAAAAGGTTGGGTTGCCTCCTGGCTGATTCAAAAGAAAAATTATAACGCCAAAAATGCTGGACGTTTAGCCGAGGCAACGATTGTTCTCGATCCAGGGCATGGAGGAGTTGATTCCGGAACTCAGGCAAGCAATGGAGCGATGGAAAAAACATATACTTTAAGAACTGCTTTAAAGGTTTACAAATTACTGAAGGCAAAAAACGTTCACGTAATAATGACAAGGCATACGAATAAAACCGTTGCTCTAGCTTCTCGACCAGCTTTATCGAATCGGGTTAAAGCCAATATCTATATTAGCTTTCATTTTAATTCAGCCGGCGAACAAAATGCAGCCGAAGGTTATGAAGTGTTTAAATATCATCACAACGCCAACAGTTTTGCTTCAACGATAGATAAACAATTCAATAATTTGCCTTTGTATAACCGCGGTGTTTCCTTTGGAAATTTTGAAGTCCTCAGAGATAACAAAAGACCGGCTATTCTTGTAGAAATGGGCTTTATGGACAGCGATTATGACTTTAGTTATATTCAAAAATCATCCTATCAACAAAAAGTTGCAAATGATGTCACAAAAAGTTTAACTAGTTACTTCAATTAAAACAATTATATACAAGCGTAAAATCATCAAATCAAATATAAAAAAGAAAGTGTAAATAAGTTGAAGCTTTTTATCTTTTCAACCTATTTTTTAAAAACCAAATTTGGACTTTGAATTTAAAAAAGAAATAATCGATTTTGGAAAAAGCCTGCCGAATGCAAAGATTTATTGGCGTAACGATTGGCAGCTTTTATATTTTGACCTGGCTGGCCACTTTTTCGCTTTAATGAACCAAAAATATTTGACTTTTAAAAATCTTCCTTCGACCAACCTTGAGTTGCGTGAAATTTATCCCTTTATAATTCCTGGTTTCCATGTTAATAAAAAACATTGGAATTCAATTGTCTTGGACAAAGCTCAAGGAAAAATTTCTTTAATCGAATTACAGGGATTATTGAAAGGATCATATAAGTGTGTCTATAATCAGTTGCCTAAAAAGACCAAATTACAGTTTTTATCATCATCAAAAAAAGAACCCAAGTAAATGGATTCTTTTTTTCAAGTCTTTATTTCTCAGATGCAGCAACTTTCGGCAGAACCAGGTTCAATACAATACCGATCACTGTCGCCATCGCAACTCCGGTGAATTCCAGATTGCCCAACTGAAGATCAAAATTTCCAATCCCAATAACCAAAATTGGGGCTGCAATCATCAAGTTGCGTTTCTTTGAATAATCGACTTTGTTATCAACAATAATCTGTAGACCAGCTGCTGCGATTACACCATAGAGCATGAAGCCAACTCCACCGATTACAGCACCGGGAATTGTTTGAATCAAAGCAGACAGTTTGCCGACAAAACTTAAGAGGACAGCGAGTACGGCCGCACCACCAATTACCCAAACCGAGTAGACCTTACTCATCTGCATAACACCAATATTTTCGCCATAAGAAGTAACCGAAGGCCCGCCAACCAAAGATGCGGCAATCGAAGCAGTTCCATCTCCGGCTAAAGTTTTATTAAGACCAGGATCCCTGAAAAAATTACGACCAGTAATTTTATTCAAAACCATAATATGCCCCAAGTGTTCGGAAATTGTGACCAAAGCCAAGGGGGCCATATCAAGGATTACCGAAGGATAAAGTTTTTTGCTTGCAAATAAAGAATTAAAGTTCGGCAAAGCGAACCAGTGAGCCTGGGCAACCGATTGAAAATCAACCAGGCCGAAAATAATCGCAAAAATATATCCGGTAATAATGCCAAGCAAAACCGGGATCATGCCAAGAAAACCCTTGAAGTACATGTTATAGAAAATTGTTGCCGCCAAAGTTAATAAAGCGACAATAAAAATTTTAATTTCATATTTATTCGTGGCAGAATTAATCGTTGCATTAGTCGCTGCCGAACCAGCTAACGAAAGACCAATCACCATAACGATTGGGCCAACGACAGCCGGTGGAAAGATCTTATCAATCCAGGCTGACCCTGCCTTAGCAACAATCAAAGCAACAATCAGATAAATAATTCCAACTGAGAAGACACCCTGGGCAACCGCTGGATAACCAAAGGACTTCATTAGGCTTGTCATTGGAATAACAAAAGCAAAACTAGAACCCATATAAGCTGGTATTTTGCCTCGGGTAATCAACATATGTAAAAGCGTGCCGACCCCGGAAGAGAAAATCGCAACACCAGGATTTAATCCAACAACAAGGGGCACTAAAACCGTAGCACCAAACATACTGAATAGATGCTGCAAACTTAAACCGAATAACATCGGAAACGGCGGGCGTTCATAAACATCATAAATCGCTCCATTTGATCGTTTCTCTTCCATGATTTATTATTCCTCCCAAAAAATTGTGCTAATTAAGAAAAAACGCAACCATTACCCAACGAATGGGCAATGATTGCGTTCAAAAAAATCCGAATGATTGTTTTCTAAAATTTCGCACTGGGATTAATTAAAGCAGGACAATCATGACTTGTCAAGCGTTATTTATCACCAACTGTAAATCGTTGATTAATAAAACGGGGCTCCTCGATCTCGTTAAGAATTGCCGTAGCCATATTTCCAGTGCTTATATGAGACTTTCCGTCAGCAGCATAAATCAAATTATTACGTCCGGTAATATATTCCGACTTTGGACCATTTAAAAAATCCTGTTGCGGAGAAATCGCTGTCCAATTGACACCTTCATTATCATGTTACAAAACATATAGTTCATCGACGCCATATCTCGGCTCACGAATCCATGCCTCATTGTTAGGAAGCTCAGAAAGAGAGTCCAGAAGCATCTTGCCA
The DNA here is from genome assembly GCF_000372485.1 of Oenococcus oeni DSM 20252 = AWRIB129. Taxonomy (GTDB): domain Bacteria; phylum Bacillota; class Bacilli; order Lactobacillales; family Lactobacillaceae; genus Oenococcus; species Oenococcus oeni. The sequence continues at coordinate 91,564 of NZ_AQVA01000005.1, forward strand.
TCCTGTCTTTCCAAGGAAGCAGCACCCAGCAAGAAAATAAAACGGGTTTTCAAACCACGGGCAACTCTTAATAAATGGGCCAAAGCATCAAAATTTTCAATTGGGTTTTCATGATTAGCAAAAGCATTGATCACAACATCAAAATCAGCAAGGTTAACCGATGCAATTTGGTAGATACTCTTCTTGATAAAATTGCCCTTTCCTAAAAGCTTGACGGCCCTTTCAGGATTACGAACGAACCCCGTCACCTGATGTCCGCGTATAAGCGCTTCTTTATAAACTGCACGACCGGCCATTCCCGTTGTACCAATGATAGCAATCTTCATTTTATAAACCTTCGTTTTCCTGTTAATTAAAAATGTAAAATCAAATTAATTAAAACCAAACGAATAGTTTAATCGCCACCCAAAAATTTACAGCAATAAAATAAAACTATTCTAAATACTATTCTACGCTTCAAAAGTTAAGGGCTTGTCAAAGCCGCTTCTCGCGCTTCGTCCCGTTTCATAATCGGAGCCAGATACTGTCCTGTATATGATTTCTTTACATTGACAATATGTTCCGGCGTACCGGTGGCGATAACCATGCCGCCGGCCTCGCCCCCTTCGGGACCAAGATCAATAACCCAATCGGATGTTTTGATAACATCCAGGTTATGTTCAATTACAAGCACAGTATTGCCGGCATCAACCAATCGATGAAGTACACTCAAAAGACGCTTGATATCATCGGTATGAAGTCCGGTTGTCGGTTCATCTAAAATATAAAAATTTTTTCCGGACTGAATCCGATGCAATTCACTGGCTAATTTCATTCTTTGGGCTTCTCCGCCGGAAAGAGTTGTTGCCGATTGGCCCAATTGAATATAGCCAAGACCAACATCTTGGATGGTTTTTAATTTACGGGCTATTTTAGGAATTGCTGAAAAGAAAGGCAAAGCCTCATCAACTGTCATATCAAGAACCTGAGCAATATTTTTCCCTTTATAGGTAACTTCGAGCGTTTCGGAATTATAGCGGGTGCCACCACAAACTTCACAGGTAACATAGACATCCGGAAGAAAATTCATTTCAATCTTGATAATTCCATCACCCTGACAATTTTCACAACGACCGCCTTTAACATTGAATGAAAAACGACCCTTCGCATAGCCGCGCATCTTCGCTTCATTTGTTTGAGCGAACAATCCTCGGATATCATCGAAAACTCCGGTATAAGTAGCCGGATTCGACCGTGGGGTACGGCCAATCGGCGATTGGTCGATATCGATAACTTTTTCAATTTCTTCGTAGCCACTAATCGATTTATAAGCACCGGCTTTCTCAGAGTTACCATTTAATTTCTGTTTTAGGGCGCGTTTTAATATTGAATTAACCAAGGTAGATTTTCCCGAACCAGAAACCCCAGTTACAGCAATAAATTTGCCGAGCGGAAACTTAACGTTGATTTTTTTCAAATTATTTTCGGCAGCTCCAAAAATTTCAACAAATTTGCCATTGCCTTGGCGCCGTTCTTTTGGAACCGGAATAAACTTTTTCCCAGACAAATATTGGCCGGTAATTGATTTTTTTGTTCGTTCGACCTGTTTCGGCGTCCCAGCTGCCATTACTTTTCCGCCTTGATCGCCGGCACCAGGCCCAATATCGATTAGATAATCAGCTGCCCGCATTGTGTCCTCATCGTGTTCGACAACAACTAAAGTGTTACCTAAATCGCGCATCTGTTTTAAAGAATTCAATAAACGATCGTTATCACGCTGGTGAAGACCAATCGACGGTTCATCAAGAACATAGAGAACTCCGGATAAATTCGATCCAATTTGAGTTGCCAAACGAATTCGTTGACTTTCTCCACCAGAAAGAGTTCCAGCCGAACGGCTCAAAGTAAGATATCCAAGACCAACAGATACCAAAAAACCTAGACGATCAGAAATTTCTTTAACAATCGGAGCCGCAATTTCTTGATCATTTGGACCAAGTTTCAAAGCTTTAAAAAAAGCCAACTCGTCGGTCACAGCCATTTCAGCTACCTGACCAATATTTTTGTGATCGATTTTAACTGATAAAGCTGCCGGATTAAGACGATAACCGCCACAATCTGGGCATTTCATCTCATCCATGTATTGGCTCATAACTCCACGCGTAAATTCAGAATTGGAATCGGTAAAACGACGTTTGATATTATTCAAAACACCTTCAAATTCAGTATCAGTATCGCGAACACCACCAAAGTCATTTTCATAATGGAAGTGAAAGACCTTTTTTCCGGCACCATTAAGAATCAAATTACGCTGTCTTTTTGGAAGCTTATGCCAAGGAGTATCCTGATCAATCCCGTTCTGTTCGGCAAATTGAGAAAGCATTTCCGGATAGTAATTAGAAGAAATCGGATTCCAAGGAGCAACTGCTCCTTGACGAATTGTAAGGCTGTCATCTGGAATAACCAGATCGGTGTCGACTTCACGTAAAACACCAAGACCTTGACAAGTTTCGCAAGCTCCAGTCGGCGCATTGAAAGAAAAAAGTCTTGGTTCCAATCGTCCAACCCGGAAATCTTTCAAAGCGCCGGAGTAATGATCGGAAAACTTCATTTTCGGACCATCGACCTGTTCGACAACAACCTGACCATCGGCAATTCTGGTTGCTGCTTCCATTGCATCAAACAAGCGGGAACGAATACCGTCTTTTAAAATAATTCGATCGATCATAATTTCGATCGTATGTTTTGTTTCACGATCGAGTTTTAAATCATCAAGATTATCCAGTTCAACAATTTTGCCATCGATTCTTGCTCGAATGTAACCGAGTTTTTTTGCATTTTTCAAAGACTGTTCATGAGTTCCTGCCAGTTTTTCAATAATTGGAGCAAATATTTGCAGTCTTGATCCTTGGCCAAGTTTCAAAGTTCGTTCAACCATTTGATCGACTGTGTAAAGAACAATCGTGCCGTCTTTTGGTGCGTCCGGTCTACCGATTCGGGCAAATAGTAAACGCAGATAATCATTAATTTCGGTGACAGTACCAACTGTCGAACGTGGATTATTGTTAGTCGTTTTTTGGTCGATTGAAATCGCCGGCGAAAGGCCTTCGATCGAGTCGACATCCGGTTTTTCCATCTGTCCCAAAAACTGCCTGGCATATGCCGAAAGGCTCTGGACGTAGCGGCGTTGACCTTCAGCATATAAAGTATCGAAAGCCAAACTCGATTTGCCTGATCCTGATAAGCCTGTCAAGACAGTCAAACTGTCTCGTGGAATATCAACATCGATATTTTTTAAATTGTGAGAGCGGGCCCCACGAATGGAAATATATTTATTCGCCATAAATTACATTTTAAGGCATTTGCATACAAAAAAGGCGAACATTAGTTCCCTTTTTAAAAACCTTGTTTTATATGCGCTATGAGAATTAAAAAAATCAAGCCATTAAACCACCATCGGCAGCTAATTCGGATCCGGTAGTATACTCGCTTTCATCAGAAGCAAGATAAGTGGCCAATTTAGCAATATCTTTTGGTTGTCCTAAATGGTGCATCGGTGTCATAGCAATCACCTGCTCGCGCATGTCCTTGGGAACAATATCCCTATCGATCCAGCCAGGATGAATTGAATTTACGCGAATCTTTTTGCCCATTTGAAGTGCTTCCAGAGCGGCTGCTCTCGTTAATAAACGCGTACCGCCCTTGGAAGCCGAATAGTCGGCAGCTCCGGGAAAACCGCGTAAGCCAGCCGCCGAAGATACATCGATAATCGATCCGGGCTCGGTCATTTTATTCAAAGCGAAATGAATTCCAAGAAAGTTCCCCGACAAATTAATCGATTGCGTCCAATTAAATTCGGATAAAGACATCTCTGCCAGGGGCTTTCCAACCCCACCAACTCCGGCATTGTTGACTAAAATATCAAATTTACCAAATTTTTCAATTGTTTTGCTAATCACCTTTTGCCAATCCGCCTCTTGACTAACATCCTGCTGAATAAACAAGATGTCGCCGGCGATTTCAAGGGCTGTCTGCCGGCCTTTTTCCTGATTCCGACCAGTAATCACAACCTTTGCGCCTTCAGCGATAAAATCAGCCGCTATTGCTTTGCCAATACCACTATTTCCGCCTGTAACAATTGCAACTTTGCCTTTTAAACGATCAAACATCGGCTTACCTCTTTTTCTGTTAGTTGTGAATAAGTTAACTAACTAATATAATTTTATCAGCTTATCGATCGTTTAAGATTAAAACTATTTTTTCTTCATCTCAGTTTTTAATTCCAGAATCGAATCACGCAATTGAGCTGCTTCTTCGAAATCCATTCGCTTGGCAGCACTTTTCATCTGTTTGGTCAGGTTCCCAACCATCTCTTTTTGATCTTTGATCGGCATGTCAGCGAAAGCAACTTTGGTCAGATCAAGCTTAGACTCATCGGCCGATTGAACTTCGTGGGAAATTGCAATCGAACCGCGAATCTCTTTTTTGATTGTCGTCGGTGTTATATTGTGCTCTTCATTATATTTAATTTGGATCCGACGACGACGGGCCGTTTCATCGATCGCTTTTTGCATATTTTCCGTTACAACATCGGCATACATAATAACGTGTCCATTGGAATTACGGGCGGCACGACCAATTGTCTGGATTAATGATCGTTCGTTGCGAAGAAAACCGTCTTTATCGGCATCCAAAATGGCAACCAAACTGACTTCAGGAACATCCAATCCCTCACGCAGCAGATTAATTCCAACCAAAGCATCAAACTTGCCCAGGCGCAAGTTTCTAATAACTTCAGTCCTTTCAAGCGTTTTAATATCACTATGCAAATATTGAACCTTAACTCCGCTTTCCTTTAGATAAGTTGTCAAATCCTCAGACATTCGTTTCGTCAAAGTCGTAATAAAAACACGTTCGTTTTTAGCAGCCCGGGCATTAATCTCGCCAAGCAAATCATCGATCTGTCCTCGGATCGGACGAACTTCTATTTCCGGATCAAGCAGTCCAGTCGGCCTAATTATCTGTTCGGCAATATTATCGGGAGTTACTCTAGATAATTCATAATCGCCCGGTGTTGCAGACATATAAATGACTTGATTTACATGTTGTTCGAATTCGGATAACTTTAACGGTCGGTTATCCAAAGCGGACGGCAAACGAAAACCATAGTCGACCAGGGTTTTTTTACGGGCTTGATCGCCGTTATACATCCCCCGGACCTGTGGCATTGTCACATGACTTTCATCAACAACCAGCAGGAAATCCTTCGGAAAGAAATCAAGCAAAGTAAACGGGGGTTCGCCTTGTTTGCGACCATCCATCCAGCGGGAATAATTCTCAATCCCATTGGTATAACCCATTTCCAACAGCATTTCGATATCATACTCGGTTCGCTGTTTTAGACGCTGTGCTTCCAACAATTTTCCTTGCTGCTCGAATTTTTTAACGCATTCTTCCATTTCCTGGCGAATACCATCGGTCGCGCTTTTAAGAATATTGTCATTGGTCATAAAATGTTTGGCTGGGAAAATTGAAATAAAATCATCTTCCAATAAAATTTCGCCGGTCAAAGGATTAATTTCCCGAATGCGATCAATTTCGTCGCCGAAAAATTCTACACGGATTGCCTTCTCATCTTCGGAAGCAGGGAATATTTCAACAACATCCCCGCGAACTCTAAAGGTCCCTCGGGCAAAGTCGATATCGTTGCGTACATATTGGATATCTATCAAATGGCGCATTAAATTGTTACGGCCATATTCATCTCCGGTCCGTAAACTGATCACGTGATCTTTATATTGATGCGGATCGCCCAAACCAAAAATCGAGGAAACCGAAGCAACAACAATTGTGTCGTTTCGCGAGAGCAAACTACTGGTGGCACTATTACGCAACTTATCAATTTCATCGTTAATACTGGCATCTTTTTCAATGTAAGTATCGGATGATGGAACATAGGCTTCCGGTTGATAATAGTCATAATAAGAAACAAAATACTCAACAGCATTTTCCGGGAAAAACTCTTTCATTTCGCCGTAAAGTTGGCCTGCCAAAGTCTTATTATGAGAAAGAATCAAAGTTGGTTTGTTAACAGACGCGATAACATTCGAAATCGTAAAAGTTTTTCCGGTTCCGGTCGCTCCAAGCAAAACTTGTTCTTTGGTACCCTTGTTAACTCCTTCAATCAATTGATTAATAGCAGTTGGCTGGTCACCAGTCGGCTGATAATTACTGTGCAATTTAAATTTTCCAGGCAAACGCGTCTCTAATTTCATACCCCTATTATCTCATTTTCCATTATTTGGCTTAAAGGAAAATAATCTCACAGAAACAATAAAAAAATCGTCTTCACTAAAAGACGATTTTAATAATATTTATATTAATCAATTATTGATTAATATATTCTTTTGTCGAAGCGATAATGTCCTGAAGACCTTTCTTGGCATCGGCGAAGAACATTTTTGTGTTATCCAAGGAGAATAACGGATTTTGAACGCCGGCGTAACCAGTGCTCATTGAACGCTTAATAACAACAACCGATTTTGACTTGTCAACATCGAGGATTGGCATTCCAGAAATTGGATTACCGGACTCGCGAGCCAACGGATTGGTAACATCGTTTGCACCAATTACCAAAGAAACGTCCGTATTGGTAAACATTGAATTTGCATCATCAAGCTGTTTCAGCTGGTCATAAGGAACATTGACATCAGCCAGTAAAACATTCATGTGTCCCGGCATACGACCAGCAACCGGGTGAATCGCATAGTCAACATTAATGCCATTATCAGTCAACAGTTTTGCCAATTCGGCCACTTCATGTTGTGCCTGGGCGGCAGCAAGCCCATAACCGGGAACAATCATCACATTGTGAGCATAAGCCAGCTGAAGGCCAATATCATCAGCCGAAGTTTCTGTAACTTTAACCGGGGCTCCATCGGAGGCCGAAGAAGACTCCGAATCGCCGGTTCCAAAACCACCAGCCAAAATATTCGCCACCGAACGGTTCATTGCATCGGCCATTTGGAGGGTCAAGATTGTACCGGCGGCACCAACTAAAGCACCAGCAATAATCAAAACCTGATTATCAATTACAAAGCCGGCAAAAGCCACTGCTAAACCAGTAAAAGCATTCAGTAAAGAAACAACCACCGGCATGTCAGCACCACCAATCGGCAGAGTCATCAACAGACCGAAAATCAAGCTGGCAAACAAAGCCAACAAAAGATACCAAGGATTTTCCGTACCAGAAATCATCAGAAAGGCAGCAATTACAATTGCAATTACAACCAAAATATTGATCACTTTTGCACCAGGGAAATTAATTGGTTTCCCGGAAACTTTTCCGGAAAGTTTACCAGTTGCAATCAAAGAACCGGAGAAAGTAATTCCACCAATGATTACATCCAAAACAACCGGAATTGATAAAATAAGGCTTAAATGACCGGATGCAGTTACATAATCAAAAACACCAATAACAGCAGCAGCACCGCCACCAACGGCATTAAACAAAGAAACAAGTTGCGGGACATCAGTCATTGGAACTTTTCTGGCCCGCATAACACCATAAATTATTCCAAGCAGCAGGCCAGCCAGCAACACAATCCATGCAGTCGCTTGAACCCTTCCGGAACTGATTAATTGAAACAGAATCATAATAACGGCTAAAATCATTCCGACGAATGATAGACGGTTACCATTTTTAGCAGTCTTTGGACTACGCATTAAGTGAACACCGATCACATAACAAAATGCCGAAACAAGATAAACCAAAGAGGCGATCGTTTCTAAAGTACTCATTTATCTGCCTCCTTTTTGTCGGATGGTTTGCGATCAAACATGCCCAACATACGATCCGTGACTGTATAGCCTCCGGAAACATTGATTGCGGCAAATAAGGCAGCAAAGAAGACCAGAATATAGAGAAGCCAATTATTAGCTTCGGCGGCAATCGCAAAAGCACCCACAACAACAACTCCATGAATCGCATTTGCTCCCGACATCATCGGCGTTTGCAAGGTAGAAGGGATCTTCGACATAACTTCAAAACCAACCAGCAAACTCAAAACAAAGATCGCTAAATTGGCATATAATTCTTCACTCATTATTCAGCCTCCTTTTTATCTTCCGTCTTTTTCTGAGCAACACGTTTTTCCAAACCAAATCGACTCCGTAAGAAGTTGGAAGAAATCTCTCCTTTGTAAGTAGCAACGAGATCAGTTAGAACATCATCGTCCAAATCGAGCAAAATTTTTCCATCCTTGATAATGTAATTAATTGTATTTTGAACGTTTTTCGCATACATGTCAGAGGAAGATTTTGGCAAACGACTTGCCAAATCACCGGCGCCCACAATCAAAGCACCGCTTTTAGTTACTACTGTCTCTCCAGGCTTGGAACCTTCAACATTACCGCCGAGAGCTGACGAACCAAGATCGATGAAGACTGTTCCGGCTTTAGCATTATCTACAGCTTTTTTGGAAACCACGACCGGAGGCTTTCCACCAGGTACTTGAGCTGTAGTGATAATGACATTATTTTCAGCAATAAAGCCTTCCAGTTCAGTCTGCTGCGCTTTCTTCTCATCTGTTGTCAAAGCACGAGCATAGCCATTTTCATCTTTCACCTGAACGCCGGAAATCAAAGCCGTTGCTCCTAAGGATTCAACCTGGCCGCGAGCATCCTCACGGATATCGTAGCCGGAAACTACCGCCCCCAAACGATGAGCAGTTCCGATTGCCTGCAAACCAGCGACAGCTGCGCCAATAACAAGTACTTTAGCCGGACGAGCCGTTCCGGCCGCCGTCATCATCATCGGAAAATATTGCGGATAAGTATCAGCAGCCAACAAAGCTGCTTTGTATCCTGCAATCGATTTTTGCGATGAATTTGCATCCAAATTTTGGGCGCGGGAAACCGTTCGTGGAAGCAGTTCGAAAGCTAAAGAAGTAACTCCGGCCTTCGCTAAACTTTCAACTGCTTTTTTGTCCCCCAAAGGATTCAACATCCCAATAATTGTTTGACCTTTCGTCAATTTGTTTAAAGTTGCCGTCGACGGTTCGTTGACGACCGTCACGATATCTGCTTTTAAAGCATCTGTTCTGGTTGACAACTTGGCGCCGGCACTCTTATAAACATCATCGGAATAAAATGCTTTTTCTCCGGCTCCTTTTTCGATAACAACATCAAAATTGCTCTTAACCAGCTTGGCGACAACATCGGGGGTCAATGCGACACGATTCTCACCAGCAGCTTCTTTTAGAGCGGAAACTACAATTGCCATAAAACTCCTTTCACGATTCACCTTTCGTCGCAATTTCTTGCAAACGTTTTCACGACTACTTATTTTATAACATTAAAGGCAATAAAAAAGCTTTTTATCGTTTGAATAAAAAATATATTTTATTGTCTTGACCCAATCGCCTCGTTTGCTTTTTCAAAAATAGAGAATTCTTTCGAATGTATGTCAAACATATTCTGTTTTTCAAACTTTAAATAAAATAAAAACAATTTCGAGTTATTTTTTGCAAAAAGTTTGATTTTATTAATCAGTCGATTACCTTGGCGCCGAGAACATTTTCAAAATGATTTAAAGCCCAATTTTGTCCGGATTGAGTGAGAGTCGCAACGGTTTGTTCGTGGATAACAATCCTATAATTCAAATCATAGGCATCGACAGCAGTATGTAAAACGCAAATATCTGTGCAAACACCGGCCAAATGCAAAGTATCGATATTGCGTTCGCGTAAACGTATGTCGAGATCAGTACCGGCAAAAGCACTGTAGCGTGTTTTGTCGTACATATAAACTTTCTGATCATCTTTATTTTCTTGATACCAAGACGCTACTTTACCGTAAAGCTGCCTTCCCCAACTGTTTTTTAAATTATGCGCCGGAAATAGTTTTGTTTCCGGGTGATACGGATCATCCTTTTTGTGAAGATCCGTTGGTAAAATGACCCAGCCATTGCTTTTATGGATTTTATCAGCCAAAGTCACGATTGGATCGGCTAAGAACTGTCCGGCCCTACCACAAGTCAGTGCTCCTTTATCAGAAACAAAGTCATTTGTGTAATCAATAATTAATAATGCTTCGTTTTTCGCCATTAATTCTCCTCTATCTATCCGAATATTTTCATTGATTATAGTCATTATAAAATCTGTGGCAAATGCTTTTTTTACTTTAAAAATTTGATTAAATCATTTTTAGACCTGCTTTATTATTTATTTCTTCAAGCAAAAACAACTTCAAAAGCAAATATCCTATAATTTATTCCAAATAAAAAGTCTCGTTTATATGAGACTTTTTTTACTGTTAATATCTATTTTTATTTTTTCAAAAGTTTCTCAAGTTCGGTCTGAAGATAATCCAAACGTTTATTAGCCGAACTCATATTTTCGCCTTTCGCTCCAATATACACTTTTAATTTTGGTTCGGTACCGGATGGTCGAAGAGCAACCCATGAACCGTCTTCAAGCCAATATTTGATAACATTGGCCCTTGGAAGCGAGATTTTTTTGGTTGCTCCGGTATTCAAATCTTTTGCAATCCGCAGATCGTTATCTTCAACGAGATTAATCTTTAAATTACCGATTTCTTTTGGTCCACGATTTCTAAACTTGGTCATGACGGCAGTCATTTCTTCTTGGCCCTTCTCGCCAGGAAATTCAGTCGCTTTGGTTTCCTCGGCAAAGGCACCAAACTTAGCATGAATTTCGTCCAAACCATCACCGATCGTCATGCCGCGGTCTTTATAATAAGCAGCCAATTCGGACATCAGCGTGATTGCCTGAATGGCATCTTTATCGTGAACAAAGGGTTTAATCAAAAAACCGTAGGATTCTTCAAAACCGAATTCAAAGCTGTAATTCTGTTTCTTGTCAAATTCAACAATTTTATCGGCAATGTATTTAAAACCGGTTAAAACAGTGAATTGTTTAACTTTAAACGATTTGGCAATTAGTTCCGGCAAATTCGAAGAGACAATCGAAGTGACAATCGCACCATTTTTTGGCAAAGTTCCGGCCTTCTGCTGGGCCGTTAAAATATAATTAACCATCAGAGCAGCAATTTGATTTCCAGTCAGGTAATTATAGGAACCGTCCTTTGTTCGATAACCGACTCCCATTCGATCAGAATCGGGATCGACTGCTAATTCAACATCTGCTCCATAACTTTCAGAAATTTTGAAGACTTCATGGAATTCCGGATTTGGATACTTAACCGTCGGAAAAGTGCCGTCCGGTTTGAATTGTTCTTTAACAGTCAATATTTTGTTAAAACCGGCCTCTTTAAGCGCTTTTGAGCCAAGATCACCGCCAGCACCGTGCAGCGGCGTGAAGCTAATCGTTAATTTGTCTCCCCATTTTTTAATCAAATCACGATTAATCGGAATTGTTTTAACCTGATTCAGGTATTCTTTATCGATTTCAGAACCAATCTTTTTAATACCGCCGGCAACTTTTTTGATATGAAAAATATCCGTAACTTCCTGACGTTCTCTAACGATTTCATCGGCAGGTTTTGGCGGCAGCTGGCCACCATCTTCTCCATATAACTTGTAACCGTTATATTCTTTGCTATTGTGACTGGCTGTAATCATAATTCCGGCATAGGTATGCAGATGCATTACAGCAAAACTCAATTCCGGAGTCGGATGCGGGCCATTGAATAGATAAACCGTAATCCCGTGCGCTCTTAGCACTTCGGCAGATATTTTTTTAAATAATTCCGAATTGATTCTCGAATCACCGGAAATCACCACGCCACGCTGTTTTGCGCTTTCTCCCTGTTTTTCCATATGCCGGGCCAAAGCTTCGGTTGTTTGGGCAACTGTATAAATATTCATCCGATTGGTACCGACGCCCAACAAGCCACGCATTCCGGCCGTACCAAAATTAAGATCCTGATAAAAAGCATCTTCTAGTTGAGATTGACTGGAATTAGCAAATTCCAGTCGCAAATCCTCCGGAAGATCCGCGACTTCCCAGTCTTTTATTTTTTCTTGGATTGTTTTTTCTTTCACCATATCATCATTGTAAATTTTTCTTGGTTAAAATGGTTGTATGAGTATAAAATTAGTAGCAATTGATGTTGACGCAACTTTATTGAACAGCAGAAACGAATTAACCAAACACACAATCGACACATTAAAAGAAGCGATTGCCATGGGCACAAAGATCGTGATTACCTCCGGACGTCCTTTACCGGGAACCGAACCATACTACGCCAAACTAGGCATAGACAAAAAAGATGATCAATATGCGATCAATTACAATGGCGCCACAATTCGAACAACTTCAGGAAGAATGATTTCCGAAGCAACACTGACGATCAAAGATTATAAAGATATTTATAGTCTCGCCAATAAAATTGGCGTAAAAATTCAAGCCGAGACGGCCGACTGCATTTATACACCATATTTATCAGCCCCGAAATATACAAAATACGAACAAAAATTGACCAACGCGAAAATTCGTCACGTCAGAATGCAAGACTTAAAAAAATCCGACGTAATCGCAAAAATCATGTTTATCGATGAGCCGGAGATTATCAGCAGAGTAAAAAAAGAACTTCCCGCATGGGTTTACGATCGCTTTAATGTCGTGCCCAGCTCACCGGTTTATATCGAATTCATTGATAAAAAAGTTTCAAAAGGAAATGCCGTCAGGACCTTGGCAGAAAAATTAGGAATTGATATTTCCCAAGTGATGGCAATCGGCGATCAGGGCAATGATTTGTCAATGATCGAAGCAGTCGGTGTCGGAGTGGCAATGGGAAATGGAATCGATGATCTTAAATCAATCGCCCAGTTCGTCACCAAGAGCAACGATGAAGACGGCGTCGCATATGCAGTTGAGAAATTTCTTTTAAATAAATAAAAACCCGAAAACTAATTCGAGTTTTTTTTATTTAAGCTTCCGTTTTTAATGTGTCCTCGAGAAACAATCAGAATCGTGACCGGGATCGTCAATAAAACTCCAATCATCGCGATCAAAAGGTCGAGAATTGCCGCAACCACCAGTTTGTCGTTGATTAATTGGGCAAAAGTATAATTCAAGCGCATATAAAACATAGCCAACGTCAAATTGTCACCAAGAACACCAAAGAAGAGTGTATTTAAAGCAGTTCCAATAATCTGCGAGCCAATAATTATTCCCTGCTTGTAAAGACTGGCAGTTGTAATTTCTGGAGTACTTTCGATCAGTTCGTTTAAATCAGCTGAAATAGCCATGCTAGCTTCGGCTATGGCGCCGAGACTTGCAATTACCGTAACAATAAAGGCAATATTGCTGAAATTAAGTCCAACCGAGAGCAAAAGTCCTTCCAATTCTTCCGAAGACTCGGTTGCAAACCCTTGAACATTAGCAATGTAATTAATCGGGATAATCAAAATGATAACGATCGCCAAAACAATTAAGCTCGAAGTAAAAGCATAATTCGTGACCTTTTGGTTATCAGCTGAAAGATAAATCGAAACAGCTAAAATTCCGAAACTGATTAAAATCGTGACCAAGTAAACATTGAATTGCCAATTAATAAGGACTATCAACAGAAAAATCGCGCATAAATTGATGAAAAGCCCAAAGAAAGCTTTCAAACCCTGCTTGCGGGCAACCAAAATCAGTAGAGAAAATAAAATAAAAATCAGCCAAAGAAAAGTGCTCATGCCTTAACCTTCTTTCCTCTCGTCAATATTGTCGCTGCCAACCAGGATGTGATCGGAACAGTCAAAACAATTGCAATTGCCGAAATAATCGTCGAAAGCAAACCGAGCAGCATTGCGATATCGATTGTATAAGACCAGGTATTTCCGTTTCTTAAATACAGGAAAACCATCGGCAAAGTATTGGCGATAAATACCATAAACAGCACATTGGTTAATGAACCAACAATATCACGGCCAACATTCATACCGGATACAAAATATTCTTTAAAAGCTCGTTCAGATCGTTCGCGTTGCATCCCCAGCAGCATCGCACTGATGTCTGAAGCTTCGTCCATCGAGGCACCGAGCACACCAATCAGGACTTCGGAATAAAAAACCGGAATCGGAAATTGAGTAATGTAGTCCATATATTCAAAATGAATTCCACTGGAACCATTTAGATTTATCGTCAATGCACCAATTGCAACTCCGGCGGCCGTTGACAAAAGCGTTGATAAAAGAACAATCAAGAACTGTTTTGTTTTCCCAAGAACCATAAAGGAAGTAATAAAAGCGAAAATAATCGTCAATACACCAAAAACCACTACCGGCTGGACTGATACAAAATTGATATCAAACAAGATTGCCAATAAGAAGAAAATAAAATTAAGTCCCAGGCTAAGAATAATTTGGAAACTCAATTTATTCGCAAAAAAGATGATGAGCGAAAGCATTAGAGCCAAGGTGAAAACCAAAATTGCATCGCGTTTTTGGCCAATAATACTCCACCATTTTTTGTGACTCAGCAAAATTTGCTGACCAACACGGTATTTTTGCGTAATTACCTGAGACTTAAAATATTCATTGCTGATTTTTATTTCTTGACCACGACGCTCCGTATTTAAAAATTTTAAGGTCAGTTTTTGCGTTATATCGTGATCGACATTCCCGTAATAGTCTTTCGTTGCTTCCGAAGATACCTGTTTTACATTAGTTATCTCGGCAATTGGCGTTTTATATATGAAATAATCAAAATGCGCTGCCACTGTTAAAACAATTATAATTGCAGCAAGGAACAGCCATTTGAATTTTTTCCACAAACGAAAAAACGTCATATGTGCAATTTTAACTCAAATGAAAAAGGAAATTTTAATTTCTATTCAGCCTCGGGGAGTTTTAAATCGAGCGGTTGAATAAAATGAAGCTTTTTCACAAAAAGCAAATAAGCTAAATAGGCCAAAGCAAGTGGGATAACAATGAACTCCAGCAACAATAACAAAATATTGTTTGTGCCGGTTGAAAAAGCTGCCAATGGACCAATCAGACCGGAAATACCAAAACCGGCCGAAGCAGGCGTCCCACCGACATTCAAAATTGCACCCTCGAGACCGGCAAGAGCAGAAACGATTCCAATTGGAACAAACAGCTTGGGAGTTTTTAACATATTGGCCATTTGAATTTTCGGCGTCCCGATAAAATGACTCAAGGTTCCACCGAGACTATTAACCGAAGCACCCATAACTGCCAGGGTGAAGCTGGCAGTTGTAATTCCTAAATTAGCAGAACCGGACCCAATTCCGCTCAAACCAATTGCAAGGGCAATTCCAACCGAAGAAATTGGAGATAAAATCAAAACCGCAAAGATGATCCCCATCAACGGGCCCATGATTAAAGGCTGTAAATCTGTTAAATCGTTAATCGCACTGCCAATCGCCGTCGTAATCGAATGAACATAAGGGAAAAGCAGGCGTCCCAAGCCACCAGCAATTCCAAGGACAAGAATTGGCGATAAAACGACTTTTAATGTCCCAAGCCGATTTTGAATTATTTTGATCAACAAAACAGAAATTACAAGCGTGATACCAATATTGATGATATCGCCTGGCCCGTTAACTAAAAATCCTCCTTTTGAATCGACCGCCGCGCTTCCGGAACCCATAAAAGCGGCTAAAGCCATCGAGCCACTATTAATCATCGTAAATTTAAAAGCGCGGCCGGCAGCCATCGCAGCAATCACAGCAAGTAGGCACTGCGACGGGCTTGTCATCTGGCCAACGGCCATTGCAAGCGGATTATTTCCAAAAGCCTTCATTAGAGAACCCAAAACGGCTCCGGGAACCAAAGCAATAATTACACCGATGCTTAAGCTATTTAATATTTTCAAAACAAAGTTTGTTTCCCTTTTTTCCATTTAAAAACCTCATTGAACCCCATAAATTTTAATGTAACTATTTTGTAGTCGACTTCTCATATATCTTTGCCTGTGCCTGTTTTTGTTTGGAAAAGAATTCTGATAAACGATTCACGGCAATTTTAATTTGATCAAGCGAAGCAGCATAGGAAAGTCGAAGATAACCGGCTTGGCCAAAAGCAACTCCCGGTGTCAAACCGACTTTCGCTTCTTCAGCGATTTGTCTTGCCAGTTTAAAACCATCCTGTTCAAGATAATCGGGAATCTTAAAAAAGAAATAAAAGGCGCCGTCCGGATAGGCAAAAGAAATGTCTAGTTTTGTGAAAGCATCGATTAAATAATCCCGACGTTTCTTATATTCAACTCGCATGGTAGCGGCATCATTTTCACCGGCAGAAAAAGCTTCTGTTGCTGCAGCCATAACAACATCAGGGAGTGCAGTTGTTATCAACTGGTGAATAACAGCAATTTGAGAAATTATCGCTTGCGGTCCGGCAATAATTCCAAGACGATAACCGGTCATTGCATGCGATTTGGAAACACCATTAAAGAGAATCGTTTGCCCCGGCAAAGCTGCTGCAAAAGAACTGTGAGGACGATCATAAGTCAATTCAGAATATATCTCGTCGGAAATAACAAAAATATCATGATTCTTTAAAACGTTGACAAGTGCCTGAATCTGTTTTTCGTTATAAGCAACTCCGGTCGGATTGCCTGGAGTCGTCAAAACAATTGCTTTAGCTTGGGGATGCGCCAACAATACCTGTTTTAATTTTTCGGCTGTTAAAATAAAACCACTCTCTTCGGTTGAAACCGGAACTATTTTTCCGCCAAAAGCCGAGGCTGCTGCTGCATAGACCGGAAAAGTCGGCTCAGGAACAATTAATTCGTCACCCGGATTAAGAATTGTTTTCATCGTATCGCAAATTCCCTCGGTAACTCCAAGTGTGTTCACAATTTCCGTTGCCGGATCATAATTCAAGTGATAATGATTCTTTAAAAAATCAGCAACACTTTGCAACAGTTCAGGTGTTCCACTTGACGGACCATAGTGTGAGTCGTTTGCTTGAATATCGGCAATGGCCGCTTTTTTAATATGTTCGGGCGTATTAAAATCCGGTTCGCCAACTGTGAGCAGGACGATATTGTCGATTTTTTTGAATTCTTTATTCAAAGAAAGGATTTGACTCGGTTTTGCTCCCTGAACAAATGAATTGGTTTTCTTGTCTAAATTCTTTTTAACTTCTGGCATCTTCTTTCCTCTTCTCCTTAGATTTTCCAAACAAAAAAGCACTCTTGCTTTTATCCCAAGAGTGCCTTTAAAACTATCTAGCGGTCTCGGGATAAACCCGCGACCAAAACTGGTTACGCGGGTATACGCGTAAACCAGTAATAGTTTTTATTGCTTTGTGTCTGTATTCCTGTCATCGAAATTAAGGCTAAGATTAACGGAAAAACAATCGTTTGTCAATATATTTTCAGATCTTTTTCAAAAAAGTTTTTAGTTTCACAATCTTCGAATAATAATTTCCTTATTTTTTCTCTTCAAAAAGGTATTTGTCACGAAGAGCGTCAATATCTTTATCTTCTAAGTGTATATAGTCATGCAAATAAGTAATTGGATCGCCGGATAAGGATTTAACGGTATCGATTGCTCTTTGCAAATAGTCGATATTAACTGTCCATAGCGAACGAATATTGGCAATCTCTTCGGCACTAGCACCTTTCTTTTTCATATAGTCCACTTTGCCGTCGACAATTTTAGTCGACAAACGATCAGTAATTAAATAATCATGTTTAATTTGGTTTTCGCTGATTCCAAGCGCCTCCATGAAAAGCATTGAAGCAACTCCTGTTCGATCCTTGCCAGCCGTGCAGTGAAAAGCCAGTGTCTGTTTTTTTCTCAACAATAAATCGAAAAACTTGCGATAGGCAACATTGGAAAATTCATCCGCGACTAAATGCTCATAATTATTAATCATTTTCAAATAACCGGAATTTTTTTCTTTATACTCCCTGCTTAATTGAGCATAATCAGCGGTCGAATCGGTTCTATCCAGATCCATTGCCGGAATATTCAGATCGACAACATTTTTTGGAACCCGATCAGGTTCCTTTTCAACTTCGATAGGTGTCCGAAAATCGACAATTGTATCAACATTTCGTTCTTGCAAATAAAGCAGGTCTGCTTGTGAAAGATAAGCCATGTTGGCCGTTCGAAAAAGTTTTCCCCATTTTATTTTTCGTCCATCGGCCGAAGTATAGCCGCCGATATCTCTGAAATTATAACCACCGATAACTGGTAAAACGCGTCTTTTATCCATAAATTAATCTTAACTAATTTCACTAAAGAAAAACCAGGTTAAAAACCTGGTTATCAAATCATTTTAAATATGGATCGGCAAACCATCAGCTAATTCCGATGCATCCATGATCGCTTCGCCGAGTGTCGGATGAGGATGAATCGTCAAACTAATATCTTCGGTTGTTAAACCATTTTCGATTGCCAAAGATAATTCGGAAATCAAATCAGAGGCCCCAGGACCGACGATCTGCGATCCGATCAGAGCTTTGGTCTGATTGTCGGAAATCAAGCGAATGAAGCCTTTCCCCTCGTTGATTGATAAAGCTCGGCCATTGGCTGCAAAAGGAAACTTATAAGCTTTTGCATCGAGTTTCTTTTCTTTAACGCTCTCCGGAGTTTCGCCAGTTGTTGCCAATTCGTAATTTGTATAAGCAACGGCCGGCAACGAGTAATGAAGGTCATGGGCATTTTGATCGCCGGAAATCGCTGCTGCAGCAATTTTACCTTGAAAACTGGCTTTGTGAGCCAAAGCCGGCCCAACAGTAATATCGCCAATTGCGTAAATATGGGAAACGTTCGTTTTCATTGTGTCGTCAATTTCAACCAATCCACGATCGGTCAATTTAACATTTGTATTGTTCAAACCGATATTATCGGTATTCGGCCTACGGCCTACGGAAACCAAAAGATAATCGCCGTCTACCGTTTGCTCTTTGCCATCAGCTTCGAATGTAACCGTAACGTCTTTTTCAGTTTGAGACGCGGACTTTGCCTTGGCACTGGTGAAAATTTCGCCTCCCTGGGCCTTGAAATCATCCAAGACCGGTTGAATCATTTCTTTATCAAAACCCGACAGAACATGATCGAGTCCTTCGATAACAGTGACCTTACTGCCAAGATTTTGGTAAACACTGCCAAGCTCAAAGCCGATCACACCGCCGCCGATCACGATCAGGTGTTTAGGAATTTCCGGTAGAGACAAAGCAGCAGTCGAATCAACAATTCGTTTGCCAAAAGCAAAACTGGGAATTTCAATCGGTCGCGATCCAGTTGCTAGAATACAATTATTAAACTGAAAAAGCTCATGATCATCGCCCTTTACGACATTAATTTGTTTATTATCGACAAAAGAAGCAACTCCATGAATAATATCGACACGATGCTTCTTTAAGAGCATTTCAACACCGCCGGTTAATTGGTTGACAACTTTCTTCTGTTTCCATTCCTGAGTAGTTTTCCAATCAAGTTCGGTTCCGCTGCTTTTTAAACCAAAAGGTTGTTCAGAGACGGCATCATGATAATGATGGCCGACATTAATCAAAGCTTTAGAGGGAATACATCCAACATTCAAACAGACACCGCCGATAAAAGTACTTTCGATAATCGTAACCTTTTGACCCAGCTCTGCCGCTCTGATAGCGGCGACATAGCCACCGGGGCCTGATCCGATTACTACAGTATCAATATCAGTCGCTTGAGCTCCAACAACACCACCAGTTGCCATAATTACACCTCCATCAGCATGTAAGCCGGATCAGCTAACAGGCTCTTCAAATAGTTCATTGAAGTTTGACCAAGCATGCCGTCGATCAAACGATGGTCATAACTCAAACTGAGTTTCATCATTTGACCGGCAACGATTGTACCGTCGTCTGAAATAATCGGTTCTTTAACAATCGATCCTAAACCAAGAATCGCAACTTCTTTAGCATTGATAATCGGTGTAAACCAAGTTCCACGTGCAGAACCGATGTTGGAAATCGTGATTGTTCCGCCACGCATTTGATCGGGCTTAATAGAACCATCACGAACAGCAGCTGCCAAATCCTCAATTTCTTGAGCAATTGCCATAATCGGTTTTTGATCAGCATGGGCAATCACCGGTACATACAATCCGCTTGGTGCATTCACGGCAATTCCCAAATTAATATCATCATGGTATACAATTTCTTGTTTGTCCATATCAAGCGATGCATTGATTTCCGGAAACTTCTTAGCCGTAGCTGCCAAAGCTTTGGCCGCATATGCCAAATAAGTCAAATGAATATTTTGATCAGCGGCTATCGGCTTGAATTGCTTGCGATGGGCAACCAGTTTTGAAACTTCAGTCTGATCAAAATTAGTAACTGTAGGAATAGTAGAATTTTGCAGCGACATGGCTTTGGCAATCGCCTTACGAACCGGTGTCATCGAAACCCGGCCTTCTTTAAGTGGGTCGGGAGCTGCGGCTTTTTTAGTCGGGGCAGATTCCGAAGCCGTTTGTTTTGTCGTTGTTTCTGCCTCGCTTGGCTGATTTTCTGGTTCCTTCTCAGGGGCAGCAGAAGAAGTAGAAAAGTTCTCAACATCGGACATCGTAATATGGCCGTGATGCCCACTGGCCGTAACCTGGGATAAATCGATTCCATGTTCGTGAGCATAGTGGCGAACCGACGGCATTGCCAAAATATTGCCGTTGGAAGCTGTTGCCGCTCCGCTGCTATTTGAAGAATCAGAAGTTGGAGCTGCTGGAGATGCTTGGCTGGAAACCGCTGTCTTTTTTTCGCTTTCCGCGGGTTCTTCTATTTCCTTGGCCTCTGTTTTTCCCCTTTGGCCATCGTCAGCGGCCGAACCACTACCGTCGCCATCAAACTCAATCAGAGGTTCGCCAACTTTCACTGTTGTTCCCGGTTCAACAAATAACTTCGTGACTTTTCCAGAATAGGGTGAAAGGATCTCCTGCAGAAGCTTGTCGTTTTGAACTTCAGCAACCGAATCGTCGGTTTTGACCTGATCGCCGACTTTAACCAGCCAATCGGAAATTTCTCCCTCAGCCATTCCTTCGCCAATATCAGGCATTTTAAAGATTTCAGTCATAATTTACAATCTCCTTAACTTTGTCGATGATATCGTCAGCATTAACCATCCAATCGTTTTCTGCCTGGGCAAAAGGATAAATGGAATCAGGAGCGGCAACCCGACCAACCGGTGCTTTCAAACTTAAAATGAATCTTTCGGAAATTTCCGCCATCACACTGGCTCCAATTCCGGCCATTCGTTGTGCTTCTTGGGCAACAACCACGCGTCCGGTTTTCTTGACCGATTCGCCGATCGTCTCAATATCAAGGGGTGAAACAGTTCGCAAATCAATAATCTCGGCATCAATCCCTTGTTTGGACAACTCTTCGGCGGCATTCAAAGCAACCGGTGTCATTCCACCATAAGTAATAATGGAAATATCCTTTCCTTTCCGAACGACAGCTGCTTTATCCAATGGGGTCGTGTAATATCCTTCGGCAACTTCGCCTTTGATCGAACGATACAGGTGCAGGTTTTCAAGGAAAATAACTGGATCATTTGATTCGATCGCACTTAAAAGCAAACCTTTGGCATCTGATGGATTAGAAGGCATTACAACTCTCAATCCTGGAGTCTGGGCAACCAGGCCCTCTAAATTATCGGAATGCATTTCCGGTGTCTTTGTTCCGCCACCATAAGGTGCACGAACAACAATCGGCATTTGGCGGGTTCCGTTAAAGCGGAAACGATTGCGGGCCATTTGGCCGGCCAAAGAATCAAGTACTTCGTATATAAAGCCATAAAATTGAATTTCCATGATTGGACGATAGCCCTGAGTGGTCAAACCAATCGCCAGACCACCGATCCCGGATTCAGCCAATGGAGTGTTAAAAACACGGTCCTCGCCGTACTTGTCTTGCAAGCCGTCGGTAGCTCGGAAAACACCACCGTTTTTGCCGACATCTTCGCCAAGAATCAAAACATTTTTATCATGTTCCAAGGCGAGATCCTGAGCTTCTTTAACGGCATCAATGTAACTTTTAACAGCCATTTTTACTTGCCCTCACTTTCGAATTTTTCAATTTGCTCTTTCATTGCATAACCAGGAACTTCCAAAGTATTCTTCAAGTAGTCACTGATTTTTTGCTTGTCGATGTTATCGGCTTTTTTAATATCTTCATCGATTCGGGCATCAATCTGGGCAATATAATCATTCTCTTTGTCTTCATCCCAAAGTCCTTTGTCCGTAATATATTTGCGCATGCGAATCAAAGGATCCTTTTTCCACCAATCAGCAATATCCTCTTTGGTACGGTAACGAAGGGGGTCGTCTCCGGCAGTAGAATGAGCTTCGAAACGGTCTGTCAGAGTCTCAATCAAAACCGGCCCTTTGCCAGAAACTGCCCAAGCCCGTGCTTCTTTGGCTGCAAGATAAACAGCAATTGCGTCCTGTCCGTCGACTACCAGACTTGGAACGCCGACTGCCCAGCCTTTGGCCGCCAAATGTGGAGCAGCAGTTTGAAGTTTGCGTGGAGTCGAAATAGCAAAACCGTTATTTTGAACAAAGAAGACTTCATTTGCATGATAAGCCGCCGCAAAATTCATTCCTTCGTAAAAGTCGCCTTGCGAAGTGCCACCATCGCCGGTATAAGCATAAGAAACAGCTTTTTTGTTTCGCTTCTTTAATCCCAAAGCGACACCGGCTGCCTCCACATACTGCGCGCCAATAATAATTTGTGGAAACCAAGAATTAACTTCTTTACCATCATCGGTCGTATATTCATTCCCAACGACGTGACCGCGGCTCCATAGAATCGCCTTCCAGATCGGCCATCCTTTAGCAACTATTTCGGGAATATCACGGTATCCCGGAAAGAGCCAGTCTTCATCGTGAAAAGCATAGGCCGAAGCCATTTGCGACGCTTCCTGTCCAGCGGTCGGAGCAAAGAAACCAAACCTGCCCTGCCTTGCTAATTTAGTTGAACGAATATCCAGTTGCCGGTTAAGCAGCATATTATGAAAAATGTTAATCAGATCATCATCGCTTAAATCAGCACGTTCCAAAGCTTTTTCGTCAACGATTTTACCATCGTTGTCCAAAACCTTTAACGTTGGAAAAGCATCATCTTGAGCTTTTAGCTGGTAATCAAAATCCAAAATCTGATCATTTGTTTTTGAGATATTTGACATCTTGTTCCTCCTATAAT
This sequence comes from Oenococcus oeni DSM 20252 = AWRIB129, assembly GCF_000372485.1. Classification (GTDB taxonomy): domain Bacteria; phylum Bacillota; class Bacilli; order Lactobacillales; family Lactobacillaceae; genus Oenococcus; species Oenococcus oeni. The sequence continues at coordinate 114,669 of NZ_AQVA01000005.1, forward strand.
TTTTGTTCAGTTTTAGCATTGAACATATCTGCCAATTCACGATTATCAATTGCGCCAAAATATTGGCCATCGACATTTTTTTGTAAGATATCGTAAATTACATTTGCATTGAACGGCTGATTAATAAATCGATCTTTGATCTCCCGCCAATCGCGCACACCCAGGAAATCGCCGGTAAAAACAATGTCTTTGATCAAACCTTTATCAACATTTGCGTGTACATCGATCGCGCCGGCATCAAATTTTCGATGATTATTGAAATCAAACTCCGGGCTTCGGCCATAATTCCAATCCCAGCTAGCAAACTGCTTATTTCGTAAATCAATAATTGACTGTTTTTGCGCGCTGCTGAGAACGTATTCTCGATCCTTGCCTTCGTCGGATAAATAGTACTGCAGGGCTTCCCAGAATTTCTCTAGACTTAATCCGGCCGGAGCATAATCCTTGATATTACCGACTCGTGAACGAACCGAAGTCGCTGCCTTGGAAATAAATTTTTCGTCGGCAACATTTAATGAACGAACCATTGTTTCGACATTTGAATTCCAAAGCAAAGTTCCATGATGCATTAAATAACCGCCGGCATAACGTTGGGCGTTACCGCTGACTTTTTTACCGTCGACAGTCAAATCGTTTCGGCCGGTAATCTGTGCATCGATACCGACTTCACGCAATGCGTCGTACATTCGTTTGACGAACTTATGAAAATCGACTTCCGCACTGCTCGCTACCGGAACAAAAAAGGTAAAACAAATATTTCCCAAGTCATGGTAAACAGCTCCGCCACCGGAAACCCGACGAACCACCTGGATATCATGCTCGTCAATATAATCTTGATTTACCTCGGCAAAGGTATTTTGATTTCGTCCTACAATGACAGCATTTTTGTTCTGCCATAAAGAAAAGACCGCTTCTTGGGGCTTTAAATTATATAAAAGCCAAGTATCCATCGCGATATTCGTGTAGGCGTCGTTCCCAAAGTATTTGATAAATTGCATTTCTAACCTCTAATTTGTGAAATGTTGCCCACAATTTCTGTAAGCGCTTTTAATTAACGACTCTATTTTAACACTGAAAAAAAGTCTGCAAATTGAACATTGGTTCAAAAAGGCTGTTTAAAGGGCTTTTCTTTTTAGTAAAAGTTTTGATATTATTACAAATTTAATTTTTCTATAAAAATATCTGATTATAAATTAATTCACAATCTCCTTGAAAATGATAGTTATTTTATACTGGCTGTATGGCTAATTTTCAAACAAATGATAAAGTTAGGATCAAATACCATATTCAAGGAAAAGAAGATGGGCAGGCTTTGATATTTATCGAGGGCTACTCGGGAAATGAAGCAACTTGGGCGGCACAAATCAATGATTTTGTGAAAGCCGGTTTTAAAGTAATTACTTACGATCGAAGAAACCACGGAAAAAGCCAAAGTGTTCCCTATGGAATGCAGATAGCTCGTCACGGTTTTGATCTAGCAGAATTAATCAATCATCTCAAGCTGAAAAAACCCGTTCTGATCGGCCATTCAATGGGGGCATCGACAATTTTTGCCTACCTATCTTTCTTCGGTTGCCAAAACGTTAAAGCAGTTGTTACCGAAGATCAATCTCCCAAAGCAATTAGTGAAAACGACTGGGTTTTCGGCTTGTTTAACAGCAGTTGGGAAAATTTTTATAAAAATGCAGCTTTAATCGAAACGACCAAATTGACCAGATTACCAATCAGTAGCGAAATAAAAAGAATCTTGGGAGAGGCCTATAGGAGCTATCAACCTTTCGATTTTCATTTCAATCAACCTTTGTTGCTTGACTCTCTGGTCCAGGATTGGCGCGAAGAAATCAAAAATGAAACTGTTCCCCATTTATTTTTGGCCGGCTCGGCTTCCCCTTTATGGTCGTCGGAGCATTCAAAGGCTGCTGCAAGTTTGAGCCCTTTTGCAAGGGCCTATACTTTCAAAGGCTGCGGTCATATTCCACATCTGGAGTCAGCCGATGAATTCAATCGACTCGTAATTAAATTTATTCAAAAAAACAGTTACTGATTTGCAGGAGTTCTTACTCCTGCTTTTTAATTTTCAAAAACAGTTTTCAACTTGCATTTTTTGCCTAAAAAGACCTTGTAAATTTATTCACATTGAACTATCTTTGAGGCGTGTTAAGCAAACAACACAAATGGAGATGTTAAATTATGAAAATTAAAGCTGCTGTTATTCCCAAAGTTGGTGATAAATTTGAAATCAAAGACGATGTCGAATTGGCTGATATGGACGATGACGAACTCCAGGTAAAGGTTGTTGCAAGTGGAATTTGTCATTCCGATGAAGCATTAAGAAAAGGAGATGCCGGATGGACTTTTCCGACAATTCTTGGGCATGAAGGTGCCGGAATTGTCGAAAAAGTCGGTCCTCGGGTTTCACAATTTAAACCAGGTGATCACGTCGTTATGTCATTTTATTCAGACGGCACCTGCGTCAATTGTTTAAAGGGCATACCGACTCAGTGCCTGGACTATGCCAAATATAATTTGAGTGGAACCAAACCCGATGGAAGTGATCATTTTAAAGAGAACGGCCACCACGTAAGTGATATGTTTGATCAATCATCATTCACGACTCATACAACTGTTCACGAAAGAAATGCAATCAAAGTCGATAAGAGTCTCGACCTGCGTAAACTTGGACCGCTCGGCTGTGGTTACGTAACCGGTTCGGGAACTGTTTTGAATACTTTAAAACCGGAACCTGGTTCAACAATGGCTGTTTTTGGAACCGGAGCGGTCGGATTGGCTGCAATGATGGCCGGAATCATTGTTGGCTGTACGAAAGTAATTGCAGTCGATATTGTTCCGTCCCGCTTGGATTTGGCCAAAGAAGTCGGGGCAACCGATGTTGTCAACAGCAAAAACGAGAACGTGGTCGATGCCATTAAAAAAATAACCAATGGCCGCGGTGTCGATTACGCGGTTGACACAACCAGCGTCCAGTCTGTTATGACCGACTCGATTAAAGCCTTGGGTGCCGGTGGAACGAGCGCCTTGATTGCCGTAACACCAAAATTAATCAATATCAGTTCATGGAATGATCTTTGTGTCATGGACAAGAAAGTTATTGGCGTCAACATGGGTGATTCAATTCCTCAAGTCGACATTCCAAGATTAATCGAATACTACAAAATGGGTAAATTCCCGTTTGATAAAACAGAGAAGTTCTACCCATTCGAACAGATAAACGAAGCAGATGCTGATTCTGTTAACGGTAAAACAATCAAGCCGGTCTTGGTCATCGATAAAGATTATCAGCCCGGCGACTGATCCAACTTACAGATAAATAAAATTGAAATCTTTTGTTAAATAAAAGGAAGCAATTATTATGGCTCTAAAACAATATCAAATGTATATAAATGGTGAATGGGTTGATTCTGATAATGGAGAAAAAATAACCGTTTATAACCCATCAAACGAAGAAGCAATTTCGCAGGTGCCTTCAGCTTCATTAAAACAAGTTAAAGAGGCGATTGACGATGCCTATGCAGCACAAAAAGACTGGAAACGAGTCCCCGCTGCAACACGAGGTTCTTACCTAGTTAGAATTGCTGCTCTAATTCGCAAAAACGCTGACTACTTGGCCCGCACTTTGAGTGAAGAAGAAGGGAAAATTCTCTCGTTGGCGATGACAGAAGTTACTTTCTCAGCCGATTATATCGATTACATGGCTGCTCAGGGAAGAACTTACGAAGGAGAAGTAATTCAATCCGATAACGCCAACGAAAACATTGCCCTATTAAAACAGCCCATCGGAGTTGCAGCTGGAATTCTGCCGTGGAACTTCCCCTTCTTTCTAATTGCCAGAAAATTTGCCCCAGCGCTTGTAACCGGAAATACGATTGTAATTAAACCAAGTTCCGATACCCCAAACATCGCCTTGGAATTTGCTAAGTTAGCCAACCAGGTCGGATTGCCAAAAGGTGTTTTGAATTTCGTTACCGGCCCAGGCTCGGTTGTCGGCAGCGAATTGTCCAAAAACGAAAAAATTGGTATTATTTCCTTAACCGGGTCGGTTGATTCCGGAAAAAGGGTTATGGCCGATGCTTCTAATCACGTGGCTAAGGTTAGTTTGGAGTTAGGTGGAAAAGCTCCAGCGATTGTTTGCAAAGATGCCGATATCGATTTGGCCGTCGACTCGATTATTAATTCGAGAATTGATAATAACGGAGAACTTTGTAACAACTGTGAACGTGTTTATGTGCAAGAAGATATCGCCGAGGAATTCACGAAGAAATTAGTTGCCAAAATGGCCGCGACAACAATCGGTGATCCGATTGAGCATGAAAATATCGGCATGGGACCATTGATCAACAAAGCTGCCGTCGAAAAAGTCGATGCAATGGTTCAAAGGGCCGTTAAAGCCGGCGCAAAAGTCGAATGTGGCGGCAAGCGTCCTGAAGGGAAAGGCTACTTCTATCCAGCTACAGTCGTTACAAACGTCAAGCAGTCCGACGAACTTGTCCAAGAAGAAATATTTGGCCCGGTACTGCCGATTCTAACCTTTAAAAAATTGGATCAAGCCATCGATATGGCAAACGACAGTAAACTAGGTTTGACCAGTTCGATCTTTACCGAAAATATGGATGCTGCTGCAACCGCTGCTAACGAATTGGAGGATGGTGAAACTTACATCAACCGCTTCAATTTTGAAGCGATGCAGGGCTTCCACGCCGGCTGGAAAGAATCCGGACTCGGTGGTGCCGACGGTAAACACGGTCTAGAAGAATATGTCAATACTCATGTAGTTTACTTACAACGCCATCCGGAAAAAGCCGACTAATAGCATAGTAAATTAATTGATAATTTAAAAACCTCCGTGATCTAACAATATAATTGTTTTAATTACGAAGGTTTTTATTTGTTTTTTTAATTATTTAAAAATGTCTTCTAAAATATCGACTGCATTGCTGAAATAGCCGCTTGCTGATTGAGCAAAATTAATTATCGTATAAACATAAAACAAATTAATCATTGAAAAGAAAAAAGCAATAATTGCCAAACTTCTCGGTGCCTTAAACAAACTAGTTAACGCGAAAACGATCGCCACAAAAAGCAACAGAACGCCAAAGAAGAACATGACAATCAAAAGTGAAGCGAGATTTTCAATATTTGCTTTACTTTGAAAGTTTAGAAGAATATCCGGATTCAAAATGAAAAGAATTGGCGATAAAGTAAATAAAAGGCTGAAAAAAGCCAAAACAAGCGAGCTAATCCCATTCTTCGGACTGGAAAACTTTCTTTCTTTTTTTAATTGCCGCAGCTCTTTTCGAGAGAGATTGTCTACAGGCGGAGTTGCTTGTATTGGATCGGTTTCCAGGCTCTCTTCCAATGTAAATTCGCCCTTATTCAAAGCCTTACGAAACTCTCGTGGTTTTGGATCGCGTCCATTAATTCTTTTGAAATCTTCTATCCACTCGGTTTTGCTCATAGACTTTGCCTCCCGCTAAAAACGAAAATATTTATAAGAACTAATCGTCATAGTCCAATTCTTCGTTAGTATTTGCATTCACGAGGAAATTGCCGGAAACGTTGTATACAGCAATCGTATCAACTAAATCACGCGTAATAAACATATCGTTCTCATAAACAAGAGCAACCTTTTCCTCTGCCACAATTTGTTTCAACTGCCTTGAAGAAACAACTTCCATCTTTAATTGCTCAAATTGAACGCCATGTTGCCGCAGGAAAGACTCTAATTGTTCCCGATGCCTTTCACGCAGACCGGAATAAATTATCTTGACCGGATAGCTTGGTAAAGTGACCGGAATCCAAGCACCTGTGATAGCATTAGTCGCAATAATTCCCTCAAATCTCATCGCTGCATCAGCCAAAGCTGCTTTCTTATGCAAAATATTCCATTCATAAAGTTTGGGTTCTTCAAGGGTTTCCAAATGCAAATCAACTCGATCGCCGCCTTTTTCAGTTGCATAGACAGAAAGAGTAGTGACTTTTTTTGCCGTAGCTTCGTCCAGTTTGGAAAAGGCCTGTTCAAAAACAGTCCCTTCATCGGTTGAATCATCAACCAATAAAATGTTGCTATAAGATTTCGGAAACTTAGCCGATTCTTCCTGTAGGCGGTAACCAATTTTTTCGCTTGCCAAATTAGCATTTAATTCATTAAAGCTGACGACCGGTTTATTTAAAAACAAACCGATCAAAGTGGCGGGAATCATGCCCCGCCTTGGCAGGCCAACAATCAAATCGAAATTATACGATTGTAAACGGGCCAAATTTTCTTTAATTAAATCGTTTAAATCATTAATAGTGCGGTAAAAATATTTTGGCATAAATTCCTCCTTCCAAAATATTATAGGTTATAAAGCACTCAACAAAGGAATTCATTAATTAAAACAATCTGTCAAAAGCGATCGAAATTTTTTCAAGAGATGAAAAACTCTCATCCAATTATCAAACAGCGACTGTCAACTGGATATTTTTAATTGTCCAATCTTTGCCCATGACTGCCAAAATTTCCGGTAAATTCGGTCCTTGAACCTCGTGAGTTGTAATTAAACGGATTGGATTCCATAGAGGACGCCCTTTGATTTGCAAATCGTGTTGCAAGTCACGGATAATCTGCAAAATATGATCAGCCTTAAACTCATCTTCAGCCAAAGCTTTAATTTTTTCAGTGAAAGCCGCGGCAACCTTTTGGCCGTCATCGGTTTCCAACCAAGATTGACGATCTTCCTTGGAAATATCGTGTAATTTAAAAAAAGGATATTCAGCTAAGGGAGCTATTTCACTGGTTGCCTTGATCCCGTCAACTCCGGCAATTTCGATAATTTTAGCTAAATGATCAGCATCGTTTTTAGCCTGTTGGTCATTAATTAAACCAGCTTTAACCAATTCATGAATCAATTGAGGCATAACCTTTTCTTTTTCCGAACGCATCCACTGGTTATTGACCCAAGCCAATTTTTTAGCATCAAATTTGGCATTGGCCTTCGTAAACCGATTCTCGTCAAACATCTCTTTGAATTGTTCGCGAGTAAAAATCTCATTTTCTCCAACCGGAGACCAACCAAGCAAGCCGATAAAATTAAACATTGCTTCCGGCAGATAGCCCAACTCCCGATATTGTTCAATAAACTGTAAAGTATCTTCGTCGCGCTTGGAAAGTTTCTTACCCGTTTCGGCTTTAATGATCAATGCCATATGCCCAAAGGCAGGTGCTTTCCATCCGAAGGCCTCGTAAACCATTAACTGTTTGGGCGTATTGCTGACATGATCGTCCCCACGCAAAACGTGAGTTATTTCCATTAAATGATCATCAATTACGACGGCAAAATTATAAGTTGGCATTCCATCGGCCTTTTGAATTACCCAATCGCCGCCAATTTCTTTCGAATTAATCTTAACTTCACCTTTAACCAGATCTTGCCACTGATAATCATGATTTTCTGGTACGCGAAAACGCACCACTGATTTTAGACCAACCGCTTCGTCTTTTGCTTGAGCATCCTTAATTTGTTCCTTCGTCATTCCGGCATATTCATAAACGTAATGAGGAGCCTGATGAGCCTGAGCCTGAGCCTCCCGTTCTTCTTTCAGAGTTGCTTCGGTTTTATATGATTTATAGGCTTTTCCCGAAGCTAGAAGTTCGTCGATATATTTTTGATAAACCCCCTGAGCGGCCCGCTCAGTTTGTCGATAGGGAGCATATTTTGAATTGGCCTTATCCGGTCCTTCGTCCCAGTCGATGCCGAGCCACTGCAAATTATCAAGCTGACTTTTTTCGCCGTCTTTAACATTCCGAGCCAAGTCGGTGTCTTCGATTCGAATTATAAACTGGCCATTATAATGACGGGCAAAAAGCCAGTTGAAGATTGCTGTCCGAGCATTACCAATATGTAAATGCCCCGTCGGACTAGGGGCGTATCTAACACGAATTTTTTCAATCATAACATTAGTATAGTGTAAGTGTTTAAGCCTTAATTTGCGAGATTAAATCTTTTAAAGCCTTGGCCCGATGGGAAATTGAATCCTTTTCTTTTTCACTTGCCTGACCAAAACTTTTTCCAAGATCGTGTGAATAAAAAATCGGATCGTAACCAAAACCATCCAATCCTTCTTGATGATCCAAAATAGTCCCTTCACTAATACCTTTGGCAATAATCTCTTTTTTTAAACCAAGCAAAACAATAATGGTTGTAAAGTGGGCTGATCGTTTTTCCGTTGGAAGGCCCTTCAATTCTTTTAGTACCTTTTCAACGTTCGCCTGATCGTTATGATCACCGGCATATCGAGCTGAATAAATGCCAGGGCGTCCGTTCAAAGCATCAATACAAAGTCCGGTATCTTCAGCCATTACCAAATCGTTCGGATACAATTGTGCAGTTGTTTTCGCCTTAATTTCAGCGTTTTCCAGAAAACTTGAACCATTTTCAACAATTTCCGGAATATTTGATAGATGATTTAAATCAATTAAGTCAAAACGGCCGTTCAGAATTGAAGCCGCTTCTTGACTTTTCCCTCTGTTTTTTGTGGCGAATATAATTCTTTGCATATTAACATAATAAGAAAAATAATCAAAAAACAAGCCTTTATTTTTTTAATTTAAAGTTAATTGAACTTTTAATATCAGCGAAACAATTATCTTAAAAAGCTAAAACAAAAAACGATCTTAAGCGTTTTCTAAGCCATCCGCTCTTTAATCGCAGCCAAACTCACTTCGGCTGTATTATCAAAATAAAGATCCGGAACAGCAGTCTTCGTTGCCGGCCCAATCCCAAGAGCAGTTTGGCCGGCTCCTTTAATCGATTTAATTCCGGCTGGAGCGTCTTCCAAACCGATCATCTCTTCAGCTCTAAAACCGAGAATCTCACCGGCCCGAACAAAAATCTCCGGATCCGGTTTTCCGGCATGCAAAGTCGCCGGATCAACAATTCCTTTGAAATAATCGCTGATTCCTAATTGTTTAAGTATTCCAGGAGCGTTCTTTGAGGCACTGGCAAGACTCATTTGATAACCGGCGCTTTTCAAATCATTAAGCAATTTCTCCATGCCGGGCAAAATATCAGCAGGCGTTAACCGTTTTATCAATTGCTGATATTTTTTGTTTTTCTGATCGGCTAAAGCTACTTTTTCTTCATGACTGTAACTTTTTTCATGATTGCCGGCTTTTAGAATCATTTCCAAAGAATCCATCCGCGAAATGCCCTTTAGATCGGCTGCGAGCTGGTCACTCCAGGGTGTTTTAACCTCTTCAGCTGTTTGTTCCCAAGCCTGCTCATGAAATTTGGCCGTATCGGTAATGACACCATCCAAATCAAAAGTAAAACCTTTAATATCCGAAAATTTTGCCATTATAATTTCCCTTTTTAATTATAAATCAGCAAAACCTTTCTGTTTGGAAGCCCTATTCAAATCAAGGCCTAATTTCAATGCTTCTTCCAAAGTAGAAACACCAATCACCTGCAGACCTTTTGGCAAATCGATTCCTGCCAAATTATTTTTTGAAACAATTGCCCGTTTAAATCCAAGCTTGGCAATCTCTTTCAAACGATCCTCAATCAGAGAAATTGAACGGACTTCTCCTCCCAAACCTACTTCACCAAGAAAAACATCGGAAGCATTAGTTGCTTTTTCATGGTAAGAACTGGCAACGGCTAAAGCAATTGCCAAATCAGCTGCCGGCTCGTCGATTTTAACGCCTCCGGTAATTCGAACATGGGCATCCTGATTTTGTAAAAGCAGATTGGCATGTTTTTCCAAAACGGCTAAAATCTGAGCAACGCGATTTCGATCAACGCCGGTTGTCACACGCTGAGCGTTACCGAAAACCGTTGGTGCGACCAAAGCCTGCACTTCGACTAAAATCGGACGACTGCCCTCCATACTGGCTGTAATTGCCGATCCGGTTGCGCCGGCCAAACGCTCTTCGAGAAAGATCTCCGAAGGATTGGCTACTTCTCGTAAACCATGATCACGCATTTCAAAGATACCAAGTTCATTGGTCGATCCAAAACGATTTTTAACAGTTCGGAGGATCCGGTACTTGTAATTGGCATCCCCTTCAAAATACAGAACCGTATCAACCATGTGCTCGAGAATTTTCGGACCGGCGATCGATCCATCTTTAGTAACATGCCCGACAATGAAAACCGTAATTGCATTCGTTTTGGCGATCTGCATTAAGTCGGCCGTCACTTCTCGTATTTGGGCAACCGAGCCAATTGGCGACTGCAGATCAGGTTCCTGCATCGTCTGAACCGAATCAATTACCAAATAATCCGGTTCGATCTGTTGGACAATTGATTTAATTTGTTCCATATCCGTTTCCGGATAAACAATAAAAGAATCCGAACCAACTCCAAGTCGATCAGCACGCAATTTAATCTGATTATCCGACTCTTCTCCGGAAACATAAAGAACACTTCCGCCATTTTCGGCCAACTGACCAGAAACCTGAAGCATTAAAGTCGATTTCCCGATTCCTGGATCGCCGCCAATCAAAATTAAGCTTCCCGGGACGATCCCACCGCCAAGGACGCGATTTAATTCCCTTAATCCAGTCCTTGTTCTAGGTAATTCATTACCGGAGATTTCAGAAATCTTTTTCGGTTTGGCAACCCGCCCGTCGAAACTGATTCGAGCTTTTCGGTTTACAACTGCTTCGGGAACAATTTTTTCCTCTATTAATGTATTCCATTGGCCGCAATTCGGACAGCGCCCAAGATAGCGAGCACTGGTATAGCCACAGTTGGAACAAACAAATTGTGTTTTTGCTTTTGCCATTTTTTCCTATATATTAAACTGTTTAGACCACTATTTTAGCCATGATTGACAATATGAACCGGTGTTTTTGGCAAATCAATTATTACCAACCTTAGTTTTTTTGGCAAAAAATCTTCCAATTGATGAGGATCACGCCAAATAACAGTTTGTTCATTGTTGTCTTTTGCAAAAAAATTCTCTTGGCCGACTCTTTTAACCAACCAAGTGAAATTGATTTCACTGTTATGTTTATTTTGATAACTATACAAATTTTCCGTCACAGCCAATAAACGAACTGTTTTAATTTTTATGCCCATTTCCTCGGTAAATTCACGAATAATCGCCTGATCACTGCTTTCACCAAACTTTAATTTACCGCCCGGCAGCGTAACATAAGAATGCTGAGAACTTATCTTATCCGGATTAAGAGCTAGTTGATTTTTTTCATTAAACAAAACTCCAGTAACCCGAACCTTGAAATCGTGCGTTTCGTTTCGAAAAACGATATCATTTGCTTCATCAGACATTAATTATCTCCCGTCGAACCAAAGCCGCCATGTCGAAGACCTCCAGCACGGTCATTATCGGCAAGCAGAAAGGGAACAAAAATCGCTTGAACGATCCGGTCTCCTTTTTTAACATCGACAGTTTTACCGGATATCGACTGTAATTGAACAAAAATCTCGCCTTCGTTTTTCTCATTATTGTAATAGTCGGCATCGATTACACCGACCGAATTAGGCAGGACCAATCCACGTTTGTAAGGCCCCGAAGAACGATTAACCAAAAATAAGACATTATCATGCGGCATATAAGCTTTAATCCCGGTCGGAACCAATTTAATCGTACCGTCACCAGGTATTTCTGTATCCTCAGCTGCTCTTATATCATAGCCGGCCGCATGCGCAGTTCCCCGGCTAGGAAATTTTATGCCGGCATCTTTGAACCTTGTTACAATTTCAAAACCTCGATCTTTAGTCATACATACCATTATACGAATATGAGATTTCTAATAAAAAAAGATAAAAGAAAAGCCGAAAAAACATTCGACTTTACTACTTTTTATCATCAGTGGTCGTATATTCATCAAGCATATGTTCACCAGAAGCCATATGCCTTTCATAAGCATGTTCCATACTTTCGATATGTTGATTAAGGTAGTCCATTTGTTGCGCAGTCCCGGAATGAATATTGCGCCATTCTTCGGCTGTGTAATGATCCTGCTTTCTAAATTTTTCTCGGTCCATGCTTCTCCTTATTAGATTATTTTTGGTTAAGGATTTTTATAAAATTAGTCAATCCTCTTACACTTCCATTATAAAAAGCTATGGGAGTTTGTAAAATTAAAGTATGAATGAATATCAGATTAAGTTTAAAGAAGATTGTTACTATGCCGAAAACAACGCAGGTAAGGTAATTAGCGAACTTTTATACTCGAAAATCAAGCAGGGAAAAGTAATCAGCATCAACCAAGTCAGAGTTGACCCGCTTTTTAGAAATCGCGGCATCGCTGGAAAATTGCTGAAAAAAGCAGTTGACGATGCAGTAAAAAACGGTCAGCTAATAAAAGCGGTTTGTTCCTTCTCTAAAAAGGCATTTTTGCAAAACAAAAACTACCAAAAATACGAATACAAAGAAAACTAATTATTTTTGTTAAACATGATTGCTGAACGTTGATAAAATAAAATATACAAAATAAACCGATATTATGTATCATGAAAGCTAGGTTATTCAATGAATTACATCGGAAATTTTTTAAAACGTAAAGATGCCCAACTTTATTTGACATTAATTTTTTTAATTATCGTTATATACACTCTAAGAAACTTTATTGGCGTGATTCTGTTAACGACGATTTTTTCTTATTTAGCAATTAAAGCCAGCTTATTTTTCAAGAAGCAATTCAAGGTTCCTTATCTGCTGGCGGTGATTCTTATGTACGTTTTTGGATTGGGCCTTTTTATCAGTGCAATCACTTATGCTGCACCGCTTTTAGTGGAACAGTTAAAAGTGATTCCGAATATGATATCCAAAGCAATTGTCGATCATCCCTATTTAAACAAAAATATTGATAAATTGATTAATCAGGCTATCCACAGCAGTGAAATTGTTTCCAATAGCAAAAATGTTCTAATTACCGGTTTGCGAGAAGTCGGTCATGTCGGTACCGGGTTCACGCACGTTGTATTGGCAATTTTCTTAAGTTTCGTTTATAGTATCAGCCACAATAGACTCTTGAAATTCGGCCACGAGTTCCTCAAGTCTCCTTATCGCGAATTCTTTAAAAACATTTATTACCTGGCTCGCAAATTTGTACTGATTCTCGGCAAAATAATTGAAACGCAATTGCTGATTTGTTCGATTAATACACTCTTAATGGCAATCGGACTGTCACTTTTAAAGATGCCAAGCTTACTTCTATTAACGATTATTATTTTTATTTTTGGTCTGGTTCCGGTTGCCGGGGTTTTGATTTCAATCATACCGCTCGGTTTGATTGCTTTCGCCAGTGGCGGTTTGATTCGAGTAGCGGAAGTAATTGTCCTAGTAGTCGTAATTCATTTATTTGAATCGTATTTTCTCCATCCTCGTCTAATGGCCGGTCGGACAGATCTGCCGGTATTTGTCGCTTTTATTACTTTAATCATCATGAGCGAACTGCTCGGGGGTTGGGGATTAATTGTCGGTTTACCGATTGTTTCTTTCTTCTTGGATATTTTAGGCGTCCATAGTTCAGAAAAAAAGAAAAAAATGCCAAAAACAGTCAAAAAAAATGATCACTAAATATTGTCGGGGTTAAATTGACAATCTATCTGATGATCATTAATGATGCCAACAGCCTGTAAATAGGAATAAATTGTCACGGGGCCGGTAAACTTAAAACCGGTCTTTTTCATTTGTTTGGAAATATTAATTGATAATTGGTTCTCAGAGGGAATATCTGCGTGATTAAGAACGTGATTATCAATAGTTTTTCCGTTAGTAAAATGCCAAAGATAATCAGCAAAGGAACCATATTCCTTTTCAATCTTCAAGAAAATTTTTGCGTTATTGACCGTAGCCGACAGTTTCATCCGATTTCTAATAATATCTTTGTTCAATAAAAGATTTTCAATCGAGGTAACTTCTGCGACTCTTTTGATTTCGAAATTAAAAAAAGCCCGACGAAAAGCATCGCGCTTTTTTAAAACAATTGCCCAACTCAAACCGGCCTGATAGGTCTCTAAACAAAGTAACTCAAATAAATAGCGGTCGTCATGGCTTGGGCGCCCCCATTCCAGATCATGATATAAAATCATTTCCGGCGATGGTTTATTAATTTCAGAGGCCCAGGCGCAACGCTTTTTTTGATCGTTTAATAAAAGAGCAGGCTGTTGATTGCGCATATAAATCAAACCTCATAATCCGTATCTGCGTCCAACTGAATATCGCTTTCATCAGTTTGTGTTCCGCCAGCAAACTCAAAGGTTCCAGAGGCATGATAAACGTCGCCATTTTTTGTACCGCTAAAATAAAGCTGAATATCAGTAACATCAGCATCGTAAGATTCGGCGGCTGAGATAAATTCACCATTAATCGCTGAAATCCAGACCGGCAAATTGAGATTTTTGTAATCAAAATGCCTGGCTGTCGATAACAGTGCCTTCTTCATCAATGTTTGATCGTCCATAATTTCCTCCTCAGTTAATTCTATACTGCCTAGTATTGCATGAAAATGCGCTAAAACATAGGCTTTTGATCAATCAAAAGCCGAAGCAAAATCAATCATTCTTATTTTTGTATACCTAAACCAGTACTTTATTCGTGTCCAATTATTAATTCTTTATTTTTTTATGCAGCCATACTAAAGATTACTTTTGGAAATAACTTTTAGCTGCTGATCAAAATTATAAATAATCGGTTCCCCGTTGCCAACTTCAACTTTCATAAAATTATCGTCAGATATGCGATCCAAAAACTTTAATAAAACTCTAATAGAAGAACCGTGGGCAACCAACAAAACATTCTTTTCACTTCGAAGCTGTTTGGCAATTTGATCTTCCCAAAAAGGTTGAACACGTTTCCAAGACATTTCGGCCGACTCGCCAAGAGGTTCTTTAATTCCCAGTTTTAAATAACGCTCGGAAGATTCTTCGTGACCCAAAAGTGGTGGAACGGTCGTATAACTGCGGCGCCACTCTCTGACCTGAGTATCTCCATACTTTTGTGCGGTTTCGGCTTTATTAAGGCCGCGTAAAGCTCCATAATGCCGTTCGTTTAGACGCCAGGACTTGACTATCGGGAGCCAGGCCTGATTGATTTCATTCAAAATAATATAGCTGGTTACAATCGCTCTTTGGAGCATTGAAGTATAAACGATATCAAAATCAATTCCAGAGTGTGACAACTGTTTTCCAGCAACATGTGCTTGAGAGATCCCTTTTTCAGTTAACGGAACATCGGTCCAGCCGGTAAAAATATTATCGTGATTAGCAGTCGATTCCCCATGACGGATTAATACAAGTTTACTCATACATAAATCTTAACGATATTCAATAATCTTTGCGTCTTATTTCTAAAACAAAAAATAGATTTACTTAATTTATTTTTTATAAATATATCAGGCGTTTTCCTTGAAGACCAACAACTACTTTTCTTTCGACCTTTAAATTCGGGTAAATACTGGATAAGGCTGCCGCATATAGATTCAACTGGCCAGAGTATCTCTCCTTTAATTTGGAAACGTAGTCCTTGCCAAAACGGTCTGTTTTATAGTCAAACAAAGTAATTAGACCATCGCTGATAAAATAACCGTCAATAATTCCATGAACCAAAACCGGATCACTTGTCTCGACCTGCTGATAAATTTGTTTTGCCGGAATAAGCATTGCAAAAGTCTGTTCGCGTTTTAAAGTCGACGCGGATTTTTTTATTTCTGTACCAAACTCCGAATTAGCAAACCAGATAATTCGATCAAGTTCGATTGATTGACGGGTTTTTTGATCGGGAATATTCTCTTTGATCAGTTGTTGAAGATAATCCTTGTCGATTTCTTTTTTCCAGTCGATCTTTTCCAAAATCAAATGGGTAGCCGTTCCTTTGTCGGTAGAACTTACTTGTTCTTGATCGTTGCCACCAATGAATTTTGGTTCGGGAAGTTCGGTAATTTGTGGCTGACGATCGGAATTCATTTCGGGCATCAATAAGGAATCAGGATCCTCAAAAACACGTTTTAATTCACTGACATTATGATAAGCCGCCAGTTCGCTTTCGATTTTATAAGGATAATTGTAATCGAGAATTTTCTTGCTTCGCGCAAGATCGATCCCGGTCTCCTCTTGTTCGTTCTGTTTGATTTTTGCTTTATTTTCAACAATTTTCGGAATTGTTTGTGCATTGTAACTTTCAATTTTAAAAGTAAGGTCCTTTTTTGAATAATTCCCCTCAACCTTGTCCAATTTAATATATCCGCTGTTTGCCAAAGACATGCCAATCCAACTTTGATAACTTTTTGCCCGCATTCGATCTTGAAAAGCAATTACCTTTTTTCCGATTGAAACCGGAGTGCCCCAATTATGAATTAAATCACTCATTCTTTTACTTGAACCAACTAAATATAATCTCTGTTCGGCTCTTGTTAAAGCAACATACAAAAGTCTCATTTCTTCGGCCCAATTTTTCTCTTTAATTTTCTCGGCAACAGCAATCTTTTGAATTGTCGGAATTTTTACCTGGGAAGTTGGATGAACGAAATCAATTCCAATTCCATTATCGAAATCAACAACCATCGCTCCATTGGAATCACGGTTATCAATTTGCTTATCCAAATTCAAGAGAAAAACAATCGGAAATTCAAGCCCCTTCGCGGCATGAATTGTCATTACGGATACAGCCTCCTGACCCATATTGACCGGTGCCTGGGCAAAGTCTTCGACCGAATCCATCAGCTGCTCGACGTAACGAATAAAAGAAAACAAGCCAACGAAATGATTATCGGAAAGCTGCTGGGCATATTGATAAAGTGCATGCAAATTAGCCTGTCTTTGACTCCCTCCAACCATTCCGGCAACATACTCCGGCCAATTAGTATCGTTATAAATTTGCCAAATCAAATCAACGATTTGATTATCGGCAGCTATTTCTCGATAATTTTCCAGTTGAACCAAAAAAGCCGCCATTTTTTTTTGTAAATCTAAATCCTGACCTGTTTTAGCGTAAGCCTGCAGGGCCGAAAAATAGTCATGTTTCATATCGGCTGTCCTGATTTCGGCTAATTGATTCTCATCCAGTCCATAAATCGGAGACCGTAAGACAGCCACCAAAGGAATATCCTGATGAGGATTATCAATAATTTTTAAAAAACTCAAAACAATCGATACTTCAAATTCTTGCAAAAAATTACCCGCAGCAACATTAATTGGAATGTGATACTTTTTAAAAATTGTTTGAATATCATTTTCCCAGCTGTGAGAACGCTCAAGAATAGTAATATCCCGATAAACAAGCGGTCGCATTTTTCCACTCTGGCGATCATAAATTTCAGACTGTCCAACCAACGCCTGAATTTTTGCAGCAATGATTTCGATTTGCGCTTGACGACTATTAAAATCTTCATCTTCGTTGCTCTCTTCGTCAATATCGAAAATCGAGATGTCGGCAACGTTCTTCAGATTCTTTGGGTAATCCCGATTGGCTGCTTTTAATTCGACATCCCCCCGATAATCGATTCCACCAAGTTTGCGGTCCATTAATTTGCGAAAAACAGCATTCGTAAAATCGGCGACGTTGTGTTGCGAACGATAATTTTCAGATAGCTCTATTAATTCGCCGCCGTTTCCCTCTTTATATTGAATGTATTTATTTGAAAAATTGACTGGATCTGCTTGTCGAAAACCATAGATGCTTTGTTTTAAATCTCCGACCATAAAGAAATTCGATCCATTGGAAACGTCCGTAAGAATATTTTCCTGAAGATCGTTAATATCCTGATACTCGTCAACAAGTACTTCATCAAAAAGTGATTGAATTTCTTCACGAACGGTCTGATTTTGGAGAATTTGATAAGCAAACTGTTCACCGTCGGAAAAATCGAGTAGCGATAATTCTCTTTTTTTTAAAGCAAATTTTTTGCGGAAAACTTTCGTTAATCGGATTAATTCTTCAACAACACCTAGAGATTTTTCACTGATATCAAGCCATTGAGATTCATTCAAAAACAAAAAATCACTTTCAATTGAACGGTAAGAATCTTTAGCCTCTTTAATCCAGGGCTTGATCCAGTTATCAAAATAATCGGCTTCTTGTTCGTTTTTTCCTGATTTGCGAGCCGATTTCGGCCAGGAATTATTAACAAAGTAATCGCTCATTTGCTGCCAATTATTTTGAGAGCAAACTTCGATAAAACCGCGAACCAGACCAACTGCATCAGCTAAATAAGCTATGTAACTGTGATAATCTTCGAGATCTTCAACTCCTTTTTTGGCCGAAAGAAGCTGATAAAGGGCGGCCGAAGCGCGATTAACAATTTGTGGTTGTAATAATTCTTTCCAAAAAGAACCTTTCGTCAGGCCGCCGCTTAGACGATAATTTTCAGCGATCGAATCAAGCCAAAAATCAGGGTTGGCACGAGTTTCGGCCATCGTATTCAATTTGATGACCAAATTTTTTAAATCCTGATCATGGCTGGCGGAAGAAAAATTATTCAAGAGCCTTAGAAATTTTTCATCATGATACATTTCATCAAAGGTGTCGTCCAAAACATCTTTGACAAGAAGATTTTTTTCAGTTTGATCAGCCAACATACGATATCGCGGATCAAGTCCAATTACTGAATAATAACGCTCGATAATTCTTAAAGAAAAAGAATCCAAAGTGCCAATTGCAGCAGAATTAAGCAACAACAATTGTTCCTGCAAATGTCTTTTAAGTTGACCTTCTTCTTCGGTGATTCCAGCCCGAATCCGTTTTTCCAAACGATTCTTCATTTCTAAAGCTGCTGCATCGGTAAAAGTTGAAATTAAGAATCGATCAATGCTTTTTCCGGAGAGCAGTTGTTGATAAACATGTTCAATCAATACAGTTGTTTTACCGGAACCGGCTGAGGCTGCTACCAGTAAGTTATGATCAGGAATATGCGCAATAACAGCCCGTTGATTCTTAGAAAAATTCATTAATTTTCGCCTTCTTCCTCGCGCATTTTTGAAATCAATTCACTTTTATTTTTTGGATAACGAGTCAAGTTATTATATTGATTACCGAAATTTCTATCAAAATTCATAATTTCCGTGTAATCAGAATATGTTAAAGCGCTTCTTTGTTCATTCTTTTTAATCGGGTATAACGGAAATTCTCCATGAATGATTTTGTTACCGGCTTCCACTAATTTTTTTTCGTCATGTTTCAGTAAGACGGTCAAATCTTCTTTGGAAACCAAATCGCTTCGTGCCGTTTTTTGACCTTTTTTGGTTAAACCGAAATTATAATATTTGGCTTTTTGACCGGCCAAGACCGTTTGCAAATTAGCTAAATAATTCTGATCATCAAGTAAAATACCATGAAATTGGAAATCCGGCACCTGTTGTTTGGCCCGATCACCGATAAGTTGATCTAGTTGGATCTGATGAGCCAACGCTTGGGAAATGTCAGCCGGTTTGTTTCTTATCTGTACAAAAACGGCTCCGCCAGGCTGATTGATTCCAATGCGTGAACTATTCTTTGACAAAGCAAGCCAGTAGGTCAATAACTGCAATTCTGTGCCTACATAAGCATCGCGAAAATCAAATACTTTTCCATTCGATTTGTAATCAATAATCGTGCCAAATATATGTTCCAGATCCTGTTGATCAATTCGGTCAACCTTTCCGCGCAAATAAATCTTGCGACCATTTGCCAACGTAAAATCAAGACCGGATAAAGATTGCTCCCGCTGTTGGTCAGAAGACAATTTTCCAAAAACGGCTTCTGTTTTAATTGGACGAGAGTTGTTTAATCGATTGGCCCTGTGCATTAATTTCAGTGTTAACAAAACGTCACCAGTGAGGCTCCGAGCAACTGCGCGAAAATGATCATCGGACTGCAAAATTTGAAAATCAGGCAATTCGATCAAATTCTGGGCACTTTCTTGGCTGAGTTTTTTCAATTCCTGATCGCTTAAATCATGAAAATCGGTCCTTTTACCTATTAAACGGTTAATAACCTGTTCGAAGATTGAATGATAATAAGTACCGGACAAAGCGGCATCGACTGTGAACTGATTACGCTTCTTCAGTCGCAGACCGTATTGGAGAAAATATTCATAAGGATTGCTGTAATATTTTTCAATTTGGGAAATAGAAAGTCTTAAATCCTCACCGAATAACTTTTTAATTAATTCCGGCCGCAAAGTAACCGGCTGGTTGTTGTAATGAAGGGCCTGAAGTATCCTTTGAAAATAGGGATTGCGTTTAATCAGCAAATCTGTCAGACCGTCAATAAAATCTTCACCAAAATTTTGCGCAGTTTGACTCAAAATGGCAGCCGAACTATTTGCTGTTCCCAAATAATCGACCAAATCGGCTTGTGATTGAGGCAGATCGGGAATTTTTTCAATCTTAAGGTCAGAAACATTTTTCAAAGAAAGGCGCCTTAAATAAGGTGATAACTCATTTTGCTTTCCGTCAAGTCTCAGTTTCGAATAGGAGAAAGTAACCGAATCAGTCGCCGACAAAACAGAAGAGTAAAAACGGAAATTTTCAGCAGTCATTTCCTGCCGGCTAGTATCCTGAAGATAGTAAGGTTTTTGTGCTTTTGAGAAATCATCGATTAATTGCAAACGATCGAAATCATCGATTAAACTGCTGGAATTAGTTTGAGCGGGAAGACTAGCATCGCTGGCATCAATAAAATAAAGCGCTTTAAAATCATTTCTTTGAACAATTCCACTTTCGGAAACGGTAATTTGATCAAGGCTGGCAGGAATACCGGAGAAACTGGCAGCGGCAAAACCGTCTTTTAGAATTTGCAAAAAATCTTTTTGGCTGTATTTTTTATCACCGATTAGTTGATCTACTTCGTCTAAAGTCGAAAGAAGCAATTTCCAGGTTTGCTGGCCGCGATCGTCTCCATCATTAGCTTGATTGAGCAAAACTTGGTCAACTTGTTGATCGGTCAGCCAGTTATAAAGTGTTTTAACGGCTTGATGATAATTTTCGACTTTTGCGAATTTTTCTTGAAAATCGTCAAGAATCTTAATTATAAAAAGACGCATTCGATTAATCAATGCATTAATTTGCCGGTCGATTTTGTGATCGTCATTTAAATCCTGCTCATCTGAAATCTGAATCAGCTGGAATTCTTCTTGGCGCCAATTTTTTTCTTTTGGATTGTTGGCCAATAAATAATTTTCCAAATAATCCAAAGCCGTTTGAAAATTGTCCTCTAGCTGCCAAGACAAAAGACCGGTTCGGAAAATTTTCATAATTCGTTCATAGGCAAACTCATTAGAAGACCCCAATAAGTTCTCGGCTAAAGAAGCAAGCGGATGATCAGACATACGCGTATCTTTATCAAGAAAATAAGGCAAATCATAACGATCAAAAATTTTTGGAATAATATTTTTATATCCGTCAAGTCTTTGAGCAAGTACGAGAATGTCTTTTGCACGTAATTTCGGGTTATCAACTAACCGTTGTCTGATCGAGCGAGCAACAAAGTCGATTTCATGTTCCTGATCGCTGCTGACAACAATCTTAGTCTGTGGGAAAGAACGCTTTTGACTTGTAAAACCCTGTGTTTCCAACTCGCGCCAACTCTGCTCAAAATTCAGCTGCGACTCGGATAGTGGGCGGATGTTGGAAACGATCCAGACTCGTGCTGAAGAAAATTCGTTTTTAAAGAGTTGATTGGCTCTATAAAATAAATTCCCTTCCCCATATTGATCGCTCTGCTGTTCCCCTGTCAATGAAAAAACAATTTCGGACTTTTTGCCCAATTGTGTTTTTCTATCTGCTGAAATCAAAGCCTTGACGAGTGATAATTCACTTGCTGTGAAACCGGAAAAGCCCTCGAAGTAAAAATTGCAATTTTTTAAATCAATCTTGCTGATTTGAGTGGCAAAATTTCTGAGAGCATCGTCAGGTAAAGAATAATCTTTCAAACTCGGCAATATTTTTGTTTCAATTAACGCAAGTACTTTAATTTTTTCCGATAAACGATCATCAAATTGATGAAGGGGCAAAATTTCGCTTGCTGTCAGGCCCGAACGCCAAATCTCCAACAATTGCTCGGCAACATTAGCAACAAAACCAGGCATTCGTGCCGAACGGGCGAAAATATTCAGTTTTTCAATCGGAAGTTCTCTTAAAACCTGTCCAACCAGAATTGAAACAGACTGGTTGGAGATAATTGTTTTTTGGTCGCGTTCTTTGGTCAAAGCCCAGGCGAGACGGGATAACGAATAAACCTGTAGACGAGAAAAAGCTTGGGCTTCTTGATCATTTTTCCCCAACAAAGAACCAAATTTCTTTAAAACGTCCACTTCGGCAGAGAACTTAATATGGTTTGGAACAATATAAAAAAAACGCGCCTGGGGATCGATCCGGTATTTTTCATAAATTCGTTCTAATAATTCACTGCGAAAATCCCTATCAGCAAAACCCCTGACGATTTCTAAAGTCATAAATCAATTTTATCATCGTAAAAAACTGCTTGTTGAATAAGTTGAAGCTTTAAAAATTAAAAAAATATTTTAGTAAAGATTTTAGTAAATTTATTACTGAAATCGCTTTCTATTTAGTATTTTCTGCTGTAACATTTATTAAAGAAAGTGGTGGAAATAAATTAAAGCAGTTCCAACATTTTCAATAACTATTTTGGTAGATTGTAAAATTAATCCGAACGCTGTTCGGACAAAAAAGATCAGCTTCCTTTAAAATGGTGTTTACCACAAACCCATCTTTTAGGAGCTGATCTTTTGTCTAGTATAACCTATTCCGAACGAATTAAAATCGAAACTTTTTGTGAACTAGGGCTGTCCAATATCCAAATGGGCGTTCGGCTGAACCGATCACCGTCAACAATTTCTTATGAATTATCTCGATGTCAACCTTATCAGGCTGAATTAGCACAAACAGATGCCGAATACAAGC
>NZ_AQVA01000006.1 GCF_000372485.1 Oenococcus oeni DSM 20252 = AWRIB129
CTGACTGTTTGTTTTACCAAACGTTGTTACGTAATTTATTGTTTTTGTATTACGAATTGACTTCGCAAATTAATTAATTTGTTCATATCTATTTGCATAAATATGAATCCCTACACAATTTGTTTGTCTTTGTTCTGTTCAGTTTTCAAAGTGCTGCGTCACTTCAAAAGCAACCTTTATATCGTGCCAGAGAAGCAAGCGAATGTCAAGACTTTTTCAACAATTTCTTGAGAAAAGAAATCTTTTAAGTCCGCCGCGCTCCCTGAGCTGACTTAAATATATTACAGCCATTTAAACCGAAGGTCAATAGGAAAATGAAAAAAAATATAAAAAACCCGCTGAAGATTCAGCGGGTAGGGAAAAAGTTATTTAGAAGAAGATGCACTAGATGATGAAGAACTGCTGGAAGCCGGTTCAACCGAAGCAGAAGAACTATCAGAAGACGACTTCTCCTTAGCTTTCTCTTCTTTAACTTTTTCATAGTATTTTTTTATTTTAGATTGGGACTTCAGCATAAGTTCACTGGTTTTATAGAGCGATGTCAAAGACTTGCCCTTATTTTTGGCATCCAAAGAACTTGGATTCGAAGTTAAGGCCTTCTTTAAACGAGCAAGTGTGCTGCTCGTTGTATAACTATAGTTTTTCTTAATTACGGTCTTAAAATTCGTTCGATGGTAAAAACGCAGTAAATCTCCGGTAACAACTTCATCGGAATACTTAAGCTGATCGTCGACATATTCTTGAGTCTTATCGATAAATTTTTTCATTGATTTGGAGGCGGTTTTATATTTTATCGATTTTCCAGTCTGTGTGTTCCAATACGTACCATTCATTTTGATTACGGTCGGCGTAACAAAATCTCCATTCCTGAAACTGACAATCTGGCGACGCTTAGTTGAAAGAAGGTCGCTCCCGAATTGAACAGAGTTGGTGTTCTGGACTCCCAACAGATCAAGCAAAGTTGGCAGAACATCGATTTCTCCGCCATAAGTGTGGTCTATTCCCCCTTTTAAATTACTGGCGTGAATCATAAAAGGAACTTTTTGAAATTGAGCTAGATCATAATTGGTGATTTTTTTCTTTTTTAATAATTGAGCAATCGCTGCTTCGTGATTTTCCGAAATTCCATAATGATCCCCATAAACATAAATTACACTGTTGTCATAAAGGCCACTGGCCTTAAGCCAAGCGATAAATTCGCCAAAAGCTGAATCCAAATAATGAGCAGTCTGGACATAATGGTCAACGGTCTTATCGCCTGTCGTTGTAGCCGGAAATTGGCTAGATATCTCCTTATTAGTCTCGTAGGGGTAATGGTTGGTAACAGTTATAACTTTTGCGTAGAAAGGTTGCGGCAATTCAGCGATATATTTCGATGCATCTTTCAAGAAAATTTTATCCAGCATTCCGTAACCGACATTGTAAGTCGACTTAGAAGCATTCGAATAAAAATTCTTACTGAAAAAATAATCATAACCCCATGATTTATATGTATTATCACGATTCCAAAAAGACGGTACATCCCCGTGGAATGCTGCTGTCGTATATCCTAATTGATTTAAGATCGCTGGAGCCGACTGGAAAGTATTGCTTGTCCCATATTCAACCATCGCCGAACCAGAGGACAAACCAAATAGAGAGTTATCCAACATCATCTCGGCATCAGAAGTTTTCCCTTGGCCTACTTGATTATAAAAATTATCGAAAGACAAGGTATGCGAATCGTGATAGAACTTATTAAGATTCGGCGTGACTTCTTTTCCATCGACTTTATAATCTATTAAAAACTGCTGAAAAGATTCCAAATGGAAAACAAAGACATTTTTCCCTTTATCGACGCCATAATATTTCACATTTACCGGCGCACGATTAGAATTGATCCACTTTAGAATCGGCTTCAATTCAGCTGCACTGGCTTTTTTTCGGCTAACAGCCTGGTTACGGGTCTGTACAGCATTAAAAGCCGCATATTCATTCAATCCTAAATATTTAACAATATAGTTAGTATCAAAAGAACGAGTCAACAAACCTGAACGATTGGAATTTGCCAGACCAAAAACAACAAAAATAAGTACAAAACCGAGTGTTGAAGTCAAAACAGCATATCTTCTTTGCAAGCCTTTTTTATCAGAGGTAATTTGCCGGAAAAGAAGAAGAAGGATTAGAACAATAATATCCAAAAAAACAAGAAAATCGCTCAAACGAATGATACCGGCAATCGATTTTCCTAGATTTTCGCTAACTGAAGAACCGGAAGACATAATTGAAAAAGACAAAAAATCACTGAATTCGCGGTAATAAAGCATATTGGCAAATAACCACAAAGTCTGAATGAGATTCATCAAAATCATCAGCCAATAGGCCAAATAACCGCGAAAATATAAAGCAATACTCAAAAATAAAATCGCCGTTGGCAAAGGATTAAGAACGGAAATCAAAACCTGCATCATTCCTTTAATGCCAAGATTAAAATTAATGTAATATTCTATAACCGTTTTCAATTCAATAAAAAACAGGTTGATCAAAAAAAACGCGACGATTGGTCGAACCTGGTGGTTACTTAAAAAATTCTTTATTTGTTCAAATTTATGTCTAATCATTAAAAAGTCAACTTCAAATCACGGAGAATTTCGTAGATATCAATAGCAACTAAATCGATATTATCAAATTTAAAAACATGATTATCTCGAAACTCCTTAATAGTAAAAATATTCGTTCGACGATCAAAACTCACTCTAGCTAGATTTAACCCATAAAGATCAAAATTTCGAACTTGCACTTCTTGTCCGCTCTGATCCTTAACCATTGCTTCAAGACGGTTAATAATTGGAGTAATTTCCGATTCAGTTTTCGACATGATCTTTTTCATCAAGCTGATTCGGTATTACATTATACGCTATCAAACCAGTGAAGATGCCAAAATAATAAGTTATTATTCGCCAAACCAGCATTGCAAAAATGGTGACTGTATGGTTTGGCAGGAAACTGGAAAAAAGTAGCGAGAAGCCTATTTCCGCGCCACCAGTGCCACCAGGAACGGGAAAAATAGAAATTGCCAAAGTCAGGATAACGTTTAAAACAACAATGAACATCGGATCGGCATTATCGGCTCCAACGGCTAGGAGAATAAAGTAGGGAATCAAATAATAGACGAAGAGCTGTATTAAAGTAACAAGCGAAACCTTAATCAATTTTTTCGGATCGTTCGCCAACTTTTTGGAAACATCATGAAACTCGATAATTTTTTGGTTAAGTTTCCTATCAATTCCATCAACTTGCTGATCGGTCAGAAACCAGTGAAATGGTATCAAAACAATATTTGCAATTTTCTCCGTAATTGGCGGAAAAAACATAATAAATATGAGAACCAGCAAAACAAGTGCGTGAATAACGATGCCAAAGACAACCAGACTTGTCATTGCCAACATATGATTAGCAACATACTGGTATCCAAACAACAAGCAGATAAAAAATGCTATCACAATCATCGATTGATAAATAACGAATTTCATCAAGGAGACTGAGCTGCCCTCCCCAAGAGAAACACCAGCCTGGCGCAGACCAAGAATTTGCATCGGCTGCCCGCCAACCGAAAAAGGAGTAATTCCATTGCCAAACTGTTCCATAAAAGGAGTTCGTAAAATTCCCCAAAAACTGACTTTAGTTGGTTCCAAAAGAATTTTTAAGATCCAAGCCATTGAAAGATAATAAAAAATAATCAATACAAAAGCGACCAGAAGCCAACCGTAATTAGTTTGAGAAATTTGTTCTCTAAACTCCCTAATATTCACTTTATGGAAACTATAAATAAAAGCCAAAGCGCCGATAAAAAGCGTAAAAAACATCCAAAAAACCCGTTGTTTAGTATTCATCTACTCTCCTGACTTGGCAAAGACAAAGCTTCTTCATAAGCTTTTTTTAATTGCGGCCCAATCAACGAAACATCCCGCTTTAAAGCAACTTCGTGCCCTGCTTTTGATACATTCTTAACTTTCCCAGCCAAAATTTCGTTTAAGCGTTTATCAAATTCATCCAGATTAGACGCTTTATAACAATCAAATCCATCATGAAGCCAGTCGTTATAAACAGGAATATCGCGAACGAGGACCTTTTGTGAGCTGGCCAAAGCCTCAAGAACAACAATCCCTTCGGTTTCTTCATAGCTGGGATATAAAAACAGGTCGGCGCCGGAATAAGCTCCCTGCAAAACATCTCCAGTAATATATCCAGCAAAAACACAATTATCAGGATGGTCTTTTTTTACGGTTTCCCTGATTTTTTTTGGAATAATCCGTAAATCGGTATAACCAAACCATACAAAAAGATGCTCGGGATTTCTCCTTGCCAATTCAACAAAATCCATAATCCCTTTTCTTTGAAAATAAAGGCCAACAGAAATAATTATTTTTCTTTTATCATTTTCCTTTAAATTCAAAAACTGACGGAACTTAATAATTTTAGACTTGTTTCGACGATAAGAGGAAACCCGTACGCCATTCGATATTGGAACAATCGGCTGTTTTAATCCATAAGACCGTAATAGAGATTTAGCATAAGGCGTTGGCGTAATAATTAAATCAGCCTGCCGATAAGCTTTAATCAGATGCTTTTTAAAGGGTTTGGAAAGAAAATTCGATCCAATAAAAGAATTGCGAAAATCTTCATAAGTCGAATGAGCGTGATAAACAACCTTTCGATTCTGTAAACGAGCCTTGGCCACCATTGCCAAGGATTTAGGCCCATAAGTGTTAACGTCAATCAGGTCGTAATCTTTAGAAAAAGGGCTAGTGTCAAGAACTATATCCGTATAAGAGAGTTCCTCCTGCTGCAAACGTTGAGCGTGTCCAATCCCGGAACGACTGATTAAACCCGGGTTTTCAAAATACTGCAATACTTTCATTCAATTTATTCTACTATTTATTATCACGTGCTTCCTTTTTAACTTTCAAAATCTTTCGTTTTGCGACTTTCGGCAGAGGCAAACGACCTAATAATTGACGGGCATAGCCAATTTCCTCATCAGTTGGTTCGTCAGAAGACTTGGAGCCATTCGGATCAAAGCTATTAATAATTTGTTGATAGAATTTTAAAACGTCGGCTCCAAATTTTTCAGCACTAATCTCTTTTAAAACCCTATCACGTTCAGGATTTTCCTTTTTAAAACTTGGATCAGAAAGATAGTTTTCAATCGCTTCAGTCATCTCTGCATTGTCATGGACAATTGTGCCAATAAATTTGGATTTCGTAATTTGGGTTAAATAAGGATTCGACATTGCGACAAAAGGACGATTGGCATTAACTGCCTCGATAAAGGTTAAGCCTTGTGATTCGGAAGTCGAAGGACTGGCAAAAACATCGGCCATCCGGTAATAGGAATAGACATCGGCATGGTCGACCATGCCGACAAACTTGACGTGTTTGTTCAGGCCAAGAGCCTTAGCATGGTCTTCCAACTCTTCTCTTGCCGGACCATCCCCGGCAATAACGAGAATTGCATTGTGAAAATCGTTAATAATATAAGACATCACATTAATA
Source organism: Oenococcus oeni DSM 20252 = AWRIB129 (assembly GCF_000372485.1). GTDB lineage: Bacteria > Bacillota > Bacilli > Lactobacillales > Lactobacillaceae > Oenococcus > Oenococcus oeni. The sequence continues at coordinate 5,536 of NZ_AQVA01000006.1, forward strand.
AGCTCTTCGATATTCTTTTCAAAAGCGACTCTGCCCAGTGACAAAATAACCGGTTGTCTTGGCCTTATTTTTAAGGTTTTTCTTAATTCAGCTGAATTATCAGGCATATTTTTTGAAAAACTGACACCGGTCGGAATTATCGGCATCGGGGCATCCACTCCATAACCGCGTAAAGTATCATAAACTCTTTGGCTCGGGGCAATCACTCCATTAACCGACTTCAAATAAGCGCGGACAATTACTTCAACACCACCTGCTTTGATTAATCTCCCGTTCATTACATAATGCGTATAATCTTGGTACATCGTGTGATATGTGTGCACAATCGGAATCTTCAGCTGGCGGGCAATTATTTTCCCCATCAATCCAAGACTGAATTCTGTCTGAGTATGAATAATATCGAGACGTAAGGTTCGTGCAATTTCGATCGCCTCAAAAAAACCACGAAAAGTAATCCGGCGGTCCTTAAACCCTGTATATGGAATCGAAGAAAAACGATAAATATTTTTTTCTGATCCATGCCCATAATGCGAACGTTTTACTTTTGGATCGGTTGTCGTAAAAATATAAACGTTGTGACCCAAGTTTTCCAATTGTTGGGCCAAAATTTGCGTGCTTGTGCTGACACCGGATATTTGTGGAAAATAGGTGTCGGTAAAAAGTCCAATATTCATGCTTTTATTATACTTTTAAGTAAAAAAAAAGACCCGTAGGCCCTCATTTAATTGAATTTTTGACTAAATCGATTACTTCTTGATTCGTGTCTTTATCCAAACTCTCTATTGCTAATTTTTTCATGTCCGAGAATTTTAAGTGTTTTATCAGCGAACGAGTCGGCAAAACCGATGAAGCCGACATCGAAAACTCGTCAAGGCCCAATCCCACCAGGACAGGTACGGCAACTGGATCTCCTGCCATTTCTCCACACATCGCGACAACTTTATTTTCTTTATGTGCAGCATCGATAACATTATGAACCAATCGCAAAATTGCCGGATTATATGGCTGATATAAATAAGAAACACTATCGTTCCCTCGATCAGCTGCCATCGTATATTGAATCAAATCATTAGTACCGATTGAAAAGAAATCAACCTCTTTGGCGAATTTATCAGCTAAAACAGCCGAGGCAGGAATTTCAACCATGATTCCAAGCTTTATATCGTCAGCAATCTTAGTGCCCTTAGAAAGCAATTTATCTTTTTCTTCTTCATAGATTTTCTTCGCTTGACGGAACTCAGGCAAAGTAGCGATCATAGGAAACATAATCCATAAATTCCCGTAAACCGAGGCGCGTAAAAGTGCCCTAAGTTGTGTACGGAAGATATCATCCTGTTTTAGAGAAATACGAATCGCACGATAGCCCAAAAACGGGTTATCTTCCTTCGGCAATTTCCAATAACTCAACTGTTTATCACCGCCAATATCCATCGTACGGATCGTAACTGGTTTTCCATCTACTGCCTGCAATGCGGCCTTATAAGCAGAAAATTGCTCATCTTCAGTTGGAAGATGATCTGAATCAATAAACAAAAATTCTGTCCGGAATAAACCAATTCCCTCTGCCCCACTTTCAATCACTGAATCCAAGTCTTTCGGAGAACCAATATTCGCGTTGATATCAAAGTGCTTACCATCGGCCGATTCAGTCGTTTGATTTTTAAGCTTGGCTTGTTCGCGTTTCCGAGCAAAGTATTCACCAACTTTACGAGCATATACGACTTCTTCTTCTTCGTTCGGATCGATTAAGACCTGGCCGGCTCCGCCGTCAACGATTATGTTTACGTGATTCTTGATTTCACTGATTGCATTCCCAATACCAACAACTGCCGGAATTTCCAAAGAACGAGCCATGATCGAAGCATGAGCTGTTCGTCCACCGATATCAGTAACAATTCCCTTAACAAAAGTCGGATCGAGCTGTGCGGTATCGGACGGGGTCAAATCATGAGCAACGATAATTACCTCTTCATCGATTAAAGCCGGATTTGGCAAATCAATTCCCAACAAATGGCTGGTAACTCGTTTTGCAATATCACGAATATCGGCTGCACGTTCCTGCATATAAGCGTTATCAGTCATCGTTTCGAAAGTCGCTATATAATTATCGGTCACATTTTTAAGTGCTGATTCGGCATTAATTTGTTTGTGCTCAATCTGTGCTTTAATTCCTGAAACCAATTCCGGATCGGAAAGAATCGTAATATGTGCCTGAAAAACTTCTGCTTCTTCTTTGCCAAGATTTTTTTCGGCTTTGGCTTCGATTTTCTTCAAATCGTCTTTAGAAGCGGAAAGTGCTTTGTCTAAACGACTCTCCTCTGCAGCAACATCTTTGATTTTTTCGTTATAAGGAAAAGCTAAACTTGGGTCAACCAATAAATAACTTTTAGCGATCCCAACACCATCCGATGCCGCAATTCCAGTTAATTTCTTCGTTTCAGCCATTGTATACCCCACTTGAATTTATTGATAATGAAAATTTCGACCCTTGTTTATAAAAACAAGTAACCAAAAAAATCGTTTTCAATAATCTTCGGCTTTTTAAGTCAATTAAGATTCAAATACCTAAATGCCGTCGTATCTATCATAGACTTTGAAACTGTTTTCAACAATTCCTTAGGATATTTTATCCAAAATTCAGATCAAAAGTGAACAAAGTACAAAAGAATTCCATCAGCAACAATTAACTCCGACCCACGATTCTATAGATCGAAATATTTCACCAGGTAAGCAGCCACGCCATCTTCGGTATTAAGTTTTGTCACAGCTTGGGCTGCCTCCTTAACCTCTTTGATCGCATTTCCCATTGCAACACCAATACCCGCCGATTTAATCATTGGCAAATCATTTTCCTCGTCGCCAAAAGCCATGACGTTATCAAATGTCCAACCAAAATGTTTGATTAATTGGCCAAGACCGAAACTTTTATTGACCCCCTTAGGCAAAAATTCCAACAGATTGGGCCGACTTTTAACGATTGTAAAAGTTGGGTAATCAGCGGCTTTTTCTTGAATTTTGGCAACTTGCTCAGGATCTGTTTGACTAATAAATTTGTAATAATGCTCATCGGCAGGTAAATCATGAAAACTAAGATCGGTAAAATCCATTAATTTACCTATAAAAGATTGATAACCGGATTTTCTTATATCGATAATTGAATAAGCACGGTCAATTGCGACACCATCCAATGGGAAACGCATCTGGTTGGCCAAATCGTTAATTGGTGCAATATCTTCTTTCGTTAAAAATTTGCTGAAAATAATTTTCTTACTCAAATTATTTTGAATGACGCCGCCATTAAAGTTAATTGAATAATCTTCCGGCTGCTTTAATTCCAATTGATCTATAAAAGGTAGAATCCCTTTAATGGGACGGCCGGTTGTTAAAACAACTTTTAGTCCTTTATTATGTAAAAGCTTCAATACTTCCCGATTGCGACTGCTTATTTCACTATTAGCATTCAACAAAGTGTTGTCTAAATCCAATGCGATTAATTTTATTTCCAATTCCTACCTCCATTTTTTTGATAAAACAAAAGACCGTTCGCCAACCAAAACGGTCTAATTTTATATTCACTTATCCAATGCTTCGACTTGCTTTAAAACTCTTCCGGCATCCATCATTCCATAGGCAACCATATCGATTAAACCGACGGGAATTTTATTGTCGTAGGCTTTTTGGTACTTGTTTACCAAATAACGTACCTGTGGTGCAACCAAAATAACCCTTGGCTCGCTTTTAGAAGCTTTATCAAGTCCAACTGAATCAGCAGCGCACCTTCGACCGAATATGGAAGCTTGTTCATTTCAGCGTAGTCATCCATTTTTTTGGCCAGCAACGAAATAGACATTCCAGCTGCATCAACAAGTAGAACATTTTTCTTTTCTACCATGATTATCTCCCCATTTAAATTATATAACGATTAAAAGGACAAAAATAACCATAAATATTTTTTGGTCTACCCTGTTGTTTCAAAGATTGGCAGCCAAAATTGCCGATATTTTTAGTTTTACAAAATTTATTCCAATATGGTTAAAAAACCACAAAAAAACTATACCAATTTATATACCAATTTAATATTGTTCTTGACTTTTTAAAAAGATATACTTTTATTGAGGACATAAAATATGAAACTTGAAATTATTAATTCGCAAATCGAAGCTGGCCAAAAGGGCCTCCAGATTTTTAAACAAGCAATTCAACAAGGAGCACAAGTATTTGGTTTGGCAACCGGTTCTACGCCGATATCGATTTATGATGCAATCACACAATCGGATTTGGACTTCACAAAATTCATATCAATTAATCTTGACGAGTACAAAGGTCTTGCTAATAACCATCCGGAAAGTTACCACTACTTCATGAACAAATACTTTTTCTCAAAAAAGCCCTTCGCTCATTCTTACATGCCTAATGGCTTAGCTGATGATTTAAAAAGCGAAACCAAACATTATGATCAAATAATCGAAGAAAATCCGATCGACCTGCAAATTCTTGGTATTGGTCGCAACGGCCATATTGGATTCAACGAGCCGGGAACATCTTTTAATTCCCAAACACACATCGTCAATTTAACAGATAATACGATTCAAGCGAATTCGCGTTTCTTCGACTCGATTGATCAAGTACCAAAACAAGCAGTTTCAATGGGAATTGCCTCAATTATGAAAAGCAAAGAAATTTTAATTGCCGCTTACGGGAAAGAAAAGGCACAAGCAGTTAAAGAATTTATCGAAGGACCAGTCACCGAAGATGTGCCAGCTTCTATTTTGCAAAAACATCCAAAAGTCACGGTTATTCTCGATCAGGCTGCTGCTGCTCTTTTAAGCAAAAAATAAATAAAGTAAAAATAAATAAAGTCATTTTTCGCCTCGTAATTGAAAAGACCAATTATGAGGTGTTTTTAATTCAACTACCAAAAATCAACAATTTTTTAAAAAATATTTTAAAACAAGCAAATTTTTGTATAAAAAAACAACGCTGAACGTTGCTAAAATATTACAAGATTAAACTAGAGACTCGCTCTTAAGCGTACCTTCAACACCGTCAAGGGCTGCTTGTGCGTCGCCACCGTCGGCAACGATCTCGATCTTAGCACCTTTACCCGCGCCAAGACTCATTACACCCATAATCGACTTTAGATTGACTTCTTTGCCATCATACTTCAAAGTCAACTTTGAATCGAACTCTGAGGCTTTTTGAACAAGCATCGTCGCAGGACGAGCGTGTAAGCCAGAGTCAGCAGTAATCGTAAATTCTTTAGAAACCATAATTCCTCCATAACCTCTAATCTAATTTTATCAATAAACTTATATTACACAAGCGCTTACACGAAAAGCTTTCTAAACAAATTTTAGATTAAAGCTTCAAAACGCTCACTAATTATTCTACCTTTTCTTTTCGACGATAAATGATTTTTCCGCCTTTTTGTGCAAAACCTTTGATACTGGATTGAAAACTAAAATCGCTCCATGCCTTGTAGAAATCAGGAAAAGTTTCGCTCGTCACTTCGAATTGGTCAATTTCTCCGTTTCTTAATGCTTCTAGTTGTTCTTTAAAATCTTTATCCATTAGTTGCTATATCCATTCTCCTTTGCATAGGTAACTATATTTTCCTGCAATTTTCCAGCAGCAACAATCATCTCTCTAATTTTCAGATCAGAAATGGCGTCCGTATTAACACCCGCATCTTGAAGATTTTTACGACCCTGATCAACAACCTCTTGAGGAATGCTGGATGTTGTCTGATAAATTTTAGTCCATTCGCTGGCAATCGAACTGCTGGATTTGGCTGCCTCGCTGGAAGATGCCGATGCCGAATCAGCTTGTCCGGCAGTTTCAGTCTCTTCAGAGCTTTCCTTGGCAGCTTGATTCTTCTGCTCTTCGATTGCTTGACGTGCCTTTTCAATCGAGTCATTAGCACGTGACAATAGTATGTTGTAGCCATTTTTATATGATTGAATTTTTTTAAATGCGGTAATTGCGTCAGAATAATTTTTGACTTTCAAAAACTTCGACGCTTCCTGAAAACTGGAAATTTGGTTAATTTTACTTTCGATTGCTCCTTGGTTTATAACAAAGTCCAATGAATTTGTTAACGTTTTTTTTGCCTGCTTATATTTGTTTTCTTCAACCTGTTTTTTTGCAAGCGTTTTCAATTGTTGATATTTATCCGAACTATCTCTTTCTATATGCCAGGCATAAAATCCTACCCCAATAAGAAGCAAGAGGAAAATCCCAAGAAATAGTAAAAACTTTTTCATCTTATAAGAATTATAACTGAATCTTCCAGAGAAGGCCCAACAGGACGATTTGAGAATCTCTGACCATTATTGACTATTAATAAGAATGGTGTATAATTTTCTGCAAAGGTCAATAAAGGTCAAACATTGCTAATGACTCCAATGTTTGAAATTTTTCTTTATTTGACGGAGGAAAAAATGGCTGATTATAATGACGATCCCTTCGTTTTTGGTAATTTTAATGTTGATGATATTTTTCGTCAATTGAACGGCCAAATGGCAAATATGCAACAAGCAAATAACGGTTCAGCTCAGGCTCGTCCGGGAAACACCGGCGGAAATAATAATAAAAAGAAAAATGGTTTGCTCGAGCAGTTCGGCATAAACATCACGGAACAAGCACGTAAAGGCAAATTAGACCCGGTTATTGGACGCGGAAAAGAAGTTGAGCGTGTAATTGAGATTCTCAACAGACGGACAAAAAATAATCCTGTCTTGATTGGCGAACCCGGTGTTGGAAAAACGGCTGTTGTCGAAGGGCTGGCACAAGCAATCGTCGCAAAGAAAGTTCCCGATAAATTAATGAATAAGGAAGTTATCCGTTTGGATATGGTTTCCTTAGTTCAAGGGACCAGTATGCGAGGACAATTTGAAGCTAGAATGCAGCAACTAATGAAAGAAGTTGAATCACGCGACGAAGTTATCCTGTTTATTGATGAAATTCACGAAATCATGGGAGCAGGAAATGCCGAAGGCGGAATGGATGCCGGAAATATTTTAAAACCGGCCCTCGCCCGTGGCGAATTTCAGTTGATTGGCGCGACTACTTTAAAAGAATATCGAAATATTGAAAAAGACGGAGCCGTTTCTCGACGTTTTCAAGAAGTAATGGTTGAAGAACCGTCGAGAATCGAAGCAGTCGAGATTCTCAAAGGTCTCCGTCCGAAATATGAAGACTTCCACCATGTAAAGTACCCCGATGATGTATTGGAAACAGCGGTCGATCTATCAGATCGCTACATTCCAGAGCGCTTTTTGCCCGACAAAGCAATTGATTTGATCGATGAAGCGGGTTCAAGGAAAAATCTTCATCTGGAATTCGTAAGTTCTGAAGAAATTCAGCAAAAAATCAATAATGCTGAAGCAATGAAACAACAAGCAATTGAAAAAGAAGACTATGAAAAAGCCAGTTACTGGCGCGATCAGGTAGATAATCTTCAGAAGCAAAAAAAAATTGCCGAAGAAAATCCAGAAAATGTGGCTAATGCAGCAACGGTCACTGTTTCGGATATTGCCAAAATTATTGAAGAAAAGACGAAAATTCCTGTCGGCGATTTGAAGAAAAACGAGGCCTCTCAGTTAAAAGATTTGGATACTCACTTACGTGCACACGTAATTGGCCAAAACGAAGCTGTTGAACGTGTTTCCCGTGCTGTTCGTCGCAATCGGATCGGATTAACAAAGTCCGGTCGTCCAATCGGTTCTTTCCTGTTTGTCGGACCAACCGGGGTCGGAAAAACCGAAACAGCCAAACAACTTTCTAAAGAAATGTTTGGTTCTGAAGAATCCATGATTCGCTTTGATATGTCTGAATATATGGAACCACAAAGCATTTCAAAATTGATCGGTGCTCCTGCTGGATACGTCGGCTATGAAGAAGCTGGTCAATTAACCGAGCAGGTTCGTCGCCACCCATATTCACTGATTTTGCTTGATGAAATCGAGAAGGCACATCGTGATGTTATGAATATGTTCCTGCAAATTCTCGATGATGGCCGTTTAACTGATTCACAGGGCCATGTAGTTAGTTTCAAAGATACAATTGTAATCGCGACCTCCAATGCTGGAAGTGGAGATGTTGGAAATAATCCGGTTGGTTTTGCGGCTGAAACAGCCGAAGATTCGGCTGAACATCGCTTGGTTGAAAAGTTGAAGAACTACTTCAAACCAGAATTTTTGAACCGTTTTGATGCAATTGTCGAGTTTAAAGAACTTGGTAAGAGTGAATTGAGCAAAATCACCGATCTGATGCTTAATCAAATGAACTCAATGCTGGCTGATAATAATTTGCATGTCGATGTTGATAAAGCAGCCAAAGATAAACTGGTTGAATTAGGATTTAATCCGGAAATGGGCGCTCGACCACTGCGTCGTGTCGTTCAGGAACAAATTGAAGACAAGGTTGCTGATTTCTATCTTGACAATCCAAATGCTCATCAACTCAGAGCGACTCTTAATAGAGATGGCAAGATAGTATTAGTTCCGAAAAAGATAAACGCACCTGCCAAGACAGTCCCGTCTGACGTTCCTGCCACGAATCAAAAAGATAACTAAATGTTTTAAAAACACTGGCTTTAGATTAAAAAGTCAGTGTTTTTTATTTAGCTGTCCGGTGCGTTAAAATAAAGGCATCATGCAGATTATTATTGCTATCCACGTAATGTCGGTTATCGCAATTGCAGTCTCAGCAACAGCTGCTTTGATTTTGCAACCCGAAAAAGATAAAAATCTTGTTTTAACTACAAGAATTATTTATCTTCCACTTTTTGTCAGCGGACTATTGTTGGCTCTTAAAACAGCTCACAGCCAACCAATCTTAACAATTCTCAAAATAGCGGTCGCTTTAGCCTTCGTTGCTCTTCTAGAAATAAGTTTTGCCCATAAAATTAAAAAGACACCCACGAAAATCGTCTTGGCAATCTTAGCAATTCTTTTCTTTCTTGCTGCTCTACTGGGCATTATGTTAATTACTAACGAAAATTCCTAATCAAATTGAAAATGTGCATAAAAAAAGCTCGGTAAATTCCGGGCTTTTTTTATTTACTTCACTTATCAGAAATAGCAGCAATGCCAGGAAGAGTTTTACCTTCCAGATATTCAAGACTAGCTCCACCACCTGTAGAAATGTGAGTAAATTGATCAGCAATTCCAAGTTGAGAAACTGCGGCAGTTGAATCACCACCACCAACAATTGTTGCCGCTCCTTCAGAAGTTAGGGATCCAATAAACTTTCCTAATTCCAAAGTTCCGTTAGCGAAATTACTCATTTCAAAGACACCCATCGGACCGTTCCAAACAACTGTCTTGGCCCCTTTTAGGGTATTTTTGAATTTCTCGATCGTTTTTGGTCCAATATCAAGACCCATCCAACCATCAGGAATACCGTTTTCAAAAACCTTTGTTGGAACATCGTTTGCAAAGCTTTCAGCTGCAACCGAATCCTCAGGCAAAACGAGCTTGTCACCTGCTTCTTTCATAATTTCTTTGGCCAAAGAGACTTTATCGGCTTCAAACAAAGAATTACCAATCTTCACGCCCTTGGCGTTGGAAAAAGTGTAACTCATCCCACCACCAACAATAACTTTGTCGGCTTTTGACAACAAATTTTTGATAACTTCGATTTTATCAGAAACTTTGGCGCCTCCTAAGACAGCCACGAATGGACGCTTTGGATTATTAACAGCCTCATCCAAATACTTGATTTCTTTTTCCATTAGAAATCCAGCAGCAGTTTTCGAAACATTCGAGGCAATGCCAACATTCGACGCATGGGAACGATGTGCTGTTCCAAAAGCATCGTTGACAAACAAATCATCCCCCAAATCAGCCCAATATTTACCTAATTCAGGGTCGTTGCCGGATTCGCGTTTAACGTACTCGCCATTGGCGTCGACGTCCTCATAGCGTGTATTTTCAACCATTAATACCTGGCCGTCTTTTAATTTGTCGATAGCATCTTCGAGCTCTTTCCCCTCGGTTTTTCCAGGGAAAACAACTTCTTGATTAAGCAAATCGCTCAGATGCTTGGCCACCGGGGCCAAACTCAAGCCTGGCTTGTCCTCAGCCTTCTTAATACGACCGAGATGGCTAAAAAGAATAGCCTTTCCACCCTGTTCAAGAACATATTTAATCGTTGGCAAAGCAGCAACAACACGGTTGTCATTGCCAATAACGCCATCCTTAATCGGTACGTTGAAATCAACCCGCATCAAAACTTTTTTGCCTTTTAAGTCAAGGTCTTTTACAGTTAATTTTGTCATTTAGCCTCCTAACAAATTTCCAATATACTTCTACTATTATAGTGTAAAAACTCACAATTCAGAAACTTTTACAGCTGTTCCATAAGCGACAACACTCATTATTCCATTAGCTTCGTTAGAATCAAAACGCATCATAGTAACTGCGTTGGCGCCAATTTTATCAGCATTGTTTTTCAAACGTTCAATCGCTTCTAAACGAGCCTGGTCTTGCAATTGAGTCCATGTAACGACTTCTCCGCCAACAAGCGTTTTTAATCCGGCACCAAAGGTTCGGACAAGATTTCGGCTTCGTGTCGTCAAACCGAAAACTTCCCCAAAAGTTTTATCGATCCTATATCCAGCGATATTTTCAGTTGTACAAACAATCATAAATCCCCCTAATTTAAAAACCGGTTTTAACCGGTTTTTAAATTAATCTGTATAACCTGGTTTGCCAAGAATTTTAAACATATTTGTTTTATAAATTTCAACACCGGGCTGATCAAATGGATTAATACCATCCAAGTAACCGGAAACCGCAACAGCAGCCTCAAAGAAATAAATTAGGTTACCCAAATTAAATTCATCGAGATCATCCAACTGCAAAAGAATGTTTGGAACGCCAGCCGAAGTGTGGGCTTGTGCAGTAGCTGTAAGTGCGGCTTCATTGACCTCTTTCATCGGCTTATTTAAAATATAGTCAAGATTATCAGTATTATCATCAGCTGATGGAACAACGCGATCGCTAATCGGCTTGGTAATATCCAAAATCGTTTCGAATAGAATTTTCTTACCATCTTGAATGTACTGGCCGATAGAATGCAAATCAGTCGAGAAAATCGCTGAGGTTGGATAAATGCCCTTATTGTCTTTTCCTTCAGACTCAGCCATCAATTGTTTCCACCATTCAAATAAGAACCTGAACTGTGGTTCATAACCAACAATCGTCTCGACATCAAAACCTTTTCGGTACAAAATGTTTCGATAGATTGCATAAAGAATCGATGGTTTGTTTAGAATATCTTCGTCTTTGGCAAATTCTTCCTGGGCTGCCTTGGCGCCATCCATCAACTTCTGAATGTTGATTCCAGCAACGGCAATTGGTAAAAGACCAACAGCGCTTAATACTGAGTATCTTCCACCTATACCATCAGGAACAACGAAACGCTCATAGCCATTTTCTTTTGCAACGTTCAAAAGGGCACCTTTATGAGCATCAGTTGTCGCGAAAATTCGTTTGCTGGCTTCTTCCTTGCCATACTTTTTTTCAATTAAGCTCTTAAAAGTACGGAAAGCAATCGCAGGCTCGGTTGTGGTTCCCGATTTGGAAATAATATTAATCGAAAAATCACGGTTGCCAATCAAATCGATTACATCATCAACATAGCGACCAGAAGCGGAAGTACCAACGAAATATACTTCAGGAAGACCTTCTTTATTTGCCTTTTCGTTATGGAATTCGGACTTTAAGAACTCAATTACTGCTCGAGCGCCGAGATAAGAACCGCCAATTCCAATCACGACCAAGACTTTAGAATCAGACTTAATTTCATCAGCGACCTTTAAAATCCGAGCAAACTCTTCTTTATCGTAGTCGCTTGGCAAAGTCAGCCAATCCTCCATCTCATTACCAACGCCAGTACGGGCAAGCAATGTGTCACGGACAAAACCGGCCGTTGGTTTTAGCAATTCAACCTCGGAATCGGCAACAAAATCTTTTAAGTAATCTTTTTTGAAAGTAACCTTCATGTTTTCAATATCCTCACTGTACAGTTACGGATTTTGCTAAGTTACGCGGATGATCAACATCCAAGTTCCGACCCAAAGAAGTATAATAAGCCAAAAGTTGAATTGGAATAGCTTCCAAGATCGGACCAAACATCTCCATTTCGCCTGTTAACGCAGGCAAAATAATATCATCATCCTTAGTGGCGAGATTCTTCGTAACAATCGTGACTGCTTTGGCTCCACGAGCCATTGTCTCTTCGAGATTGGAACGAGTCAATCCGGCCATTTTAGATTGCGATATTAAACCAATTACAGGAGTCGCTTGTTCAATCAGAGAAATTGTTCCGTGTTTTAATTCTCCGGCCGCAAAACCCTCAACTAAAGTATAGGATATTTCTTTAAGTTTTAGTGCAGCTTCTAAAGTAGAATCAGCATCGGCGCCTCGACCGATATAAAAAGTACGATTGGCATTGACCAAATATTTATCGGCAATCTGCTTAATTTTTTCTTTACCATCGATTTCCGCTTGAAGATCAATCGCAAGCCGGCTTAGTTCTTCTTGCAATTCCGAGTGTCCACCGGCAATGGCGGCGGCCAAAATGACTTGTGTCATAATCTGCGCTGTATATGCTTTAGTTGAAGCAACAGCGATTTCCGGACCAGCCAATATTGGTAAAGCAAAATCCGATTCGCGCGTTAATGTTGAATTCATTACATTGGAAATCGTCAAACTTGGATATGATTCTTTTTGAACAAAATCAAGTACCTGAATACTATCAGCTGTTTCACCAGACTGACTAATAAAAATAAAAAAGGGTTTTTTTGAAATAATTGGCCGATCGTAGGCAAATTCGGAAGCGATATGAGTTTCGGTCGGAATCCCAGCCCACTTTTCAAAGAAACGTCGACCGATTAAACCGGCATGATAGCTGGTACCGGCAGCAACAATATAAAGGCGGTCGGATTGCTTAATTGCTTGAATAATTTTTTCATTGATATGAGGAAGGCCGTTAACAAAATAATGTTCAATCAGTGTTCGAGTGACAATCGCCTGCTCATCAATCTCTTTTAACATAAAGAAGGGATATGCTCCCTTATCGGCAGCGGTTGGATCAATGTCCAAATGAAAAGGCTGACGAGTATAGTTATTACCTTCTGCATCATATAACTGCACATCATTTTTAGACACAACGGCGATCTCGCCATCACGTAATTCTATAAAATCTTTTGTCAGGTCCAAAGCAGCCGGAGCATCGGATGCAACAACATTACCAGTTTCAGAAATCCCAATTAATAGAGGACTTTTAGTCTTAGCAGTATAAAGTAAATCGGGTTGTTTTGTATCCATCAACAAAAAGGCATATGAAGAATTATCATCAAGGAGATTAATCATTTTCCGAAAAGCTGCAAGTGTATCCAAGCCTTGACTGGCAAATTTACCAACTAACTGAACGGCAACCTCGGTGTCTGTTTGGGATTTAAACTCAACATCAGATAGGTAATCAGCTTTTAGCTGCTTATAATTTTCAATCACGCCATTATGAACTAAATAATAACGTCCATCGGCACTAACATGGGGATGAGCGTTTTCAATACTTGGCTGCCCATGGGTCGCCCAACGTGTATGCGCAATTCCTGATTTACCCTGCATATCATATTCTTTGACCTTTTTTTCAAGATCCTTAACCCGACCTTTTTCTTTTACAAGTACATCACGATTGTCATCTGTATGTACATAAACGCCAGCCGAATCATAACCACGATATTCCAATTTTTCTAGGCCATTCAACAGAAATGGCAGGGCGTTATTAACACCAGTATATCCAACGATTCCACACATATATATCTACTCCTAAATATAAATTGGTCTAAATACCGACTTCTAGGATAACTAAAAAAAACGCTGAAAACAGCATTGTTGTCGCTTAAAGGAACATTGGTATAGGCCATTAACCAATTTTTCTTGTTTTCAGGGATTGAAGAACAATCATCAATATGACCAATCCAGCTCCTAGATAATCAATCAATTCCATCGGAACCGATAAAAGCAAAACACTTAAAATCATCGCAGTCATCGGTTCGACAGCCGATAGTAAACTCATTGTCGTTGGCCCTATCAAGTGAAGACTTAAAAACCACATTGCAGTTCCAAAAGCGGTGCTGATAATCGTAAAGAAGATCAGTAAAAACCAATTACTTAGTGACATCGTTGGCAACGCGATAAAAAGGACGATAAAAATTGAAAGCAATTCCCGATACAAAAAGGGAAATAGCCGTGACTGGAAGAGGACCGTATTCGCCTATCAGTCCAATCGGATAAATTGTGCCAAAAGCATAAACTGCAGCGGCAAGCAGACCCCAAAAAAGTCCGGCCGGAGAAATTTCCAAATGATTAAAAGATCCGTGAGTAACAAGAAGAAAAGTTCCTAAAAGTGCCACAAAAACCGAAATAACATCAATTCGTTGTGGGACTCTCTTTTGCAGAAAAACATAAAAAATAATTACAAAAACAGGATTTAAAGAAGTCAAAATCGTTGCCAATGCAGCGTTGGATTTAGCAATCGCGATAATGTAAGTATATTGGGATAGAAAGTCACCAAAAATAATGAAAATAATCATTTGAAAATAGACCTGTTTATTGGCCAATAATCGAAAAAGATTTTTCCTATCAGTTAAAAATACGTACAAAATAAGTGCCGTCCCGGCAAAGAGCAAACGCACCGAAAGCAGCCAATTAACATTTATATCAACAACTTTGAGCAAGTATTGAGTAACAACACCGTTGGTTCCCCACAGAAAAGGACCCAAAACACCATAAAATAGACCAAGTTTTTTATTTTTTTCCATCATTAACGGCTTGTCATCTTAAATTCAAGGAACAGATCGTTATAAATCTGAGTCCATTTTTGGCCGAGATCAGAATAGACGTGAAGATTTTTTAGTGTTTTATTGCTTGGATAGAATTGTTGATCACCAGTAACCGATTTTGGCAGGATTTTGATTGCGCCTTTATTTGGAGTGGAATATTCAACATATTCAGCATTTTGAGCCGCATTTTTAGGTTCGGACATAAAGTTCAAAAATTTATAGATCGCTTTAAAATGTTTGGCGGTCTTTGGAATCGCCAAATTGTCAAACCAAATATTGGAACCTTCTTTTGGAATTACGTAATGAAGATGCTTATTCTCCGCAATCATCTCGGAAGCCTCACCAGACCAGGTTATCCCAATTGGCGCCTCCTCCTGGACCATGTACATGACAATCTCATCGTCTAAAATTGCTTTGACATTTGGCATCAAAGCATCTAGCTTTGCTTTAGCCGCCTGCACATCTGCCGGTCTTTTATCATTAACCGACTTTCCCATCGAAATTAAAGAGAAGGCAAAATCATCACGAGCCGAATCAACCAAAAGAATCTTGTCGCGAAATTTACTTGACCAGAGTTGATCCCAGCTTTCAACTTCCGACCTTTTAACAAATTTGTCATTATAAACAATTCCAAGCGTCCCCCAAAAATACGGAATCGAATATTTATTCCCCGGATCAAAAGACTTGTTTAAAAAACGCTTGTCGTAATATTTAAAGCCTTTGAACTTCTTACGATTAATTGGTAAAAGCATTTTTTCTCGACGCATTTTTTCAACCATGTAGTCCGATGGAACGACAATGTCGTAAGAAGTTCCGCCCTGCTTTACTTTGGCATACATATCTTCGTTGGAATCAAAAGTTTCATAATTAATCCGATAACCGGTTTCTTTTGTGAATTTAGTTAATAAACTGGGATCAATATAATCTCCCCAATTATAAATGTTAAGCACTTTGGAGCCACTTCCAGATGTGCCGGCGGCTGCATTTTCTTTTGCAACCAAATAGCGTTGAATAGCGAATAAACCGACAATAACCAGACTGATGGCAAATAGAGCCGATAAAAGTTTTTTCATTTTGTCGCCTCCAGACCGGGTGTCCGTTTTCTATTACCGTTACGGGAAATAAAATAGTAAATAAAGACAAGAATCAAACTAACAATAAACATAATGGCTGAAAGTGCATTAATTTCCAGGCTAATGCCTTGGCGGGCCCTGGAATATATTTCAACCGATAAGGTAGAAAACCCATTGCCGGTAACAAAGAAAGTAACCGCAAAATCATCCAGTGAATAGGTTAGAGCCATAAAAAAACCAGCCATAATTCCTGAAGAAATATAAGGCAGAGTAACCTTATTTAAAACCTGCCAAAAATTCGCTCCAAGATCTTCAGCAGCCTCTGTAAGGGTAACTGGCATTTCCTGCAGTCTTGGCAAAACCATTAAAACAACAATTGGAATACTAAAAGCGATATGGCTTAATAGGACAGACAAAAAACCCAAAGAAAGGCCTATAGCAGTGAAAAAAATCAGAAAACTGGCCCCGATAATAACATCCGGACTGACTAAAAGAATCGAATTAAAATTAAGTAAAATATTTTTTGTTAATTGGCTTTTGGCAAAATTAATCCAAAGTGCGCCAAAGGTTCCAATAATCGTTGCTAAAACTGACGATAAAAAAGCAATAATCAACGTATCGACAACGATCTCGATCATTCTTGTATCTGCCCAAAGCTGGCAATAATGAATCAAGGAAAATCCCTTCCAGCCATGCATGTATTTACCCGAATTAAAGGAATAAGTAATTAAATAGAAAATAGGAACGTAAAGTACGATAAAGACAAGCCATAAATAGAGGTTACCGATTTTGTTTTTCTTCATTATTTGCCTCCCCTACGTAAAACCGATTTCTTCCGTTCGCGGGTGATAACCATTGTTGCAACCATCGCAATAATCAAAATGACTCCAATCGTAGAACCCATGTGCCAATTTTGAGTAGTCAGGAAAAGTTCCTCAATTGCCGTCCCCAAGGTGATAACCCGATTTCCACCGATTAAACGCGTGATCATGAAGAGGCTCAAAGAAGGAATAAAAACGGATTGAACTCCAGACTTGACCCCGGGCATCGATAAAGGAATAATCAAACGCCAAAGTGTTTGCCAGGAATTTGCGCCAAGGTCCCGGCTTGCTTGAACTAAATCTCGATCAATTTCGTTTAAAGCATTAAAAATCGGCAATATCATAAAGGGAATTTCAATGTAGCTGGAAACGAGTACGAAACTTGAATCTGTGAAAAGCAACTGCTGAGGACTAATGCCGAATAAGCCAATAAAAGAATTCGCCGTACCATCACGAGACAATAAACCGATAAAGGCATATGTTTTCAGTAACAAATTGATCCAGGTTGGCAATATTACCAAAAGCAACCAAAACTGGCGATTCTTCAACTGGGACAGAAGATAGGCCGTTGGATAAGAAATGACAAGTGTAATCAAAGTAATCAAAAAAGCGTAAAAGATCGAGTTAAAAGTCATTCGAAGATATGTTCCGGAAGAAAAATAAGAAACAAAATTATTCAAGGTCAACTGTCCACTTTCACTGGTTAAAGATTGAAAAAGCAGCAAGGCAATTGGAACTACAACAAATAAAGCCAGCCAAAGAACATAAAGGACTGCGAAAAACAGTTTCCCCTTCTTCATCAGTCTTCACCCTCGTAAGATTCCAGACGAGCATCAAAATCCTCTTCAGACTCGTTTAATCTCATAATATGTATATCCTCCGGGTCAAATTTCAAGCCCCTACGCTGACCGATTTTGGCTGGATTAGTTGCCTGGACAGCCCATTCATTACCAGCATCGTCAATTGCTGTAATTTCATAAGAATCACCCCGAAATGACTGATCCTCAATCGTAACCTGTAATTTACCCCGACTCGGCACAACGATATCCAAATCTTCCGGACGAATAACTACCTCGACACGTTCATTAGTACGCATTCCTGCATCGACGTTTTTAAAATCCTTACCAGCGAAGCTGACGAGATAATCTTCTTTCATTACACCAGGCACAATATTTGCCTCGCCGATAAAATTGGCAACAAAATGGTTGATCGGCTCATCGTAAATATCGACCGGAGAACCGGACTGTTCAACCTTTCCATCATTAATTACAAAAATCCAGTCGGACATTGCCAAGGCTTCTTCTTGATCATGAGTAACAAAAATAAAGGTGATTCCCAGACGTTGCTGCAATTCACGCAACTCAGACTGCATTTCCTTGCGTAATTTATAATCAAGAGCCGAGAGCGGCTCATCCAACAATAAAACCTTCGGCTGATTGGCCAAAGCGCGGGCAATCGCTACACGTTGTTGTTGGCCTCCGGAAATTTCAGAAATTTCCCGATCGGAAAAATCGTCAAGTTTCACAAGTTTCAGCATCGATTTGACTAATTGATCGATCTTTTTTTTTGAAAATCCCTTAATAGAAGGACCAAAAGCCACATTATCGTAAACATTCATATTGGGAAACAAAGCGTAATTTTGAAAAACAGTATTGACCTTCCGTTGATTTGAAGGCAAACTGTTAACATTTTTACCTTCAATTAAAATATCACCTCCGGTAGGCTGTAATCTCCCAGAAATCAAGCTTAAAATAGTCGATTTTCCAGATCCAGAAGGGCCAAGCAAAGTGTAAAACTTCCCCTCTTCAATCTCCAAATCAACTTTTTTAAGCACTTTAGTCTCACCGTAATCCAAACTTACGTTTTTAAATTCAATCAATGGTTGTACTGTTTCTTCAGTCATTAATCCAATCCCCATTCAAATAAATCGCATGATTACAAGTATAAAGAATTATCCAACAGTTGTCATTTTTAGGCACAAAAAAACTCGGTAACAACCGAGCTCTTATTCCTAAGATTAACGCTTACTGAATTGAGAAGCACGACGAGCTTTTTTCAAACCCGGCTTCTTACGTTCAACCATACGAGAATCACGAGTCAACAGGCCTGCCGATTTTAAGGCTGGGCGAAAATCAGGATCAACTTGGAGCAAAGCCCGAGCGATACCATGACGAGTTGCGCCAGCTTGACCAGCAAAGCCGCCACCAACAACATTTACATTTACATCATAAGTTCCGTCTGTCGATGTAACTGCAAAAGGTTGAATAACGACGGCCCGAAGATTGGCTGCCGGAATATATTCTTCAAAAGAACGATTGTTAATTGTAATTTTTCCGCTTCCGGGTGTTAAACGAACACGAGCGACTGAAACCTTACGACGACCCGTTCCTGCATATTGAGTATTTGCCATTATTTATCAGTTCCTTTCTTAGAGTAAATCCTTGATATTTAATACCTGTGGTTTTTGAGCACTTTGCCCAACTTCCTCGCCACTAGCATAAACATGTAATTTTAATCCTTGAGCACGACCCAAAGTATTTTTTGGAAGCATACCTTGAACTGATAACTCAATCAACTTCTTAGGGTTCTTCTCACGAAGGGTTCCGGCTTTACGAGCCTTCAAGCCACCTGGATAACCAGAATGGTGATAATAGGTTTTGTCAGTCGCCTTTTTGCCAGTCAATTGAACTTTATCGGCGTTTATAACGATAACAAAGTCGCCAGTATCAACAGACGGTGTAAAAGTTGGTTTATTCTTTCCGCGCAAAACGGTAGCGACAACGCTACTTAAACGACCTAAAGGCACGTCGGTAGCATCAACGATATACCAATTGCGTTGAATTTCATGTGGTTTTGCTAAAAATGTACTACGCATAATTTTTTATCCTCTTCACTACATCCGTACCAGGGCATGGAGTAAATAAGACCGTTAAATATGATACTAGTTTTTATGCATCAAAGTCAAGTCATTATTCAGAATCGTTATCACTATTTGCCGATAATTCCAAAATAAAATCATTGGTTATCGGATTGACAACAATATGAGAAATCGCACTCCCAAGATTACCGCGGATCTCGACCAAGCCCTGTACCGGAACAGCAATAATTTGGGCTAGATCGTCAGTGTTATAACCATTTGCACTTGGCGAAAAATACCACTGGCTCAAATGATCCCAATCGGTAAAAATCGGTAAATAAGTAACATCCGCTTCGCCATCCTGTGATAATAAGAAAAAATCGATCGAATCCTGTCGAACCTTATGCTTTTTAATTCGTGTCGGTATCAGGAAAACTGCCCCATTGATCAAGTCGTTGATGTTATTCTGATTGACTTCGTTTGTATCAAGGGAAGTCTGTAAAGCTGGGTTTTCAATTTTTTCAGTTTCCTTTGTCTGCAGTTTATAAAAACGATTGAGAGCGTCATGACTAGGTTTTGAAAGAGTATTAGTATTATCTCTTTCAAGATTCATATTCCGATCAACGAATTGAGCTAATTGTTTAGTTGCTACCGGTAAGAATCCTTTAATTTCTGAATCAAAAAAAATAATTGATTCGTAAAAAGGATCTGAACTAAGACGAGTAAAAACTTCCAATCCCAATTGAAAAAAAGAATCTTCGGATAGTGTCATCATTGAAAAATTATCATATTTTTTTGTTTCTTCATTAAAATTAGAAAATGGTTCGGACCCATTCAAGAGTTTCACCAGTTCACTGCCATTATCTGTTTTCTTCGGATGATTAATTTCAATCACCGCAATATTTGGCGTTTGGTCATCCTGACCAACAAAATATTCGATTGTCTTAATCCATTGACTCATAGTAAACCTCGTCTAAGTATAGTCCAGATGCTGGAGCTGTGAAACGTGCCTGTTGACGATCTTTAATTTTAATCAAACGAATAATATCATGGACCGGTCTTGTTCCATTGCCAATTTCCAAAAGTACGCCGACCATAATCCGAATTTGATTATAAAGAAAGGCGTTTCCTTCAAAAGTAAATAATAATTCATTATTTTTAGGAAAAATCTTCAACTCCGCTTTTGTAACCGTTCTGATCGTAGTGGCTGTTTGATTACCGGAAGCCGCGAAACTGGAAAAATCGTGTTCGCCAATTAAATCAGGTAAGGCTTCTTGAATTTTATTAGTATCCAAATTCCAAAAATAATGTCCGGTATAAAAACGTTTGAAAGGATCGATAAATTTACTTGTCGAAACTCGATATAAATAACGTTTCCGATGGCTGCTGTGTCGAGCATTAAAGTTAATTGGCACTTTCTCAACTTTTTTAACAAGAATATCGGTCGGTAATTGACTATTCATCCCCATTAAAATTGCTTTTTCATTTAAATCAAAAGGAAAAATGAAATTGATTACCTGACCGTTAGCATGAACGCCGGCATCCGTTCGGCTAGCTCCGATAACCTTGATTTTCGTTTTAGCCATTTTTGAAACAACCTTAATTAATTCATCCTGAACAGTTCTGCTACCCGGCCTATTTTGCGTTTGAAAACCTTCAAAATAATGACCATCATATGAAATTGTAACCTTATAATTTTGCATAACTAAAATAAACAATCGAAAAGGAAATAACGGTAAAAATTATCAGGACAATTAAATCTATTTTTTGAAATTTCAATTGATGAAAACTGGTCCTGCTCTTCGCATCAATAAAACCTCTGATTTCCATCGTATCAGCCAAGGTCAAAGCCTTTTTAAACGCGACGCTGATTAAAGGAATTATCATCGGAATCAGTGTTTTTGTTCGTTTAACAATGCTGCCAGTTTTCAAACTGAGTCCGCGTGATCTTTGAGCATCGACAATTGTCGAAAATTCGTCGGACAAAATCGGAACAAAACGCAGCGTCATCGAAATTAATAAAGCGAAAGTTTTAGTGTCCAAACCAATCTTGCTCAAAGGCTTTAGAAGACTGGAAATTCCGTCGGCGATCGAAGTCGAAGGCGTCGTTACCGTCAACACAGTTGTCATAAAAATCATTAAGAAAAAGCGTAAAGCAATTATAATCGAATTTATAAGGCCAGTAGAAGAAATTCTCAGCCAACCGAAACTGATAAGAATGTCCGACTGATCGCTTGGTGCGGTTAAAAGCAATTGGATTAGCATCATTAAAATAACAAGTGAGAGAATCGAGCGTAAGCCCAACCAAAAAACCTTGATTGGAATTTTTGAACAGTAGATCGCAAAAGCCACAAAAAAAATCAAAATTCCATATGTTAACCAAGAATTAGCAAAAAGTAGAATGATTACGAAAAAAAAATCAATTACAATTTTAGTACGTGGATCCAATTTTCCAAGCAAAGAATCAGTTGGTAAAAAACGGCCGAAAATATTATTCATTGATTGCCTCGATTTCATCGGCAAGCTCGTCAATCGACAAAGGAGTTGATTTCAATCCTATGGAACGAGCAAAAGAGACTGTTGAGGGTGGTTGGATATCAGCATTCATCGGTTTGCTAAATATTTTTGTCGGGTTATTGTCAGATATTATTTTTCCTCTTCTAAAAATAATCGCTCGATCAACCAGAGGAGCCAAAGTATTAATATCATGGCTTACAGCAATGATAGTTGCTCCCTGTTCGTGAAAATAATTCAGAATTTTCAAAAGATCATTTTTAGCATATTCATCCATCCCTGAGGTTGGTTCGTCCAACAGTAAATATTTTGGTTGGTTAACTAGAGCTCCGGCAATTGCGACTTTACGCATTTGGCCAACCGATAAATTAAAAACAGAGTGTTCCCAAAGATCCTCTTCAATTCCAATTTGTTTAAGAACCTCTTTGGCTTTTTTTGAAGCCTCTGCTTTATTATTACCAAAATTCAGTGCAGCAAACTCAACATCATCTAACACTGTCGGAGAAAATAATTGTCTTTGGGGGAACTGAAAAACAAATCCAAAATTCCGTCTAACTTTCATAAGAATTTTTTCAGGAGAACTGTTGTTAATGATTTGCCCATCAAAATTTATTTCACCATTAGAGGGTAAAATCAGGGTATCAAGCAATCTTAAAAAAGTAGTTTTGCCAGAACCGGTTTGGCCGGCAACTAAAATAAATTCTCCAGAATTAATTGATAGAGAAAGATTATTTAAAGAAAAAGAATTTTCGTGTAAAAAAGATTTATATAAATAATTTACTTGTTTGAATTCAATAGCCATGAGAGCAGCTCTTTTTGAGAAATAATCGAAGAAGGTATTTTTCGATTCAACGAACGTTTTTGATTGATCTTTGAAACCAATTTAGAGACAAAAGTCTCACCCAATTGATGGTGGTGAAGAAAATCAATATCCGACATTAAAACTTTTGCGGGTTCATCAGCGATTATTTTACCTTTTTCTAAAACAACAGCTCGTTGCCCCCATAATATTTCATCTGGATCATGGGTAATATTAATAATCGTTAAATTCGGGTTTTGCTTATGAAGCTTACCAATTAAATTTATTATTGATTCTCTGGCCAATGGATCCAACATACTAGTCGCTTCATCGAAAAATAAGACATCGGCATTCAAAATCAAAGCCGAGCCAATCGCCACACGCTGCTTTTGACCACCGGACAACTGATCTGGAGAGCTTTTGGCATAATCAGACATGCCAATCTCCTGCAAAGTCTCCTTGATCTTGTTAGGCATCAATTCGGGCTTAATTTGTTGATTCTCCAATCCAAAAGCCAACTCATCTTCAACGGTTGCTCCAATAAATTGATCCTCTGGATTCTGAAAAACGGCTCCAAGCCGCGCCGCAACTTTTATTGTACCCGACGAAGGCGTTTCAAGACCAAGTATCAATCTCATCAAAGTCGACTTCCCAGATCCATTTCTGCCAACCAAAGAAAGCCACTCCCCACGATTAACCTGCAGAGAAAGTTGTCGAAACAATTCCTGACCATCATCAAAAGAAAACGACAAATTGTTAATTACAATAGCTGAAACCATCATTAAAATTTTAACAAAGGAAAACTGTTAAAAATAAAAAAGCCCTCAAATTTAATCTTTAGTCCATAAAGCATCGAAACTTTTAAAACTTTAGATAAATTTGGGGCTTTTAAAATAATTAATTTAATCAACAAATTCCAGTAATGCCATTGGAGCAGCATCACCGCGACGTTGACCTAATTTATAAATGCGTGTATAACCACCATTTCGACTTTTAAAGCGAGGAGCTACATCACTAAACAAAGTCTTAACAGCCTTTTGCTCAACAATATCCTCAGCATTGGTTGCGTTTTTAATCTTATTTTCATCTTCAACATCGCGAAGATAGGTAGCCGCTAAACGACGAGCAGCAAGATCACCACGCTTTCCAAGCGTAATCATTTTCTCAGCCTGGCGGCGAACCTCTTTGGCACGTGCTTCGGTTGTTTGAATTTTGCCGTTAAGAATTAAATTAGTTGTCAAATCACGCAAAAGTGCTTTGCGCTGGGACTTGGTCCTTTGCAACTTACGGTATCCCATGATTACTCCTTTCTGGATTTCTCCGATTATTTAGTTTTCAGTTTCCTGCTTAAATGACTGACCACGTTCAGCTAATTTTTGAATAATCTCTTCAAGTGATTTGCGTCCAAGATTTCTAACTTCGCCCATATCATGCAGGGTTTTATCTGTTAGATCCTCAATTGTATTAATTCCCGCACGTTTCAGACAGTTAAACGAACGAACCGAAAGTTCAAGCTCTTCGATTGGTTCCTTGTTTTCCATAACTGTCTCAACAGCATCAGGATCAAGCATCATTTCTTTCTTCCCAGCATTACTCAAATCAATGAACAAAGCTAGATGTTCAGATAATATCTTGGATCCAAGACTCAAAGACTCGCTTGGACTAACAGAACCATCAGTCCACACTTCTAACGTTAATTTGTCATAATCATCACGATGACCAACACGAGTCTTTTCGACTGTATAATTAACCTTAGAAATAGGTGTATAAATTGAATCAATCGCTAAAACACCAATGCCAAGTTCCATCTTGGCTTTATTCTCTTCAGCTGAATCATATCCGCGACCACGTATAGCAGTGAGAGCCATATGTAGGCTCTTACCAGCCGAGACTGTCGCAATGTGCAAATCAGGATTCAAAATCTCAACATCGCCATCGCTTTTGATATCTCCGGCAGTCAATTCACCAGCACCACTAAAGTCAACTTCAAGCGTCTTCTGTTCATCGGAATCAATCCGCATAGCAACCTTTTTTAAATTCAAAATTATTTGAGTAACATCTTCTGTTACACCATCAATAGTCGTGAATTCATGAAGGACACCATCAATCTGGACAGAATTAATTGCTGCACCGGGCAGGCTGGATAACAAAACTCTTCTTAATGAATTTCCAAGAGTAGTTCCATAACCGCGCTCGAGAGGCTCGGCAACAAACTTTCCATAATTTTCTGATTCTTCGACGGTCGAAATTGTTGGCTTTTGAAATTCGATCATATATTTGCCTCTCCTATATATTTTTTATGCCCGACGCTGCTTCGGTGGACGAGAACCGTTATGAGGAACGGGAGTGACGTCGCTAATTGCAGTAATTTCTAAACCAGCAGCGGCAACAGCACGAATTGCAGATTCGCGTCCAGGACCTGGTCCTTTAACACTGATTGCAACACTATGCATATTTTGTTCCATTGCTGCTTTGGCAGCAGCTTCACCAGCAAGTTGAGCAGCAAAAGGAGTAGACTTACGAGAACCCTTAAAACCTAATGAACCAGCTGATGACCAAGAAACTGCGTTTCCTGCTTCATCAGTGATCAAAACAATCGTGTTATTAAAAGTTGAATGAATATGGGCAACGCCTTTTTCAATATTCTTTTTAGCGCGACGCTTATGACCACTTGTGCGACTTGTACGACTTGCCATACTGAAAATCTCCTTTCTTAATTATTTCTTCTTGCCAGCAATCGCTCTAGCTGGGCCTTTACGAGTACGTGCATTATTCTTCGTGTGTTGTCCACGAACTGGTAATCCACGACGGTGACGAATACCACGGTAAGAGGCGATTTCCTGAAGTCCCTTAATATTTAAGCTAACTTCACGACGCAAATCACCTTCAAGTGTTAAGTTTAATTTGTCAACTGCTGCACGAACTTTATCCTCATCTTCAGGACTAAGGTCACGTACACGGACATCTTCGCTCACACCAGCTTCTGCCAAAACCTTCTCAGCAGTAGTATTACCGATTCCATATATATAAGTAAGACCAATCACGATCCTTTTGTCACGTGGTAAGTCAATACCTGCAATACGAGCCATAACAATTCCTCCTTTCTATATGTATGCCGGTTCTTTATGCCACCGACCTGCCTAATGTTACTTGCCCTGGCGTTGCTTGTGTTTGGGATTTGCCGAGCAAATTACCATAACGCGACCATTCCGCTTAATAACACGGCATTGATCACACATTGGTTTTACAGATGGACGTACTTTCACAATCTATTCCTCCTATTCGGTTAACTGATTGTTGTCTCGCCTTATTTATGACGATAAGTGATTCGACCCTTAGTCAAATCATATGGCGACATTTCAACCGTCACACGGTCTCCAACGAGAATACGGATATAATTTTTACGAATCTTGCCAGAAACTCCGGCTTGAATCCTTGCACCGTTTTCCAACTCAACAATAAAGTTAGCGTTTGGTTTTGTTTCTTTAATTACTCCTTCAATCTCAATAACGTCGTTTCCTGCCACTCTTACCTCCAAATTCATACGGTCAACCTGCAAATTATATCAGCATTACTAAAGAAAATCAAGCTATTTATAAATTTGAAACAAGTTTTTTAATCTTTGGATAAACAACTGAAACTTCTCCATTTGCATCAATCGTGTAAAGACTTCCTTTATTACGATAATATTCAACCAAGGGCATGGTTTCTTTTTTTGCAACATCAATTCTGTGAGCGACAACTTCCGGTGTATCGTCTTCCCTACCACGTCCAAGCATTCTATTAGTTACGGTTTTTTCCGAAGCATCTAAATAGATAACCGCATTAAGCTTCTGTTGAATACTTCTCAAAAAAGATTCCAGTGAATCTGCTTGAGAAGTATTTCTCGGATAGCCATCGAGAATAAAACCACCGGCATCCTTAACATCAGCCTCATTCAAACGTTCGTTCACAATTCCATTTGTGATTTCATCAGGAACAAGATTCCCGGCATCCATGAAAGATTTAGCCTTATCACCTAATTCAGTATGATTGGCCATCGCCGAACGAAAAATATCTCCAGTAGATATGTGAGGCAGTTTAAAATCCTCAACCATAATATCAGCGTTTGTACCTTTGCCAACTCCAGGAAGACCCAACATAACAATATTTTTAGACATTTTAAATTTTCCCTTCAGATAATTCTTTATCGTAATAAGGATGTGAGCGAATCAAACCAATATAGTTTTTCTTTTCTGTCAATCCTTCAATTTGGTGCATCAAATCAACCGCGACACCAATCACAATCAATAGACTAGTACCACCCAAACCAATCTTTGAATTGGCATCTAGAATTCCAAAATTCTGTGCTAAAAGTGGTACAACTGCAACAACGGCTAAAAAGATCGACCCTGGACCGGATAAACGATTAAGTAGGCGACTAAGGAACTTCTTCGTCTCTTCGCCAGGCCTTACACCGATTATATAGGAACCCTGCTTTTGCAGATTTTCGGATACCTTTTCCGGATTAACCTGGACAAAGGCGTAAAAGAAAGTAAATAAGACAATCATCAAGCCATATGCTAATGTCCCTTCCCATGTCTGAAGGCTGAAGATGTTGCTAGCGATCTTATACCATGGCTTATCTCCCCAAGAACCAACAAAAGCCTGCAAAATAGTTTGAGGAGTTGTGATAAGAGATGAAGCGAAGATAACCGGAATAACGCCGGAGACATTAACTCTTAATGGCAAATAACTTTCGTCACCATAATTACGATCCGAACGCGTATATTGCATAGGGAGACGGCGAACAGCGCCATAAAACCATGTAACGAAAGTAACAACAATCAGTAGGGCCAAGAAAAGAACACCAAAGCTAATCCATCCGTTTACTGCTGGACCTTCAAGAACATCCTCCTGAAAAAGCTGCCATATCCCTGGTATCAGTTGGGCAACAATACCGGCGAAAATAATCATCGAAACGCCATTGCCAATGCCTTTGTCCTGAATCTGTTCACCAAGCCAAACAGAAAACATCGATCCAACCGTCATAACGGCCGCAATAACAAAATAAGAATTGAGAGAAGTATTTTTCAGTAAAGTTACCCCTATTGGTTCGCCCAAAGCATTTAGACCAGCCGTAATACCAATCGATTGAATGAAAGCCAAAACAATTGTCAAGTAACGAGTTACCTGAGTAGTTTTACGACGACCAGTCTCACCCTGTTTGGACCATTCAACCAATTTCGGAACGATATCCATTTGCAACAACTGAATGATAATTTGAGCTGTAACATAAGGACTAACGCCAAGAGCAAAAAGAGAATATGCCGAAAGACCGCCACCAGAGAACAAGTTTAAAATCGAAAGTAATGAAGTCTGGTCCATTAGCTTTGTCAAAGCACTTGCATTGACACCCGGGACGGTTATGTAGGCGCCAAACCTATAGACAAGCAAAATAAGCAAAGTCCAATAGATACGAACGCGAATTTCCTTTTGTTTTAGAGCTTTTATTAATAAACTAAACATGGAAATTAATTTTCTGAATCAGCAGTTTCGGTAGTTAAAATAATCTTGCTACCGGCTTCTTTGATTGAATCCTGTGCAGCTTGTGAAGCTTTTGCTGCATGAATAGTAATTTTTTTATTAAGTTTACCAGAAGCCAAAACTTTGACGCCTGATAATTCCTTTTTAATGATACCAGCTTCTTTCAATGAAGAGGCCGAAACAGTTGTTCCATCGTCAAACTTATTAAGTTGGTCAAGATTAACGATTGCATACTCTTTACGAGAAATATTGTTAAATCCACGTTTAGGCATACGACGCATCAATGGCATTTGGCCACCTTCGAAACTTAGACGCAATTTTTTTCCTTCACGAGCCTTCTGGCCTTTTTGTCCACGACCAGCTGTCTTTCCTTTGCCGGCAGAGAAACCGCGAGCTTTTCGAGTAGAAGATTTACGAGAACCAGCGACTGGTTTTAAAGTTGATAAATCCATTATTTGTTAACCTCCTCAACCGAAACAAGATGAGCAATCTTAAAAATGATACCACGAGTCGCAGCATTATCTGGGCGAACAACAGAAGAGTGAACACGACCCAAGCCAAGAGACTTTGCAATCTCTCGTTGACGAGGCTCACGATGAACTATGCTTTTAATTAAAGTAATTTTTAAATCTGCCATGTCTCCTCCTTATTCTCCAAGGCTAACGCCACGCAATGCAGCAACCACCTTAGCTTCCTTTAAGTTCTTTAAACCATCAAACGTTGCACGAACAACATTGACAGCAGTTGATGATCCAAGTGATTTCGCAGTAACATCAGGGATACCTGCTAACTCCATAATTGGACGAGTAGAGCCTCCTGCAGCAACCCCGGAACCTTCAGAAGCAGGCTTTAAGAGAACTTTTCCGCCTCCGTCAACGCCAAGAACCTGATGAGGAATCGTAGTTCCAACGGTCGGGACCTTGATCAAATGACGTTTAGCATCTTCAACAGCTTTACGAATAGCCTCAGGAACTTCTTGGGCCTTTCCAGTACCAAAGCCAACATGCCCATTTCTATCACCAACAATTACCAAAGCGGAAAAACGAAGCCGACGGCCACCTTTCACAACTTTTGTAACACGATTGATAGAAACAACATTTTCTTCAAGATCGCCAAGTGCATTTGGATTAATATATTCTGCCATATTTTTTCCTCCTTCCCTTAGAATTTCAAACCTGCTTCACGAGCGCCGTCGGCCAGAGACCGAACACGTCCGTGATAGAGATACCCACTCCGGTCAAAAACAACCTCAGTGATTTTTTTTGCAATAGCTAGTTTGGCAACCGACTGGCCAACCTTACTTGCTTGTTCAGATTTAGTTCCACCTTGGTTTTCTTTTTCCAAAGTAGAGGCACTTGCTAGCGTGACACCTGCTACGTCATCAATTACTTGTGCGTAGATGTTTGAATTAGAACGAAAAACACTCAAACGGGGGCGCTGTGCAGTACCAGAAATCTTACCACGCACACGCGCGTGACGCTTTTGACGCGTCTTATTTTTATCTGGTTTTGTAATCATAGCAATGCTTCCTTTTAATAATTTAGACTAGTTATTTACCAGTCTTTCCTTCCTTACGACGTACGATTTCGCCTTGATAACGAATTCCCTTGCCTTTATAAGGTTCAGGCGGACGAACTCCGCGAATCTCAGCTGCAAAATCACCGACACGTTGTTTGGAAATACCCTCAATAGAAATATGGGTAGCATCAGGTACAGCAACTTTCAGACCTTCACGCGCTTCAAACTCAACCGGGTGGGAAAAACCAACAGTCAACACAAGTTTATCTCCTTGCATCGAAGCACGATATCCAACACCAACAAGTTCAAGATTCTTTTTAAAACCTTTAGAAACGCCCTCAATCATATTAGCAACATTAGCACGAGTAGTTCCATGCAATGCTTTATTCCGATTAGAATCATCGGGACGACTGAACTTAGCTTCAGATCCCTCGATATTCATTGAAATCACCGACGCGATCGAACGGGTAATTTCACCTTTAGGACCCTTAACAGTTACCTGATCGCCCTCCTGCTTTATTTCAACACCAGTAGGAATGGTGATTGCTTTATTTCCGATACGACTCATGGTTTTCTCCTTTCCTAGATAAATTAACCATGGATTAAATTACCATACGTACGCGATTACTTCTCCGCCAATCATCTTAGCACGAGCAGCTTTATCTGTCATAACGCCTTCAGATGTTGACAAAATCGCAATTCCCAAACCATTTAGTACTTTAGGAACAGAATCAGCCTGGACATAAGAACGCAAACCGGGTTTTGAAATCCGTTTTAAACCAGTAATAATACGCTCACGATTTGGGCCATACTTTAAACTCAAAGAAATCAAACCTTGCTTATTAGGAGTATCAACAACTTGATAATCGGTAATAAAACCCTCATCCTTTAAAATTTGGGCAATATTAATTTTGATCTTTGAAGCAGGGGTCTCAACGGTTTCGTGACGAACCATGTTCGCATTCCGGATCCGGGTCAAAAAGTCTGCAATTGGATCAGACATTGTCATAATGAATTTCCTTTCTAACAGTTGTCGCGTAACAATGCACTTTTTAGACAAAACATCATTGATAATTTATCTAAAAAGCACGTTTGTCCAATAGCGATACTTTGTTTGTGCTTTTTAATAATTACTTAGCAAAGGGCATGCCAAGTTGACTAAGTAATTCAAGACCTTCTTCATCAGTCTTGGCAGTCGTAACAATAACAATATCAAGTCCGCGGACCCGATTAACGTCATCGTAATTGATTTCAGGGAAAATTAATTGTTCTTTGATACCAAGAGTATAATTTCCACGACCATCGAAAGATTTGGTGGACGTACCGTGGAAATCACGAACACGAGGTAATGCAACATTAATCAATTTATCAAGAAAGTCATACATACGTGTTCCACGAAGTGTAACTTTACTTCCAATACTCATTCCCTCACGTAAACGGAAACCAGCAATTGACTTTTTAGCCTTGGTGACAACTGGTTGTTGGCCAGCAATTAAACGCAGTTCAGAGACAGCTTCATCAAGATTATTAGAGTTAGTAACAGCATCGCCGACACCCATGTTCAAGACAATTTTCTCAAGCTTAGGGGCCTGCATTAATGATGTATAGTCAAACTTTGAAATCAGAGCTGGTCGAACTTCATTAACATATTTTTCTTTTAACGCATTTACCATGAAAATGATTTCTCCCGCTTATTTTTTATTGCTTTCGCGCTTGCTAGCGCGAATTGTTTTCTTTTTAGAGGCATCCAGCAGCATCACATTGGATACATGGATAGCTGCCTCTTTTTCGATAATTCCACCCTTAGGCTCTGCCTGGGTTGGCTTTTGATGTTTTTTGACTTTGTTCACGCCTTCGACAATTACACGATCAGTTTTCAAAAATACCTTGGTAACTGATCCTTCTTTACCCTTGTCCTTACCGGCGATCACGCGGACTTTATCTCCAGTCTTAATATTCATGTGATCCTCCTTATAGAACTTCCGGCGCAAGACTTACAATACGCATATAGTTGTTATCGCGTAATTCACGTGCGACAGGTCCAAAAATACGTGTACCAACCGGCGACTTATCATCTCTAACGATGACAGCGGCATTTTCATCAAATTTAATATATGAACCATCAATTCGATGAACACCACTAACCGTACGAACGATAACCGCTTTAACAACATCACCTTTCTTAACGGTGCCGCCAGGAATAGCTTGTTTAACAGTGGCGACAATCATATCGCCGATATTAGCAAATTTCCTTCCGGAACCGCCAAGAACTTTGATTGTCAAAATTTCACGAGCGCCAGAGTTATCAGCAACTTTAAGGCGACTTTCTTGTTGAATCATAGTTCTGCTCCTTTCAAAATATTACAAGACGACAGCTTTTTCGACCACACGAACAAGACGAAAACGCTTAGTAGCAGACAATGGACGAGTCTCCATAATCTCAACAACGTCATTCAATTTGGCATCATTATTCTCATCATGTGCCTTAAACTTTTTAGCATAGTTAACTCGCTTACCATAGACAGGGTGGTTTTTATAAGTTTCAACTGCTACAGTAATGGTCTTGTCCATCTTGTCAGAAACAACACGGCCACGATAAACTTTACGTGTATTACGTTCTTCACTCATAGTAACCTCCTTATGCCTTTGCCTTTTCGGCAGCGATTTCCTGAGCCCACAGCTCAGTTTTAATTCTTGCAATGTCTTTTTTGACCGTTGAAAGACGGGCGGTATTCTCTAATTGACCTGCAGCTTGTTGGAAACGTAAATTAAAAAGTTCTTCTTTGGCATCTTTTTCACGCTTTAACAAATCATCGCGGGATAGACCTTTAATTTCTGAAGCTTTCATTATGCGTTTACCTCCTTACTTGCTTCGGCTTTGCTAACAATTTTTGCCTTAACTGGCAATTTATGCATAGCTAATCGCAAAGCTTCTTTAGCCACGGCTTCGGAAACTCCGCCAACTTCGAACATAATTGTTCCACGCTTGGTCGGGGCTACCCAGCCTTCCGGAGCACCTTTTCCATTACCCATACGGACACCAACACCCTTGGATGTATAGGACTTTTGTGGAAAAATCTTAATCCAGACTTTACCACCACGTTTCATATAACGGGTAATGGCGATACGAGCTGCCTCGATTTGGCGGTTCGTAATCCAATTATTTTCAAGTGATTGCAAACCGTAATCACCAAAAGCAACTGTCCGGCCACCTTTAGCTTCACCGCGCATGTGTCCACGATGAACACGACGGTACTTAACACGTTTAGGAACTAACATTAGTTATTACCTCCTCGTCCTTGAGTAGAAGCTTGACCTTGACGAGGGCGACGAGAACGACCACCATTCTGACGACTGTTTCCACGGCCACGATTATTGCCACGGCCACGATTATTCGCTGCAGCAGCAACATCCTCATCTTTAATGAATTGGCCATTCTCGGCATCGCCACGATAAATCCATGTTTTAATACCAAGATTACCGTAAGAAGTCATCGCTTCGTCCCAAGAATAATCAATATCAGCACGTAAAGTATGAAGAGGAACGGTGCCCTCCGTATATTGCTCTTTACGAGCAATATCAGCTCCATTCAAACGTCCTGATACCATTGTGCGAACACCCTTAGCGCCAGCACGTTGAACACGTTGAATAGCTCCACGCATTGCGCGACGGAAAGCAACACGCCTCTCTAAATCGGCAGCAATTTGTTGGCCAACAAGGTGAGCATTTAAATCTGGTTTACGAATCTCGACAATATTGATATTGACGCGCTTGTGTTGACCCTTATAAGTATCAACTATCTTTGACAATTCACTACGCAAACGCTCAACATCAGCACCGCCACGACCAATAACAATACCAGGCTTAGCAGTATGAATAGTTAAATTAATGCGAGTAGGTTCAGTACGTTCGATTGTGATACGATCAACAGCTGCATCTTTTAAATTCGTTTCAAGATATTTGCGAATCCGCAAGTCTTCTTGTAAAGCAGGAACGTATTCCTTTTTGTCGGCATACCATTTAGCATCCCAGTCACGAATGACTCCAACACGGAATCCAATTGGATTAATCTTTTGGCCCATACTCAAGCTCCTTTCTTGTCGTTTTCGGAAACGACGATTGTAATATGACTTGTGCGTTTGTTGATTTTAGATGCCGTACCTTTAGCACGAGGACGAAAACGTTTCATAGTTGGTCCTTCGTTGGCATAAGCTTCCTTGATCACCAAATCTGCTCTGTCAAGAGCAAAATTATTTTCAGCATTCGCAACCGCTGAATTGAGCACCTTATATACCGGCTCAGTACCTGTATTAGGCAAGAATTTCAGGATTGCGTAAGCTTCATTAACACTTTTGCCACGAACAGTATCAAGGACCAATCGAGCTTTACGAGGCGCGATTCGAACTTGAAAAGCTGTGGCTTTTGCAGATGTAACATTTTCAGCCATGACTTACTCCTTACTTTCCTGTCTTCTTATCATCACTACCAGCATGTCCACGGAAAGTACGAGTTGGAACAAACTCTCCGAGTTTGTGACCAACCATATCATCTTGGATATATACCGGAACGTGCTTGCGACCATCGTAAACAGCAATCGTAAAACCAATAAAACTTGGAAAGATTGTTGAACGACGTGACCAAGTACGGATGACTGGTTTTTTACTTTGGCCTTTTAATTGCTCGATCTTCTTTAACAACGATGGATCAGCAAAAGGTCCTTTTTTCAAACTACGACTCATCTAAACCTCCGATTACTTACCCTTCCGTCCACGAACAATGAACTTAGTTGATGGCTTCTTCTTATCACGAGTCTTCTTACCATAAGACTTCTTGCCCCATGGGCTCATAGGACTCGGATGACCGACAGGAGCTTTTCCTTCACCACCACCATGTGGGTGATCATTCGGGTTCATAACAGAACCACGAACATGTGGAGTCTTGCCGCGCCAGCGGGAACGACCTGCCTTACCCCAACTGATAAGTGAATGTTCAGCGTTGCCAACTTCACCAATCGTTGCACGAGAAGTAGCAGGGATCATACGAACTTCGCCAGATGATAAACGAATAATCACATATTTGCCAGCATCATCCTTACCTAAAATTTGTGCCGAAGTACCAGCCGAACGAGCCAGCTGACCGCCCTTACCAGGTTTTAATTCTATATTGTGAATTAATGTACCTTCGGGAATGTTGCCTAACGGCAACGCATTACCGACCTTAATATCGGCATCGGGACCAGACTGAACTTTAGTTCCAGCTTCTAATCCCTTAGGCGCCAAGATATAACTCTTCACACCATCTTCATAAACGAGCAAAGCAATATTAGCAGTCCGATTAGGATCATACTCGATTGCTTTAACCGTGGCAGTCTTGTCGTCCTTGATTCGTTTGAAATCAATAATACGATATTGCTGCTTATGACCACCACCATGATGGCGAACAGTCATACGACCTTCAGCGTTACGAGCGCCGGTCTTAGATTTTTTTGCCAACAAACTTTTCTCTGGTGTCGTTTTTGTAATAACGGAAAAATCAAATCCACTCATATTACGACGTCCATTAGTTGTCGGTTTATAAGTCTTGATAGCCATGCGTTACTCCTTTCTAAAAAATTATTTATTTTCTTCTTGGTTTTTGAAAACTTCGATGTCTTTTGAATCAGCAGTTAAACTAACGGTGGCCTTTTTGCGATTGCGTGTAAGCCCTTGGTAACGGCCCATTCGCTTATTTTTCCCACGAACATTAGCAATATTAACCTTCTTGACTGTAACGCCAAAAACATCAGCAACCGCCACCTTAACATCGGTCTTGGTAGCCTTCCGATTAACTTCAAACTGATAAACCTTGCGATCAGCGCCAGCCATCGATGATTCAGTGATTATTGGTCGTAAAATTACGTCGCGTGCCTGCATTAGCCTAATACCTCCTCAACTTGTTTTACAGCTGACTGTACGATAACAACTTTCTGAGCCTTCACTAGGTCGTAAACATTAACGCCACTAGCCGTGGTTACTTGAACATTTGGCAAATTACGAGCCGAAAGTTTTGCATTTTCGTTTGCATCGTCAACCACCAACAAAGTCTTCTTGGTAGCCTCTAATTTGTTCAAACTATCAGCAATAGCTTTCGTTGAAGGCTTCTCAAAATTAAGCTCGTCGATAATAACGAAGTTCTTTGCTGAAACTTTATCTGATAGAACACTCTTCAAAGCCAAACGATAAGCCTTGCGGTTTATTTTATAAGCATAAGGGCGAGGAATCGGGCCCATCGAAATTGCACCGCCACGCCATTGTGGAGCACGGATCGAACCTTGACGAGCGTTACCAGTTCCTTTTTGACGCCATGGCTTTCTCCCGCCACCAGAAACAGTAGAACGATTCTTGACCGAATGAGTACCTTGACGCAAAGATGCACGTTGCATCAAAACCGCATCAGTAACTACAGCTTCGTTAGGTTCAATTGCAAAAATCGAATCTGCTAACTCGACTTCACCAGCTTGAGTACCATCTTGTTTATATAAAGCAACTTTAGTCATAATGTTCTCCTTTCTTATTCTGCGGAAGCAGAGTCATTTTTTGTTTCTGCTTGTTTTTTTTCTGTAGAAGCCGTGTCTTTGGCTTCTGCTTTAACTTCTTGTCCAACTGTGCCACCCAACTTGATTTTGCTTGCTTTAAATGGTTTAACAGTAGACTTGATAGTCACAAAGCTTTTATTTGCTCCGGGAACATTACCTTTGATTAAAATCAAATTATTCGCCGGATCAACGCCTGCAACCAAAAGTTTTTGTGCGGTTCTGAGGTCGCCACCCATTTGTCCAGGAAGAAGTTTTCCTTTAAAGACTTTGTTGATGATAGATCCCATTGAACCAGGACGACGATGGTAACGAGATCCGTGGGCCATTGGTCCACGTGACTGTCCCAAACGTTTTATAGATCCTTGGAAACCATGTCCCTTTGTAATTCCTTGGACATCAACATATTCACCAGCGGCAAAAACATCGACTTTAACTTTATCGCCTTGTTTATAATCGCCTTGCGCGTCACGAATTTCGCGAACGTAGCGCTTAGGGGCCGCGCTAGCTTTTTTTGCGTGACCTTGTTCAGGTTTATTAGCGGCAATCTTGCGCTTGTCAAAGACGCCGAGCTGCAAAGCTGAATAGCCATCAGTCTCGGGAGTCTTTACTTGCAGCACCACATTTGGCAATGCTTCAATGACAGTCACAGGAATAAGCTCGCCTTTATCAGTAAAAACCTGAGTCATACCGACTTTTCGGCCTAAGATACCTTTTGTCATGACTTTCTCCTTAATTATTAAATGATCAAAGCTTGATTTCGATTGCTACACCAGCTGGTAGGTCTAACTTGCGAAGCGAGTCAACAGTTTTATCAGTTGGATTAACCAAATCAATCAAGCGCTTATGTGTACGCATTTCAAATTGCTCTCGTGAATCCTTGTGCTTATGAGGCGAACGCAAAATAGTATATATAGTGCGCTCAGTCGGCAAAGGAATTGGACCAACTACCTGCGCACCAGTGCGTTTTGCAGTTTCAACAATTTTTGCCGCTGAAGCATCGATCGTACGATACTCATAAGCCTTCAAGCGAATCCGAATTTTTCTTTCTGCCATAATTTATCCTTTCGTTGATTTTCAAAATCAGCTTGCTCCATTCAAAAACCGGCATCTCAACGCCATGGCAACGGTGCCGAGCGTGTCGCAACCTTGAATATCATTGCTAATCATTGATATACCGGCGTTTTCGGCCGTATTAAAGCGTAAAACGTAAAAGGCATACTTGTATATGTTACAGCAAAAGCCCTTGTGGGGCAAGGACTTCCGCCATAAAAATTAGAAATTAGTACCAGCCATTCTGTTGCCAAAAACTAATCGCAGCAGAAACGGAAGCATAACGGGCAGAAATATATGCCTGCATCGCTTTTAATTGCAGTTGATAGTTCCCTTTAACCTGATCCCAAGTCATACCAAGATATGTCTCGTAAGCAGCCTCGCTAAGTTGGCCGATTCCTTTATAAGAACCATTAACAGCGTTCGGATTACCGGACGATTCGCGAGAAATAAGCCAGTTAATATCATCACTGCCGGATGAAATCGAACTGCTGGAGCTCGAAGAAGAAACAGACGTTTGTGGAATAGAGGATGACGAGCTGATTTTTGCAGCGTAACTATAGCTGCTTGAAACACTGGACCTTTGTACAGTATTTTGCGATTCACTGTACATACTCGTGCCGGTCGCAGTTGAGCTTGAGTAGCTACTTTCGCTTATAGAACTGCTGGAACTTTGGGAAGAAGTTTGAACGCTGCTTAGAGTTTGTTGGCTACTGCTGGTCGCAGCATAAGAAACATTGTTCTCCAAAGGAGTTGTATTTTGAACTGTCGACTTGACGTAATCCAGTTGTTGAAGCGTATTTCCTGTAGAAGTCTTGTCCTTTTTGCTTTTAGCTGTCGACGCTGGTGGGTTAAAAGTTGCTGCGGTTTGCCCAACCGACCTAGCAAGTCCTCTAGCCACAGAAAAAGAACTATTCGCTGAAGCATCTCAATGGTCGGCTTTACCCACCGTTGAGGGAATAAGAAAAGAAAAAGCAGCAAAACAAGCTAAAACAATTAATGCCTTAACTAGTCTCCTGACTTTCTTAGTGTAAAAATACCCACTCCCCATTGGAAAGTATTGTCCTATTTTTATTTTTCCTCAATATTTCAGATAAAGACATTTTTGGAGGATCAAACGAATAATGTAAAATTGCAGGTTACAATATGTGAGTAAATTAACTTTTTATATTGCAAAAAATAATATTTTTGTCACGAAAATGTAAAGTTACTTGGTATTCGAAGCAATTGAATTAATAATCATCGTCGTCATGATACGGTTTCCCGTTCGCTGAGGGTGAATGCCATCCGGAGAAAACCATTCCGGATGAGAGCGGGCAGAATCATACCAGTCAACAATATGCAGTCGTCGATCCTTTTTAGCTGCTGCGTTTAACAGCTGATTATTAGGGCCTTCCCAAGGCTTGCCCCCAGAGAATGAGTTAACCCAATATACTTGTCGAGAACCGGCAATGGAACGCACTTCTTGAATATTTTGTGCAGAAATTTCTCCATTTGTTCCAATAACCATCAAAATAATCGGATCCAGTTTTCCCTCTTTTTTTAAGTGACGCAAAATATCGATTGCGTTAAGAGTATGTCGGCCGACCTTTGCATTAACAATCGTCTTGGGCATAACCCATTGAATATCCGGCCCAACGTCCAATAAAAGTGAATCACCGACTGCAGTAATATTCAAGGATTCAACCTTGTGAATATTTTCACTGCTTGTGCCAAAGATAGAAGCCAATTGTTGTTCATGAGAATCGGAACTGCTGGAAGCAGATGAAGTTGAAGAAGATGAACTTTTTCGAGCCTGAACAGCCTTGTTGTTTCGCTTTTCAATTACTTTTGAACTCTTATTCAATTTTTGTTGAAGTTGGTCGGCATCTTTTGAACGAACCGCACTTTTGGAAATAAGGCCGAAGGCCGTGCCTCCAATGGCGAAAACAGCTACAGTGATCGACAAAATTGTTTTCCAATTAAATGCCAGTTTCGTTAAACGAAGAACGAATCCATGTCGAAAAGGCATTTCGATTAGTCGATAGGAAAGTTCGGAAACAAACAGAATAATCAGGACAGAAGTAATTGATCTCAATATATCATCAAGCAGAGAAACGACAGGGAAAATTCGTTCGATAATCATCATAATCGGCAATTGATAGAGATAAATCGAATAAGAACGCGAACCAATGTATCTAAAATAGCGATTGCCCATTAATAAACCAAATTCGCTTTGTGGATTACTTGATAAATAAAAGATTAAAATCGCCGTAAAAATACTCAGCAGCAACATTCCAAAGTAATAAACCCAGGCCTGGACTCCATTAGCAAGAATAAACAGTGCAATTAAGCCAAGCAAACTTAAGGAAATTAAATAGCCTGAAGTTTTTTTAAAAAAATGAGTATCCGGGTAATTTGTTTCGGACAGTAAGGAGAAGCGGCCAAAGACATAAAAATGGCAACAATCCCGCCAATAATGAATGAAAAAACTCTTGTATCCGTTCCATAATAGGCACGATTGGTTGAAATCGGCGAATATAAAATTGCAAACAAAGTCGCGGAAATCAAAGCAAAAATAGTTGGAACAATCAAGGCAAGTTGCCAACGCTTATCACCGAAATAAAGAATTAAGGATAAAAGAAGCGGCCAAAATAAATAAAACTGCGCTTCGACAGAAAGCGACCAAAGATGGGTAAAGACCGACCAATGAGCACTAGCAGCAAAATAAGAAAGCGAATTGGCAATTTGATACCAATTATTAACATAAAATATATTGCTTAATAGCGAACCCCTGATACCAAATAGTCCCTCAGGAAAAGCAACTGCTAAAACTGCGGTCGTTAAAAATATCATTACGATAAAAGCCGGGTACAGACGCCAGAAACGCCGTGAATAAAAACGTTTGATTCGAAAACGGCCCCGTTCGTAAAATTCATTAAGGATGATTCTTATCATTAAAAAACCTGAAATAACAAAAAAGACCGTCACTCCGGCAAATCCACCGGCAAAGATTTTCGGCCACAAGTGAAAAAGAATCACCCCAATAACCGAAAAGGCCCGCAAGCCCTCAATACCTGGAATAAAACTACTTTTTCTACTATCCCTCTTCATAATTCCAATATTACATTAAATTTACAAAATAACTTCAATCATTAAAAAAGCGTTACGTTAGTAATAATCATTCCGGAACTCTCAATCCCAACTCCGCCAACTGCTTTTCAGAAACTCTCGAAGGAGCTTTGGTCATTGGTTCAGTTGCATTAGAATTCTTTGGAAAAGCGATTACCTCTCGAATGTTTTCTTTGCCGGACAAAAGCATAGCCAAACGGTCCAGGCCCAGAGCAATTCCACCCATTGGTGGAAAACCATATTCCATTGCCTCAAGCAAAAATCCAAAGGCCTTTTCTGCCTGATCAGAAGTGAAACCCAAAGCCTTAAGCATTTTTTTCTGAATATCCATTGTGTGAATACGAATCGAACCGGAACCGAGCTCGTATCCATTAAGAACCAGGTCGTACGATTGAGCGTGTGCCAAATGAGGATCTTCACCATCGTCCAGATAATGCAGATCTTCCTCGTTAGGCATTGTAAAAGGATGGTGGGCTGCAATCCAGCGACCAAAATCCTCCGAATATTCGAAGAGAGGCCAGTCGACAATCCAGGCAAAATCCCATTTGCTTTCATCAATCAAATCAAGTTCTTTAGCAACGTATTTGCGTAAATACCCAAGAGTATCGGAAACAACCGAGAACGTGTCCGCAGCAAAGAATACCAAATCGCCATCGGACAGTGACAAAAAGGAAACCAACTGACCCTTTACATCAGACACAAACTTGGCAATTGGTCCAGAAAATTCTCCATTCTCAAATTTAATCCAGGCCAGTCCTTTAGCACCAAAACGTTTAATATAATCAGTCTGTCCATCAATCATTTTTCTTGTAAATTTCGTTGCTCCCTTTGGAGCGACGATTGCTTTAACGAAACCGCCCTTTTTAATAGCTCCGGTAAAGACAGTGAAATTTGTTTGTTTCATTATTTCGGAAACATCGTGAAGCTCGATGCCAAAACGTAAATCAGGTTTGTCGGAACCAAAACGGTCCATTGCTTCTTGCCAATGCAAAACCGGAAAACTGTTCGAGTCAATATTTGCCTTGACAACATCGGACATAATCTGGGTAATCCAGCGATTAACAAGTTCCATGATTTCGCCTTGATTCATGAAGGACGTTTCCATATCAAGCTGGGTAAATTCTGGTTGACGATCGCCACGCAGATCTTCGTCACGAAAACAACGGGCAATTTGGAAATAACGATCAAAGCCAGCACCCATTAACAATTGCTTGAATAACTGCGGTGACTGAGGTAAAGCATAAAAACTTCCTGGGTAAATGC
Organism: Oenococcus oeni DSM 20252 = AWRIB129; assembly: GCF_000372485.1. GTDB lineage: Bacteria > Bacillota > Bacilli > Lactobacillales > Lactobacillaceae > Oenococcus > Oenococcus oeni. Next base: position 47,499 of record NZ_AQVA01000006.1, read on the forward strand.
GCGAAGGAACCAAATAATCGCGCGCGCCTTCCGGAGTACTCTTGGCAAGATACGGCGTTTCAATATCCAAGAAACCATTTTCTTCCATAAAACGCATCGAAGAAGACATAATTTTCGAGCGCAAAATCAAGCCTTTTTGCATCTCTGGACGGCGAAGATCAAGGTAACGATACTTTAATTTTAATTCTTCGTTAACGTCGACTCCGTCTTCGATATCAAAAGGAGGCGTTTTTGATTCGGCTAAAATTTCTGCTTGGTGAACAAGCACTTCGACTTTTCCTGTCTTCATTTTCGGATTAATCGCTGATTCTGCCCTGAGAGAAACAACTCCGGTAATTGAAATAACATACTCGCTACGAATTCTTTCAGCCGTCTTTAGAGCGTCTTTAGAAAATTCATCAGAAAAAGTCAACTGAACAATTCCTTCGCGATCACGTAAATCAACAAAAATCAATCCGCCGAGATCCCGACGTTTCTGAACCCAACCCTTTAAAGTAATTGCCTGACCAGCCATTTTTTCATTTACTAAACCTGCATAAACTGTTCTTTGTTTTCCACTCATGAAAAATCCCCAATTGTTAACTTATCCAATAATATTTTTTTCTGGCTGCCATCGGCCATTTTCTTAATTGTTACTTTTTTGTTTTTAACTTCTTCTTCACCAATCACAATAGAATATCGCGACTTGGTTCGATCGGCAGATTTTAATTGCGATTTCATTGATCGATCAGTGTAATCAAGCAAAACTCCGAAATGAAATTTTTCACGTAATCGCTTTGCCAGCAAATTTGCAAACTCATTAACCGATTTATCGGTTTGAACGATATAAACATCGTTATGATCCTGATCTTCAATTTGGCCAACTAAAGTGATCAGTCGTTCCAAACCAATCCCAAAACCAATTGCCGGCGTCTCCGGACCGCCGAATTCCTCAACCATCCCCGAATAGCGTCCACCACCACAAACGGTTGCAGATGATTTAAGTTTTGGATCCCGTGTTTCGATTTCAAAAATCGTGTTATTGTAATAATCCAAACCGCGAACCAATTTATTATCAATTTCGTAACTGATATCGAAATCATCTAAAGCTTTGGTAACTTTTTTAAAGCGATCTTTCGATTCCTGATTTAAATAATCCAAAATTTTTGGTGCATCAATAAGCAGTTCCTGGTCTTTTGGATCTTTTGAATCTAAAATCCGCAAGGGATTTGATTTCAAACGATTTTTCGAATCATTACTTAACCGATCTTCAAATTGCTTTAAATAATCCACCAGAGCGCTCCGATAATTAGTTCGGGATTCCTCGTCGCCAAGCGAATTTATTTTGACAATAAAATTATCTAAATTGAATTCTTGAAAAAAATCAATCGCCATTTGAATAATTTGTGCATCCAAAAAAGGAGAATCGGAACCAAAACTTTCAACGCCCAACTGATGAAATTCGCGTGTCCGCCCAGCTTGTGGCCTTTCATAACGGAACATAGATTCCAAGTAGTAAAGATTAACCGGCTTTTCATATTCGGGTCCATACAGCTTATTCTCTACATAGGCGCGAACTACTCCGGCAGTGCCTTCCGGACGTAAAGCCAGGTGCCGATTGCCTTTATCGTAGAAATCATACATTTCTTTGCTAACAACATCCGATGAATCCCCGGAAGTACGTGCAAAAATTTCGTAGTTTTCAAATAAAGGTGTATCGATCCTGCCAAAACGATAACGGCGACCGAAAATTTCCTGAGCTGCTCGATTAATTTTATCCCAAATTGCTTGAACGGCCGGCAACAAATCAGCCGTTCCTTTTGGTTTTTGAAAAAGTTTATCAGACATACATAGGAAATTTTAACACTGGATAAATGTTGTCAGAATAATTTTGATATATGATCTGCCTGTGCTTAGAAGGATTTTAAAAAAACAGGTTCCTTTAATCGTTTCGGCTGTTTTAATTATTGCTGGTTTATTGTTAGTGGCCTCGATTTATGTTCCTGATCAAATCAAGAAAAGCAGCAATTTAAAATCAATTACTACCAAAGCCAAGAAAACGGTTTTGCGTGACGGCCCGGGACCGATGTACAAACAATTGGCAACTTTTTCAAATTCAGAAAAATTAACGATTCTTAAAGAGAAACACGGGTGGCTGAAAGTTCGTTCAAGTATCGACAAAAAAACCGGCTGGGTTGCCAGTTGGGTTGCAGAAGGAAAAGCAAATAATGTCAGTAAAGTCACCCGAATGACAGAAGCAACGATTGTTTTGGATCCTGGGCATGGTGGATCAGATCCAGGATCATTGGCGATTGATGGGGCGACAGATCCTAAGTATTTCGAAAAAACCTATACTTTAAGGACAGCACGAAAAATTAAAAAAGCTCTGGAATCAACCGGTGCCCGTGTAATTATGACTCGCGACAGTGATAAACTTTTGTGGCCGCTTTCCAAAATAAGCAATATCTCAAAAAAATATCATGCCGATGCTTTTATCAGTATTCATTTCGATAACTATACGGTTGCAAATGCAGCGACTGGCTTTACTGAATATTATTATCATAAAAAAACGACTAATTCATACAGCCTTGCAGAAACCCTGAAAAAGCATTTTAATAATTTACCCTTATCAAACCGCGGTGTGAGATCCGGAAACTTTTACGTAATCCACTATACTTATCTCCCCTCTGTATTGTTGGAAATGGGTTACTTAAATAATTCAAACGATTTTCAGTACATAAAATCAGCTTCCTACCAAGAAGCCATTGCTCAAGACGTCAAAAAAGGATTGCAGGACTGGTTTGACAATGTCCAGCCATCTTTATCAAAGACAAAATAAAAACAAGTTTTATGATAAAACTTGTTTTTAATAACGGCATGAAAAAGTTTAATGAAAGCTGCGGGTTACCTCATAAACGTCATGAACGCCGGCAATCGAATCAATTATATGCTGCAGTTGTTCAACATTTTTTACCCCGACAGTCAAACTGATAATACCAACACCGTCTTTTTCATTATGAGCCGATACGGCATTCAGATAATGAGTATTAGAGTTAACCGAACGAATAACATCGTTTAAAATACCCGGACGATCGGAACTGCTGACAGTCAAATCAGCATCATAATTCGGCCTATTGCCATCCGGATTATTCCATTCAACTTCAATAATACGCTCGCCTTTTTCAATCGATTTTTTAATATTAGGACAGTTGGCACGATGAACAGTTACCCCACGTCCTTTTGTGATATAGCCAATAATTTTATCCCCGGGAATCGGCGTACAACATTTAGAAAGGTGAATTAAAAGCGAATCGATACCAGCGATCGTGATGTCTTCTTCAGGACGATTTTTAACAATCGGAGCGCTGCCTTTTCTGATTAAGTCCTTTGCCGCATCCTCTTTACCAGAAAGCAAAGCTTTTTGAACTTCTTCGGCTTTCCTTTCGGCAATTTTTTTTCGGATGTCTTCCGTCAAACGATTACCGGCTTGTTGCAAGGAAACTTCCCCATAACCGATCATTGCCAACAAATCATCGCCCGAGAACAAATGCATCTTCGTAGCCGTAACGGTTAGGTTTTCTTCCGTCATCGCCTTATCAACTGGCAGCTGTTTCTCCTGCAAATATTCCTCAAGCATTTGCCGACCGCCTTCGATATTGGAAGAACGTGCCTGCTGGCGAAAATAAGCGCGAATCTTATTTCGAGCCCGTCGGCTCGCAACCAGCCCAAGCCAATCACGAGAAACTTTCGGCGTCGGTGAAGTCACAATTTCAACAATATCACCCGTTTGAATCTCATAATCTAAAGGCACAATTTTGCCATTTACTTTAGCGCCGACCGTGTGCAGCCCAATATCAGAGTGAATAGCAAAAGCCATATCAATTGGCTTAGAACCAACAGGTAGTTCAAAAACGTCACCTTTAGGCGTAAAAGCATATACTCGGTCAGAGAAAAGATCGCCTTTAACGGTATCGACAAACTGCTCTGCATCAGTTGCACCCTCTTGCAATTCAAGGATCCCTTGGATTGCATTCAAATGCTGCTGATCCGAATCGCTGACGCGAGCCTGTTTTTCAGAACCTTTATTTTCTTTATAAGCCCAGTGAGCAGCAACACCAAACTCTGCAACCTGGTGCATCTCAAAAGTGCGGATTTGAACTTCCAACGGATGACCATTCGGACCGATAATCGTCGTATGTAGTGACTGATAGCCATTGGGTTTTGGCAACGCAATGTAATCTTTAAAACGCCCTGGCAGGGGCTTCCAATTAGCGTGAATCGTACCCAAAGCCGCGTAACAATCGGCAACACTGTCAACCAACACACGAATTGCGAGCAAATCATAAATTTCCGAAAACTGTTTATGCTTATCGGTCATTTTCCGATAAATTGAATAAATATGCTTTGGTCTGCCGGTAACTTCAAAATGACCAATTTTCAAATCACTAATTACTTTTTCTATTTGTTTTGTCGCCGAAGCAATATCGGCATCACGCTCTTCACGACGAGAATGCATCATTTTGGCAATTCGATGATATTCATCCGGATCAAGATAACGAAGACTCAAATCTTCAAGTTCCCATTTAATATTGGCAAGCCCAAGTCGATGAGCCAGAGGAGCATAAATATCAAGTGTTTCGCTGGCAATCCGATGCTGCTTTTCCGGTCGATGGACCTGAAGAGTTCGCATATTATGCAAACGATCGGCAAGTTTAACGATAATAACCCGGACATCCTTAGCCATTGCCAACAGCAATTTACGGTGATTTTCAGCCATGTTTTCTTCGGTCGATTCATAATGAATCCTACCAAGTTTGGTCACACCGTCAACAATATCGGCAACATCATCGCCGTAATTCTGACGAATTTCATCATTTGTTTCTGGCGTATCTTCGACAACATCATGCAAGAAACCAGCAGCAATCGTGTCTGGATCCATTTTCAAATCCGCTAAGATTCCAGCAACCTGAATCGGGTGATAAATATAGTCTTCTCCAGACTTGCGTTTTTGGCCTGCATGCATCTTTTTTGCAAGTTGATAAGCGGAATCAACTCGTTTGACCTGATCAGGAGCTAAATACTTTACATAAATATCGTGGACATCTTCAAAAGAGCGATTCTCAATTTTTGCCATCATGAAGCTCCTTAAAACCGTCGTCAACCGGTATTTGCTTATCCAAATCAGAATCATGATTATCGTCGCCGACAAAAGTAAAAAGCGCAAGAACAACATAAAAGGCGGCGAAGAAATAAGCATAACTGTAAGTAATCAGCGAAGAACCAAAAACAAGCTTGGAAAAATAATTAATCAGGCTAAAAGTTAAAGGAAAAATGAAGATACCCCAAAAACGTAATCCAAAACGGCGGAAATAATAACCACTATACAACGAGAAACCACCAAAAATAACTCCTAGTAACCAAATTATTCTCCTGGATCCATCCAAAAAATGTGCTCGAAAAATTAACGGTCCTAAGGCACTCAGAAGAATCGAAATCATAAACCAAAATAAATATCGCTTTTTAATTATCTTAACCATAATAAGTTAGCTCAATTCTATCAAAAGACTGACGGATGAGAGCAAATAAAGTGGAGCTGTTTCCGCACGCAGAATTCTCGGACCCAATCCGGCTGTGATGAAACCGCTTGATTCAAGTTTTTTAATCTCTTTTTTGCTGATTCCCCCCTCAGGACCAAAAACAGCAACGATCTCATTGAACTTGGAATCAAGTTTTGCCAAACGAATCATTTTAAACAAATTCGATTTTTCTCCGGCCTTAGCACTCTCTTCCCAAGCAACAATACCAATTTGATGATCACTTAATCCAGCTTGTTCAATAAATTTTTTTTCATAAATAATTTCTGGAACAAGCAGGCGATGGGATTGTTCAGCTGCTCCCTTAACAATTTTTTCATAACGTTGAAGTTTCTTTTCGATTTTTATATCTTTAACAACACTATAGGAAAAATTAGTGAGAATGATCTTAAAAACGCCTAGTTCAGTTGCTTTTTGAATAAGCCAATCCAGATGATCAGATTTTAAAAGCGGAACAACAATTGTCGTCTTGACCGGTATTTCCGGATCTTTCGAAAGTTTATCCAGCCGATTAAAAAAGACTTCCATTGCAGAGATCTCATTAACCCGAACTAAATAAGCCGATTGACCGGCAACCAATTCAACCAAATCTTTATCCTTGACACGCAGAACATCTTTTAAATGATGAAAAACATCGGGATTATTTTTTTTGGAAATCTTATTTCCCGATAAAAATTCCTGGCTATTCTCTAAAAAAAAGCGCGAAGTCACTTTAAAGCCTTGTCGAACGGTCCATTCAAAACAACTTTGCCCTGCATTCTTCCGCTTTCAACCAGTTTATAGGCCTGCCGTAAATTTTCGGCATTAATTAGATCAAAAGTTTTATTAAGTGTCGTTTTTAAGATTCCGGCGTCCAACAAAATAGCAATTTTATCAAGCGCCTGGCCCTGACTCAAAATATTATGATTGAAATCCGATTTGGCAAACATATATTCCCATTTGAATTGCACTGCAATGTTTTTCAAAGGCCCCATATTTAAAGGCTTATTGGTGCCTACAATTGACACCAGCTGTCCGTACGGTTTAATATGCTTAATCGCAATATCCCAGTAGAGAGCCGGATCGTAGAGAAAAACAATATAGTCGAATTTTTGATCGGCCAGTGTTTCGTCAATATTTTCATAATCGTAGATTTTATCGACTGAATACTTTTTTAGCCATTCGATCGATTCCGATGAATGAGCAGTTACCGAAAGATTAATGCCAAGATAAGCTGCCATTTGCAGCAGCACAGAGCCAACACCACCAGCCCCATTAATTACCAACATATTTTTGCCATCGGCTGCGTGATTTTGAAATCTTAAGCCAAGTTGATCAACAAGAATCTCATAAGCCGTGATACTGGTTAACGGCATTGCTGCAATTTCACTTTTATTTAATTTTTCCGGTGCACGACCAACCAGTCTTTCATCGACCGCCTGAAATTTTTCATTACTACCGGGTCGCTGGGTCGTGCCGGCATAATAAACCCGATCCCCCGCATGAAAACGAGTGACATCTTTCCCGGTATTTTTGACAATTCCAAAAGCATCGTAACCAAGAATTTTAATCTTGGATGCCACTCCTGTTTGACGCAGCTTAGTATCAACCGGATTGACAGAAACTGCCTGAACTTCTACTAAAAGATCGTGAGGATCAAGTACCGGCACATCGGTTTGACCATCAAGCAAGGAATTATTCTCTTCAATAGTCGAAACATTCTTATCAAAGAAAACAGCTGGTTGCTTTTCTGAATTAAAAATTTGGGAGAGCTTTTTTGTTGTTTGGGATATCTTATTATTCGCCATTTTTTATCTCACTTGTCTGAATAGATTGTAACGTTTTTTTGCTGATTAAGTAGTGCTGCTTTTTGGGATCGAAAATCATTTGGAAACTACTTTTTGACCAAGATGCAGCATTATACTCTGAAAAATACTTATCCCAATGAATAGAGATAAGAATGTATTGCAAAAAGGCAATCTGTGATTGATTGAGATCACTGATACTGGTTTGTTTTTCAGCTGCAGCCAGGTCTTTTTCAGAGGAAGCGCTGAGTTTGTCGAGCACCTTTGATAAGATAATCTGCCTTACTTTATAGTCCACCGTAACCGTATGAAAATTATTCAGACTGACACTTTCGATTTTCACTTGACGATTTTTAAATTCTAGACGATAAATTCTTTCGGCAATTTTATCTAAAACCTGATTTTTCTTATATTGATGATTCTTGTAAATCAAAGAATTGCTTAAAACAAGTCCATTTAATAGATTCTTTTTTATTTTTTTATATAAAGCTCTTTCGAAGTGGCCTTGCCGCCATACAAATACTTTTCCGATAGATTATTAGAAACAGCCCCTGAAAAAATGCTTTTCGCGTCTTTTTCTGCCATTGCTAGTGTCGGCCTATTTTGAAAACGATAAAAGATCGAAAAGAAAGTCAACAAAAGCACGGCAATTGTCGCCGAAAAAAATAATCCTTTGGAATGATCAATTTTCACGAGAGTCCCTTATTATACTGTTCATCATCTGAATTCTTCAAAATAGCCATAAAGGCTTCTTGGGGAACATCTACCCGCCCAATCGATTTCATTCGCGCTTTGCCGGCCCGTTGTTTATCGAGCAGTTTGGCACGTCGATCAGGATCTCCGGTGTGAATCTTAACGGTAACATCTTTTCGATAAGCCTTAATATTTGTTCGAGCAATAATTTTTGATCCAATCGCTGCCTGAATCGGAATTTCAAAGTTCTGGCGAGGAATAACTTTCTTTAGTTTTCCAGTTACGACCCGAGCCCGATTGTCGGCGAAATCTTTATGAGATATAAAACTCAAAGCATCGACCTTGTCACCATTTAACAAAATGTCGATCTTTTTTAAGTCAGAAACAAAGAATCCAGCAAGACTGTAATCGAGACTGGCATAACCCTTGGTAGAAGACTTTATTTTATCGAAGAAATCAAAAATTATCTCCGATAAAGGCATCTTATATTTAACGTTGACACGTGATTTATCGAGATAATCCATTGTATCGAAGATTCCGCGCTTAGCTTGCGCAAGTTCCATTACTGTGCCAACGTACTGTTCGGGAACCATAATCGTTGCATTGACAAAGGGTTCGCGAATTTCTTTAATGCTGCTGGCATCCGGGATATCAGACGGATTGGAAATATCTTCCTCACTCCCATCGGTTTTGATTACATGATAAGTAACCGTGGGCGCCGTAATAACGATTTCCAAGTCGAACTCGCGTTCCAAACGTTCTTGAACAACATCCATGTGCAGCAAGCCGAGAAAACCGACACGGAAACCAAAACCGAGTGCAGTTGAAGTCTCCGGTTCGTATTCTAGGCTGGCATCATTAAGACTTAATTTATCCAAAGCATCGCGAAGCTCATTATATTTACCATTATCGGTTGGATAAATACCGGCATAAACCATTGGCGTCATTGGCCGATATCCTTGAAGCGCCTTTTGAGCGGGACGATCGGCATTTGTGACTGTATCGCCGGAACGCGCTATATGGATGTCCTTGATAGAAGCGGTTAAATAGCCAACATCTCCGGCAATCAATTCTTTTCGTGGTGTAGCGTCGGGAGAAAAAACGCCCAGTTCAGTGACTTCATAATCAGCACCGGCATTCATTAAACGAATTTTATCGCCAAGATGAATTTGACCCTCTTTGACACGAATCGATAAAACAACCCCGCGATAGGAATCGTATTTCGAATCAAAAATTAGGGCCTGTAAAGGAGCATTCAAATCCCCGGTGGGAGCCGGAATTATTTTAACGATTTTCTCAAGAAGATCAGCAACTCCCAGACCAGTTTTGGCAGAAACATCAGCTGCATCACTTGTGTCGATTCCAATATCGTCTTCAATCTCTGCTTTGGTTCCTTTTGGATCGGCCGACGGAAGATCGATCTTGTTAATAACCGGCAAGATTTCCAAATCATTATCAATTGCTAAATAAACGTTCGCCAAAGTCTGGGCTTGAACTCCCTGAGTTGCATCAACGACCAAAAGCGCCCCATCAGCAGCAGCAAGAGCGCGGGAAACTTCATAGGAAAAATCCACGTGACCAGGAGTATCGATCAAATGAAAAATGTAGCGTTGGCCATCTTTGGCATCATAGTGAACTTCGACAGAATTCATCTTGATCGTGATTCCTCGTTCGCGTTCCAACGGCATGTCGTCAAGAATCTGCGCCTTCATTTGCCTTTGAGCAACCGAATGAGTCATCTCGAGAATTCGATCAGCTAAAGTCGATTTCCCGTGATCAATATGAGCAACAATACTGAAATTACGAATATGTTTTTGACGATCTAATTGTTCTTCGAATGTGGACATCATCTTAATTTTATCAATCAAGCTTCCTAAACAAAAATTATCGCTTAAGACAACAATCAATTTAAAGAAATAGTTTGAAAATTGCTTGTATCTTCTTTGAAAAAAAATCTCTTTGCTTTGTTCTAACAGACTATCATTAAGCACCAATTTAAACAATCCGGTTGCGGAATAGTTTTCGTAGTATAAAGTCCTTGTTTCCAAAGCAACCGCCGAACGATAAACCGTATAAGTGTCTGAACGGGACGACATCTTCGGAACTGTAACGGAATTTAAAATATTGCGGGCATTAACGAGCTGTTCTTCCTGATCGGCTGCCGAATCACTTCTTTCTTTTAAATAAGCTGCGCGAATAAATCTAGCGCTGGGAGTATAACCGCCCGGCAACTGTTTTTTACCGGAAAAATCTTTTGAAGCAACATGCTGGGAATTGTAGGACAGTTGTCCATTCAAGTATTCGGGAAGCAAAGGCATATAGTCATTCAGTTTATTGACTTCGCGTTTAAAATTAGGAGCATTCGTTACGACGCCCAAAGGATTTTCAATGACCCGCATCGGCATCGACAAAGGTTCGATAATAACAAAACGTCCACTAGGATCAGCAGCAGCATAATGCAGATCGGCGTCGCCATATTTGTTCAGCGCTTCGTTGTCATTTATAACCTCGATTGACGGCAAGGACTCGATCAATTCCTGGACCGAACGAAAATTTGTCATTGCCCAAAAGGCAAATTCAAAAGGAGCCAACTGAATTTTCTTTTCATTTCTCGTTTTGGCATATTGCCGACTGGCATTGGCAAAAGTCAATTTTTGTACGGATAAACCAAATTCATTCACGCCATCCGATAAATCGGCGTGCATTTTTCGGTCATGGCCTGATCCAATAGCAGCATATTTATTGATGTATTCTTTCCCATCGTAAACTGAACTCCACTTATACCCACGCGGAACAAAAAGTGGAAAGGCATATAAACCGTGCCAATCCATTGTCCGAGAAAGAAGGTGACTGTGGTCATATGCGATTTGAAATATCGAAGTACACATAATCTAATTTTAGAGCAAAGAAAAAACAGTTTTTAAAAACTGCTCAATCATAAATTCACTTATGGATGAACATCGCATCCCCGAAAGAAAAGAAACGATATTTTTCTTGAATCGCGTGCTTATATGCATTTAGGATATTTTCACGACCCGTAAACGCGGCGACCAGCATAACAAGCGTTGATTTTGGTAAATGAAAGTTGGTAATAAAAGCGTCGACAGTTGTCCATCTGAAACCAGGTTTAATAAATATATCAGTCCAACCGGAGTCCGCCTGAACATTGCCTCCATATTTATCCCTGTTAAATTTATGACCAATTGTTTCCAAAGTTCGAATCGTTGTTGTACCGGTAGCAACAATCCGACCGCCATTATTGCGAACTTGGTTGATCTGGTCGGCCGCTGCCTGGCTCAATTGGTAAAATTCGGAATGCATTTTATGTTTGTCAATATTTTCCTCTTCGACCGGACGAAAAGTTCCAAGGCCAACATGCAAAGTCAATTCGATTGTTTTAATGCCCTTTGCGCGAACCTTGTCAAGCAGTTCCGGAGTCCAATGCAAGCCGGCAGTTGGAGCTGCCGCCGATCCTTCAATTTTTGAATATACTGTTTGATAGCGTTCCTGGTCTTTTAATTTCTCTTTAATGTATGGCGGAAGCGGCATTTCGCCAAGCTTATCCAACAATTCCATAAAAATTCCATCATATTGAAATTCCACATAACGGCCACCATGTTCAAGTTCGCCAACAACTTTACCGGTCATGATCGTTTCATTCTCATTACCAAAATCAATTACCGAACCAACCGGAAATTTCTTGGCCGGTTTAATCAAAGTTTCCCAAACATCGCCATGATCCTGTCTTAATAAAAGTACTTCGACATGTCCCTTGGTTTCAGGACGCCAGCCACGCAGCCGAGCCGGAATAACACGCGAATTGTTCATTACAAGCGCATCACCAGGATTTAGATAATCGATAATGTCATAAAAATGCTTGTCTTCATAAGCGCCGGTCTTAGCATTTAAAAGGAGCAAACGTGAGGCATCTCGCTGTTTTAAAGGGGTTTGAGCAATTAATTCATGCGGCAAATTATAATCAAAATCACTCAAAGTATAGTGTGGTACTTTTTCTTCAGTCATTTTTTTCTTCTTTCAAAAAATAATTACTTGCAAACGGAGATTAAAAAACAAATCGGCCTAATCCTCTTTAAACGGCTCGGTCAAAAAAATCAATTCAAGCTATAGCTATATATATTATTCAAATCAAGACAGACCGGTCTGATAGGGAATCTGAAGATGCTCATAAGCAGCTTGGGTCGCCTGGCGACCCCGCGGAGTTCTTTGAATAAAACCGATTTGGAGTAAATAAGGTTCGACCATTTCCTCGACCGTTTCACTATCTTCGCCAATATTAGAAGCAAGGGCATTCACGCCGGCTGGACCACCTTTATATTGGTGTATCAAAGTATTGAGATATTTCAAGTCGGTCTCGTCCAATCCGCGAGCGTCAACATGTAATTTGTTTAAAGCGTTGTCAACAATCTGTTCGTCAATTGTATCTTTGCCGGCAACCTGAGCAAAATCGCGGACTCTTTTCAGCAAACGGTTAACAATTCTAGGTGTCCCCCGCGAACGCAAAGCCAATTCAGCAGCACCGGAACCGGCAATCGAAGTATCGAAAATTTCAGCTGTACGTTTGGCTATCAATTTTAAATCGCTAACCGGATAAAATTGCATATGAGCAACAATCCCAAACCGATCCCTTAATGGTGCTGAAAGCATTCCAGCTCTTGTAGTTGCACCAATCAAAGTAAAGGGCGGTAACGGAAAATGAATCGCATGAGCCGTTTCTCCCTGGCCAACAACGATATCAACATAAAAATCTTCCATTGCCGAATAAAGAACTTCTTCAACCGACTTTGGCAAGCGATGAATTTCATCGATAAATAAAATATCGCCGGCGGTCAATTCATTCAATAAAGCAACCAGATCACCGGTTTTTTCAATGGCCGGTCCCGAGGTTGTTTTAATTTTCGCTCCCATCTCGTTGGCAATAACAATCGCCAAAGTAGTTTTGCCCAACCCAGGTGGTCCAAAAAGCAAAACGTGATCAAGAGCTTCGTCCCGTTGTTTGGCGGCTTTTAAATACACAGACAGTTGATCCTTAATCTCTTTTTGACCAATATATTCCCTCAAATACTTTGGTCTCAATGTCAATTCAGAATCGATCTCGTCCGCGATTGGTTTTGCATCTAAAATTTTTTGATCTTCATCATTCATTTGGTTAATAGTTTAAGTCCTTTTTGAATATATGCATCGGTTGTTAATTCACCAAGACTGGCTAATTTTGGATTTATTTTGTTAACTTCTTTTGAAGAAAAGCCCAAAGCCACTAGGGCGGCCAAGGCATCATCCAATTCAGCAGAATTTTCCAACAGATTCTTCATCGGAGCGATATTTTTCGAAAAATCGCCCAATTTTCCCTTGAGATCAAGAACGATCTGTTGGGCGGTTTTATTTCCGATACCCGGGAACTTAGTTAAATATTTCGGTTTACCGTTCTCGACAGCGGCAATCAGCCCATCACGATCGCCACCGGCAATAATTGCCAAGGCCGATTTTGGTCCGATTCCGGAAACATTGAGCAGTTTTTGAAAAAGATTCCTTTCTTTAACTGTTTTAAAACCATAAAGACTAATCTGATTATCACGAACAATTTGTTCAGTAAAGATTGTCGTTTGATCGTTTTGATTATATTCATAAGGGTTGGGCGTAAAAACGCGAAAACCAATTCCATTAACATCGATGCCCACGTAACCCGCCGCGATCGTTTTAATGATGCCCGTCAAAAAGTCATACATATTAAAATTATAGCCGTGTTAAAAAAGACCCGCAGAAGGATCTTTCAAACTCATTGAGCCGCTTCGGTGCGCTTCAGAAAAGCCGCCAAATTGTTATAAAATTCCACCGGATGATCGACTGCATGATGGTGGCCACCGTCTTTGTTAACAAACAATTCCGCTCCGGGAATCGTTTTTGCTGTTTCTTTCATCGACCAGACAGGCATCGTATCTTTTTCGCCGGTTGTGAGAAGCATTGGAATTTTAATATTATGCAAACGCGGACGAATATTCCAATCTTTCAAAATACCGGTAACGACGAATTCGTTATTTCCTTGAAAGTGATTATAAACATCAGTTGCCAAAAGATCAGGACCGGCATCGGGATTGTAGTTCGCCGTTCTCTCGATATTCTCTTTATACAATTTATTTAGATCGGCATGATAGCGAGAATCGGAAAAATCTTCCTTGGCTTCAATTGATTTCATATAGTCTACTTCGTCCTGACCAAGCAAATCCAAACGTTCCTGATTAATCGAGGTGACATAATCCTTAATGTTATCTGTCATTGAATAAACAATTGAGCCTTTCAAATGTTCGGGATGAGCCAAACTGTATTCGTAGGTCAACACACCACCCCAGGAATGCCCTAACAGATAAAAATGATCAAGGCCCATCAAAGAGCGGACTTCTTCCAATTCATCCAAATAATATTGATAATTCAAAAATTTATCAACGTTTTCCTTCTTCGTCCAGTCGGGTGATTCCGACCAGAAAGAACCAAGCTGATCGTAAGTGAATACTTGAACATCCATACCAACATATTTTTGAAAATTTTCTGCCCACGGCCAGAATTCTTTGGAAGTTCCACCGGGTCCGCCATGAAGAGTCAACAATTTAATCGGTGCAGCGGGGTTTCCAAAAGAAGCCGACCAAATGTCGTAACCGTTTTTTAAATGCAAAATCTTTGTCTGATGTTTCATTAATAGCCTTCTTTTAAATTAACTTCGTTAACGGCCAGTTTACCATTGGCCAAATAACTTTTTAAGTTCGGTCCGAAAATTTTATAAGCATCGCGTTGGAAATGTTCCAAAAACGCTGAGGAGTGAGGAGTTACGATCACATTCTCCATCTTCCAAAGTGGTGAATCACTCGCAAGCGGTTCATGCTCAAAAACATCCAAAGCAGCACCGGATAAGATATCAGCTTTCAAAGCTTTAATTAGGTCCTTCTCAACAACACTCGGTCCCCGGCCAACATTGATAAAAATTGGTTGTTTTTTAAACAGTGAAAAGAAATCCGAGTCGAAATAACCACGAGTCTGTGTTGTCAAGGGCATGTCACTGATCAAATAGTCGGCATCCGCAAAATCTCCCAACTGCTCTTGAGTAATAACCCGATCAAAATATTTAAGATCCTTTCCGTGGCGATTAACACCAATAACTTCAACATCAAAAGCCTGCAATATTTTAGCGATTGCTGAACCAATTGCGCCAGTCCCGAAAATAAGAATTTTCTTATCCTGCAATTGCTTGATTTTTGGAAAATTAAAGTCCCAACTTTGCTTTGCTTGATTTGCAAGAGCGAATTTTAATCCGCGATTCAAAATCAAAATGTAAGCCAGAACATTTTCCGAAATTGCTTCAGAATGAAGGCCACTCATATTAGAAACCATAATTCCGCGTTTTGCCAGTTGATCAAGTGGCAAAAAATCAATCCCAGCAGAAATTGTTTGAACCCATTTTAGGGATTTACCGTTTGGAACGACTTTGCCAAACCAAGAACTGAAGCCATAACCTTTTTGAAGATGACTAAATTGGCCATAAACAATTTCAATTTGGTCGACCAGTTCATTAGTCATCTCGTCAGCGTTAATCAATTCTAAATCAGGAAAATCACGATGGATCTGTTTAAGATCCGGATCCTTAATTTTTTGCAACAACAATAATTTTGTCATATCTTCATTCTACAAAAGTTGTTTGAACTATACTCGATCTATGGCTAAATTCAATCAGACAAGATTAAACAAATTGCAAAAGACCCTTGTCGATAAACAGATCGACTTCGCTTTTATTTCAGACTATAAAACAATTCAATATATCACCGGATTCGGTTCCAATCCTTATGAAAGGATTTTGGCAATGATCGTTTTTGCCGATAAGGATCCTTTCATCTTCGCACCGGCTTTAGAAGTCGAAGTCGTTAAATCGGTTGGCTGGCCCTACGACTTATATGGCTACCAAGATAATGAAGACGGCTTAGAAATGATCTATGACCATATTAAAGAGCGTAGCGCCAATCCAAAAAAAATAGCAACCGAGCAGGGAAATTTGACTCTATCTCGTTTTAATCGCCTTCAGGCAGCTTTTCCAGATGCCGATTATTCATTTAATTTAACGCCGGTTATCGAGCATCAGCGTCTGATTAAAGACGAAGATGAAATAAAGAAGCTTGAACAAGCCGGTAGGGATGCCGATTTAGCTTTCGAAGCCGGTTTTAAGGCTCTGAAAGTCGGCAAAACAGAACTCCAAGTTGCTGCCAAACTTGAATTTGCAACAAAAAACCGCAATGTTCCGGAAATGTCCTTTGGTACTCTGGTTCAAACAGCCGAACATGCGGCCGATCCTCACGGGGAAACATCGGACTTGGCGTTAAAAAATAATTCACTGGTTCTGTTTGACCTGGGCACTGTTTATAAAGGGTATATCTCGGATGCCAGTCGGACGGTTGCTTTGGGTACGCCAACCGATCATATGCGAGAAGTTCACCAAGTAGTCTTGGAAGCCCAGTTAGCAGCTCAGGCAGCCGTTAAGCCAGGCATAACTGCTGCCTCGTTGGACAAAATAGCTCGCGATATCATTGAAAAGGCCGGTTATGGAAAATATTTCATCCACCGCTTAGGGCACGGAATGGGCATGTCCGAACACGAATACCCTTCAATTATGCAGGGCAACGATCTCGTCTTGGAACCGGGGATGTGTTTTAGTCTCGAACCCGGTGTATATATTCCAGGAGACTTGGGAGTCCGCATCGAAGACTGCGTCCACGTCACCGAAAACGGTTGTCAACCGTTCACTCACATGGATAAAAAATTACAGTTATTTTAATTAATGAAAAACCGGATTTAAATCCGGTTTTTCTTATGGAAACAACTATTAAAATCAGGGAATATTCTTAACATTAGTTTTTTTTAGAAGAGGAAGAATTCACAGGTCGGCCGAAGATTGTTAAAATGTAGCAAGAGGAATTCTTTATGGTTGCAAAATTACAGGACGTCGCTAAAAGAGCTGGCGTAACAATCACAACGGTTTCGCGCGTCTTAAACGATTTTCCACACGTTTCCAAAAAAACCCATGATAAGGTCTATGCAGCAATTAGAGCGTTGAACTATCACCCAAACGCCTTAGCGCGTTCGCTGCAAGGGAAATCATCAAAATTTATTGGTTTAATTTTCCCAACAATTGCAAATCCCTTTTTCTCAGAACTTTCAAACGAATTGGAAGTCAAGCTATCTGCTAAGGGATATAAGATCATTATTGCCAGTTCGGCAAACAATGTCGAAGCGGAAAGACGCTATCTTGGAATGCTGGCTGCCAATATGGTTGAAGGGATTATCACAGGCTCGCATAATCTTGGTGTTGAAGAGTACGATCAGGTGAATATGCCAATTGTTTCTTTCGATCGTTTTTTGTCGGACAAAATTCCAATTGTTTCTTCGGACAATCTCAATGGCGGAAAGTTGGCTACCCAGTATTTAATTGATCAAGGAGCCAAAAGAATTGCCATTATTACTGATGATGACGATTCAAAATCCCCAACCTCATTGCGGGCAATCGGTGCTTTAAATCCGATCCATAAAGCAAACGTTCAAGCTGAAGAATTTTCTTTTCCGGATGCTCACTTCACGGAAGAAAAAAAATCCGAAGAGTTGAAAGATTTGCTTTCTGGAAATAAATTCGATGGTATTTTCGCCAACAACGATACGACTGCTCTTCAAATCAATAAAATCATTAAAGAGAACAATTTTAAAAAAATCCCTGTGGTTGGTTACGACGGTACAGCTTTTGTTCGTTTGTACCTAACCGACATCGCAACAATCGTTCAGCCGATTTCCCAAATTGCCGACGCCTTGATTGATCTTCTCTTTAAACGAATAGAAAAACCGGATATCCATTTTGCCAATCCTCCATTACTTCCGGTTGAATTATTTAAAAGTTAAAAAAAAATCCCCAAAAATAATTTTTAGGGATTTTTTAATATGGGTCACTTTCCAGTGATCTTAATTGTTCCATTATCGATATCTGCTTTGAGATTCTTGGCGTTAAGATTATCGAGATAGAAATCAGTAACTTTATCACGAATCTGCTGTTCGATCACCCTTCGCAAAGGACGAGCGCCCATCGCTTCATCGTATCCTTGATTCATCAAATAATCTTTGGCCGCTTGGGTGACTTCCAGCTTGATGCCTTTCTTTGCCAACGTTTGATTAACTTCCGTAAGCATTAATTCAACAATTTGTTTTAGATTTTCTTTGCTCAAGTGGCTAAATTCAACAATGGCATTAAAACGATTCAAGAACTCCGGCCGGAAGTAGGGCTCCAAACGTTCAATAATCGACTTGTCTTGGTCTTTTTTATTATCCGATTCATTTCCAAAACCAGCATTTGAAGTAGCGATCACAACTGTGTTCTTAAAGTTGACAACATTGCCTTGACCATCTGTCAAACGGCCATCATCCAGAACTTGAAGCAATAGAGTGATGATTTGTGGATTAGCTTTTTCGATTTCATCAAGTAAAACAATCGAATAAGGATTGCGCCGGACTTTTTCTGTAAGCGTATTTTGATTATCGTTGTAACCGACATATCCAGCCGATGTACCGATAAGCTTAGAACTAGCAGTTAAATCGGAATACTCGGACATATCCAGACGAATAATCGCATCTTTGGAACCGAACATATCCAAAGCCAATTGTTTGGCCAATTCGGTTTTTCCTACTCCAGTCGGTCCAACAAATAGAAAACTTCCAATCGGGCGATTCCCTTCGTCAAAGCCGGCCCGATTACGGCGAACAGCTCGTGCAACTGCTTCAACGGCCTCGTTTTGGCCAATTACCTTGCCCTTTAAACGACCGGCGATCCCCTTTAAGCGCTCAATATCATTCGCACCCATTTTGGCAACAGGAATACCGGTTAAACGCTCGACCGATTGAGCAATATCATTCGGTTTAACAACAACTTCTTCTTTTTTATTTTCGCTGGAAACGTTTTTTAACTTATCTTCAAGCTCTTCGACCCGCTTTTTGGCAGCGGCAGCTTTCTCGAAATCTTCCTTTGCCGCAGACTGGTCCTGTTCGGTTTTGGCATTTTTCAAATCATTTTCCAAACTGACTTTGTCTGTCACCGGGTGTTGAGCCGATAAGTGAGCGGCTGTCATGTCCACCAAATCAATCGCTTTATCCGGTAAGGACCTTTGTGGAATATACTGAACTGAATAATCAACAGCCGCTTTTAAGGCATCGTCGGGAAACTTAACATGATGGTGTTTTTCATAAAGCGAACGGACACCTTTTAGAATTGCCAATGTATCTTCCGGGCTTGGCGCGTTAACAGTTACTTCGTTAAAGCGACGCGCCAAAGCAGCATTCTTCATAATCGTATTCCGATACTCGTCTTGAGTCGTGGCTCCGATCACAGAAACCTCACCTCGGCTTAAAGCCGGTTTTAAGATATCAGCCATTCCATTAGATCCGGACTCTTCTCCGGTGTTGCCGGCTCCTAATATTTGATGAATTTCATCAAAGAAAAGGATCACGTTGCCGGCACTTTTTACTTCACTAATTAATTTTTGAATATT
Organism: Oenococcus oeni DSM 20252 = AWRIB129; assembly: GCF_000372485.1. Taxonomy (GTDB): domain Bacteria; phylum Bacillota; class Bacilli; order Lactobacillales; family Lactobacillaceae; genus Oenococcus; species Oenococcus oeni. Next base: position 67,128 of record NZ_AQVA01000006.1, read on the forward strand.
TTCTTCAAAACTTCCACGATACTGAGTTCCTGCTTCAAGAGCAGAAATATCGATAGAATATATTTCTTTGCCTTTAATTGCTGCCGGAACATTTCCATTGATAATCGCCTGAGCCAGTCCTTCGACAACAGCCGTTTTCCCGACTCCAGCGTCGCCAACTAGAACCGGGTTGTTCTTTGTCCGTCGGCTTAAAATCTCTGCAGTCTCCTGAATTTCCTTGTTCCTGCCGATTACCGGATCTAGTTTGCCTTGTCGCGCTTCCTCGGTCAAATTACGGCCGAGTTTTTCCAAAATACCCGTTTTCTTTGATTGACCATTTTTTTGAGAAACAGCCGTCCCAAGCTGCCCGGGCTGAGCCTGTGACCCAACTTCCTGAAATTGACCGTTAATCGGCATTTTGCCACTTTGACGGTAAGCAGCAAACTCTTCCGGGCTTACTTCCTGTCCATTGATTAGATAACGGGATTCGGAATTAATTCCGTTCATTCGTCCCATTAAATTATTGAATATGTCATCCATCGAGTTGAATGGATCATTATTACTGTTATTAAAATAATCATTATTAGCCATGATTGAATCCTCCTATCAATCTTCTAAATAATCGGTTTCTAACTCTTTTAACACCTCCCACATACTGCTTTGAGTGGCTTGTGCGAGAGCATCGAGGTCCCGCAGGTTCAGACTCGTCGCATCGGATTGTGGTTTGTTAAAAGATTTATGAATTGTTGTATAGCCATATCCTCCCGCCTTGGCAACTTGATAAATCGTCAAATTGTGATCTATTAGATAGGCCTTTATGTCAATTTCCATTGGAAACCTCCTTCATTTAAAAATTATATCACTTTTGTGAAGCATTTACAAATGTGAAGTAATTAAGTTTGCCAAAAAAAAGAAGTCAAACGGCTTCTTAATAATTACTTCTTCTTTTATGATTTATTTTTTTCTTTATTAATTAAAATCTTATCAATCAAGCCATAGTCCAAGGTTTCCTTGGAATCCATCCAATGATCACGCTCGGTATCTTTTTCAATCTTCTCGATCGGCTTACCGGAATTTTCTTTTAAGATGTTATTTAATCTCTTCCGAGTCTTCAAAAGTTGATCGGCAATAATTGACATATCGGTCTGCTGGGTGCCGGCTCCGGCGCCTCCCATCGGCTGATGAATCAAGTACTCGGCATTTGGAAGCATAAAACGCTTGCCTTTGGTACCGGATGAAGCAATAATAGTTGCCATCGAGGCAGCCATTCCCATGACAATTGTTTGAACATCTGATCTGATGAAGTTCATTGTATCAACGATTGCCATACCAGCGGTAACTGATCCTCCTGGTGAATTTATATACATATATATATCTTTATTTGGATCTTGAGCATCCAAGAACAATAGTTGAGCAACAATGCTTGTTGCCATTTGATCTTCGACTTCTCCTTGAACCAAGATAATTCGGTCCTTTAAAAGACGACTTGGAAGATCATAACTCTCGCGTCCATTTGCTGTTTGTTCAATAACTCCAGGCCACATATCGCGCCTCCTTAAATTTAATAAAATTAGTATAGTTCAATGGTCAAGAAAGGTCAAACTTTTTTATGATTCAATTCCTTGACGATTTGCATCAATTTTCGCATTCGATGATTAATTCCGGATTTCGTCAATTCCTGCCCTTCGATCATTCCCGCCAAATCGCTTAAACTGGCCTCCGGGTTTTTTAAACGCAAGTCAGCAACAATCTTCAATTTTTCCGGTAAATTATCCAAACGATTCTGCTGACGCAAAAAATCCATCGCCTCGTATTGTCTTTCGGCGGCTTCGGCCATTCGGGTCACATTGGCATTATCGGCATTAGCCAAACGATTGGCCGAATTACGCATATCCGACATGATACGCGCATCTTCAAAATGCAGCATCGAACTGGTGGCTTGAATAATTGATAAAAAGTCTGAGATTCGTTCACCGGTTTTTAAATAGACGATTAATTTGTTCCGACGGTCGGCGATTTTTGCACCCAAATTAAAATTACGATTATTCATAATTGAAAAAATTTGTTCGATTAAATCTTCATCCGCGGCAGAAATTTCCAAATGATAATTTTTAGAATTCGGAGCGTTAACCGATCCGGTCGATAAAAAAGCAGCGCGTAAAAAAGCCTGTTGCTTTGCTTGAGAATTCAAAAAGACTTCCGGAACTCGTCGGTCGCTGGAGAAGGGATCAAGTTGTATATCGGCAAGAATCTGATCGGCCTGCTTCATCGTAATAACGCCATAGCGATGGAGGCCAAAAATCTTCGCCGATCCTCCTCTTTCAATGTTGGTTTGGATATCGGCTTCATAGGTTTGCGAAAGCAGCTGATAAGTCCTTCTTGCGCTGGCAGGATTTTGGGTTTGAACTTCTAAAGTATTTCCGACAGCGGTGCCGAGATGATAAATTCCATTCAGACGAAAAATCGCCGATAACTCCGACTTTGAAGTCTTAACGTTAATCGGCAATATCGAAAGTTCTTTTTTAACTTGTTGGGTAAAAGTCATTTAATTTTATTATCCAAAATATCAAGCAGTTTCCTAACGATTTTATCACCATCGTGAAAAGCGCCTTGATCGCGTAACTTAAGAAAATCTCCAGTAATCGGAGTAACGCCAAGTTTGCGATCTTCATTTGTATCGACCTTAACCTGAGTCGAAATTTCGTTCCATTTTTGATAATCGATATAATCTTCCGGAACAACAGCAGTATTAGTCAAAACATAATCAATAATATTTTTGGAAACATTATGATAAATTGCTTTAATGTGGCTGGCATCCGTGTAATTATCGGTTTCGCCTTTTTGAGTCATAATATTGGCAATATAGACCTTCTTTGCCGGACTTTCCTTAACTGCTTTGCCAACAACCGGAATAACCAAATTCGGTAAAATCGAAGTATAAAGAGAACCCGGGCCAAAGACAATCATGTCTGCATGATTAATCGCCAACAAAACTTCCGAAGTAGGTACCGGTTGTTTTCCGGCTTCGGTCGTAATTGATAATTTTTCAATCACCTTATGGGCAATCGTAATTTCATGTTCGCCGACACCGGTGCTTCCATCGGTAAATGCAGCATGCAGAACCAAAGGAACGTTAGCAACTGGATAAACTTTTCCGGAAATCATCATATAACGACCAAGCTTTTGAACTGCTCCAAAGATGTCGCCCGACATTTCCGTCATCGCAGCAATGATCAAATTTCCTAAAGCGTGATTTTTGAAAAACTCATCCGACGAGTCGAACCGATATTGAAAGATATCCAAAAAATCTTCCGGCAGCAGAGATAAAGAAACCAGAGCATTTCTAATATCTCCAGGCGGAACAATGTTCATAAAGTTTCTAATTACACCCGATGATCCACCATCATCGGCAACGGTTACGATTGCGGTCACCTCGACATTGCAGTCGCGTAAAGGGCGCAAAATAACCGGCAAGCCGGAACCGCCACCAATTACGACAATATTTCTTTTTTTTCTGCCCGTCACGGTTTGGCCTCCTCTTTGACTTTAGCAAGTTCTTTTTTTAGAGATTTCTGCAGATCGCGATGAGAAATCGTGACCTTGTATCCGTCTTTTTTTAAATCTTTTCCCAAGCGCTCAGCAAAAGCAACCGACCGATGCTGACCGCCGGTACAACCAAACGCAATCACAATTTCCGATTGTATATCGCCGCCCTTGGACTCCTTTTTTTGAGCTAGCGGCAATACCTGTTCGATTGTTCTTTTGTAATTATCATAAAATTCACTCGCTCCAGGGACCGACATAATAAAATCAGATACTTTTTCATCGAGTCCGGTCATCGTTCTCATCTCCGGCTGCCAATATGGATTATCTAAAAAACGCAAATCAAAAAGAATTGAAGCCTCTGGAAGATGTTTATATTTAAATCCAAACGATATAACCTTTATTTTCATGCCAAATATGATTATATCAGGCTTCTATCTCCGTATCAGAGAGGCTTTGAATATAATCAAATAAAATTTTTCCTGCGACCGCTCCATCACCAACCGCAGCAGCGATTTGACGGATAGAATCCTTGCGAACATCTCCAACAGCATAAATGCCGGGGACTTTGGTCTGCATATTGTCATCAGTCAAGACCCAGCCTTTTTCGTCTAAAATACCCAGATTTTCCAAGCCCTGGGTATTCGGGTCGATTCCAACATAGATAAAAACACCATTTGTCTTAATTACAGATTCTTGATTGGAAATTTTGTCAAGAACTTTAACCCCGGTAACTTTTTCATCGTCGCCGATAATTTCTTCAGTCCGTTTATTCCAAGAAAAATCAATGTTGTCTGTATCAAAAGCCCGTTTTTGAGCAATTCGAGAAGCTCTCAATTGATCGCGACGATGAACAATCGTAACATCCTTAGCTAAATTAGCTAAATAGCTGGCTTCTTCAACGGCTGAATCGCCACCGCCAATTACAACAATTTGCTCATTTTTAAAGAAAGCCCCATCACAAACAGCACAATAGGAAACGCCGCGGCCGGAATATTTATCTTCTCCGGGAACACCGATGTGACGGTGAGTCGCTCCGCTAGCAACTATCACCACCTTCGCCTCGTATTGCTCATCATCGGTAACTATCGTTTTCGTTTTACCGTGATCGATGACATTTTGGACTTCTCCAAAAGTGTATTCGGCTCCAAAACGAGTTGAGCTGGCATACATTTTCTCGGCCAAATCAGGGCCTAATATCGAATCAAAAGCCGGGTAGTTTTCAACCTCGGCTGTATCGTTCATCTGACCGCCATAAATACCTTTATTAATCATCATGACAGATAAATTTGCTCGGCTTGCATATGTTGCGGTGGTCATCCCGGCCGGTCCGGCACCAATTATCACGACATCATATTTCTGTGTCATAAAATCTCCTACTTACTAATTGTTAGTTTAGCACAGCTGCTATTTTCACTCAATTAGATAAAAAAACGCCCAATTCGGACGCGGATTGTTTGAACTTTAGTATAAAGCTTAAAGAGTCTTGGCAAGTTCTTTAATATACTTGCGAAGTTCATCGCCAGTATCGGGATGCTTTAATCCAAATTCAATATTCGTTTCAAGAAAGCCGATCTTTGAACCAATATCATAGCGTTTACCATCAAATTGATGAGCGTAAACATGTTCTTTATGGTTCAGGCTTTCAATCGCATCAGTCAACTGAATCTCGTTGCCCTTGCCGGGCATTGTATTTTCCAGTTCGGAAAAAATTGTTGGTGTAAATAGGTAACGACCAATAATTGCCAAATCGGAAGGTGCATCCTGAGGACGAGGTTTTTCAACAAAATTTTTAACTTCGAACAGTCCCGGCTTAACTTCCTTAGAAGGATCGATTACGCCATATTTTGAAGTTTCTTCATGAGGAACCGGCATGACTGCCAAAGTCGATTGCTCGGTTTCGTTATAACGATCAACCAATTGTTTAGTCAAAGGAACACGATCGGTCATCAGATCATCACCAAGCATTACAACAAAGGGTTCATTGCTAATAAAAGACTTAGCCTTTAAAACAGCATCGCCCAAACCATGTGGATGAGACTGTCTAATGAAATAGATATTCAAATCAGTCGTATCCTGAACTAATTTCAATAACTTGTCTTTACCCTTGGCAGACAAATTGTCTTCCAATTCCGTGTTGGAATCAAAATGGTCTTCAATTGATCGTTTTGATTTTCCGTCGACGATAACGATATCTTCGATTCCTGACTGAATTGCTTCTTCAACGATAAATTGGATTGTCGGCGTATCAACAATTGGCAGCATTTCCTTTGCCAAAGCCTTGGTTGCAGGCAAAAACCGTGTGCCCAATCCAGCGGCCGGAATGACGGCCTTTTTAACTTTTTGTACCATGTAGATTATTCCTCCGAGATCAGTGGCCGATTCATAAGATCAGCGACTACATCATCTATTTTCGCATTTTCATAGAGTATTTTATAGACACTTTCGCTAATTGGCATAGAAATATTGTTTTTTCTTGACAATTGGTCTACTGCTTTGGCAGTTTTAACGCCTTCAATCACCATACCCATCTCTTTTTGGACCTGTTTTAAATCTTTCCCGGAAGCAAGGCCGAGACCGGCACGAAAATTGCGGGAATTAGTTGACATAGCAGTAACGATCAAATCGCCTAAGCCAGCCAAACCATTAAATGTTTCGCTTTTTCCGCCTAAAGCAACTCCCAAACGACGCATTTCGGAAAGCCCGCGAGTAACCAAAGCTGCTTGAGTATTGTCGGTCATTTTGAGGCCTTTTATGATGCCACCAGCAATTGCAAGAACGTTTTTCAAAGCTGCTGCATATTCCGATCCGCATAAATCAGAATTGGTATATACACGAAAGAAGGAATTAGACAGCGCTGCCTGAATAATTGCCGCCCGTGCTTGATTGGAGCTTGCAACTGCAACTAAAGTAATAGCCCTTTTAACAACTGACTCGGCATGGGATGGCCCGGAAATAAAGAATAAATCATCCTCCTTGATACTCGGGATTTCCTCGCTAATCATTTGGCTGACACGCTTATTGGAATCTACTTCAATTCCTTTAATAGCATGGCCGAAGATAATTTCATTTTTCAAACTCGGCAAAATACTGGCTAATTTCCCGGCAACCTGGCGAACCGCCGAAGTTGGTACAACAAACAAAACAATCTCGGCATCTTTAACAGCATCTTTTAAATCAGTTGTTGCTTTAAGATTTTTATCCAAAAAAGCTTCTTGAAGAAACCTTCGATTTTGATGATTTTGATTAATATCATCAATATCGCTTTGGTTTTTCCCCCAAAGAATTACTTGATTACCATTCATCGAAAAGGTTGAAGCCAAAGCAGTTCCCCAAGATCCGGCTCCAAGAATAGCAATTTTACGTGTTTGCTTGATCATGGATTTCATTTTCCTTAATTAATTTTGTCTGTCGTTGTTCCAAAGTCGATAAGGCATCAAAACCCATTCTTTCTGTTCGATACTTTAGGGCAGCAGCGTCAATGACACTTGCAGTATTTCGACCAGAAGTAACCGGTAATTCCATTTTCGGAATTTCAATTCCAAGAATTTTAAAATTAGCGCCATCATCACCCAGACGGTCGAAATTTTGAACCTTTTCGTTCGAACGTTTTAAATCAATATTCAAAACAATTGTCGTGTGATCACGAATTGTTGCTGCGCCGTAAGTTTTTAAGACATCAATAATTCCTATTCCGCGGACTTCCATTAAATTAGCTAAAACTTCCGGTGGGGCACCGACTAAGCGCTGCTCGTCTTCGGCATATATATCAACTCGATCATCGGCAATCAAACGAGCTTTGCCTTGTTGAATCAATTCAAGCGCCGCTTCGGTCTTGCCGATTCCCGGGTCCCCGGTCAACAAAACGCCAATTCCGTTGATATCGATCAGCACGCCATGAACCGACTTGCGTTCCGATAATTGGGCGCCAAGATAATAAGTCATATTTGAAAGCAGGCGGGAAGAAGTCAAAGAACTGGTCAGAACCGGAATTCCAGCGTCCTTGGCAGCTTCAATCAACTCCTCTGGAATTTTTAAATTGGTTGAAATAACAAAAGCCGGTGTTGTCTCACTGGCCATCTTTTTAAAAACAATTGTCTTGTGCTCGTGAGTCATTGTTTTTGCATATTCAGTTTCATTGACACCATATAGCTGGACACGTCGAGGTTCGAAATAATCCAAAAAACCCGTCAATTGTAAACCGGGGCGAGCAATATCAGGAACAGTAATCGGCCGTTCCAAATGGTCTTCACCCCAAACAACTCGAAGAGCCGTATTTTGAACCAAATCCCTTACTGTTACATTTTGCTGTTCATCCATTATCTAATCCTTTCAGTGCTTGTAATCAAGCTTTGGGTGAAGCTGAAGACCAAGCTTAAAATGAATACCCAACCCCAGCCATGAATCGTAATTCCGGAAACCAAACTGGCATCAACGGCCAAAACTATCATGTTGATGACGATACTAAATAGTCCCAATGTGATAAAAGTAATCGGAAAAGAAATAATATGTAAAAGCGGCTTAAGAAAAGTATTTAGCAAAGCTAAAACTACCGCAGCCACAAAGGCCGAAGTCCAATCTTTGACAGTTAATCCATAAGGAAACAAATAATGAAAAACTACAAAAACCAAGGTATTGACAACCAATTTATACAAAAAACTCATATGGTCCCCTCTTTAAATAAAGCTTGAAGAACCTGGATTCAACTCGACAATTTTACCGCTGCGTTTATAAACTAACCATTCAGCTATATCGGTAGCGTGGTCGGCAGTACGTTTCAAATAACCCACAACAACCAAGTAATCAGCTCCAGCATCAATTGTATCAACATCGCCTTTCATGGAAGTTAATATATCTTTACGAATTGTTGCCGAAAGTCGGCTCACTTCTTCAGAATGATCAGCAACTTTTTGCGCATCATCAATCGAATCTGAAACATAAGCGTCCAAAATCTCATCAAAAGTTCGAGTTGCCATCAAACCCATTTCAGAAATTTTTCTTTCGATTTCAGGCATTCTACGGTCACCATTTTCACGATGATGAATTCGAATAGTCGAATAAGCAATATCACGAGCATAATCACCCATTCTTTCCAAAACAGAAACAGCCTTCAAAATCGTTACGACTTCTCTTAAATCGGTTGTGACTGGTTGATATAAAGCAATCATTTCAAAAGTCTTTTTTTCGATTGCGGCTTCCCGCTCGTTAATTTCGTGATCACGATCAATAATTTCTTCAGCAGTTTTTGTGTCGTGGGCCATAAAACCGACTACCGATTTATCAATAGTTCTGGCCACCATTTTCCCCATACTACGGAATTGATCGTCCAAATCTTCCATTTCGATATCAAAAATTCTGCTCACGGTATCTTCCTCCTTTTTCATTTATTTTTTATTTTTAACCAAATTTACCACTAACGTAGTCCTGCGTCTCTTCTTCTTTTGGATTTAAGAAAATTTCACGTGTTTTACCAACCTCAATTAAACGACCATCGTTAAAAAAGGCCGTAGTCTGGCTGATTCTAGCCGCTTGCTGCATATTATGGGTAACAATAATCAAACAATATTCTTTTTTTAAATCTAAAAGCGAGTCTTCGACAACTCGACTTGAAATCGGGTCAAGGGCGCTGGTTGGCTCATCCAATAACAAAATATCCGGTTTCGTCGCCAAAACGCGCGCGACACTGACACGTTGCTGTTGGCCACCCGATAAACCCAAAGCATTCGCTCCCAACCGGTCTTTAACTTCATTCCAAACTCCGGCTTGGCGTAAAGCTTTTTCGACATCTTCATCCAATTGATGCTTGGATATTTTTTTCCCAAGTCTCAAACCAAAAGCAACATTATCGTAAACACTAAAAGGAAAAGGAGTCGGTTGTTGAAAAACCATACCAATTCGTTTGCGCAAATCAACCAAATCAAAGTTGTCCGAATAAATGTCGTTGTTGTGAAACAAAAATTTTCCTTCAACCTTAACCCCAGGGGTCAAATCATGCATTCTATTAAGGCTGCGAAGATAAGTTGTTTTTCCAGAACCCGATGGCCCGATCAGAGCTGTGATTCCGTTTTTTGGAAAAGACAAATTTATGTCAAACAAAGCCTGTTTCTTGCCATAAAAAAGATTCACATTTTTAGTCGTTAATAAATAATTTTCTTTTTCTGCCATTAGCCAAAATTCCCCGAAACATAATCATCAGTCAATTTAACTTTGGGACGGGTAAAAATCTTTCGAGTCAAATCATACTCGATTACTTTACCTAAATGGAAAAAAGCTGTGTAATCACCAATTCTAGCAGCCTGCTGTAAATTATGCGTAACTATAATGATGGTATATTTTTTCTTTAATTCCATCATCGTTTCTTCAATTTGCATTATTGATTTTGGATCAAGCGCACTTGTCGGCTCATCCATCAACAAAATATCGGGTTTCAAAGCCAAAGCCCTGGCGATAACAAGACGTTGTGCTTGGCCTCCTGAGAGTTCCAGAGCAGATTTATTCAAGTCGTCTTTGACCTGGTCCCATAGGGCAGCCTGTTTTAATGAAGATTCAACAATCTCATCCAATTGTTCTTTCGAATATTTTCCGCGTTGGGTTAAAGCAAAAGTAATATTATTATAAATTGATTTCGCGAAGGGATTCGGCATTTGAAAAACCATCCCAATGTGTCGGCGAACTTCATAAACGTCGACATCAGGCGAATTAAGATCAAGACCACGATACATTATCTTACCACTAACACGAGCAATACCATCATTCATTCGATTCAAAGAGCGGATGAAAGTAGATTTCCCTGATCCGGAAGCTCCAATTAAAGTAGTGATTTTAAAACGTTCAAAGGCCAGATTAACCGATTTAATCGCTTCATTTTCATCATAAAAAACAGAAACGTTTTCCGCCTTAAGAGCAAGTTCGTGTTTGGAAGGGTCTGGTTCGGATATATAGCTATCCGGGTTATCCAAATTAATAATCTTCTTGATATTTTTGACTAAAGATGGTTTACTTTTTCTCGTTCTGGCCATTACTTACCTGTCCCCGATGTCATCTTCTTATACAGCATGTTGCCAAAGAAACGTGCTGAAAGATTAAAAATAAAAACCATAACAATTAAAACAGCCGATGAACCGGCAGAAACCTCCACGGCATCCGGCATTGTTCCTTCCGAATTGACCTTCCAAATATGAACAGCCAGTGTCTCGGCCGGACGCATCAAATTCAGCGGACTATTAGAATTGAGCGGATTCCAATTGTACCAGTTTAGTTGAGGCGCTGATTGTCCCGAAGTAAAAAGCAACGCAGCAGCTTCACCGAAAACTCTTCCAGCCGCTAAAACAACTCCGGTGACGATCGAAGGAACAGCGGCTGGAAAAATAACTTTTTCAGTCGTTTCCCATTTCGAAAGACCAAGTGCCAAACCAGCTTCTCTTTGCAGATTGGGAATAGCAGCCAAAGAATTTTCAATCGAACGCGTCAAAAGTGGAAGATTGAAAAAAGTTAAGGCGATTGCACCGGACAAAACAGAAAAACCCATATGAAATTTCAAAACAAACAACAGAAAACCAAACAAGCCGACAACAACCGATGGCAAAGAGCTCAAAACTTCGATTGCCGAACGAAAAACAGCAATAAATTCCGATTTGGGATCAGCAAATTCATTGAGATAAATCGCAGATCCAAGTGCGATTGGCAAAGAGATAATCATGGAAACAATTAAAAGATAAAAAGAATTGAAAAGTTGATCCGATATTCCACCACCAGATTCAAAAGAAGAAGAATGGCTAATTAAAAAGTGCCAACTAACATGAGGAAGGCCTTGACCAAGTATCGAAATTAATAAAGCTGCCAATATTAAGATTACTAAAGCAGAAATAAAATAAATAATCCCGATTGCAATTTTATTCGTTACTTTCGTATTCATTAATGCCCTCCTTGCGTGATATTAGTCCGCTTACCAATAAAACGAATAATCAAATTGAAGAAAAGCGACATGATCAAAAGCAACGTGGCCAATGTCCAAAGCACATCGTTTTGAACAGAACCATCCGAAGTATTTCCAATACCTTGAGTCAAAATAGATGTTAGAGTCGAAGCGGACTCGAGCAGACCGTTTGGCATAATTGGCGCGTTGCCTACAACCATTTGAACCGCCAAAGCCTCACCAAAGGCACGTGCCATTCCAAAGACCACTGCCGTTAAAATTCCTGGCGTGGCAGCTCGGAGAATAACTTTATAAATCATTTGCCAACGCGTTGCCCCAATTGCCAAAGCTAACTCCCGATAATGATTTGGAACATTTCTCAGCGCATCAACTGTGAGAGAAGTGATGGTAGGCAAAATCATAACAAAAAGTACAATTGTTCCTGCCAGAATCCCAAATCCCGAACCACCGAAAGTCTTTCGCAAAAGAGGAACAACAACTGTTAATCCTATAAAACCATAAACAACCGATGGAATACCAACCAGCAATTCGACAACCGGATGCATGATTTTTTTGCCCCAATTAGATTGAAGTTCGACCATAAATAAAGCCGTTGCGATTGCAAAGGGAGTCGCAACCAAGGCACTCAGCAAAGTAACCAGAAAGGAACCGACAATCATTGGAAAAGCACCAAACTGTAAATTTCCATTGGAGTCCGGTGTTGTTGGGTTCCAGACCGTTCCAAAAATGAATTTGAAAGGATTAATCCCGTCAAGAGTGAAAGCCATTAAACCACGGCTCAGAACAAAGAAAAAAATCGAAAAAACAACCACACCAATTAAAATTAATGCTGATAAACTCAATGAACGACCAAACATATCTTTTTTAGCCGAAATAGACTTTCTTAGTAACGACTCTTTAATCGGGTCTTGACTATTTTTTTTATTTCTCCTTGCCATAATTACTTGCTCGTTACCTTTCCTTGAGAATTTTTATCAACCTTCATACCGGCTAAAGGAATATAACCAAGTTCTTTGACAATTCCGTTTTGAACTTTCTTCGATTTAAAATATTTGATAAAACTAGCAGTTTGGCCTTCCGCTTTTCCGTGTGTATACATGTGCTCGTAACCCCAGATTTTCCACTTATTATTCTCAATATTTTCAGTAGTAAGGCTAACATTGTCTACCTTGACCGCCCTTAAATTCTTTCCGGAAATATAACCGGATGCTAAATAGGATATTGATCCCGGTGTAGAAGAAATAATCTTCTGTACCGTCCCGTTACTGTCTTGTTCCTGAGCTTTAACAGCAGTTTCTCCTTTTAAAACAGAATCTTCAAAAACAGTTCGAGTACCGGAACCGCTCGAACGGTTGACAACTGTAATTGCCATATCCGGTCCACCAACGTCTTTCCAATTGGTTATTTTGCCGGTAAAAATATCCCGCAATTGTTTCATGGATAGATTGCTGACGTTTATATCTTTGTTAACAACTGGTGCTATTCCTACAACAGCAACCTTGTGATCGACAATTTTGCTCGGCTTGATTCCCTCTTCTTGAGAAGCAAAGATATCCGAATCACCAATTTGGACCGAGCCAGCTTGAACTTGTGTTAAGCCGGCACCAGAGCCACCACCTTGAACCGAAATAGAAGTGTTTGGATTTTCTTTTTCATACATCGAACTTGCCTTTTCCACCAAAGGCTGAAGCGCTGTCGAGCCAACAATTAAAATGTTTTTAGTTGTTGCATGGGTAGAGCTAACCGTATTACTGGTCAAACCCCGATGAGTCGATCCATAATAGAGCGCCAAAACAGCGATTAAAATTATTCCAATTCTGATCAAATTTTTTTTCATAATAAATATGTATCCCAGAGGAACTCTCCGGATTAATGTGATTACTTGTCCTTTACTACACCGTTATCGTTTAACGACTTTCATACTTGGCAAAGGAATATAACCAAGTTTTTTAATTAAACTTTTGTTACTAGATTTGTAGAAATAATTGATAAAAGCTTTGGTAGCACCGGTCGCTTTGCCCTTGGTGTACATATGCTCATAACCCCAGACTTTCCACTTGTTGTTTTCAACATTTTTATTGGTTGGGGAAACACCATTAATTTTAAGTGCTTTTAAACCACTTTGACCTTTAATATAACTAAAAGCCAAATAAGAGATAGCGCCTGGAGTGGTTGAAACAATCTTCTGGACCGTTCCATTACTGTCTTGTTCCTGAGAACTTGCAGCAGTTGCATTGCCTAAAATAGCATTTTCAAAAACGGTACGTGTACCAGAACCAGAAGCTCTATTAATTAAATCGATCTTTTGATCTTTACCACCGACTTGGTCCCAATTTGTAACTTTACCGGTAAAAATCTTCTTTAACTGACTTTTCGTCAAACTCTTTACACCAACGTCCTTATTGACCACGGGCGCAATTCCAATAACAGCAACCTTGTGATCGACAATCTTACTAGGATCAATTCCATCTTCTTGAGAAGCAAAGATATCCGAATCACCAATTTGGACCGAGCCAGCTTGAACTTGTGTTAAGCCGGCACCAGAGCCACCACCTTGAACCGTGATTTGGACTGAAGAATTCGCACTTGAAAAACGCTCACCGAGTTGTTCGGCGAGGGGCTGAAGTGCTGTTGAACCAACAGCTAAGACCTTTCCAGTCAACTTTGACTTAGAAGCTGCGAAGGCGCTTGTACCCAGATTAGCGCTCGTCAATGACGCACCGCCAATAGCTGCCAACGCAAGTAAACTCACTAACCATTTCTTCATAATTATGAAACTCCTTGTGTCTTACTAATATTCAGTTTTCATGTGCGGGACGTATGCCACCGCATCTAAAAGATAACATAAAAAAGCCCCAAATTAATGGGACTGATTAAAAAAATTACTCCGGATTTTTTTGGGAGAGCTTCCATTTTAGATAAGCATTAATAAACGGATCCAAATTACCATCCATAACTCCATCTGTATCACCGGTTTCATAACCCGAACGTAAGTCCTTTACCATTCGATAGGGTTGAAAAACATATGAGCGAATTTGTGATCCCCAGGCAACATCCAATTTCGTGCCTGATAATTTGGCATGTTCTTCTTCACGCTTTTGTTCTTCCCGCTCATAAAGTTTGGCCTTTAACATCTTCATTGCAATGTCTCTATTACCATACTGAGTTCTTTCAACCTGGGAAGCTACAACGATTCCAGTTGGAATATGAGTCAAACGAACGGCAGTTGAAACTTTGTTGACATTTTGGCCACCGGCGCCCCCGGAACGGTACACATCCATTTTGACATCCTGAGGTTTAATCTCTATTTCAATCTCGTCATCATCTAATTCGGGCATAACATCGATGGAAACAAACGATGTATGTCGGCGCCCAGCCGAGTCGAAGGGACTGATACGAACGAAACGGTGAACTCCTTTTTCGCTTCGCAAAAAGCCATATGCGTTGTGACCGATAATTCGCAGCGTAGCCGAGTCGATTCCGGCTACATCACCGGTTTGGTAATCCGTCACTTCGACTTTGAAATCATGGGCTTGAGCCCAACGAGTGTACATTCGGTAAAGATTACTGGCCCAATCGGTTGATTCAGTACCACCCTCGCCCGGATGAATTTCCAAAATTGCATTATTTGAATCGTACTTTTCAGTTAAAAGTTGATTCAGATTATATTTTTCCAAATCCTTTTCGGTTTTTTCGATATCCGTGTCGAG
The DNA here is from genome assembly GCF_000372485.1 of Oenococcus oeni DSM 20252 = AWRIB129. GTDB lineage: Bacteria > Bacillota > Bacilli > Lactobacillales > Lactobacillaceae > Oenococcus > Oenococcus oeni. The sequence goes on from NZ_AQVA01000006.1 coordinate 82,296, forward strand.
TTCAGCGTGCATATCCGCATCATCCTCCTCCGACAGCAGTTCCGCCATTGCAGTCAGATCTTCAACCGATTTTTGCAGACTCAAAAAGGAATCACGCCGATTTTTCAAAGTATTAGTTTCATCAATGATTTTTTGAGCAGACTGCTGATCATCCCAAAAACCCGGTTGGCTCATCTTATCTTCATTTTCCGCAATTGATGCATCGAGAGCGTCCAGGTCTAAAGTAGAACGAAAACCATCTATTTGTTCCTGCATGTCGCTGATTGAATTTCTTGCTTGTGCTAATTCCATAACTTTAATTTTACTCACAAAAGCAGGAGAGTTTTAAATTCTCTCCCGCTCTAATTTCCTTTAACTAATAATCGTAAATTTAATTTACTAAAAACTGCAATAAACAATAAGCTGATTAAATTTATAACTTTTTCAAATTTATTCCAATTTAATTTTAAATAATAAATCGGCACAAAAATCAGTCATTCGAATAATTTTGTTTTCTTGATAATCGATTCGGCACTAGTTTTTAATTTTGTACTTTCTTTTTGATCTAATGGCAGGTAGATATCTTTGACAATCCCTTTCCGACCAATGATTGCCGGCAAAGAAATATAAATGCCGAATTTTTTATTGTAGTGTGAAACAATCACTTCGCTATGGCTGTCGGACAAAATCATTTCAATTAAAGTTGCCGCAGCCGTTGCAATTGCAATATTTGTATAGCCCTTTCCGTCAATAACCCTGAAGGCATCCTCCTTTGTTTTTTCTTCAAGATCATCAATATTTACCGAATTTTCTTTCGCAAATGAAGAGATCGGATTATCAAATATTCTAATTGATGACCAGGCAGGAAATTGTGAATTTCCATGCTCACCAATAACAAAACCGGAAACTGAACGCGGATCTATTTTAAAGCGCTCGCCAATTTCTTTTTTTAGTCTTGAACTGTCAAGAAAAGTTCCCGTTCCGATAACTTGGTTTTTGGGCAAAGCAAGTTCTCTTTGATAAACAGCAGTAATAACGTCGACCGGATTCGTAATCGTCAAAAAAACACCATCAAAATGGACTTTTTTTAACTGTTCAGCCATCGATCGAATCTGTTTGACATTAAACTGTAATTCAGCAAAACGATCGCCACTTTCAACTGTTAAATTCACATTTCCAAAGGTACTGACAATCAAATTAGCATCAGCCAAATCCTTGTAATCTCCAGCAATAATTTTAGTGTGATGCGGTAAAAAACTCTGTGCATCCCAAAAATCCAAGGCCTCGGCTTTTAAATGTTTCTGATTAATATCCAACAAAACAATTTCATCGACCATTCCGCGATCAATAACAATATGAGCCAAAGTCGAGCCGACGTGCCCCATTCCAATAATTCCGATTTTACGCATTTTATTTACCTCATTTTATTTGCAATTTAATTATAAATCCATAAGAATCAGTCGGTGGATACCTGAGATATCTTGATAAGCCTTTCTCAAAAAAGCACAAAATAGTAATTGCGAAATAAATAGACGATTTTCTTCGATGTTGGAGAAACATTGATCGACGAAAAATATAGCTATCAAAGATATTTTCGATTATGCGGAGAAAAATTGATAGATAACGGCATCCCAATCATTAAGGGCCTATACGGAAAATTAATCGAGAAAAGCTATAAGGAAAATATAAAGGGACCTTTGTATACGACCCGAAAAAATTTTAGTAAAGAATTAACAAAACCAGACTGAAAACCACTCAAAGAAAGTGTTTTCCCAAAAACAGTCGAAAGCTTGGAATATCTTAAAAAGTCTCAGATCATTTCTTCAGCCGAAATTGAGCCAATGGTTTTGTTATAGATGATCTTAGCTAAATCAAAGATATTTTTTGATTATCCAAGCTTGTTTCCCCGAACAGGGATACAAAGAGTGAATGATATCAAAGATTGATATATGGTTTATTTTGAATACGATCGCTGCTAATGAATTCAGAGGAGAAGCGAAATAGAGCGTCTATTCAATCACTTAAAATCAAAGTTTTAATTTGAGCGGCTATTAGATTTATTTCTTCAGTATTTGTTTTGTCTTCTGGAGCGGAAATTTCATCCGCTTTTCTTCCATGCTTTAAAACGACGATTCTGTTGGCCATTCTGGCAGCCTCGTCGACATCGTGAGTAACCAAAATAGTTGTTAAATGTTGCTTGGAGCATATATCCATAATCAACTCCTGCATATTCAAGCGAGTTAAAGCATCCAGAGCACTCAAGGGTTCGTCCAACAATAAAAGTTTCGGGTTGGCCATCAGCGCCCTTGCCAAAGATACTCGCTGTCTTTGTCCACCGGATAATTGAATTGGATAATAGTTTGCGAAATCTTCCAAACCAACAAGCTCTAGCAAAGAAAGAGCTTTCTCTTTAATTTGTTGGCCACGCGAACGAAAAGAAATATTCTCTGAAACCGTCATCCACGGTAATAAGCGATCTTCCTGAAACATTATCCGCATCTGTTTGTTCAAAGAAGTTATTCTCTGATTCATAAAAATAATTTCTCCGCTGCTATATGGCTCAAAACCCGCGATCAAGCGCAGCAAGGTGCTTTTTCCTCCACCACTTTTGCCAACTAGAGCAATAAAGTCATTGTCATATAAAGATAAATTTATATTTTCCAAGATCAGATGATTGCCATACTGTTTGCTGACATTTTTAATGGTCATTAAAGGTTCATTCATAAATTGATAAGGTTCCTTTGTAAAGATTTATATTTATTAAACAAATCGAGCAAGACTATAAACTCTGCTCGATTTGTCCAGATATTAAATTGATAATTATTAGCTGATCTCCCTTGGATTCTGCCAGACCAAAAAAGTATCTTCTAAAAGTTTGGCAATAAAATCAGATAATTTTCCAAACAAAGCATAAATCAAAATACATAAAATAACAGTACTCATATCAGTAAACTGTTCGGCCTCATTGGCCATGTAGCCTATTCCAGAACTGGTGGCAACAGTTTCTGCAACGATTAAAGTAGTCCACATTACACCCAAAGCATATCTGACACCCATTAAGATCGTCGGTAAAGCACCAGGAAAAATAATCTTGAAAAATACCTGCGAATTTGACAATCCATAAGACCGTCCCATTTCAACTAAGCCTTTGTCTATCGAAGTTACCCCGTGATAGGTGTTTATATACATCGGAAACATGCAGCCAACCGAAACAAGGAAAATTTTGGACGGTTCCCCAATACCAATAACCAAAATAATCAAAGGAATCAATGCTAAATGAGGTATATTACGCAACATTTGAATCGTATTGTCGAAAGCCAAACGGCATACTTTAAAAATGCCATTCAAAACTCCTAAAATAAAACCAATTCCGCCGCCAATAATAAAACCAAGTAATGCTCGGAAAAGACTAATGCCAATATTTTTTTGCAACTCTCCGCTCTTGAAAAGTTTCCAAGCATCAAGCAGAATATCGCTTGGCGCAGGCAATAACTTTCCAGAGGCAATTCCTGCAGTCACAATAAATTGCCATATTACTATTATTCCAACTGGTATTATCCAGGGAACTACTTTATCCATCTTCTTTTTTGAACGAGAAATTTCGATAATTTTCCACCTCGATTATTTCAAATTTGCAATATGATTTTTAATCACAACTTTTGTTTTTATCCATTTATACGCATAAAACTGGTTTGAAATATCCTGTTCTTCTTTAATTGCTTCACTATTCATTGCACTGATTTTGAAGGTTCGGCGATTAAGCATTTTCTTAATAACAGATTTCGACATCTTTAATTCTTTGGACATTTTTTTCGTCAAAGCAGGTGTGTTCTTATTTGCCCATTTCATGTCTTCTTCCATGTATTTAATCAGGAGTTTACTAACTTTTGTATTCTTTTTGGAGTAGCTGCTTAGAGAAACAATGAAACTTCTGTTAACGGCTTTATTCTCTTTGCCGTTAACAAGCAGCTTGGCGCTTTCTGTCAACTCGGCTTTGGCAACATATGGATCCCAAATTGCCCAAGCATCGACTTTTCCTTTTGCAAAAGCCACCGCTGCTGCAGCCGAATCCATATTTTCAAGTTTGACGTCGCTGGTTTTCAAACCGGCTAATTTTAAAGTCTTTAAGACCATATATTGGCTAGAAGTTCCAACTGTATATGCAATCGTTTTGCCCTTTAAATCGGAAATAGAATTAATTCCGGAACCTTTTTTCACAAGCACTCCACTTCCGGAAGCTTTCGTTCCCCCTTCAGCAATATAAGTAAGTTTTGTTCCCGACGCCAAGGCGGAAACAGGTGGCGTATCGCCGACACGGGCGTAATCTATTTTTCCAGAAGCCAATGCCTGCATCTCTGGAGAGCCATTTTGAAATTCCTTGAAAACAACTTTATATCCCTACTTTTTCATTTTTTTACAAGTTGTCCACGAAGACGGGAAACATCGACTTCATCAGCTGCCTGATAACCAATAGTAACGGTTTTTAATTTTCCGGAACTGCTAGTAAAAAGTTGCGATCCGCCATACCATATGCCTCCGACGATTAATGCCAAAAACAATACAAGGATTAATATTTTTCTAGACCTTTGCTGCTGCATTTTAAATTTTCCTCCGTGATACCTGAGTATCTTTTTCAGCTTATAAAAAAAGTTAAGACAAAAAAGTCCTAACCCTCTCCATTCCTTATTCTTCTAAACCTATAAATTCAAACCATGATCCCAATAAACATAATCTTTGAGTTATATTAAACACAAAAATCGCACCCATGAAAAGCAATTTTATGACTGATAATTTGAATTTCCCACTTCAAATTATCTACATAATTTCCAGTGATAACGCTGAAAAGCGGTGATCTAATAGACATAATCAATCAAGCAAAAAGACTAAATAAAATCACACTTTTAATTTTAGATGCTAATAAGGTCCCTGTAAAATAGTAATTAAGTATTGCTGATATAACTTTTTTGTTATAATAACAGCAATGAAATCCGTAACTACCGAATTTTCCTTATTGAGTTATTTGAAAATAATTATTTCAACCGGGAGCATAACAGAAGCTGCCGCCGAGTTGTATTTGTCTCAGCCGTATCTAAGCCGCTACATAAAAGATAATGAAAAAAATTGGGATTCCAATTGCTTAATAGACAGACAAGGCCAATAACCTTAACAAATAGTGGAGTTAAATATTTACAAGGTCTGGAAAAAATCGAAAGCAGTTATTCTGCCTTATTAAGCGAATCAATCAAATATTCAAAAAACAAAAAACAAATCAGTATTGGAATAAATGAAGTTCTGGCAAGCCGCTTGCTTCCTGAAATTCTGTCTGCTTATAAACAAGGTTTTCCCAATAAAAGTCAAAGAATCTTTATTGAAGAAAACTACTCCAATGCACTTGAAAATGATCTATTGGAAAAAGAAATCGACTTGCATATTCGCTTGCTACCGATTTTTTCAAATAAAATTTCTTATCAAAAGCTTTTCAAGTCTCCAATCTATTTAATCGCAGATAAAACTTTCCTTTTATTTAAAAAAAATAATCATAAAATTCTATCAGTTGAAACTATTGATCGGGAAAAATGGGAAAAAATGAAGTTCATCTTCCTTTATCCGGGTTCTGGATTTTCACGTCTTGTTGATTCATTTTTAAATAATCACAAAATCATTGTTCAAAATAGTTTTAAAATCCGCTCTTTGGAAACAGCTGCAAACCTTGCATATGAGGGCTTGGGCTGCACTTTTATCCCATCATTTTATTTGAAACAAAATTTCGATTCAAGCAAATGCAACATCTTTAAATTATCGGAAGATATTTTTTCTGTTCAGTTGGTAATTGCCTTTCTACGTGACATGAACCTTAACGAAGAAACAAAAAAATTCATCAAAGAAGTGGTGAAATATTACAAGAATAAAAAATAAATAGCATTCTTACATTCTCATCAGTTACATTTTAAATTTTTTAACGTAATACTTATTTAATTCACTAAGTAATTAGATCGATTCTTTTTTATTAAAATAAAATTTAGATTTCAACAATTTTTGCAAAAGTTCCCTGCCAAATATAAAGATGATACTGATTAATTTGTTTTGCTGTTAAAATTTCATTATCAAAGGTGGAAAATCCATCTTTTAGAACCGAGATTTGAAAGCCCAGATAAAAAGCGGCTCTGATAGTAGTGTCAACACAATATTCAGTCTGTGCTCCACATAATTCAATTGAAGATATTTTATTTAATTTCAAGAAAGACTCTAGCCCGGTTTGATAAAAAGAGTCAGGCCGATACTTATTGAAGTATCTATCAGTGGCCTGATTATGCAAATCATCAAATAAAGACCATTCACGACTAAATACAGGCATATTCTCATCAATGTGTTGTAAAAAAACTAATGGTTTTCTTTTGCTTCGATATTGATCAATTCGTTTATTAATATTGTTTATCAATTGCTTCCTTTGGTAAACATCTTCTAATCCATTTTGCATATCAATCACGATTAAAGCTTCAGACATACTGGTAACTTGCTCTTATTGAATTATTTCATGACTAATCACTAAATATAAATAAATATCAAAAACAGTTATTTAATCTTCAAAATGTATTTCATCCTGGCCGGTAAATCGTCATTTATTGTAAATACATGGTCCTCATAACCGAGCCTATCGTTATCAAGCCACCAGTCCTGCATCAATCCTCTTGAAAAAGGCTTCTTTTTTAATAGATTCCCTCGATAGGTTTCCTCGAAAAAAATATCGAAGTAAAAAGTTTTCATCTTTTTTTGATATTGATTTTTAAGTCGAAAAAGCATATTAGCGTAAACATCCCTTTTCAAAATTCCTTCAAGAATCACAAAATCGACGTTTTGATCGGCCCAATTAATCATCGTTTCAATTAAAGAAATCGACTTATTATTCGGCTTATCCTTTTCGTCCAACATTCTTTTACGAACCTCGTCTTGAGAAATAAGTAAAGTACTGTTTCCCAAAGATTTTTTTAATTCTTTAGCAGTCGATGATTTTCCACAAGCCGAGTTGCCTCTGAATACAAAAATATTTTCAAGCATGCTGTAATTTTAATATTATTGCCTGAATTAAAACTTCTTTTGAAATTAAAAATAAAAATTCTCAATCACAGCCTAGAGACTTCAAAAACCTGTCAAAAAGATAAACGGTTGCTTCACTATTGAGATACATAGCAATCTTATAAGCATGACCGATCTTTTTATTGTAGTTTTCGTTTAAATGTGTCTTTTTTTCAAAAATGCCTTTCCAAAAGAGCAGCCAGGTCTTAAATTCAAAATTTATCTGTCGGCCCTGCCATAACTCAGCCATCTGCAAAAGACATTTTGTTGTTTTGTATTCTTCTTGAACAATACTAGCCTCCAAAGCATTGATTATAATTTTTTCAATTAAATTGCTTGAACGATGGGATATTTGTTTAGAGTTGTTTCTTCTAACGATTTCAAAAACATAAGGAATTATTTTTTTAATATCTAACATATTAATGGTCCATTCCAGAAGCGATAAATCGTAATATTGCCATTCTTGAACACCGAAAAAGTATTCAATTAATTTATTTTGTTCATCAAAACTCGCCAATTTAAAATCAAAATGGAATAACGTCGCCTTGACCATCATCAATTGATGAAAAATTGCCAGATCATTTGGATCATCGGAAAAACGCTGGAAATAAAATTCTGTTAAATTATTCAACTGCTGACGGTCATTTTCAATATAACTTGTCAACAAAACACTTTCCAATTTTTCTAGAATCGATTCCCTTTGACCAAAGACGGAATTAAAGTATTCATCAAAGGAGATATTGAGTGCCCGACAAAGGAGGAAAAGCGTATGATCATTTGGTTCCGTCTGATTATTTTCAATTCGGGAAACCATTGATTGAGAACCAATTAAGGTTCCCAACTGTCGTTGAGATATTCCTCTGAGTTTTCTAATTTTTTTATAACTGATCTATGAGTATTATTCATTTTTTTACCGACTTATAAATATTCAATTCTGCATATTTTAGATTTTTAAAATTTTCCAACTGTATATTGGAACAGTTGGGTTGCATTGTTGAATAAATTACCAGCAAAATGTCAAACGTTAACCACAATTAACGAAACCCAAAAAATATATTTTTACTTTTTTGAAAAGCATAATTCAATTTATCTCGTTGTTAACAGTTTTTTTCAATAGAGAAAACAAGCGAAAAAATTCTGTTATGTTTTTTTATAGCGTTTTTACTTTATTTAAGAAAGATTAGGGATACCACAAATGAGAGATGGGGATAAAATTGTTCGGAAAAAACTGTATAAATCAGGCAAAAATTTTGTTATTGCCAGCATTATTTCAGTAGTCGGAATCGGACTGACAACTATTCCAGCCAGTGCCGACAGCAGCATCAATAATGCAGCAACCGTAAACGCGGTACAAATACAGGCAACAAAACAGGATGATTCAAAAGTTGATACCAATGGCCAAACAACGGCCAATGGTAATCAAAAGAATACTGACACAACAACGACGCCAACGCAAGCGCTCACAAAAACCAGTCAAACAACTACCGGCAATAATCAGACGACAGACAACGATAATCAGCAAAACAGCAACAATACAAAAACAGTGGCAGTAACCGAACAAACACAAGCGACAAAACAGGCCGCTGATAGCAATATCGCTAATCAGGCAAGTACCGGCAGTACCAGACAGGATAGCATCGAGGAAAAAACAGACGTTTCCGAACAAACAAAAAAAGTTGTTTCGAAAAGCGATGCCACAAATTCAGCAATAAACACTAGTAGTCAACAGGTTTATAGTTCAAAGAACATAAAAGTTATCGACGGAAAAACTTACTACGTTGATGATAACGGACAGATAAAAAAGAACTTCGCAACGATCATCAACGGCAAGGTATTGTATTTCGACAAGAACACAGGCGAACTGCTTCCCACGAATAGTTATCAGTTTAAAAGCGGGCTATCCAGTGAAAATAGCGATTATACAAGCCACAATGCGGTTAATAGCACACAGGCCGATGATTATACGGCTATTGATGGTTACCTGACTGCAGATAGTTGGTATCGACCAAAGGACATTCTGGATAACGGCCAAACTTGGACAGCAGCCTCAAAAGACGATTTACGCCCTCTTTTAATGAGCTGGTGGCCGGACAAAACGACTCAAGTGAACTATTTAAACTATATGAAAAATTTAGGATTGAGCGATAGCCCAACTAATTTTACTAATGATGAAAATCAAGGCCGGCTAAGCAAAGCTGCTGAAAATGTTCAAGTTAAAATTGAACGAAAAATAACTCAAGAAGGTCAAACACAGTGGCTAAAAGAGGTCATCACGAATTTTGTTAAAAGCCAACCGAATTGGAATATTAGTAGCGAATCGCAAACAAGCGGGAATGGCAAAGACCATTTGCAAGGTGGCGCTTTATTGTATGTGAACAACGATAAAACACCCGATGCGAATTCCGACTATCGCTTGTTGAATCGGACACCAACAAATCAAACAGGGACGCCTTTATACAGTATCGATCCGACTCAAGGCGGATATGACTTCCTTTTAGCAAACGATGTTGATAATTCGAATCCGGTTGTCCAAGCTGAGCAATTGAATTGGATGTACTATCTATTAAATTTTGGTTCAATTACCGGCAATGAAAGTAATGCCAACTTTGATAGTATTCGTGTCGATGCCGTTGATAATGTAGATGCCGATTTATTGCAAATCGCCGCTGATTATTTCAAGGCAGCTTACGGCGTTGACCAAAACGATGCCAAGGCCGATCAACATGTTTCCATTCTAGAAGACTGGAGCGACAATGACTCCGAGTACGTTAAAGACCAGGGCAGTAATCAGTTATCAATGGATAATAAAATGAGATTATCATTAAAGTATTCATTGACAATACCGGTTGTCGATAAAGAAAGCAATAAAAGAAGCGGCTTGGAGCCCTTAATAAGCAACAACCTGGTTAATCGATCAGAAGACTCGTCTACAAACGGTGCACAGCCAAATTACTCTTTCGTTAGAGCTCACGATAGCGAAGTACAAACTGTTATCGCTGAAATTATTAAAGAAAAAATCGATCCGGATTCCGACAGTTTGACGCCAACAATTGATCAATTAACAGCTGCTTTTAAAATATACGATGCTGACCAATTAAAGACGCGAAAGGAATTTACGCAATATAATATACCAAGCACTTATGCAATGATCCTGACTAACAAAGATACAGTTCCCCGTGTTTATTACGGTGACTTATATACAGATGACGGACAATATATGGCAAACAAATCACCATATTACGATTCGATTGATAATCTGTTGAAATCGCGTATTAAATACGTCACAGGTGGGCAAAGCATGTCGATACAATATGTACAAGGTGACGGCAGTATGGCCAAAGACAGTTACCGTGGTGTTTTGACATCAGTTCGTTATGGTAAAGACGCAATGAATGAAAAGGATCAAGGAACTCAAGAAACACGCACAGAGGGCCTGGCAGTTATTGAAAGTAACAATCCCGATTTGAAATTAAGCAGCAGCGACCAAATAGTAATCAATATGGGAGCGGCTCATAAAAATCAAGCATATCGACCGATGCTCTTAACAAAAACCAACGGTCTCGCCAGTTATCAATCCGACGAATCAGTCCCAGTCAACGAGATTAGATACACGAACGCCGATGGACAACTCATTTTTACAAGCGAAGACATTATTGGAACTGCTAATCCTCAGGTTTCGGGCTATTTAGCTGTCTGGGTCCCAGTCGATGCTAAAGACACGCAAGATGCCCGCAGTCAAAGCAGCGATCAGTCAACAAATGACGGCCAGATTTTGCATTCAAATGCAGCACTTGATTCTCAGGTGATTTATGAGAGTTTTTCCAATTTTCAATCATTACCGACAAAAACGAGTGAATATGAAAATGTCAAAATTGCCGAAAATACCGATTTATTTAATAGCTGGGGAATCACGAATTTTGAATTTCCACCACAATATCGATCAAGCACAGATAATAGTTTCCTAGATTCTATTGTTCAAAACGGCTATGCTTTTACAGATCGTTATGATCTCGGTTTTAACACTCCGACCAAATACGGAACCGTCGACCAGTTGCGGACGTCACTTATAGCCCTGCATAAAGCAGGTATCAAAGCGATGGCGGATTGGGTTCCGTACCAAATTTATAATTTGACCGGTATGCAGATCGTGACTGCGAAGCGCGTTAACGATTCTGGTATCTATGATCAAGATTCAGTGATCAATGATTCACTATATGCAGCACAAACCAAAGGCGGCGGAACTTATCAGGCTATGTACGGTGGTGCCTTTTTGGATAAAATCAAAGAAATGTATCCGGATTTGTTTCAAATGAATCAAATTTCAACCGGAGTTCCTATAGACCCCAACGAAAAAATAAAAGAATGGTCGGCCAAATACTTCAACGGCAGCAATATTCAAGGGCGTGGCGCTTATTATGTTTTAAAAGATTGGGCTAGTAATAGCTACTTCAAAGTTGGTTCGGATAACAGCACAGATGTCTTTCTACCAAAACAATTGTTAAACGAACCATCAAACACAGGGTTTATTTCCGACAGCCAAGGAATAAATTATTACTCGACTAGCGGTTATGAGGCAAAGAACACTTTTATTGAAGACGAAAATGAAAATTGGTACTACTTTGGCGAAGATGGATATATGAAATATGGTCTTCAAACAGTCAATAACAATCGTTATTATTTTTTGCCCAACGGAATTGAACTGCAGGATGCTTATTTAGAAGACGGCGAGGGTAATATTTATTATTTCAATCAACTGGGCAAAGAAGTAGAAAATGATTATTTTATGGATAAAGAAAAACAATGGCGTTACTTTGACAAAAACGGTGTGATGGCAAATAAGGGCCTGGCCACCATTGTAATCAATGGCATCGAGCATACCCAATACTTCGGTCAGGATGGTATTCAAGCCAAAGGCAAAGCCGTCAAAGACAACAATGGCAAACTACGGTATTTTGCCAGCGATTCCGGCGATATGGTATTCAATCGTTTTGAAAAAATAGCAGATAATACCTGGGCCTATTTTGCGGCTGATGGTGTTGCAGTCACAGGTCTTCAAAAGATTTCCGGTCAAACTCTGTATTTCGATGAAGATGGTCAGCAGATTAAGGGAAAAGAAGCCAAAGATTCAGACGGCAAAATGCGTTATTTTGATGCAGATTCTGGAGAAATGATCACTAATCGTTACGAAAAATTATCAGATGATTCTTGGGCCTATTTTGCAGCTGATGGTGTTACGTTAACCGGCGACCAACTAGTAGATGGCATACAAGTCCATTTTGATAACGACGGCCGGCAGATCAAAGGCAAAGAAGTTATCGATGCTGATGAAAATTCCGGTCAACTGGCCAAAAAACGTTTTGCTGATCTGGGCAATAACACTTGGGCATATTTTAATGCCAATGGAATTGCCGTTACGGGTTCGCAAATAATTAATGGTCAGCATCTTTATTTCCAAAACAATAGTAACCAAATTAAAGGGCACGAATATACCGATGCCAACGGCAAAATGCGTTATTTTGATGCAGATTCTGGAGAAATGATAGTCAACGTTTTGAAAGATTATCGGATGACTCCTGGGCTTATTTTGGCGCTAACGGAATTGCAGTTACAGGATCACAATTAATTAACGGCCAACACTTGTATTTTGATGTTGACGGTCGCCAAATCAAAGGCAAAAGCATAAGCGACGAAAAGGGTTTGGTTCATTACTATGATGCAGAATCAGGTGAACTGCAGCTGGACTAATCCGCTTTTAAAATCGGATTTAAATAAATTATTTTTAGCAAATAACCAAAATATGAATAATGCCCTTTTCTAATACCTACAAAACCATCAAAAAATTTATAGTTAAAATTTTTTGTGTATATTTCTTTGAGTCATTCGTTCGGTCATATATGATATATGACCTTTTTTTAGCTGCCTTGCCACATAAAATAAATACCAGAAGGGAAATTTTGTTAGTTTAATCTGTTAAAAATAAGCATACTTTCGGTCCTTATCGTTTTTATTTGAATTGAGCATTGTATAAACGTGCGTAGCTACCATTTTGTTTCAACAATTGTTCGTGCTTGCCCTTTTCAACAATTCGTCCTTGGCTCATCACAATAATTTGATCAGCATTATAAATTGTTGAAAGTCGGTGAGCAATTACTAGTGAAGTTCGATTTTTCATTAGCGCTTTTAAGGCATGCTGAATATTTTTCTCAGATTCATTATCCAGGCTGGCCGTTGCTTCATCGAGAATAACAATCGGAGCGTCTTTAAGTAAAGCCCGCGCAATTGAAATTCTTTGTTTCTGCCCCCCGGACAATTTAACCCCTCGCTCACCAACCAAAGTATTCATGCCCTTCGTTTGTTGGTGAATAAAATCGGCGATATCAGCCATTTCAGCTGCCTGCCAAATATCTTCTTCTGAAGCTCCCTGTTTGCCATAAATAATATTGTCTTTGATTGTCCCATCAACGATATAGGTATCTTGTGAAAAAATAGCAATATTTTCTCGCAGAGATCTAAGTTTTATTTTCTTAATATCAAGACGATCAAATTTGATCGAACCATTATCCAGGTCATAAAGGCGATCTATCAATTTGGTAATTGTCGTTTTTCCTGAACCAGAACGCCCAACCAAAGCCGTGGTTTTGCCGAAGGGAATCGAAAAAGTAATATCATGAATAGTTTCCTCTTTCTCATATGCGAAACTAACGTTTTCAAGATTAATTCCCTTAGAAATTTTTGGAAAATTTATTGCACCTTTGTCCTCAACGATCGAAGATTTGACCTGATTAATATCCATAATCCTTCCGTAAGATACCAAAGATTCCTGCAACTGATTCAGCAAAGAAGTCAAGGAACGAATAGGATTTTGTAAAAGTGAAACATAGCTCAAGTAAGCGACTAATTGTCCTACGGTTAATTGATCGTGAATGACAAAATAAGCTCCCAGAGTAAGAATTATCGCCGTTCCGATATAATTAACCAAATCGACTAATGGCGAAAAAATAGCCATATTGTGTGTTACCTGAATCAAATCACGCTTATTTCGATTACTGTTTTCTTCAAAACGTTCTTCTTCCAAATTTTCGCTGGCATAACTTTTGATCAATTCAATCTGTGTTAAAGTATTTTGCATTTGATTCGACATATCGGATTGAGAACGACGGGCCGCGCGAAAAGCAGTATGGATACGGCCACGAAAAACACGGTAAATTATAAACATAAATGGAAAAGTCAGACTGACAGCCAAAGCCATTTGCCAATTAACGTAAAAAATAAAGGCCCAAACACCGATAAAAGTAAAAAAAATTCCCAATTATCGAAAGCATGTTGCTTGAAATTAAATTCTGCAAATTGCTGACATCCCCAGTCAGTCTGGTCATCAAATCACCAGTTTTACTTGATTCGAAAAAATGAGTATCCAATTGAATTATTTGATGGTAAAGCTTATTGCGCAATCCTGTAATCGCCGATTGGCTCAGCACTCCCATGTAATAAACCGAAAAATAGTTCAGCAAGCCTAAAAAAACGGCCGTCAGTAATAAAACCGCAGTTGAACCGATCAGCCAGCTGAAATCTTTTTTTTGGGATCACTGAATCGATGATAAATTGTTCGATTTGCGGAATTACAAATTGTAGCATTGTAATAATCGTCAGAGCTACTACGTTTAAAATCAGTATCCAACGATTATGCAAAACCTCACCAAAAACAAAACGCAGCATTTGCCAAGTAGCGTATTTATTGCCAGCAGTATCTGCTTCTTTTTGCATATTTATACCAAATTCCCTTCAAAAAAATTAATTAACAAAAACCAACCGTAATAAGATAAAAATTATTCTATTTGTCGGTCTATCTCCCGATCAATGATCTGAAGCATTTTGACAAAGTCTTTTTTTGTTGTGTGCTGAAACTTGAGAAAATTCTCGAACCAACTTCGATATTCTGCCGGTTTATTTGCTGACGAAGTTTTTCACCTTTTTCAGTAATTTCCAAAAAGAAACTTCGATGGTCTTGAGAAACCAGACGTTTTTTAACCAGACCCTCTTCAAGAAGATTATTAATCTTCATTGTTGCTGATGGAGCTGTAATTCTCAGGTGGGCTGCAAAATCTTTGGCAGTGCAACGACCGTTTTTGTGGCTGATAGCGTTTAAAGTTCTTCCCAACTCCTGCGGAATTCCCTCAGACTTGGATCTGATACGTGCTAAGAAATGAAGTTTCCGAGCCGTATTATGCAGAATAATATAAGATTGTAGGGATAAATCGTCAGTCAAAATTGGCTCCTATTACTTAGTTAGTTTAACTAATTATATAACCAACAACCAATAATTGCGAATTAACTTTTTAAAGTAAAAACAATATTCTCGCTTCTTAATGGCCGAAAATAAATTTAAAAAAATTGTAGAATCATTAAAAGCCTTTTTCTTTTTATAAGTCAAAGAACTAATTTTATCTTCATCCCGCTTAACAGTCAGAAAAAGCAAAAAAACATTTCATACAAATCACCAATATGGTAAAAATTATTTTTGGAACTAATTTAACACCATAATCCGGCAATCACCAACTGTCTCAGTGTTCTCAAATGTTAAAGCCTTTATTTTTATCATAAAAATGTCTTTTAGGAAAGCAAACTATAAATAATGACACCAATTTATCTCGTTGGATCATATCTATCTAGCACTATTTTTATCCAAATAAAAATAAATGTCTGATTTTCCCGATTGAGTCGTGTAATTATAGTCGAAATCGTTAAATCCCCCTATTTGAAAACCGATTTTCAGGTAAAACTGGCAAGCAGCTAGGTTATTATCTTGGCATACTGCATAAACCCCCTTGTAACCTAATTGGACTGCCCTTCGGAGTCCTTCTTTAATTAACTGATTACCTATGCCCAACTTACGATGATCCCTATTAACTTTTAAATCTTTCAGATAAAGATATTTATTCCAATGTTTTTGATAAATAGCAAGGCCGACACAATTCGAATCATCATAAGCGCCCAAAGCAAATCCATTCTGATTTATTTCCTGCAAATGATATCTTTCATCTGGAAAAGCCATCGTCCTTTTGTGAGTAAATATTTCCACTTCGTACGACCAATTATTATTGAGACGATCAATTTTCATTCGACCAAAAAGTTCAAAAGGCTCGTTTTTCAATCCTAAGTCGCCACGATTATCAAAATCGATTAATTGATAATTAATTTCTGCCATTAATATCCTTTGGAATATATTTTACGTTAAGATTTCCTTGCGCCGACTTTTTTCCTGTGATAGGATACAAATAACAAATTCAGAATGTTGAAAAAGCTTATATATGGTCGTAATAAGGATGACCGTTTCTACCCGGAGCCACAAACTCAGGACTATAAGCAATTAAGTACTTGTGCTGATTTTTCATAGTCTGCGGGAAGCTTTTTCTTCTATTGAAATTAGATAGGAGATTAGTTATCAAAATTTTAGAAGAGAAAATTAAATCCGAAGGCATCGTGCTCGGATCAGATATTCTAAAGGTCGATAGTTTTTTGAATCATCAAATCGATCCTTTTTTAATGTCGCAAATCGGACAGGCTTTTGCTGAAAAGTTCAGTCACGAAAACATAAGTAAGGTACTCACAATCGAATCCTCAGGAATTGCTCCAGCTCTAATGACAAGTCTTCAGCTGCAGGTACCAATGATTTTTGCGCGCAAACACCAAAGCCGTACTTTAAATGAGGAGTTCTTTTCTGCCAGCGTTTATTCATATACAAAACAGACAGAAAACCAGATTGCCGTTTCAAAAAGGTTTATCAATCCCGGTGATCGTGTTTTGATCATTGACGATTTTCTGGCTAACGGCCAAGCGGTTCAAGGATTACTGGATATCATAAATCAGGCGGGTGCCAGCGCTGTCGGCGTCGGTATTGTAATTGAAAAACGTTTTCAAGCTGGACATCAATTAATCTTGTCAAAAAACCTGCCGCTTGTCTCGCTGGCAAGCATTGATCGTTTCGAGGATGGACAAGTCGTTTTTAGTAAACAAGGGGAAACTTCGCATGTCAATTAATAATCGGGAAAGTCAAAATAATCTTGTCGATAATTATCATTCAGCGCTTTTAGGTATTCAACATCTGTTGGCAATGTATTCCGGAGCAGTTCTTGTCCCACTACTAATCGGTGGTGCACTTAAATTCAGTGCTGCTCAAATGACCTATCTTATTTCAATTGATATCTTCATGTGTGGGCTGGCCACTTTTCTGCAATTATTTACTAATCGCATTTTTGGGATTGGATTACCGGTTATCTTAGGCTGCGCCATCCAAGCAGTCGCTCCATTGGAAATGATTGGTCAAAATTTTTCAATCGGCACTATGTATGGTGCGATCATTGCTTCAGCCGTCTTTGTCTTTTTAATTGCGGGCCTCTTTGCCAAAATCCGCAAGTTCTTTCCACCCTTGGTAACCGGAACTGTCATTACAGTAATTGGTTTAACTCTGATCCCAATCGGTTTTGTAAATCTTGGCGGCGGCAGTGCCACAGCTAAATCCTTTGGTTCCGGCAATAATTTGATTGTGGGTCTGTTCACGATTTTAGTTGTTTTGGTTTGCAGTGTTTATGGTCGTGGTTTCATCAGTCGAATCGCCGTCCTGATCGGTCTTCTACTGGGGACAATCTTAGCTTCCTTGATGGGCATGGTTTCCTTTAAAGCAGTTGTTGATGCCAGTTGGTTCCACTTCCCACAACCTTTTTACTTCGGCACTCCACGTTTTGAGGTTTCTTCTATTTTGACAATGATTGCCATTTCATTGGTTTCCTTAGTAGAATCAACTGGTGTTTTTTTCGCCCTCGGCGATATCACCAAAAAACCGATTGGCGAAAAGGATCTCAAAAAAGGTTACCGTGCCGAGGCTTTAGCCGGCATATTAGGTGGTATCTTCAATACTTTTCCGTATACGACTTTTTCACAAAACGTCAGTTTGGTCCAATTGTCCGGTATTAAAAGCCGCCAACCGATTTACTATGCTGCCGGTTTCTTAATGCTGCTCGGCCTACTGCCTAAAATCGGTGCATTAGCAACAATCATCCCCACTCCCGTGATTGGTGGTGCAACCGTGATTATGTTTGGCATGATTGCTATTCAGGGAATCCGCATACTGGAGAAAATGGATTTTTCAAACAACAAAAATATCCTTGTGGCTGCTATTTCGATTGGCGCCGGTTTAGGTGTCAGCGTCGAACCGAATATCTTCCAAAGTTTACCGGAAACAGTTAGATTAATTTTCAGTAACGGCGTTGTTATTGCCAGCTTATGTGCTGTTCTATTAAATTTGATTATCCAACCAGACAGGGTGACTAATAAAATAAAAAATCCTGCTGGAAGTGTTAAACAGCAGGAAAATTAAATTTATTTATTATCTTTAATCACCATTCATGATTGTATTTTGCACAATCACATAATTAACAGTTCTCAAAGCTTGGAGATTATTTCCTCCAGCATAAGAAATCGAGGACTGGAGATCCTGAGCCATTTCGTTTAAGGTGTTTGCAATGTCACCACGGTAAGGAACCAAAAGGTCCTTCCCCTCGACATTCTTGTAAACGCCTTTTTGTTTGGCTGAAGCTGACCCATAATACTGCTTGTAGTGACGATGGTCGATCACCAGATCACTGCCAGGAGACTGTTTATGGCCGGCAAAAAGGGAGCCAATCATAACCATGCTCGCGCCGAAACGAACCGACTTGGCGATATCACCATTATGACGAATACCACCGTCTGCAATAATCGGTTTGCGGGCTGCTTTAGCACACAAACGGACAGCTGCCAGCTGCCAACCAGCTGTCCCGAAACCTGTCTTTAATTTTGTGATGCAGGCTCTTCCAGGACCAATCCCAACTTTTGTGGCGTCGGCACCAGCGTCCTCTAATTCACGGACAGCATCCGGTGTCGCAATATTTCCAGCAACGACAAAGGCCTTCGGCAAATGTTTTTTAATATAATGGATCATATCAATCACAGTATTAGCATAGCCATGGGCAATATCAATTGTGATATAGTCCGGCGTCAAACCAGCATCAACCAGTTCGTCGATCAGACGATATTCTTCTTCTTTAACGCCGACACTGATCGAACTAATC
Organism: Oenococcus oeni DSM 20252 = AWRIB129; assembly: GCF_000372485.1. Classification (GTDB taxonomy): domain Bacteria; phylum Bacillota; class Bacilli; order Lactobacillales; family Lactobacillaceae; genus Oenococcus; species Oenococcus oeni. The sequence continues at coordinate 101,456 of NZ_AQVA01000006.1, forward strand.
AAACCCCTTTGCTTCATATCGGTCACAAAGTTAAATCTTTTCCCCGGTTCAAAGCGGTGCATAATGTAAAAATATCCATTTTCCGCAAGCCAAATTGCCAACTTATCGTCGATAACCGAAGCCATATTGGCTGGTACGACGGGTAATTTAAAACGATGTCCGCCAAACTCAACACTCGTATCAGCTTCTGAACGCGAGCTGATCAAACATTTGTTAGGAATCAACTGAACATTCTCATAGTCAAATACTTCCATGAAATCACATGCCTCTTTCAATCTTTAGCAGTGGCAATTTTCTCACCAACGAGATTACGATATCGGTCTTTTTCACGAATGTCAAACTTTTTTAAGACTATAGCCCAAATTCGCAATTGGTTAACGATTACTAAAAAATTGCTTGTTTAAAAATCAGTCGTTTCTTGTTAGTTTTTTAATGCACCATTCGATTCAAAAAAAGATACTTGTCGCTAAAGAAACAAAGATCAATAACATCATTATTGATCTTAGTCGATTGAAATAAATATCATTGCTATCCTTTTTATTCAAACGATCAGCTAAGAGGAATAATATCAAAACAACTAGGGCAAGCCAAATTCCCGGGATAATTGTATTCTTTGAAAACTGTTGGCAAACAACCGTAACTATGTTCTTGTGATTTGGTAAAGTTACCGTCGCCAGAATCAACAGGTTGACAATGTACATGCAGATTATTTTAAAGATCTTCATATTTCAACCTCTGTAACCGGATAATTTGTTAACACTATATGCGATGTATACACAATCGTACTACCTATTGACATTCTCTTTTAATATCTCAAAGATATCTTTCTGTACACTCTTATCAATATTATTAAGTACTTCCATCAATCAATCTTCTCATGAAAAAAAATACTATTCAATCCCTTTTGGTTGACAGTTGTCAACCGTTTATCATTGACTCATAATGAAATTAATTGTAGAATATCGGCTCATTTTCAAATAACTTTTTTAGGGGGCGTCTTAAATGCAATGTAACGAAATTGACGAACGTATTTTTACGGCTTTTGTCCTTGTCATCAAAGAATCAAGCTCATATTCCAAAATAACATTAATCAGTGTGGCAAACAAACTGGGGATGTCACGCCAAGCGTTATATAAAACTCACTATCAGAGCATCGATGAACTAGTTATTGCCCTGCATTATTTCATCGATCAGAATCCACAAATGAAATTAAAAAAATTTTTATCTCAACAAGCTGCATATCAACACACCGATTTAATTCATTTTTTTGCTGAAGAAATCCTGCCCGATCTTTACAGTAAACGACAATATTTGCAGATTTTGTACAAGGGCATAGCCTGCCCGCCTTGGACTAGATTTATTATGAAAAGTTATATTGATATTTTAGAACCTTACTTTAAAGGCTCTGAGGCCAAGACTGGTTTAAGCGTCGAATTCATGATGCAACTGGCCGTTACCCAAACACTAACCATTATTGCCAATTGGATGAACCAACCCAAGCCCGAAAATCCTGCTACCTTTTCAAAGAAATTCATCTTCTTAATGACACACTCTATTAATGACTTAATCAGTATTAACCCCGATTAACCATTTAAAGCTTCTGAAAGGTCCTCAAGATACATAAACCAAAGATTGAGTTTACTTTATACCACATACTGCCACATAACTATTGTTTGCTGTAATCAGTAATTCCCAAACGATTGCCGGATAAATCTTCGAATTCTACAGCAAGCCCAGTATGAATCTCGTATGGCTCCGACATAAAATTTACATGTCCACTTTCCTTTAAATGAGAATAGGTATCTTTCACATTCTTGACTACAAACCAAAGCGTTGATTCCGCGTCAGGAAACATGTGCCGATCTTTTAGAATAATGGCTGGTTCATTTTCACCAATTTGAAATCCTATCATCCCTTTGTCGCGGAAATCAAATTTAACAGGCAAACCCAGGACATTTTTATAAAAATCGACAGATTCCGCCATATTATCAACACCTAGAAAAAAGTTATCGTAATCCACTAGTAATAGCTCCTTTGATTGATTATCGTACATACAGTTTCCATTCAGATAAAAGCTTCGATAATAAAAGAAGAATTAAATAAACAGAATTATTCCTTAAATCCTATCATAATTGAGCTCAGCGAAAAATTCGATTAAGTCAAAATAGGAAAACATTAACGAAACCGGTCCATAACATTGGATGCCGATCTATTTTTATAAAAACTAAATATCACCTCGACAAGCGATATCAAGATGTGTAAAAACACTAATGGAGTAGTTCTTGACCTGCCAACGTCATTATGGATGGAGAGAGATTCGAACTCTCGCGCCGCATACACGACCTATCGGTTTTCTAGACCGACCCCTTCAGCCACTTGGGTATCCATCCGAACGTAAATATTTTACACTTTTAAGCCCCTAAAAATCCAGAAAAGTGCAAAATTGCTTCGGATTAGTTAAATTTTTTCAATCATTGTTGAAACACCCATGCCACCGCCGACACATAAACTGGCAATTCCGCGTTTTTTTTCTTCATGAATCAGATCGTACAATAAGGTGACTAAAATCCTTGCGCCAGAAGCACCCACCGGGTGTCCCAAAGCAATTGATCCCCCATTAGGATTAACCTTGTTTAAATTCAGATGAAGTTCCGACGTATCGACCAGCATCTGTGAAGCATAAGCTTCGTTTAACTCGTATAAGTCAATATCCTGATCACTTAGATTGTTTTTTTTATACAGATCATTAATTGCAAAAACCGGTCCGATTCCCATAATCTCCGGATTAACGCCAACGGCATTCCCAAATTTCCATTCGGCTAGAGGATTCAAATTAAGTTCTCCCACTTTTCTTTCGCTGGCTAAAATAACTCCAGCAGCTCCATCATTAATTCCCGAAGCATTTCCAGCTGTGACTTTGCCCCCTTCTTTGAAAACAGCCTTTAACTTCGACAATTGTTCTAAAGAAGTGTCGGCTCTTGGTGCTTGATCTTGCTTAACTTGATCGACAGCAACGATTTCATCATTGAAAAGACCCTTTTTCTCGGCTCTAACTGCCCGAGAATGCGATTCAAGCGCATATCTATCCATCGATTGACGACTAATAGAGTATCTTTCTGCAATGTTCTCGGCTGTAATACCCATATGGAAGTTTCCGATCGGGTCAATCAAAGCATCCCGTAACAATGTATCATCAATCTTTTCGTTTCCTAATTTATGTCCAAATCGATGATTTTTAAGCAAAAATGGAGCATTGGACATCGATTCCATTCCTCCGGCTACAATTATGTCATCAAAACCGCCAGCGATTAATTTAGCCGCCAAATTAATCGAATGCAGTCCCGACCCACAAACATCATTAATTGTCGTGCTGGGAATTGAAAAGGGAATACCGGCTAGACGAGCTGCTTGACGAGCAGGATTCTGCCCGACGCCTGCTTGAATAACATTACCCATATAAATTTCATCTATTTCCTCGGCAGATATTTCTGAACGCTTAAGCAGTGATTTAATAACCGTTGCTCCGAGTTCAACAGCCGTTTTATTTTTTAAAACGCCGCCAAATTTTCCGATCGGTGTTCGAACCGCACTTAAAATAAATACTTTTTGCATATGCAAATATTTTACGCCATATGCAGGAATAATTGAGATTATAGGAATTTACCAATTGAATTAGAATTAAGTAATGAATAAAAATGAGCAGGTAAATATCTCGATTCCAAAAAGAGCCTTTGACAAACTATATTTGAATAATGGCGGTAAAAATAAGCTCCTGGCAAGAATCGATCATAATCGAATTATTCTTCAAGCCAAAGAAACAAAAACAGAGGCACAAACACAATCACTTCGCTGGTTTATGGTTCCCGGCCTATTAGCCGGATTCGTCGCACTGGTCAATTTTTTTATTCAAAAAACAGACTACGTTAAATTATCAGGTGCCAACTCAATCAGTCAAATTACAATTTATTTAGCTGCTCTATTCGGATTTATTACTTTTTTAATCGCATTATTGTTACTAGGCAGAAAACAGTTGGTCATTACAAGTCGATTAGCAAAATTTCGCTCAATCACAACTCTGTCGATTGCGTTTACGTTGCTTGATTTTTCTTTAACTTCCTATTTCTTTTATTTCGTTGATTTGGCCTTTCACGGCGTTATTTTGGATCGGTACACAAGTTCTGCTTTGATTGCCGGCTTTGTCGGGATAGCAAGTTATTTAATGATGAACGCAGCTCAGTCAATTGATTTTTCAACAATCACAACAATTCTGATTTTCACACTTGTTGGCGGAATTTTTTTCTCAATGATCAATAACAAGCATGAAGATTGGTGGCAAATTAATTTCTCTTATTTGGGGTCGAATTTATCAAATAACTGGTGGCAGTTCAATCTGACTTTAATCTTTTCCGCCATGATTATGTTGACTTTAATTGATTATATTTTTTCTTTAATTTTTCAAATCCCTCAGTTCTTTAACACACAAATGAAGGTCTTGCGTTTGCTCTTAGCGGCAACTTCAATCGTTTTTGGTTTAGTGGGTGCTTTCCAAAATAATCGATCGATTATTTGGTTACACGAACTGCATTGGTGGTCCGCCAACGCCCTTGTCATATTAGTATTAATTTTAATTATCGGTTTGAAATGGCTACTGCCGAATGCCACCCGTGAATTTCTTCTAACGGCTTATGGTTTTGCGGGATTGTTGGCACTTTCGGAAATTCTCTTTCAAACCGTGCATTATCTATCACTAACTGCCTTTGAGATTATTTCATTCAGCCTTTCTTTTGGTTTGCTGATTTTATTAATGCAGAATTTAAATACTTTGTATATTGAAAATGCCGAAATTTTTACTGTTGAGATCAAATAAAAAAAGTTCGCTTTAAGCGAACTTTTTTAAATGATTAAATATTTATCTCACATGTGAGTAAAATCAAAGACTTTGCGACCAGTGATCGTGCCCTCTTTCATTTCTTCAATCACATCATTAATATCATTCAAATCAACCTTTTCAACAATTGGGGTAACCTTACCTTCGGCGCCAAATTGGAAAGCTTCTTTCAAATCAGCTCTTGTTCCAACTAATGAGCCACGAACTTCGATCCCATCCAAAACAGTTTTAACAATATTAAGTTCCATATCGCCCTGCGGAAGAGCAACAGCAACAAGCTTGCCCATTGGCCGAAGCGAATCAACAGCCTGCTTGAAAGCTGCATCATTAACAGCCGTAACTTGGGCGTTGTGGACACCGCCAGTGTCCTTTTGAACTTCAGCAGCAACATCGATGCCGGGCTGCTTACGGTTAATCAAAACTTCAGCGCCACCTTCTTTAGCGGCTTCCAGCTTATCCGGATTTCCATCAATTGCAACAACATGGGCACCAAAAACATTATGAGCGTATTGAACAGCCAAATTGCCTAATCCGCCGGCACCATGTACAGATACCCACTGACCAGGTTTGGTTTCGCCGACTTTCAAAGATTTGTACATTGTAACTCCGGCACAAGTAATCGAAGAAGCCTGAGCCGGATCAAGTCCTTCAGGAACTTTAACTGCATATTTAGCATCGACAACAACCTGTTGAGCCATTGCGCCATCAACTGTATAACCGGAATTTCTTACCTTGCGACAAAAAGTCTCGTTACCGGATACACAATAGTCGCAAACACCACAAGCGTCATAGAACCAAGCGATTGAAACACGATCGCCAACCTTCAAATATTGGTCTGCCCCTTCGCCCAATTTAGAAACAATTCCAACTCCTTCATGTCCAACGACACGACGGAAATCTCCGTTGCGTTCGCCTAAAGTATTTGGATCGCCAAAATCTCCGCTTGCACAATGCAGATCGGTGTGGCAAAGACCACAATACTCAACATCTACCAATGCATCGCCAAAGCCTAATTCACGTGGTTTCCAATCATCTATCAGATCAACAAACCCATCATTTTTTTCACGAACAACTGCAGCTTTCATTTTTAGTTCTCGACTTTCTTTGAATATCTTAATTCCTTCTTTTGTAGCAAATAGAAAGACCATTAAATCACGATAATTAAGCACACCGACTAAAACAAACGAACAATTTGAAAGATTCTTATTTCTTCAAACAAAACCAAATAACAGATTATTTGTTTCCAGTAATCTGTGATTTTCTGTCACAAAAGATGGTTTTACTTTTCTAAATTTTTGAGGAATTCGTAAACTTGCACCCTGAAAGTTTGTACAAAAATTTACAAAGATAATATACCATATTATTGTGAAGAAATAAACATTGTGGAAGCGCTTACTTAGATATAATTAAAAAAACTGTCTCAATTCCCCAACAGTTCCCGATTAGTGATATAAAAAATTTGAACTAAAAACGGCAGTAGCAGTATTTGCGCTTCAGATCAGTCATTAAGAGCGTCTTTAACCAAATTCCAACGTTCCATAAAAATCGGTTTGGCCTGTGTGGCCCGATTAGCAGGAGAAGTCGAGGGCAAATAAACTGATTCTTGGCCTATTTTCGGCGCTGCCAATTTGTTAAAGAGCTCCGTGGCTTTTTTTCCTTCTGTAAAAATTGTCCTAATTTGAGAATTCTTTAAAATATCGGAAAAATCATTTGGAACAGGATTCTTAATTGTTGAATCCTGTGCTCCAATAATGTCGGCTTCCTTTAAAGTTATCCATATCGCAACACGATGTTTCAAAGCAAACGATAAACGCGCTTCTTTACTTTTTTCCGGTTCATCAACACCAAGCGTTTTTGCCAAAGTCGACCAAAATATATTCTGAGGGCTGCCATAGTAAAATCCGGAAGCCAAAGATTTCGGAGACGGTAAGCTGCCTAATAATAAAACTTTTGAATTCTCATCATAAATTGGCGGCCAGGGATGGATTACATGAATAAATTCAGATTTTGCTTTCTTGGTCGTCTTTATCAGGCTCCTTTTCCGGTTCATTTTTGCTGAAATCAAATCCTTGACGTTTTAAATAATCAGCCAAAACTTTAGCATTATTTTCATGATCATCTTTAGCTGCATACAATAAAACACTGTCCTCGTGGTCTCTTAAGGTCTGCAAGAAATCTTTGCTGGCGGGATTGCTCGAAAGCTCCGTTAAATAAATTGCCCTAAAAGCCATTTCATCAATATCGTGATCGTAAAACTGTTTGCGTAAATCTGCCGAAGGGGCAATATCTTTTGCCCATAAGTCGATTGCGGCTTTTTCCTTACTAACCCCACGGGGCCAAAGACTATCAATTAAAATTCGATAACCCTTTGATTCTGTTCCATAAATTCTCTCAATTTTGACCATATAAACCATTTTAGCGCGCTAAAAAAAATAAAAATATTCTTTATAAGACCTTTAAGATTGTCAAAAGAATTTCTTGCTTCTAAAGTTTTTATGACATTTATTTAATTTACGATATACAAATTATCAAAACATTTTCCCCTTTTTCTATTAATCTAGTATGTATTGCAAACTAGATGAAATTTTGTTAAATTATTAGTTGGCAATACAAGCTAGTGAAAGAAGGCGATAGTTTTGAAACAGGAAACGTCATCGCAAATGTTAAAAGGTATTCTTCAGGGCTGCTTGCTAATATTACTGACAAAAAAGGGTCTAGAATTTTTGGTGTTGGAAAGTATTTCCATTCCAAAAGTACTAGGCCCTTTTTGATAACAAAAAAAGGCATCTAAGCCTCCCTAGTGCTATGCTTTAAGCGACGAAACTCAAGATAAGCGGGGTAGGAATAGATATCCCAACTAGATAATACACTTAAATTACTGGGAATTACAGACACAAACATTCAGGTGTTCGGTACTCGTGATGAATTTCATGGTCGGGGCTCGGGTCGCAAAAAGTATTTGGTCATCC
>NZ_AQVA01000007.1 GCF_000372485.1 Oenococcus oeni DSM 20252 = AWRIB129
ACTTTTTAAATTGCAAAGTATGGTTTTAATTGCCATTGCTTTTGTTCTTGGCTGCAGCGAATACATTATTGTCGGTATTCTGGACAATTTGGCCAAGCAATTTCAAATTGGAATTAGTCAGGTGGGTTATCTGGTCACAGGCTTCGCTTTAGTCTACGCCATTAGCACGCCTTTAATCACACTGGCAATTGGTAAAAAAAGTCTTTATAAGGCTCTTTTGATTTTGTTATCGATTTTTATCGTCGGAAACTTGCTGACAGCCGTTGCCAATAGCTACATAATTCTGGCCGTCTCTCGACTTATAACGGCAACCAGTTCCGGGGCCTGTATCGCTGTTGCTTTGGCTTTTGCCAACTTTATTGCACCAATTAAAAAGAGAGGTTGGCTAGTTTCGTGGGTCTTTTCCGGTTTTAGCATCGCTTCGGTTTTCGGAGTCCCTTTTGGAACCTGGATCAGTAAAAATTATGGTTGGCGATATTCTTTTTATGCAATTATCTTAGTCAGCATTATTATTCTATTCTTTTCGATTCTGCTTCTTCCTAAAAATATTCATCAACAGGCCAGCAAAAACTTCAAAGAACAACTACGAATTTTTGGTGACAGGAGAATTCAGATTGGCATGTTTTTACCAATGTTCAATTTAGCGGGAATTTATGTTTTCTATACTTACCTGCAACCGATTCTTTCTCATATCTTACTTGTTAAAGAAAATTTTTTAACATTAACATTATTTTTGTATGGCCTCATGGCATTAATTAGTAATCAACTAAGCGGAAAAATTTCAAGTAGTTCCGGTCTGAAAAAAATGCCGGAAATATACATAGGTCAATTCCTGTTACTAGTACTGTTTCCTTTTCTAGCAGTCGTTCCCTTTATTGGAATGATTGTTGTTATGCTTTTAGGAGTTAGTATGTATCTGCTAAATTCACCAATCCAAATCTTTTTTCTAACGGTTGCTGAAGCCGATTACCCGCAATCTTTGATATTAGCCTCATCGCTTAATTCCATTTTTGCTAATTTCGGGATTGCTTTAGGATCGGCTACCGGTGGAATTGTAACTGAATACTTCAGTTTAAATAAAATCGCACCTATTGGGTCGCTTTACGTTCTAATTGCTCTGGTTTTGACACTAATTCTCGAACGAATCGGAAAACTGTCAACCCATAAATTTAATATGATATAAAATTTCATAAATAATTCCTAGTTTTCATTCAATGATATATTTTCTTAGTTTTTCCTCAATTCAAATATTCAAAAAGCAACTTTACGATAATCGTTCTTTATATATTTCGACATTCTATGCTGCACTATCGATAATGGATTAGAAATATAATTAGAGGCAGGTAGGTCACTATAAGAACTCGATCCATTCTGAGCAAAAAGAGCCATCTCGGAAGGAGATCAATTGTCAAAAAATAAAAGCGACCAAAGAGGCAATTTATGATAAATTTCGGAATTATCGGCGCTGGCAATATTGCCAACCGCTTCGCAGACAGTTTGAGCCATTTTAAGGATGCTAATTTATATGCCGTTGCTTGTCGTGGAATTGAAAAAGCAGCTGCCTTCCAAAGAAAGCATCCCTGCCAATTAATCTACGATGATTATGATGAGCTCTTGTCCAATAAAGATATCGATATTGTTTATATCGCTGTACCTCATGGTTTTCACTATTTATGGATATCGAAGGCCCTTAAAAAAGGAAAAGCTGTGCTCTGCGAAAAACCTGCCACGCTCAACGCCGAGCAGATGAAATCGGTTCAAAAATTAGCAGAAGCAAAAAATATTTTCTTTATGGAAGCAATGAAAAGCCGTTTTACACCAGCATATCAAGAGATAAAAACAATCATTAACAATGGCGAAATCGGCAAAATAATCAGTATCGACAGCTCCTTTTGTCGGGAAATATCTAAAAAAACAGCAACTTATCATTTCCAGCCAATTCAAGGCGGCTGTTTGTTAGATATTGGAATTTATAATGTTGCCCTGACCGAAGACTTTGCCAAAACGCTGCCTAAGGTCGAAGTGCTGGAGAACAAAATGGATATCAGCGGTGTTGAATCATATACCAAGGCAAAGCTTCTGTTCCCAAACCTTTCGGCGACCATTGAGTGTGCCTTTGACCGGAACAAACAAACCGAAGCTACGATCAAAGGAGAAAAAGGTCAAATAGAAATCAAAAATTTTCATCGAGCCGAATCCTTTATCGTAAAGACATCCAGTGGGACAAAAAATTATCATATAGCTTATGAACAAGATGATTTTCATGGCGAAATCGCTCATGTGATTCAGTGTTATGGCAAAAATAAGACCGAAAGCAATAATATGCCAATCAGCGATTCGGTCAACTGTGCGCTAATCATTGAGAAAATCAAAAATCAAATCCCAGAATTAGCTGTTTGATAGTGGTTGTGTGATATTCCAACTTGGGGACGCTTTAATTAAAATGGATCAAAAGAATAAACTGGATTTTTGCGCATTTTTTTGTAATTAATTGAATCGAATATACAAAGAAGGAGTATCTAGTTGGATGTTTTTTAACGCAATAAATCCTTGCTGGCAATCATCTGTTTGACTGGATAGAATGATGCTGAAAGAAGGGTTTATGGTATTCAGTGAAATTATCTCCAGTAAAAGAAGAGAATTGGGCATGACTCAAGATCAAGTAGCCGAACTTTTGTATGTCAGCCGCCAAGCCTTATCGAACTGGGAAAAAGGTAAAAATTATCCGGATCTGGATACCTTGGTTGAACTAAGCAAAATATACGACCTGTCTTTAGATGTATTGATTAAAGGAGACAAAAAGGTTATGAAAAAAGTTCAGGAAGATTCGCAGGATCTTAGAAAACAAAAGAAATTAAGAGTGCTCGATATCTCTTTGGCCGCTGTAATCATAATCTTAATCCTGGTTCCGGTCTTATTGAACTTTTTTGGTGATAGAAACATTTTGAATGGTCATCTTATGAGCGGCCTGATGTCTATCCTGATTATGTATATTATGATTGCTGCTTTGTGGCATTATCATCTGGCCTATCCAGGGCCAATTAGTAAACAAGCACCGATTCTGATTCCTAAAAGTTTTGGGATTGGCTTGACGATAAATCCGCAAAGTCCGATCGGATTGGCAATCTGGATTATTTTATTAGTTATTATCGTAATAGCGTTCATGCCAATGATTTTTTGATAATGGAACCGAAATAAAATGACTTTGTTTAATAGTAAAGTAAATAGCTATTTTGGAAAACTGAGGCATATGCCTAATCAAACTCGTGCTTTGAAACAAATTAATTCTATAAAGGTTCAAGATATTATCGATAAGGTCTTAATCATTTAAACTTTCAGCAACTAATGCCCATATATTTTCAAACTGTTGTTCGGATTGCTCGTTCCATAAGAAAGCCAGTTTAGGAGCTGAAAAGAGAATAAAGGCTTCAATAACGGCAAGAGCTTTATCTCTATTTTCCCATCCTGTTGCTGCCAATAAACTATTTATTAATGCATTCATATGTTCTTGTAATAATTTAGGATTGGAATCAATGTACTCCGTATATAGCTTAAACATTTCTGGATCCTTCTGATAGGCCAATATTTTTTGAGTAAACAGAGTCCACAACCAATCATGAACAATGTCTGCTTTAGTGTTATAAGGGCTTTTGTTGAAAGGAAATAATTTGATTAACAACGCATCAAGCCATTCCTGAGCTAATGCACTTAAAAGAGCATTTTTGTTTGGAAAATATTTGTATAAAGCTGCATGGCTTGTACCAAGTACTCTGGCAATATCGGTCAAAGAAACCGAATCGATGCCCTTTTGCTTTATTAATTGTGTTGCTTCATCCAGGATGTTTTTTTTAGATAATTTATTCATTTTGTCTTTAAGTTACATAATTTGACTTTTGTAACCTACTTGTTTATACTCCTTTTTAGTTACATTTATTAGAAATTGTAACCTAATAAGGAGCACTTTACAATGGAATTAAAAAATAAAAAAATTGTTGTGACGGGCGGAACTTCGGGGATTGGATTAGCTTTTGCCAAGAAATTGGCGGCTATCGACAATCAGATAATTATTGGCAGTCGTTCAAAAGAAAAAATCACTGAAGTAGTTAAAGATAATAAGAATATCAGTGGTTACCAAGTAGATGTGAGCGACCAGGAGAGCGTAGAGCGATTTTACAAGCAGACAATTTCAGAATTTAAAAACATCGATATTGTTATTAATTCAGCTGGTATTATGAGACATTATAATTTGCTTGATGAAAAAACAACTTCTCAAAAACTTCAAGCTGAGATCCAAACAAACTTGATTGGAACAATAAATATTGACAAAATATTTCTGCCGATTTTACGTAAACAAGCAGAATCGATGATCGTTAATATAAGTTCCGGATTAGCCAATCTTAGTTCGGCAGCACATCCAATATATTCAGCTACTAAAGCAGGCGTACATATGTTTACTGACGCTTTGAGGGAACAATTACACTTTGCCGGCGAAGACCATATTCATATAGTGGAATTAGTACCTCCGCTGGTAGCTGAAACAAATCTCGAAAAAGATGTTAATTCACAAAATACACCACTTAATATAAAACTATCTGACTTAATAAATGAAGCCATTCAAGGAATTGAAGAAAATTCAATCCGCATTAATGCAGGTATGGCAAAAGAGATGAGAAAGATGGGCCAAACCGATCCTGATAAAAACGAAAGAGAAATGGCAACTATGATGATTCCAATGTATTTTCCTGATGGATTAAAGTGAGGTTTTATAATGAATAATACTGATTTGCCACAAGTAATTAATCAATTTGTTGAATATACTAATTCCGAAAACTCAAAAGATTTTATCAATTTGTTCGCCGAAGAAGCGATTTTAAATGATTGGGGACGTATTTTTAAAGGTCGTGATTCAATTTCAGAATGGAACAAAAATGAAAATATTGGTAAAAAATCCCGCTTCCAGATATTAGATAGTCATGAAACAGCTGTTAATAATTGGATGGTTCAAATAAAGGTAAACGGAAACGGTTTTAATGGCACCGGACCAATGGAATTTAAAATTAGCGATAACCATATTTTATCGATTAGAATATTACCCAACTAATCCATTTTTAAACGATTTTTCTAACATGCGTTTTTCCGGGAACGTCCAGAGAGTCACTGCTAACCGCAGACCGCCCACTTGTTTATTGACGAAAGCGAAGAAACAAATCAGGATAGGAATACGGCAAGTCGCTTATGTATTAATTTACAGGAGCGATTTTTAGAGTCTCAACTTTCGTCACCAGTTTTTGCCTTAAACACTTCTTAGGACTGAAAAAGATAAATAAATAATAGCTTTCTTAAAGATCAAATATTCCCTGTACTTTGACGTTCTTCAATTTTTGTTTCTGTATATTTGGATTTTAATTCGGGGTTCAACAACATCTTCATGCTCTCAACTCCCATTGTATAAAAAGACTGAGTAACACTCGTTAAATTGGGGTCAACAATATTCACAGCATCGGTCCCATCAATGCTCATGACAGAAAGCTGCTGCGGTACCTTGAAACCGATCTTTTTCGCTTGATTAATAATCCCGATTGCAACTAAATCGCTTGCTCCGATAATTGCTGTTAATTCAGTATCGGAACCATAATATTTCATTGCCTGAACACCATCGTCATATGAATAATTACCGGAAAATATCCAATTTTCATTAGAAGGAAGAGAATGTTCATTTAAAGCCCGAAGATAGCCGTTTATTCGCTGGCGGCCAATAAACGTATTTGGTTCCAAAGCCGCCAAACCAATTTTTTTGTGCCCTTTATTAATCAAAAAATTGGCCGCTTGATAGCCGATTTGAAAATCGTCAGAAGCAATAAATCTAATATTCTCGCTTTGAACTGCTATTGAAACATATACATACGGAATATTAGAACTGTTTAATAATTCTTGATTTTCCTTTTCCAATTGAGAAGATAACAACAAGATACCATTCACTGATCTCTCAATCACCGTTGTTAGGGCTCTTTTTTGTTTCTCCCGATCATTATTTCCGATATATAAAATAATTACGCTTAAATCAATTTTAAAGGCTTCATTTTGAATTCCTTCAATAATACTATTTGAAAAAGTTGTTTTTGTGTCTGGAAGGATAACGGCAATTACTTTACTTTTCATCGTAACTAACTCAACAGCAGCCGTATTTTTTCTATACCCTAAATCTCTAATAGCTTTTTTAACTTTTTTTTCGGTTTTTTCAGAATAAAAAAAATCTTTTCCAGAAAGTACTCGTGAAACCGTTGCAGTTGAGACCCCGGCAGCTTTGGCGACATCTTTAATTGTCACAGACATTAAGCTCTCCCATTTGAATATCTTTATAAATAAAGTCTAACATTATGAGTATTTTTTATTTTTACAGTAAACGTTTACTATCTTGTTAAAAAGCCATTGTAAACGTTTACTGTATGTGCTAATATTCTTTTTTGTAAACGTTTACTTAAAAACTTAAAGAAATTATTTTAGTTTAAGGAGAATAATTTATGAATTTGAGCCATGCTTCTGATTCAAAAATTTCTGCGGACATCCCTTTAGTAAATAAAAAAGAGAAACCGTTAATAAAAAATACAGACAAAGAAGAGAAACACCATCTTCCAAAACTTCGATTATCAACAATTTTTGCCATGACCTTTGGTTTCTTCGGTATTAACATGGCGTTTTCTCTGCAATCTTCCCAATTAGGAAGAATATTTCAAACAATTGGCGCCAATCCGAATAATTTAGGCTTTTTCTTTATTCTGCCGCCCCTTGCAGGCATGGTGATTCAACCTCTAATTGGAAAATATTCTGATAGAACCTGGAACCGATTTGGCCGAAGAATGCCTTATCTATTAATTGGTGCTCCGGCCGCAGCAATTGTTCTAATTTTGTTGCCCAACGCTGGATCATTTGGATTTGGATATGCATCCGTAGCTGCACTATGTTTTGGTGCTGTAGCAACATTATTTATGGATTTAACTTCCAATATTTGTATGCAGCCATTCAAAATGATTATTGGCGATATGGTGAATGAAGATCAAAAAGATCTGGCCTGGTCTTGGCAACAATCATTTTCAAATTTAGGTGGCGTTTTGGCTGCTGTAATTCCTTTTGTTTTAACGTTGGTTGGAATTTCCAATACTGCGCCTAAGGGTGAAGTTCCCTTAACAGTCAAAATTGCTTTTTATTCCGCTGCCATAATTTTACTGGTCACATCTTTACTCACAATTATAAAAGTTCACGAATATGATCCAAAAACATATGCCCAGTATCATGAAATCGACTTACAAGCTCAAAAGAAATCTCCAAGTCTTGTTAAATTATTAAAAGATGCTCCGAGAGCTTTTTGGGAAACCTCGGTTGTCGAGTTTTTTTCCTGGTTTGCGATCCTGTATCTCTGGACATATGCGACTGGTGCTATTTCGCTTAATGTTTGGCACACCAGTAATGCTTCTTCTGCCGGGTATCAAGCAGCCGGAAACTGGTACGGAGTTTTGACTTGTATAATGTCTATCGCTGCCGTGATTTGGGGAATTGTAGTCCAAGCCAGAACCAAACCAACATCTCGAAAATTCTGGTATTCATTTGGGCTCTTAGCCGGCGCCGTCGGATACTTTATGATTTATTTTATTCACAATAAGTGGTTAATGATTATTCCTTTTTGCTTAATTGGAATTTCTTACCTTGTTATCAATACCCAACCCTTCTCTTTATTGACTGAAGCACTGAACGGTCAACATGAAGGTTCATATTTAGGCCTGTTTAATTGTAGTATCTGTTTGCCTCAAATTTGTGCTTCAGTTGCCAGCTTCTGGCTTTTTCCGTTAATGGGTCAATCAATGCCGGCAATGTTCCTAGTAGGTGGGACTTCTCTCGTCTTAGGCGCTATCAGCGTAAGATTTGTTCATTCAAGATTTTAAAATAAGTAATATTAATTTCTAGAAAGGTATTTAAAATGTCAAAAAAACAATGGTTTAAAGATACAGTAGTTTATCAAGTATACCCAATGAGTTTCCAGGATAGCGATAACGATGGAATTGGCGACCTGCCGGGGATTACAAAACGACTTGACTATATCAAAAAACTAGGTGCCGATGTCATTTGGTTAAACCCGATTTATGAGTCACCCAACAAAGACAACGGATATGATATTGCCAATTATCGAGCTATCAACCCGGAGTACGGATCGATGAATGATTTTGATGATTTACTTAACAAAGCTCACCAATTAAACCTTAAAATTATGATGGATCTAGTCGTTAACCATACTTCCGATCAACATCATTGGTTCCAGGAAAGTAAAAAAACCAAAGACAATCCGTTTTCCGATTTTTATATTTGGAGAGATCCGGTAGATGGTCACGAACCTAATAATTGGTTGGCCGCATTTGGTGGTTCAGCATGGACTTATGTTCCGGAACGCAAACAATATTATTTGCATTTGTTTGCAACCGGTCAACCGGATCTCAATTGGGAGAATCCGGATGTTCGCCAAGCAGTCTTTGATATAGAACGTTTTTGGCTCGATAAAGGGGTTGATGGTTTTAGAATGGACGTTATTAATCTTATTTCAAAACCAAAGGGTCTGCCTGATGTTCCGGAACCTGCCACCGCAGGAAAGACGATGGATTTCGTAGCGGATGGGCATCGCCTAAATGAGTTTTTGAGTCAAATGAACAGCGAAGTATTGTCCAAATATGACACTATAACGGTTGGTGAAATGCCTGGATCAACTACTGAAGACGCTATTAAATACACGGGCCTTAACAGCCATGAACTGAATATGGTATTTCAGTTTGAGCATGTCGGTTTAAGTCCCAATCCGGATGTTAGATTGGGAAAGTGGAATGACCAGCCTGTTAAACTGACTGAATTAAAAGCCTCGTTGAACAGATGGCAAACTGGTCTTGACGGCAAAGGATGGAACAGCCTTTACTGGAACAATCACGATCAACCTCGGGCAGTATCCCGTTTTGGAAATGACGATCCTAAGTATCGTGTTCTATCGGCCAAAATGCTGGCTACAACTCTTCACTTGATGCAGGGCACTCCTTATGTATATCAGGGTGAGGAGCTTGGAATGACAAATGCTCACTTCACAAAATTAAATCAATACGAGGATATCGAATCTATTAATTTTTATCATGAGTTGGTCGAACAAGAAAAAATTGTCGATGGGCCAACAATGCTAAAATATCTGGCAAATATTTCACGTGATAATGCCCGTACGCCAATGCAATGGAACGATAAAAACAATGCCGGATTCTCAAGTGCAAAACCATGGTTTGCCCTTAACCCTAATTACAAATCAATTAACGTTGAGGATTCATTGGCTGACAAAAATTCCGTATTCTATTATTATCAAAAATTAATTAAGCTTCGTCACAATAATGAAATAATCAAATATGGAAGCTTCGAGGAAATAGACCCCGATGACGATCAAGTATACGCATATCGTCGTCATTACGAAGGAAAAACTTTGTTACTTATAAGCAATTTTACCGATAAAATCGTAAGTCGCGATTACGGTCAATCGAACGCTTCAAGTTTGCTTATAGATAATTATGAAGATGATAAAGTAAACGAGTTAAGACCGTATGAGGCGAAAGCTTATCTATTTAAATGAAGCAGATACAGAATATAAACAAAATTTACTGATCTTGAATTTGCTATAAATTCTGGTCATGTAATTTTTGTTTGATGATTAATGAGTTCCGCTACTAAAAAAACAGTCCGAGCTCATTTTTTATTCGGCTGCTTTATTGTTCGGATAATATCAAAATCATTCTTGCCAAACTCCAATTCCAAACACTAACTTTATTGATCTATAATAAAATTAACTGAGGTCCTTCTTTTTGAGGGTACCGAAATTTTCCACTTAAATCTTTGTCGAGCTTCGATTAAATTATGAATTAAAAAATCAAGCCCCTAAATCTTTTTTATCATTTTCAAAAATCTTGGAGAGTAGAGTGTTAATTTGTTAGAAAATTTAAATTCATGGTTGATTCTGTTTCCAGCTGGAATCCTGGCGGGAATTTTAAGTTCGGTAACCGGCTTAGCCTCGCTGGTATCTTATCCAGCCTTATTAGTAATTGGAGTTCCGCCAGTTTTTGCCAATGTAACTAATACAGCCGCCTTAGTCCTGACTGGTTTAGGTTCCAGTACATCTTCCCAAAAGGAGTTAAAAAACCATAAAAAAGAACTTTTAAAAATATTACCGCTGACGATAATCGGAAGTATCTTCGGATCATTTATATTGTTAATCGAGCCTGCATCGTCTTTTACTCATATTGTGCCTTTCTTTATTTTATTTGCCGGTTTATTATTGTTGTTTCCGGCCAATAAAGAAAGAAAAGAAATCGAGAATCAAACATTAAAAAAAGTAAATGGAAAAAATTCTGTTATTTTGAAAAAAATAGCTTATGTAATCGCTGTTTTCCTGGTTGGAGCTTATGGTGGTTATTTTGGAGCCGCCGCCGGAGTCATTATGCTGGCAATTTTTTCAATTACCAGTAAATCAGGATTCCCTGTTTATAACGCTTTAAAAAATGTTTCCCTAGGTTTTTCTAACTTAGTTGCCACGATAATATACGCTTTTAGGTCGCACATTTATTGGTTGCTGGTAATTCCTTTGGGTGCTGGCCTGTTTTTAGGGGGATATATCGGTCCAAAAATAGTCAGAATGTTTCCTGAAAAAATTATTAAAGCAGCTGTAGCTTTGGGAGCAATTATATTAGCTGCCAGTCTTTTCATTCAAGCTTATTAAGGTAAAAGATATCTCCGTAATTTTTTTATTCCGGAATTGTTTTAGAAATAAAGCCATCAGCTTTTCTAAGTTGCTCATTTGCCTCTTTTTTGGGAAGATTTGTCAAAATCATAACAATCGCTAATTTAACATTTCGATCTGCTTTTTCAAAAACTTCAGCAGCCGTGGCTTCATCGCAATTAGTTGCCTGACAAATAATTCGTTTACTCCGAATCAGCAACTTCTCATTAGTGGGGCGCACATCGACCATAAGATTCTTATATACTTTGCCGATGCCGACCATGGCTCCGGTTGAAAGCATGTTTAAAACCAGTTTCTGAGCAGTCCCTGCTTTTAGACGGGTTGAACCAGTTAAAATTTCCGGACCAACAGGGACCTCGATAGCAATTTGCGCGTGTTTGGATATTTCGGAATTTTGATTACAGGCCAGGCTGATGGTTGCGGCTCCAAGACTGTCGGCATAATCTAAACCGCCAATAACATATGGAGTGCGACCACTCGCAGCAATTCCGACAACCACATCGGCGGCTGTTAATGCACGTTTTTTAAGATCGGAAGAAGCGAGTTTATCATCATCTTCAGCGCCCTCTACAGCAAGCGTCATTGCAGAAGGGCCACCGGCAATTAATCCCTGTACCATCTCAGCTTCAATTCCAAAAGTCGGTACGCACTCAACAGCATCCAAAACGCCTAAACGTCCACTGGTTCCGGCTCCTATATAAAATAAACGTCCGCCTTGTTTAAAATGTTTGGTAATACTGTCGATAGCATTTTCAATTGTTGCCAATGAATTAGCAACACTCAAAGGAACGCTTTGATCCTCCTGGTTCATAATAGTAGCGAATTCATGAATCGTCATCCTGTCTAAATTCATTGTTCTTTTATTACGTGCTTCAGTCGTTAATTTTGAAAGATCCATTTGTATTGCCTTAGTCCGTGAAGGATAAATTGAGATTATTTTTTATATGAAGACAGCCATCATTGCTTTGTTTAACTTTCGAGCAAAACAAAAACCGCCAATAAGTAGCGCGAAGTGACGGTTATTAGTTAATTTTATTCTTGTGCTCAATTAAGAACACAAGTTTAATTATAAAATAAAAGCAGCTAAAACATTAATAATCAAATCGCTTCGTTTTAAATTATATTTCTATTTAAATAAAAGATATTGCTCAATAGGCTTAAAAAAGTAATTGCTTTTTTATCATAGAAACATTTTTTGTGAAGTTTTATATACCGATTTTTACCAATTGATAAATTATTCCAATCGTTTAGAACATTAGTTCGTATAATTTACATTGATAAGAGAAATAAAAATGAAGAAAAAGAAGAATAAAAAGATAAAAACAGCCTCGGTTGAAATAATCGAAAAGGCAAAAAAGAGATTATCGAAAAAATTAAAATCCAGTAATAACAAAAACAGCAACAAATAAAAAAATTTAATTTGTTTCGCCACTAATCCAAAAAACAAAATATTAAGTAAATTTTTTTAATTTGTATTCTGCTTAGATTCGAAATACAATGTAATTGTTATTACAAAAAGTAAGGAGCTAAAAATGGATAAGCAAAATGTCGTTATTGGAAAATCAGATGTAGTTTCAACCCCACTTGGTCTTGGAACCAATGCGGTTGGTGGAACAAATTTATTTCCAAATTTACAAGATAATACCGGGGTCGAAATTGTCAAAACAGGCCTTGATAATGGAATAAAACTACTTGACACGGCTTTTGCTTATGGCATGGGCCACTCGGAAGAATTAATCGGTCAAGCAATCAAAGATTATAAACGCGATCAAATCGTGATTGCCAGCAAGGCAGCTCAAGACACATCGACTGGCGATGTCACCATTAATAACAGCCCGGACTTTTTAAAAAAGGCTGTTGACGACAGTTTGATGCGCTTAAAAACCGATTATATTGATATTTTTTACATTCATTTTCCAGATGAAAAAACACCAAAAAACGAGGCTGTAGCAACTTTGAACGAGCTTAAAAAAGCAGGAAAAATTCGTGCAATCGGTGTTTCAAACTTCTCGTTAGCTCAAATAAAAGAAGCTAACCAAGATAACTATGTTGATGTCGTTGAAAACGAATACAGCCTGCTGCATCGGGATGCAGAAAAAGATGTATTCCCTTATCTGCATGACCACAAAATTTCCTTTGTTCCCTTCTTCCCATTGGCCTCCGGCCTTTTAACCGGAAAATATTCTAAGACAGTAACCTTCCCTGAAGATGATATCCGTCATGATAACCCCGACTTCAAGGGCGATCGCTTTGCCAAAATAGTGGATAAGGTCTCGTCGATTAAATCAATCGCCGATTCCCACGACGCAACAGTTGCTCAAACGATTCTTGCTTGGTACATTGCTAATCCAGAAATCAGCGTTGTTATTCCTGGTGCGAAAAAAGCTTCTCAAGTAGAAAGCAACGCCAAGGCGCTTGACGTAAGATTAAGCGACAGCGAATACAAACAGATCGATGATACTTTTAAGGAATTTTGAGGATCGCCTGGCCCGGATCAAGTTATCGAAATCATTAAGGCTTTCACTGAAAATAATTAAATAAAACGGTTAAAGAACTGTTGCTGTTTTTTATTTCCATTAAAATTAAGAGTAGTTACAGGCATTCATGAAAAAAATTATCTTTGTCCAAACAATCTCAATTTTGTTGATCTTGATTTTATTAATATTGTCTTTAATAAATATATTTAAGGTCCCTTATTCGAAATTCGTCAGTGTCCTGCTTGTGATTGCCGGCGTAATGATGGGGATCGTAGCGCTCTTAATTGATAAAAGATACAAATAATTAAAAGGAAAATAAATAATTCTGAAAAGCTTCCGACAAAAATCGAAAGCTTTTCTTATTGCCCTAGATTCAGCCAATTTTATCCAAAATTGGAAATAATTTTTTAAAAAATGAATATAGGAAATATTAAGCGGTTACACCTGTTAAAAATAGCTAATTTAGCAAATTCGTTAATGATGATATATTTCTCGATTATAATAATTAAATCATTTATTTAGAAAATGAATCTTATTAATCATTTGAAGATGATATTATGAAAAAAATTAATTTTTGTCTTTTTTTATTGACTGGAACATTTGGAATTTCAACTGGAACGGCCGCAGCAATTTATACAGCGTTAATTAGATGTGGTACCAACTTAAGCGTTGGACGTTTAATTGCTCTAGCAGGAATTACAGGAGGAACTACATTGATTGTTTCAGCAATTGTAGGGCTTGGCGGGGTTTATATCTTGCAGAAATTAAGGGCCGGAAAAAGAGCCTGTACTGCTTGGTAAAATTCAGAAAGGTTTAAATTATGGCAGAATTATTCTGCCTTATTTTGTTCAATGAAAAAAATTATTTATTTTGAGTTATTGGCGTTCATTCGAGAAAAATTCTATGACAAAAAATTGCGAAAATGATTTCCATTGTTCTTTTTACTTATTTGTTACTTGGTTATGCTATTTCTATTTTTGCCAATAGTTTTATCGAAAATCATTACGACTCTATATGTTTGATATTATTGTTTTTTGGTTTAATTGGATTTGGTTCTTCCGATAAGGACTTAACAAAATTTCTTAAAAACATTTCCTGCCGTTTTAAGGGTATTCCAATTAAATACCAACAAATAATATTTATAAAAAGTGTTAAATACGAGGTTTTCACTTTCATATCATTTATAACTTTGCTAACAATTATTAGTTTTCCTTTGTTGCTAACAAAAATAAATATGAGAATAATTTTATCTATAATTGCTGCATGGGTGCTGTTTTTAATTACGAATAAAAGCTCTCAAGTTTTAAGTTTTGTTTTCTACACTAAATGGATAAAACTAATAAAGAATATTGGAGAAATTATTTCCGAAACAATTATAATTTTTTATTTCTTAAATATTTTTAGAGTAAAAATTTCTATCAATATCAATAGAATATTTAATTGGAAATTATTCAAAATAAGTAATCTAGAACTTTTGATTTACAGTGTTGCAGGTATTTTATTGTATTTACTTTTATATAAAACTTTGGTAATAGTATCCATAAGATACAACACTAAAAATGATGAAGTTTTTTTAAAAAAAGGGGTTAACCCTTCAAATATTTTTTATAAAAAATTTTTAAGAGAAATGATTAACTCGGGAGAATTTCATTTCGTATCTAATTTGTTGATTTTTCCTCTTGCCCGGTTAATGATTAAACTTTTGCTTTTATTGTCAATCATATCTATGGAATCGTTAAATTTACAGAGTACTTTCATAATTTTGACGTTATCACAAGCAATTTTATTTGCAAATTTCATTTTTTTAAACTTATCGTCAGATCGAAAAATAATTAAGGGAATTATACAAACTGGCTACGACTTAAGAAAATATTTGCTGAGGAAAGCCTTTGTATCAATTTTGCTCTCGATTGCAAATATTCTCATATCTGTCGTAACAATGCTTTCTCTATCGTTGATTGATTTAAAAATTGCTGCCTACTGTGCCTTTCTTTTATTCATAAACGGAATCTCATTGGCGTTAACAGTACAGATTTTTTCAAATATCAGCATTCGATATAAAGGCCAAGAGAGGTTTGAAAATTCAATGGCTTTTCCTGTAACAATATCCGTATTGTTTATTCAAGTCACGATTGAAGAAATGACCATTCTTATGAACACAATTCTGAAAGTTTCAATAAATACAGTTGTTGTGATTATGTCAATTTATATTATCTTTACACTTTTTATAAATATATTATTGTTTATTTTACTTAGGAGAAATTTTTATGGCGAATATCGATTTTTTATTAGATAAAATTGTTACAAAACCGTTCGTTCTTTCAATAATGTTATCCACTGCAATCGTATCTATTTTCACCTTGGTAGGTTTGAACATCACCGGCATAAAAATTAACTTGAAAATTCAGGTTTTATCGATAAAAGAAATTTTTATGCACAATATGCTTATAATGGTAATTTTAATGATATCAATCTTAACGATAGGTGTGGTTTCAAATATACTTTTAGCATATAATTTCTTGATTTTCGGAATTAAAATTAGAGCATTACTAGAACAATACGGCTTTGGAATGTTGATCCATAAGGTCCTGTTGCATGGAGTATTTGAAATTCCAGAGATTCTTCTTGCCAGCGCATTCGGTTCTTATTTATTGATTCAAAAAATTACAAATAAAAAAATTATTTTTGACAATGAATTGTTAAAACTAGCAATAAAAACATTTTTTGTTTGTTTAATGCTAAGCATTGTGTCTGCCTACATAGAATCAAATTTATCAATAAAATGAAGGGAATTTAAATGATAGTCAACAAAAAAACTTTTTGGATCTTTGCTATCGCGGTTCTGATTCTATATTCAATAGTCTATGTTAACTTTCCAAATCCTTTTGGACAACTAATTCAGGAAATGAGCAGCAAAGAAGAGATAACAAAAACATTTTTCAATAGCGTTTTTGCTACATACAACAACGTCATATTACAGTTTGCTTTTAAAGTTTTGACTCTGATTGTCAATATCTGGATTGTAATTACAACCACGAGGCTAATTGCGAATTTAGAATCCTCAATTAGAAGAGAAACCAAGGTTGATTTTAAAATCATAAACGATTTTGCCTATAATTTAGCTTTTGTCACTTTAATTACATTTGCAGTACTGGCAATAACAACCATTTTTTTAGGCAAGGCACTTCCTATGATAAGCCTTAATAATTACACCCTATTGTTGGCAATCATGCTCTTGGGAAAAATCTTTATTGCTTGTATACCTTTAATTAAAAAATGCAAACTGTATTTAACAGCTTGTTTAGGAATCATAACCTCTGCGTCCTTAATATTTTCAGGAGCACTATTAAAATGATTAAAATTAATAATTTAACAAAAAAATACAAGGACAAGCTTGTCCTCGATAAGGTGAATTTACAGATTCCTTCTAATAAAATTTCTTTTTTCGTCGGGAAAAACGGTTCTGGTAAAACTACGTTGATGGATATATTGGCCGGCTTGAACAAAATAAATCACGGCAGCATTCAGATTGATAACAAAGATGCCAGTATTCCGTACTCCAAGTCTCTTCGCAAAAAAATTTTCTCTTTACCCGTTGAAAATATATCAGTAGAGTATTTAACAGCCAAAGAAAATCTGCTTTATTATAGCGAACTGTTTAAATTAAAACTTTCTGATCGCAAGATAAAAGATATTTTACAATCTTATAATCTGTTTGAAGAGACAGATTTTTCTGTGACTTTTTCGACTGGCATGAAGAAAAGACTCGATCTTGCAATTCTTGATATTATTGCTCCAGAAATAATTTTATTGGATGAACCGAGTTTAGGACTTGATGTTTACCATGTCGATTTTTTGCGTAAACAAATTTTAAATTACAAAAAATTAGGCAAAACAGTTATCGTAACCAGTCACGATATGGCATTATCGGAAAAGATTGCCGACATGATTTATTTATTTTCCGAAAAGAAAATTATTGCTTACAATGCAAAAGATGTTAATAGCGAAGAAATAGTATTGGAATCCTATAAAGATCATGATTAAGTTTTATATGAATCGAAAATTATGAACTATTTAAATAAAGGATTTATAGTGAACTGAATTTGGATATTTTAAATCATTAAACTTCAAATTACTGGCCAAAATCATTTATGTGAAGTCATTTTAAAAGGATCGACCCACTCTCTAAACTCTTTTTCAGTTACATACCCACTAGCTAAAGCGGCATCAATTAATTTGGTGTTTTCACGCAATGCTTTTTGGGCAATTTTGGCACTTTTTTCATAGCCGATATGTGGGCTTAAAGCCGTAACAGTCATCAACGAATTATCGACTAGATCTTTCATTCTTTTTTGATTAACGGTAATTCCTTGAATTAGATTCTTATCAACAGAACCAATTGCTTCAGTCAATAACTTTGCACTTTCAAGAAAGCTCTGAATTATAATTGGCTTATAAACATTCATTTCAAAATTTCCTTGACTGGATGAAAAATCAATTGTTGTATCATTTCCCATTACACGGGCAGCTACCATTGTTAGTGCTTCGATTTGAGTTGGATTTATTTTACCGGGCATGATTGAAGAGCCAGGTTCGTTAGCAGGAATATTGATCTCACCATATCCTGATCTGGGACCACTGGCGAGAAAACGAATATCGTTGCCAATCTTAACTAAGTCAGCTGCAAGAGTCTTAAAAATACCATGAATGAAATTAATAGCGCTATGTGCGGCCAGACCTTGAAACTTATTCGGAGCAACAAGATAACTTATTCCTTTTTGGACCGATAGTTGTTCGACCATTTGTCGATCAAAATCTTTGACGGTATTCAAACCGGTACCGACCGCTGTTCCTCCGATTGGCAATTCAAGTAAAGTCTTTTTATTATTTTGCAAATAATCAAAATTGTGTTTTATCTGGCTGGACCAACCACTAATTTCCTGTCCAAAAGTAATTGGGGTGGCATCTTGAAGATGGGTACGACCAATTTTTACAATATTTTTAAACTCAAGTGCTTTATCGTTCAATGAATTTTCCAAATGTTCCAAAACAGATAACAATTTTTTTACAGCATCATAAGCAGCAATTGCCATCGCGGTGGGAAAAGTATCATTGGAACTCTGCGAGTGATTAACATCATCATTTGCTTGTAACAAAACCTTAGGATTAATTTCAGCCGCCAAGTGAACTATCACTTCGTTCACATTCATATTCGTTTGCGTTCCACTACCTGTTTGATAAACAACTAATGGAAAATCATCTTGATATTTTCCCACCAAAAGTTGATCAATTACTTCAACAATTAAATTAGATTTTTCTTTACTAATTTCACCATTTTTTTCGTTAACCACTGCAGCTGCTTTTTTAATCTGTAATAGAGACTCAATTATTTCAAAAGGCATTCTTTGCCCGATTTTAAAATTTTGTCGACTTCGTTCAGTTTGAGGTCCCCACAGGGCACTTGCAGGAATTTTAACTTCTCCCAAAGTATCTTTTTCGATTCGATATTTCTCGTTATCCATTTTTAAAGATTTCTCCTAACTAAAATTTTGAACTAATCATTTTTTATTATTAAGTAAAAAACAGCTTACTCAATAAACTATATTTTTGGAGTCAAAACAAACAAAACATGCGCGATCAAATTCGATCGGTTTAAGAATCGATGTTTGACATATGGAGGAATTCGCACAACATCGCCTTCTTGCAAAGAATATTCCTTAGCGTTCATTTCGACTTGCGTGGTGCCGGACATAACGACTGCCAATTCCTCTTTATCTTCATGAACATAATAAGACTTGGTAGTCACAGAATGAGGTTTTAGATCCATCATCAAGAGTTTGATATGAGTCCTCATAAAATCAGGCGTCAAAATATCCTGAACGGTATGGGCACTATCCTGCCGATAAATTATCTTGCGATCTTTTTTTCGTGATATCAAACTGTCAGTATCGACATCGTTAATAAAAAGTGTATATAAAGGTACATTTAAGGTATTGGCAATAATCGTTAGAACGGATAATGATGGATTTGCCCGTCCGCGTTCAATTTGTCTAATCAAAGAGGCACTTATTCCCGACTAAACGGCCAATTCTCGAATTGTTAATTTATTTTGTTGACGATAGTTTAATAAGGTTTTTCCAAGATGATTAACCTGCAAAATATTCCCTCCGTACAATATATTTACTATTTAAACGATAATCATTTAAGATAATGGATTTCATTGAAAGAAACTTTCATACTGTCTATTATATTAGACAGGCAACAAAAAAATATATTTAAGAAGGTTTGATTATGGAAAAAGTTAATCTAGAAGATAAATTCAAACAATTCAACGATTATTGGTCACCCAAAATCGTTGGCGATCTAGGAAAATACCAAATCAAATTAGCAAAGTTTCACGATCAATTTGTCTGGTATCATCACAATAACGAAGATGAATTTTTCTTGATT
This sequence comes from Oenococcus oeni DSM 20252 = AWRIB129, assembly GCF_000372485.1. Taxonomy (GTDB): domain Bacteria; phylum Bacillota; class Bacilli; order Lactobacillales; family Lactobacillaceae; genus Oenococcus; species Oenococcus oeni. The sequence goes on from NZ_AQVA01000007.1 coordinate 19,732, forward strand.
ATTAAAGGGTCAGTTACAATCCATCTCAAGGAAAACAATCAGGAAAAACAATATGAACGAAAAGAAGGCGAATTCTTTATTGTTCCTAAAGGCGTTGAACATATGCCGGTCGCAAATGGAGTAGCGGAGGTTTTGTTATTCGAACCGGCAACAACATTAAATACCGGAAACGTCAAAGATGAAAAAACCGTTTCCAATTTAAAACGCATCTGAAATATCAATTATCGGATTTATAATTCAATTTTTATAAATCCAACTAAAGAGGATTAATCTTATGAAAAATGTTCTCATCACAGCGGAGCTTCCTCAAGTTGCAAATAGTATACTTCAACAAGCCGGCCTAAATGTCGAAATTTTTACGGGTGATAAATTAATTACAAAGAAGGAATTACTTGATAAAGTCAAAGATAAAGATTTTTTAATTACCTCTCTATCAACAGATGTTGATGAAGACGTAATAAATGCAGCTCCAAAATTAAAATTAATTGCGAACTTTGGAGCCGGATTCAATAACATCGACATAAATAGTGCTCGAGCAAAAGAAATATCTGTTACAAACACTCCTTTTGTCTCGACTACTTCAGTAGCCGAGGTCACAGCAGGACTAATTATTTCCCTATCGCATCGTTTGGTTGAAGGAGATAATTTAATGCACGATCAAGGATTCAATGGCTGGAGTCCCTTATTCTTTTTAGGCCATGAACTATCTAAAAAAACATTAGGGATCATCGGCATGGGTCAGATTGGCAAGGCTTTGGCCAAACGTATGCAGGACTTTGATATGAAAATTGTTTACACACAAAGGCATCACTTAAAAGAAGATGAGGAAAAAGAACTTCATGCTGTTTTCTTGGAAAAAGACGAATTAATTAAACAAAGCGATGTAATTAGCTTGCATTTGCCACTAACGAAAAATACCCATCACTTGTTGGGTGCTAAAGAATTTGCAACTATGAAAAAAACTTCTTTCCTAATTAACGCTGCTCGTGGACCGTTAATTGACGAAAATGCATTGCTACAGTCCCTAAAAGAAAAGCAGCTTGCTGGAGCTGCTTTAGATGTTTATGAACATGAACCAAAAGTTGATGATCAATTTAAACAGATGAAAAATGTTATTCTGACTCCCCATATCGGCAATGCAACCATCGAAGCCCGTAATGCAATGGCTGAAGTCGTCGCCAAAAATGTGGTATCAGTGTTAAATGGTGAAAAACCGAAATATATCGTTAATTAATACACAGCCATAATTTAAACTCGTTGTTTCAAACAACCAACTAGCCTATCGCATATCTTAATCAAAAACAAAGTTGACAAGCAACAAAACATAACCTTAAATTAGAAGTTAATTAACTTTGGAGGAATGGTTATGGCATCTGCATTAACGAAAGAAAAAATATCATCTTTAAGAGATCAGTTCAAGCAAAATAAAGAAGCATCAATTCTAACGAGAACGGTCACAAAAAATGGTATTCACGCTGCAAGTTACGATAATACGGCTGCCACTCGTTTAAATCGCACTTTTTCGATTGAACTGGATACTGGAAAAGTCACCAATCAAAAACATAGTGGACGTTGTTGGGAATTTTCAATGTTAGATACCTTGCGACACACATTTGCAAAAAAATATCATGTTAAAGATTTCCAGCTCTCACAAAACTATTTATTTTTTTGGGACAAAATCGAGAGAGCAAACATTTTCTATCAAAATATCGAAAGAACCGCTCAAAAACCAATTAATGATCGTGAAGTCGAATTTTTCCTCGATACTCCCGGCCAGGACGGAGGTCAATGGGCAATGGCAGCCGGCTTAATCGAAAAGTATGGCCTAATGCCGGCCAGTACGATGCCGGAAAGCTATAATACAAACAAAACTGACGAATTTGCGGAAGTAATGGATAAAAAACTTCGCAAAGATGCTTTAGCAATACGGAAATTGGTTGCCAATGGAGCAACAAAAGAAAAAATCGAAGCAAGTGAAAATGAGATGTTGGCCGAAGTTTATCGAATCGCGGCTTACTCTTTTGGTGAACCACCAAAAAAATTCGATTTAGAATATCGTGATGATAACAAAAAATATCACCGTGAAGCAAAGTTGACGGCTAAAGAATTTTATAAGAAATATTTTAATAAAAATTTTGACAATTATGTAGTTGTCACCAACTCGCCGGATAAACCGTTAAACAAACTTTATAGTTTGCCATGCGAAAACAATATTATCAAAGGAAGAACAATTGAATTTTTAAATGTCGACATGAAATTGTTAGCCGATCTTTCAATCCAACAATTAAAAGATGGCGAAACGGTTTGGTTTGGTAATGATGTTTTACAGCAGCTCGATCGCCAAGCCGGCTTTCTTGACAGCATTTTGTATCGGACAGAAGAACTCTTTTCGATAAATACCAAAATGACAAAAGCGGAGCGTTTATTAACCGGAGAAGGCCAAGTGTCTCATGCAATGACTTTAACCGGCGTCGATTTAATCGATAAGCAGCCGACAAAATGGAAGGTTGAAAATAGTTGGGGTGACAAAATAGGAAAAGACGGGTATTTTGTTATGAGCCAAGATTGGTTCGAAAATTTTGTCTATGAAGTTGTTGTCCACAAAAAATACTTAAGCAAAGAACTCCAAGAAATATTAAAACAACCAGCAGAGGAATTACCTGTTTGGGATCCGCTTCATTAAAACTCAATAATAAAAAGAAAAAAATTGCCAAAGAAATATTTAACCGGCAATTTTTTTATAGAAGACACTATTTAACAGCACCTTCGATTGCACTTTGCATAATTTGTTTTTGCAACAATACAAACAAAATTATGACCGGGATAATAGCCAAAACCAAACCGGCTAAAGCCAATTGCCATTGACTATTTGTTTCTCCAAAGAAGTAATACATCTTCAGCGGCAAAGTATACATTCCATCTTTGTTAATCACGAGAGATGGCAACAGATAATCGTTCCAAATTTTCATCGCATTCAGGATGATTACCGTCCCGGTCATTGATTTTACATTAGGAAGGATAATCATGAAGAAGGCTTTAATTGTACTTGCCCCATCCAAAATAGCCGCTTCGTCAATACTCCTCGGTACGCCGAGGAAAGCCCCATAAAACAAAACCACCGATAAACTCAAGGCCAATCCTGTATTCATTAATATCAGACTTGTACGATCGAGGAAATCAATCTTACCAAAAATTGAAACCAAAGGAATCATAATCGATTGAAAGGGAATCAGCATTGTTCCAGCACATAAATAATAAATCGATGAATTCAATCGACTGTTCGTCCGAGCTAAAGCATAGGCTGCCATTGAAGAGAAAATTGTAATTAGAAAAACACTGCCAACGGTAATAATCAAAGAATTCCAAAAACTATGTATGAAGTCGAGTTGTTGAAAAGCCTGGTAGTAATTTTTAGTCGTAAAACTATTAAAACCAATCGGGTTCGCAAAAATACCATTTTTTGTTTTGACAGAATTAAGAACGATAATAACAAAGGGATAAATCCATACAACTCCTGCTATAAGAGCGAAAAGAGTAATTAAAAATTTTGTAGGTCTGATTTTCATTATGATTCACGCTTTCTTGAGAAATATAGTTGCGCAAAAGAAACAAGCATCACGAAGATAAACAAAACAATTCCTTCAGCCTGGGCATAACCCTGCTGGTAATTAACAAAGGCCGTATTATAAATATTCATTGAAATAAGTTCGGTGGACCGGTAAGGTCCTCCATTAGTTAAAGCCAGATTTTGTTCATAAATTTTAAAAGAGTTAGCCAGTGTCAGGAATAGGCTAATCGTAAAAGCGGGTGCCAACTGAGGCAATTTAATGTGCCAAAAAATTTGTTGATTATTGGCACCGTCCAGTTCGGCTGATTCGATTGTATTTTTTGGAATATTGTTTAAAAAGGATATATAAATCAACATAATATATCCACTCATCTGCCACCAGAATAAAATTACCAATCCCCAAAGACCAGTTGCCGGGGTGCTGAGCCAACCCTTCAGCCAAGACCAGTCAAGACTTTCGCCAAAAGCTTGAAAGATTTGAATAAAAATAAACTGCCAAATAAAACCCAAAAGAATCCCACCGATCAAATTTGGAACAAAGAAAATCGTTCTCAATAAACGATTAAAATAATTGTCACTTCTTGTTACCAATAAAGCAAAACCAAGTCCAATTACATTAATTCCAACCACCGAAAGTAAAGAAAAGAGAATCGTTAACCAGCAACTTTCCAAAAAATTATCATCAGAAAGTAAAAGTTGATAGTTTTTCAAACCAATCCAAGATGCAGTTAGGCCATTCGAATTGGTAAAGGAGTAGAAAATTCCAATAATAAAAGGAATAACAATAATAACAGCTAATAGAATTAATGTCGGTGCGATAAATAACCAATAATTGTATTTTCTGGTGAACATTTATTTGCCTCCCTGGACTTGCCTTAACTGATAATATTGCCTACTGGTAAGTTTTTGAAACTCCTTCCAAGTTATTCGATTGGCGAAATAGCGCTGCATATTCGGTCCTATGGCTTCCTGGGTAAAACCGTTTGGAAACTCCTTATGGACCGGAACAAAGGCGTTTTTGGAAGTTCCATCAACATAAACAAGTTTCGAGATTGGGTCAGGCAGCTTGCTTAACGGATAATTAATTGTTGCTGGGACCAAGCGCATTTCGTTAACAGTAATATTTTGACTTTCTGGAGAGGTATACAGCCAGGTCACGAATTTTTTTGCTGCCTTCTCTTTAGCCGGATGTTGGTCGGTAATACCGATATACCAGGACGATCCAGTCATAATTTGTTTATTATTGCCGACATAGAAAGGCAACATTCCTAATTTATCCTTTACAAAACTGCTATCTGCTTCGTCTAAAGTTGGGATAATCCAGTTGCCTTGAGGAATCATTGCGACCTTTTCATTAAAGAATAAATCCTGGACCGAAGGGTCGTATTTGACCGAAAGAATCGGCTGAACATTATACTTTTTAATCAAATTAGTATATGCTCGCATTTGCTTACTGTATTTCCAGTTCAAATGTTCACTGTAATAAGCTTTGGTCAGGTTATTTTTAAAATGTTGAGATAAAAACTGAGCTGCATAAGAAGCAATAGTCGTTGTATCACCGCCGTTAAAACCAAAAACAGCTGTCAAACCAAGTTTTTTCTTTTCTGAATTCAGTTTTTCAACAGCCTTTTTAAAAGTCGCATAATTATGAATGCTGTTCGGGTCGATACCGGCTTTTTTAAATATCTGCTTATTATAGGACCAACCATATCCTTCAATATCAACTGGAATACCATACAAAGTCGAACCAATTTCGGCTCCCGTTTTTAATGACGGAACGATCTTTTTTTGAATCGACATCGAATTTAAAGAAATCAAATGTTTGCGATAACGATCAACATCTGGTAATCCGCCCAGCATCACAACATCGGGAGCATCCCCAGAAACAAATTTGGCCTGCAAAGAAGAAGCACCACTGCCATTCCCAACCGTGGTAATTTTTACTTTAACGTTTGGATGCTCCTTTTCATAAAGTTTTGCTAATTTTTGATAACCAGCAGCTACTTCCGGCTTTTGGTTGAAAAAATTAATCGTTGTCACACTTTGCGAACTACTCGAAGATTGCCTCAATTTATAAATAGCAAAAATAATAACACAGGCTAAAGCAGCAAATAAGATAAATAGCTTCCTAACTCGCATTGAGACTCACCTCCTTTAGGTTGACACTATCCAAGAAAGAGATTACATTTATTTTATTCATTATAACTTAGAAACTTGGTAAATAGTTTCAAACTAAAGGAAGAGAGTGAGATTATGCCAAATATAGTTGTTAGTCATCTAACCAAAAAATACCCAAAGGCTGTTAAAGAAACTTTGAGCGATTTAAACTTTACGATTGCTAATGGCGAGTTTTGGGCAATTATCGGCCCTTCAGGATGCGGTAAATCAACTTTTTTAAGAATGCTTGCCGGTTTGGAACCTATTAGTGGCGGAACAATTTCTGTTGATAATAAAGTAATTAACAAATTGCCACCCCAGCAACGCAAGATGGCAATGGTTTTTCAAGACTACGCTCTCTATCCGCACATGAATGTCTACGGAAATATGGCTTTTAACCTCAAGATGAAGAAAAAAACAAAGAAAGAGATTGAAACAAAAATTAAAAAAGCCGCTAACGCCTTGGGACTTAATGACTTATTAAATAGAAAACCGGCTGAGCTTTCCGGTGGGCAAAGGCAACGCGTTGCTTTGGGAAGAGCGATGGTCCGCGATCCCGATTTCTTTTTAATGGACGAACCATTATCCAATCTTGATGCTAAATTACGAGTCGATATGCGGAGCTTGATCATCAAGCTGCATCATCAACTAAAAACAACAACAATTTACGTAACACACGATCAGGCCGAAGCGATGACGATGGCCGATCGAATTTTGCTTTTAAATGACGGCGGCATTCAGCAAGTTGGCACACCTTTTGAGTTGTACAATGCACCGGTTAATTTATTTGTCGCTCAATTTATTGGATCACCCAGCATGAATATATTAAAGGGGAAATTAGATTCCGGAAAGTTTTCTATCAATCAAAGTGATTTGGATTTAAGTCATATTTTACCCGATAAATTAAAAAATTATCAGGGATCAATTTTAATTGGCTTTCGACCAGAAAGTATCAAAAATATCCAAGTAGAGAAAGAAACAAAAAACAAAAAAATATCAAACAACTTAAATCTACAAGGAAAATTGAATTTTATCGAATATCTTGGCGGACACAGCTTGCTGTCGCTTGATATGTTTGGTCAAACAATTATTATTCAAACCGAAAAAAACTTCTCGAGAAATACTGATAAAAATTTTCAGATTTCAATTCCAAACAACAAATTGTTTTACTTTGATCCCAAAAGTGGGAAGAATTTATCACTTATGGAAGAAAAATAATAATCTAGATCAACAAAATCACTTATGATCAGTATCGAAAATGATTGTCACCGGCCCATCGTTTTCTAGTTTAACTTCCATATGTGCTCCAAATTCACCGGTGGCAACTTTTAAATTATGGTTCATTAAAGCTTGATTAAATGCCTGATAAACTGTTTTTGCATGTTCGGGATCCCCAGCATTGATAAAGCTTGGCCGGTTACCTTTCTTTGTATCGGCATACAAGGTAAATTGCGAAATTGATAAAATAGAACCTTTTACATCAGTAATTGAGAGATTCATCTTATCGTTTTGATCGGCAAAAACACGTAAATGAGAAATTTTCCGAGCCAAATAATCAACCTCTTCTTTCCCGTCGGTGTTCTCTATTCCTACCAAAAGGACGAATCCAACTCCAATTTCCCCAAGTATTTTTTCGCCTACCGATACCTGGGCTGAACTGACTTTTTGTAAAACTATACGCATAATTAAAACTTCTTTCAATCAAATTAAAAAAATAAAATGTTTATGATCTTTTTAATTAATGCCGTTATTATACAATGACAGATGAATGTTCAAGAAAATAAAAAAAATTAAAGAGTCCTACCGTAATCTATCGTCCTGGATACTTAATCAAGGTCTTCGTTTACCCCAGTCAAACGAAGGTATCGAAGATCGAAAGATATTCGAGTCTCTCAATGACCAGACAGATGTGAATCAGCGCTTTTCCAGATTACTTAATATTTTTAAAAACGTGATTCAAAGACGCTTATACATGCCAATTCTCATTTTCGTGATCTTTTTGTTTTTCCTGCCAACTCTCTTCCCGTCATTACAGCTAATTGCCAACTTGCTGCTGTGGATCTCTATCAGTCTTATAGTGATTGCATTTTTCTTCCTTTATCTTTATCTAGCAGATGTTTGGTCATTCAGCCATCCGGACAAGGTATATGATTTTAAAACGCGTTTTAGATTAAAGGATGAAAGTTACGAACGTTCATTAGCTGTTGTTACTAGTGGAAAATGGTACGAGAAAATTATTTATTCAAGTTTTCTTCGCGGTTTTATTCAATGGATAAGTTCCGGATCCTTTCAATGGATCGCTCTAATCATAATTATGCTGCCAAACAACTTTCAAAACTCTTTTACGCAAACCATTAGTAACTTATTTTTCTTTGCAATAATTATCAATATCTTTTCTAATCCACGAATCATTCAGTATAGACGTAATCATAATTTACCGGCTTATTCCTATCTGCCACTCAGCAAATATTTCAGCTGGGTTAGTTTATCGGTAGACTTTTTATTTGTTTTGTGGGCTGCTGCTCAAATTGCCGATATATTGCATGAATTTTTTGGTTGATGCTAAAAAATAATCTCAAAAAATTGCTGTTTCCAATTATTTCTCTTTTTGTGGTCCTCTTATTAATCGCGAGCAGTTTTACCTCTATTGTTGATTTATATCGACCGCCAATTAAGGATTCGGTCATGAAATCGCAAATTCCGAAAAATAAGAAGGTGACCGTCAATCTATCCCAAACGGAATTTAAAGAACAAGCTGAAGAAGCGATTAATTCCTGGAACAGCGATCTTCACAGAAAGCTTTTTATAATCACTCAAAATCAACATCCGACAATCATAATTGCCGATCTATCGAACGAACAAATAAATAAACTTTCAAAAGATGCAGATTATGGAGAACATATTTTAGGCGTCACAACCGGTGGAGCAATCTATATGAATGCTGGTTTTTTAAGTAAAAGTAACAATCAAGGTTTGATCGTTCCGGTTTTTGAACACGAATTAGGTCACGTAATCGGACTAAAGCACATCAACGGTGATGCTCTGATGAACTCTTCAATTCAGACAACATCCTTTATTACAAGATACGATATCAAAGTTGCAAAATACATTTTGAAAAAGATTCATTAAAGAATCCCTTGTTTTATTGAAATTCAATATCCTGATTCTTTTCAGGCAATTTAGCAGTTAATCCTTCGGCCTTCAATAAAGCCACTTCATCTTCAAAATTAGGCGAATCAAAAGGAATTGTGAGCTTCGCATTAATCTGTTTGACGATTTTAATAAGCTTCGTTCTACCTGTCTGCCCAAAAATTCCAAGATCAAGAAACTCGGCTGATAAATCATTCAATTTATTTCGTCGGATTTTATAGCTTGAATCATGATCATCGAGCGGCTGTCCATCAATTTGCAAATAAATCGGTTTATAAAAATCTTTTAAGTTATCAAGATTGTCGTAACTGTTCTGTAGCACATAGTCTTCCGGATAAGCAATAATTTCCGGCAAATCAATATCCCTTCCCAAAGTCAGCGGTTTGCTGTCGGAAAAGAATTTTTTTAAAGCATTTGAATAATTTTTTTCCCAAACAATCGGTCGACCAAAATTTCTGGCGGCTTTTTCCAAAGCCGACAAAACTAAAATATGCTGAAGATCAGGATTAATTGCGACCAAATGATTCGATCCAAGTTTATCAGCAAAATTATCAATCAAATCTTTTTCCTTTTGTGACAACTTTTTTTCTTTAGGGTTGTCAAAAGAAAAATCCGCTCCTTCGAGCAACAAAAGATCAGCTCGGCGATTTGCTAGTTTTTGTATCCAATGATCAATTTTTTCCGGGGAAGATTCGCTATAACCTAAAGCACCGAAATAAACAAAAACATGTCCATTGCTGTCGGAAATTTTAATTACACTGGAATTAATTATCTTTTGATCAGAATGAAAAAAATTAACTGTAAAAGAACCAATTTTGATTTCTTTTTCATAATCAACTCTTCTTAAATTAGAAATATTGGTTCTCTCTCCAGTTTCATTCGAAGAACTATATAAATCTCCCGATTGAAATGATACATAGATCGGCATGTCCACTTCCGCCTTAAAAGATTCCAAAGCCTCAGCACAATCGGTCGGCAGATTGGAAATAAAAATCGCCTGTTTCTTGTAGATTGTTTCTGGATTTTCTTTAACTAGTTCAGAAATTTTTGAAAGAAGCTTTTCACCCATTGATTTATCGCTCGTCTTATTTTTGTTAGAATCTAATGAAAAACCAAGAAATATCAAAACTCTCGTTTCATTATCTGAAAAACTGACAATCTTGTTCCCAAGTGTTTTCAAATCACTCAAAAATTTTACTGAAGTAGTCATGTTTTAATTTTAAAACAATAATAAAGACTCTACAGAATACTGAACAATTATAGTTAATGTAATGCTTTTCTCGAAAATCTATTCAATAATCGACAGTAAAAAACACCGAAAAATCGGTGTTTTTATGCTTCGCAAAAAATAAGGCTATGCTTGCCGAGGATCTAAGTTACCGTAAAATTGAATACTTCTGTCAAACATTAATTTAACAGTACTATTAGCTCCTTGACGGTTTTTGGCAATAATTAATTCAACCGGTCCCCGATCCGGAATTGCCGATTCATCAAAATCATCGTCGTCTTCGGAATGTCCGTCCTGATCATAATAATCATCACGATACAGGAACATAACAATATCGGCATCCTGCTCAATCGCTCCAGAATCACGTAAATCAGACAGCATAGGCCGTTTGGTAGTTCTGCCTTCAACTCCACGAGATAATTGCGACAGGGCGATAATTGGGACGTTTAGTTCACCAGCCAACTTTTTCAAGGAACGAGAAATCGCAGCAACAGCCTGCTGCCGTGATTCCGTTACATCTGATTCGATCAATTGAAGATAATCAATGATAACCAAACCAATTCCGCCATCAGGATCTTCACGCTGTAACTGCGACTGCAGGTTACGAAGTTTGGCCCGAATCTCGTTGATTCTAATTCCAGGTGTTGTATCAAGGTGAATATTCAATCTACTCAGTCTCTCATTTGCCAACATAATTCGCGTCCAATCGGCATTTGGATCAACTTGTCCATTGGAGGATTGAGTCAGGTTTCGACCTGTCATCAACTTGTCCATTGGAACTCTTGCATTAGCTGCCAGGATACGTGTCGACAGAGATTGATCATCCATTTCCATGTTAAAAATAACAACGGTTTTTTTACCGATTTCTTTTGATTTCGCTGCATTAATTGCTAAATTCAGAGCAAAAGCAGTTTTACCAACAGCAGGACGAGCGGCCAAAATAACCAGGTTATTTTGTTGCCATCCCTTGGTTAATTTATCCAAATATGGATAATCACTCGGCAAAGCTCCCTCACGTAAAATTGAATTACTTCTGGCCGCAGTATTTAAATTATCAATTGTGTTGCTCAGAGATTTTTTTAATTCAATAAAATCGGTGTTTTCCGATTGATCTTCAATTGAATCAAGTTTGCTACGAATATCGGCAATTAAATCCTGCGATTGCGAGGCGGGATCATGAGCCAAACCATTTCCCTGATTGAACAAGTCGATCAAGCGGCGCTGGGTTGCTTTTTCATGAACAGCCTTTGCATAATTCTCCACATTAGCAATCGTTCCATCCGATGACAGAACTTCCGAAATATATCCTTCACCACCAACCGAATCAAGGCTTTTATCGGCTTTCATTTGGTCAGAGACAGTTAAAGGTTCAACGATTTTGTCATCGTTTAAAAGTTCATTGATTGCCTGAAAGAATTTTTTATTTTTGACATCATAAAAATCATCTGCCGTAATAATTCCAAGCATTCGATCGAGAACGNCCTGCTGTTCGCTTAAACCGCTCGTATAAAAAAAAGCAGAAAGTAATGCTTTTTCTGTTTGAACTTCTTGAGGAATATGATTGTTAATAATTGAATCTTCCATTTTGCTCAATTTAATTCGGAAACATTTACCTTAATCATGGCTGAAACCTGTGTATGTAATTTCGCAGGAACTTCATGGAGCCCAATCGTTTTAATTGGCTGTGGCAACTGAAGTTTGCGCTTATCAACTGTTAGATTAAATTGTTTTGCCAACTGATCGGCGATTTCTTTGGCTGTAACCGAGCCGTTTAAACGTCCATCCGGTCCAACGTGCTCAGAAAACTGGACAATTGTTTTCGTAGAAGCAAGTTTATTTTTCAGTTGTTTAGCCTCTTCTAGAATTTCAGCAGCTTTTTTTGCTTCAAGATTTTGCTGCCCATTTAGTTTTGAAATATTTTCAGGAGATGCGTAAACTGCCTTTTTGTTTTTAATCAGGAAATTATTTGCATAACCATCGGGAACTTCTTTAATTTGGCCACGCTTGCCTTGATTTTTTACGTCTTGTAGAAAAATGACTTTCATACAATGAATACTCCTATTCTTTTTCTTTGTTGTCTGTTATTTGCAAAACAGCTTGTTGAAGAACTTTTTTAACTTCTTGAATATCATCGGATTCCATTTGGACGGCTGCGTTCGACAATGATCCGCCGCCACCGATTTTTTCCATAATCAATTGTACATTTATCGATCCATCCGACCGAGCTGATATACCAACTTTTTCATCAGGATGCCTGCTAACAACAAAACTTGCCGAAACACCCTGAATTTTCAATAATTCATCAGCTACCTGAGCAGCCAAAACAGGATTATAAAAAACATCATTTTCACCAACGACCGTTGCGATGTTACTGTCCAACTGCATTAATTCAAATAGATGGGATTTAACCAATAAATCGTCCTTGGATTCCTTGCCAAAACTACTGAGCAATTGCGCATCGGCTCCAGCTGCCCGCAAAAAACTAGCCGCATCAAAGGTTCTGGACCCGCTGTGAGAAGTAAACCCTTTTGTATCCAATTGAATTCCACCCAGCAAGGCTGTTGCTTCAACTTTGGTTAATGGCGATTTACGACGATCTTCATAACCAAGTAATTCGGTTACAAGTTCACAAGTAGAAGAAGCGTACTGTTCGACATAAAAAAGAATCGGCTTTTCAGAAAAACTCTCGTCAGCAATTCGATGGTGATCAATTACAATCAATGACGATTTCAGTTTTTCGAGCAACTGACCGGCGGCCGAAATGCTTGGACGGGAATGGTCTACCAAAACCAAGAGACTTTGGTCGGTTGCCAGAGACAAAGCTTTTTTTTCAGTGATAAAAGGCTGTTCGATTAACTTCGGTGTTTTCCCATCAGTGGCCTGATTCTTTAGTTTTTCGTTGGCTGCATCAACTTCGTCATTTATTTTTCCGATAACCAACTTTACATCCCGTTGCAGATTTTGATCATCGATAATAATATAAGCCGTCAAATCATGGAGTCGACTCATACGCCAAATGCCCAAAGCAGCTCCAAGCGAATCCATGTCGGCATTTTTATGACCGGAAATAAAGACTGAATCGGCATTATTAAACAAATCAGATAAAGCCTGGTCGATCATCCGGGCACGGACACGGGTTCTTTTAGCCATTGGATTAGATGTACCTCCGAAGTAGATCGCCGGATTATCATTATCGCGAATGACAACTTGATCGCCGCCGCGTCCAAGAGCCAGATCAAGATTTCGATGAGCAAGTTCGGCTAAATCATTTAAGTCGGAAACACCAAAGGCAATTCCAACCGATAGGGACAGGGGCATATTTTGTTTCAAAGATTCTTCACGGACAGTATCCAAAATTGAAAAACGATCATCTTCCAATGATTTTAATTCAGGCAGACGGCCAAAGAAAAGATAGCGATCAGCCGACATTCGCCGCAAAAATAAATGATACTTTTTTGCCCAGTTGTCCAAGCGTCCAGAAATGAATGCAATTAAACGACTCGATTCGGAATCGGTAGCATCCTGAATAATTTCTTCATAATTATCAACGCTGATTAAGCCATAAAAGAGACGACCTTTTTCATAAAGTAATTCGTATCTGGAAACATCGGTCAGATCCAATAAATAAATCACTTGACCATTTTGTTGAATTTGAAGAGAAAACTTACCGTCGCGCCAATCGATTTCCGTTTCTCCGCTGTCTTTATTTGATTGAACCAGCTCGTATAAATCAGCATCAACATCTTTTAATTTTTTGCCAAGAACTGTTCGATCGCCAATTATATTCAACAAATTCTCGTTAACCCATTCGATCTCTCCATGAGAACTCAAAAGCATCACGCCAATCGGCATCTGATCAAGCGCACTGGCTTGAGAGATTGAAACCCGACCATTCAACTTGGTCATATAGGTTTGAAAGTCGACACCCAAGGAATTAATCAAACTGTAAATTAAAATCGATGCTAGAGCGACAACAATAACCCACGCAACTGCAACGATTGGACCAAAATGCAAAGAAAAAACAAAACCGAAAATTGCTAGTATGCTAAAAACCGCGATCAAGTAAATGACGCGATAATTTTTAATAAACGATGGTAAAGTATGATATTCCTTCATCTAAGGATTTAATTTTATCACGATCAGCTCTTCTTATACCTTTTTTAAGAAAAACAAAAAGTACTTCAATTAAGAAGTACTAAAAAAGATGTAGCGTAAAAATCAGTTGTTTGCAACGAACGGAAGCAAAGCCATAATACGCGCACGCTTGATTGCCGTAGCAATTTTACGTTGATTTTTAGAGCTTGTGCCAGTAATCCGACGCGGTAAAATTTTGCCATTGTCGGCGATGAAACGTTGAAGCAATTCAGTGTCCTTATAGTCGACATAATCGATATGATTAACAGCTAAGTAATCAACACGACGACGTCCACCTTGACGACGTCCACGTCTTTCACCGTCGCCACGAGGTTTGCGGCTTGGACGATTAGTACGTTCGCCATTAAAGGTCTGACTTCTTTGATTTGAATGTTCTTCGGCCATATTTGATATCCTTTCTTAAATTTTAAAACGGAAGATCATCATCCGAGATATCAAGCGAATCATTCCCGGTGTCTGTATTAAAAGGACTGCTGGAAGAACTCGTTTGACTATTAGTTGAAGCGGAACTCGCATTATTGTTGAATTGCGAATCAAATGGATTTGACTGTTGATTAGGAATATTGAAATTACTCTGACTTTGCGGAGCGGTATTCCCCGTGTTACCAGCACTGCCATTTTGCGAACGACGCGCTTCAGATTGAGCACGTGTCTCCAATAATTGGAAATTATCAACAACAACCTCGGTCACATAAACCTTCTGTCCCTGATTATTATCGTAAGTTCTGGTCTGAATTCGGCCTTCGACGCCAACCATTGCTCCTTTACCTGTAAAATTGGCAAAGTTTTCGGCAGGTTTACGCCAAATCACGCAACTGATAAAATCAGCCTCGCGCTCACCAGCGCGATTCGTGAAATTTCGTTCGACAGCGATTGTAAATGATCCAACTGCATCACCATTTCCTGTATAACGCAACTCAACGTCGCGGGTTAATCTACCAACTAATACAACTCGATTGATCATAAAACTCCTTATTTTCCAGATGTAGTCGCGGCAGTTCTAGCTTGATTAGAAGCAGAAGATTGTGCTTGTGCGGCATTGCGTTCAGCCTCGCGTTGTGCACGGCGTTCTGCTGCGCGTTGAGTAGCAGCGGCTTGTTTAGCATGAGCATCAGCAAGCTTTTCAAGATCAACGGCGACAATCATATGCCGTAAAATATCTCCTGAAATCTTCGCTAAACGATCAAACTCATTAACTGCTTTTTCATCTTCAGAAGAAAAAGTAACGATATGATAAGTTCCTTGTCGATAATTGTTGATTTCATAAGCAAATCTACGAGTATCCCAATCTTCGGATTTATCAATCTTGGCACCGTTGTCGCTCAAAATAGAATCAAAACGTGTTACCAAAGCTGCTTTGGCATCTTTATCCAAGTCCGGACGAACAATATAAGTCAATTCATAATTAGCCATTTTTTACCTCCTTTTGGTCTCTGACCGCCTAAGCGGTAAGGAAAGTGATATTTCATCACGAATAATCATGATACAGGGAAACAAAGTCAAAATCAAGAAAACAAAATAACATTTAGGATTACATTTGCATATTCGAATCAGGCATGTTTTTATCGCAAAGATCCTTTAAATTCCAGTGTTGCGGATTATTTGGATCGACAGCCTCGATCTGAGCCATCATCCCGGTATCTTCGTGTTCGAGAATATGACAGTGGTACATAAAAATTCCTGGAACATTGAATTTAACCAATAATTTGACATGTTCTCCGGGATTGACAGCAACTGTATCTTTGAAACCAAATTCGTTTGGATAAGGTTTTTTACCATTTCTCGATAGGACCAAGAATTCCGTTCCATGCATATGAAAAGGATGAATCATTCCCATCCCCGGCATAGAATCATTCGTATTGGAAACATCCCAAATTTCGTTTTTACCAATCTCTTGACGATCGTCAATTCGCGTCATATCGTAAAGTTTTCCGTTGATTCTAACTGAATCGTCCATCCCCTCCATAATTACTTGGTGGCTGGGACTGCCGGTGAAATCGCGTTCAATTTGCTTTAGGGTCTTGGGTAGCTGACGTCGATTGTCTTCAGTAAATTCGCCTACTTTTAAAGTCAGGATCGGTACATCATCGGCTTTCAAAACAATCCGATCGCCTTTTTTATAATCGGAAAAATACAATAATATTTCTGCTCTTTCGGCATTCGTTAACATGATTTTCGTCATTTCAACGGCATGCGGCAAAAAGCCTCCATCAGAAGCAATCTGCGTCATAACAATGTTTTGATCGGAATTCAACCGCAGTTCCCGCCGATTGGCGCCGTTTAAAACTCGTAAACGCAAGCATGGACGGGTAACAGTAAATTCGGCATTGACTGTCCCGTTAACAAGTGCTGTATCTCCCAATGTTCCGTCCATGTCATAATCAGCCTGATAATCCCATTGGCTATCGTGAAAAGTCCGGTCCTGAAAAATAAGCGGAATATCATCGACTCCCCAAGTATGTGGAAGCTGAGGTAAATCATCCAGGGGATTAACGACAGCAACCGGAGCTGCTAGTCCCTTCCAAACCTGTTCGGCAGTATGCGGGCAGGGATGTGGATGCAGCCAAGCCGTCATTGTCGGCTGGTTAACATCAAATTCTATTTCTCGGGACTTTCCCGGCAAGACCGGGGCATGCGGACCACCGTCTTCAATCGGACCGGGAATATTAAGTCCATGCCAATGCCAGGTGGTAACCTCCGGTAAATCATTAACCAGGGTTAAATGATAATGTCTGCCAGACTGGTAACGAATCAAGGGTCCAAGCAGCGAACCATTGTAACCCCACGTATGGGTGACTTTACCATCCAGAATATTCGTTTCCCCTTCTTGGGCGTGAATCGTGTAATAAGTCGTATTGCCCTCTATTTTGTCGGCTTTCAAAACTTTGGGGATGATAAGCTTATGCGTTTTTGTTTTCGGACGAATTAAGTGTTTGTATGCTCCATCGTGATAATCGTATGCACCTTCATCAAAAAAATAATTTTTGATTAATTCCATAATTAGGCCTCCCTAATGTTATTTAACAAGTCTTCACTATCAAGCAAATCACTAGTATTCAAAACATGCAACCAATCTGATTACACCAACTGGGATTCTTTTGATCTTAAAAGTGATTAAAGCAAAACATACGCAGCATTATAAAAAATCTTTAAAAAGTATTTTTTCAAGATTAAAATCGTTAGCAAAAATCAGTTAGAGGTAAAATTAAATGGATTATTGGAGGACAAATGCGACTTTTACAAGCTAAAATAATTGCTGATTTACATGTTCAACCGGTCATTAACGCCAAAGACGAGATTGATCGAACAATTGCTTTTTTGAAAAATTATCTAATTGCAAACCCACAATACAAAAGTTATGTTTTGGCTATTTCAGGTGGTCAGGATTCTACTCTGACCGGTAAGTTGGCTAGAATTGCCATTAATCAGCTCCGACAGGAAACCGGAAATGATCAATATGAATTTATTGCTGTCCGCCAGCCTTACGGCGAGCAAGCAGACGAAGAAGATGCCCAGACAGCTTTGAAATTTGTTGCACCAGACCAGACAATAACAACCAATATAAAGGAAGCAACTGATGCTTTAACAAAAACATTGAGGGTTTCCGGACTGGCAGTCGATGATATGAGCCGTGGTTCAATCAAACCAAAAATGCGAATGATTGCTCAGTATGCGGTTGCCCGTGAACATGACGGCGTTGTTCTTGGAACGGATCACGCAGCCGAAGCCTTTGCCGGTTTCTTTACAAAATACGGCGATGGAGGAACCGATTTGGATCCGCTCTGGCGACTAGATAAAAGTCAAGGCCAGCAAATGTTAAAAGCTTTGAACGCTCCGGAATCACTCTACAATAAAGTCCCTTCAGCTGATTTGGAAGATAAACGTCCACAATTGCCTGATGAAGTTGCCTTGGGCGTTAAATATAAGGACATAGACAAATATCTTGAGGGACGGGAAGTTTCCGAAGAAGCTGCCAAACAAATCGAAAAACTTTACCTTACTACGAAACACAAACGGCATTTACCGGTAACAATTTACGATACTTGGTGGTATTAAAAAAGAGCACTTAAGCGCTCTTTTTTATTATCAAATGATTCGTAATAGACTTACTTTTTATCTTTTCGATAAAGAAAAATCAAAGGAATTACCGCTTCGGCAAACATTCCGATAGCCATCATCTGCATTGCCAGCATATTGTGCATCGAGAAAACCGCCCAGACCAAAACAGCATAAAAAACAACAAAAACTGCTGTAATCAATTTTGAATACATCATAAAAATTCCTCCCAAAAAATAAAAGTTCCTAATTAAATTTTTCAACAAATTAATTCAAACCATGACCAATTAATATGGAAAATCGATTTAAATTGACTAACGTTAATCATACATAACAAACAGCAAAATAAAAAGGCTTGAGAATCAAGCCTTTTAAATATTCTTATTACTCACTGGTTTTTGAATCAGAATCATCTGAATTCTTTAATTGGTTATCAGCCAGTTTTTTAATTTTTTCTGCAATCTGATCATCACTCTGATTTGTTGGCAGAGAAACTTTTTCTTCTTGATCAGTTGCCGGAATTTCTTCGTCTTCTTCTTTTTCGACTTTGGCTAAAGTAGCTACTTTTGAACCCTCTTCAATTTTAATTACATGAACACCAAGCGTTGCCCGGCCCGTAATCGAAACATCAGCAGCAGCAAAACGAATCATAACTCCGGAATCAGTTGTAATCATAATATCTTCGTCTCCAGAAACAACCGCTAGTCCGGCCAGAGGACCGTTTTTCGATGAAATATTGGAAGTCTTGTAACCTTTTCCTCCACGACCACGAATCGGATATTCTTCAACGGCAGTCTGCTTACCATAACCTTTTTCGGTAATAATCAAAACATTGTCGCCAGGAATTAACAAATCGGCTCCAACAACATAATCCTTATCACGCAAATTCATTCCACGGACGCCGGATGCTGTCCGGCCCATTGCTCGAACATCGCTTTCGGCAAAAGAAACGGCATAGCCGGAATGTGATGCAATCACAATGTTCTGTTTCCCATTAGTTAATAAGACACTAATCAAGGAATCGTCATCGCGAAGATTGATTGCTCTTAATCCTGATTGACGAATATTTGTAAACTCGGAAACAGCTGTCCGTTTGACAGTTCCCAACTTCGTTGTAAAGAAAAGGAAATCTTTGGAAGTTGCCGCATCACCGCGAACATTTATAATGGCCTGAACGCGTTCGCCGGCATCAAGCCCAAGGAGATTAATAACCGGGATTCCTTTGGCTTGCCGACCATATTCCGGTACCTCATATCCCTTCATTTTGTAGACTTTTCCTTGGTCGGAGAAGAACAGCAAAGTGTCATGAGTACTTGTAGAAACAAGTTGCTCGACAAAATCATCATCATGGGTATTCATTCCCTGAACACCACGGCCACCACGATTCTGTGTATGAAACTCGCTAGTCGAAAGACGTTTTATATATCCCTTATGAGTAAGAGAAATAAGAACTTCTTCTTCATCAATAAGATCTTCGTCTTCAATTGAAGAAACATCGCCAACCTGTAATTCCGTCCGACGCTCATCGCCAAATTTATTTGCAATGTCCAAAAGTTCCTGATAAATAATTTGGTCGATCCGTTCGGGTTTAGCCAAAATATCTTTGAAGTCTTCAATCGATTTTAATAAATCGGTATATTCGGTTTCGATTTTTCCGCGTTCCAAACCGGTTAGCCGAACCAAACGCATATCCAAAATTGCCTGAGCCTGCTTATCGGATAATTGATAACGATTAATCAATTCATTTTTAGCAATTTCAGCGGTATTACTGGAACGAATCAGTTCAATAATTGCATCAATGTGATCCAGAGCAATTCGCAGGCCTTCAAGAATATGAGCACGATCTTGAGCTTTCTTTAAATCAAATTCTGTCCGTCGGCGAATAATTTCGCGTTGGTGTTCCAAATAGGCTACAAGAATTTGCTTTAAGCTCATCGTCTCCGGCTTGCCATGATTAATAGCGATCATATTAAAGGAGAAACTCGTTTGAAGCAGTGTTTGTTTATATAAATTATTTAAAACCACGTTGGCGTTGGCATCACGACCAACATCAATTGCAATCCGCAAACCATTTTGATCGGATTCATCACGAATCGCCGTGATACCTTCAAGCTTCTTTTCAAGAACCAATTCACGAATCCGCTCAATTAATTTGGCTTTGTTAACCATATAAGGAAGTTCGGAAACGGAAATTCGTTCATGACCGGACGAAGATGTCTCAATATCGACTTTGGAACGGACAGTCACTGAACCACGACCAGTTTCGTAGGCCCGGCGAATTCCCGACTTCCCCATAACAATCGCTCCAGTGGGAAAATCAGGTCCAGGCAGAGCTTCCATTAAATCAGCAACGGTCGCATCCGGATTCGCCATCAAAACATGGATTGCCGCAATTACCTCACGGAGATTATGAGTTGGAATATTTGTAGCCATTCCAACGGCGATGCCCTGTGCACCGTTAACTAAAAGATTTGGAAAACGTGAAGGCAAAACAACTGGTTCGCGATTATCGCCATCATAACTCGGTTGAAAATCAACGGTTCCCTTGTTGATATCGCGAAGCATTTCCAAGGCTATTTTTGATAAACGGGCTTCGGTATAACGCATTGCCGCGGCTGGATCGCCATCGACCGAACCAAAGTTTCCATGTCCATCAACTAATGGATAGCGATAGCTAAAAGGCTGGGCCATTCGAACCAAGGACTCATAGATTGCCGAATCCCCGTGGGGATGAAATTTACCCATGACATCACCGACGATACGAGCTGACTTTTTATGCGGTTTGTCGGGCGTAACACCTAATTCGTTCATACCAAATAAAATCCGACGGTGGACAGGTTTCAAACCATCGCGGACATCCGGTAGAGCTCGGGCAACGATAACCGACATCGCATAGGACAAAAAGCTTGTCCGCATTGTTTTATTTAAATCAGTATCCTTGATTCGGGAATCCGGTGTGAAATTGTTGTTTTCTTCATCAGCCATAAATTACCTCACACATCCAAATCTTCAACAAATTGAGCATTATCTTCGATAAATTCACGTCTTGGTTCAACCCGGTCACCCATCAGCATGTCGAAAGTTGTATCGACTTCCGGTTGATATTCCGGATCGACACGCAAGAGACGACGATGTTTTGGATCCATAGTTGTATCCCAAAGCTGAACGGCATCCATTTCACCAAGACCCTTGTATCGCTGAATCCGTGGTTTAGGACTTGCCGGCAGTGTAGCAGTATATTGATCAAGTTCCTCATCGGAATCAAGGTACACACGCTGATCCGAATTTCCGATCGCGACTCCATACAAAGGTGGTTGAGCAATATAAATATAGCCGGCGTCAATCAAAGGACGCATATATCTAAAGAACAAAGTTAAAAGCAGGGTTCTGATATGCGCTCCATCGACATCGGCATCAGTCATAATAATTACCTTGTGATAATGAGACTTGCTAATATCGAATTCTTCGCCAAAACCGGTTCCCATCGCCGTAAATAAAGACCTGATTTCTTCGTTAGCCAGGACCTTATCCAAAGTAGCTTTTTCAACATTCAAAATTTTTCCACGAATCGGTAAAATAGCCTGTGTCAAACGAGAACGGCCTTGCTTGGCGGAACCGCCGGCTGAATCCCCCTCGACGATAAACAATTCGGAAATCTCTGGGTCGCGGGAAGTATTATCTGCTAATTTTCCAGCTAAAGCACTAATTTCCAGTCCGGACTTTTTACGCGTCAAATCACGTGCTTTCTTGGCAGCGGCACGTGCTTTAGAAGCGATTAATCCTTTGTTAGCGATCGCTCTGGCAGTTTCCGGGTTCTCCATCATAAAACGATTAAAAATCGTTGAGAACTGATGATTTACAACCTGCTGGGCATCTGTATTGCCCAACTTGGTTTTTGTCTGCCCTTCAAATTGCGGATCGGGATGTTTGATTGAAACAATTGCCGTAATTCCTTCTCGGACATCCTCACCACTCAGCGGATCATCGGAATCTTTCAAAATACCTTTTTTCTTGGCATAATCATTAATAATTCTTGTCAAAGCCATTTTAAAACCGGTCTCGTGCGTACCACCTTCATGAGTATGGATATTATTAGTAAAACTCATCAGGGTTTCGGCGACGGCATCGGTATACTGCAAAGCGACCTCAACTTGAATACCGTTTTCTTCCCCTTCGACATAAACTGGTTCAGGAAAAAGCGGTTGCTTGTTTTTATTTAAAAATTTGACGTACTCGGCAATTCCACCCTCATACATAAATGATTCATTTTTTACAGGATCAACTCTTTTATCGGTTATAGAAAGACGCAGCCCTTTATTCAAAAAAGCCAATTCGCGAATTCGGCTTGCAAGGGTTCGATAATCGAACACGATTGTTTCCCGGAAAATATCCGGGTCCGGAGCAAAGTGAACAATTGTGCCGCGTTTAAGGCGCATTGGTTCATCGAGCAATTTCATTTCTGTCTTAATGTGGCCGCGTTCAAAATCCATGTAATAGATTTTGTTGTCCCGATAGACTCTGACGTCCATTTCCTTTGACAAAGCATTAACAACCGAAGCGCCAACACCATGAAGCCCACCGGAAACTTTATAACTTTTCGAATCGAATTTACCACCGGCATGCAGAATCGTAAAAACAGCTTCCATAGCCGGACGCCCGGTTTTAGGCTGAATTTCGACCGGAACACCACGGCCATCATCGGTAATCGTAATCGAATTATCTTTTTCAATCGTCAAAGTAACATGATGGGCAAAACCAGCCAGTGCTTCATCGATTCCATTATCGATAATTTCCCAAACCAAATGATGCAAACCGGAACTTGCAGTCGAACCAATATACATTCCCGGTCGTTTGCGAACCGCTTCAAGTCCCTCCAAAATTTGGATGGAAGACCCACCATAAGAGTTATTGTCACTAGGAGCTACTTGATTATTTTTTTTTAAATCAACCATTAACGAGCGTTCCGCCTTTCACTTGATAAATTTTCGGGTCTTTTATTAAATCTCTTTCCACGTCAGAAAGACTCGTAGTTGTTAAAAACGTTTGTACTTTATCCTGAATAAAATTCAATAACTGTGTTTGGCGATCGCCATCTAACTCAGAGAGAACATCATCCAGCAATAAGATCGGATATTCACCGGTCTCGTATTTCATCATTTCAATCTCTGCCAATCTGACTGACAGCGCAGTCGTCCTTTGCTGTCCTTGAGAAGCGAAGGAACCAACCTCTTTTCCATTAATAGAAAATTTCAAATCATCATGATGTGGTCCAACACTTGTCGATTTTAAAAATAATTCGCGTGTCTTATTTTTGAGCAGTTGATTATTAAAAATTTTAGAAATTTCTTCTTTCGTCGACTGGTCGTCAATTCCAGAAAAACTTGCATATTTAATCGTCAGTTTTTCGTTCCTGGAAATTGCCTTATGAATTTGATAAGAGTATTTTTCGAGTTCTTTAACCAAAACAAATCTTTGAAAAATAATCTCACTTCCAAAATCAATCAATTGATCATTTAAAACTTTTAGATAATCTTCATCTATTTTCGGATTATTGCCAATCCATTTAATATTTTTTAAATAAGCATTGCGATTTTTAAGAACGCTTCGATATTGTAAAAGATTAAACAAATAATTTGCCGACATTTGGCCGAATTCGCTGTCGATAAATTTTCGGCGGACTCCCGGAGACCCCTTAACCAAATCAAGGTCTTCCGGCGCGAAAAGAACTGTATGTAGGTTACCAATATAATCTGATAAACGATTTTCGGTCAGATGATTAACAAAAACTTTTTTGCCGGTTCTTGTAATTCGGACTTCTAAAGGAAATTTGCCCATCTTACTTTGAACTTCACCGGTAATATCCGAAAAATCAGATGACCAATTAATCAAATCGCGATCATTATTATCACGATGGGAACGTGCCATCGATAAAATATAAATCGCTTCTAATAAGTTTGTCTTCCCTTGCGCGTTGTCTCCAATTAGGACATTAATCGAATTAGAAAAATCAACTTGTAAACTTTTATAATTACGAAAGTCTTTGAGCTTGAGACTATTGAGAAACAATTTCGTACTCTCCGATTTTAAGAATCTTCACTAAGTCTCCTGGATAGAGTTTCCGTCCTCGACGATTTTCCGATTCACCATTTACAAAAAAAGAGTTTGCGTTCTCTTTAAGAAAAAATTTTGCACTGCCGCCGGAACTGACAATATCTTCAATCTTCAAAAGTTGACCAAGCGTAATAAATTCGGTGTTGATTTGGACTTTTTGCAAATATTCACCCCCAAGATTACTCTTCCCATTGTAACAAAAAACGCCAAATTTTACTATATAAGCAATTTTTTGGCGTTTTGGTAACTTTTGTTATATTTAATAATTTTTGCTTAAATCGCAATAATTTTAGAACGTGCGCACCGGTGTAATTAATTGAACCTTATTATTATCAGAGGCGCCATTGGGTCTAATGACGAAAGGACGCAAATTTGTTGTAAATGAAAAATCCAATTTGCTTTCACCGATTGAACTCAATGCATCGCGAACAAAATCGGGATTAAAACTAATCTTTAAATCTTCGCCTTTAAAATTATCTATCGACAATTCTTCCAGGACTTTGCCAACCTCGCTTTGAGCCGTCGATAATACTAACTTATCCTGACTGATCGAGAATTCAGCGACAATATTGCCTGATTGGTGGGCAACCAAACTGGCTCTGTCCAAAGAAGGAGCAAGCTGAGCAGCATCAATCGTGAAACTAGTTGTCGAATCAGACGGAATCAATCGATCCGTTGCTGGATACTGTCCTTCCAGCAAACGGGAGTAAAAAGTTGTTTCTCCCAAATCAACCAGTAACTGGGAACGATCAAACTGTAAATTCAAATTATCAATATTTTCAAGCAAAGCACGTAATTCTATTAAAGCCTTGCTGGGAACGACGACATCTGCCTGACTGTCATTTCCTATTTTGGTGATTCTTTGAGATAAGCGGTGTGAATCAGTGGAAACAGCCTTTATTTGATTGTCGCCGATTGTAAAGTGAATTCCTGTTAATAAGGGTCTTGAATCTTGAATCGAAACAGCTCTAATTGTCTCGCCAATAATATCGATTAATTCAGAAGATGGAATATTAATCGTATTTGCATCATCGAGTCTGGGTAGTTGCGGATAATTATCAGCTGATTGTCCTGCAACTGTAAAATCAGAGCTTCCACCAACAATTGCAATTTGCGATCCCTCAGTCGATATTTCTACTTTGTCGCTGGAAAGATGTTTGATGATATTACTAAAGAAATTAGCATTGGCAATAATTTCTCCGGGCTCTTCGATTACCAAATTTTTTTTATCTTTATCTGCAGTTAAAACTGTCTTGATTGATATTTCCGAATTAGACCCGATCAAAGTCATTTCGTTATTGGAAACAGAAATTTTAATACCGGTCAGGATTGGAATAATTACCTTTCCAGAAATTGCCCGACTTACAATATTTAATTTATTTGTTAGTTCGTTTCGTTTAACAGAAAATTTCATCGCTTGTCCTAAATAATATTTTTGGTTAGTAATAATAATAAGGCCTGTGGAAGTTGTGGATAAGCAAATTCATCAGTCGATTTTCCGCTAATAGCGAGGTGGAAAATCTTGGGACAACTTTACGTATAACTCCATATTTCTCTACAACTTAATAATACGTAATTTGTTTGGTCTTTATGACTTTTCTTTGATTTTTGTTGAAAGATTTTCAATTCTTTGCTTTAAAGCATAATCAGTCTCGATCAAATCGGCTATTTTTTCTGTTCCATGCATGACGGTTGTGTGATCGCGTCCGCCAAAAGCCTGACCGATTTTAGGAAGAGAAGTATCGGTTAAGGTTCTAATCAGATACATAGCCACTTGTCTTGGCAAAACAATATCCGAATTTCGCTTTTTTCCAATCAAATCATTAATGCTGACATTGTAATCATCGGCAACTGTCTTTTGGATGTCGGGTAGAGTAATTACTTTTTGTCTCGTAATGTTTAAATGTTCCAAAATCTTTTGGGCATTTGATACGTTGATCGGCCGGCCGGCGCGTGCCATCAAGGTTAGTGTATTGAAAGCACCTTCCAGTTCACGGACATTCGTATCGATTTGTTCGGCAATTAAAGTTAATGTTTGATTATCGATACTGATACCTACTTCTTCCGACTTATTTTTTAAAATTGCCAATCTTGTCGGGAAATCCGGTTTTTGGATATCGTAAGCAACACCCTGCATAAAGCGGGAAACAAGTCGGGCATTCAGTCCGGGAATATCTTTCGGCAGGACATCGGAGGTCATAACGATTTGTTTTTGGGATTTGGTAATTTTGTTGAAAATATTAAAAAACTCTTCTTGGAAACGATCTTTACCCTGAAGCATCTGAATGTCATCGACTAAAAGAAGATCGACGTTTTCATAGTTACTGGTAAAATCGGCAGTTGTTTTCTTGCTGATTGCATTAACCCAATCATTCATAAAATCGTCAGTGGTTATATAACGGACAATTGCATCGGGCTGCAGTTCTTTCAAGCGATTTCCGATAGCCTCCATTAGATGTGTTTTTCCCAGACCGGAAGACCCATATATAAGTAAGGGGTTATATTGACGACCGGGTTGTTCGGAAACGGCCATTGCTGCACTGGTAGCTAATTCGTTGGCATCACCGATGACCCAAGTGTCGAAAGTGAAATTTTGGTTTAGCTGATAATCAGTTGCGACAAAATCGCTATTTGATTGATTTGATTTTTGATTATTAACTGGATTGGCAACGACTTTTATGACTTTTAGTTCAGGCTTAAAAAAATCGTGCGCAACATCGTAGGCATACTCCATGAATTTTGCTGTGTAATTACCATTATCCCAAGCCTGCATAACGATATCGTTTGGTGCCTGCAGTTCGACGGTTCTGTTAGCCAAGTCGACTTTAACGGCGCGAACAGGTTTAATCCAGTTTTCATAAGCAGTTTCCCCCATATTAGCGGCGAAACGGCCCTGGATTCCCTTCCAAAAAGTATTTAAATCAAAGTAAGAGTCTTTCATATTTTTCCCAACTAGACTAATTAAACGGGAACAGAGCGTTATTTTCAACAGTCTGTGTAGATAACTTTCCGAGATATTTACAGTCTGTTAACCAATTTATCCCCAAGTTTGTGGGTAATTTTGACTCTTTCCACTTTTTTAAAACTTTTCCACAAGCAAAGTTATCCACAAATACCCGATCTTTCCACAATTTAACCGCTTATCCACAGAATCCACATAAAAAACAGGGTTATTTGTTAACAAGTTGTGGATATGTTGTTAATTAGTGGAAAAGCAGGTATAACGGCACTTTTCTCTTTAAACTTTCTTAATAATTCCACACCACGTAACGTGGTAATGTGGACAATTAAATTTCTTTTAAAAGCTTGTCACTATTGAGATTATTGGGGTTTTTGTGTTACCATATTTCAGTACCTTTGTCTGTAAAGACATAATATTGGAGTAAAACATGAAAAGAACTTATCAACCAAAGAAGAGGCACTTACAACGTGTCCACGGATTCCGCAAGCGGATGAGTACTGCCAATGGTCGTAAGGTACTTGCACGACGTCGTGCCAAGGGCCGTAAGGTATTAGCCGCTTGATTCAGTCGCTTATGCGACTTTTTTTGTAAAATGGGCACTAAGAAACCATTTCGAATAAAAAAAACCAGCGATTTCCAAAGAGTTTTTGCTAAGCACAAATCTTTTGCTAACCGTTATTTTGTTGTATATAGCGATACTCAGCCAAAAGAGGTAGACGTTTCGCATTGGCGAATTGGATTATCCGTTTCAAAAAAAATTGGTAAAGCACATGAGCGCGTTTGGGTTAAACGTCGTATTAGTGAATCTTTTAACAATATTTCTCTTTTTATCCCGAATAATTTAGATATTGTTATTGTCGCTCGACCTTTGGTTAAGGGGCAAAAACAAAAAATAATTCAGGATCAATTAATGCATGTACTGGATTTGGCGGGAATTTTAAATGGAAAAGAAAAAAACTAGTTTTATTAAAAAAGTCGGCTGGCCTTCGATTATAGTTGCGATTGCCGCTTTGATTGCGATTGTGGCGTTCGCTTT
This sequence comes from Oenococcus oeni DSM 20252 = AWRIB129, assembly GCF_000372485.1. Lineage (GTDB taxonomy): Bacteria > Bacillota > Bacilli > Lactobacillales > Lactobacillaceae > Oenococcus > Oenococcus oeni. The sequence continues at coordinate 48,155 of NZ_AQVA01000007.1, forward strand.
TGTTCCGAATAACGCTTCGACAGTTTACAAAGGATTTCTTGGATCAATCACAGGATTTTTTGCGAATTCGATTCTTGGTGTCTCTAAATTGTGTGGAAATTCCTATGGTTTTGGTATTGTAATTTTCACACTATTGATTCGCTTTCTGATTTTGCCCTTAATGGTCTATTCGATTTCATCTTCGAAAAACATGGCAAAAGTTGCTCCCTTGGTTAAGAAAGTACAGGCCAAGTACAAAGGCAAACGTGATCGTGATTCAATGACGAATTTGCAGGAGGAAACCTCTTCTATCTATAAGGAAGCGGGCGTTAATCCATATGCTTCTCTTTTACCAGTTCTGATTCAGCTACCGGTTTTATGGGCTTTGTTTCAGTCGGTTTCTTCAACCCCTGCCCTTAAAACTGGATCTTTCTTCTGGCTTCAATTAGGAAGTCCGGATCCTTACTTTGTTTTGCCTATATTGGCAGCTCTGTTTACCTTTATCAGTTCTTGGATGAGTACTGCTTCGATGGGGAAAGACCAACCTGGATTCTCCAAGGCTATGCCTTATATTTTTCCATTTATCATTTTGTTTTCTGCTCTGGCCGTTTCATCGGCATTATCGCTTTACTGGGTAGCAACAAATGCTTTTCAGGTTGTACAAACTTTCTTTCTTCAAAATCCATTTAAAGTCCGCGCCGAAGAGAAGGCAAAAGAGCTTGCTGAATTAGAAAGAAAAAAAGCAATTAAAAAAACCTTGCGTAAAGCACATAAGCGGAGGAAATGACAATGGAAAGGATTAAGTCGATATTTTCCTGGATTATTCCGATTGCTGTTGGTTTACTGTTAGCCTTGCTAATTCAAGCCTTTCTATTAGTACCTGTTACGGTTAATGGCGACTCAATGCTTAATAATCTTAAGAACGGAGAACGGATTTGGGTCTTTAAGACAGAAAAAGTTCATCGTGGTTCGGTTATTGTTTTTGATGCCAAAAAGGAAGATCCTGGAATTCAAGCGGGAGAAAAAGATTATGTTAAACGTGTAATTGGTGTTCCTGGTGATAAAATTGAAGCTAAGAATGGTGATATTTATGTTAACGGTAAAGAAATATCGCAAAAGTATATTTCTTCCTATAACCGTACGACCGGCACCAGTAATTGGACTCTAAAGACTTTATCTTCAGGAAATTCGCCATTTGTTTCCGGAAAGTCTCATTGGATCGACGGAAAAGCTATCACTGTTCCTGCTGGTAATTATTTTGTTCTTGGAGATAACAGATCGAAATCAGAAGATAGCAGATATTTCGGTTTTGTTAAGAAAATTCACGTTCTCGGTGTCGCGAAGGTTTTTCCTTGGGCAAGTAGACATCAAGAAATAAATGATGTTTGGAAGAATTTTTTTGTTAAATGAATAAACATTTGAAGTATTTTTTGAAAATTTGGTTAATTCCCGCAATTGCTGGCATCGCGATTGCGGTTTTTCTTAGAGGAAATTTCTTCTCTTTTGTTAGAATATCTGGTCAATCTATGTCGCCGAATCTTGTAAATAATCAAATTGTTCTTTTGGAAAAGAAAGCTAATGTTTCACGTGGAACAGTTATCGTCTCTAAAACTAATAATTTGCAAAAACAGAATACTGGAGTTCAAGATATTGCTTTACGTGTGGTTGCGTTACCAGGAGATAAGGTTAATTACAAAAAAGGACAGTTGTATGTTAATGGCAAAAAAGTGAATCAATCTTATATCAGTTCACAAGTTAAAACTGAAACAGGAATGTCGATTGATACAGGTTGGTCAATCAATTCCCTTTCATTAAGTAAAAATTGGCCTAAAAGTCAGAGAAATATTAAGAAGGTTCAAAAAAACAGTTATTTCGTTTTAGCCGATAATCGAATTGACCCAGTTGATAGTCGGCAGTATGGCCTTATTAAAAAAAGGCAGATTGAAGGAGTTGTTAAGGTTTTTTTCTGGGAAACAAAAACAAAGATTAATAATATAAATCATTTTAGTCGCAACTTCTTCGAATGAATAATATGTTTCACGTGGAACACTGCAAAAAAGAACTGATTATGTTTCAGTTCTTTTTTTAATCTCATTAATTATCTCTTTAGAAATTATAGCCGCTTCTTTATAAATAATCGTTCTAACTCCTGGACGGGGTATTATTGTTGTAAACCAACTTACACCTTCATGAGGAATTCCCGCAGAATAAATTCCTGGTACAACTTGTCCCATTCTATCAATCAGTTGGTAGGTTTTAGGATTAATTTGTGCAGCATTTAGAATAATTTGTTGTTGGTTCTTTTGATATCTTGTCTTATGATACCAGCCATATTTATTGAGAATTAATCTTAATGGTTGAGTTGCCAGATCATTGTCAACACTTGGTAGGCGAGCTTCTATTAGGCTCTTTGCATTAATCATTTCTAATCTTTGACTCTTTGCAAAGAATGATTTATTTCGGGGATCATTTTCAACTTTCATTTCTGGTCCAAGAATATTCACAATGTGGCAATCCACCAGAGCTCTTAATTGCTTAATCCTTATTAATGGAGGACCGACACTTAAAAAGTTATTGACAGCATTAAATTTTGTCAAGAACTTTTCACTGTCATCAGGAAGAAAAAATTGATTCTCGAATATATCACGAATCAAATTACGAATATCCCGCAATATGTCATAAGCTCCGGCATAAGGTGCGTCTTTATTTCCTTTGCTGGCGTCTTCAATGTCAAAATCGAGATACTTGATATACCAATTCTTGAAGCTCTGATGAAGATCGGCTTTGTAAGCAGAATTTAGGATTCTATCCCAGTTCCAAATTTGATTTTTTGGCATATGATACTCTTCAGCAATTTTTTCATAGTTGGATGCTGGATTTCTTCTTAATTCACGTAGAAAACGGTTTGTCCTTTTGTGAATAATATTACTATAATCAGGGTCTTTGATTAGATTCTCGTAATGTTTATATTGAATTTCTTTATCAAAGAGTTTAAAAAAACTGTTGTAATCCAAATTGCCCGTATGATTCTTTAAATTTTTTAAATTATTTTTAGTGAAAAATCTTGGTTTATATTCCTCACTTGGACCTTTTTGATTTCTTCCACGCGCATGAAGAGGTAGGCCACTACGAGAACCGGCGAAAATAATCGGTTCCCGACCGCTTGCGATATATTTTAATTGTTCACCGTCTTGGACAAATTTTCCGCCCCTGTTTTCTGTCAGCATGATCATGTAGTCAAAGAAGGTAAGACCCAAACCACGAATTATGACCGCCTGAGTAGCTGGGATATCATCGAGATTTGTCTCTGAGGGATTGGCTGGCCCAAAATAAGATAATTTATTCCTTTTGGCAAATTCCGCGAAAGTTCTTTCTTCATCATTATATTTATTTTCTCCGTATCCTAGTGCCATGAAAACGAAATCAAACTTCTCTGAAGTACCGGAGAAATCGATTTTGTATTGTTGATTTACTGGAGTAATTGCTTTTATTTCTGTTTGTTCATAGGCCAGAGAGGAATTTTTTCCAGTCTGTTTCCTAATGTTTTCAAAGAACCACTGTTGATAGAGTCCGAGTAATCCGCGTGGAGCGAAATCATTTTCTTTTAAATCTAATTTGTCTAGATAAGTTTTACCAACTGAGCTGCCCTTCAAATATTCTGGTGCGATTTGTTGGATCCATTCATAAAAACTGGGTCCTTGCCTGATTGGACCGGGATTTTCAATCGAATCGTCAATGAAAAAACTCACCTGACTAACAACTGTATTCGTGATTAAAGAATGATTAAGTTTATTCATTGGATTCCATACCTTGCCTCCAATTGGGTAGGGATCGTACATTTTTATTTCTACATTTACCTTTTCTTTTTCTGATCGAGCGACTAAACGGTCTGCTACCGCGATTCCTCTCGGACCAGCACCAATGATTGCAATTTTCATAACTTTAATTATAAGAAAAAGCCATAGTTTTATTTAACTATGGCTATATTCGTTAATATTTCGCATCTATTCTATTGAAAACTAATTGTTTAAGAAGAGAACGACTTTTTGAAAATTATGCTCATGTGGGTCCGTATGTTGCTTTCCTTGACCGTCTAAGGCATCCAAAGTTTTATGATCATCATAGTCTAATTGGAAACTAAAAACTTTTTTGTTTGATTCAATATATTTCTGGTGAGTTGATTTTGGTAATGGCAGATATCCTTTTTCAAGATTCCAACGAATCAAAATTTGTGCGACATCAACACCGTGCTTATCGGCCAATTTTTTTAATTCCGGATTGTCCAGTAGATTACCGGTTCCCAATGGAGAATAGGCTTCTGTCAATATATTATGATTTTTATTATAAGTCACCAAATCTTTTTCCTGATCACCAGGATTTAGAAAAATTTGGTTTACCATTGGGGCGATTTCTGCTGTTTTCATCAATTCGTCAATATGTTTTTCACGAAAGTTTGAAACCCCGATTGCCCGTGTTTTCCCATCTTTGTAAATTTTTTCCATTGCCCGCCAGGAATCAGCATTCAATGATTGCCAGTGATCACGATACTCGATTGGCTCAGGCCAATGAATTAAATAGAGATCAACATAATCAAGCCCTAAACGAGTAATGGAATCATGGAATCCGCGTAGGGAATTTTCATAATTATCTCTTTGATAATTCCACAGCTTTGTTGTTACGAATAAATCTTCTCTTTTTACTCCGGAGTCTTTGATTGCTTGACCTACAGACTCCTCGTTGCCATATGCCGCTGCTGTATCTATATGTCGATAACCGGCCTCTAAGGCCCATTTTACAGCGTTATAGGCTTCTTCTCCATCAGCTGATTGCCAGGTTCCGAAACCAATAACCGGAATTTGAACATTGTTGTTTAATGTGTAAGTATCAGTTAATTTATTTGCTTTGATTTCCATTTAAAACCTTTCTTAATCCAGAAGATCTGGATTCAATCATTGTTTTATTATCAAACAGCGATGAGTTTATTCAGGCAATGAATAATGAGCTCGCTTTTTTCTCTATGTTACTAATTATATAGAAGTAGAGAGTAAACTATTATTTATGAATGTTTACGATGCTTTAAAAATACGTTTCGTTAAGATTGATAAAGACCAAACGATTTTGGAAATTCCTATTACTGATGCGATTTTACAGCCGGCGGGGATTATTCATGGCGGTATCAATGCCTTTATGGCCGAAGCAACTGCTTCGATTGCGGCAAAAGAGAACGTTAGTGAAGATAAAACGGTGTTGGGACTTTCTGTTAATACAAACCAAATACGTTCGGTTAGTCTGAAAACAGGGAATGCTTTACAGGCAGTTGCGATTCCTGAACATCGGGGCCGAACAACACAAGTTTGGTCTGTTAAAACTTACGTTGATGGAATCGGTAAAGCAACAACGGTTTCTACTGTGACTTTATATATCAAAGACAAATAATAATGAAAAAAAATCTGTTTGAAATAAAATTAATGATTCCGCCAATCATTCTTGCTTTATTGATCGTTCAGTTTAACTTTCAAAAAATTAATTGGTTTGTTTCCAGTACTATTATATTAATTTATCTGATATTATCTTTTCTCTTTTCTTTTTTTGAACATTTTGAATATACAAGACTAAGCGCTGTGTTTTATGCCTTGATTTTTGGTTATTTCTTACCTTTAATCATTTTTTATTCTAATTATAGGAAAAGTCCTTTTGAATTTTATTTATTAATGTTTTTATCTTTGTTACCGGTTGTTATTTCGATTTACGATTATCAGTTGGCTATAATAATTTCAAATAATAAAGAAAACAGAGATAGTGATTCAAGAGGTTTACGCAGGGACCTTATTTTTTTCTCAAGTGATTATGGAGTTACTTTTTTTGCTGTTGCTGGAGCAATTTTATTTGGTTTTCTTCCTTGGACATCCTTTTTAATTTTCTTCTCTTTGTTTTCGGTCTTTAATAATATTCTAAAATTCGTCGCTCGGCCCTTTCTTAAATCAACAGCAATTTTGGCTCTTCAAAATTATTTCATAATTTCTTTTTCATTGATAATCGGAATTCTTCTTGGAATTATTATTAAAGTATGATCCAAATTTTTGTATGTTTTTGTTTTTAAACTATAATTATTGTCTACATCGAGGTAGTTATGGATGAACACGTCAATTACGAAAACACAGTTGAAAAATTAAAAGAAAGAAAAATCGAATTATCAGATATCGCTGAAATTACCTATTACTTTCAGTTAAAGTATTTGCCGGGCCTCACAAAAGAAATTGCTTTGCATTCGGTTAAAAGGGTTCTTCAAAAACGAGAAGTTCAGCACGTTGTTTGGGTCGCGCTGGAACTTGATCGTTTGACAGAAGAGGATAAACTAAAAGAACCAATTAATGGTGTTATTAAAGAGGATTTTGGTCTTTTTGGTGTTGATGAACTGCTGGGAAATGCGATTGCAGCCTCATTTGGATCGATTGGCTTTACTGGATATGGATATGTTGACAACGTTAAGCCAGGGATTATCGGCAAGCTGGATCGTTTGGGTAAAACCAATGATCACATAACAACTACTTTTGCCGACGATATTATTGGTGGAATTGCGGCTGCAGCTGGATCAAGGCTGGCTCAAAGATACCCAAACGGCTTTGTTGATTCAATTGAATCTGATGATGAAATTGAATAATAAGTATCTGTTTGTGATAACTAGATAATTTCTATTCTAAGAAATGTAATTTTGTTATTATTATCGAACTTGTAAGAATCAAATCCTTGCAAAACAAAGGGGACTTATCTTATTTTTTTCCAGCAACAGATCATTAAACTGATATTTATTTTATTAATATTATCTAAATCCTTAAATCATTAAGTGATTCGACCGTTTAGGAATTTTTTTAATCTTTGCCAAAGTTGGAACAGAATTATCATGTTCGACATTTGAGACTTTAGGAAAAAAGAGTAATCTATCACAATATTATAGGAATTTGCGTCGAAATGAATTGATAACAATCAGACGGGAGGCTTGCATAACGATTTGAGTTTACGTTCCAAGGAATTGAATAGAAAATTTCCTAAACTGATTGACACGATTTTCAAAATTCAGGTAAATACCTAATTTATTTTTTTATAATTTTATATCGTTTTTGGCCAACAGATAAATATGAAATTGGCCAATATAATAACTGTTTTTGAAAGGAAAAGTTTATGTTAGTATAATAATCGTTAGCTAGCTAGTGTTTTAGGAGAATTAAATTGTCACGTGATTTAGGAAGACTACTCAAAATTGCATCAAATCAAATGTCGACAAGGTTTGATATTTTTGCAAAAAAATATGATTTAACCGGAACCCAAATGACGATTATCGATTATCTTTCGCGCAATAAAAATAAAGAAGTTTTACAAAGAGATTTGGAAAGCGAGTTCAGTATCAAGAGTTCGACTGCTACTGTTTTATTGCAACGAATGGAGATAAAAAAACTCTTATATCGAAAAGTAAGCGGCAAGGACTCTCGACAAAAATGTCTTAAATTAACTAAAAAAGCAAACAAATTGGAAACAATCATTTTAAGTTATATGGATTCCGATCAATCACAAATGACTTCCGGGCTAAACAAAGAAGAAGTTGTTTTTCTTGAGAAAATTTTGAAACGGATGATTGAATCGGATTGAAAGATTTAAAAAAGGATAGATTGTATGAAGGAAAACGAAGAAGGAATTTCAAAAAAATTATTAGCAAGTATTTTAGCGATCGGAATTATGTCTTTTTGCGGTGTGGTTGTGGAAACGGCCATGAATATTACTTTTCCAACATTAATTAAGGAGTTTAATGTTTCAACGGCAACGGTTCAATGGATGACGACAATTTATCTTTTAGTTGTCGCGATTATCATGCCATTGTCAGCTTTTTTTAAAAAAAGATTTAAAGTCAGATCACTTTTTGTGATGGCTAATTTACTATTTATTTTCGGTGTTTTTTTGGATGCAATTGCCCCGAATTTTCTATTTTTATTATTAGGGCGTTTCATTCAGGGTATCGGTACCGGAATTGCTTTGCCTTTAATGTTTAATATTATTTTAGAGCAGGTTCCTTCAAATAAAATTGGAATGATGATAGGGATTGGAACCTTGATTACAGCAATCGCTCCAGCGATTGGGCCAACATTTGGCGGCATCGTGGTCGCTACGATCGGTTGGCGTTTCATTTTTATCTTCCTTTTGCCAATTTTGTTTGTTTCTCTGATACTTGGATTGATAACAATCAGACAAGTTTCTTCAATTGAAAGGGATAGCTTTGATTTTTTAAGTTTTTTCGGAATTGTTCTTCTTTTCGGTGGTTTTATTATTGGTTTCAGTAATGTTGGTACAAGTAAGTTATTTGGTTTAGCTGTTTTAGGAGCCTGGTTGGTTGGCTTTCTTGGTTTTGGCCTATTATTTTGGCGCTCTAAAAATATTTCTCAACCATTAATTAATTTTGATGTTTTTAGAAATCTTAATTTCACCGGACATGCCATTTCTTTGTTTCTTTTGCAATTAATCTCTTTAGGCTTAGCTTTGATTTTGCCTAATTATATTCAAGTCGTAAATGGGAAGTCAGCCTTTATTTCTGGATTGATTTTATTTCCTGCGGCTGCCTTAGGGGCCGTTTTAGCTCCCTTGGGAGGCAAAATATTGGATAATTTTGGCGCCAAAAAACCGTTAATGTTTGGAGCCTTTTTAACATTTGTTTCTTCGCTTTTATTTCTAATCTTCAGCTTCCATTTGACTGATAATTTAATTCTTTTCATTTACATCTTTTATATGGCCAGTGTCGGTTTGACACTTGGTAATCTGATCAGTAACGGTTTAAAACAATTACCAAATAAATTAAATGCTGACGGCAATGCTATTTTGAATACTTTACAGCAGTTTGCCGGAGCTGTCGGAACATCTATTGTCGCTGCGATTATCACTTTTAGCCAAGACAAAGTCGATTCGAGTAAAAAAATATCGACAGCATTAGGATCTAAAAATGCTTTACTTTTTCTATTAATACTTGCTTTTATTGAATTTGCGATCATAACAAAAGTGGTTTGCTTTAACAAAAAACAGTATAAATCGTTGGGCAATTAATAGTTTTTGCCTTTAATCTGATTGTGAAGGTCGTTTAGTTTATACAGGTATACAAAAAATTTTGTTGTATGCGTTTACATTTAATCGTGAAACGAAGTACAATTAACTTATTAATAATAAGTAAAGTTTGAAGGACCGACATGTCGGAGGTGACATTATGCAAAAAATTTATGCAGCAACCATGATTAATACTGGTGGACGTTCAGGGGAATCACATTCTCCGAACCACTCGTTTGAATTGAATATTGAACAACCAGGAAGCAAAGTATCAGGAACAAATCCTGAAGAACTATTTGCGGCAGGTTATAGCGCATGTTTTAATAGCGCTTTGGACTATATCAAAAAAAGCGATGGAATAAACGGATCATCAACAGTCAAGGTTAGGGTTTCTCTTTACAATCAAAGTCAAAACGAGATACCGGATGTTGTTTTGGGCGTTGAAATTAAAGGAGTAATAGAGGGGATTTCTTTAGATAAGGCACAAGCTCTATTAAATAAAGCCCACGAAACTTGTCCTTATTCGCGGGCTGTTAAGGGTAATATCGAAGTCAGCGTTGAGGCTGTAGATCAGATATAAATTCTTCTTTTGATTTCGTAAGACAGGCTGCGACCTGTCTTTTTATTTTTTAATTGATTTGCGTGGAAAAAAACACGATTTAAGGAGTGGAACAAAAGGAATGATCTTTACTACCAAGTATGCAAATATAATTAGATAGATGTTTCCAATCATAATGGCAAACCAGTAAGGGACAGTATCGTTCAGTTTTTTTAATAAAATAGTCCAGACAGAAATGTTATCCAAATCAATCAAATGAAAACAGAGAATCGCAAGGGAACCCGATCCAATCAATAGAATTTCCTGTCTAAATTTGTATTTATCTTTTTTAACGAGCCATGAATCTATAATCATCGAGAGTTTTATTAAAAATAAACAATCAGCCACTGAAGAAATCAAATTAAGAAAGATGTTTGGGGCTGCCATATTTTCGATTGAAAACAAACCGAGAGTCGCAACATAGGTCCATGAAGCTAAGAAAATCAAATAAGCATAAAGGGGTAATTGATCAAAAAGTTTTTTGTATCTTCTAATCAGGTATCCGGCAAAAAAGAAAAGCATTGATCCCAAAGCGGAATTAAAGGACATTGGTAAAGTTACAATCTTTGATAAATAATAGCCGACTAAAGTTAAGACAGAAAATATCGCAAATTTTGACAGCAGATCGTATTTTTTAAAAGACAATTTCATAATCTGATTAAAAATTAACGATCCCCAGAAAAAAGCCAATAAAAACCATATTGCACCAATCCAAGGGATAAAAGTTTTAAAAGGAGTGATACTTTCTCCTCCTGATCCATACACAGCTGCCAGGAGAATTCCTTTGATTGATCCGATTCTTGAGAATAAAAATTTATTATTCGGAAAAACTTTGACGAAACAAGCGATTGCTATTTCTATCATCACAGTTGCTATATAGGGTATTATCAAAGTTTTGATTCCGGTTCTCACTCGATATAAAAAACTCTTGGCCTTATAAAGGTATCCGCTTAACACGAAAAAAATTGGTAAATGAACAGCAAAAATAAAATTGCCAAAATTTCCTGGCCAATAGGAACCTAGAGAATGACTAATGTAATAGCGATTGCACGGCAAATATCGATCCAAGCAATACGAGTATTTTTTAATGTTTGTTCCATTATTCACCCTTTTGCAACAAAAGCACTATTTTTATTCATACCCTTAAGACAGGGAATAGTCAATGTGATTAAAACTATTATTTTCATTTTAAAAAAGATTAAATTTAAAATCGATGATTTTATTTATTTCTGAACTAAAAATGCCTTAATTTTTTAAAAATCGTGAGTTTTTTAATTTGAAAGGAGGACTGGAGTCCGCTGAATAAGGCTTTATAAGTTATTGGTACTACTTTGTTAGTGACGATTAAACATATTATAGAATTAATAATCATTTATTAAAGTTAATATTCATTTTTTATTACGAAAAAGGAACCACGTATCGTACCGGCTAATTTTGATTTTTGTCGGGCAAATTTGAACTTACCTTCAAATTCGGGAGGAATTGTGATTCCGTCTGCTAACTTAAAGCCAACTGCACGTTTTTTTCTGTCTGTTAATGAATACATGATATTAACTACCAAACCGTTTTCATAAAATGCATAAGCAAATTTGATTCCTTCGACTTCGAACTGACTAACTTCCAACGCTTTGTAGGAAAAATGAAGATCCCGTTCAGCCAATATTTTTTTAATCCATGCTATAATTTCTGGATTTTCTGCGGCGGGTATTGTTATAAAATGATGCTTATATTTATTCCAAAAATAGCGAGCCTCGTTTGCCCGCAAACCGGCCAAAGCTTCAGCAACTGATGAACTTTCCAAGCCTATTGTTGAGACATTTTTAAAGTCAACTTTGTATGCCATATAATTTTTCCTAATTATATTATCGCCTTAATTAAAGATGTCTTGGAAATTGAGCAGTTTTAAAAAAATACACTTTGTTCAGACATAAAAATTTATTTTAAATTATAGAAGCAACGTTAATCGCTATGCCTATAAACATTAGATAGCGATTTTAATTATTGAAATTACTGCTAATACCCTATCTTATTTCATACAATTTAACTATCAAAAAAGCCGGTATATCAACATTTGGATATATCGGCTTTAATTAATTATTGCCCCAGCTGGACTCGAACCAGCGCATGGCGGTACCAAAAACCGCTGCCTTACCGACTTGGCTATGGGGCAATATACTGGTAATAAATTCGTGACGAACAAGCGAATCCTATTACCGATGGGAGCGGTAGGATTCGAACCTACGAACTCGTAAGAGGGCGGATTTACAGTCCGCAGCGTTTAACCACTTCGCTACACTCCCAATCGCATTGACTAAATTATTCTAAGGGAAAATGATACGAATATCAAGTATTTTTCCAAAAAAAGAGAAATAAAAACCCGAGCCATCTAACTAAATTTGCCCGGGTTCTCTCAACAGCTTCCGCCGCTCTTCCTTTAAGCGGCGAAACCGTTGAGAAGTTCAGATTTAATTGAATTCAAAACGGATCGCCTCCTTTCCTAGATGTGCCTATCTTATTGCTCCGTCTTTTAAGTTTGTCAATCAAGTAAATTTAAAAATTAATTGATCGCAAATTTCGATATTGCAAAGCCGACGCCTGCTTGATTATTCGTTTTTGTTACGAAATCGGCTTTTGATTTTATTTCATTTGCTGCGTTACCCATTGCGACAGCTAAGTTACTTACTTTAAACATTGATAGATCGTTACCTTGGTCTCCGATCGCCATTGTTGCGTCACTTGAGATTCCCAAATGATCGATGAGGATTGCGAGAGCGCTGCCTTTAGAAGCCTTTTTGGACATAAATTCCAAGTTATACCAGGCCCCTCTGACGACATTGAAATTTTTTTCTATTTTTTTGGGTACTATCGATATAAGACGGTCTAATTCCTGCTGACTTCCGTTGATCATTGGTTTAATAAACTCAACTTTTTCCGGCATTTGGTCGTGAATTTGTAAAGCAGAATTAATTAAATAGTTTTCCATCTGTGCTTCTTTGGGTATTAAACGGGAAATAGTATGCGATCCATCCAGCGATTCAACTTGAAAATAAGCATTTTGTTTATCTGCAAAATTTTGTAATGTTTTATAGCCGTTATAGTCAATTGCATTTTTGGCAATTAATTTTCCTGAAGTCGTTTGAATTACTCCGCCATTAAACGCAATCACAAATTGATCATCAGCTTTAGGGACGCCAATGATTTTCAGCCAAGGCAGAATCCCCGATAATGGCCGGCCGGAAGCAATAACAATCTTAATTCCTTGGTTGACCGCTTGCCTAATTGCTTGAATATTTTCTTTGGGCACTTGCTGACCGCTTGACAGTAAAGTTCCATCAATATCAATTGTGATTAGTTTTATTTTCGACATAGTTTTTTTAGTTAACCCTTTAATCCAATAAAAGCAGCAAATAACAAAATGCAGAATACAAGTCCAGTAATTGCTGTATATAGATAGTCTTTAACGATCAGAAAAGCAAAGATTGAAGCAAAAACCCGAATAGTCGGCGTAAGAATTAAGATAAAAATTCCAATCATAATCCAGGCTCCGGCTTTTAGTTCTTCCAATCCTTTAATTAATAAAACCAGATTGACGGGAATTGTTTTTCCGTAACCGGTATTTTGATTAATAAAGAATAATAGGACACCAACAAACATAATAATAACCGCAATAGCGACTCCGATTCTAAGAATCCAACCAATTCCTTCTTCTATATTGCTTTCGTTTTTAATTTCTTGTCTATTTTCGTTTTTCATTAGTATAAGTTAATTCCCAAAGCCTTAATAACCAACTGAACTCCAGCCAGAACAACAACTGGAATAAAAATACCTCTCAACAGTTTATTTGGTAAATAGGGCATTACTTTTGATCCTAAAGTCGATCCAAAAATGATTCCAATTGCAATTGGGGCGACGATCAAAGGCTGGATCGTTCCATTGAAAAAATAGATTAGAGCCGAAGCAGCAGCTGTAACTCCCATCATGAAGTTGGAGGTAGCGCTTGATGGTTTTAACGGCATTTGCATAACAGTATCCATTGCAAAGACTTTGAACGTGCCCGAACCGATTCCCAACAAACCGGATGCAAAACCGGCGCCAAACATTATCAGAGCTCCAAACGGTACTTTTTGAATATGATAAGTGACTTCTTTTCCTTGCAATTTATCATAATAAGAAGAATCCAGGTTTAATTTTCGAGCAGCTGTATCGTCTTTTAAAGCTAGTGTATCGGCTTTTTTGCTATGCATTTTCTGCCACATTGCAAAACCTTGGTACAGTAAAAGAAAGCCGAAGAAAGCATTTAACCAGGATGCTTTAAAAATACCCACTAAAACAGCTCCGATTAAAGCGCCAATAGTTGTAAAAATCTCAAGAAACATTGCAACACGAATATTTAGCAAATCGTCTTTTAAATAAGCCACCGAAGCACCTGAAGAAGTTCCGATTACGGCAATAATCGAAGCGGCGATTGCATAGTGAATTGGTAGGTTAAAACCCAAGACAAGAATTGGAGTTACGATCATTCCTCCGCCCAAACCCAAAACAGCTCCGAAAACACCGGCAAGAATACCAATCGAAATATAAACAATAAGCAAAGTAAAACTCATATTTACTATGTTATCGATAAATAGGTAGGAAGGCGATTTTTATTTTTCTTGAGAATTAATAAAAAGTCTCTTTTTCTTTATGAATTTTATGTAAATTTTCAATTATGATTATTTTATTGATAATCGTTAATAAGCTTGCTAAAATCAAATAAAGTAGTTATAATTACTTTACTATTGTCTAGTAGTTCAGTGGTAGAACGCCGCACTGTTAATGCGGATGTCGCTGGTTCGAACCCAGCCTGGACAGTTTTTGAAACAGCAACAATATTTGCTGTTTTTTTATTGCCAAATTTTATCCATTTTCGCTTTATTTGCCAAAAGAATCGTTAATGCCTCATAGGCGATAATGAAAAGTAAGATTCCCGCCATTACTACATATGTCGAAGACGGCAGAGTTTCTAAACTTTTTTTCATTACGGCTGTCGGATCGGCTATAAAGGCCAGTCCGTCGATTAAAGCATGAGCCAAGATTGTAATAACAATGCTGCCGCTTTTTTCATAGACAACTCCAAAAATTATTCCTATTGCACTGGCATAAATAATTTGCGTAAAGGTGACCGAAAAAGTTTGACGATCGAGATTAACCAAATGCAGTCCACCAAAGAAAAATCCTTGAATCAATATTGCCGAAAAGTAATAAAACAGACTTTTTTTATGATAAGTCAATAAATTTCCTAATATCAATCCCCGAAAAGCAAATTCTTCGGCTATTCCGACGATCACAGAAAAAACAAGTGCCAGAATAATTTCATTTTGATCAATCTGTTTGTTTATTAAAGTGTTGAGAGCCTGAATAACGTTTCCAATCAGGAAAATGCCCAGTGGTAAAACGTATATCAAGCCCCAGGCAAAACGTCGTGTCGCTATTTTAATCTTTACATGGAAGAAAAGACGGTTGCCTAAGAATAATAGGATAAAAAACAGACTTTCGGAAATTATATTTAATTCAAGACTTGTTGTCGTGTTTGAAGAGTTATTTGTAAAACTATTGGAGAAAATATTGACATTTTCCTCTTTTAAAAAATATTCCTGGGCAAGCTTGCCGACTAATATACTTGTTGAATAAATACTGAGCAGGATCCAAACGAAAATCAATACTGTTTTAACTGCTAGTCTGCTTTTCGTGAGTTTTCTTGCCATAAGTTTCTATCATTAAAGCATTTATATTTTTAATCGTCAATTTTTCTTATTTTAATCAAAAAAACGTAATAAAGAATATAGGAGAAAAGATGACAGATTTTTTGAAAACAGACTATGATCATTTACCAGAGGCCAATAACTATGATGCTTTGCCAACCGGAACATACGAAGTAATTATTAAGGATATCGTTGAAAAACAAGCAACAACCGGTAATTCCGGAATCAGGTTTCAACTTGAAGTCAGACGCGGTTTAGATCAGGAAGAAGATTTGGACAATACTAATGGGAAATATGCCGGACGGGTTTTCTTCACGGCTGTTTGGAATTCGGAGAAAAACCCAGAATACCGTTTTACAACTCTAAATGCGATCGCTGTTGCGGCTGGCGCCTCTAACAAACGTGTTTATACAAACTTTGATGAATTCAAAGAAGAATTGTTATTGAAGGCAGTCCGAGTCAATTTAACACACGACATTTCGACCTTTCAAGGTGAAGATCGGGTGCAGGAAACAATCGCTCCGTGGGACTGGGAACCAACACAAGTACTCTTAGAGGATGTTTAAAGACCTTAGTTATGTTGAAGATGGATGATAATATCCATCTTTTTTACTAATTAAAGGCCTTTTTATTAAGCTAATGTTACTTTATTACATCAAACGGCTTACATACTCCCTTAATTTAATAACCCGTAAATAGATAGTAATTAAAATAATATTGATCAAAAGTTTTCGTAATATCGCTAGGCTAATCTATATTTATGTTCAATTTAAAAGCAAACCTAAGTACTGTACTTGTGACTTCAATAGCTGCAATTTCTTTTTCGGCTGTCAGCGCTAGTGCAGATACAACCTATACTGTAAAATCTGGCGATACATTATCGAAAATTGCCAAGAACTTCAATACAAGTGTTGATTCACTTGCTCAAGAAAACAAAATATCTAACGTTAACCTAATTTATACTGGTGATCAATTAACAGTTGATGGCACCGAAGCAACACAAACTTTGACTTCATCTCAAAGTTCGCAAGCTGCTGTAGAAACTACTACGCCTGCAACAACTTCGACAACTACGACTAGCACTACTACAACTCCAAGTAGTGCCGCTACTACTAATGTAAGTAGCTATTCAACAACTTCTGGCGGTAGTTCAGCATTGTTGCGTCGTGAGATTGAATCAGGAAATAACTACAGTACCTTTACTGGGAACGGTTATTTGGGAGCTTACCAGTTCTCTGCTTCAACTTGGGCGGCTGGTGTTGCCGCAGTTGGTGGCTCTACTTCTGATTTTAGTGCTGCCCACCAAGATGCTGTTGCTAATTGGTATGCTAATTCCCGTTATGGTGGATGGCAAAACGTTCCAACAACCGGTGGTTGGTAAAAATAGTGTTTATCATAGAAACGTCTCTAATTTGTTTAGGGACGTTTTTTATTTTTCTTTTGAATTTGGTTGTAATTGATACGTTTTTTTCGATTTTGGTATGAATTTCATGAAAGCGATTGTTATTATTTATTAATGATGGACGTGTCTATATTTACCTTGACATTTGTCCGTTTCTTTTATTTATTGGTTTCCAAAGGATACTGTCGGTTATCATTTGATTTTCTTATTAAATTTAGAATATCTCTGATTGGTCTTACAATTGTCTTAGAACCAGACCTGTAAAATCTGGTTCTAAATCCTCTAGTTATGTATGGGTTAAGAAGGTGCTGAGATTATTTTTGCTGATTAGTATCCGCAAACCAAAAATGTTTTGCTTTTCTATTTGGGTATTAAGCAAAAAGCTTATACAAATTTTTTATTAAGGAGATTTTTATGAAAACGATTGTTGTTTTAGGTGCCGGTTATGCCGGATTACGAGTTGTTAGAGAACTCGTTGACCATAAAGCTAATGCCAAAATTGTTCTTATTAACAAAAACTCTTATCATTATGAATCCACTCAACTTCATGAAGTTGCAATCGGTAGTAAAAGTCCAAATGATATAAGTTTAAATATTCGTGATGTAATTGGCAACCAAGTCGACTTTATTGAAGATGAAGTTGTCAAAATAGATCGTCAGAATAAAAAGGTTGAATTAAAGAGCAAAAGCACTGTTTCCTATGATTATTTGGTAACCTGCCTGGGCTTTGAGTCCGAGACCTTCGGCATTAAAGGCGCTGATGAATTTGGTTTGCCAATCATTGATATCGATACTGCTTTAGTTGCTAAGAAGCACTTGGAAGAAACTCTGGCCCGTTTTCAAAGCAGTCATGATGAAAACGATCTTCACATTGCTGTTTGCGGAGCTGGTTTTACTTCGATTGAATATATTGGAGAACTGCTTCATCGCTTGCCGGACTTCGTTAAAAGATTTAATTTGCCGGCAGAAAAAATTAAAATTTATTGCATTGAAGCAGCGCCTAAGGTACTGCCGATGTTTGATCCAAAATTGGTCGATTATGCAGTTAATTATTTGAAGAACCAGGGTGTTGAATTCTATACCGAAACACCGATTACAGAAGTTAAAAAAGGAGCCGTTATTAGTAAAGACAAAGCTTTCAATGCTAATACAATTATTTGGACAACCGGTGTTAAAGGCAGTCACGTTATTAATGATTCCGGCTATACACAAAAGCGAAATCGAGTTGCGGTTCAGAATGATTTATCTTCTTCCGATGATCCCAATGAATTCATCATCGGGGATGTTTCCGCTGTTCCAAGCCCAGATGGTCGTTTTTATCCAACGACCGGTCAAATATCGGTCGCTCAGGCTACTTTGGCCGCTTCCAATATTATTGCTAAATTGAATAATCAAAAGACCAGTCCATTTAATTATCACAGTCTTGGAACCGTCTGTTCTTTGGGCCCAACCAACGGAGTCGCAGAACTATCCTTTATGGGCCATTGGAAATTGAAAGGCCATAAAGTTGCTCCACTTAAACGTATTGTTAATGATCGCACTGTTTTTGAGTTGGCCGGTTTTAAAGCGATGATGAGCAGTAAGTGATTTTAAGTTGAGGAGGTAGATTATTATGCCTGTATTATTGATGAGTGTACTTTCACTTTCGCGATTTCAATTTGCGATGACTACCTTATTTCATTTTCTTTATGTTCCGCTTTCGATCGGTACCAGCTTGGTCGTTGCGATTATGGAAACGACTTATGTTTTCACTAAAAAAGAAATTTATTTGAAAATGACTAAGTTCTGGAGCAAAGTCTTTCTACTAAGCTTTGCTGTGGGTGTTGTTACCGGAATTATTCAGGAGTTCCAATTTGGGATGAACTGGTCCAATTATTCCCGTTTCATGGGAGATATTTTTGGGGCGCCTTTGGCAATAGAAGCTCTCTTGGCTTTCTTTTTGGAATCAGTCATGTTAGGTGTTTGGATGTTTACTTGGGACACTTTTAAACCTTCCATTCACGTTATTTTTATTTGGTTAACCTGGTTTGCTTCGGCATTATCAGCACTTTGGATTCTTGCAGCCAATGCTTTTATGCAGCATCCGGTTGGTTTTATGATCAACATCAAAACCGGTCGGGCACGGCTGACTAATTTTTGGTCTGTATTAGAAAACCCTCAATTATGGCGAGAGTTTCCCCATGTCTTGTTTGGCGCTTTTACAACCGGGGCAATGGTTATCGCTGGAATGGCCGCTTTTGGTTTAATTTGGAAACAAAATCATGAATTTCATATGAAGTCCTTGCGAATCGCCTTATTAGTTGCTTTGCTTTCTTCTGTAGCGACAATTGCTGCTGGAGATCTACAAACTCGCTATATTATAAATGACCAGCCAATGAAATTCGCTGCAACAGAAGCAATCTACAAAGATACTTCCAGTCCGGCATCTTGGCGTTTGGTCGCTTTGGTCGACACAAAGGATAAAAAAGTTACCGAATCAGTCGATGTTCCTTATTTGTTGTCGATTTTGTCCTACCATAAGCTTTCTGGCTCCGTTAAAGGTATGGATGAGATTAATAAGGAGCTTCATGCTAAATATGACAAAAAATTCGGCAAGGACATGAATTATTATGTTCCTGTTAAAACGCTCTTTTGGAGTTTTCGTGTCATGTCCGGTGGCGGGGTATTTATCGTTCTGATATGTTTGCTTGGTTTGTTTTTCAGTCGGCGCAAGAAAAATACCCTGTTGAAAAAGAAATGGCTGCTTTGGGGTTTAGGCTTTTCAACTTTTCTACCTTTTATAGTTAATAGTTGTGGTTGGTTAATTACGGAAATGGGCCGTTATCCATGGGTAGTTTATGGTTTGCAAACTGTTTCCGATGCCGTTTCTCCAACTAGCACGGTAGCTGGATTGCTGTTCACGAATATTGTTTACTTTCTCTTGTTCAGTTTTATCGGCGTGTTCATGTTTTATTATTCTCGTCGCGTCCTTCAAGCTGGTCCCGATCAAGCGGATCAAAATAATGAAGATGATGTGTATTCTTCCAGTTCTTTAAAGAAGGGAGCTTATAACTAATGTCCATTTTTCAATTTTTATGGTTTATTGTTATTGCAATTCTATTTGCCGGTTTTTTGTTCTTTGAAGGTTTTGATTTCGGTGTCGGAATGGCAACACGTTTTTTGGCCAATAACGATCGTGAGCGTCAGACTGTTTTAGGAGCAATCGCTCCTCACTGGGATGGAAACGAAGTTTGGCTAATTACAGCCGGTGGAGCAATGTTCGCTTCTTTTCCGCTTTGGTACGCAAGTCTGTTTTCGGGATATTATATCCTGCTCTTTTTAACTTTGATTGCATTGATTTTTCGTGGAGTTTCATTTGAATTTGTTACGCACGCCGAAAATTCTTTTCAACGTTCACTTTGGCTCTGGTCTAATTTTTTCGGTTCTTTGTTTTCACCTTTCTTTTTGGGGATGATGTTTACCAGCCTTATTCAAGGTGTTCCGATGGATGCTCAAGGGAATGTTTGGGCAGGCTTTAATGTCGTTGTTAATATCTTTTCGGTTATTGGCGGTTTGGCAGTTACTTATCTTTCCTTAATACACGGTCTTCACTTTCTGAGTTTGAGAACGAAAAATAGTCTGCATAACCGTGCTATTAATATGGCTGATAAATTATACTGGCTGCTTTACCCGATTTTAATTTTGTTTGTTGTTTTTTCAATCTTCAAAACTGATTTTTATGAAAAACACTTCTTTAGTAGTTTATTAATTGTGTTGATTGTTGTTCTTCTTACTTTGTGGGGCCATTTATCAATCCACTTTAATCACAATGGAAGAGCTTTTTTTGCCAGCGGATTCAGTCTTGTACTTATTATTGCTTTTATTTTTAACGGGCTTTTTCCTCGGGTTATGATTTCAAATAATAGTAAGTATGATCTGCTGATTAAGACCGCTTCTGCTTCGAAACTTACTTTGGAAATCATGACAGGTATTTTAGTAGTTCTTTTGCCAATTGTTTTGATCTATTTCTTCTGGAGCTACTGGGTCCAGCGGAATCGACGCAGCGATTCCTTAAGTGATTAATAATTGTTCGTTTTCGCTATTCTTTATGAATAGTTTTTTTGTAAAGGCAATCTTAAATGTTGTAGTTTTCCAGATTGAGTCTTAAGTTTGTCAACAATGAATTTAATTGATCGGACTCCGGGCTGTCGATCAGAAATTCCAAAGACTTTTGTGCTTCGTTTAGGAAATGATCAATAATATCTTTACATCTTTTTAAATAATCCGGATTCTCAATGAAGTAGTTTTCGATAATAAAAGGATTAGACTCGCCTTTACTAAGGATTTTTTGGAAACTTTTGTCCTTAAGCGCCAAAATAATCGGAAAAGTGTAAATACCAGCCTTCAAATCTTCAAACTTCGGTTTTCCATTTTTAACTAAAGGATTCAGATCTTTTAAATCATCGAGCATTTGAAAAGCCATCCCCAGGTTATAGCCAAAGTTAAAGGCGTTTTTAAATTCTAAATTATCCTCGTCGAATTGCTTGTTCTTTTTTCCAAGCCAAACGCCTGAGACAGCTGATAAACTGAAAAGAGTGGCCGTTTTTCCTTTAATTGCTTGATAATATTCTGCAAGAGTCGTCTGTTTATGGAATTTAAGCGCATCTTGAATTAATTCCCCTGTCAACACTTTTTCCATCGCTGAGGAATGATAGGCGATAAATTCTTTTGAAGGAGCCAAAGACGTTAAAAGATAAAAATATTTGGTAAATAGGATATCGCCTAAATAGATCGTGTTTTTATTGCCGAAAAAATTTTGTAAAGTTGTTAAACCACGTCTTTTCTCGGCGTTATCGATAACATCGTCATGAACCAAAGTCGCCAAATGAAGCAATTCGATTGCTGCTGCGCATTGGTCGATTGAAAAAATTGTCTCTTGATCATAATTCTTTTGATTAACAGTTAAAGTGTATCTGCCAAAAAGAATCGTAATTAAAGCTCTGATCATTTTTCCATTGTTTTGAATTAGGACTTCAGTCTTTTCTCGATATGGTTCTACGTTAAAATGTTGTTGTGCGAGAATTTCTTTGACTTTTTCAATATCCTGCTTGTAAGAATAAGTTTCCCCAAAAAATTCAGTCATATCCCTTCCTTTTCAATTATTAATATCTCATAGTTGGCAAAGATATGCGTTGTCAAACCAATTTTTTATCAGGGTAATCATTAGGCTTCTAATTTAACACCATTAAAGGAATTTAGAAATGAATTTAAAAATATTTTTAGAGTTAGTTGAAATTAAAGCTAAAACAGCAAGTATTTTTCCCTTTTTATTGGCCGCTCTATATTCTTATTATCGCTTTGGTTATTTAAATTTTACCAATATGTTAATTTTCTTTGTTGCAATGCTCTTATTCAACATGGCTGTTGACGCAAACGATAATTATCAGGATTATAAAAGAGCCAAGCGAAATAAAACGAATGATTTTATTTCAAAGACAAATGTGATTGGTGTCAATCATTTAAATATCCACATGATTGGCTGGCTGGTTTTTGCTTTGATTTTTGTCAGTGCGCTTTTGGGAATATGGCTGACAATCAGGACCAACTGGATAATTCTTGTTATGGGTCTGTTCTGTTTTGCGGTTGGTTATTTATATGCCGGTGGACCTTGGCCACTGTCTTCTTTGCCAATAGCGGAGTTTTTCGCTGGATTTACGATGGGTTATATGATTTTTTTGATCAATGTTTTCTTGAATCTTTATTCCAAGATGACCTTTAATTGGTCAATCGCAATCGAAGCGCTTTTGCCAGCTGGCCTGATATCCTTTGCCATTTCAGCCTTGTTATTAGCTAATAATATTTGTGATGAGGAAGAGGACAAAACTTTGAAACGTCATACTATCGTCTATTATCTTGGCCGTTCGAAGTCATTGATTTTATACGACAGTTTTTATGTGATTGGTTTCCTTTTGCTCTTGTTTTCAGTTATTTTAAAGCTTCAGCCGATTGCCAGCTTATTGACTTTCGCGATTGTTCCCCTGATTTGGCATAATCTAGTTATTTTCCATAAAAAGCAGGTTAAAAAAGAAACTTTTATTTTGTCAATTAAGAATTTGCTTTTTATTTCGGTTGCTCAGACTTTAACGGTTGCAATTGGTGTCTTTCTTCATTTTTGATTGAGTTTTCTTTTTTTAAACAAATAAGTTTCTCATAAAAACCCGTTGCTTATGGGCAACGGGTTTTATTATAAAAGACTTTGAATAAAATAAATTTTCCTTCGACTGATTAAATACAATTTACTCAATCAATGCAGAAACTGTTAAAGGAGTGTGGCGATAATGTTGCTTTTATGCTTTTAGCAGGATTATTCGGGTCGACAAAGGTAAAAGGCAGTTCGCGTTCCAATGCATTTTGAACCACTACTACAATTTGATCATCGGGATTCCTAAATGCTATCCCCATTGAGTTAAAGTGGCCAGTGCTTTCAAGTACGCGAGCACCGGGTTTAACATAGTGAGAATAATGCCGCATTACGTAATATTCAGGATTTCGAGTTACCTTGTTGTTGTCCTTGGAATCGATGGAAAATAAGGAATTTTGCTGCCATCCCCAGGTACTGATCGAGTCAGCCAGAATAATATTCCAGTAAGTGTAGGCAGTTGCTCCGGCCGTAAAATAATGATTGAATAGACGAAAAATGTATTCGGCGTATTCCCAACTGTTTTCACCAAAACCACATTCGGACTCAGTCTGAATCAGTTCGATTTCCGGCCATGATTCATGCGTTCTCTCAATGGCGTGTTGGCCAGCCCATTGATAACCAACTCCTTTGATGCAGTTACGGGCTTTATTGTCAAATAAAATATTGTCGACATAGCGATTATAGTTATCCAGCTTAATTCCTGTAGCGCTAAAAGACATATCTTCCGGACCATTCAGTGTCCCAAGGAAAATCTCCGTATCTAGATT
The DNA here is from genome assembly GCF_000372485.1 of Oenococcus oeni DSM 20252 = AWRIB129. Lineage (GTDB taxonomy): Bacteria > Bacillota > Bacilli > Lactobacillales > Lactobacillaceae > Oenococcus > Oenococcus oeni. The sequence continues at coordinate 71,904 of NZ_AQVA01000007.1, forward strand.
TTCTTTTTTAAATGTTGGTCCCAGATAATCGCGAATGAAAATTCGCAAGTCTTCACTATTCCACAAGCAGGAAGGAAATTTTTGGTCGGCAAATACCTCGTTTTGTGGGCATATTCGTTTTATATGAATTCCTTGTTTTTCGTAGGACTCTATATATTTAACGAAGTAATTTGCATATGCCTGCAAATTCTCCGGAGTCATAACTATTCGACCGGAATTGTATACTTTGGGGTATTTCATCCATGTTGGCGGACTCTGAGGGCTGGCAAATAGTTCTAAATCAGGTTGATATTTTTGCGCATTTTTAATATAGGGAATTAGTGTTTCTTTATCATGATCAATCGAGAAGTTTTTAAGATCATAGTCGCCATCAGTTTCATCGTAACTGTACCAAGTTTCCGCGAAATCGTTTGCACCAATCGGAGTTCGATTAAAAGAGAGATTTAGTTCATCCGGTGAGAAAAGATCTCGATATATTTCCTCTTGTTTCTTCTTGTCGAGTTGCTTGAGCGGCAGATATCCCAGTTCATTAAAACAACCGCCGAATCCACGCAACTTTTGTAACTCTTTACCGGTCAATTGCAGATCAGATGATTTTGAGGTTTCAACTTGTTCGGGTGATTTAATTTTTAAATATTCGCTTGGAGTACTTTCAATCCATCTTGTCATGTTACCTCCTTAAAAAAGCAATCATTAAAGAATTCGGCTCTGAAGAATTATCAAAATTTTATTTGGTTGAGCGAATGAGCTGAATAAAGATGCAGGCAACAATGGCAAACGCAATTGCGGTTGGGAAGACCAGATTATATCCGCCGGCTATAACAAGGACGCTGGTCACGATTGGTCCAACCATCTGGCCAAGGGTAGTGGCGATGTTTAAAATTCCAAGATCTTTACCGGCTTCTTCTTTAGACGGCAGAACATCGACGTTTAGCGCCTGATCGACTGCGCCGTAAACAGCGTAACCAAGACCGGCAAAACCGAACAAACAGCATCATTGAAGAAGCAGATTTCATAATCCAGGGAAGGAAGTAACCGACCGCAAGCAGGATTGAAGCGACAATTACAGGAAGTTTACGACGGCCAATCCAATCAGAAATTGCCCCGGAACCGATTGAACCGATTAAACCAACAATCATTGTAATTACAGACATGACCGAAATTGTCGCCGCAGCCGCTTCTTTGCCCTGTCCAATATAGTTTTCCAAAATATATAGCTGATAATTAAGAATCATATAATAACTAAAAAGCAGAAGACTGCGGCCAACGAAAGCCAGCCAGAAGTCCCGAGCACCCTTAACCGGCGGACGGAAGGAGGCCAGAATATCTCCGAAGCCCTTTTTAACCGGCGGCATATCTTTGGATGATTTTTCTTTTGGCCAAACAATAACCGTAAAGATCCCAGCAACACCCATTAGGACACCGGCAGTGATAAACCCGGGAATTTGAATACTGATAAAGCGGGCACCGATCAAAGTACCAAGAGAAGCACCAACAGTTGTTCCGGCCGACATGAAGGCTGACATAGTTCCCCGCATGTCATTTGGTATACGGTCGGATAAAGTAGCAATCACTGGAGCGATCATCGTGTTTAGACCAAACATACAAATACAGTAACTGATACCGATTGCCCATGAATTATTCAAAACACCCATTAGCAGCAAAGAGATGCCGCCAACAACTCCGCCGCCAACAATCCACGGCGTACGGCGGCCAAAGACGGAACGGGTTCGATCGGAAAAGTTTCCGAACATAAGATTGGCTATCAGCGATGCTGCGGCGGTTACAGCATTAAGAATACCGAAAAGCGCAGTTGCTGCAGTCGCTCCCATCAGATTCGTTAAATGTTGCGGCAGCAGAACAGCCGCAACAATTTCAAGTCCGCTCATCCATAAAAGTGCGAAAATAAAGAAACTAATTGAGAAACGGATACGACTTGTTTTACTGATTTTGATTTCGATGTTATTCATTTTCAAACCTCTTTTTCCTTGTTCTTAAAAATTTTTACACCCCAAGGAGGAATGCTTTCAAAATTTTTTCCAACTTGATTTGTGAAAATGTCGACTTTACTAATTTGCGAAGGCAAAATTTGTTTTTTGTCGGAATAATTTAAATAAAAAGTTAGATTTTCATTTTTTATATTTTTTGCCGTTTTCACAACAATTGGGTACTTTGGCGAATTTTTATTTGTAAGATGCAGCTGCTCGGCTTGATCCTTTATTAAATCGTTGATGACGTTTTCGGATGGTAAGCAGCCGATATAGACAACTTGGCCTTTGCCGTAGTTATTTTCGGTGATGGCCGCATATTTTTTCCAAACAGGATGATCGTAATTAGCCAAGGTTTTTGCAGAATCAGGAATAAGCAGTTCCATCCAATCGTCGAGATGTAAGTTGTCATCACTGGAGATTGGTCCCTCAAGCGATGGTTTTAATTTGGCATCCAGATCGTCTGGAGTAACAAACAATTCGTAATGGACTCCGGCTGTTTTTTCGATAATTGCCGGTTGAATCGATGTCCGGACCTTAACATGTTCGTCGGTAAAACCGGATTTGAACATATAAATAACGTGTCCGCCATTTTCGACATAATCGTTTAACTTTTCCAAAACCTTATCGCTGACGCTATACAGAGATGGAACGACAATTAATTTATAATCGCTTGGTTTAATATGATTTTCGTCACTGATATCTGTTCTGATATTTAATTTATAAAACGGATCATACAAACGACGAAAAATATCGTTGTAGTTTTTGTTTTCGGAAAATGGAAACCAATTAATTGCAGTTAGTGATTGATTGGAAACCAAGATACAAACATCTGCATGGATGTTTAAATTAACAAGCGAGGAAGAAATATTTTCAAGTTCGCTACCGGTTTTTTGGATTTCTTCATAAATCGGATTGGATTGGGAATCATGGCTCAGGATTCCTTTCCAGTAAGTTTCAAAGGAATTGTGAGTTGAGTGCCAATGCCAGTATTCGATCATGTTTGCACCGGAAGCAATATGGCTATAGGCTGATAGACGTAACTGGCCGGGGTAAGGTACCCTGTCTTTAAAAGCTTGAGCTTGAGTTTCTAAAACGAGATAACTTTTGTGCTTAATACTTCTGATTAAATCTCCGGCAAAGGATATCTCTGTACCTGTAAGTTTTGATTGCGATGGATGATAAATATCCGTTCCGACGAAGTCGAGTGTTTCCGCTGCATCGAAATGATTCACATCCGGTTGAATTCCATATGAGTAATCACGCCATTCAAAATCAAAATTATGTGTTACGAACTGCTTGCTTTTCTTATATTCGTTAACGATATTTACTTGCCACTTAAGATAATCAGTCACAAGTTGCCTCTGATATTTAGCAAATTCCGTTCCCAATGATCCATTAATGGTCCCGTCCATAGATGGGAAATCTTCCCAGCTATTTATACGGTTGCTCCAATAATCGAGACCAAATTCACGGTTGAATTTTTCTATATCGTTGTTGAATTCTTTTTTAATATATTTAACAAACCCTGCCTGAACATTTGAGCTCGATGTACCATAAGACTTTGTTTCATTATCAACTTGGTAGCCGATAATTGCTGGGTGTTCATTAATATGCTCCAGCATTTTTCGAATAATTCGTTCTCCATAAAAAAGATAGGCGGGACTCGTAATATCCATTATTTGTCTGGCACCATACGGAAGACGTTCTTCTTTTTGTTGAACCATAATTTCAGGATGTTCCCGAGCCAACCAAGTCGGGATAGCGTATGTTGGAGTACCAACAATGACGCTTATACCTGCTTTGCCCATAGCGTCGAGGACTTTATCCAGTGGTGAAAAATCAAATACTCCGGACTGTTTTTCATAAGTACCCCAGGTGCTCTCGCCAATCCGAACAATATTTAAATGTGCTTTTTTCATCATTTCGATGTCTTTAGCTAATCTATCAGTTGGCAAATACTCATAATAGTAAGCAGTTCCGTATAAAATCTTATCCATATCACTCCTTTGTCTTGTTTTAGTAAGCGCTTACTACTATAATTTTAAATTAGAAATATTTTTTATAAATGCCATAATATTTGGCAAAAGGACCCTAATCGAACTTTAAAGGGGAAAAAATGAATATTCTAAAAAATGCTCATCGTTTACCGGTGTTGGATTGGAATTTGAATTTTTTTGGCGGACATTCTCAAAAAGTTGATGATACTTGGATCGTACCTTTGAATAAGCATCAAGCATTCGAACTGATATTTGTTGTTAACGGGCAAGAAATTGTTAATTTTGAGCATGATAGTTATCTTCTAAACAGTGGGGATTTCGTGTTGATTCCACCAGGATTTATTCATACGGTTTCAGCGTTAAAAAACCTAACTTATTTCTGTTTTCATTTTGATATTGATGATCCAAGTTTTGTGGTCGGTTTAATCCAAAACTCACCGATTTATTTTCCTAAAGATTCTTCAGTAAACCAAGAAATTACCCCGATTATTGAAGACATGAATAAAATGATTTCCTCTAAGGTCTATTCTTTTGAGGACAAAATGAATCTGCAAATTTATTTATCGAAAATGCTGTTGAAATTTAACAGTCTGATTAATAAACAGCCCACTGTAATTGGCTCCAGTCAATCAAAATATGCAAAAACAATATCCGAAATGATCAAAAATGAATTTAATGATCACGTCTTATATTTTGCTACACGTTTTTTGAATGGCCCGGATAATCAAAAAATACAGGTACCGGAAATGCCGACAATCAAACATATAATGGAGGCAACCGGAATCAGCGTTGGCTACGGCAACAGAGTTTTTCGTTCTGTGTATTGTCTTTCGCCCTGCGATTATTTGTCAAAACTGAAATTAAAATGGGCCCAACAAATGTTGGCTAAACCGCAATATAATATCGACGAAATCGCACTTGTACTGGGATACTCCGATTCAACTCATTTCAGTCGTCAATTCAAGAGATGGACGGGTGTTTCCCCAAAAAAGTATCGGTAACGAATAAAGGGACCAGGTCCTTATATCCTAATTCGCGCAAGTAGAATTTAGGATAAGCAAGTTCAAATTTTTTAGTTGCTTCTTTTGATAATTCTTTTTGCTTTAATCTTAAAAAAATCGAAAAACGCAAGCAGAATCAAACTTAACAAGCCAATGATAGTTAGAATCATACCTAAAGATAAATAAGGTGTCTTGTAGGACAAAACTACTTTGTTAAAACCTTTTTTAACCGGTATTCCTATAAAAGCCGTATTAATTCTTGGCAGATCTTTTTTGCTCTTGTTTATTTTCCAGCCCTTCGAATAGGGAATTGTCGTGCTTAAAATTTCGGTTTTTGGTGCCTTGAAAGTAAAACTTACGCTGTCTTTTTTTAAAACAAGATTGCTGACACTTTTATCTGCCGAAATTGCCCGATCGGTTGTCTTCCCGGTCGGAACAGCCCATAAACTGACTTTGAATGAATATTCTCCGACTAGTGGAAGTTTTAAAGTAACAAACTTATTTTTCGAACTGGTTTTTATTCGTCCGAGATTAAGCGTTGTTTTTGTTCTTGGAGTATAAAAGGAAAGATCGTTTTCTCCGACTTGGTAGAAGCTGTTGCTTTTGCCGTTATAGTATGCATCAATGGAAAATCCTTCATTGCTATTTCCCAAACTGCCAAAGTTATTTTTAAGCCAGTTCATTTTAAATAAGACAGTATTGAATCTGAGATCATCATTAAATTGTTTTGGAGTCCGTAAGATCAGCTGTTTATGACTAAGAGTATATTTATTAACGGCTGTCGAATATCTTTCTTTGAATGTGCCGCTCGAATAGTTAATACTGTCTATTTGCAAATGTAACTCATATTTTTTGTTTAGTAATTTTTTTGGTATTTTGAATGATACAGCTGGCTTAATCAGTGGATCCTTGTTTGTAATTTTTTGTTTTGTTGCGAATTTTTTTCCATCCAAAGAAAGCGGCAGAGAAAACGTTTTGGACAACAGTTGGGTGTCAGTAGAGTTCTTCTTTTTTATGGTATTACCACTGTCCTCTACTTGATTGTTAATCAAGGCAACTTCTTTTTGGCTTGGAGCTAATTTGGAAAAATTACTTTTACTGATCGTTCCAGAGGATTGATAGATTAAAGGAACGGTTGATTTTGCTTGATAAACAGTTTGCCCGTTAACCAATTCACCGGTATTGATATATTCCGATGGAGCTAGTTGATCACTGGTGTTTTTAAAGAAAACCGAGACGCCAAAATAACGCATCAACAGCGAACGATGATCGATCGTGCTTACGACGTCATTGGGATCGCTGGTATTGTTTTCAAGCTGTTGATTCAATTCTCCTAAATATTTATTTTGAAGCGACCAATAACTATTAATGTTCCCAGCTGGGGAGATGATCGATAAATTGTCGGCAGGAGAAATTCCTTGGACATTTTTTAGTTGATCGTCGATTAAAGAACGAGAACCATTTTTCTTGTTGATATATTTTTGATAATTTTTTTGTTCTTTGGTGAGCTGTTTGAGAGTTGCGTAATTAATTAATGTAGTTTCTTTTGGGTTAAGGTCAGAGGAACGAAGGTTTTCTACAATCATAAATGCGTTTAAAAGAGTTAGCAGTATTAGCCAGATATCAATTGATTTTTGAGATATTAAATTGTTTTTATTTCCTTTTATTAGACAAATTAACAATATCGATCCGGCATAAAAAGCGAGTACACTCACTAGTTTGAAAGCAAAACCGGCTTTGATAAATAGACTAATGGCAATAACAAAACCCAAGATGGCGAGGATGTGCAGATCCTTTTTGTCGACCGAATCAAGATTTTCCAAAAAAACGATTGTTGCCAAGGCTAATGGAAGCGAGAGCATAAAGGACCAGCGATTATTTGGCGAAGTGCCATCGTTAATGATTGCTGCAAAGATAGGACTCAATAAGATTAAAGAAGAAAAAATCAGAACATAGCCTAAGCTTTTATATTTCTTAAAACGCCGAACGGTCCACAGTGCTGCAATAACACTAATGGCTAAGAATCCGCCTTTAAACCAATAAGAAGTATTTTGATCGGTTAAAAGAACGCCAGGCAGCGACAAGTAATATTTAAGCGGGTAAAAAGATAAACCGTTTGCAAAAGGGACTTTTGTTCTGGATGAATTTAATAATTGCAGAAAGCTCGGCAGAAAAAGAATTGAACCGGAAAGAAGCCCGATTAAAACGCTGATAACCATTTTAGTATTATTTTTTACGACTCTGAAACGCTTGTTGGAAAGCAATAAAGAAAGCCAGAAGACAAACGTACCAAAAGCCAACAAGACAGCAAAGTAAAAATTATTGAAGATTGTCCAGGCAACCGCTAGAGCTAGGAGCCAACCCTTGTTTTTTAAGAGGCATTCATATAATCCATAGGCCAGGAGCGGCAAAATAATTAACGGATTTAAAAAAAATGGATGAGTGAAGATCGCATATGCGCTGTAGCCGGTGAATATGTAAGTAAATGAAGCAATAAGCAAAGAATTTTTCTTGGCAGTTGGTATAAAACGTTTTGCTGCCCAGAGAAAACTGAAGCCGACAAAGTAGAGCCTTACCAAAATCATTATCGAGTAATAAATTCCCAAATGGGCTTGGGAAACGAAAATTGACGGATACGTAAATATGTCTCCCAAATTATAGTAGGAGAAAGTTTGGATGGTCCCCTGGCCCAATCCGATGTGCCAGTTCCAAGAAGGAAGGGAACGATGATAGAAAATCCATGCTCTTAGGATTTTTCTCCAATAAACAAGGGCGGGATAATGTTGGGAGATGCCGTCTGCATTCCAAATCAAACTGCTTTTAGTCAAAGCCGTTCCGGCAAAAATCGCAATTATCAGAAGAACAAAAAGAATGGTGTAAATCACATAAACACCCTTAAAAAATCTCTTTGAGTTACGCGCGGCGCGTAAAATTTTTTCTTTTTTAATAGAAATAGATTATTACTTTCTTTTAAGATACTGATATCTGATATATTTTAGTGTTTCTTAAACAAAAGCACTAAAGACAGCGTTAAATATAAGGCCTGAAGTAAAAAATTATGTAATCTTTTAACTTCTCTTTAAGACCAGCTTCAAATAAATAAGAGTTGGTATAAATCAATTTTATGACTTAATGAGGAGCAACTTGTGGATCTTTGACATTTTTTATTGCTTTGAATTATTTTTTTGATTGAAGTTTTTTACGGTTTTATCTGTTCTTGTTGTCACGATTGGACTGTCTGGGGACTAAAAGAGCAATTAAAAAGACGATTAATAGGGCCACAATAATCGAAAGCGGTAAACTGAGCTTAAGTTTTTCAATACAAAAAGAAGCAATTAAAGGTGTTAATATTAATCCGAATAGGCTGTAGGCAAAACTTTTCAGAAGTTCTTTTTTATTCGTTTTTTTCATGTTTGTATTATATATTTTTATGTCTAATCTGTTTAATTCAAAAAAACGATCCAACTATAAATATCATCCGGATTGATTATCCAATCTTGCCAAAAATACCTGCTTTAGAGATAACTAGCCTTTGCAAACAAAAGAAAAAAAGGAGTTCTTCTTAATGAAAGAGTATCTTACAAGGTCGAATATAAGCTATTTTTCGATTGGAAGTGGAACGCCGATTATCTTTTTACATGGTCTATCATTGGACAAACAATCTACCTGTCTGTTTTTTGAACCATTATCAAATGTTGGTCAGTATCAGAGAATTTATTTGGATTTGCCGGGGATGGGAAACAGTGATCCGATTTCTCCAAGCACTAGCGATAATGTTTTAGAAACTCTCATTGAAGCAATTGAAGAAATTATTGGAGCCAGAAGGTTTATTTTGTATGGGCATTCATATGGCGGATACTTGGCTCAAGCGATTGCTTTTCATTTGAAGGATCAAACATTGGGAGTGTTTCTGACCTGTCCTGTAATTACAGCCGATCATTCTAAAAGACTAACCGGGAAACACATTAATATTTTAGAGGAGGATATTAATCCTGTAGAAAATAAGGAATATTTTGCTGATTTCTTGAGTATGAACGTGATTATTAATAACCAAGCCTGGCATGACTATCAAAATTTAATCATTCCAGGACTTCAAAAAGAAGATAAGACTTTTATAGACCAACTTCAAAATAATTATTCCTTTACTTTTGAAGAAAAGCTTAAAAATATTAACTACCAGTTTCCATTTAAAATTATGGTCGGTAGAAACGATCAAGTAGTCGGTTACCAGGAACAATTGAAATTAATTAATCATAACGAGAATGGTGAAATCGTCCTCCTAAACAGAACTGGTCATAATTTAATGATTGATCAACGCGAAGCAGTTGGTTTTCATTTTGATTTATTTCTCGATGAGCTGAACTCAAACAATTAGCTTTTAATTTGGAGTCTCAAAATCCGGTGTTGGAAATCGTCGAGAGAAATAAATAATTTATGAGCACGACACGACTTGAAAGTTTTTTTGACTGTGGTAATTAATGAAAAGGCCACTTAGATATTCCTAAGTGGTCTTTATTTCTTTATTCAATTAGAATTAACATTTCACAATATTCGTTGTCAACCAATAGTTTTCGTTATATTCGTATAGAATTGCTTGATTGCCTTTTCGGCTACGCGCCAACTTAAGGATTGTATAGTTTCCGACTGTTAGAGTCCTTTGTTCAATGCTGTTTTTAAAGCTTGTTTTATCAGTAATAAGACGAGGATCATAACGGTAATTTTTTTTGCAGGGTTTAAAGGATTGCATTAAAGTTCTGTTTTCTATGCCATCAGTTCCAATAAAATGGAATTATCTATTTTTTTAAAGCCAATTAAGCATAATAATCAATTATGGCTTTTAACGTTTCGGCCGCATCTTTTTCTCCGGTGCCTTCTTCATAATATTTCGTAAAACGAGGATCAGAAACATACATGGCAGCCAAGCCCTTATGGGCCTCGGGTGAATACTGTTCCTTTGGCCAAGTCATAAGCAAAAATTCTTTGTGCAGTTCAAAAAGTTGCTTTGCGGCTGGCTGATCTAAATTCTGCGTTCCTACTAATGATTTAAGTGCTGCTAAAATCTGATTTTTCAGTTCTTGTAAGTGTGTCATGTCGATTTCTGATAAGGAATTAAATTTTTGATTGGAATTATCAATTGTTGAATTACTATATTTTTTACGAATTTCTTTACCGTATTGTGTTTCATTATCATTAATTGTTTTTGTCTTAAAGGCTGCAAATTTTTCCGTATCTTTCATTTTTGATGCTCCTTTCATAGTTGCAAGTGTTTTATCTAAATTAACAAGTAAAGATGATAAACGGTCTCGTTCGACAATGATATGTTGGCGCTGATTACTTAAGGCTTGATATTGTTCCGCTTCAGATTTATCCAAGATTTTCTTAATTTGGTCTAACGGCAAATCGAATAATCTTAGAAACATAATCCTCTGTAATTGATCGACTTCAGTTTCATCGTAGTAACGATAATTGTTGTCTGAATCTCGTCGAGCTCTTAACAGACCTTTTTTATCATATGCCAGCTCTATTAAATCGATTTTGCCTTTCTTCGTCAATGGATCGCTTCTTGTATTAATGGTCGTCATTTGTTCGGCTTATCCAAGTTTGAGTTTGAGTTTTGCGTCGTCGATTATGACATTGTTTTTCATTTTTGTATCGTTATTTTTCATTGATGGAATTAATCAAAAATTTATTTCGGATTTCTCTGTATCGATTGTGACGATCCTTATTAGTTTATCCTTGATTTTTTTCACTATTATATCGACTAACGAAAAAGGCTTGTTTTTACAATCGATTTCTTTTTTTGTCCCGGCCGGTTTCCGAAATTCTTTATTCGCAAATTTTGTTGGGTGTATCAGCTGGTGTGATAGAAACATCAACCACTATTTCAACATATATTTTTAGTTAAAAAGAGTTCTCCAAGGAACATTTGTTTAGACAAGAAGACGTAACCAATGTTGCCTATAAAACAATATCAACAATGTCAGTTACGTTATTTATTTCATATGCGGTAATGAGCGTACCGTCGCTGGTTCTATATCTGGAAAACAACAATAGTGTAAATTATTCTGTCTCGGTTAACCTCAGTATGGCGATTACAGAGACTATCAGCTCCATATTGGCAATGCTTTTAACGGTACCAATCACAATTTATTTTCATGCAAAATTTGGTTTAAATAAAGAAAGCAGTAGGCCAAAGTTATGAGTACCGACTTGGTTTTATTTATTTTCGTAATTCTAGCATCTCTTTTTGTTTTTCGAAAAAGAGCATTTGCTTTTCTGCTTTATGCTTTTTCGGTTATTGCCATCACAATTTTTTTAATCGTCTTGATGGCTTATAAGAATGGCATCTATTTTTTTGGAATTATTGGTATTTTATTTCTAGTTTTTTCACTCATTTTTGTCAATAAACTGGATAAAATTGCTTCGAAAACTATTTTGTATTCTTCTTTGGTTGTTTATCCAATTTGTTTTTTAATTTTAAAGATCAACGAACATATATTCCAGGTTCAAGGTTTCGATCCCTTGATGCTCCAATATTTAGACGGATATTCTTTTAAGTTTGACCTTAACTATTACAAGCTCACCACGATTATTATTATGTTTCTTTCCGTTTGCATATCTCTTGATATCGGCATTAGTTACATAGTGTCATTAGAAGAGGTCGATAGAGATCTTCAGACAAACAAGCTTTCTTTGTTAAAGCAACTGGAAAAAAATATTTCTGAAAAAATTCTTGGTATCAATATTAATACACTGATCTTCTCTTTTGTGGCAGGGAATATTTCTTATTTAATTTTTTTAAACGATTTCAAATATAATATTTCGAGCATTCTTAATTCCAAAATTATTTGTTTTGAAATTACGCAGATAACTTTCAGCTTAATTTCTTCAATCGCGTTTATATCTATATCGAAAAAAATCTTCGAGAAAATTTATATTAAAAACCTTAAGGGCGAAGGCTTCGACAGTTCTTAGACAATTTTATTAAGCTGTTTTTTGGATCATTATGTAAAAAAATAGAACGAACTGTTTATAAAATTACTTTCCTATGAACATTTTTAAAAAATTTTCCGTTAATGGATTGAAGGAGTCATCTCTTCTCCACATAATCGCTAATTGGGTTTCCAGAGCTTTCTCTTTAATTTCTCTGAATTCGATGTCCTTTTCTCCTTCGTTTTCGACTTGGAGAATGGCCGATTTTGGAACAATTGCAGTACCGAAACCAACTTTTGCCCCATCGAGGGCAGTTCTTGCATCATCGCAACGAACCACTATCAAAGGATTAAAACCAAGATTTCTGAAAGTATTTTCAATTAATTCTTTAAATCTGCGATAGATTATCAGTGGTTTATTCGATAAATCGTCAATTTTTAAATATTTATCCGGTAAGCCGACAGTATCTTTTTGATTGTTCTTTGCGGAAACTGCAACCATCGGTTCCTTGTCGAAATAATATCCGATTACTCCCTTACTGGAAAAAGGCGTTCTCAGGATCGCCAAATCGATCAGGCCCTTTTCCAAGTAGCCTAAAAGTTTGTAGGTATTCCCTTCGATGACATTGATAGCGATATTAGGATAATATTTTTTAAGTTTTAATAATCTTTGATTCGGTAGTTTGTTTATTGAAGAAGAAATACTGCCAATTGAGAGCGAACCAGAAATTCCTTTATCGAGATACTTAACTTTCGTTTTGGCGACATCCGACAGTTCTGTTATTTGTTCGGCGTAAGGTTTTAGTACTTTACCAGCATCCGTCAGAGAAATTCCTCGAGGGCCTCTTATAAACAAACTTGTTTCTAATTCCAGTTCTAATTGTTTTATCTCATAACTCAATAGTGGTTGTTTAATGTGGAGACGTTTGGCAGCAGCAGTAATTTGCCCTTCTTCACAAATTGTAACGAAGTATCTTAATTGTTTTAAATTCATAGGAATGCACCTTAATCTTTCATGTTGATGATTGATCGATTTAGAAAAAATATTTAAACGCATTATATATCTGTCAATTATTTTTTTAAACAAAAGCTCTAATGAATGTACTGTTTGATATTTCATTGATTTTTAAATTAAAAAAAGGGGGAACAAAATGCATAAAATAAGAAAAATTTCATTGTTTGTTATCTTTATCTTACTGATTTTTGTTGGCTACAAATATTTAAGCCTTTCCGGTCTATTAAAAAAAACAAACATAAGTATCGGCGATAAAAGCAAATCAGTCAAAAACAACAGTACTTTGAGTTCCAAGAAACCTTTTTCTGTTCTGTTACTGGGGACGGATACGGGCGATTTAGGACGCACAGATAAGGGACGAACCGATACACTTATGATTGTAACGGTAAATCCAAAAAAAAGACTACTACGATGGTATCGATTCCAAGAGACACAATGGTAGCCATCCCCGGTCTGGAAGATACTTTCCCTCAAAAAATCAATGCTGTCTATACTTTTACAGACTTGAACCAAACGGTTAACGACATCTCTAAATATTTAAATGTGCCGATTAATTTTGTTGCCTTGGTTAATATGGGTGGCCTGATTAAAATGGTTGACAAAGTTGGCGGAGTAAAAGTCAAATCTCCTTTATCATTTGCCTATAATCCCTATACAGCACATGATACCGGAAACGATCTTTATAAATTTATTAAGGATTCGACGAGTTATTATCACACGACTAATGGTGTTGATTGGACGAAACATAAGACGATGTTTGGCAATGCGGCCCTAGCTTTTGCCCGTATGCGTTATGATGACCCTTTGGGAGATTATGGTAGAATGTTGAGGCAAAGGTTGGTAATGCAGGCTTTGTTGAATAAAGCTAAAAATCCAACTATTTTTCTCAGTAACTCATTTTTTGAATCGCTTTCCAAGAATGTCAAGACTAATTTAACGCTTAACGACCTTTTGCTAATAGCCAAAAATTACAAAAAAGCAAAAGAGCATATAAAGTCTTATTCAATCTATGGAACATCCGATTGGGAAGACGGGGTATCATTCCAGGTTGTTTCCAAAACAAATCAACAGCGAGGCACTAATATCATCAGAAGAAGTCTGGGTCTGTCCAAGGCAACTACTGGTTCGTCTCTAATGGGAAAAACTCAGGAAATAAATGTTCCGGAGGATGTCACCGATATTTTGGGACAATGATTTTTTAGTTCTTTCTTTTATACGGCTATTTTAAGAAAGATAAGCAATTGTTTTGGCAGGCTGTTTCCTGTTTTTAATTATTTTTTTAAGGATTTAATTTAATTATGAATTTTTTTCAAGCAATAATTTTAGCAATCGCACAGGGCGTATCCGAACTATTTCCGATTAGTAGTGTGGCCCATTCGGTGATCATACCCTATCTATTCGGCTGGAAACTTAGTCCATTTTTTTTGAAAACAAATTTTCTGGAATTTGTGGTGATGATGCATATTGGAACAACAATATCCTTAATTGTTTATTTTCGCAAAGATTGGAAAAAGATGCTTAAGTCGTTATTCAATAAAAAAACTTCGAAAAGGAATCTTGCTTTAATTGTTATCGGAACGATCCCGGCAATTATTTTAGGGGCAATTTTTGAACAAACAATTACTAATGCTTTCAGTGATGTCATCGTTGCCTCGATTTTTTTGATATTTAATGGTTTGCTACTTTTCTTTGGAGAACAAACTAAAAAAAGAGGGAATAAAAGTATCGAAGATTTAAAGGGTTGGCAGGCACTTGTCATCGGATGTTTTCAGTCTCTAGCATTGATTCCGGGATTTTCTCGTTCCGGATCAAGTATAACCGCTGGTTTTTGGATGGGACTTTCAAATGAGGAATCTGCCAGATTTTCTATGTTATTGTCCACACCAATGGTTGCTGGTGCAGCCACTTTGGAAATTCCAAAACTGATCAAAAATCATGTTCCCGGACTTTTGAGTTTGTCTTTAATTGGGGGAATTGTTGCTGGATTAGCAGCTTTTCTGAGTATATATATATTAATGCATTGGTTTAATCATAAGAAAAATAATACGATGCTTCCTTTTGCGATTTACTGTATTGTTATCGGTATTGGAGTTCTCGCCTCCAAGGCAATTTAATTCGCTTAATTAATTACTGATTTTCAGTTTGCCGATGTTGGTGTAAATTATAATTACATTGCAATCAACAAAGGAATAAAAAATGGTTTCAAAATTTTGCCAATTAAGTGTTAATGATGTCGATGTGGTCACGAAATTATATATTAAGGTATTTTCTCAATATCCCTGGCATGAAGATAATAAATATGACGATATCAGCAATTACATTATTCATTTGCTCCAAATGAATACCAATCGTTGTTATTTATATAAAGACGATAATGAGCTGGTGGGCGTTGCTTTGGGATTCGTTAAACCTTGGTATAAAGGAGTTGAGTATCAACTGGATAATTTTTTCATATCCTCGGATCATCAACATCAAGGTTTTGGTTCCGACTTTTTAAAAGAAATTAAACGTGCGATGCATAAAATCGGAGTTGAAAATATAATTTTGGAAACAAATAAAGACACGCCGGCCGAGCATTTCTATTTTAAAAACGGTTTTACATCGGTAACCAACCTTCACTCGTTGTCACTGGTTTGCGAAACAAAAAAATAAACTGGTCAAAAATTTAACATTTAAGATGATGAGGAGATTTATTGGAAATCGTTTTTTTATATTTTTTAACGGGTAATTTTTTCAGACCTTATGAAAAGATTTTCAAAATGATTCATAATATATAGAGAACCTAATTTAATAATTTTCTGATTTTCTAAACGAAAGGGAATAATATCATGCCTTGGAATGAAAAAGATTACCCGGTTTCAATGAAAAATATGAAGAAAGTTGTTCGCGATAAGGCTATCGAGATAGCCAATGCTTTAAAGGAAGAAAAATATAGTGATCAAAGAGCCATTTCGATTGCCACCGAACAAGCGGAAAAATGGTATCGTGACCACCATAAAGGCAAAGAAGAGAACCCGTTTTTAAAAAGCAAACGGGATCAAGAGTAAAAAGATAAAATATTTTTTTCGTTTTTTTGATTTATTTGGATATTATATTTTTTAACAAACATTAGCGATAACAGTGAAAAATAGTTGAAAGAAATGTTTTCGCTTTTTTGTTGTTGAATTTTATTCACTTTTAAAATTCTAAATTGTCATTTTTAATAGTGTACTTCCATTTTATAAAAATATACCTGATACAGAAGCAGTTAAAGTTCAATAGTTCAGTTTATAACTTTAAAAATTTTTTCTGACTTAGAATAGTCTTAAAGATTTCTTAATTCTAATCATTTCGAAGGGGGAATTTATATGACTAGTAAAAAAGGTTCGGATCTGTTGGTTAGCGTATTAACTGATTGGGGGATCAAAGAAGTCTACGGTCTTCCTGGAGATTCCGTAGATACAACCGTCGATGCTTTAAGAAGACAAAAAGATAAAATTAAGTTTATTCAAGTTAGGCACGAAGAAGTGGCATCATTAGCTGCTTCTGCCAGCGCAAAGTATACTGGAAAGATAGGTGTTTGCTTATCAATCGGTGGGCCTGGTGCTATTCATCTGCTAAATGGTCTGTACGATGCCAAAATGGATCATGTTCCTGTCTTGGCTTTGCTCGGTCAAGTAACTTCTCAGTCGTTAAATGAAGGATATTTCCAAGAGGTTAATACTCCTAAATTGTTTGATGATGTTGCTGTCTTTAACCGCACGATTTCATCAGTAGATAACCTAGCTGAGATTGTGGATCAAGCTATTCGGAGTGCTTACGAAAACAAAGGAGTTGCGGTTCTAACTATCCCTGATGATATACCTGATCAAGAGTTAAAAACAATTTATCATTCCTCTGCTAAAGCTTTCTCTTTAGCTAAGCCATCAATAAACGAGGAGCAGATTAACAAGGCTTCGGAACTAATAAAAAATTCTCAGAAGCCAATTGCCTTAATTGGGTTGGGGGGCTAAAGAATCCGGAGAAGAAGTTACTTCCTTTCTAGAAAAAAATAATATTCCATTTGTGCAAACTCTTCCGGCTAAGGGCACAATTTCCGATGATCATCCAAATTCCTTGGGCAACGTCGGTAAGCTAGGAACGAAACCGGCCTATGAAGCGATGAAAAACGCCGACTTATTGATTTTGTTAGGAAGCAATTATCCTTATCTACCATACTTGCCAAATAAGGGCCAGGCAAAATGTATCCAAGTAGATTTAAAAGCTGAAAATCTTGGTAAGAGATATAGCGTTACGACGGCAATCCAAGCCGATGTTTACGATGTGGTTCACGCTCTCAATAAAAAAGGAGTTTTGCGTGATAATAAAAGCTTTTTGCAAGCCTGCCAAAAGAATATGGATAACTGGAACAAATGGATGCAAGAAAAGAGAGAACTTGATACTACTCCGATTTCTCCAGAAAGTATGGTAGCCTATATCGATCAAACTGCTCCTGATGACTTAGTTTATTCAATAGATGTTGGCACTTCGACTTCTTGGGCTGCACGATTTTTGCATGTGAAAAGGAACCAAAAGTTCGCTATCTCGGCTTGGTTGGGAACGATGGGATGTGGTCTTCCAGGAGCGATAGCTGGTCAGATAGTATTTCCGAAAAGAAGAGTTTTGTCGCTAATTGGCGATGGTGCATTTTCAATGGTCATGCAGGACTTTGTCACAGCTGTTAAGTACAAACTTCCAATTATTTTTGTAATTATTAATAACCAAAAATTGGCATTTATAGAATATGAACAGCAATCTGCTGGACAACTCAATTACGAAATAAATCTCGCAGATATTGATTTCGGAAAATTCGCTCAGGCAGCCGGCGGAATTGGTATTACAGTAAAAAGCAATGATAAATTTAAGGAAGCCCTTGATCAGGCTTACCAAACCAAGGACAAACCGGTCTTGATTAATGCGTATGTAGAAGATAACGCACCATTACCTGGGAAAATCGTACTTGACGAGGCAAAAGGTTTTGCTAAATTTGGTCAGGAATACTTAGAAAATTATTGGAAGATTCCAGAATTGCCGCCATTCAAAGATATTCTGAGACAGTTTTTCTGAAAATAATTTTCGACTACAAAACGGGTTCTTCGGGAACTCGTTTTTTATATATTCAGAATTATGATTTTCTACTTTAATTGATGATTTTATATCATGGCTAATTAATTTTAAAATGTGTTATCGCATTATGCTGGCTAGGGAATTAACCATTGTGGAAATAAGGACCGTACTAAACAAAAAGGAAATTAAAGCTTGGCCCAATGCTACCTTTCGAAATTCGGTTGTTGAAAAGTTAGTGTCTGAGACCTGATAAGTCATGCCAATGGTATAAGACAGGTAAATAAAATCCCAAAAATTAGGCAGCTCCTTGTTATTAAAATCGACTCCGCCCTCTTTTTTACCGATATTTTTCTTGTAATACATTTCTGAATAATGGACTGCATATAGAATATGTATCAAATTCCAAGAACAGAAAATGCTGACAATACAAAAAATAATTTCAATGGGATTTCCTTTACTATAGGTAAAAATAATAATCCCGATAACTAAACTGGCCAAGCAGGCGACGATAATCAAGATATCTAAAATTGGGTAACGAACTCCTTCTTTTAAAGTGATTTGTTTAGTATGTTGACCATCATCCGGCTGAAATGCTAAATAAATTAAAGCAATTAAAATTAAAGCTCCACTGTCCCAAGCAATCAATAAAGATATTTCCCAATTGAACCAAAATTTTGCAAAAATACAGATAAATAATCCCAGGACAAATGAGAGTATGAAACGACTTCTTTTTCTTTGAATAACTTTTTTCTGGCTTTTATGATCCATAAATTTGGATTCTTCCTTTATACCATTCTGGACATTACGGGATTCGAACCCGTGACCTCTGCCATGCGAAGGCAGCGCTCTCCCAACTGAGCTAAACGCCCGAAAGACAAGAAATAAATCTTGTCATTACTAATAACTTTATTTTATTGCACTTTAGCCAAAAAGTATTTTTTCTTGCCACGACGAATGATGATGAATCTACCGTCGAATTTTTCTGTTGGATCGATTACCCCATTAACATTGGAAATTTTCTCGCCATTAATTGTGATTGCACCGTTCTTTAAATCCTCACGGGCTTGGCGGCGAGATTTCTCGATTACTTTGTCCTTCACTAATAATTCAACTACATCTGTTTTTTGATCTGCGACTTCGATTGTTGGAACTCCTGAAAATGCAACGGCAACCTGTGAAGCTGTCAAGTTTTCAACGTCTCCATTAAATAGAATTCTAGAAATCTTTTCTGCTTCTTCGACGGCTGTTTGGCCATGAACAAATTTTGTTACTTCCTCGGCTAAACGTCTCTGGGCTTCTCGTTTCTCCGGCTCGTTTTTAACTTTATCGGCCAATTCTTCAATTTCTTCGCGGTTCAGAAAAGTGAAAATTTTCAGTAATTTAACCACATCGGCATCCGTCTGATTATAGAAAAATTGATAAAACTCATATGGCGATAAAAATTCCGGATCAAGCCAAATAGCTCCACCGGCTGATTTGCCGAATTTTGTACCATCCGATTTCAACAACAACGGAACTGTTAAACCAAAAGCCTCGGTGTCCGGACCAACTAATTTATGAATTAATTCAACACCGCTGGAAATATTTCCGTATTGGTCGGCTCCGCCAACCTGCAATTGGACAGCTTTTTCTTTGAACAGAGTATAAAAATCAATTGCTTGTAAAATTTGATAAGTAAATTCGGTAAAGCTAATGCCTGCCTGTAAACGTGAGGCGACCACATCGCGTTTAAGCATAACGTTAATTGAAAAGAGTTTTCCATAGTCACGTAAGAAACTGATTAAATCCAGTTTCGAAAGCCAACCGTAATTATTCACAATTTCGAAGCCATCTTTGCCGAATAGGCGGGTCATTTGTTTTGTAATTCGGCTAACGTTCTCATCAAAAACATCTTTTGGCAAAAGTTTTCTTTCTGATGCTTTTCCTGAGGGATCTCCGATCATTCCGGTTCCGCCTCCAACGACTATCACGGGACGATGACCAGCATTTTGGAAACGTTTTAAAATTGTGAGCGGAATTAAGTTTCCTATGTGAATTGATTTGGCGGTTGGATCGACGCCAACGTATAAACTGATTTTTTTATGTTTTAATAAGTTGGCTAAACCACTTTCGTCTGTCGTTTGTTTTATCGAGCCACGCCATTTCAAATCTTCAATAATATCCATATTATTTGCTCCTAAACAATAAAAAACGCCTCGATATAATCGGGACGAATTTCTCCGCGGTACCACCCGGATTGTGTTTTCAAGGAAAACACCAACTTAATTATCGAGACGGATCTCAAAGTTTGCTGTGTAATTCATGAATTTTCTGGGTTGGTTTTCAGCTCCACCAACTTTCTGTGTGACCGCCAATCCACTACTATCAGCCGAGATTGCTTAAATTATAACAAACAAGTTCAAATTGCGCTAATAATCTTTGCAATTATTAATTCGATCAGAGCGATTATCAACGCCAAGCCAAAGAGAGTTGTTTCTTTTTCAGAGAAGGATAGTAGTTGATTAATTGAAATCTTATTTATTATCTCGAACAGAAAAGCAAGGATTAAAAGAATTAATAAAGCAGGCCACAGTCCTTGAAGCGAGTTTTGAAAATCTTCGTGAGACAATCCGATTCCCAAGGCCAGAGAAAAACTAATCAAAAACCAAACAAGCAGGCTCCAGTTGAATGTGACTCTAAAGGAAAAAATTTCCGGTTGCAGCCATAGAGTCAAATAATAAATTGCCAGGGAATTCCCGATCATAGGTGCAAATCCAATTAATAAGTTGCCAAAGGCCTGCCAAAGATTTTTTGGATTTGATGAATGAGTGACAAAACCAACCTGACCATTTTTCGGGACTTGTAATAAATGAAAATTTTCAATATGATGACCAAAAAACAAAGCTAAAAGCAAATGAGATAATTCATGAACGATTACGCCGATTGAACTTATAAATAAGTAAAAACCAGTGCCAAAGCGACTGATAATTTCCGAACCGGCGCGATTAATTAAATAGGAAATCAGCCAAGCGAAAAAAGCTGGAATTAAAATAGCAATTCCCAACATAATAAGGAAATATTCAATTGTTTGTTGAAAAAAGTTTATCAAATTCAATCGGCTAACAAATCGGCAAAGGAAGCACCGATTAGTTCGGCAACCTGTTTTGCATTAATTAAATCGCTTCTGTTCAGTTCTCCGGCAGAAACATAAATCAATTCATCGCTTAAGGACGTTTTGTCGAAATATATTGGAAACTTACCATGATGATTATGCCAGATACCGACAGGATTGTTTGCCCCATGAATGTATCCAGTCGTTTTTTGCAGTTCTTTTAAGGGAATCATTTCTGTACGCTTGTTTCCGGAAACAGCTGCCAGTTTTTTCTCGTCCAAATGTTTTGTGACTGGTAAAACGGCAATCACCGGGCCGCTTTTGTCACCATTTGAGGCCAGCGTTTTATAAATCAAAGACTCTCGGGGGATACCCGCCTTTGACAAATTTTTTTTAATTTCTGTGCTGCTTTGATTTAAAACATTAAGTTCTAATGATTGGTAGGGAATCTTATTTTTATCCAAAAGTTGTTCAACTTGTGTTTTTTTAATCTTTGTTCTTTTGCTCATAATTAGATTTTAATTCTTTATTAAATGTAAGCGTTATCAGTTATACTAAGGGTTTTTACGGTCTTAACCGGCTAAATCTTTGCTGTATAATGGATCATGTTAGGGTGCGTCTAAAACACGTGCTTTAGAACAAAAAGATTATAGGAGATATTAAATACATGGCAGCTAATGCACCTGCAGTTGATTATGATTCAACTGAATATCTAGAACTCGTCGATAAGTGGTGGCGTGCAACCAACTACTTGTCAGGCGGAATGATTTTCCTAAAGAACAATCCGCTCTTTAGTATTACAAAGACTCCTTTAAAGTCGGAAGACGTCAAGTTCAAGCCAATTGGACACTGGGGTACGATTTCAGGACAGACATTCATTTATGCCCATGAAAACCGTCTCATCAATAAGTATGGTTTGAATGCTTTTTATGTCGAAGGACCTGGTCATGGTGGCCAAGTTATGGTTACTAATTCATACCTTGATGGTTCTTATACTGAGGATTATCCTGAAATTACTCAAGATCTTAAGGGTATGTCCAAGTTATTCAAGCGCTTTTCATTTCCTGGTGGAATTGGATCTCACGCTACCGCTCAAACTCCTGGATCACTCCATGAAGGTGGCGAACTAGGCTATTCACTTTCCCACGGTATCGGAGCTATTCTTGATAATCCTGACCAAGTTGGTTTCGTTACGGTTGGTGATGGTGAAGCTGAAACCGGTCCAGCTATGACAGCTTGGCACGGTATCAAGTTTATCAACCCTAAGACCGATGGTGCTGTCCTTCCTATTCTTGATTTGAATGGTTGGAAGATTTCCAACCCAACAATCTTTAGCCGTATGAGTGATGAACAGATTGCCAAGTTCTTTGAAGGACTTGGCTGGTCTCCTCGCTTCCTTGAAAATGATGAGATTCATGATTTTATGACTTATCACAAGAAGGCTGCAAAGCTTTTTGATCAAGCGATCGAAGATATTAAACAAATCCAAAAAGATGCTCGCGAAAACAACAAATATCAAGATGGCACAATTCCTGCATGGCCGGTTATTATTGCTCGTTTGCCAAAGGGTTGGGGCGGTCCAAAGTTTGATGAGGATGGTAATCCTATTGAAAATAGTTTCCGTGCTCACCAAGTTCCATTGAATTTCTCGGCAGAGCACATGGAAGAATTGCCACAATTCGAAGAGTGGATGAATTCTTACAAGCCTGAAGAACTGTTTAATGAAGATGGTTCTTTGAAAGCCGAGATTTCTGCAATTGCTCCTAAGGGCAGCAAGAGAATGGCTGCAAATCCACTGGCTAATGCTGGTGTTGATAATTCTGATTTGAAGCTTCCTGATTGGAAGGAATATTCAACTGGTGTTACTCCTGAGAATCGTGGAACCGAAATGAAGGATGCTAACATGAACATGGATATGGTTACCTTGTCTGGGTTCTTGGCTGGCGTTGCTAAACTAAATCCAACTCGTTTCCGTTTCTTTGGACCTGATGAAACGATGTCTAACCGTCTTTGGAAACTCTTTGATAAGACACCTCGTCAGTGGATGAGCAAGATTAAATTCCCTAATGATGCTTTGTTGGCGCCTGAAGGTCGGATTATTGATTCTCAACTTTCTGAACATGAAGCTGAGGGATGGCTGGAAGGCTATACCTTGACTGGCCGTGTCGGCATGTTTGCTTCTTATGAATCATTCTTGCGCGTTGTTGATTCAATGATTAATGAATACTTCAAGTGGATTCGCCAAGCCGATGCCGAACCATGGCGTAATAAGTACCAATCATTGAACTTAATTTCCACCTCGACTGTCTTCCAACAAGATCATAACGGTTATACTCACCAGGATCCTGGAATGTTGACTAATTTAGCCGAGAAGAAACAAAATTATATTCGTCAGTACTTACCGGCTGATGGTAATGAATTATTAGCCGTTGCTTCTCGTGCATTGGTTGATCGTCAAAAGATTAATCATATTGTTGCTTCTAAACAACCTCGTCAACAGTGGTTTACTGCTGAAGAAGCTGAGAAACTGGTTAACAATGGTCTTGGTATTGTCGACTGGGCTTCTACTTCTCCTGATGGGGATGTTGATATTACCTTCGCATCTGCTGGTACTGAACCAACGATTGAGACTTTGGCCGCTTTGTGGTTGGTCAATCAGAGCTTCCCAGACGTAAAGTTCCACTATGTCAATGTTGTTGAATTAGGTCGTTTGCAGAAGAAGGTTGGTCCGTTAAACGATGATCGTTCACTATCTGATGAAGAATTTGATAAATTCTTTCCAGCTGGTAAGCCGGTTGTCTTTGGCTTCCATGGCTTTGAAGATTTGATTGAAGCAATCTTCTATGAGCGCAATCATCATAATCTTCATGCTCATGGTTACCGTGAAGATGGTGACATTACTACCCAATATGATATGCGTGTTTATTCTCATTTGGATCGTTTCCACCAAGCTATCGATGCCGTTTCAGCATTGAAAGACGAAGGCGTTATTGATGGTGAAAAAGCCGATAGCTTTATCGATGACATGAATAAAATTCTTGATAAACACTTTGAAGTTACTCGTAATGAAGGCCGTGATATTGAAGAATTCACTGACTGGAACTGGACTGCTTTAAAGTAATAACTTTTATTGAATTACTTAATTAAAACCACGGACTTTAATCCGTGGTTTTTCTTTGCCCAAAAATTTAAAAAAATAAGTCATTTGAAACAATGGTTCCAAGGTTTGTGGAATTTAGATAAGACAAAAAAGCCATTAAATAATTTAATCTGGGGGATTTAATTACTAAGAAAACAAATCTCTATTTTTGATATTTAATCTTCTTTTAAATACACTTTTAAGCTTAGATAATAAAGACTGATAATTATTAATGCCCACATTAATGAATTTAATAGATCGAACATAATCACTTGGTTGCAAATCAGGAAAATCAATATTCCATAAGCTGAAATTAGATAAATTCGGTAGCGAATTAATTGTTCTTTGTGTTCGCGATAATAGTACTTATTCAGTAGCACTGACAAAATTAGTAAGATGAGCAGAATTGTCTTGAGAATTGCAAAGTTATCCATAACAATTTTTTAAAAACTACAATTATTTATTAACGTTTAACATTTTTATTTTACTATAATTTTCATAAAAAGTAAAAAACTAGTCAGATAGTACTAATTTTCGCGAAAAAGGCCCTAAAAATAGTAATAAATTACTATTTCTTTAAAATCGTCAACATATGCTTCATTTTTTAAAATTACAAAAATCTTTTCTTTAATAGGTAGATTGTAAAATTAATCCGAACGCTGTTCGGACAAAAAAGATCAGCTTCCTTTAAAATGGTGTTTACCACAAACCCATCTTTTAGGAGCTGATCTTTTGTCTAGTATAACCTATTCCGAACGAATTAAAATCGAAACTTTTTGTGAACTAGGGCTGTCCAATATCCAAATGGGCGTTCGGCTGAACCGATCACCGTCAACAATTTCTTATGAATTATCTCGATGTCAACCTTATCAGGCTGAATTAGCACAAACAGATGCCGAATACAAGCGATCACGATGTGGTCGGAAAACTAA
>NZ_AQVA01000008.1 GCF_000372485.1 Oenococcus oeni DSM 20252 = AWRIB129
TTCCTAACCACTTTTAATGGTCCGGTGCACAGCTTTACTGTGGACCGTGGCACTGAGTTTAGTGGGCTAGTATCACTTGAATCACAATATGGTATTAAGACCTATTACTGCCATGCTTATACGCCAGCTGAACGTGGTAGTAATGAACGCTTTAATCGGAATTTACGTTATTTTTATCCTAAAGGGACTCGTTTTGAGCACATTAGTGCTCAAGATTTAACGACGACGTTACTCCAAATTAACCAGCGACCGCTTAAAATACTCGACTGGCAAACACCGTATCGGGTTATGCTGACAAATTTGTCCAAAAATTCGGATTAAATTTGCAATCTACCATTTCGAATTATTACGGTCGACTTGTTTTGAAATCCCGTTTTGAAACAGTAGAGGATCAACGGATCAAAATATTACCGTCTTTTGATAAAAATGGCTACTGTCAGCGCTGCCGACAACGGGCTGTTTGCTCCTTACCAGACCAAGAATACTTTTGTACTGTATGTTTAAAAATGGGCCGAAATTCGAGTTTAAACTGTTTTTGGCACGCTGAAGATATTCGTGGAAAAAAACAAGAGAGCTGTTTGAATTGGAATGGACAACTGACTCGGCAGCAGCAGAAAGTATCTAATGAAATAATTGCTTCGATTAACAATAAAGAGAACCGATTGATTTGAGCTGTAACAGGGGCTGGAAAAACAGAAATGATTTTTCCGGCGATCGATCATGTAATTAAAAAGGGTGGCCGGGTTGCAGTTGTTTCCCCAAGAATCGACGTCATTTTAGAGCTTGCGCCGCGCTTAAGAAAAGCTTTTTCCAAACTGGATTTAGTGCTTTTATATGGAGATACGCCGGAAGAGTATCATTATACGAAATTAGTTTTGGCAACAACCCATCAATTACTTAAATTTTCGCAGGCCTTTGATTTATTGATTATTGATGAAGTCGATTCTTTTCCTTTTCATGGCGATTTGATGCTGGAATCGGCTGCTTTACGAGCCAGGAAAAAAATTGATTCAACAATTTATTTAACAGCAACACCAACAAAAAAATTAATTAATGACTACCGAAAAAAGCGGTTGGATGCTTCTTTTCTCCCACTAAGGTTTCACCAACATTTATTACCGGAATTAACTTTTTCACGAATTGGCGATTGGCGCAAGCAAATAATAAAAAATCGTTTGCCAAGAAAATTGAAGATCCAAATCGAGAAATATCAAAAAAGCGGTCAGCGATTTTTACTGTTCGTCCCAAAGGTCAGCGATTTGAAAAATACTTTAGAAACTATTGAAAGTTTTTCGGAAATCAAGGGACTGTCTGTTCATGCGGCCGATCCTGAGCGCAAAAGCAAAGTTCAGCAAATGCGGGATCGAAAAATACAATTTCTTGTTACGACAACAATTTTGGAACGCGGGGTAACTTTTCCGGGAATCGACGTGATTATTCTTGGAGCCGACAATCAAATTTTTTCAGTTAACGCAATTGTTCAAATTGCCGGTCGGGTCGGCCGTAATAAAGATCGTCCGAGTGGTTTGGTTTTAGCTTTAATCGAAGAAAAAACGCAAGTTTTGATACGAGCGTCTCGACAAATTCGTTTTATGAATGAAAAAGGTCTAAAACAACTCAATAATGTTCAATAACTGTTTGGTTTGCGACAATTTATTTAATTCTGATCATCATTTTTCCGATTTAATCTGGCCAAATTTTAAGAATAATCCTTTGTGCCAGGAGTGCCGAAATAAAATCGAATTACTTTCCGGTGAAAAATGTGAAGATTGTGGACGCGTTACGTCAGAGAAAATTTGTCAGGACTGTTTATATTGGCGAAAGAAGTTTGATTTTAGTCTGTCCAATCATTCCTTGATTTGTTATAACGACTGGATGAAAAAATTTATGCATCAGTATAAATTCGTTGGTGATTATAGATTACGGCTGGTTTTTTTGGAAAAATTGTCCGACAAATTTAAAAATACAATTATTAAATCTGATTTTGTTATTCCGATCCCAATTAGTAAAAAAACATTGCAGATACGAGGTTTTAATCAAGTAACGGGTCTTTTTGATTTTGCTAGAAGTCGGATGTCGACGAAAATTCTTCAGGTTAAGCCAAAAGAACAGCTTTCAAAATTAAACCGTCGTCAACGTTTGAAAAAAGAGAATCTATTTTATTTGACCGGTTCCTCTATCGAAAATAAATCGGTGCTGCTGCTCGATGATGTGTACACTACCGGAACGACTCTTCATCAGACAGCGGCAGTATTATATGAAGCTGGAGCAAAAAAAGTTAACAGCATTACTTTGGCCCGTTAGAATATTTATGTCTTAGTTGCTATAATATTTATCAGTGAAAATGTGCCTTTTTGGGCAGAGGAGTTAATTTGGTTAATCCAGTTAGAAAGTTAATTGAAAATCCAAAACGTCAGTTACATAAATATGAACATTTAGCTGATTTGACAGAAGCGCATGCGGACGAAATGGCTGCTTTATCGGATAAGCAGTTACAGGCTAAGACCGACGAATTTAAAAGTCGTTATAAAAATGGTGAAACACTCGATCAACTTTTGCCAGAAGCCTTTGCGGCGGTTAGAGAAGCCGATAAACGCGTTCTCGGTCTTTATCCATTTAGAGTCCAAATTATCGGTGGTGCCGTTTTGCATGGTGGAAATATCGCCGAAATGAAGACCGGTGAAGGTAAGACGCTAACTGCCACGATGCCAGTTTATCTGAACGCCCTGCCGGGCGATGGTGTACATGTTGTTACCGTTAACGAATATTTAACCCAATATCAAGCCGAAGAAATGGGCCAGGTATATAAATTCATGGGTCTCTCGATTGGCGTCAATTTAAATGAAATGCCAAATGATGAAAAACGGGCTGCTTTTGCCTGTGACATCACTTATACAACCAATTCGGCAATCGGATTCGATTATCTGCGTGACAATATGGCTCAAACGATGGAAGAAAGGGTTGTCCGTTCTTTGAATTATGTCTTGATTGATGAGGCTGATTCTATTTTGATTGATTCGGCCCGTACTCCTTTGATTATTGGTGGCTCTTCCGATAATGTAAACATGTTCTATCAAAGAGCCGATCGTTTTGTTAAGACCCTTGATGAAGGGGAAGACAAAGATTATACGGTTGATGAAGAACAAAAGACTGCAATGTTAACCAATCAGGGAATTCATAAGGCCGAAATTTTCTTCAATATTGATAACTTGTACGATGATCAAAATGTTGCTCTGGCTCACTTTATCGAAACTGCTTTGCGGGCTAACTATTCTTTCTTCCGCGATAAAGATTATGTTGTCCGCGATGGAGAGGTTAAATTGATTGATCAATTTACCGGGCGTATTTCCGAAGGAACCAGAATGTCTGATGGCCTGCATCAAGCTTTTGAAGCCAAAGAAGGCGTCGAGATTCAGGGCGAAGGCACAACACTGGCTTCGATCACTTTGCAAAATTTCTTTAGAATGTACAAAAAAATCTCTGGTATGACTGGAACGGCTAAAACCGAAGAAGAAGAGTTAAAAGAAATTTATAATATGGAAGTTGTTCAGGTACCGACTAACGAGCCTGTCAGACGAGTCGATGAGCCAGATGTTTTGTATTTTAATTTACGCGGAAAATTTAATGCCGTTGTCGATGAAATCGACCGGCTTTATAAAAAAGGGCAGCCGGTCTTGGTCGGAACTGTTTCGGTTGATACTTCCGAGCTTCTCTCGCAGATGCTTGATAAAAAAGGTATTCAACATAATGTTTTGAATGCTAAAAATAATGCCAAAGAAGCGGAAATCGTTGCTCAAGCCGGTCAACGCGGTGCTGTAACGATTGCGACCAACATGGCGGGGCGTGGAACTGATATTAAGTTAGGCCCGGGAGTAGCTGATCTTGGCGGATTGGCCGTTATTGGAACCGAACGCCACGAGTCTCGTCGAATTGACAACCAGTTGCGTGGTCGTTCCGGACGTCAGGGAGACCCTGGATTTTCTCGTTTTTACCTAAGCCTGGAAGATGATTTGATGGTTCGTTTTGGTGCTGACCGAATCAAGCAGATGATGCAGCGGATGAATCTTGATAATGATGATTCGGTTGTTAAGAATCGTATGATTTCCCGTTCAATCGAATCGGCCCAAAAACGGGTTGAGGGAAACAATTACGATACTCGTAAGCAAGTCCTTCAGTATGATGATGTTATGCGCCAACAGCGTGAAATTATCTATGATGAGAGAACTCAAATCATGAAGTCGACCGAATCTTTGAAGAGTATTTTTTTGCCGATGGTTTATCGAACGATCGATCGGGTTGTCAATGCTCATACAACCGGTCAGCAAAAAGATTGGGATCTTCTATCAATTGTTGATTTTGTCGATAATGCTTTGGATAATTCCGGAGAAATAACGGTTGCTGATTTAAATGGTAAGAGTCTGAATGATATTAAAGTTTTGCTGTATGATTTGGCTAATCGTGAGTTTTTTGCAAAACAGGATGCATTGTCAGACAAAGAACAAATGGTTAATTTTGAAAAAACAATTATGCTGCGTTCGATCGATCAACACTGGATGCAGCACATTGACGATATGGATCGTTTACGCCAATCGGTTATGATTCGGTCTTATGGACAATATAATCCCTTAATCGAATACCAAACAGCAGCCTTTAGTACCTATAACAAAATGATTGACGATATCGAGTACGATACGACTCGTTTGTTTATGAAAGCTCAGGTTCGTCAGAATTTGCATTAAAAAAACGGAATTAATTTCCGTTTTTTTGTTGACTTGAATTCATTAATTTATAAAGCTGATAAAGAAAACTCCAAGCAAAAATCATGCTTAGGATAGCGCAAATTAATAAAGTAATCCGATTTCCGAGAAAAATCCCGGCAATCGTAATTATCCCGAGTACTAATAGGATTAACCCGTTGTAAAGGGTCATTTTTTTAACCTCTGGATATCTTTTTGCTTCCCAGAGCAATAATTTTTTTTGTTGAGTCAATAAAAAGGATCCTAAAAGCAAATCGACCCCTGCTAAGATGATTCCGATAATGTTCATAAATTAAATTCTACATTTTGCTTACAAAAAAAGCACCCGTTAAACGGATGCCGACACCGATGCTGCCGTTAGCTGACTTGCAGATTTTGACCCCTGAATAAAAGGTGGGAACCAAGATCATGCTGCGGGCGTCCAAATGAAAAGGCCTGCCTTAGACAATCACCGCTATTCCCTGGTCAATAGTTGTAAGGCAAAAACTGATAGTTAAGTCCAACGCGTACAGCCAAGTGCTTATACATATTATATCAGCTGCTTATTTTCATCAAGTAGCGATAACTTTTTTATTAAGATATCTCAAAAATTCATTCATTCTCGATTATTGATGGTCGCAGTTCCTCATTTATTTTCTTCACTATTATTCTTCCGGAAAATAAATCGATCAGTCGTTTTTGAAAATTTTTACTGTCACTTGTTTCAACCAAGATCACCGCTTGGACTTTTGTTTGATAGTTGGTTTCCATGACCACTGCTTTTTGTTTTTCTATAAAATATTTAAGCTTGTCGATTAAAGAGTAGTCAAAAATCAATTGAAGTCGATCATAATTGACCAAAGTGGCAAGTTGGGCATTTTCGATCGTTTGGGAGGCCGACTGGGAATAGGCTCGAATTAGACCGCCGGCTCCCAATTTTATTCCGCCGAAGTAGCGGGTGACGGTAATTAAAACATTAATCAAATTATTTTTTGTGATTGCGTCCAAAACCGGTTTTCCGGCAGTTCCAACAGGCTCTCCATTATCGGACATTCTTTGGATTTCCCGATTAAGGCCAACTGTGTAAGCGAAAACAACGTGGTTGGCGTTCGGATTTTTTTTCCGAACATTTTCGATGATTTTTTTAGCTTCTTGTTCTTCTTTGAGCGGGTAAATATCAGCAATGAAGCGCGACTTTTTAATTATTAATTCTTTTGTGGAATTTTGTTTTACTGTAATCAACTGTTTCAATTTTTTAGACCGTTTTGTTGGTTTTCTTTTAATTTGGTATACGTTTCGGATAAGATTTGTTCGAATTTAGAATTTCCTTTGGCCGCAAAATATCTTTTATTCTTTATCTTGTCGGGCAAATATTGTTGGGCTACCCAGTCGTTTGGAAAATCATGTGGATATAAATAATCGATTTGTTGATTCTTTGTTTTTCCCCAATTTCTTGTATTTTTTAAGTGAATCGGTACATCTCCGGTATTACCTTTTTCGATGTCGCCAATGGCACTGTTGATTGCTCCATAAGCAGAATTTGATTTTGGCGACAATGCTAGTTCGATGACTGCGTTGGCCAGTGGAATTCTTGCTTCGGGAAGGCCAAGTTGAAGAGCTGCTGTGACGGCCTGGACTGCATGGGCAGCTGCATTGGGATTAGCCAAGCCAACATCCTCGTAAGCGATCACTAAAAGCCTACGAGCAGCAATTGTCAGGTCGCCGGCTTCGAGAATTCTTCCAAGATAATAAATACCGGCGTCCGCATCTGATCCGCGAATTGATTTTTGAAAAGCGGAAATGACATCATAATGAGCGTCCCCATTTTTGTCGCCGGACATTGATTTTCGTTGGATGGTTTCCTCAATAATTGGTAGAGTAATATGAATTTCTTTTTCTTTTCCAACTGCTTTAGTCGATAAAACTGCTAGTTCTAAGCCGTTTAAAGCGCTTCTCAAGTCTCCGTTGGTTGCTGTTGAGAGATGATTTTTTGCCTGATCGTCCAATTTGATATTGTAATTTCCCAATCCGTTTTCTTTGTCCGATAAAGCGCGATTGATCGCAGTTTTGATATCTTTTTCCGAAAGTGCTTCGACGTGAAAAATTTGTGTTCGCGATCTAATCGCCGGTGTGACTGATAAATAAGGGTTTTCGGTGGTTGCACCTATTAAAACAATTCTTCCCGATTCCAAGTGAGGCAGAAGAAAATCCTGCTTTGTTTTATCCAATCGATGAATTTCATCAAGCAGCAAAATAACCGAGCCTGACATTTTTCCTTCTTCTGCAACTTCTTGAAGTTCTTTTTTTCCATCTGTTGCAGCATTTAAGATCCGAAAGGACAATTCCGTCGAGCCGGCAATTGCTGAGGCGATCGATGTTTTCCCGGTTCCTGGTTCTCCGTACAGTATCATAGAAGAAAGACGGTGTGCCTGTACCATCCGCCAAATTATTTTTCCTTTGCCAATTAAGTGCTGTTGGCCAACTACATCTTCAATTTTTTTAGGCCTCATTCGAAAGGCCAAAGGCTGCTTATTCATACATTTATTTTAGGTTAAAATATTCGATATTAAAAATATCTATTTTTGAGTTCGACCTTTGCTTATAGTTGACGGTTCGCCGGGGATGTTATACACTATTTACGTGCTTTCTTGCGCTTTTGTGCGGTTAAAAGCATTTTTTAAAGTCCA
Source organism: Oenococcus oeni DSM 20252 = AWRIB129 (assembly GCF_000372485.1). Classification (GTDB taxonomy): domain Bacteria; phylum Bacillota; class Bacilli; order Lactobacillales; family Lactobacillaceae; genus Oenococcus; species Oenococcus oeni. The sequence goes on from NZ_AQVA01000008.1 coordinate 7,424, forward strand.
ATTGAGGACACGCCTGGTACTGTGGACAGGCCATAAAAAAAGCAAGAAAAACCCAGTATTATCAATTATTTAGGAGAAATATATGCCAACTATTAACCAATTAGTTCGCAAGCCTCGCAAGCCAAGGACTTTCAAGTCCAAGGTTCCAGCTTTGAACTTTGGATATAATTCTATGTCCAGAAAACAAACCAACAATACTGCTCCGCAAAAACGCGGTGTTGCTACTCGTGTCGGAACAATGACACCTAAAAAGCCCAATTCGGCTCTTCGTAAGTATGCTCGTGTTCGTCTTTCAAACCAGTATGAAGTTACTGCCTACATTCCAGGAATTGGCCACAACCTTCAAGAACACTCTGTTGTTTTAATTCGTGGAGGACGTGTTAAGGATCTTCCTGGTGTTCGTTACCACATTATTCGTGGTGCCCTTGATACCGCCGGAGTTGAAGGCCGTATGAACGGACGATCAAAATATGGCGCAAAGCGGCCAAAGAAGTAAAGGAGTAGACCAATGCCTAGAAAAGCTTATACAAAGCAACAAGAAGTGTTGCCAGACCCAATTTATAATTCAAAACTTGTTAGTCGTTTGATCAACAAGTTAATGCTTGATGGAAAACGTGGAACTGCTTCATCTATCCTCTATAAAGCTTTCGATCGTATTCAGTCCGAGACTGGTAATGATCCGGTGGAAGTATTTCAGCAAGCAATGGAAAATGTCATGCCTGTCCTTGAAGTCAAGGCTCGCCGTGTTGGAGGATCCAACTATCAGGTTCCTATCGAAGTTCGTCCCGAGCGCCGAACAACCCTAGGCCTTCGTTGGATTGTTCAGTATGCACGCTTGCGTTCCGAACGGACGATGGAAGAACGTCTTTCAAAAGAAATCATGGATGCAGCCAACGGTACCGGAGCTTCAGTTAAAAAACGCGATGATACTCATAAGATGGCCGAGGCCAACCGTGCCTTTGCCCATTATCGTTGGTAATTAAGAAGGAGATTATATGGATACTCGTGAATTCCCTCTAGACAGGACCCGCAATATTGGAATTATGGCTCATATCGATGCCGGTAAGACGACAACGACTGAACGTATTCTTTATTACACGGGAAAAATTCATAAAATTGGTGAAACCCACGATGGCGCTTCACAAATGGATTTCATGGATCAGGAAAAGGAACGTGGAATTACTATCCAATCAGCAGCAACCACTGCGATTTGGCATGGTTTTCATGAACAATGGAAAGATACTCCATATCGTGTTAACATCATTGATACCCCTGGACACGTTGACTTCACGATTGAAGTTGAACGTTCATTGCGTGTTTTGGATGGAGCGATTGCCGTTTTGGATGGAGCTGCCGGTGTCGAACCACAGACTGAAACCGTTTGGCGTCAGGCGACTACCTATGCTGTTCCTCGTCTTGTTTTCGTTAATAAGATGGATAAAATGGGTGCCGATTTTCAAATGTCGGTTGATTCGTTAAAAGAGCGCTTGGATGTTAATGCCAAAGCTATCCAATGGCCGATTGGAGCAGAAGATGATTTTGCCGGTGTAATCGACTTAATTCAGCGAGAAGCTTGGTATCCCGACGATAAATTGGGAACTGAGTGGGAAAAGCGTCCAATTCCCGATGACCTAAAAGATTTAGTTGAAGAAAAACGTGACGAATTGATCGAAGCGGTTGCTGATGTTGATGATTCTTTGATGGAAAAGTATCTTGGTGAAGAAGAAATCACTGTCGATGACTTAAAAGCGGCTATTCGTCGTGCAACTCTTGCTTTGAAGTTTTATCCGGTTTTGGCTGGATCAGCTTATAAAGATAAAGGTGTTCAACTTTTGTTGGATGCTGTCGTTGATTATTTGCCGTCGCCGCTTGAAGTTCGCCCATATACCGCAACTGATCCTGATACCGGCGATGAAGTCGATTTGAAAGCCGACGACAAGAAGCCCTTTGCTGCTTTGGCATTCAAAATTATGACTGATCCTTATGTTGGCCGTTTAACCTTCTTGCGTGTCTACACAGGTACTTTAAAGTCCGGTTCTTATGTTCAAAATACGACTAAGGATACTCGTGAGCGTGTTGGTCGTTTGCTACAAATGCATGCAATTACTCGTCGTGAAATCGATGAGGTCTTTTCCGGCGATATCGCAGCTGCAATTGGTTTAAAAGCCACTTCAACCGGTGATTCGTTAACTTCGGTTGATCGTCCGCTTGTTCTTGAATCGATGGAATTTCCTGATCCGGTTATCCAGATGGCTGTTGAACCGAAGACTAAAGCCGACCAGGAAAAGATGGCCGAAGCTTTGCAGAAATTGTCTGAAGAAGACCCTTCTTTCCACGCTGAAACAAATTCGGAAACCGGTCAAACTTTGATTTCCGGAATGGGTGAGTTACATCTTGATATCATGGTTGATCGTATGCGTCGTGAGTTTAACGTTGATGTTAACGTTGGTACTCCACAGGTTGCTTACCGTGAAGCCTTCACAAAGACAGTTCAAGCTCAAGGTAAATATATTCGCCAGTCTGGTGGAAAAGGTCAGTATGGTGATGTTTGGATTGAGTTCTCGCCTAACGATGAAGGTAAAGGTTTTGAATTTGATAATGCAATTGTCGGTGGTGCTGTTCCCCGTGAATACATCCCGGCTGTTGAGCAGGGTCTAAAGGAAGCAATGCAGTCCGGTCCTTTGGCTGGTTATCCATTGGTTGATTTGAAGGCCAAACTTTATGATGGTAGTTATCATGAAGTTGATTCTTCCGAAGCAGCTTTCAAAATCGCCGCTTCTATGTCTTTGCGCGAAGCTTCTAAGACGGCTGGTGCTGTGATTCTTGAACCAATTATGAAGGTTTCTATTGTTAGTCCGATTGATAACCTTGGTGATGTGATGGGTCATGTCTCGGCTCGCCGTGGAATGATTGAAGACCAGGAAACTCATGGAAATACTGTTACTGTTACTTCCAAGATTCCTTTAGCTGAAATGTTTGGTTATACAACGACTTTGCGTTCGGCAACGCAGGGACGTGGAACATTCCAGATGTTCTTTGACCATTATGAAGCCGTTCCTCGTAATGTCCAAGAAGATATTATCAAGAATGCCGGTAAAGAATGATTATATAAATTAAGGCGAACCTTGGCTCGTCTTTTTTTATGGAAAATATCTTTTAATCCGGGCAAGTGCCAACCTGTTAACTGTAAAAAATTCCTTCGTAAAATGTTTTTTAAAGTTCCTGTCACTGAAGTAAAATTGTAGTCGTGGGTTGTTGGATTTATGAAAAATACTGATTTTTTAGATGGCTTTAATCGCCGATATTTTTTAGTGGGTCTCATTAAATAAATAATTTGGCAGGGAGATGGAATGTATAACGGAATTGTTTTGGTTGATAAGCCAGCAGGTTTGACCAGTTTTGATGTGGTTGCTAAATTAAGAAAAATATTCCAACAAAAGCAAGTTGGACACACCGGGACACTTGACCCTTCTGTTACCGGATTGCTTGTGATTGTACTGGGCAAAGCAACGAAATTAATTGATTATCTTCAAGAAAATCAAAAGCAATATCGCGGTACTTTGATTCTCGGATTAAAAACCGACACCCAGGATATGGATGGTCAGGTAACTGAGATGCAGTTTTTAAAAGAAGCGATCGCCGATTTTAAAAAAAAAGCCGCTTTCGATAGTTTCCTTGGAAGTTCCGACCAGCTTCCACCGATGTATTCGGCTGTTAAAGTTGGTGGAAAACATTTATACGAATTAGCTCGAAAGGGTGAAACTATCGAACGAAAATCCAGAAAAATAAAAGTGATGGAATTTCAACAGGTTGGCGGTTCAAAATTCGATGCTAGCAAGGGCCAGGAATATATTAATTTTGTTGCAACTGTATCAAAAGGAACTTACATACGAACTCTAATCGAAGATTTTGGCGCAAAATTAGGTTTACCGGCCACAATGATGAGACTGAGGCGTATCGAGGCGGATGGATACGATGTTAAAAATTCGATTAATTTAGAAGAAATATTAGCCAGCAAAACACCTAGGAAATTTATTATTCCAATGGAAAAGCTCTTACCAACGCTACCGAAGTATTCGGTTGGCAGCGATGACTGGCAGCTTATTAAAAATGGCGGTTGGCTAAAAGAATTACCGATTTCTGTTTCACCAGTTAAAATTTTTTACAATAATAGTTTTCAGGCTATTTATGAAAAACAGGATGGATTTTATAAGCCAAAAAAGATGCTGATTCATGAAGATCATTAATTTACAATTTCCGAATAAATATAGTGCCAAGAAAAAAGAATTTGTTTTGGCAATGGGATATTTCGATGGACTTCACTTAGGCCATCGAGCAGTTATTCAACAGGCAAAAAGAATTGCCGATAAACAACATTTAAAACTTGCTCTTTTAACTTATTCTCAATCTCCGGCTGGATTTTACGTTAATGACCCCGTTTTAAAGGTTCCAATTCTTCCTTTTCGGCAAAAAATGCAAATGCTTGAGAAATTAGGCGTTGATACCATTTTTTTGATTGATTATAATTTAACGTTCGGTTCGCAAAGCCCGGAGGATTACGTTGATAATTATTTGGCAAAACTCGGTGCCTCGGTTGTAGTTGCCGGTTTCGATCATACATATGGTTCTCTGAAGGACAAGGCTGATATGAAGCATTTACCAAGATATGCCAATGGACGTTTCGAGGTTTATACGGTCGGAGAATGTTCGGATTATTTTGGCAAGATATCATCAACGAGAATTCGTCGCTTACTATCTGAGGGAGATCTTCAGGCTGTTAACGAATTACTAGGTTATCAATTTCAGACAGTCGGTTTCGTTGTTCATGGCAATCAAATCGGCCGCCGGATTGGTTTCCCGACTGCTAATCAGGCTTTGGAGGAGAAACAATTATTGCCCAAAAGTGGTGTTTACGCTGTCAGAACAAAAATTGTTACCGGTCCGCTTGCCGGTAGGTCTTTTAACGGCATGGCTTCAATTGGCCGTAATGAAACTTTTGGTAGTGACAATCCAATAACGATTGAAATTAATTTGTTCGATTTTTCAGCCGATGTTTATGACGAAGAAATTATCGTTTATTGGATTTCCTTTCTGCGCGAACAGGTGAAATATGCTAATGCCGAAGCATTAATTGATCAATTAAAGCAGGATCGAATCGATAGTCTGGATCTTTTAAAAGAGATACCAAAAAGCAAGAATTACTCTTGATCCCATATACTATTTATCAATTATTAACTGATAGGCAATTCTGGCATTGTCTTGATATTCATTCACGTAAATAATGCCTCGTTTTTGAAAGGATAATTTTTCTCCGAGATGCTGCATGGCATAATTAAGCCGATGGGTATCAAAACGAACTTGATTAAAACCAAGTTTTTTTGATTCTTCGATTAATAATTGAAAGAAAATTGTTGCCAGGTGGCGACCTGCAAATTGATCAGCAATTGCTATTCGATGGATTGTTGTGTAATGCAAGTTATTCTCCTGCAGCCAACTGCCGTTTTCTATTTTTTCATAACTTTTTTCTGGAATCTGCATCAAGGCGGCAACTCCGGCAATTTCTTTATCGACAATCAGCAAGTAGGACCAATTTTTATCGATATCCGTTTTGAAAGAATTTTCGTCTGGATATATGCCTTGCCATTGGGGAGATCCGGCAGCTTTCAAACGTGATTTGGCCGATTTGATAATCTCCATAATTTCCGGAATATCTTTGTCTTTGGCTAATCTGATTGAAATTTTTTTCATGATTTAATCTTATCTCAAAAAAATGTTTGACCAATCTTGACTATTTGACCAATATTGTTTATTATTTTCAGGTACGAATTGAGGTGATCTTTTGGTAGAAAAAAAGAAATCGCAGGCAGAAAAGAACAATCAGTCAGCAACTGAAGAGGAAATCGAAAAAGCAGTGAAAGGATCCAAGCGTGATTCGAATGCAGCCGATGAAAAAAATTCGGCTTCAGCAGCAGCTTCGTCTTCAGCTGTTTCCGATGCTGAACCGGCAGTTGACTATGAGGACAAGTTCTATCGCGCTGAAGCGGAGATGCAGAATATGCAGCAACGTTTTAATAAAGAACGTGCCAGTATTCTCAAGTACGAGGGACAGGATTTGGCGAAAAGTATTTTGCCGGCACTTGATAATTTAGAGCGTGCATTGTCTGTTAGTGCTGACGATCCCGCTTCAAAAAAGATTCAGGATGGTGTTGAACTGACTTACAAATCTTTAAGCAATGCTTTGGCCGATAACGGTATCGTTAAAATTGGCAGAGCTGGTGATCAGTTTGATCCAAATCTTCACAATGCAATTCAAAAGACACCTATTGATGATCCCGAAAAGCAAAAAGAGGGTACAATTGCCGTTGTTTTGCAAAAGGGTTATCAATTGCATGACCGGGTTCTGCGTCCGGCAATGGTTAGTGTTTATACGAAATGAGGAGGACTTCGAATGTCAAAAATTATTGGTATTGATTTAGGAACTACTAATTCAGCTGTTGCCGTTATGGAAGGCAGCCAGCCAAAAATTATTACAAATCCAGACGGTGGACGTACCACTCCATCAGTTGTTGCTTTTAAAAACGGTGAAATTCAAGTAGGGGATGTTGCTAAGCGGCAGGCAATTGTTAATCCGGAAACAATTTCGTCTATTAAGCGTCATATGGGTGAAAGTAATTATCGTGTTAAGGCTAACGGCAAAGAATACCGTCCTGAGGAAATTTCTGCGATGATTTTGCAATATATCAAAAAGTATGCAGAGGATTATCTCGGAGAAACAGTTAATGATGCTGTTATCACAGTCCCGGCTTACTTTAACGATGCACAACGTCAGGCAACCAAAGATGCTGGTAAGATTGCCGGGTTGAATGTTCAGCGTATTATTAATGAACCGACTGCTGCTGCCTTAGCCTTTGGTTTGGACAAGCTGGACAAAGATCAAAAGATTCTTGTTTACGATCTTGGTGGTGGAACTTTTGATGTTTCCATCTTGGAACTGGGTGATGGAGTATTTGAAGTTCTTTCGACTAACGGTGATACTCATCTTGGTGGTGATGATTTTGATCAAAAAGTTATCGATTGGCTTGTCGAAGATTTCAAAAAAGAGAATGGAGTTGATCTTTCAACTGATTCTTTGGCTCTTCAACGTTTGAAGGATGAGGCTGAAAAGGCCAAAAAAACTTTGTCTTCTGCAAATGAAGCACAGATTTTGTTGCCATTTATTCATCAAAATTTGAATATCGATAAGACTTTAACGCGTGCACAATTTAATCAGTTGACTGCTGATTTGGTTGAACGTGCAAAGGGTCCAGTTCAAAATGCGATGAAAGATGCCGGTTTGAGCTTCTCTGACATTAATGAAGTTATCTTAAATGGTGGTTCGACTCGTATTCCGGCGGTTCAAGATTCGGTTAAAGAATTAACCGGTAAGGAACCAAACCATTCGATTAACCCGGATGAGGCCGTTGCTCTTGGTGCCGCAATTCAAGGTGCCGTTATTACCGGGGATGTTAAAGATGTTGTGTTGCTTGATGTTACTCCTTTGTCATTAGGTATTGAGACAATGGGTGGAGTAATGACCAAGTTAATTGACCGTAATACGACTATTCCAACTTCTAAGTCGCAGGTTTTCTCGACTGCTGCCGATAACCAGCCGGCTGTTGATATTCATGTTTTGCAAGGTGAGCGTCCAATGGCTGCCGACAACAAGACACTTGGAAATTTTCAATTGACCGATATCCCTGCTGCACCACGTGGTGTTCCACAAATTGAAGTCAGTTTCGACATTGATCGTAACGGGATTGTTTCTGTTTCTGCCAAAGATAAAGGAACCGGAAAGAGTCAAAAGATTACGATTCAAAATCCTGGAAATCTATCTGAAGATGAAATCAACAAGATGGTTAAAGATGCTGAATCCAACGAGGAAGCAGATAAGAAGAAGAAAGAGGAAGTCGACTTGCATAACCAGGTTGATCAATTGATTTTCTCTAGTGAGAAGACTTTGTCCGATGTTGGCGATAAACTTGGCGATTCTGATAAGAAACCGGTACAAGATGCTTTGGATGAGTTGAAGAAAGCCAAGGACTCAAATAACATCGAGACCTTAAAAGAGAAGAAAGACGCTCTTGAAAAGGCCGCTCAAGCATTGGCTGTGAAACTTTATCAACAGGCTGGGCCACAATCAGGTGCTGCCGGACAAACTGGCAAGGCTGGACAAGCCGGACCTAACAGTGATGGCAAGACTGGTGACGATGGAAAAACGGTTGATGGCGATTTTAAAGAAGTCAATCCAGACGATAAAAAGTAATTAATAAATTGTTGGGTGAAATTCCCAACCTACATAATTATGGATAATGAAGAATATTACAAAATTCTTGGCGTGGCAAAGAGTGCCAGTCAGGATGAAATAAAACATGCTTACCGGAAGATGTCAAAGAAATATCATCCGGATTTGAATCATCAGCCAGGAGCGGAAGACAAGTATAAGCAAGTTCAAGAAGCTTACGAAACTTTGGGCGATCCTCAAAAACGAGCGGCTTACGACCAATACGGCAAGGCTGGTGCAAATGCCAACAATGGCCAAGGTGGTTTTGGTGGTTTCCAACAGAGTGGATTCAATTTTAATGGTCAGGATTTTGGTGATTTTAGTGATATTTTCAGCCAGATGTTTGGAGGATCTTTTAATCCAAACGCACCAAGAAAAGGCCGCGATTTACAATATCGAATTAATTTAACTTTCGAAGAGGCTGTTTTTGGCAAAGAAACCGAAATCAAGTATGTTCGTCAGGAAAGCGGTGGCAATTCCAAAGAACACACCGTTAAGGTCACAATTCCAGCCGGTGTTGAAACTGGTCAGCAAATGCGTTTGGCTGGCCAAGGAGAAGCTGGAACGCACGGTGGCCCTTATGGTGATTTATATGTTGAATTTATTGTTGGCAAGTCCAAGGATGGTTTTGAACGTCAGGGAGCAAACATTTATCTTGAAGAACCGATTAATTTTGTGCAAGCTGCTCTTGGTGACAAGATCAAGGTTAAAACCGTTCACGGTGATGTCGAACTAACAATTCCGGCCGGAACTCAGACAGATACTGAATTCAGGTTGCGAGGAAAAGGCGCTCCGTATGTAAATTCTTCGCGAATTGGGGACGAATATGTTAAGGTCATTGTCCAAGTACCAAAGAGACTAAATGAGAAAGAAAAGAAGGCATTGAAAACTTATGCCGATCTGCGTGGAGAAAATGTTAATCCACAAAAAAGAAGGGGACTGTTTGGCTAACAAATAGTCTTTTTATTATGAAGAAAAATGTATATAAAGTTCAATTATTTTATGGTTTTCCAGTTGAACAGGATAATAATGGAAAATACTTCTGCTCTAATGATCAGGTTAAATTAAGTGTTTGGCGAACCGGTAAACATTCCACCGGACATTTTCAGCAAATCGGACAATTATTCTTGACAGAAAATAATTTTTTTGTAGTTATATTAAAGGTTGAGGATATTAATTTTAATAAACGTCACGCTTACACACCTTTGGCACGATTTTTGAATAAAAAAATAGACGATTCGGAACTGAATCGTCTGAGGAAATTATTGGTGTGAATCAATCCAAGCTTGGATGTCGAATAATCTTTTAATCCGAAGACTGGGCAGCCCATCTCGAGAAATGCCGTGAAAGCTTTGTGGATAACGGATAAATTTGGTTTCGTTGCCATTTTGTTTTAGAGCAGTATAAAATTGTTCGGATTGTTCAATTGGACAACGCATATCCCATTCGCCGTGCTGGATCAATAATGGAGTTTTGACATTTTTAGCGTAGGCTAGTGGCGATCTTTTCCAGTATTCAGTTACTCCCTGGGAATCGTATAAGTCGAGACCTAATTCAGATTTATTGAAGTACCAGCCGATATCAGAAGTACCCCACATCGAGATCCAGTTTATTACCGAACGTTGAGTAACCGCTGCCTTGAATCGATTGGTATGGCCAACAGCCCAACTGGTCATAAAACCGCCATAAGAACCACCGGCGATATATTGTCGCTTTCGATCTAGTTCTGGAAAATGGTCAAGTGCATAATCCAAACCCGAGAGCACATCGCTGTAATCTTTTTCTCCGTAATGACCAATAACGGCTGTTTCAAATTCCTGGCCATAAGTTGTTGATCCACGGGGATTAACGAAAACAACGGCGTATCCGTGATTCGCGTGAACTTGAAATTCATGGAAAAAGCTTTCGCCGTAGGCCGCGTGCGGGCCACCATGGACATACAAAAGAACTGGAATATTTCTTGGATCTTTCGGATTAACAGCCTGCATATACCAACCATCGTGGTTCCAACCATCTTCCGTTTGAAAATTAAAATGTTCGACATGGGCATATTCGTGTGTTGTCTCGAATTTAAGATTTGGATTATAAAGTTTAAAACGACCGTTATTTTTTAAGTCTAATTTAATTATTTCGTTAGCTTTTTCCTGTGCGGAAATGGAAAAAGCTATCTGTGCATTAGGCAGCAGAGCAAAATCGTAAATTTGATTTGTTTCATTATAAACAATCCTGAATTGTGTCCCGGATCCGGTAAAAGCCTGTGAATGTCCATGGTAACCGGCAGTGAAGAAATAGTTTGCATTATCAAGCCAGGCAATTACGTGACCGGAAGTCTGCTGCTCAAAATCCGCGGCCAGATGGCAGTCGATATCAAAATCGGCATGGCGGGTGAGGTTGACCAACTTTTTGTTCTCGATAGTATAAAGATATAATTCTTGTTTTGTATTGTTAACGAGGTGCTCGTCGTTGCCGACCAGAAGAATTTTTGTCAGATCTGGTGAAAATTTTGCATCGTAAAATTGCCCAGCTGGTTCCGACTCGGTAACAAAAGTTGTTTTTTTATTTGTCAAATTGTAGGCATAAATTCCTTCGCCGAAATCCAGATCGTTTTTTGGTTGGTTTTTCTCCGAAAAAAGTAACTGCTGATTATTGCTAGAAACGTCCAAAAAATTGATTTGGTCGTCTTTTTCAAAGATTTGACTGGAAGCCTGATTTTCAACATCGAATTCGAATGTTCTATAAACAGCTTTTTCGTCAAACCAACCGGTCCCATCCAAGCGATTAATTAAACGATTAATTTCCCTTGTCTTTGGGAATTCACTGGTTTTGAATTTATTTTCCAGCTCGGATTCTTTTGTTTGATAAAAGACAATTGATCCATCGTGACTGGCGATTAAATTAATCACATCGGTTTTTTCAAAGGTTAATTGGGTTGGAATACCACCATGAAAATTTACCGAAAATAATTGATTTTTCCTGCTTGTTTCGTCATGAGCAGTGAAGTAAAGATTTTCCTGAACGACAACTAAATTTGAGTTGATTCCTTTTCCGTTGGCCCAAGTTTGTATAACCCCTTTTTCGTTAACCGATTTAATTTCGGTCTGATAACTGTTCCTCTTTTCGTCAACTGAATTTTCAACGAAAAAGACTTTTTCATCGGCATAAGTCAATTGTGAGGTAGATTTTAATTTAAAAAAATCGTTAGCTGTAATACCTGTCATATCTTCTCCCATTTTTCTTTTAATTCTAGCGTTTTCGTAATGCAATTGTTTATCTCAATCATTAAAATTAAGTAAGGAGGCGCCCGAATGCAAAAAAAGAAAATGCGATGGAAGAAAATTTTATTAATTGGCAACTGCCACGCCTTAATTGAGCATTTTACAAATATTGTCCAAGAATATCGCTTCGCAGTTTTATGGAAACTTTTTGGCGGACGAGCTCATCGATTATGTTTGTTAACAAATACGAACCAGCGATTATTCGGTTCGAAGGTTCCTTTTAAATCGTTGGATGTTTGGATTTATGAAAATAAAATTTGAGCAATTGGAGTTGAACTTAGCGATGGATGAAGAAAAAATAATACAAAAAGAAAAAGATGCGGGGATACCGGTGGTTGGTATCTTGAAGCGCAAGAGTAGAAAACCGGCGATGGCGGCCAAGAAAAAAAACGGCGACCAAACAGGCAACAAGGCTTCTGCCAAAGGTCAACCTGATGAAGCTGATCATTATCGTAATGGACAAGCAAAATTTCAGGACCGTGATGGCATTCGGACAATTTATTTCATGGACGGCAATATAAAAGCCCGTGGTCCTTTTGATGGCAAAAATTTGCAGGGAGAGTGGCAATTCTTTAAAAATACTACTCGTTTATGGCAGATTGGGCATTATAAAGATGGGTTAAAGGATGGGAAATGGATGCGTTTTACTGACGAGGGTGTGATTGAAAAAAAGCAAAACTTCAAGGATGACGAAATTCTTAAAGATTGATTTCTGCCTTGTTTAGAAAGTTGTTTAGCATCAGATTGATTAACGATTGTGAAAATCATTGTTAGAATTAAACTATGACTGACTCTGTGTATATGAAGCTTGCGATTGAGCAGGCCAATGAAAATATCGTTTTAAAAGAAGGCGGTCCTTTTGGGGCTGTGATTGTCCGCGATCAAGAAGTTATCTGTGCGGCTCACAATATGGTTTTAGCTAATCTCGATCCAACTGCCCATGCGGAAATTATCGCAATTAGAAAGGCCTGCAAAGTTTTAGCTACCTGTGATCTATCCGATTGTACTTTGTACACGAGTGCTTATCCATGCCCGATGTGTTTATCAGCGACTATTTGGGCCAACATTAAAGAAGTTCGCTACGGGAATACTCCTAAAGAAGCCGATAGAATTGGTTTTCGAGATGACTTCATTTATAAATTTATTCAAGAGGGTTCTAAAGACCAGCATGTTTTAAAAATCACACAAACCGGTCACGACCAAAGTATCGAAACTTTTAAAAATTACGTGGAGGAACTCCACGCATGAAATTTATTAAAAATATCAAATATGTTTCTGTAGCGATTCTGTTTTTATTAATTACCCTTGTTGCCGGATATTTTATTGGAAGCCTGCACGGTTCCTTGTTCTCTTCATCAACCAAACGCAGTTATGGTCCGACAGTTATTAAACAGATTAAAAACTCGGATAAATTAGAAATTTTAACCGTTTCAAATTACAAAATTACAACAATTAATCATCCTGATAAAGTTTTTGGTATTACGATTAACGGCTTGATTTCCGGTTCTTCGATGAAAATTTTCGCTCCCAGCAAGACTAGTATTGATTTGGATTTAAGTTCTCTGGATACCAAAAAATCTAATTTGGACAATAAGGGTACTTTGAAATTGGTTTTTTCAAGGGCTTTGGAATACAACACTAAATTAAATTTAAAAAAATTGGAAATTTTAAGTTCCAATGAAGGCATTATCACTTCGATTATTAGTAAGTTTGGTGACCAGGCAAAAGTTTTGACGAAGCAAAATGCTGAATATCAGCGGATTGAAAATCGGATCAATCTTTCTGTAAAAAAAGATCCAAAAGTTAAATCAAGAGCGGTTAAAAGTGCCGAGATTGATCTCCGTAGTTTATTTAAAATTAATTTTGATAAGGTAAAACATGTCAAGGTTGTTTTTGAATAATTTTAAGGGCGATCCAATTAATTTGATCGCTATAAAAGCCGGACAGACTTAATTTTTTCTGTAACGGCTTTTGGTCAGGAAATCGAGAAAATAAATTTATGAATTTTTTTATTAATTCAAATATGCAGAAGAATAAATCTGGAATCGAGCATGCTGAATTAAAAAGAGCAGCTTTGTTTCGCGATCATCATGAATCCTTTAAAATCGTTTTGAGGGATTGGTCGCAAACACTTCATAAGGATATTAAAGATTCCGGACTTTCGGACGCGGAAGTTATCAATATGTTTGATTATTTCCAAGGCACAGAAAAGGTGACAGAAAAAAATATTCAGGCGAAAGATATCGATTTTGGTGTCGCAGTTGATTTATACGAGAATGATCCGAAAAATAATCGTGTATTGGCATGGCAGGTCATCAAGAAAATCAACGGTGAAAGCCAACGCCGTCTACTTGGCAGAATCAATTATTTTTCTTTTGCCAAAGACCGAATTTCAAGTACGGAAATGTTCGATGCCTTTGGCAATTTATATGCCGTAAATTATTATGATATTCGTGGTTTTCTTTCCCTAACCCAGTGGTATACACCTGATAATAAAATCGGTACCGAGTCTTGGCAAACATTGGATAGGCGTTCTGTGCTGGAATCTTTTAATAAGTTTGATGCCAAAGGGGAGTTTAAAAAATCCGGTTGGCGTTTAGTTGATAAAAACGGTTCAATTTATACTTTCCAAACAATTGAAGAGTTGACTAAACATTTTCTTGATTCGATTAATTTTGATTATTCCAGCCAGGAAAGAGGAAATGTTTTCATTCTCGACCGCACTCATCTGGGCGACTGGGCTTTACGTGATTTAAAAAAACCAGCCTATACTGTGATTCACTTACATAATTCCCAGGCTGGGAATGCCGAAGATGAGATGCACTCTATTTTAAATAACCACTATGAATATTCTCTATGGAATACTAACGATTACGATGCGATTATTAGTGCAACCAGTAAACAGACTGCCGATGTTGCCAAACGTTTCAAACCGCAGGCAAGGCTTTTCACAATTCCAGTTGGCGTGATTCCGTCGAAACATTTTCAAGAGCAACGCATTCCAATGAGTGACCGTTTTTCCCATAAAATTGTTGCTTTGGCGCGAATCGCTCCCGAAAAGCGTCTTAACGATTTGGTTAAAGCAGTTGGAATTGCCAAAAAAGAAATTCCTGACATCAGCTTGGACCTTTATGGATATCGAGATAGTAGTGATAATTTCAAAGCTTATCAAGACATTAAAAAGGCTGTCGAAGATTATCGACTTGCTGATGAGGTTAAAGTACACGGCTATACGACGAATGTTTCCGTGATTGAAAAAAAGGCGCAAATTTTCGCCGTAACTTCGATTATGGAAGGTTTCAATTTATCTATGATGGAGGCCTTAAGTGAAGGGGATGTCGGCTTGACTTATGATGTTAATTACGGCCCAAACGAATTAGTTGTTGATGGAGAAAATGGTTATATTGTTCCAAATGGCGATTATCATGCGCTGGCCGAGAAAATTATTTTTCTTTTCAAACATCCGGATGAACTTCAAAAAAAGTCTGAGCGGGCATATGAACTTTCCAAACGATATTCTGAAACAAAAGTTTGGCAGGATTGGAGAGAATTGTTGGATGATGCTCAGGATAAATGGCCTGAGAAGATTTCTCATTACAAATCACCGCTGCTTTTCGGTTTGGCTGAAAATGGAGGAAAGCTATGATTTTTTATTTCACTTCGGAAAACATTTTTAGTTTTAATTCAGGGACCGAATTTTCCCAAGCCAAAAGGACGAAACTTTTTAATTTAGAAAGACAAACGGCTTTTTATGTTGCCCGTAACTATAATCCCAATTTCCATCAAGTAGCCTTGCAGATGGAACTTTCAGATGATCAGCTTATAAATATGTATGACTATTTTCAGGAAGCGATAAACGTTCCTCGCAAAAAAATAAATGTTCGTTTTGCACCTTTTATTTCTAAGCGCGATTATCATCTTGATAGCGTCAATCCAAATTATTCTCTGATCAAATATCATGGTCGAACGACTGCTAAAGTGAATATTGCACCACTTACAGTCGGTTTGGTGGGCAGTGTCGAATATTATGATTCTTTTGGTAATATAGCGGCGATCGATTATTGGGACTGGCGTGGTTTCAAATCTTCGACGCAGTATTTCCATCCAAACGGCCAACCCGGAGCACAAAGATTTTTCAGCCCGGAAGGAAAACCTGTAATGGAAATTGCCAGGATGAATATCAGTGGGAAACTGTTTCCGACTATGTACAAGCTTTTCGATTACAGAGGCAGGAATTGGCGGTTCGATTCTGAAAATGAATTATTTATTTTTTTTATGAATGAATTAATTGCGCAAAGACCGGGAGTGGTTATTAATGATCGACCGAGTATGACGGATGTGATCGCCAGAATCGGTGGAGCAATTAAAAAATTTCAATATCTGCACGATGTTCATACGGCTGATTCTGGGAATCCATTCAGAGGCGAGATCATGACTGGTTTAAAACCCCTCTTTACCACTTACTCATCTGCTTACGACGGCATAATTGTCGCGACAAATGAACAGAGAAATGATTTAAAAAAACGTTATCCGAAAATGAATATTTATCAGGCTCCGGATACTTATATCGATCAAGAACAATTGGCAAAGCGACCTAAAAATTACTCTTCGCGTGTTTCGCATAAGTTACTTTATTTTGGTCGTTTATCTGAAGAAAAACATCCTGAACAGGCAATTAGAGCCTTTGGTGTCATTAAACAGATTGTATCTGATGCCACGCTCGAATTCCGTGGTTATTCAAGCTCGCCCGATTTTATGGCCCAATTGAAAAAGCAGGTAGTGGACGCCGGCTTAAAGGGATCGGTTGCTTTTTGCAGTTACGCAACCGGAGTTCATCGTGATCGCATTCTTGATCAAGCTGAGCTTGTCATTCAGACTTCGACTGGCGAGGGCTTCAGTATGTCGCTTCTTGAGGCCATGAGTCATGGCCTTCCAGTAGTTGCTTATGATGCTAATTATGGGCCGAGAAACTTCGTTAGAGATGCTTTTAACGGTTATCTCGTTAATAATGGTAACGTTGTTGGCTTGGCCGATAATGTTATCAAAATTTTTCAGGACAATTCTCTTTGGCAAAAATTATCTGTTGGAGCTTATCAGACAGCCAAAGCTTTTGACGCGAAAAACGTTTGGGATAACTGGCAGAAAAGCGGTATTTTGAATTGAAAATTATGAGGATTTATTTTTTTTGTTTCTAATTAAAGATCTTACCAATAGATCGACTGAATTCTAAAAAGATCCAAAATCGATCTTTTTTATATCTGCTTTCATATGTTGATTGTGAAGAAGTAGGTTTGATTAATGGTTACGCTTCCACTAAAATGGAGGTGATCCGAAGGTTATCGATCAATTTTTTTCACATGATGAGGAGAAATGAATGGCATACCAAACAGTTAGTCCATATACAAATGAAACGATTAAAAAATATGATTTTTCGACTCAGGATGATATCGAAAGAGCATTATCCCAAGGACATACTCTTTATAAGAAATGGCGTAACGGTCCACTCGACAAACGTGTCGCTACGTTGCACACAATAGCCAAATTATTCCGTGAACATGAAGATGAACTTGCAAAGACCGTAGTTAACGACATGGGAAAACTTCTTCGCGAAGCAAAAGGCGAAGTTGAGCTCTGTGCAATGATTGCTGACTATTTTGCTGATCACGGTCCAGAAATGTTAAAACCGACGCCACTCAAGACAATCGCGACCGGCGATGCTGAAATTGTGAAGCATTCAACGGGAGTTGTTTTCGCGGTTGAACCGTGGAACTTTCCTTATTACCAAATAATGCGTGTTTTTGCGCCCAACTTTATTGTTGGAAATCCAATGGTCCTAAAGGGTCCCTCTAACACGCCAGGCTCTTCGGATGCCTTTGGCAAGATTGTTCAGGAAGCAGGAGCACCGGAAGGCAGTTTTACAAATCTATTCTTGAATTATGATCAAGCGTCTGCTTTGGTAGCCGATCCACGAGTTCAAGGTGTTGCTTTGACAGGATCCGAGCGTGGCGGACGTTCGATTGCCAAGGCAGCCGGGGAAAATTTAAAAAAGAATACGATGGAGCTTGGCGGTACTGATGCTTTTATCGTCCTTGATGATGCCGATATTGATCAGGTTGCCGATATTGCTTGGCGGGCACGTCTATACAATGCTGGTCAAGTTTGCACATCTTCCAAGCGCTTTATTGTAGATGATAATTTGTATGACGAATTTCTGACTCGTTTGAAGGAGAAGTTCGCTGCAGTCAAACCAGGGGATCCGATGGATGATTCGACTACTTTGGCACCGATGAATTCTAAACGGGCGAAAGAAAAGTTGCAGGAACAAGTTGATCAGGCAATCAAGAATGGAGCAACATTATATTACGGGAATGAGCCGATTTATTTGGATGGCCAGTTCTTCCAACCGACTATTTTGACGGACATTAGGAAAGATAATCCAGCTTATTCCGAAGAAATGTTTGGTCCGGTTGCTCAAGTTTATAAAGTTCATAGTGAACAAGAAGCCATTGATCTGGCTAACGATGCGAATTACGGATTAGGTGGTATTGTCTTTTCCGGCGATCCTGATCGTGGTGCTAAAGTTGCCTCTCAAATCGAAACAGGAATGGTTTTCGTTAACAACTTTATGAGTTCTTTGCCAGAATTACCATTTGGTGGAGTTAAGAATTCTGGTTATGGGCGTGAAATGAGCCAACTTGGAATCATGGCCTTTGTTAATGAGGAGTTAATTGTCAAGGCCGACAAGCCGGATCTCAGCAATCCAGCCGGTGGATTAATATTCCTTTAATTTTAAAATTGATTTTGAATCGAAAAACACCACTGGTTCACAAAACCGATGGTGTTTTTTATTTAATGCAATTGTTGTGCCAGCCAATATCCAAGGTAAAACCAGGATAAGATTCCATGCCAGAAGGTCGTAAAAACATTTTGATGGCTGGTAAACCAAGTAATTCCGACACTGAGCATTAAACCCAGGCTATAAAAGTCCGCGCCGTGATCAATCACGATATTACGGTGCTAATGGCCATGACGATAAGGCTTGCCGTCGACGATTATATGACGAGGGTGTTTTTTTGCCCAATTTCTAAACTGAATATCGATTCGTCGACCAATTTTTTCGTCTAAATCATCATCGATATCATCGTTAAAATCATCTTCAAAATTTCCATTTTCCATTTTTGCCATAATTACTCTCCCAAAAAATTAAATATTTATATGGATATCTCCATCATCGAATTTAAAGTGACGTCCTATTGAATCGTTAACCATTTTGCTGATATAATCGCCAAAATCGACATCATTGAGATTTTCGGACACTCTTTTCAACAGCCTTAACAGTGTATCCTTTTCTTCTTCTGATAATCTGGCAAAAATTTCTTCGCTCAGGTCATCGGCTTCGTCTTTTTTATTTTTCAAAAAGGCGTGGCCTTTTTTGGTTAATTTAATTAGAGTAATTCTTTTATCGATTTCATCGACGATTCTTTCGACAAAATCATTTTCTTCCAACTTGTCTACGAGACTCGTAACGGAACTTGGTCGGACATCAAGAATTTCAGCAATTTCGCCAACTGACCAACCATCATATTTTTCTAGTAAATGCATTAAACGAGCTTGACCACGATGGTGGCCTCGCTGTCCTCTATGGTGAGGGCCCATCATCAAATAAAAGTTGGGGTTCTTCGCCAAACCACTGATTGTCTTCATTAATTCATTTGTTACTTCCGACATAGTTTATTCCTTTTTTATTATTCATAAATATTACGATCTTATTTAGGAAATGTAAACAAAACCTAACTTTTATTTAAAATAAAACCATTTCATTTAAGAAATGGTTAATAAAATGTTTATTTTTATTTCAATGGAACATCGACCTGCCAGCCATCTGGTCCTTTTTGATCGCCATCTTGAATGCCGCTCAAACGATCATATAGTTTTTGTGTATAGGGACCGACTTCGGTTTCACTATAGAAAACATGCTTATTTCCGTTATGGGTGATTGAGCCGACGGGAGAAATTACGGCTGCAGTGCCCATTGCGCCGGCTTCGGAAAATTGATCCAAGTCATAAATGCTGATCGTCGTTTCTTCAGGCTCCATTCCGAAACTGTCAGCGATTTGCAATAGTGATTTTTTTGTGATCGATGGAAGAATTGATGGGGACTTCGGTGTTTTAAACTTACCGTCTTTAGTGATTCCGAAGAAGTTGGCACCACCAAGCTCTTCGATATTTTCATGCAAACGCGGGTCCAAGTAAACCACATCGGAATAACCGTTTTTATGAGCAAGCGAACCCGGTAGCAAACTTGCAGCATAGTTTCCGGAAACTTTTGATTGGCCGGTTCCACCATGTGCGGCTCGATCATAAGGACTTGTTACGTATTCTGTCGGTTTCATGCCGCCTTTATAGTATGGCCCGACTGGCGTAACCAAAATATGAAATTGGAATTTGTCGGCCGGATGAACACCGATTACTTCGCCGGTACCGATGATAAAGGGGCGAATATATAAAGTTGCACCGGAACCATACGGAGGAACAAAATTCTGATTAGCTTTAACGACCATTTTAACTGCTTCAACAAAACGGTCTTCTGGGAAAGGAGCCATCAACAAACGTTCTGCTGAATTATGTAGACGCTTGGCATTCATGTCCGGACGGAACAAATTAACGCCACCATCTTTTCGACGATAGGCCTTTAAGCCCTCGAACGCTTCCTGACCATAATGTAACACGTTGGCGGCTTCAGACATTTTAATCGTCGAATCGCTTGTCAGTTTTCCTTCATCCCATTTTCCATCTTTATATTCGGCATGAAAACTATATGGTAAATCATAGTAATTAAAGCCTAAATTTGGCCAATCAAAATTTTCCGCTTTTGCTTTTTCCATTTTTTTATTCTCCTTTATAATAAATAATTGAATTTTTTATTAAATTAAACAACGTCCAGATGTAAGTCGTTTTCTCTTGTTTTACCAACACTTTTCAGTAATTTATACCAAAGCCAGGAAATTGCTACGGGACCAACTAAACCAAATATCAGCATTGTTGCAAGACCGGACAATCCATTTGAAAAACCGGAATTTGCAGACATCGAAAGAATATTAAGCGGTGCTGTTAGTGAAGAAAAGCCGAGGCCGCCAAGCGTTGCAGGAACTTTGAATCCACCAACTGTAACGGCTAGCGATGCCATTAACATGGCGGAAACCATCGGGCCGATTGCTGTTAAGGGTGATTTGATGATATTTGGAAATTGGACCTTAGGTGTTATCAATCCTTGAGCTATATTAGCTCCAGGATCGTTTTGATTAAAACTCATTGCTGTATAACCCGAGAAAGCTGCGCAGCAACCGATTAATGCCGCACCAGCCGATATTGGATCAAGATTGACTGCGACTGCCAGTGCAGCTGAGGAGGCTGGTGTCATTAAGAACCAGAACCAGGCAAATGAGACAACTACGGCTCCAAGAACTGGATTTACTTTCATTGTGTTTGCGAGATTTTCTGAAACCCAATTTAAGAATGGCGTTGTTACCGACGCTGCTGCCAGACCGACTAAAGAACCAACCAGCGTCGCACAAAAGGGAACGATGAACATATCCAACGCTGCTGCCAGACCGACTAAAGAACCAACCAGCGTCGCACAAAAGGGAACGATGAACATATCCAAAGGTGTTTTTCCGGTCAGCCACATACCGACTAAAGCGGCCGCTAATCCGGCGATTACAGCCGAGACCGGTTGGCCGACAGTCACAATCGTTGCTCCGCTTAATTGTGGCGCAACCCATCCGGTGGCTGTTTTTGTTGCTTTGATTACTGCTTCGGTGAAATAAATCGAATTAGCACCGACGGTTGCGGCAATCATTGCCGAAAAGGTTGTTAAAGTTGTTGAACGTAACTGAATCGCTATCCCGGCTCCAATTGCCGGAGCCAGTAAATGTTGACCAAGAATTCCCACCATTTGCAATGGGGCCCAGTGCAGCAAATTACCGGCTGTATTTAAAAGAATTGAAATTCCAAGAATTACTAAAACAGCATTGGAAATTCCCTGGCTGACTGTATAAACCCAGTCGGAGATCTTCATCTTCTTTTCCGGCCTTGTTAAGGGACCAGAACCGGGTCTTAATTCCTCGGTTTGAGGTCGATCGTTTTTAAATTTAGCTGCCGCGGCAACGGCTGCTGTATAAGCGGCGCTGCGTTGTTCAGCTGTCATTGAAGCTGGATCTTGATCAAATAGATTCGATTGAGCTTCTGATTGCTTCCTTGCTGTCATCTTTCTCTCCTTAAAATAAAAACCTGTTTCAGTTAATCAAACTAACCGAAACAGGTTTAAAAAATTTTCAACCATGCCAGCCAGCTGTCTTTCGACGGCTGACAAAATGATCAGTCGTCATTGCCTAATTAGCAACACGAGGCTGATCAAAATAATTGATTCACTCATATTCATTTGTTTGCAATTATTTAACATGTACTCTCTTGCTCTTTCGAGTTGTAACTTAGATTACTCGGCAAAATTTGGATTGTCAAGCGTTTTTAAATTTGTAATACAAATGTAATTTTTTATTTTTTGTTCTATAAAAAATGTAAAATTAATGAGACTGGAGGGGATAAAAAGTGTCTCTTATTTTATTTGTAATTTTACTAATTGTCGCAATTATTTTCGGTGTGATTTCTTTCGGAATCGGCATCGCTTTGTTACCGGTGCTTTTGATTGTTTTAGCAATCGGTATTTTCTTCTTTTTGGTTAATCTCATTTGGCACGGTATTCAAATAATTATTCTTTTTATGATTGCTTTAGCAATTTATGATTGGATAAAAAAAAGAAACTAATTTATTTCTTTATCGTCGAAACTGATGAAATGATATTGCCTGTCTTCGTATACCAATTTCGAAACAGAACCGTTTTTTGGTCGCGCATGAAGACTGATTTTATTGTTTCCGTAACGATCAGCTAGCGATAGAAGGGTATTGCCGTGAGATATCAAAAGGACTTTAGCTCCATCTTTAACATTTGGATCTTCTAATAATTTTGTGAATCCTTCATCGAGACGAGCCCAATATTCGTCGTTATTTTCTGCATCGTGCCAAGGATCGGCTGCTTTTAAAAAATCTTTCGTCGATGCTACTCCGTAATCATCGACAATTTCGGCGTAACTTTTTAACCCATAGGGAGCACCAGCATTTAACCAAGCAATGTCCATATTCGATCCCTCATAAGATCCGTAAAACTCCTCTCTAAAATTTGCCAGACAGCTTAATTCGGGTTGAAAATCTGTTGTATTTTTGTCAAGAATAATTTTTGCAGTTTGCATAGCTCTGCTTGTGTCCGATGAGTAAGCCGCCTCGAAACGAACACCGCTGAGTTTTTCACCGACTTTTCGTGCGTCGGAAAGACCGTTTTCGGTCAGTGGAGAATTGCTCCAACCTTGTAGCTTGTTATAACGATTAAAATAAGTTTGTCCATGACGAACAAGATAAAATGTAACTTTCATAAGCACCTCTACTAAGTATTTTAGTTTGTTAGAATGGCCATATGGCAAAGATTTTTGATATTAAGTATGGAAATGACGAAAAACAAAAATTAGATCTCTATTTACAAGATTCAGTTGCACCACTGGTTTTTTATACACATGGTGGCGGCTGGTGGCAAGGCGATAAGAGAAAAGATACAAAAATTTTCGATAGTTTGTTTTCGGCCGGTTTTTCAGTTGCGTCGGTCAATTATCGTTTAGCTGATAAAAATAATCCTTATCCGGCTCAATTGGATGATTGCCATTCTGCCTTAACCTTTTTGCAGCAAAGCGATTACAAATTCAGGAAAGATAAAATTGCTTTATTGGGGGCTTCCTCAGGTGCTAATATTAGTGTTTCCCTTTCGATAGAAACCGGCTATCCGACCGTTTCCTGGTCCGGCCAGTTTGATTTCAAAGGTTTTTTGAAAACACATACCGCGATTACCGGCCGAAAAGCTGTCGATAATCCTGATCCTGATAAAGGCAGCCGCCAACAGTCTTATTATAAGTGGCTTTTGGAAAAACTTTTCAATGGCGATCTCTCCAGAGTCGGAGAAGCTACTTTGCAACATAAAATTACTTCGAAAACTGGTCCCGTTTTGTTGATTAATTCAGCTGCCGAATTAGCTCCGGTTATGGAGGTTTACAAAATGCAGGAAGCCTATCTTGAAAACGGTATTGAAGTCGATACAATAATTTTCCCTGGTGATCGTCATGCACTTGGCTATGCCGATGATGCCCTTAAACCAACGATTGATTTTTTGGAAACTCATTTGCAATAATTTTTAAAAGCGAAAATTTTCCGCGTTATTATTTGGATGCAAAAAATATGAATGAAGATAAAATTCCAGAAACAATTCAAGATATCAAAGAACGTGCTGCTTTAATGAAATCGCGTGGTTTTTCAATTGGTGAAGAACAGGTTATGAGCCAGGCAATCAAAGATGGCTTACAGGCGATTGTTAATGATTTGATGGATGGGGAATATTTTACCGTTCAGTTAATAAATCCGAAGACCTTTATGATCCTTGGTGTTAATGGCAGGACCGAAGGAAAAATAATCGCTCGGGGAGAAAGTTTCAATAGCGATTTTAAAGAAAGCTCAGACAGGCTTTGGAATTATTTTTGGGACCAAGCGGAAAAAATAGTTGGTAGATAGAGAAAGGCTGCTTTAGCAGTCTTTCTCTATAGTTCAAGGATCAATTTCCCTAATGGATGGTCATTTTCAAATTCTTTATGCATACTCCGCAGATTTTTCAAACTAAATTGCGATATTTTCGCGATTTTAAGTACTGTCAGTCCTTGACTCATGTCTTTTAACAATTCAGTCAGGCAACTGCCTGAATCCAAATAAATTGCATCTGTATCAAAAGGGGACTTTTTTGCTTTATCAGTCAAACCGACAGTTGAACAAAGCTTGCCGTTTTCTTTTAAAAGCTTTAGTGATTTATCTTGTGTTTCCCCACCGACTGTATCAAGAATTGCGTCTATTTTTTCACTTATATTGGTAAAATTTTCTTTTTTATAATCATAAACAGCAATTGCCGGATTGAAACCATTTAAAAAAGCTTTTCCTTTTGTACCTGCAGTAGTATAAATTTTACCGGCACCGATTTTTTCAGCTGCCTGAATTGCTGCAAATCCAACTGCTCCGGAACCCCCATGTATCAAAATCGATTGACCTTTTTTTAATTTAATTTCCTTGATAACCGCCTGGTATCCAGTTTGGTACCCTAAGGCAACACCGGCAGCCTGAACAAAAGTCAGATTATCAGGAATTAGGGCAAGCTGCTTTTCTGATACTAAAACCTGTTCGGCATAACTTCTAAGATGCGTGCTGGCGACAACTCGATCGCCAACTGAATATTTGGTAACTTCAGAACCAATTTCCTGAACAATCCCAGCAACACTTGAGCCGAGAACCGTTGGAAGCTTGTCGCTTCCACCATAGAAACCGCTTCTGTATTTTACATCGTAGGGATCAATTGCTGTAGCAAAGTTTTTAACAAGGACTTGATTGGGTTTTGGATCAGCTAATTTTTTTTCGGTCGCATAAAAGACATCGACATCACCGAATTCGTTTATTTCAATTGCTTTCATTGGAGTACCTCCTAAGTTTCTTGAATATAACTATTTCTACCCACATTATAATGGAGAGTGCTAAGAAATCAGAATCAAGACGATTAAAATTTAAATTAACCGCTTGCAATTTTCCGATTGAATCTTTATTGACTGGCCACAAAGATTTTTGCCTTACAATTATATTTATGACTAAAGATCCCATAACATATGAGTTGCTTCATGTTGATAAGCATACTGGTGCTAGACGTGGGGTGATCCATACACCGCACGGCGACTGGCAGACGCCGATGTTTATGCCGGTGGGCACTCAGGCGACGGTTAAGTCGCTTCAACCACGCGAACTAAAAGAAATCGGTTCTCAATTTATCTTAGGAAACACTTATCATTTATGGATTCGTCCTGGCGATGATTTGATTGCTAAAGCTGGTGGTCTTCATAAGTTTATGGATTGGGACCAGGCGATTTTGACTGATTCTGGTGGTTTTCAGGTTTTTAGCTTGGCTGATTCTCGTTCAATCACTGAAAAAGGGGTTACTTTTAAGAACAATATCGATGGTTCGACTATGTTCCTTTCTCCTGAAGTTGCGATGAAAATTCAAAACAATCTCGGAGCCGATATCATTATGCAACTTGACGAAGCTGTCCCTTACTTTGAAACATATGATTATGTAAAAAAATCAACCGAGCGTTCAGCTCGTTGGGCCCAAAGAGCTTTGGAGGCTCACAAATGTTCCAAGCAACAGGCTCTTTTTGGGATTGTTCAAGGAGCCGGTTTTAGAAAATTGAGAGAAAATTCAGCGAAGGATTTAGCTTCTCTGAATCTGCCCGGTTATGCCATTGGTGGATTATCCGTTGGAGAATCGAAAACCGAAATGAACCGTGTTCTTGATTTTACGACACAATGGCTGCCGGAAAACAAACCGCGTTATTTAATGGGTGTCGGTGCCCCAGACTCTTTATTTGATTCTGTAATTCGTGGAATCGATATGTTTGATTGCGTTCTGCCGACCCGTATTGCCAGGAAGGGCAGTTTGATGACTAGATTTGGTCGCGTGGTTATTACCAATCACAAATATAAGGATGATTTTAGTCAGTTGGATGAAAATCTTGACGATTATGCTTCGACGCATTTTACAAAGGCCTATTTGCATCATTTATTCAATACGAATGAATTATTAGCCTATAATTTGGCTTCGATACATAACTTAAGATATCTTCTAAAATTAATGGAGGACATGCGCGCAGCGATTGAAAATGATCAGTTATTGGATCTTAAGGAGAAAGTACTTGAAGAATATGGCTATAATAAGGCAAATGCCCGTCTTTTTTAAGCCAGCTTTGATAAAATTAAATTTCGGAGGATTCTATGTTCAATAATCTTTTTATCGCGGCCGCTAAAACGGGCCTGTCTTCTTGGATACCAACAATTTTAATTTATGTGGTACTGATTGGTGGGTTGTTTTGGTGGTCGTCAAGACGCCGCAAACAGGCAAACGAGCAACAGCAAAAAATGCGGACCGGTTTAGTCAAGGGTGCCCAAGTTGTTACTATTGGTGGCTTACACGGCGTCGTTGATTCAATCGATACCGAGAAAAAAATCGTTACTCTCGATGTTGAAGGTGTTTATCTGCCTTTCGAGCAAAGGGCGATCGCTAGAATTATCGCTCCTACGGATGGCGACCAAGAAACAAATATCACCAAGAACGAAGACAAAAAAGAGAATAAATAAGCAGCTGTTCTTTTGGCTGCTTTTATTTTAGGAGCTAAAGATGAAAATTACGTATTTTGGCCAAAGTGCTTTTCAAATCAAAACCGGTAAAACAACAATTTTAATTGATCCGTTTTTAACCGGTAATAAGCATACAAAAGTCGACCCCTTCGATTTAAATCCTGAATACATCTTATTAACGCATGCTCATCAGGATCATACCGGCGATAGTTTCGATATAGCCAGGAGAACAGGAGCGACGATCATTACCCAAACGGATTATGCCCAGTATATTAATGATATTTTGCCTGAAGCCAAGGGTTGCCATGCTGAAGGAATTAATTTCGGTGGAACTTTTAGTGCTGATGATTTTTCTGTAAAACTTTATCCAGCCTGGCACACGGATGCAAGAATGGTTGGAAATGCTCTGGTGCCGGTTGGAGTCGCTGCTGGGATGGCTTTAACAATTGAAGATAAATTGATTTACGATACCGGTGATACCGCTTTGTTTTCCGACCTAAAATTAGTTGCGAGAAAACATCCGGTCGATTTGGCTTTAATTTGTATTGGTGGCCACTTCACGATGGATGCTGACGATGCACTTGTTGCTGCAGATTTTCTTCAGGCTAAACATGTCATCCCGACTCATTACAATACTTTTCCGTCTATTCAGGCCGACCCGCAAAAATTCGTTGAACAATTACCAACAGGCGTAGGAATAATCCCTGATTTTGATAAGGAATTTGATTTTTAATTCAGCTAGACTTAAAGACATGGACATTCAATATCAGATTTTAAGACAAATTGAAAAATATCAGACGATTATTATTCACCGGCATCAGCGCCCGGATCCGGATGCCGTTGGTTCGCAATTGGGTTTAAAAAACGGACTTCAAGCGGCTTTTCCGGAGAAAAATATTTATGCAGTTGGAAAAGAAATTACCGGTTTGGCATGGGTTGGATCGATGGATATTATTCCTGATTCTACTTACGAAAACGCGCTCGTTATTGTCATTGACACGGCTAATGTTGCTCGAATCGACGACGACAGGTTTAAAAATGGCGATAAATTAATTAAAATCGATCATCACCCAAATGATGAGCCTTACGGCGATTTGATGTGGGTCGAACCTGGCCGTTCTTCCTGTTCTGAAATGGTTACTTTCTTTTTGGACGATAACATCCCTCTTTTACTGACCGACGAAGCGGCTCGCAATCTCTATATTGGAATTGTTGGCGATACTGGACGTTTTATGTATGCTTCTACGCCGGAAACCTTTATTGCGGTCAGCAAACTGTATCATTTTTCGATTGACTATGAAAGGGTAAATCGGGAAATGTCCTCGATCAGTCTTGTTCAGGCACGTTTTTCCGGTAAAGTTTATGATGAAATGAAAGTTGAAGATCATGTTGGTTGGATCACGCTTACAAAAGCCGAGATTGAAGCCGGTCATTTGGGAAATGAAGGTACTAATTTCGTTGTTGGGATGTTTGGTTCGATTAAAGAGGTCCTTGTTTGGGCAAACTTTATTGAAAACGATGATGGCAGTTATAGAGTTCGCTTACGCTCTAAAGGGCCGAATGTTAATGAAATTGCCAAGCTGCATAATGGCGGTGGACATGATATGGCCAGTGGTGCAAAGGCCAAAGACCAGACTGAAATCGATCAAATTATTAAAGAACTAAAGGAATCTGCAAACATTTTTTCAACCAGCTTGGAAAAAACAGCAAAGTAAATTCTGATTTTAAGAGTTGATATTTTCTAAAAAATGTTTTTTTCTTTAAACTGTTAGACTGATTAAAGAGTATTGCGAACTTTTTACGAAGTATCTTATTAAAATGATCTTGAGTTAATTTTGTGGTTCGCTGGGTATATATAGATAAATGACTAATCAATTCGGACAATTTAATTTAAAAACGGAGATTGTTAAAGCAATCGATGGAATTTCGTTTAACAAACCGACGAAAGTTCAAAAACGTATAATCCCACCAATTATCGCTGGTCGTGACGTTGTTGGGCAATCACAAACCGGATCCGGCAAGACTCACGCTTTTTTGCTGCCGATATTTAACGGTCTGGATCCTTCTCTTGAAGAAACACAGGCGGTGATTACTTCTCCATCTCGTGAATTGGCTGAACAACTTTATCAGGCTTTTCGTGATTTTCAAAAATCATTAGCAGCAATTGATGAAAATTTTGCAGATTTGAGAATCGCTGATTATATTGGCGGAACTGATCGAAATAAACAAATTCGGCAATTGGAGAGGAAACAACCTCAGATTGCGATTGGAACTCCTGGACGTTTAAAAGATTTTCTTAGTAAAAATTTTCTATTGGTTAACCAAAATAGATTTTTTGTTGTTGATGAGGCCGATATGGCTTTGGATATGGGCTTTTTGGAAGATGTTGATACGATTGCCAGCGCAATGCCGGATAATTTGCAAATGCTGGTTTTCTCGGCAACGATTCCTGATAAATTGACACCTTTTTTGAAAAGATACATGAAAAACCCGTTAATTGAAGAGATTCCTGTTTCAACGGTCGTTGCTGATACAATTGATAATTATTTACTGGCAACTAAATCCAAAGACAAAAACGAAGTTATTTTTGACTTATTGACCAGAAAAGAAAGTTATTTAACGCTTGTTTTTGCCAACACGAAAGAACGTGTTCATGAATTAGCTCATTTTCTTGACTCCCAAGGTTTGAAAGCCGCTGAAGTTCACGGTGGAATCGAACCAAGAGAACGACGACGCACGATGAAAAGAATTAAAAAACAAGAATTTCAATATGTTGTTGCAACTGATCTAGCGGCTCGCGGTCTTGACATTCAAGGGGTTTCGGAAGTTATCAATGATGATATTCCAACGGATCTAGAATTTTTCATTCATCGAGTCGGTCGAACAGGCAGAAATGGATTGCCAGGTACGGCAATTACGCTTTATGGCCCGGATGAAGAAGATAAAGTTGAAGAACTAGAAAAGTTGGGAATCAATTTTCAGGCAAAGCAACTAAAAGATCATCAATTGATAGATGTTAAAGATCGTAATCGTCGGGCACGGCGTCGACCTTCACAGAAACAGTTGGATCCAGAATTAGTCGGTTTGGTGAAGAAGAAAAAAGCACACGTTAAGCCTGGTTACCGTCGGCAAATTAAGGGTGCGATTAGATTTAAGCAAATGAAAGAAAATAAAGTTAGTCAAAGAACCGCTTCAAGGTCGGCAAGAAAAGCAAAAAAAAATAGATAAAAGAAAAACCCGGTCATTGAACCGGGTTTTTCTTAATTTATAACATTCAAATTCATTTACTAGTTGCTGCCTTGAGCAATTTATAAAGACGGGCTTTATCGCGCGCAGCTTTATTCTTTTTGATCAAGTTTTTCGTTTCAGCTTTATCGATCGCTGCACTGGTTTTACTGAACAATTCTTGCAAATTGTCAGCTCCAGCAGCAGCAGCTTTTTCAAAGTTTTTAACAGCAGTACGATATGCACTGATTTGTGGAGCGCGCACGGCACGCTCAGCTTTGTTTAAGCGTTCACGTTGAATTGAAGATTCAATAATTGGCATTTTTTCCTCCTAAATAAAATATTAACGACGAAGTCCGAGCTTCGAAATAAGTGTCCGATAACGAGCAACATCAATGTCACGCAAATAACGTAATAAATTACGGCGGTGACCGATTTTCTTCATCAATCCACGCTGTGAAGAAAAGTCGTGTTTGTTTTCGCTCATATGGTTATTCAATTCGTTAATATCAGCGGTTAAAACAGCCACCTGAACCTCTACAGAACCGGTATCGCCATTATGGCGAGCATATTCTTTAATAATCTGGTTCTTTGCTTCTTGAGTTAAAGCCATGATTTTACCTCCTCAAAATTTCCAATTACCGAGCGATTCGTAAAAGGTAGGTTCGCGAAAAGCTAAGCAAAGGGATAGCTGCAAAATACAGCTCTTATATTGTACCAAACAAGTAGACGTTTTACATAATCAAGAAACTCTTGTAGAATAATAGACAACGAAACTCTCTTGGACTAACGTTCGCGCGTCCAGAAAACAGATTCGCAATTAAATATTGAGGTTATGAATAATATGGTAAAAACTGCTTTATCGATCATTCCTTTCGGCGGTGTTCGTGAAAACGGAAAAAACATGTATGCCGTTACTGTGAATGACGAAATTTATATATTGGATGCTGGATTAAAATATCCAGAAACAGATCTTTTGGGAGTCGACGTTGTCGTTCCTGATTTTAATTATTTGGTTGATCACGCTGATCAGGTTGTTGGAGTTTTCTTGACTCATGGACATGCTGATGCAATCGGCGCGCTTCCGTATTTGCTAGAAGTACTTCGTGTACCGGTTTTTGGAACTGAATTTACACTCGCGTTGGCGAAACAACAGGTTTCTCGTCGGCCTTCTTTGAGCGATTTTGACGATTATAATGTCATCACGCCTGATTCAATTGTTGAATTTGGCAAAACGAAAGTATCGTTTTTTAGCACCACACACTCGATTCCTGAATCGGTTGGAATTGTTTTGGAAACTGAATATGGTCAGATTGTTTACACGGGCGACTTTAAGTTTGACAATACGGCCAAGGGACCTTATAAAACCGACTATTCTCGTTTGACTCGGATTGGTCAGCGAGGCGTTTTGGCTTTGTTGGCTGATGTCAATGGGGTTGAAACGCCAGGCGAATCAGTCAGCGAGTCAGCGATTGATGAATTCGTTTTCCAAACATTTCGAGAAAATGCTGATCGCAGAATTATTGTTGCGACCGTTGCTTCCAATGTACAAAGAATTCAGGAAGTTATTAATTCGGCATATCAGACTGGTCGTAAAATTGCTATTTCTGGTAATGATTTAGAGCAGGTTGTTAAAACTGCTTTGGATTCAAAACGCTTGAATCTGCCAACCAGTTACAACAAATTGTTTACAAATATTAAAAACTTGAAGTCGGTTGAACCCAACAAGCTGGTTATTCTTGAAACCGGTAAAATGGGCGAACCGATTCGTGATTTACAGAGAATGGCTAAAGGGGACGATCGTTACGTAAGTTTTAATGAAAATGATTTAATTTTTGTCGCTACTACGCCTTCGATTTCCAGTGAATCGATTATGGCTAAAACCCGTGATCTGATTTTCCGCCGTGGTGCAAATGTTGTTTCAATTAAAGATAATTTGCGTTCTTCGGGACATGCAAGCCAAAATGATTTACAGTTTATGCTGAATTTCATTAAGCCTGACTACTTTTTCCCAGTTTCCGGAGAATATCGGGTTTTTTCTGTCGCTGATTTTCTTGCTCAAGAAGTTGGAATTAAAAAGAACCATATTTTCTTGTCTATGAAAGGTGACCAATACAAGTTCGATCCTGAAAATAAAAAGTTCACCCTTGAGGATTCCTTTGAAGTTGACGATACAATGATTGACGGTTCAGGCAATACCGATGTTGGAAATATTGTTCTTCGCGACCGTAAGATGCTTTCCGAAGATGGAGTTGTGATTGCTGCCGCAACAATAGATCGTAAAAAGAAAAAAGTTGTTGCCGCTCCGAGAATCACAACTCGTGGTTTTATTTTCGTAAAGACCAACCGAGAATTAATTCATGAATCAGCCAAGGTGATGGTTGATCAGATTGAACTTTATTTGGATAATACCGATGATTTTGATTGGAATGATCTAAAATCGGGCGTTAAGGATGCAATGTCCAAGTTCTTTTATGAACAGACCAAACGTCGCCCGGTTGTTATGCCGGTTGTTATGGAAGCCAATCAAAATCGTCGTCCGAACAGCAAAAAAAAGACTGAAAATAATCAGAATCAGAAAAAACAAGTCGCCGAAGAGCAAAGCAAGACTCGCAATAATCAAAATCGTCGCCCAAGGCAACGTGTTAAATCAACACCGCGTTCGATTCGGCCAAAAAAAGAAACAATTGAGAAGATTAATGCTAAACTAGCTGAAAAGCAACAAAATATCGAGGAGCATGTCTGAAAATTCGCAACAATTGACTTTTGATGAATTAGTAAAGCAGGGGCACTTGGAATTTGACCATAATAATTTTCATCAAGCTGC
This sequence comes from Oenococcus oeni DSM 20252 = AWRIB129, assembly GCF_000372485.1. Classification (GTDB taxonomy): domain Bacteria; phylum Bacillota; class Bacilli; order Lactobacillales; family Lactobacillaceae; genus Oenococcus; species Oenococcus oeni. Next base: position 40,389 of record NZ_AQVA01000008.1, read on the forward strand.
TTCTTATTTTGAGATGGCCTACGATAAAAAGCAAGAATTGGATTTAAATCGCATTCTTGTTGGTACTTTATATGAAGATCAACAATTCAGTTTGGCGAATGTCTATCTTGAAGATTTTCTTGATGATTATCTGAATACTGAAGAACTTTTTAAATTGGCAATCAACGTTTTGCTTAAGAACCAGAATTTCATTTATGCTCGGGAAATGACTAACTTTTCTGATCCTCGCTGGCAGAATTGGGCAATTGATGAGATTTCTAATCAAGAGTTAAGTACTCGTTCTCAAATGTCAGCGACTCAAAAGACTTTGATGCAGTCTTTTTATCACTTATCTGATGGTAATTTTGCCAAACAGCGCAGCCGCTTTGAAAGTTCGTTTAAATTACCTTTGCATGAGTGGTGGAGCGGTGTGAAGTTTTTGCTCTTGGATCCTTATATCAATCCGTTGATTCGTTCCAGTTTGATTGAAACGGCTCAAAAATTAGAGATTGATGAAAAAGTTGATTTTTACTGGATTGACAAGAAAATTTATCAGGTTAACCCTTCCAAACTAAAACCTCTTTTGCAGGTTGATGAATACATTAAATTAAAAAAAATGTTGGATGATGAACTTGGACCCGATGATCCATTGGCTGGCGAGATGCTGACGGCTAATTTGAGAATGCAAACCAGCATATTATATCCGAAGATTTCCGCAGGAATTTTTGAATTGAGAAATTGGATCGATGAAATGATTAATCAATATCAAGGGGCTGATAAAATTTCAAGGATGTCTGATAAGCAAAGGAAGATTTTCGAACAAATCGAAAAGTTGATTGATGAAATTGTAAAAAGTGAGCACGAACAGGAAAAACGTGCTTCTAATAACTAATTATGGTATAATATCTGAGTTGAATTAAGTAGAGGTTCCCGCCTCTCGCCGCATGTGCAAGACCATGTTGGCTTATCATTCTTTTTGAGGCGGGTTTTGCATGTTTGCATGACTCGCTTTTTCCAACCAAAAAATGGAGGATTTTTCTTATAGCAAGACCACAGCAAAGGCCCAAGCGCCAAATTGATTTAGTCAATGAAAATATTCACTTTCGTGAAGTGATGTTAATTGACAATGGATCAAAAAAGGTTATGAGCACACGCGATGCTCAAAGAATCGCTGATCAAAGAAATCTAGACCTGGTTATTGTTCAGGCGAAGGCTCAACCACCGGTTGCTAGAATTATGGATTGGGGTAAGGTTAGGTTTGAGCAGCAGAAGAAAATTCGCGAAAATAAAAAGAAACAAGTTATTGTTCAAACTAAAGAAGTTCGTCTAAGTCCTGTTATTGGCGAAGGGGATTTTGAGACACGAAAAAAGGCAGCTACCAAGTTTTTGGTTGCCGGTAATAAGGTTAAATTAAATTTACGTTTTCGCGGTCGAATGATGACCCACCAAGATGTTGGTCGCCAGGTATTGATGAATATGGCAAAACAGCTTGCTGATTTGGCAAATATTGATCAGATGCCGCAACTTTTGGGTCGTCAAATGTCCTTATTGCTTTCGCCTAAGCCGGAAGTCATTAAGAAAGCTCAATCCGAAAAGAAGAACAAATTAAAGGAGAATACAAATGCCAAAGATGAAGACTAATCGCGCTTCAGCAAAGCGTTTTAAAAAAACTGCTTCAGGCGGGTTTAAGGCTGGACAAGCATTTACTTCACACCGTTTTCATGGAAAAACTAAGAAACAGCGTCGCCAATTGCGTGGCACTGCTATGATGAATAAAGTCAATGTTAAGCGTTATGCAAAGATATTGAGTAATCTATAATTTTTGGTCAAGGAGATAAATTATGCGAGTTAAAGGAACTAACGTTACACGTATTCGTCGTAAGAAAATGATCAAGTTGGCCAAAGGCTATCGTGGTCAGCGACACATTAATTTTAAAGTTGCCAAGCAACAAGTTTGGAAGTCGTATCTTTATGCTTATCGGGATCGTAAGAATGTCAAACGAGACTATCGTAAGCTATGGATTGCTCGTATAAACGCTGCGAGTCGGATGAATGGTATTTCATATTCTCAGTTAATGCATGGGTTTAAAGTCGCCGGCATAGATTTGAATCGGAAGATGTTGGCCGAATTGGCTGTATCAGATTTTGCAACTTTCTCAAAACTTGCTGAAACTGCAAAGAAGCAGGTTTCTGCTCCAACACGCAAAGCCGCAACTTTGGATACCGATATTAAAATTGAGCGAATTGAAAAAGGTGCTGCTAAACCGGTTGTTTTGGAGCCTGGAAAGAGTACCAAGACTCAAGAAGTTGCTGTGGCCGAAAAACCAACAACAGCTTCAACGGTTGCTGAAATTAAAGCTTATCTTGATTCTGAAAGTATTAAATATCCTTCCAGTGCCAAGAAAGCAGATCTTTTGGCATTAGTTAAATAAAAAAGTGCTTTACATAAGCAAATTAAAACTCCAGTTCATTGAACTGGAGTTTTTTATCAGCAATTAATTATCTTTTACTTCTTTGAACTGGAAGAAGAGCTTGAAGAGGAACTCTTTGAAGAACTGGAACCACTCTTGCTCGATGATGATTTGCTAGATGAACTAGACGAACTGGAAGTGGATGTCGATGAAGTTTCACTAGATGTATTTGCTGAAACGATATATTGATCGATTGCGTTCTTTAACGCTGGATATTGTGAAGTTTTTACCTGGACGTCATTTTTATTCATAACTTTACCAATAATCTTTTGAATTTTGGTTGAGTTGCTTGAGGTATTAATCCATTTATTAATAATAGAGTCGGCCAAAACATCTCGATAACTGCCGATTGATTCTTTTTTAGACTTTGAGTTCAATTTAAGAATGATGTATTCGGAATTTACACTAATAGCTTTTTTGCTATATTCGCCAGTCTTTAAGGCTTTAGCTGCAGCGATAATTTTTGATGAAACAACTGGTGAAGCTGAATCGAAGCTTGGCATTTTGCCACCATTGGCGGCTGTTGTGGTATCGCCTGAGTATTGTTTGGCTTGAGAAGCGAAACTTTTACCGGCTTTTAAGTTCTTGAGTACTGTGTCGGCCTTTGATGAGCTGCTAACAGTAATAATTGAAACGTTCATCTTTGGCGTATAGGTCTTGTAGGCTTTTTTTAATTGAGCTTCTGTAACTTTATGATAGTTTTTAACAGCTTGAACTAAAAGCAGTTCTGTACGAATCTGTTTTTTATAGGCCTTTGCCGTAGTTTCTTCTTCCGATAGGAAACTAGACCAGCTGCTTCCATATTGTGCTTTTTCCTGAGTGTATTCATTATTGACGGTTGTTGTTGAAACAGAGCTTCCGTACAACCTTTCCAATGAATCATTCATAACCATGCTGACAAACAATTGTTCACCGGCCGAGGTTTTTGTAACCGATGACATATATTTTGCCTCAGTAATCGCACCTGCCTTTGACGTAACCAAAACCTTAGATGTGTTTAAGGCAAGGTAGGCAGAACCCGCCAAAAACAATAGCACGATTGCTGTCCAAACGAATTTACGCATATTTCCTCCGTGAATTTATAACCCTTTAATTCTAACGAAAGTTAGGACCTAACTCAAATCATTTTTTGTGAAAGGGATATTTAACAGTTGATAGTTCATTTTCTAATGAGCGAATATCTTCATTTAATTTTGTTTTGGATTTATCTATTTCTTCTTTGCTTCTTTGGAAATGATCGGAGAGCTCGGACAAATTCTTTTCTTGAGTCGGCTTGCTGCCTATTAATTTTTTAATCGCAAAAAAAGTTTTCCGAAGAATGTTTAGTTCGTTTTTTAAATAGTTAAATATTTTTTCGGTTTCATTTTGAAAAAAATTGTCATTTTTTTTAAATTTGGCCATCAGAACTGCTCACTAATTGATTTAGCAATTGCTTTATATCTTTTTTCATCGTATTGATTAGAATGATCGACGGCACCGGGGAGATCCAGGCCATCATTTTCATATCGTGGAATAATATGCCAGTGAGAGTGGGGAACCGATTGGCCGGCAGCAACTCCGTTATTTGAAAGAATATTTATGCCGAGAATTTTTGGGTTGGAGGCTTTGACTGCCCGAGCGATTATTGGAAGTTTTGTTAAAATTTTTTTGGCCAACTCATCATCGTAGGCAAAAATGTCTTTAACGTCAGCCTTTGGTACAACCAGAGTATGTCCGGGAGTGGCCTGTGATATATCTAAAAATGCAAAAACATCTTCATCATCATAGACTTTATAACTAGGTATTTCACCGTGAATTATTTTATCGAATATATCTTCCATGCTTACATTATATCGGTCTGCTAAAATTTAATCGATAACTATGACACTAAAGATTTCACATTTGACCGGTGGATATGGTCAAACAAATACAATTAAAGATCTGAATTTTACGATTGAAGCGGGAACTGTTACGGCTCTAATTGGTTTAAACGGTTCAGGGAAAACAACTACCATTAATCACGTTATCGGATTAATGCAGCCAAAGAGCGGTTCGATTTCTTTTAACGGCCAAGATAGTAAAAGCGATTCATCTAATTATCAGCGCAATTTGGCCTACATACCTGAATTACCGATTATATATGAAGACTTGACTTTAAGGGAGCATATTCAGACAACAATTGCTGCTTATCATCTAGATTCAAAACTGATTAAGGATAAAATCGCAAAATTGTTAAAAGTTTTCCGTTTGGAGGACAAGTTGGCTTGGTTTCCGATCGATTTTTCCAAGGGAATGCGGCAAAAAGTAATGATCGTATTGGCATTATTGACAGATGCTCCACTTTTGGTCGTCGATGAACCCTTTATTGGCTTGGATCCTTTGGCTGTCTCTGATTTGATTGATCTCTTAAAGGAGAAAAAGGCAGCTGGGACAACTATTTTAATGAGTACTCATTTAGTCGAGGGAGCGGAAAAATTTGTTGATCAGTTTTTATTGATTGACCGTGGCCGAATACGTGCCAAAGGAAAAATGAAAGATATTTTTAAAGCTTTTCCACAGCAAAAAACAATTAATGAAATATATTTGCATTTGGCAAGAGAGGCTGCTAATGGATAAAATCTTTAATCGTCGGCGTGAACTGTCTTTTCAAAGAAATTTTCGTTACTTAAGCCGAGCCTTCAACGACCAGTTTATCGGTTTTCTTTTTATTGCAGTCGCTTTACTGGGTTATGAATATTTACATAATTTAAATAGTATCCACGGCAATTGGTTGACAATTTTGCTTGTATTGTTTGCAAGCTCTTCCTTCTTATTTTTTGGCGATTTGTCGACTTATATACAAAATGCCGATCAAATATTTCTAATTGCCGATTTGCCGGACTTGAAAAAATACTTGAAGAAAAGCTTTCTGAGATCTTTGCTTTTGAACATCCTGCTTCAATTTTTTTTGAATTTATTATTGATGCCGATTTTACTTAAAATATTCGGCCTTGTAATTTCATTGATTTATTTGTTCCTTTTCCTATTGGCTAAAACTTTTTTACTTATTTTAAAATACCGAAATATCGTTAAAGACAATCGAGTTGATTGGACTTATGGAATAAATTCAGAACTAAGAAGGGTTAATCGAATTAATATTTTTTTAAATTTTTTTACCGATGTTAAGGAATTGAAGCATGATAATCGACCAACGAAGATTTGGGATTGGCTGATTAAATGTCTGCCGCAATTTAATCAAAGTTTCCATTGGATTCTTTTTACTCGTTATTTTTTTAGAAGTCGGCAGTTTATGCCAACAATTATTTTGACCACCTTTTTTGGAATGGCTTTGGCTTTTTTTCTGCCTTCGCTTTCTGCTGCCACAATTAGTGGGCTTTTTATAGTTTTTGCCCTCGCTTATCAAATGAAACCGATTTTTTCTCATTACTCGAATCATAAAATGGCTCAGGTATATCAACGAGATGGAAAAAGAAAGTTGACTGATTTTCAATTGCTAGCTGTTGCAGTCTTTGTGCCGATTGTGCTGTTATTGCTGCTTTCCCTCTTGGCAAGTCATAGAAAAGTTTCTGTTTTAATTAGTATTCTGTTAATAATTTCTTTTACTTGGGTGATCATCTGTTGGTATCTGCCACGTTTGGTAGGATTTAAATATGAGATTAAGAAGTAAGAAATGGGCAGTTCCTTTTATCGATGAGCATCCGGATTTGATCATCAAAGATCAAAGAGCCAAGCAATTAAAAGGGAGCTGGTCTTCGGTCTTTGGGAATAACCATCCGCTTTATTTGGAAATCGGATCCGGCAAAGGACAATTTATCTTGGATAATGCCATCAAATATCCAGAAAATAATTTCATCGGTCTGGAACTGCAACCAACCGCGGTTGCAATAGCTGGGAAGAAAGCTTTTAAACAAGAGCCTCAATTAGCTAATTTAAAACTTATTTTAGGGGATGGAGGCGATGTGAGCGATTATTTTGCTGACAATGAAATTAGCAAAATTTTCTTGAATCATAGTGATCCCTGGCCGAAAGCAAAACATGAAAAAAGACGTTTGACTGCTGAAAATTTTTTAAAGTCATATTCAAAAATTTTGCTTCCCAATGGATCCTTGGAATTAAAAACCGATAATCTTGGGCTCTTTGAATACTCTCTTTCGAGCTTTAAAAAATTTGGTCTTTCTTGGCCTGAAGAACAAATCAGCTACGATCTGCATCACGAACTCAAAAAAAATCCCGTAAATATCGAAACGGAATACGAGAAAAAATTTGCGGAAATGAATCAACCCGAGTACTGGATTAGAGTTAATTTTTAATTTTAATCAACCACCTCAAGTTTAAAGAGTTCGCCAGTGTCGGCATCGGCAATAAAGTCGATGCTTTTTGTTTCTCCTTGATCACTGGTTATATTTGCGCCCCCATTGTAGATGGTTCTCGTTCCATAATGTTCTCCACTGATTCTTTCGCTGTTTATCCAGGCATTTGACACTGTTCCTTGGGCTGAAAGCGTCTCTTTGACAGTTTCGAGAATCTGATCAGCATTGTTTTCCTTGATTTTTTTGGCGATAAAAATTGAGATCCCGCTTCCAACCAAAAAACCGGCCGTTGCAGCAATTAAGTTCTTGTGTTTTTTATTCATGCAAATAATTATATTGTTTTTTGTTTTAAGATAGAAATATGCTTGTTGCCGATTATAATTCAGACACATTGATGACTTTTTTAGCTCCCGAGGAGCCAGACTCGTCTTTTGAAACAAAAAAAAGAATTACACGTATTTATAAAAACGATCAAACGCTTGCTTATCACTTTTCTGGTATAGCCCCTTTGGACAAAGGACCAATCAAATTAACAGTGAAAAAGATTGAAGAATTAAATGAACTTCTCATTCAAGCTGGCTTTAAACCTGAACTTGTTTATGATCCAGAGGCGAAATTCGTGATTGCTTATGTTGATTCATTTGTTAAACACCCTGATTCTGATCACTTGCATGTTGCTCAAGTTAAAATTTCTTCCGACAAAAGTGTTCAGATTGTCTCAGGAAGTCCAAATCTTCGTCGAGGCATTAAAACGGTTGCTTGTCTGCCTGGGGCAATCATGCCTTCGGGAAAGATTATTTGGCCGGGGAAACTTCGCGGTGTTGACTCATATGGAATGATGGCCGCTCCAAAGGAACTCGGCTTGAAAAATGCGCCGGATCGTCCGGGAATGATTGTTTTGCCCGATGATTTTGGTAAAGTTGGCGAAACTTTTGATTTTATAAAAGGGAATGAATTGGAGTTTAATAATTAAATATGACAAATTACTATTTTATCGGGATTAAGGGAACTGGGATGGCCAGTTTGGCTTTGATTCTTCATGATCAGGGGAACAAAGTTCTTGGGTCTGATATCGACAAAGAAACTTTTACACAGTTCCCGCTGGTCAAAGCCGGTATTCAAATTACCGATTTCGATCCGGATTTGATCAAGAGTAATTATGTTGTCGTGAAAGGAAACGCGTTTTCGGATGATCATCCCCAAGTTTTGGCAGCTAAAAAAGTTGGGGCAAAACTCTTGACCTATCCTCAGGCAGTTGAAGAAGTTATTCGTCGACATTTTTCAATCGCCGTTTCCGGAGCACACGGGAAAACCAGTACCACCAGCTTACTCGCACACATTTTGTCGAATTTCGAATCAACGAGTTATTTAATTGGCGATGGTGTTGGAAAAGGGGTCTTCTCCTCTAAATATTTTGTTGTCGAAGCAGACGAGTATGACCGTCATTTTCAGCCTTTTACTCCCGATGTTGCTATCATCACGAACATTGATTGGGACCATCCCGATTATTATAAAAGTCTCGATGATGTCAAAAGCGCATTCTCTGAATTCGCCGACCATGTTAAAAAGATTATTTTCGCTTACGGCGAAGATCCGGAGATAAAAAAAATAAAGCCGAAGACGGCTCGAATTCTATCTTATGGCTTTGAAAAGTCCGATTACTTTTGTGCGAATAATATTGACAAACGAACCGAAGGAAGTTATTTTTCGCTTTCAAAGGGCGGCCGAAAATTAGGTGATTTTTTTGCCACGATTGAGGGAGATCACGGAATTTTGGATACGACTGCTGCGATCGCTGTAGCTGATTATCTTGGTTTTTCGGTTGACCAAATCCAAAAGGGTCTTTTGACTTATCAAGGTGCTAAGCGTCGTTTTAATATCAGCCAAGTAGCTGATTTAACAATTGTTGATGATTATGCCCATCACCCAACTGAAATTAAGGCAACAATCGATGCTGCCCGACAGAAATTTCCGAATAAGCGTTTAGTAGCTGTTTTTCAACCACACACATACACACGCGTCAATGCTTTTAAGGATGAATATGTTAATGCTTTAAAATCAGCCGATAAAGTTTACATTACACCGATTTTCGGATCTCTAAGAGAAAAGGCCGGTAATGCTAAAAGCGAAGATATTTTAGATAAACTACCGAATGCGGGAGCAATTATTTCGGAATCGAATGCCTATGACAAATTAAGTGCCGAACATGGATCGGTACTTGTTTTCATGGGGGCCGGCGATATCGAAAAATATGAAGATGCTCTTAAAAAAGGGTTTGAATAAAATGTAAATTAAAAGGTCAATAATAGTCAGACTTTTTTTATGATATCCTGCTATAATATTCAGAAAGGAGGTTAGAATGCAAAATTATTCTGATAATCGCATCATAAAAGATGTTACTGATTCAACTAATGAATCGGGATTAGCAGCATTCTTCCAACGGACATACGCCTATATGGGAGCGGCGTTATTAATTACTTTTGGATTGGCTTATGCTTTGGCTTATCCATTCTATGCCGAGTTTGTTCGTTTTTATGCCAGCAATGGTGCATTGACTTGGATCGTTCTGGCGATCGCTCAGTTGGCTGTTGTCTTTCTAATTGGTCGTAACGCCTTAAAAAATCCGGCGTTGGCTTTTGGGGGATTGCTTGCTTTCGCAGTTGTGGAAGGAATTTTCTTTGGTGCCATTTTTGCGATGTACGACTTGCAGTCGATTGTTTCTGCTTTTCTAATGGCAGCAGTTGATTTTGGAGCTATGGCCTTGTATGGATTCTTTACGAAGAAAAACCTTTCTAGACTTGCTCCAATTCTTTTCGGCGCGATGATCGCATTAATGGTTGGCCTTGTGGTTAGCATATTCGTTCCCGGATTTAGCTTTATTATGTCTGTTTTGGGAGTTCTTGTCTTTAGTGTTTATGCTGCTTATGATAATAATCGTTTAAAACAAATGTATTTCGAACTTCAGGGACAGGGCAACCAGACAATCAACGGCTTGGCCATCTCGGGTGCGCTTAGTTTGTATCTTGACTTTGTTAACTTGTTCTTGTATTTGCTTAGAATTTTTGGAAATCAAAGAAATTGATTCTTTTATCATTGAATCTTTAATTCCGCTATACTTAATAGCGGAATTTTTTTTTATGACAAATTTTAAAGAAGAATACAAAAAACGTGTCACTTTTGCAATCATTTCGCATCCTGATGCCGGTAAAACAACTTTGACCGAACAACTCCTGTTACACGGCGGCGTTATCAGAAAAGCTGGCACAGTCAAAGGTCGTGGATCGAATAAAATGGCCTCCTCGGATTGGATGGCAATTGAACAGCAGCGAGGTATTTCCGTTACTTCTTCTGTTTTGCAGTTCAATTATGCCGGCAAAAGGATTAATATCCTTGATACCCCAGGCCACGAGGATTTCTCAGAAGATACTTATCGTACTTTAATGGCGGTTGATTCGGCAGTAATGGTGATTGATTCGGCAAAGGGAATCGAACCTCAGACAAGGAAATTGTTTGAAATAGTTTCAAAGCGCCATATCCCGATTTTTACTTTTTTTAATAAATTGGATCGTGATGGTCGTCAAGCGCTTGATTTGGTTGATGAATTAGAAAAAACACTTGGCATTCAAGCCTATGCTATGAATTGGCCGATTGGTTCCGGCCAGGTTTTACAGGGAATTTACGATTTACAACGGAACAAGTTTATTCAATATGATAATGTGAAAAATCCCGATCAATCTGTTTATAACGAATCAATGGAAGAGATCGAGCTTTTAAAGGATGCCGGTAATCAATTAGATGAGGACAAAGTCCTTCGGGGTGCTCAAACACCAGTCTTCTTTGGGTCGGCTTTAAGTAATTTTGGAGTTGAGCAGTTTTTGACTGAGTATTTAAAATATGCCCCCTCGCCATCGGACAAGGCCACGATTGATCATAAAGAGGTTCAACCGGATAACGACCAATTCACGGGATTTATTTTTAAAATTCAAGCGAACATGAATCCTAATCATCGTGATCGGATTGCTTTTGTCAGAATCGTTTCCGGGGAGTTTAAAAAAGGGATGGATGTGACGCTTGCCAGAAATGGAAAAAAATTGAAGCTCAGCAACGTTACTCAATTCTTGGCTGATGAACGTGAAAATATTGAAACAGCTGTTCCAGGAGATATTATCGGCCTTTACGATACCGGTAACTTTCAAATTGGTGATTCAATCTATACTGGTAAACAGAAAGTCGAATTTGAACCATTACCGACATTTACTCCGGAACTTTTTAATCGGGTAATCGCCAAAGACGTTATGAAACAAAAATCTTATCATAAGGGTATTAGGCAATTGGTTCAGGAAGGGACTGTCCAATTATTCGAGTCGTGGCATGGCCAAGAATATATCATTGGGGCGGTTGGCCAGCTTCAATTCGAAGTATTCCAGTTCAGAATGGCTAATGAATATAATTCTCAAGTTATTTTCGAACCGCTTGGTAAAAAGATCGCTCGCTGGATCAAACCGGATCAGTTGGATGAAAAAATGAATACCTCGCGTTCGATACTGATGAAAGATCAACAAGACAACCCGGTTATATTGTTTGAGAATCGTTTTGCTCTGAATTGGTTTGTCGATAAGTATCCTGATATTGATTTGGAATCAAAACTTTAGTAATTTGTCACATCTTTAAAATTTTGTTAAAATTTGTCTCGTTAAGTAAGGAGAGAAAATGCCAGAAAAGAAAACAGCAGCAACTGGTCGAACGACAAAAAAGACAACCAGCGCTGCTAAAAAAGCTGCTCCTGCGACTAAATCCACTGTTAAAAAAGCTGCTTCTACTGCAAAGAAAAACACTAAGACTGCAAAAAATTCTGCTAAGAAAACGACGTCTCAAGCAGCCTCTGCTGTTAAAACGGCGGCTAAAAAGACAACAGCCAAAGCAAGCAGCAAGGGGAAGTCGGTAGCCAAAGGCGCTAAAACGAACGCTGCAAAGGGCAAAAAAACTGTTCGTAAAGCTGCCAAAAAAACCACCGAAGCTGCAAAACCGGCTGTGAAGAAAACTCAGGATGCAGCAAAAAAAGCTGCTGATAAAAGTAAAGAGAGTGTTGATGAAGTTTCAAAACAGGTTGCCCAAACGGCAGAATCCGCTACTAAAGAAACGAAGTCATGGTTTGAAAAATTCTTAGATATGTTCCGTAAATAAACTTAAACATGACATCTATTATTTATTTTTATCGAGTGATTTTATTTTGACAAAACTAACTCATGAATTGGAAAGAGTTCTCTCTACAGATGTAAACTCAAGCATTTTAGTCGATACGGTAAATGATCGTTCTTATAGCAAGGCTGAAATTTTGCAAAAAATCAATCGATTTCAAGAACAGTTGCAGCAATTGCGACTTAGCCAACCAGGAATTATTCTGACGGCCTCTGGAAATTTGGTTGATTTTGTTGTTCGTTTTTTTACAGAAATATTTAGCGGTTTAACAATGTATGCTGTTAATCCTAATTTAAAGGTTGAGGAATTGGCAGATATTGCAAAACAAAGTCAGCTATCGGCTGTAATTTTAAATCATAATTATGAAGATCAATTTACTAATTTTGCTCAGTTATCGGGAATAGATTTTGACGAGGCTTTGGAACTACCAAATGGTGATACTATTCATCGTGTTTCAGATCAAGAAATAATCGAGCATCATTTTGATTTTCCCGATAAAAATGAACTGGAAGAACAATATGCCAGTTTGCTATATACTTCCTGCACAAGTGGGAGACCCAAGGCAGTTGGAATTAATCATAAGCAGGTTTTTGCTGCTGCTAAAAGTGTCATTGAATCTCATAACTTGTCGTCTTCGGATATTGGATATCAAATTTTACCTTTATTCCATGTTAACGGACAAATCATTGCCTTGATTTCCCAAATTTTAGCCGGTGGGAAATTAGTAATTCCAGAAAAATTTTCGGCATCCAAATTTTGGCCACAAATAGAGAAATATCATATCACCTGGGCTTCGGCTGCTCCAGCAATTATCGGTATTTTAAATAAAACAAAAAGTAATGCTGCTGAATATTTAAATTTACCAAAAGGACGGAAAAGTTTGCGTTTTTTGCGTTCGGCTAGTGCACCACTTTCTAAAAAAACAGCTGATTTATTCCAAAAGAATTTTGGAATATTATTAGTTGAATCTTACGGAATGACTGAAGCCGCCGGCCAAATCTCTGTTAATCCCCAGCGTAAAAATGGTCAGAAACTTGGTTCCGTTGGTCTCCCAACGGTTGAAAAATTAACAATCCGCGATTCTGATTCTCATCAAGAGAAAAAAGTTGGCGAAATTGGCGAAATTGCTTTGTCCGGTCCAAGTGTTATTCAAAAATATTTATGGTCCGAGAATAAAAAGGATTTTGTCGATGGGTGGCTTTATACCGGAGATCTGGGCTATTTGGATGAAGATAATTATTTATTTATTGTCGGCAGAAAAAAAGAGATTATCAATCGTTCCGGTGATAAGATCAGTCCGACAACGATTGAGGAACCTTTTCGAAAATTAAGTGAAATAGATGATTTGGTTGCTCTTGCTATTCCGGACGAAATATATGGCGAAGTTCCAGCTTTAGTTGTTCAAACATCATTTAACGATCTAAAAAAACTGAAGTTCGATTTAGAGAATATTTCCAAAAATAGTTTATCTCCGATTGAACAACCGGTAAAGTTTTTTCTTAGTAAAAAGCTGATAAAAAATGCGATGAATAAAGTTCAGAGAAGAAAGATTCAAAAACAAATTTCAATTGGAAGGTTGAAGCAACTATAATCTACTTGTGTTTATCCATTTCTTGATTTAAAAGTTCGTCGACACGAATATTTCCAACAGTATTTTTGTGTCCTTTTACCCAGTGAAAAATTAAATAGGGTTTTAATTCTAAGTACATTGGATAAAGAGTCTGCCACATCGTAAAATTCGGCCGCTCTTTTTTTGTTTTCATCCATTTTTCCAACCAACCTTTTTCCATCGGGTCCAAAACATAATGCGAGTCGCTGATTAATTCGATTTTTTGTTTTTTTAATTCTTCCGTCTTGGTAATTTTTCTAAAAGCCGAGCCAACCGCCATCAGTTCCATTGCGTTATTTGTTGCTCCAAACTGAAAGCCTGAAGCAATGTACTGTTTTTTTTCGTATTCGATTATATAAGCCCATGCCGATAAATCCCGTTCATGAACATGTTGGCCGGGTTTGTTTCCCGTATTTCGATTCCCACCGTCCGTGTAAACTTTGATTAGTGAATTATTCATATTTTTATCTTGCCATAGTTCTCAAGGATAATCTGTATTGATAGAATGAACAGGTGAGTAAAATAATCAAACAATTAGATTGGTTCCTTATTGGACCTTTTTTATTTTTAAGTCTGATTGGCGTGTTGATGGTTTTTTCCTCTTCGGATGATTATTCGGCCGGGGCATTTAGTTTTTTGATTCGGCAGTCTATTTTTGCTTTGATCGGTATTGCTACAGTCTTTGTTTTTTATTTTTTTGTCAAGATCGATTGGCTTGCTTCTCCTAAGTGGACTTCTTTAGCGATGTTGATTACTTTTGGCCTACTGTTGTTTGCCCGCTTTATTGCTCCTGCTACTGCAGGAACAGGGGCACACGGTTGGATTAACCTACCGATGTTCAATATTGAACCGGCCGAAATTTTTAAAATTGTGATCATTCTTTATTTGGCTTCTTTATCCTCCCATCGTTTGGACAAGTATCAAAGAAAATCCAGGGGAACTCGTCCCCATCGTCCGCCTAACTTGAATAATCAAAATACAACCGAAAAAGTGAAAATGATTTTTGGATATACGCGTTTTCAGGTTATCTTCGTTTTATCGAATTTGTTGATTGTTGTTTTGATGCCTGATTTAGGGAATGCTTTAATTGCTCTTTTTTTAATTGCTGTAATTATTTTTTCCTCTGGTCCGAATCCCAAATATCTTTTTTTATCAATTGCTTTGATTTTGCTTATCTATATTTTTTTGCCGTTAATTATCAAACAAATTCCGGAAAGCTTTTTGTCAAGTCACTATCAGGCCCGGCGTTTATTGATATTCATGGATCCTTGGCCATATGCGAAGAATCAGTCGTTGCAGTTGGTTAATTCTTTTTATGCGATTGCTCACGGTGGATTATTTGGAGTTGGTTTAGGGAATTCGATTGAGAAGATGGGCTATCTTCCGGAAGCTAATACCGATTTTATTATGGCCATTTTCGTTGAGGAACTTGGATCGATCTCGCTATTTATCGTTCTTGGTCTTCTATTGATTATGATTGGAAGGATGTTTTATATCGCTTTTCATGTCAGAAATAATTTTGGGCGTTTGGTTCTTTATGGTATTGCCAGTTATTTCTTTATCCAGGCTTTGGTTAATTTGGGTGGAATTATCGGCGCTCTTCCTTTGACGGGAGTGACATTTCCTTTTATCTCTTACGGAGGATCTTCCTTTTTGATTAGTTCGATATCGGTTGGGATTGCATGTGTAGTCTCACGAACCTATAGCGAACAGATAAAGACAAGAAGGAGAGAAAGCCGGCAGAGGGCAAGGATGAGAAAATGAGAGTTATTGCAGGAAAAAACCATGGTCTGCGTTTGAAAATGGTTCCTTCGAAATTGACCAGACCGACAACCGAAAAAGTCAAAGAGGCGCTTTTTTCTATTATCGCCCCCTATAACAAACCAGGGATCGTTTTAGATTTGTATGCCGGTTCCGGTTCTTTGGGAATTGAGGCAGTTTCTAGGGGCTATCGGAAAGCTTATTTAGTCGATCATGCCAGACCGGCAATTGAAGTAATCAGAAATAATGTCATTGCGACGAAAAGTCCGGAAAATTTTGAAATAATCAAGGCGCCGGCCAGCCAGGCAATTAAGCAGTTTTTTGATAATCAAATTCGATTTGATTTGGTAATTTTCGATCCCCCTTATGCAAAACAGCATATTGTCAAAGATATTTCTAGCTTAACGGAATATAATTTATTGACAGAACATGCCTTGATTGTTGCCGAGACGGATCGATCTGGTTTTAATTCTCTAAATGGTAATCTGCCTAATGGCTATACTGTTTTGTCGAAGAAGGATTATGGAATTACTTATTTAACGGTAATGGAAAGGGACTAAATATGGTAAAAGCTGTTTTTCCGGGATCTTTCGATCCTTTAACCTTTGGCCATTTGGATGTTATCAGCCGTTCGGCGCTTCTTTTTGATCAAGTGATCGTGGCTGTTGGCATTAATACAAGTAAAACAGCAATGTTTACGACTGAAGAAAAAATAACTTTGATCTCCAACAACACTAAAAATTTGAAGAACGTTTCTGTATTACCGATGCCTGATTTAACTTTCAAATTTGTCTCATCGGTCGGAGCAGATGTAATTGTTCGGGGAATCAGAAATGTTAGGGACTATGAATATGAACGCGATATCGCGGAAATCAATCATCGTCTTGGAAATGTTGATACAGTTTTGTTGCCATCGAAGGCTGTTTATCAAGACATTTCTTCTTCAAATTTAAAAGAAGTAGCAAAATTCGGAGCTGATATTAGTCATTTTGTGCCCGAAAATGTTATAAAACTGATAAAGTTAAAAACTAAATGAAAAAGAAAACATTTGTAACAATTATTTCCAGCTTTACCATTTTCATGTTAATGATCATCGGCGTATCTTTTTATTTGCTTTTACCAATGAATGCTTACGTGGAAACGCCAGGACAGGCGGATAATATAAAACAGTTTATGACTGTTGCCGGCAAACGCGATCGAACAAAAGGTTCCTTGCGACTTGTTTCGGTATATTTATCCCAGGCAAATCATTTGGATTGGCTGATTAGTAAATTTAATGGCGCCTATTCGATTGAAGCTAAGACAGAAGTTCAAGGAAATGTTTCGAATAGTGTTTACGAAGCAATCAGCAAATATCAAATGAAGGAAGCGATTCTATCGGCAGAAGAAGTTGCTTTTAAAGCTGCTGGAATGGCTGATAAAGTCAAATCCGAATATCGCGGAATTTATGTTGCCAGCATCACGAAAAAATCGCACTTTGCCAAGAAAATTAAAGTTGGCGATACGATCACGAAGGTTGATGGCAAACACTTTAACAATTCTGCCGGATATCAAAAATACCTAGCCGCTATGCCGGTCGGGGAAAAGGTGACTTTGACTGTTTTGCGGAATAACAAAACGCTTGAAGTTTCCGGAAAAACAATTCATTTAGCAAATACAAAAGATAAAGAATATCCAAAAGGGAGGAGCGGAATTGGAATCGGTCTAGTTGACGATGTGGAAGTTACTACCGACCCGAAGGTTAAAGTCAATGTCGGTCAGATTTCCGGACCCTCAGGCGGTTTGATGTTCACTCTTCAACTGTATTCACAATTATCAGGCGATAACATCAAAAAAGGTCGTAATATTTCCGGTACAGGGACAATCGATGATCAAGGAAAAGTTGGCGAAATTGGTGGTATCGATAAGAAAATAATCGCTGCAAAGGAAGCTGGTTCAACGGTTTTCTTTGTCCCGTATGTAAAATCGACTAAGGCAAATCTTAAATTGGATGGTGGCCAGACTAACTGGCAGGCAGCGCTTAAAGCACAAAAAGAGTATGCCCCGAAAATGAAACTTGTTCCCATCCGGAATTTTCAGGATGCTCTTAATTATTTGAAATATGGAAAAGTTATAAAAACAAAGTAATTTTAAAAAAGCCGTTTTGGCTTTTTTTATTTTGGCTAAAAAATACGTATTACTCAATAGGAGCCAAAAATGCAAAATTACTTTAAGTCACTCTTAAAAGAAGCTGTTGATTCTAATTCAACCGATATTTATCTTTTACCTGATGAAGAACATTATCAAATTAAATTTCACGATGGCAGTCGACCCAGAAGCTTTCGAATAATTAGTAAATTGATCGCAACGAAGCTGTTTAGCTTCCTCAAGTTTCGGGCACAGATGAACATTACCGAAAATCGACGTCCCCAGATGGGTTCGATGGATTGGTCTCTTGACAAACAAAATTTGTCTTTGAGAATTTCAACTGTTGGCGATTTTAAAAACCAGGAAACAATGGTAATCAGATTCTTTATGATCGTGAAATCCACAATCTCGTTTGGTTGAAAAAAGAACAATTTTCTCATTTAAAACAAATAATCCCTTCACATGGACTGGTTGTCGTTGCTGGGCCAACCGGTTCTGGAAAAACAAGTACAATTCATGAATTATTACGCGAATACGCAAGTGATAAACTCGTTCTCACAATCTAAGATCCTGTGGAAATTAAAAATAGTAGATTTGTGCAATTGCAGGTGAATCAGCATGCTTCTATGACTTATCTTGATCTGATAAAAGTGGCTCTTCGCCATCATCCTGATATTTTATTAATTGGAGAAATCCGAGATTCGCAGACTGCCCAAGCGACAATTCAAGCTGCCTTAAGTGGCCATTTAGTTTTTTCGACAATTCATGCTAATTCTGCAAGTACAGTCGGTAATCGTTTATTGGAACTTGGCGTTGACAAAACTTTGCTCAAAGATGTCTTGAAGGTAACTATTTATCAGCGTCTTTTACAACAAGTTAATGGTTCGCTTGCGGCAATTGCCGATTGGAAGGAAGATTGGCAGATTTTGGATCAGCCAACAAGTGATTTTGGATCTTCTTGGAAGGAAGTATTGGATGGTGCTTTTAAAAGTAAAAGAATATCTTCAAAAGTATACGAAGAGTACAAAAAAATTGCCGCGTAGGCAACAGGTAGAATTTCTAAGTCTTCTTGGACAATTAATTCAGTCGGGTTATTCAATAAATCAGGCGACAAATTTTATTCAGCAAATTTCACGCGAAAGTTCCTGGGTTAAAAACCTTAATCTCGAACTAGCCAAAGGAAAGAATTTTGCTTTTGCAATCAAACCTTATTTGAATAATTCTTTGAACTTTCAGATTGGCATGGCTGATCGTTATGGAAACTTAGAGAAAATTTTACTTCAATTGGCGGATTTTTCGGAAAAATGTTTAAAGCAAGAAAATAAAATCAAGCAAATTCTTAGGTATCCACTTGTTCTTGTTTTTTATTAATTGGAATCGCAGTTGCTGTAAAAATATTTTTACTACCAATTTTATCGAGCTGGTCTAATCAGCAGCGGGTTGATTTCGTTGATGAATATTTTTGGTTCAAAGTACTAGGTGTGGTATTGATGACCTTGCTTTTCCTTTTTTACCGCTGGCAATCATTTAAAAAAATGAGCAAATTAAAGCAATTGGCTTTTTATACAAAAATTCCTTTGTTTGGAAAAACTTTAAATCACCTGATCAATTATCAATTTTCTTTACAACTTTCGATGTTAACGGCTTCGGGTTTGCAGATTTCACAAATCGCCAAAGACATAAGTAAAAATAACAGTCATTCAGTTGAATCCGATTTTGCTGAAAAACTCGTTGAGATGCTTGAGGATGGACACAGCTTTTCCGACTATTTTCATGAATTAAGTTTTCTCGATCCGACAATTAATATCTATTTTCAACAAGGAGCCAACAAAGAACTCTTGAATCGAAATCTTAAAATTTATTCAAAAATAAGTTACGAAAAATTTTTAACTAGTGTTGATCGCTTAATTAGCTTAATTCAGCCTTTAAGTTTCGCAATTGTCGGTATAGGAATTGTTTTACTTTATTTATCAATGCTGATGCCGATGTATCAAACCTTAGGAGGACTCAATCAATGAAAAAAATAAGAAATGTTTTCAAACGCATAAAGAATAAAAAACAATCTTTTACATTAATCGAAATGGCAATTGTTTTATTTATCATCAGCCTTTTAATGCTTTTAATTTTGCCGAATTTAAATAATCAACGCAAAAAAGCTGAAAATACTCAGGCTGAGGCAATGGTTTCTGTAATTCAAACACAGGTAGATTTATATGAAAATGATAACGATGATAAAAATGTAACTTATTCCGAACTTTTATCAAAAAAATATTTAACCGAGAAACAGATAAAAAAAGCACAAGAATTTGGAATTAAGATTAATGGCAGTAATGTGTCGAAATAATTCATTTACATTATTAGAGTCTGTAATCGTATTATTGTTGGTTTGCTCTTTATGTTGTTTGGCGGTTCGAATACCGCATAAATCAAAAGAAAAAATCGAAAAGGATTTTTTAAATGACTATCAATCTTTTTTTAATCAAGCGCAATTAAGCGCTCAAAGGGACAATCACGATTTGAAATTTATTTTTTCTAAGAAAAAATTGAATTTATAGATCAAAGAGGTGGCCAACATCTTTTAAATATTCCTAAAGAACTTATTGGACCAAAGGATAAGATCGTGATCAAAGCCAATGGTTATGTCGCTCCTGCAACGATCAGTTTCTCTGATCCTCAGGGAGGAAGGCAGTTCGCATTAATTTATTCTTTGGGATTTGGTAATTATCGGATGGAGAAATATGAATAGACAATCATCCTTTGTTTTAATGGAGGCTTTGCTTGCTTTATCAGTATCAATGCTGGCAATTTGTTTTTTATGCGATTTACAAAGCAAACAAATTCAACGAATAACGATTTTGAAAGATACGATTCAAAATCAAAGATCAAAATTAGAGAAAAAATACTATTGTGAAGAAAAGTAGACAAAAATCTTTTACGATCCTTGAAAGCATCATTGCTTTAGGGATTTTCGCCCTAATTGTTTTAATAATTCAATTTGCAATTCAATATATAAAAAAAGAGAAACAAACGACCAACACAATTAATTTCCAACGAATGTTGCTTCAGTTAGAGGATTCAAGCCGATCCTATCGCTGGGCGCAAACAAAGGAAGGAAAAATTTATTTACTTTCAATCGGAAAACGCAACCAGAAGATCAATTTTAGATTAAAAAATCATAGCCTTCAGCTGACGACCAGTGATGGAGGAACAATGCCGATTGTTTCCCAAGTAAAAGATTTTGAACTTGAGCAACTTAACGAAAAAATTTATTTATCTTTATATTTCGATAGTGGGGAATGCTATGAAAGCAATCTTTTATTGGAAAAATACGAAAAGGAGGAAAAATAGTTATATTTTTTTATCAACGATTATATTAATTTTTCTTTTTACCGGAATATCTTTGAGTTTGGCCATGATTCATGCTAACCAGATCGCTTCTTTGGAAAACGTTAATCATTATTATGAAAAGAGAATTAATTCGCTTGTTGAAGAAGGCAAAAATCCCTAAGATAAAAGTATGAAGCCAGAAAATTTAGTTAAAGCGGTAAAAATCCTCGATAATCATATTCCAAAAGAGCTTGACGATCCTAATTCAATTGCTCAAGCGGCCGAGAAACTTGAATTGAAGAATTTCAGCCAATCTGAATTGGTTAATGGATTTAATCTTTTTTTTGCCCAACGGTTTGAAGATCGACTACAAATTTTTAATCGAATAACTCCGCCAGTTATCGGCGACTTAATGGCCTTGGTAACAGAAAAACTTGGATTGGCGAAACAGGAAATATTCGATCCTGAAATTGTTTTTCCGGATCTCATCTTCCAATTTGCGAGCCATTTTGGTCAATCAATCTACGGCAGGGCCGCCGATCAGATTATTGATGCCAGTCTGAAAAAACTGGCGAATATTTATCGGTTCGACTTCACTGATTCGGATCACGAAAAAATTGTCGTTAGCAGAATTTTGGGAATTGATTTTGCTGCCGAAATGAATCATTTTTTTAAAGCGAGCAATTTGAAAGTAGGCGAATCAGCAATTTTGTTGGTTAATAATTCCGATCTTCAATCCAATTCTTTTGCCGAGATATTGAAAAAGAACAAAAATATGGCCCTGTTGGCAATTATTGAATTACCGACAAAGCTTTTCAAACATTCGGAAATGCGTTCCAGTCTTCTAATTTTGCGTCGAAAAGTGGATAATGAAAAAGTAACGGCTCAGGTTTTGCTTGCTCAAATCCCTGAGCTTTCAAATAAAGAAGATTTTTCCAAATTTGTTTCTCAACTTGAAACCTGGAAAAAGGAAAATTTGTGAGGTAATATGACAAAAATTTTATCGGTAAATGCCGGCTCGTCTTCATTGAAGTTCAAATTGCTTAATATGCCCGAAGAGAGTGTTATCGCCGAAGGACTGATTGAAAGAATCGGTGGCAGCCTGGATCAAGACGATAATGTCACGATTAAATTCAATGGCGAAAAACATAAGAGCCGTCAGGCTTTTAAAAATCACGAGGATGCTATCAACTTGATGCTTTCTCAATTTAAAAAGTTTGGAATCGTTAATAATTTTAATGAGATCAAAGGAATTGGCCACCGTGTTGTTGCCGGGGGTGAATGGTTCAATAAATCTGTATTAATTAACGATGAAGTGCTGAATAAAATTGAACGTTTGGCTGCTTACGCTCCACTCCATAATCCTGCGAACGCTATGGGCATCAGGGCTTTTTCCAAAATAATCCCCGATGCAACCGAAGTTGCCGTATTTGATACAGCTTTCCATCAAACGATGCCGAAAGAGAATTACTTGTATGCGGTTCCTTATGAGTACTATACGAAATACGGTGTTCGTAGGTATGGAGCTCACGGAACTTCCCATAAATACGTTTCCGAACAGGCTGCTAAATTAATTGGGAAACCCCTAGAAGAACTTAAACTGATTACTTTGCATTTAGGAGCCGGAGCGTCTGTAACGGCCATTAAGAATGGTCGATCATTTGATACCTCGATGGGATTTTCGCCTTTGGCCGGATTGGTTATGGCGACTCGTTCAGGGGATGTTGACGTCTCATTGATTGATTACGTTAAAGCAAAAGAAGATATTTCCGATCAGGAAATGCTAAATGTTCTTAACCAAAAATCCGGATTACTGGGTGTGTCAACAATTTCAAGTGATATGCGTGATTTGTTGGATGTTTATGATACTAACGATCATGCTAAATTGGCTATTGATATGTTTGTCGGTCGTGTAGTTGATTATATCGGTCAATATTATTTTGAATTAAAGGGAGCTGATGCGCTTGTTTTCACGGCCGGAATTGGAGAGAATTCGGTTCCAATCAGGAAAATGATTATCGATCGTCTGGCTTTCTTGGGCATTAAACTCGATGAAGATGCAAATGATAAGCATGGAGTCGAAACAAAGATTACAACTGATGATTCCAAAATGGCTGCATATGTAATTCCAACCAATGAGGAACTCGAAATTGCTCGTGATGTACAAAATTTGATGAAGTAATCATTCTACCGCCAACTTGGCGGTTTTTCTTTGCTCTTAAAAAATAACTAAAGATAGTGATTTTTTTTACAATATTTGCTTGACATTCAGATTGTGAAGTTTTAGATTATTATTGTTAATAAGTTCACAATTAAAATGTGACTTGTTACAAAGGAGAACTTATGGCAGTTGAAACGAAGAAGATTACTAAAAAGATACTGACTTCCGACGAACTTAAAGACAAAAAGGAGACAGCAAAAAAATACATTGGAGAATTAGTCGATAAATCAAGACAGGCATTATTAGAATTCTCTCAATATAGTCAATCACAAGTTGACAAAATTGTTGCCGCAATGGCTTTAGCTGGTTCCGAACATTCTTTGGAATTAGCACACTTTGCTCGAAATGAAACTGGAAGAGGAGTTGTTGAAGACAAAGATACGAAAAATCGTTTTGCCTCGGAATCTGTATATAACACGATTAAAAATGACAAAACAGTTGGCGTAATTGATGAAGACCCAATCACTGGCAAAGTTCAGTTAGCTGCACCACTTGGGATTTTAGCCGGAATTGTTCCAACGACAAATCCAACGTCTACCACGATTTTTAAATCATTGTTAACCGCTAAGACACGTAATACGATCATTTTTGCTTTTCACCCGCAAGCACAAAAATCGTCTGTAGCGGCTGCGAAAATTGTTTACCAGGCGGCTAGAAAAGCTGGAGCACCGAAAGATTTCATTCAGTGGATCGAAACGCCTTCCTTGGAAAATACGACTGCTTTGATGCAAAATCCTGAAATAGCTTCAATTTTGGCTACTGGAGGCCCTTCTATGGTTCATGCCGCATTAACATCGGGAAACCCTTCAATGGGTGTTGGGGCAGGAAATGGAGCTGTTTTCATTGACCATACGGCTCGTGTTCGTCGAGCGGCAGAAGACTTGTTGCTATCAAAACGTTTTGATAATGGAATGATTTGCGCTACAGAGAATTCCGCAGTTATCGAAGCTTCGGTTTATGACGAATTTATGAAATTAATGCA
Source organism: Oenococcus oeni DSM 20252 = AWRIB129 (assembly GCF_000372485.1). Classification (GTDB taxonomy): domain Bacteria; phylum Bacillota; class Bacilli; order Lactobacillales; family Lactobacillaceae; genus Oenococcus; species Oenococcus oeni. The sequence continues at coordinate 64,354 of NZ_AQVA01000008.1, forward strand.
GGAAAAGGGTACTTATCTCGTTCCGAAGGATGATTACAAAAAGATCGCTGATTTTGTTTTCAGCGATAAACATGCAGTTAATGGTCCGGTTGCCGGGATGAGTGGCCGTTGGATTGCTGAACATGCCGGTGTTACTTTGCCGAAGGGCAAAGATGTTTTGTTGTTTGAGTTGGATCAAGACGACATTGGCGAAAAACTTTCCTCGGAAAAACTTAGCCCCTTGCTTTCGGTCTATAAAGCTGCTGATCGTAAAGAAGCGATAAAAGTTGTTCAAAGACTTTTGAACTATCAAGGAGCTGGTCATAATGCGGCAATCCAGATTGGCGCTCAAGACGATCCCTTTGTTAAAGAATATGCCGATGCAGTTTCTGCATCTAGAATTTTGGTTAACCAGCCCGATTCAATAGGTGGAGTCGGCGATATTTATACAGATGCATTGCGTCCAAGTATGACGCTTGGTACTGGTTCATGGGGGAAGAATTCATTGTCACATAATTTATCAACTTACGATTTGTTGAATGTCAAAACGGTTGCCCGCAGACGTAATCGTCCTCAATGGGTTCGTCTTCCAAAAGATATCTACTATGAGAAAAATGCCATTACCTATCTGCAGGAATTACCGAACGTCAATCGGGCTTTCGTTATTACCGATCATTCGTTGGTCAAATATGGATTCGTCGATCGGATTCTTGAGCAATTCGAATTGCGTCCCGACCAGGTTAAAACAAGTATTTACAGTTCTGTTCAACCGGATCCTTATTTGAGTCAGGCTGTTGAAATTGCAAAACAAATGCAGGAGTTCGAACCGGATACAGTAATTGCTCTTGGAGGAGGTTCCTCTTTGGATGTTGCCAAGATTTCCCGTTTTCTTTATGAATATTCTCAAGAACCGGACCACATTGGTTTTTTGGAAAACATTGACGATATTAAAGAATTGTTTAAAGGATTGCAGCAAAAGTTTATGGATATTCGGAAACGGATTGTTAAATTCGAACATCAGAATTTGACTCAACTGGTTGCTATTCCAACAACTTCGGGTACCGGTTCGGAAGTAACACCGTTTTCGGTTATCACCGATGATGAAACTCACGTTAAATACCCTTTGGCCGATTATGAATTAACTCCGCAAGTTGCAATCGTTGATCCTGAATTGGTTATGACTGTACCAAAACGGACCCTGGCTTGGTCTGGACTGGACGCCTTATCTCACTCGCTTGAATCCTACGTGTCGGTTATGAGTTCTGAATTTACACGGCCGTGGGCTTTACAGGCAATCAAACTGATTTTTGAAAACATCGTTGATTCCTATAATTACGATCCAAAGCACCCAACTAATCGGGGCGCCGAGGCACGTGAAAAAATGCATTATGCTGCAACTTTGGCCGGCATGTCTTTCGGAAACGCCTTCTTGGGCATAAACCATTCACTGGCCCATAAAACCGGTGGAGAGTTCGGTCTTCCTCATGGTTTGGCAATCAGCATCGCGATGCCACATGTAATTCGATTTAATGCGGTTACCGGAAACGTCAAACGGACTCCTTTTCCTCGTTATGAGGTTTATACAGCCCAAAAAGATTATGCCGATATTGCGCGCCATATTGGCCTCAGCGGTAAGAACGATGCCGAATTGGTTGAAAAACTTATCGCCAAAATCAAGGAATTAACCGATGCCTTGGATGTCGATATTACTTTGAGCGGCAATGGAGTCGATAAAAAGAGCTTTGAACATTCTTTGGATCAACTGGTTGATCTTGTTTACGATGACCAGTGCACGCCAGGAAATCCGCGACAACCGAATTTAGCTGAAATTAGGCAGTTATTGATCGACCAATTTTAATTTTAAAGGGATACCTGTTGACCAGGATCTCTTTTTATTTTGCTTTGAAAAACTAGTAAGATTAAATTGTCATGCAAAAAAAAACAAAAAGAACAGGTACGAGAAGAAAAAATACAAGAAGTAAAAGCCAAAAAAGCAGACGACTTAGAAGAATAATTATCGTATTAATTATTTTATTTTTGCTTATTATTTTTGGAACAAATTTTTATAGTAAAATGCAGGAAAATCAACTGCAGGAAGAATATTCTGCGATCGATTCAAAAGATAATAGTTATCGGGTTGTTGTAATAAAAACCGGATCATCGGTTCAAGATATGGCTAAGGATTTAAAAAAAGCCGGTTTGGTTAGAACTGAGCTCGATTTTTCCAAGTACGCATTGGACAAAGGCGGCAGTGGATTACAGGCAGGCACTTATTACCTGCAAAGATCCCAGTCGATACCCCAAATATACTCACGCTTAGTTAAAGGACCGAATACCGAGGTTTATCGCAAACTTTTTATTAAAAAACGCGTTAAATATGCTCAGGAATTGCAAAAGAAATACAAGGTCTTGGCTTCGATCGATCTTGCTCAAACAATTTTGGAATCTGATTGGGGCACAAGCACTTTGGCTTCGAAATATAATAATTACTACGGAATTAAAGCTCAGGGCAGTCAAAAAAGTATTCAGTTGGAGACCAAAGAGTATGTTAACGGGAAATGGGTAACGGAAAAAGATAAATTTGCTGTTTACAGTAATTGGCATGATAGTATGCTGGCGCATGCTAAATTCATTGCTAACGGTACTGAGACAAATTCAACACAATTTAAAGATGTTCTGGCAGCCGGCGATTATTCAGCTGCTGCTAAAGCATTGGTTAAAGATGGTTATGCAACCGATCCAGATTATGCTAATAAACTTATTACGTTAATTAAAACGTACAAATTGAATCAATACGATAATTAAAAACCCAGGTTAATTAACCTGGGTTTTTGTTATTTAGCTTTACTTACATGAAGTATTTCAACTGTCACCGAATGATTTTCAGGAAGTGGAATTTCAACTTTATCGCCTGTTTTGTGGTCCAAAAGTGCTTTTCCCATTGGCGAGTCGTTTGATATTTTTCCTGATAGAGGATCGGATTCGGCTGAACCAACAATCGTATAGGTTTCTTCATCTCCATCCGGAACTTCTTTAAAAGAAATTTTCTTTCCAAGCGTGACGACGTTCTTTGAAGCACTGGATGCATCGATAACCTGGGCGAATTGAATCATTTGCTGAAGCTGTTTTACTCTGCCCTCGACAAATGCTTGTTCATCTTTAGCCGATTGGTATTCCGAATTTTCAGATAAATCTCCAAAAGAACGAGCTTCTTGTATTCTACTTGTAATTGCCGGGCGCTTATTTGTAATAAGATCATCAAGTTCTGCTTGAAGCTTGGCAAGACCTTCAGCGGTCATTGGATATGTTTTTTCTTCTGCCATATATATCCTGTATCCTTTCAAAATTTACAGCAAAACTAGCATAACACGTGTTAAGTAACTGTCAAGCACTATGTTTAAGTGACTTATTTCTTATTATTTTTCAGTATTTTTGAAATAGTGAAGAACTTTTTTCTTTTATTAATTTCGATTAGTGTTACTAGCAATATGCTTATCAATGTAATAGCCGAAGCGACTCCCAAGTAAGGTTCCTGATAATATATTTGAACTTTGTGCCTGCCTTGCTTGATTTTTGCGCCAATAAAATAATTGTCAATTGTTTTTACAGGAGTGTTTTTTCCATCTATTTTGATTTTCCAACCCGGTGCCGCCGGAATCGTTGTCATGAGAATCTTTTGATTCTTTTTAACGTCCACTTCACCGGTAAAACTGGTTTGATTGAATTTCAAGTTTTTTATTCCGGTTTTTTGAACCTTATTTGCTGATTTGGCAAGTTTTGAATCATTAATCGAATATAATTCCAAATCGTTTAGGAAAAGCTCGGAATAATTTAAATGAATCCCGATTGTTATTTGAAGGTTCTTATCGTGATTAGCAACGTTTAAGGCGACAACGTTCTCACGATTTGCGTATTGTGGGATTGTTTCTCCATTAACCGTAATCCAGGTAGCATTATTTGCAAATGAGACCGGAAGTGTCAAATAGTAGGAACCATTTGTATTTGGTTTGAAACTGATGTTGATCACTGCATCTTGACCTGAATTAATTTTTTGAGCGGTTTGGCCATTAAGACTAATCAGAGTTTTTATATTTTCGGTACTGTAACTAAAGGGAACGTTGCTTTGGACCAAATTTTTTGTACCGGTTATTCCTTCCCAAAGCGAGTTGGAAGTAAGAATAGGATTTTCCGGAATGATTTTACTTTTTAAAACTTTGCTGGAAGTCGGAAAAATTATCGGCAGTGCATTTTTATTTTTAATCGTCATGACTTGGTTTCTACTTTGCAAAAGTCTGTAGTTGGTCAGATCTGGACGATAAGAGTTCGCCATTGCCTTAGGAGAACCGGCTGCATTGGATCCGCCATAGACTGGAGAAATAAAATATTTCATATCAAAAATTGCGTCTGTCAAAACTGTTCCAAATGAGTAGGAAGTATAGTAATCATTTGCCACTTGACCAAAGGCACCAAATAACTCTGGTGTTGTTTTATCGACGGTCGAGGAAAAATGCATACCTCCGTTGTATCCGGTGGCAAAAGCATCGCCCCGGGTTCTGGAAAATGTCTGACCAACTCGATAAAAACCTTTTTTTGATAAATCACTTGTTGATTGTTGTAATGCTTTTACGGTCCTTTGATATTCGCTGTTTGTTAAATAACTAAAGTTGTTTGTCGATATATAAGCATTTAGGGCTGAGCTCGTTAAACCAATCAGTAAAAGAAAGTAGGCCCAAACATCATGCTTCATATAACTACGAACCATGTAAACCAAAAGAGCCGAAACAGAAAGAAAGATGAACAAACGAACCTGCTGAGAATTTACGAAATTTATTTTCTTGTTGAAGAAGACCGCGACGCTGCTGATTACAGCTATTAAGAGCAGACTTAGGACGAAACTGGGAAAATTTGCATGTTTGCTTTTTTCAAGGCCGATGGCTGCCAGTAGAAGAATAAAAAAACTAAAAATGAAACTATAGCGATATGGATACCAAACCGGATATTGCATCATATGGAATAAAATATTTAGCGGTTGCCAAACAAAACTCAAGCTGTATAAAGCGATGATTAGTCCACTGATAATTTTCGTGGATATTTTTTCTTGTTTGATTGAAAAATAGGTGATTAAACCAATAATTATTATGAAAGGTACAAAGATATTGGCAAGTCCTGTTTTCATCTGACTGAAGTTGAATGATCCGGGAATTAATTTCAAAATTACCAAATAAGGTTTTTGAATGAAACCCCAATCTATGCTTGCAATCGTATCCTGGCCTTTTCCCTGTATGAGTTGAAAAGCAGTCGGAATCAAAACGACCGAAGAAATTAAAACCGATAGCAGCATCGATGACAAAAATCGAAGAAATATTAACGATTGGTTTAGAAATTTTGAATAATATCGGCTAATCTGCCAAATAGCAAACATTGGTAAAAAGATACCGATCATGTAGGCAATATAAAAATTATCGATAATTGAAAAAGCGAAGATTAAAACAAAAGGCAAATATTTTTGCTCGTTAATTAATTTGATCGCAGCATAAATGATTAACGGTAACAAGATTATTTGGTCCTGCCACAACAGATTTACCTGATTAGCGACAAACCAGCCCGACAGAGCATAAGAACTGGATATAAGCAAACCCATTTCTTTGCCGGTAAAATTTCTTCTTACCAGCAAATATTGCATAGAAAGCCCGGCAAGGCCGAAACGAACAACTGTCAAAAATAATATTCCGCTCGGAAGATTGGCTTGATTAAAAAAAAGCAGTAAGAGATTTAGTGGACTAAAAAGATAATAGGACCACTCGGAAAACATTTCACCACCAAAATTTTTTGCAAAACTGTAAAAAAGCTGATTCGGCTGATGCAAAATTGTTTCGCGCATACCGGAGAACATATCTACGTATTGTTGACCCAGATCGACTGTTAGAATCGAACTATTGCCGAAAGGAGCCATTTTTCGATAATAAAAGTAAAAAAGCATTATTAATGCCGGCAGAGCAAAACTGAGGAAATAGTGATTTAAGATAATTTTTCGAATTTTTTCAAGCATTGACTATAACTTATCTTACGATGATACTTACGATGATACAATAAAACTGCTACTTATTTGGAACTTAAAAAAGTGATTAAAAAACCAAAATTAGAAAATTTCAATAAAAAAGATTCTCATTCGGATAAAAACAATAACTCGACTATTCCCGTTCGTTTGAACGTTTTGCTTGGCTTAAGCGGCTTTCTGCTTTTGCTTTTGATTATCAAATTAGGAATGCTGACAATCATTTCCGGGAAGAGTTACTCGACGATCGTTAACCAAACCGAAGCTACTGTCGAGACGACAGAGGCTCCTCGAGGGGTTATTTACGATTCTACCGGAAAAGTGTTGGCAGGAAACAAGTCGATTCCTTCAATCAGTTTTGAGCGTTTGCCGTCGATCACTAGTGCCGAGATTTATAAAAGCGCGACGCGTCTTTCAAAGTATTTAACGATCGATACCAGTGCTTTAACCGAAACGCAGGAAATCGACTATTATTTGACCAGCTCCAAGCACAGTAAAGAAACTATTAAAAAATTGGGACTTTCCAACAGCGCAGTGAACAAACTGACCAGTTCCGCTTTATATAAGCTTGAGGTCAAATATTTAAAGAAAAACAAATTAGAATTAAGCAGTTCGCAAAAAAATGCTGCTGCTATCTACAATAAGATGGCTCAGACAACGAGTTTATCTACGACTACTCTTAAATCGACGGGTGTAACAACCAAAGAAATTTCTGAAATCGGCGAACGCCTGAGTCAATTTTCCGGTATCAGGATTAATCAAGGATGGACGAGATATTATCCGCAAGGAAGTAGTTCCAAGACTTTGCTTGGATCATTATCTGGTTCGTCAAGTGGGCTTCCGGCCAGCAGTTTAAGCACATATCTTGCTGAAGGCTATTCAAGAACCGACAGTGTCGGTATTTCCGGAATTGAAAAGGAGTATGAACAGACTCTTCGTGGAATTAGCAAAAAAACTCAGATTACAACCAATTCTCAAAATAAAATTGTTAGCAGCAAAGTAACACAATCGGGTACGGCAGGAAAAAATCTGCAGTTGACGATTAACTCCAAATTCCAAAGCGATGTTTCTGCAGCACTCAAGAAATACATGGGCACTGATTTGACGACCGGTGGCTATGCCGCTGTTATGAATCCGAAAACCGGTGGGGTTTATGCAATGGCCGGTTGGGATCGGAACGTTAAGACTGGTAAGCTGACCCAAAATGATCTGGCAGCAATTCAGGATCCGATTGTTATGGGTTCTGCTGTCAAACCGGCGATGGTGTCGATGGCTTTGCAGGCTGGTGTCATTACTCCGACCAGTTCCACTCAGGATGATCAGATCATCAAGCTGGCCGGTACAGCCGAGAAACACTCCGACTTTAATCCGACTGGCGTTAAAATTCCTCTGACTGCCGAACAAGCCCTCGAAGATTCTTCCAATACTTATATGATCCAGCTGGCTTTAAAAATGAACGGCACGCCATATGTATCGGGGATGAGCCTAAACGTTAGTTCGAATATATGGCAGAAAATGCGTAATGGCTTTGGCGAATTCGGACTCGGCAGTAGAACTGGAATTGACCTTCCAGGCGAAACAGCGGGCTATAAAGGATCGATTACCGGATCCTTGGCCAGCTCATTCATCGATGAAGCTTTTGGCCAATACGATACCTATTCGGTTATTCAAATGGCTCGCTTTGTAAGTACTATTGCCAATGGAGGATATTTGGTACAGCCGAAGGTCGTTGCTTCTGTCTTGAAATCGGGCAAGAACGGAGTTAGATCGTCGGTCGCCAGTGAAGTGAGTCCGACGATTCAAGGCTATGTAAAAATGAACAGCGCACAATGGAATGTTATTAAAACCGGAATGTGGGATGTTGCCAACGGAAGCAGTCAATATAATACCGGTGGTACTCTGATGCACGAACTAAGTCCTAAAGTAGCCGCGAAAACCGGAACTGCCGAATCCTTTGTCGATGGTCAGCAGACTCAGAACGATACCTTGATTATGTATTCCCCATATGCTCCATTCGCAATTGCGATTGCCTATGTTGGAGATAAAGTAGATAGTTTCGGAGCCGTTGAAAAAGCTGCTGCTGCTATCTATAATGCTTTCTGGAAAGATGTAATGCCTAAACCTAATGACTAAAAGATTATCGACAATCGGGAGGTTGTTGTACGGAATTGCTATTGGAGATGCGCTTGGTAATTTAAGCAAACGCAACACAAAATGGGCTTTAAGAGAAAACAACGATCTTGATGAGGCTGACTTTGAATTTCTTTGGACACCAACAACTGGATTGACTTTTGCGATAGTTCGTGCAATTTCGCTTGGATATTCGCGAGCGAACGTAATGCATAATTTTGCCGAATGGTGGCGAAATGGCCAATTTTCGATGACCGATGATATTCAAACGGATCGTTTTGAAACGGAAATTCAGTCAATCATTAATTTTGAATTAACTCGCGATCTCGATTTAATTGGTTCGACCGATCCTGTCGAGAATGATGAAAATGTTTTGATAAGAGCTATGCCAATCGCTTTTTATGAAACTTCCAGAATTGGTTCGGCCTTTATCAATGACGAAAAATCAATGGGTAGAATTCATGATATGGTTTCTTTGACCCATAACTATCCTTCGGCAATGATGTCTTCTGGAATGGTCTCCTTTTTAATATCCCAAATACTTGGTAGGGAATCGCTTCATCACGCGCTCGAAAATTCAATTGCGATAACTTATGAGTATTATTCACGGCGTTCCATTTTTCAACCTGATTTAATTAGTTTTGCACCAATGAATATGCCCGATATGTCCGATTTAAGGGCCGATCAGCTAACTCATGATGGAAATTCTATTCATACTCTGGAAAACGTTTATTGGGTCCTTTTTTCAACTGATAACCTAAATGATGCCTTGAGACTAACTATTAAATCTTTTTCCAGACAGCGACAAACCATTTTGGCTTTCATTTATGGAATATACGGATTAATTGACCGCGGTAATCTTGATGAGCGCTTAATTGAACAGATTGATAAAAAGGCGGAAATGAATTCAATTTTGCGACTTGCCAATCGTTCAAATCGTTTTCATACAGAAACATAAAAAAACAGTTCTTAAAGTTAAGAACTGTTTTTTAATTAGATTTAACTTGAATCAATACCGGTATAACGATTGGTTTACGGGCCGTTTTCTTGTAAAGATAGTGGCTTAATTCATCGATTACCGCTTGCCTGATCGACCCTTCGTCGGCGTTGGACGACATCATCGCTTTTCTAATTGTTCCAAAGGCAACTCGACGGCCATCGTTGATTAGATCAACGGATTCCCGCATATATACAAATCCTCGGCTAAGAAGGTCCGGCCCGGAAAGAATCTCTTTGGTCTGCATATTGATTGTTGCTGTGACAATTACCAAGCCGTCTTGAGAAAGTTTNTGTCTTTCATGAAGAACTGCATTCCCAACGTCTCCGATTCCACCACCGTCGACATAAATATCTTCCGATGAGAAATGACCGGCTGGATGAGCATGTTCGCCATCCAAGGCCAGAACGTCACCGTTATCCATAATGAAAATGTGGTCGCTGGGAACACCGGTCGATTGGGCCAAGCCACTATGAATCTTTAACATTCGATATTCTCCGTGAATCGGCATGAAGAATTTTGGCTTCATCAGTTCGAGCATAATTTTTTGTTCTTCTTGTCCACCATGACCGGAAGTATGAATATTGTTTAGTGGACCATAAATAACATTTGCACCGCCTTCTTCAAGTTCGTTGATTACTTTATTAACCGAAGCAGTATTCCCGGGAATTGGATTTGAAGAGAAAACGACTGTGTCATTCGGTTGCAACTTTATTTGTTTATGGGTCCCGTTGGCAATTCTAGCCAAAGCGGCCATTGGCTCGCCTTGAGAACCCGTTGAAAGGATCAGGGTTTCATCGGGTGGAGTATTTTTTAGATCACTGGGTTCTAGCAAGAATTCATCGGAAATATTCAAATAACCCAAATCACGGCCATTATTGACAGCTGTTTCCATTGATCGACCAAAGACAGCGATTTTGCGTCCGTGTCTGACAGCTGAATCCATTGCCATCTTGACACGGCTTAGATTGGAAGCGAAAGTCGCAAATATAATTCTGCCTTTCGTGATCCGATCGAAGATTCTTTCTATCGATTTTTGAACCCAAGCTTCGGACTTCGTAAATTCCGGCCGTTCGGCGTTAGTCGAATCGGACATTAACAGCAGAACGCCTTCTCGGCCGATTTTTGCCATTTTCAACATATCAGGATACTGGTTGGTAACCGGAGTCAGATCAAATTTAAAATCACCGGTTTCGACAATAGTTCCTTTAGGCGTATGAACAGCAACACCAACTGTATCGGGGATCGAGTGGGTCGTTTGAAAGAATTCTACCGATAGCTTGCCAAAATCCAAAAAAGAATCTGGCTTTATTTCGTGGAGTTCGGTTTTCTTTAATAAGTTGTGTTCTTCGAGTTTTCCTTTAATTAAAGCCAGCGCAAACGGTGGGGCATAGACAGGCACGTTAACGGCCCGCAAAAAGTAGGAAATTGCACCAATATGATCTTCGTGTCCATGGGTAATCACCAAGGCCTTAACCTTTTCAATGTTTTGAACTAAATAGGTATAATCGGGAATCACATAATCAACTCCCAACAGATCATCTTCGGGAAACATGATACCGGCATCAATTACGACAATTTCGTCTTGGTACTGGATAGCATAGGTATTTTTCCCGATTTCGCCCAAGCCTCCGAGGGCCATCACTCCAACTTCATTATTCTCAAGTTTAACTTCATGCGCAAAAGTATTTACGCTTTGTTCCTTTTCTGACATTTACAAATTCCTTTTTATCAAAAATATTTTGTCACGAATAGTCCAAAAAATGAACTAGTAGGTATCAACCAGTATAGCAAAAAAAAGTTTCATCGGGTTAACATAAAATCATGACAAGCAGTGGACAAATTAAATCGGTCGGCGTTTTTATGGGAGCAGAATTCGGAAACGAAAAAATGTTCTCCAACAAAGCTACCGAGTTGGGAAAATATTTAGCCGAAAATAATTATCGTTTGGTGTACGGAGGCGGCAAAGATGGCTTGATGGGAATTGTCGCAATGTCGGTTATGGAAAACGGCGGCCGCGTATTGGGAATTACCCCCTCGAATCTGGCTGAGACTTCGATCGATGCCGACCAAATAACCGAATTAGTTCAAACTCCCGATATGAATACCCGCAAACAGTTAATGATTGATCAGTCCGATGCTTTCATTGCACTGCCGGGCGGATTTGGTACCTTGGAAGAAATTGCCCAGACAATTAGTTGGGCGAAAATCGATCTCCATGAAAAGCCTCTGGCTTTGTTTAACATTAACGGTTTCTACGATACGTTGTGGCAATGGATAGAGGAGGCCGTCAGTAAGGATTTTGTTCCGCCTTTTGATATGAAATATGTTTACCGCGGGCGAAGTATTGACGATATTTTTGAATATTTTGATAATTTCGAGTTTCCTTCCGAGTTTCAAAATCCTGCCAATTTTGTCTAAGCAATGATAAAATATTACAGTTAAGTAGAAAGTGAGAAAAATATGGCTATTGATACATCGAATTTTAAAAACGGTTTAACCATTGAATATAACAAAGCAATCTGGCGCATACTGTCTTTTCAGCACGTCAAGCCTGGTAAAGGCGGCGCTTTTGTTCGTTCCAAGCTGAAAAACTTGCGAACCGGCGCTGTTAACGAAATCACTTTCCGTGCCGGCGAGCGTATGGAAGCAGCTGATATCACTACTCGCCCGATGCAATATTTATACGCGAATGGTGACAGTTATGTATTCATGGATGTTGAGACCTATGATCAAGTCGAAATACCTGGAGATAAAATTAAAGACTCTTTGAAGTTTCTGCTGGAAAATATGCAGGTTAAAGTTACTTCGTACAAGGATGAAATTTTAGATGTCGAGCTGCCTGCTACTGTTGAATTGTCGGTTACCGATACTCAGCCCTCGATCAAAGGCGCAACTGTTAACGGTGGAGGCAAACCAGCGACAATGGAGACGGGACTGGTTATTACTGTTCCGGATTTTGTCAATGCCGGCGATAAATTGGTTGTCAATACTTCTGACGGTGGCTCGTATAAGGAGCGTGCTTAATGACAAAAGCTCAGGAAGCAAAATATTTTGTTTTAGGTGGCAGTAAATTAGATGGCGAAACAAAGATATCTTCCTCGACTCTGGAAACCATCGCCTCGATTGCTGCTAAAGAAATTGATGGCGTGATCGGTTTACAGGCTCAGACCAGAGAACGTTTTTCCGGATTTTTCTTTACAAAAAAATATAAACAGACCAAGGGTGTGGTTGTGAAACAAGATGAAGATGGAAATCTTTTGTTTACTGTTTACGCAATATTCACTTATGGTGTTAATATTCCTAAAACTGCTTTGGCGATTCAGAACTCCGTTAAGTCGGCTATTTCGGCGGCGACTGATTTGACTGTTTCCGATGTCGATGTGGTTGTTTCGAGCTTGATACACGATAAAGATGTGAAACCGGAAATTGATCCAAATAATTTATTCGAAGAAAAGAAAGATCAAGCAAAAAGTAAAACAACTGTTAAAAAACAACCGGCTGCTAAAAAAAGGACGAGTTCCCGTAAGAGCAGCAGAACTTCCACTGCAAAGAGCAGCAAAAAAACAGATCCTAAGAAAAATACACTGAAAGATAATTAAAATTTTGAGTTTATCACGTCAACAAATTAGAGAATTAAGTTTCCAAGCGATTTTTGCTTTGGAAATAAATTCGGATCAAGACAAGGCTTTACTTAAAAAAGTCTTGTTTAAGCAAAATACTATTGACGACTATTTTAACGAATTGGTTGATGGTGTTTTTGCAGTACATAAAGAGTTAGAGGAAAAATACAAACCTTATCTAAAGGATAATTGGTCACTTGAACGTATTTCGAAAACTGCCGATATTGCTATGCAGATTGGTCTTTTTGAATTAACAAGCCGGATTGATATTCCAAAAAAAGTTTCTTTGGATCAGGCCACCGAATTGGCAAAAAATTTTGGTGATGAGAGTGATGGGAAATTTGTTAATGGAGTTTTGGCACATTTCGTTTCTTAATTGACTATGGACGAAGTAGAAAGCAATTTTTTAACTGTTGGAACCCTAAACCGCTATTTGTCGGCTAAATTTGTACATGATCCTTATTTAAAACAGGTTTCACTGACTGGCGAAATTTTTGGTTACAAAATTTCCAGCGGCTCGGCATATTTCGAGCTTCGAGACGAAGATGAATCCTCGATTCGCGCTTATGTTTCACCAACTATTCTCCGCGGTTTTCCTTTTGATTTCAAATCCGGAGATAAAGTTAATTTGGTTGCCGACGTTCGTCTTTATGGCAAACGAGCTTACGCTTCGCTTTTTATTTTTTCAATGCAGCCGGCTGGCCTTGGCGAACTGTATTTAAAACTGGCAGAACTTAAAAATAAATTAACAAAAGAGGGCATTTTCAACAGGCCGACAAAGGAGCTGAATTATTTTCCAAAAAAAATAGCCGTTATTACCTCTAAAACAGGAGCGGTTATTCATGATATCAGTTCGACTATCGGTCATCGTAATCCTAATTTAAAAATCGAATTATTCGAATCCTCGGTTCAGGGAGATAGTGCCGTTAAAGAACTTGTTTCCGCAGTTAAAAAAGCTGATCAATCCGATGCAGATGCAATTATTATTGCTCGCGGTGGTGGTTCAATGCTTGATCTATGGCCCTTTAATGACGAGCAGTTGGTTCGTTTGCTTTCCAGCTTGTCTAAACCGGTTATTAGTTCGATTGGTCATGAAACTGATGTTACTTTAACTGATTTGGCAGCTGATTATCGAGTCGAAACGCCCACAGCGGCAGCTAATAAAGTAACACCGGCAATATTGGATTATCGAAATAATCTTGACCAATTGACGGCTTTAATGTCGGTTGATATCAAACAATTATTGCAAAAAAACCTGAATCGTTTTGAATATTTGGCAAATTCACCGGCTTTGAAATCATTTGATCAGGTTTTTTTTAATCACGAACAAAAACTTCAAAATTTAAATTTACGACTTGCTAATTCTTTTGCTGGAGAGTTTCAAAAAAACATACAACAATTTGCTAATTTAACTGCCAAACTTGATGCCTTAAGTCCGTTGAAAGTTCTTGATCGTGGTTTTTCATTGACTTTCAAAGGGGATCGGCTAATTAAAAATGCTCAGCAGTTAAAAGAAAAAGATCATATTAAGATACTATTTGCAAAGGGATCCGCATTGGCAGAGATCAAGGAGATTAGTGATGACAGAAGAATTTGATTTTGAGAAAAATATGAAGGATTTAAAACAAATCGTCTCTAAATTGGAGAATGGCGACCTTCCAATCGACGAAGCACTGAAGAATTTTGAACAAGGTGTAAAAATTTCTTCATCATTAAAAAAATATCTTGATGATGCTCAAAAGAAAATTGACGAAAATCTGAGTCAACTGAATTTGGATTCGCAGAGAAAGGGTGACCAGGATGAAGTTTAAAGATTTTTCAAATCGTTACCTTCCGGAAATTAATAATGATTTAAGTAATTATTTTGCTGATCGTGATGATGATATTTTCAGGATGATTACGTACGCTTTGAATTCAACCGGCAAACGTTTACGGCCACTTTTAACCTTGGCAACTTTTGCAGCTGCTGGAAATGTAATTAATGACAGCACAATTGAGGCGGCGACGGCTGTTGAGTTTGTGCATGCCTATTCATTGGTTCATGATGATTTACCGGAAATGGATGACGATACCAAACGTCGCAATCAGTCCAGCACTTGGAAAAAATTTGGGGTTGGGAATGCTGTTTTGGTTGGGGATGGCTTACTGACAGAGGCTTTTAAAAAAATATCCAATCTTTCATTACCCGAGTCTATTCGTCTAAGATTAATATATAATCTCGCTTTGGCAGCTGGACCTGATAACATGGTTCGCGGACAGCAATATGATTTATTTTCTCAGGATAAAGTTGAATCGATCGATGATTTGGAATTTATCCACTTAATGAAAACCGGTGCTTTAATGACTTATGCGGCAACTGCTGGTGGTATTTTAGCCGGATTGTCGGATGATAAACTGCGTGCTTTAAATATTTATGGTGCAAATCTTGGAATTGCTTTTCAAATAAAAGATGATTTGAGAGATATAAAACAGGATGAGGAAGAAAACAAAAAAAGTTTTCCAAGACTTATTGGTGTTCAGAAAAGTCAGACGGAATTGGAAGAACATTTAAAAATTTCTGCTAACGCAATTAAAGAAATTCCGGATTTTCAAAATACAGTTTTACTTGATTTATTGGATAGAATATGAATAATTTTCCCATCCGTTTAGATCAATATTTGGTTGAAAAGGGCCTTTTTAAAAGTCGTACTCAGGCTCAACGGGCGATTAAGAAGGGCGTTGTAGCAGATACAAGCAATAAAATTTTCAACAAATCCAGTTTCGCTGTAGAAAGGGAGACACTTTTTCATTTAACCGAACCAGTTAGTGATTTTGCCTCGCGAGGTGCTTTGAAGCTGGAAAAGGCAGTCGAGTATTTTCATTTTGATTTGAATAAACAAATCGTAATTGACATTGGCGCTTCGACCAGTGGCTTCACTGACCTTTCTTTACGCAAAGGAGCCAAATTTGTTTATGCTGTCGATGTCGGCCACGATCAATTAATCGGGCGTTTGCGACAGGATGATCGGGTAAAGAATATGGAAGGATACAACTTTCGTTATGCCAAGGTAGCTGATTTTTTAAATCCTTTGTCGACACGCGCCGTGATCGATGTTTCTTTTATTTCACTGAAAATGATTTTACCTTCTTTATATCCGATTTTGTCTGAAGAGAGTGAAGTAGTAGCTTTATTCAAACCACAATTTGAAGTTGGCAAGTTAAACGTTGGAAAAAAAGGAATTGTTAAGAAGACAACTTCTGTTTTTGCAGCTTTTGAAAAATTGAAATTGCTTATTGATGATTTGGGTTTTACTTTGGCAGGCTTCACTGATTCACCGATTAAAGGCGGTGATGGTAATCATGAATTTTTGCTTTACCTAAAAAAGGGCACGCATAAGTTTGATTCAGGCTTATTGCCTGATTCGATTAAAGATTTTATTTTTAATAGTTATCAGAAGTAGATTACAGAAAGCCAAGAAATTTCGTACAATTCATACAGATGCTAAATAATTTATCAATTAAAAACTTCGCCATAATTAATGACGCTCAAATTGATTTTGACAAGGGCTTAACCGTTATGACCGGTGAGACGGGAGCTGGAAAATCGATTATTATTGATGCTCTGAGCTTATTGGTAGGAGAACGTTCTTACAGTTCAATGATCCGTAAAGGAGAAAAGAAAGCCGTTATTCAGGGCGTCTTTGATTATCCAAAAAAAAGTTTGGAAGATTTTGGAATCGAAAAAGACCGGCAGTTGGTGATTCGTCGTGAAATTAATCGAACCGGTCGTAATTTGATTTCCGCAAATGGAATTATCCTCACGCTCAAACAGTTGACTCAGATCGGTAGCCGGCTTGTAAAAATATCTGCACAATTCGATAATCAGGAACTACTTGAT
The DNA here is from genome assembly GCF_000372485.1 of Oenococcus oeni DSM 20252 = AWRIB129. GTDB lineage: Bacteria > Bacillota > Bacilli > Lactobacillales > Lactobacillaceae > Oenococcus > Oenococcus oeni. Next base: position 81,015 of record NZ_AQVA01000008.1, read on the forward strand.
AATCACCTGCAGGCTGGTCTGGTCGACAGTTTCGCCAATCATGATTTCCAAGATCTTCTTGATGATTATCAAAGTAAATTTGATGATTACTCCAGGTTAAAAAATATTCTTATCAAAAAACAAAAAGACGAAAAAGATCGACAAAACCGACTTGATTTTCTTCAATTTGAAGTTAAAGAATTATCGGATTTAAATCTCCAACCACACGAACTCGACCAGCTGGTTGAAGAAGATAAAAAAATTAAAAACTTTGAGAAAATATATCAATTATTAAATTCAGCTATCAATGATCTTGATAATCCACAGAATGTTAATGCCTTGACTTTATTGGATGAAGCGAATGATAATCTAAAAAAATTGAGTGAAATCGATAATAATTATTCGTCAGCTGCTTCGACAATCGAATCAAGTTATCTCAATTTACAGGAATTGGCCCGTGATCTAAGAAATAATCTCGACGATTTGAGTTTTGATGATCAGGAAGCCGAAAAAGTTACCGACAGAATTACCGAACTCAAGGCAGCAGAAAGAAAATATCATCGAACGAATGATGATTTAATCCTTTATTTCCAAAATATTCAAAAGGAGATTAAAGATTTAAGCAATTATGATCGGGAACGTCAGACGCAACGCACGAGGTTTGAAAGCCTTCGCAAGGAATTAATTGCTTTGGCAGAACAATTGCATCAAATTCGTCTGCAGACAGCGGAACGGCTTGAAAAAGAAATTCACGGAAATCTATCAGACCTACTTTTAGGCGAGGCCGTATTTGAAATTCATATTAATCAGACTAAAAAATTGTTTGCAAGCGGTTTTGATGAAGTTGATTTTTGGATTCAAACCAATCCCGGTGAAGCGAGCTTGCCTTTAAACCAGATTGCATCCGGCGGTGAGATCTCACGAATTCTTTTAGCACTCACAAATGTCTTCTCCAAGGCTATGTCGATTCCAACAATTATTTTTGATGAAGTTGATACGGGTGTTTCCGGACGAGCGGCCGTCGCGGTTGCCAAAAAAATGAGGACAATTTCTACCAATTGCCAGGTTATTTCTATTTCGCATCTTCCTCAGGTTGCTTCGGCAGCCGATCATCAGCTTCAAATCGAAAAAGCAGTTGAAAAGGGTCGAACAAGTACGAAAATTGCACAACTGAGTCATGAAGAAAGGATACTTGCAATTGCGAATATGCTCTCCGGGGAACGAATTACCGATCAGGCAAAAGCAAACGCAAAGCAGTTATTGGAACAAAAAAAATAAGCAATTAACGCTTATTTAAATTAATTTTAGAAAACGTATTTCTGTTGGATTAATCTTTTTAAGATCGTTATTGGTTTGGATTAGAAGAGATCCCTTGTTGCTTTGTAGCAATTTTCCCGTGAAATTAGCAACTTTATCTGAATTGATCTCGCAATTTATCTGCAGTTTAACCGGTTTGTCAAAACTTAAGGCTAAATTCAAGCGATCAATAATCGTTTCCGCATCCAACTGTTCCTTCTTTTCAATCGGTAAAGCTGTCTTAATGTTAATCAGGATTTTTTTAAAAGACTTAACACGATGTATTTGATTGTTTACGATTGCGTTTTGCATTTTTTATTCTCTCAACACCATTTAATATACGAACGCTTGTTCGAAATAGCAAACAGTTTTACGAACGGAAAGTGACTTTCTGACATTTGTAATATGCAAGAAGAGATAAAAATCCTTTTAAAATGATATTTAAGAATTGGTAAATTTAAGACCTTTTGTAGTGTTAAACTAGTTGGCATGAATGAACGAGGAATGTTGTTTTTGCTTTCCGGACCATCCGGTGTTGGCAAGGGGACGGTTAGAAAAGCTTTATTTAAAAGAAATCCGCATGAGTTGCTTTATTCAATTTCGGCAACTACTAGAGAAGCACGCAGGAACGAGGTTGATGGTAAAGATTATTTCTTTGTCAGCAAACAAAAATTCGAGCAGATGATTAATGAGGGGCAAATGCTTGAATACGCCCAATACGTCGATCAATATTATGGTACGCCCAAGACATGGATAGACGAGCAGCGCCAGCAGGGTAACGATGTTTTCATGGAAATCGAGGTTAATGGTGCAATGCAGGTTCGTGCCAAAGTTCCTGATGCCATTTTGATCTTCCTCCTGCCACCTGATTTAATGCAATTAAGGAATCGCTTGGAACTCCGCGGAACAGAGTCCGATAAGGTTATCGATGAACGCTTAAAAACAGCTCGTCAAGAGATTTTAATGATGACCAACTATGATTATGCGGTTGTAAATGATAAAGTGGATAAGGCAGTTAAAAAGGTTCAGACAATTATCGGAGCCGAAAGATTAAAAGCTAAGCGTCTGGCTAACAGCTATATAAAAATATTGGAGGGTTAAGATGAGCCTAATGTATCCGTCAGTCGACGAATTATTAAATAAAGTCGATTCTCGTTATAAATTAATCGCTTTGGCATCGAAACGTGCTAAAGAATTAGAAGAATTACCACGTTTGAAAGATGAATTATTAAAATTAAAACGTGAAGAAAAACCAACTGATCGCGACAAGAAACAAATTCAAGAAATTGCCGCTCAATTGGAAACTTTAGTCGGTCCGACTTTGGATAATTATAAGTCGGTTAAGCCTATCGGAAGAGCTTTAGAAGAAATTAACGCCGGTAACGTTCAGATTGATCCGGTTAATAAAGATAAAAGCGAAGATTAATTCTTCGCTTTTTTTGTTTTATGGGTTTTTAAAAAAGCGATTAAAGCCGGCAAAAATGTCACAACAATAATTGCCAGAATAATCAGTGTAAAGTGCTCGTGAACGAAGGTAATATTGCCAAAAAAGAATCCGCACCAGACGGCTATTGTTGACCAGGAAAAAGTTCCAATTAAGGAATATTTGAGAAAGCGCGAATATGGAAAACCGGATCCAGCAGCAACGAAGGGAGCGAAAGTTCTAATGATCGGCATGTAGCGGGCTAGGATGATAGCAGCCGCACCATGTTTTTCGTAAAATTTTTCGGTTTCCCTGATTTGTTCTGGTTTGATAAAATGACCGATTCTTGTATTTAATAATTTTTTCCCAACTGTTTGGCCGATGAAATAATTCATAGAATCGCCAATTAACGAAATAAGGAAAAAACCGACCCATAGAGCCCAAACATTCAAGATGTTGTCATTGTTCGCCGACAACGCTCCGGCGGCGAACAGGAGCGAATCTCCGGGCAAAAAAGGCAACACAACCGCACCGGTCTCTATCAAAACAATAAAAAAAATGAAAACATAACTCCAGATGCCAAAAGTATTAACAAAATTAGCCAAATGAGTGTCGATGTGAAGGAAAAAGTCGATTAGAAATTGCATACCGATTAAGTATATCAGTCGTTTACGATAGCTGATCTAAAAACACATATAATGGAAATATGGACTATAAAATTGGCCAAAGAGTAACTGGAACTGTTTCCGGAATTCAAAATTACGGTGTTTTTGTGCAACTTGATTCGAAGACACAGGGTTTGGTTCATATTTCGGAATGCAAAAACGGTCGGATTGATAATTTACCGGAAGAATTTCATATAGGGCAGCCGGTCGAGGCAATTATCCTTGATATCGACAACTATAGTAAAAAAATTAGTTTGAGTTTTCGTCAATTATCGATTCCAAAAGTTCATGCAAATCCAAAACCTGGAGAAAATCGTAATATTTACAAGCATTTTTGGACAGCGACAAGGGTAAAGGCCGGTTTTAAGCCAATCGCAGAGACAATCGAGGCTAGCAAAAGCGAAGCTTTAGGCCGAATTCGGGGAAATAAAAAATAATTTTGAGTTTTTTTCGCAAAAGTTGTTGACGTTTGTTGGAATATTATGTACTATATTTTAGTCGCGTGTTGTTCAAAGCGATTTCGAAAAATGGACGCTTAGCTCAGCTGGGAGAGCATCTGCCTTACAAGCAGGAGGTCACAGGTTCGATCCCTGTAGCGTCCATTGGGAATGAGAAATCATTTCCAAGAAACAATTTCGTCGCCGACTTAGCTCAGTTGGCAGAGCACCGCTCTTGTAAAGCGGGGGTCGGAGGTTCGAACCCTCTAGTCGGCAGAGGGCTTCCTCAAAAATATGCGAACGTAGTTCAGTGGTAGAACATCACCTTGCCATGGTGGGGGTCACGGGTTCGAGTCCCGCCGTTCGCTTTGCCACTTATCGTGGCTGCTGCCGGCGTGGCGGAATAGGCAGACGCACAGGACTTAAAATCCTGCGGTAGTGATACCGTCCCGGTTCGATCCCGGGCGCCGGCATGTTTGTTTAAAAGCAAACAGCCAACTGATCCACGTTGTGTAAACATGGTAAGTTAGCAGTAATTTGCACCATTAGCGCAATTGGATAGAGCGTCTGACTACGAATCAGGAGGTTGTAGGTTCGACTCCTACATGGTGCATGGGTCAAGTAATTGACCGTCTGAGTACTAACAAGTGATTGTTTGTGTACTGAGTAGTTTGACTCGGGACATAGCTCAGTTTGGTAGAGCACCTGGTTTGGGACCAGGGGGTCGCTGGTTCGAATCCAGTTGTCCCGATTGGGCACTTGCTCAATCGATCGCGGTGTAGCTCAGCTGGCTAGAGCGTCCGGTTCATACCCGGGAGGTCGAGGGTTCGATTCCCCCCGCCGCGATTGGCCCGAATTAGGACCTTTAGCTCAGTTGGTTAGAGCAAGCGGCTCATAACCGCTCGGTCGCTGGTTCGAGTCCAGCAAGGTCCATTTGGCCCATTGAGTTTCTGGAGAATTACCCAAGTCTGGCTGAAGGGAACGGTCTTGAAAACCGTCAGGTCGGGAAACCGGCGCAGAGGTTCAAATCCTCTATTCTCCATTGCCGTGAGGCAAATTTAATATTATCGCGGGGTAGAGCAGTCTGGTAGCTCGTCAGGCCCATAACCTGAAGGTCGTTGGTTCAAATCCAGCCCCCGCAATAGGTCACTTAGTGACCGACCTGAATGTTTGGCTATTACATAGAAGATGTTCAAGAGGTTCCATGGTCTAGTTGGTCTAGGACGCCTCCCTGTCACGGAGGAGATCGCGGGTTCAAACCCCGCTGGGACCGGTCGATAGCAATATCGATGTAGTCAAGGATTGGCTCGGTAGCTCAGTTGGTAGAGCAAAGGATTGAAGCTCCTTGTGTCGACGGTTCGATTCCGCCCCGCGCCATTGGAGATTTCTCTCCTTTTGCGAATGTAGCTCAATGGTAGAGCTCCAGCCTTCCAAGCTGGCTACGCGGGTCCGATTCCCGTCATTCGCTTTGGACTATTAGCTCAGCTGGTTAGAGCGCTGTGTTGATAACGCAGAGGTCCCAGGTCCGAGTCCTGGATGGTCCATTGGCAAACAGGCATTTTATTATGAATGTTTGTTTGCCACTTTTTATATTATTATGATTAATAGTTATTTTAATCAGCTGGAGATTTACTCAAGAGGCTGAAGAGGCGCCCTTGCTAAGGGTGTAGGTCGGTTTATCCCGGCGCGAGGGTTCGAATCCCTCAATCTCCATGTTGCTATGTTCTGAGGGTGTATAAAGCCCATTGTTAGGCATTTTTCGGGCTTAATGTTGTTCTGAGTATGCTCCTTGATGACGGAAGAAAGTAATCAAAAAAGTAATCAAATTTATTGAAAAGAAAGGTCAGTAAATGGCTTCACGGACATGATCCATTTCCTAAAGCAAGTAAATATTTCTTGCTTTTTTTAGTATCGGATTGGATAACTTAAACAATGTCAAGAACACCAAGTCCTAACTTACTGTCGATTCAACTTAAGAAATTGATTTTACATATTTTTGTGTGTTTGGATCAATTTATATTGCTGTTTTTGAAATTATAGTTAACTGACTAAATTAAACTTTTATATCGCTCCTAAACAAAGTAGCAATAAGTTATTTGAGACTCTAATTCCCAAAAAATATAGTTAACTTGTAGAGTTTTACAAAGATATTTTATTTATTAATTGATATTCCTTTAATATAATTAAATTAATTTAGTTTTTCTTATTAGGTATTAAGTGATATAAGTAACAAGATTAAAACTTTTTAATTAAGAAATATGTAAAACTAGCGAACGCTAACACATATAATGACTTGATTCATAAATAAAATCTCAAATGAATGCGAAAAAAATAAAAATTGCTATTCTTTTTCTTTCATATCCGTGGCTTGAATTTTCATCGTATTGCTCTTATTCATGAAAATTAAAATTAATTCAGTTTGGAGTCTGAAATCAAATAACATAACTTTTATCCTTAATCTTTAAAAATTTATTTAATTAATTAAAGCTATTTTTTGAATTGTTTTAAATATCGACTTGAAAATAGTTTATGAAGTTTAATTCCCAGAGTGGAGTTAGCTGCATCAATATCTGTGTACATGGCCGTTGTGATTTTGGTAAGTAAAGATGATAACTGATCCAATTCAGTATCAGAAAGCACTCTAATAAATGGGGGAACTTCTTGAGCAGCGGATTCAATTTCTTCTCGACCCGCGCTTGTTAAATTAACTAAGTTAATACGCCTATCATTTGGCGATTTCGTCAAAGTTACCAAATTATATTTGACCAGTTTATAGACAAATTCACTAGTAGATTGGGGCGACATTCCTAAACGTGTTGCCAGTTCTCGTTGTGATAAATGATCCTCATCAGCCAATGCTAATAAAATCTTCCCTTGACCTTCGACTGTCAAACGTGGTCGAGCTTGCTTTATAACATCATCATATATTTTGCTGAGTTGTTCGTACTCCGTCAATTTCCCGGCAATCAATTCTGCTTTGATCTTATTTGTCAAAATTATCACTCCATCTACTATTTCCTTAAATATACAACACTCCAAACATCTATACGACTACGACTTGACAATTTATTCAGGTGCCCTTACTATATATTTTGTCAGGCGCCCTGATTAAATTATGAAAGGCAAAAAATGAGTAAAGATAATGTAATTCAAGTGACGAATATTCAGAAACGGTTTGGAAACAAAACGGTAGTGCAGGATGTTTCTTTTACCATCAAAAAAGGTGAGATTTTCGGCTTATTGGGCCCAAACGGAGCTGGAAAAACCACTATTTTAAGGATGATAACGACTTTATTACGTCAAGATGCGGGACAAATTTTGTTGAATGGCTTTGATACATTGACACAAAGTCGTTTGGCTCGTCAACAATTTAGCGTGACCGGCCAAACTACAGCGATTGATCAGGATTTGAGTGCGCGTGAGAATTTAATGATCTTCGGTAAGCTGAATGGATTAGCTAGCGAAGCCGCTCGTAGCCGTGCCATTGAACTATTAACAGATTTTGACTTAGTTAATTCAGCTGATCAAACCTTAGCAACATTTTCTGGTGGAATGCGTCGTCGATTGGATTTAGCTATTAGTCTGATTGGAAAACCATCTATCCTTTTTTTAGATGAACCAACCACTGGATTAGATCCACGCACAAGGGTACAAATGTGGCAGGCAATTCAAAAATTAGTTGCTCAGGGTTCAACAGTCTTGTTAACAACCCAATATTTGGAAGAGGCGGATCATCTAGCTAATCGAATTGCTCTTATTGATCATGGCCAAATGATCACAGTGGGAACTCCAAGTGAATTAAAACAACAAGTTGGTGGTATGCAACTTCGATTAGAGGTAACAGATTTAAAACAGGTTCCACAAGCGCAGAAAATTATTCAAGATATTTTGGCAGTGTCTGTTCATGTAGACGAACGAACACTGATTGCATTACTTAGCAACACAGGAATGCAATCGGCTTCAAAGATTTTGGATCAGTTTCAAACTGCAGGGATTGCTATCAACAATTTTGCCATTGAAACTCCATCATTAGATGACGTTTTCCTAAAGATGACAGTTGGAAAAAATTGAGGAGAAACAAATTATGAAATCAGCCACAACAAAAAATCTTGTTTTTAACAACATACTAACTATGACGCACCGTAACTTACTGAAAACTTTGCATAATCCCGATAATTTTAGTGACGTCATTATGCAACCTGTGATCTTCACGTTATTGTTCGGATACCTATTTGGCGGTGTCATTGCTGGCAGTGTTCACGCCTACTTGCCAATGCTGGTATCTGGAATTCTGGTTCAAAGTATTTTAAACGCTGCTTCAGGTTCGGGACAACAACTGCGCGAAGATATTAATGCAGGGGTCTTTGACCGATTCAAAACATTACCGATTTCGCCCATCGTACCGTTGGCGGGTCAATTAGTCGGCGACATCTTCCGACTATTACTTTCAGGAATAATGGCTTTAATAACAGCCTTTTTAATGGGTTGGCGGCCAACAGCTAACTTGCCGGCACTTATTGTGGCTCTATTATTGGCTATCTTTATTGGCTGGTCTACCTCGTGGATTTTTGCCTTAGTTGGTTTAATTGCTAAGAATGCAGAATTAATTGGAAGTTTATCAATGATTATTATATTAGTGATGACATTTCTATCTAACGCCTTCATTCCAACAAAGACATTGCCACATTTTATTCAAACGCTAGTTAAAATTAATCCAGTCAGTTTAACAATCACAGCAATCAGGACAATTTTAAAGACCGGTCATTGGAGTAGTAATGCCACAATGGTATTCATTAGTGGAGGGATCATTATTTTAATATTCATGCCATTAACTGTATTTATTTATCGGCGGCGGCGCTAAAAGAGAACTAAGCAATGTACAAAAATAAGAAATTTGTAAGATATTTCTTGGTAGAATTTTAAACAAAAAAATATCTTTTTCCTAAAATTTAATTTATTTATCTCAGCCAAAGCAAAAAGAAAGATATAAATATATTATCGACACTAAAGGGAATGCTATAACATTTGCTAGCAGCCACTCAATTGTTAAACTAATTAATATTTGTGATGAAGCATATTAAATTAGTGGAACAAGAAGTGAAAAACATTCAAGATATAAAAACCTTCTCCAGAAGTTGCCAAAGGGGTATGGAATACTGCAAACCGAAACTAATCAAATAGTGCAAATGATTAGTTTGAATAAATACAAAATATTTGTAGGATTAATAAAAAAGATAGAACTTTTTCAGATATATTCAGATATATAGTAGATTTGCAGAGTAGCATGATGATTAACCTAGTAGTTATTATTTCAGTAATTGGTTCTCGTCTTCTGGAAATTCACAGGTTAGAAGGTATCTTAACCATTTATGTTAGCTTACTAATTGGGAAAGATAGCTAGACAGTAATTCGTATGTCGAATGCAATGGACAAATTTTTCTTAATTCTTCTATATAAGTTATCTAGAATCTTTGCCTTAAAGTTCATATGCTATAACAAATATATACATATTTCGTTGTTCCAAATGCCACTCGTATAGTGAATTTTCTTTGTCCTCTAGAAAAACCGATATAAAGTTTTTTCATTATTTCTTTATTTGTATAACGAACGCGCTCTGTTAGAAATAACCTTAATCGGTTCCCATTTTACCGCTAAGCATATTTCCTAGATAAAATAATCTTTCTTCAACTTTTCTGATCAAAATAGCGTCAGGGGAAAATATAAGATTTTCCTTTTTGAGGTATCGACAATTAAAACATAGTTTCTCCCTCAGTAACCAAGCTGATTTTTAAAAAATAAAACGGACTTATCGCACAGGTGCCTGCACACCGTTCAAGCGAATGTTGTAGGAGTTCAGAAAAAATGATAGGGGGGATTGGTGTCTGATAGGGCGTTCACAGAACCGTTCGCCTGTTTTCAAAATGCGGAAAGTAAAACTTTTTTATAGGCTGTTTAGGTCCTATAAATGCCCATACAAAGGCGTTTGATTGTCTCTAGGAGTCTCGACAATAAAGGAGTGATTAATGGTCCATATCTGGTTTAGTTTGAGACGCTATAAGATGCTATAAGACCAAACAGAGAAAAAATAAATAAAGGGGATGCTAATGCCCTAACAACGGTCTTAGTAGCCATAAAACACACAAAAAACAGCCAAAAATAAGCGATTATTTGCCATTATTTGCCGTTTTTAAGCACTTTCACAGAGTAAAATTGACAGTAATAAAGCGATTATATCTGCGTGAATTTGTAACGCCTGACTTAGCGCCAATTAAGAGGAATAATGAAGCAAACCAAATACGAAGGGGAAATAGTGGATAGCAAAGAGCAGTTACGAGATCAGCTTCAGCCTCTGTCCCCTAATAAGCTGCTCCTATACTGAAATTTGGTACCAAAATCATTAGATTTTGTGTCATAATGATAAAAATCAGAATAGGAGTTTTTTTATGAAATATTATTCAGATGAATTTAAAAACAACATCGTTAAGCTTTATCACAATNAAAATCGTTCAAAGAAATCCTTAGCCAATGAATATGGGGTTCATCCAACCACCATCAGTCATTGGATCAAGCGGGCCAAATTAGTTGAACTACCTGACGGTGGCGTAACGAGTGTTGAAGCCTTCAAGCAACTACAGAAAGAAAACCAGCAGTTAAAAGAAGAAAATGAAATTTTAAAAGCAGNGGCGGTGTTACTGGGAAGGCATTAGGCAAAGTTAAAGCCATAGACTTTATCAACGAACAATTATGTAAACACCGCCTCTGGATAATCTTGAAAGCCTTAGGGCTTTCTAAAAGTACGTATTATCATTGGAAACACTATCAGACAAGTCGT
>NZ_AQVA01000009.1 GCF_000372485.1 Oenococcus oeni DSM 20252 = AWRIB129
TAAGAACCTGTCTAGTATCTTTTAAGAACTATCTTCAGGAAGGCCAATACAACCATTTGAAGACTGCTGTTAAGGGCACGTTCACAGTTTTTCCAAAGTCGCCGACATTTGTCTAGCCAACTCCATGAACGTTCAACGATCCATCGTTGCGGTAACACCGTGAACATATGCAACTCGTTGCGTTTAGCTACCGTCGTCTTAGCATTCAAAATGAGCTTCACCTGATCCGCAAAGTCATTGCCAGTGTAGCCACCATCAACCATGACATGCTGAACCAGCTCTAAATTTTGGCTAGCCAAACTAAACATAGCCAATGCACCTGAACGATCTGATACATTAGCTCGTGTCACGAGAATGGCTTGTGGTAAACCATTAATATCAACCGCCATATGACGCTTAATCCCTGAAATCTTTTTGCCGCCATCGTAGCCACTATTTTTCGTTAAATCAGTGGTTTTAACACTTTGAGCATCAACAATCACAAACGACGTTCGGGCCGATCGGCCCTGTGCAAAGCGATAGGAAGCAACAGTTTTTTTAAAAGCCTTTCTAATAGCGAATCAGCTGTCGGGTCTGGTTTATCTCGCCACATATCGTAATAGCGGTAGACAGTGTGCCATTCCGGGAAATCGTGCGGTAATTCACGCCATTGACACCCTGTAGTAAGCGAGTAAAGGATGGCATTGAATACGTCATAAAGATCATAACGACGCGGTCTTGTATGCTTGCGGAAGTTTTCTAAATCAGGTTGTATTAACGCAAATTGCGCTCGAGAAATATTGCTTGGATAATCTGGCATGACAAACTCCTCAGTCGGTTTTCCACAATTCTACCAGATTCAGCAGATACTAGACAGGTTCTAAGAGATCTGATCGATCAATACATGCAAAAAAAGGAATTGCTCTATCAAACTTGGTTCACTCACAGCGAAGAACGTTTAAAGGCTTTCAATCAGGTTCGGAAAGGAACTAAAAAAATTATCGAAACAATCCGCGATGCTTCTTTCCCGCGTGATCTTCACGGTTCCGCGCTTGAAACAGTCATGGACGTAATTGCAAGCCAGGAAGAGATTTTTAAAGGCGCTAAGCATGCCTTTATGTGGAAACCGAAAATGAGAATCCCCGACATCTATGAAAACCGGGAAAATCAGTTGGCATTCGCCGAGATGTTCGATCAAATACTTCACACAAATAACGATCTTAAAATGCTGATGGCAGTTAATGAATTAGATAAACATAAAATCAAAGGGCTTGGGCCTGCTGTCGCTAATATTCTTTATTTTCTCGAACCAACAATTTTTTGTCCATTCAATACGAAAATTGTCGAGGGCTATAACTATTTAACGCATTCAAAGATTCGTTTGGGCAAATGGGTCGATTACTTTAAATTACGGGATGGGGTTATTGAATTAAATCAGGCTAGTGGACTTTTCTCAAAGGATCTTGGAGCCGTTTCGGCCTTTTTGTTTGATATTGGAAAATTGAATTATGTTGTCCGGGAAAACTCGGAAGTTTATATCAAAACAGAAAATAAAACACAGAAAAAAATTGAAGAAAAATTGGAAAATGATGAATTAAAAAATTTGCACTATAAAATTCAATATATTTTAGCCGATATCGGTAACAATATCGGCTATCGTTCTTGGATCGCTTCAAATGATCATAATCGACATTATCAAGGAAATCGTCTTGGGGATGTTTCTTTAGCAAGACTTCCGGAAACTATTAATCGATTACCAATTCATATTCGTGAAACGGTCTCTTTAATTGATGTAATCTGGTTTTCAAAAAACGATCTGCCGATTGCTTCTTTCGAAGTCGAGAAATCAACATCGATCATGTCCGGCATGAATCGAATGGATGACTTCTATCAAGTTAATCAAAACGATATGATGCTCTATATTGTGGCACCGGACCATCGCGAAAATGAAGTTTTAGCACAATTCAATCGTCCTCATTACATGCGCAACCATGATTTGCATGATCATATTCGTTATATTCTTTTTAAAGATTTAATTGAAAACTATCTTTCTATTAAACGATTTGGTAAGGATTTTTCAATTTTGGCAGCTATTTCGCATTTTTCAGATGGAAATCCTGTCAAATGATCAATATTCAAAGATAACCCTTTGATCGTCTTCCAGTAAAATAACCAAGAAAATAGTTGTAAATTGGATCTTTACATGATACCTTTTGAATGAAATAAAGCTTTTCGACAAACTTCGCTAGCTGATTGAATCCTTTGGAAGCTTATTTCTAATCTATTTTAATGGAGTTTTATCATGGGATCGGAATCAACAGGAATTTTTCATTGGATTTACGTTCAATTATTCGCTAATTGGAAGAAGTTTGAAGTAATTTATATTTCAATTTTGATTTTGTTGCAATTTGCAGTCTACGCAATTGTTCCAGATTCTTTAATCGGCATGGTTTCCGGCGTTGCCGGAGTTCTCTGCCTGATTTACGGAATGAAGGGGCGGAAAATAAATTTCATTTTTGGCTTAATCCAATGCCTGGCAATGGCTTATGTCGCTTGGATCAGCCATGCTTATGGATCATTCGCAATGGATATCGTTTATGTCATTTCACAACCAATCGGATGGTTAATGTGGGGACACGACGAAGCAACTCATTCCTTTTCCAAAACAATTCGAAATTGGATCTTTTTAGGCGCCTTCATTGCCTGGGCAATTGGTTGGTGGATTCTTTCAATCATACATGGACAATTACCATACTTGGACAGCATTAACTTTGTTGTAAGCATTATCGCTCAAACGCTTTATATATTGAAGTAAAAAAAACTGGTCGCTATGGATTATTGTCAATTCAGCCAATATAATTTATTGGGCAGCTTTGGCCTATCAAACGATTGCCGGTTACACGAATATCGGTAATTTAGGAGCCAATCTTTCACAAATCGCTTTACAGGCTGCCCTGCTCTTTAACAGTATCTATGCCATCAAAGTTTGGGGAAGCGGCGAGGCCGACAATGAAGGAGGAACCAAGAATGCCTAACTTGTCATCATTAAAAAAACGGCTCCCATCATCAAGTGATGAGAACCGCTCTCGGATTATCTGAGATCCGATTTGCTCATATAGGAGAAATCTCTTTAGCAGACTCAAGCCGCTGTTTACGATCTCTATTAATCCTTATCTATATTATAACAATATAAAAAAGCGCTTTCAATACTCAATTGACTTGACATGTGGATTATCTTTAAAAAGATCCATTAATCGTGCAGGATCATACCCTTGTGGTAATTTGACAAACAATTCTACATGGATACTATCATTGCCATTTTTATCGGCACTAAGATTTATAATCTCGATATTGTTGGAGGCAAATTTTTTCTGTATAAAAGCAATCGAATCAGCTATTTTGTCAAATTCAATATCAATTTGCTCAGATTCAGGCAACGGCATCCACTTAAAATTATGACGAAGAATAATTTGAACCAGTAAAACAATTACTGTAGCTGAAACGCCGATAAAATATAATTTAGCACCAATGGCCATACCAACTCCGGCTGTTGTCCAAACACCTGCTGCCGTCGTTAAACCATTGATTGCCTGTTTTCTAACAAAAATCATTCCAGCGCCAAGAAAACCGATTCCACTAACAATTTGTGCCGCAATTCGTGACGGATCAAGTACATACCCTTTCAGTTGGACAACATCGACAAAACCGTATTTGGAAACAATCATAATCAGGGCCGCTCCAAGAGCAACGATCATGTGGGTTCGAACTCCAGCCTCTTTTAATCGGCTTTTTCTTTCATAACCAATTGCAAAACCACAAACCCCTGCAACAATTAATCTGAGCAATAATTCAATCTGTGTAATTAAATATGTATCGTTCATAGATTGTTCCTTCTAGCTAATTATGGCATAGACAAAAATTAAAAAACCTATGGCTTGAAAGCTTTTTTATTTTCCTGCTAACTCGAAGTTAATATTTTGCCTAGATACCATGTTTGTTTCAAAAAAGCTTATACAGAAGTCCCCAAGTTTCTACATAATATAATATAAAAAAGTTCATTAGAATAAGAACACAAAAATTATCTTAAAAATGCTTGATAAAATTCCTCAGAATCATTATTTGGAAGAATATATTCAATCGATATCGATTTAATTTCGCTTTCAAAAAGAAAACTTTTTTTATTCAATTGACGAGCCAGTCCTTCAGCTTGAAGTGCCCTCAGCTGTTGCCCAACCGTCAAATGAGGAACATAAGGAATATCTTTCCGCAAAAAAATGGATAATTCCGAGTTCCTATATAACGAATCATGAATAATTTCTATTTCCTTTCGACCCTGCCCGACTTCAAGCCAAATATAACCGCCACGGAAATCGCCATCCAGATGATTTAGTTCAATTTTGAAACAGTCGACTTTTTTCAAACTCTCTTGAGTAAGCGTAATTAAACGATCATCGGAAATTGGACTGTCAAAAGGAAAAACCAAGGATATATGCGGCCTGATATTCTTATAGAGAGGATCAATTCGTTTCCTAATCAGATCTATCTCCAAATTATTTGCAAATTGTGGAAAAATGAGTATCGATCTTAACATTTTATTCAAAAAAATTATTTCAAATTAGTTCATTTAAAAATTATCATGTCTTTATTCTTGAATATAAGATCATATCGAGAAAATTGTTCACACAAAATTTTTTCTTAATGGAAATTCAACTTTTTCTATCGAAAGCTTTTTTATGTAAACACAGATTGAAAACTCTGACCTCAATATAGTTGATTTGTTGATCTACAGATTGGAGTTCAATTGAAAAGTTGTATAATTAATTTAGTGAGTGACCGCTCACTTACTCAACCGATTACGAGGAAATTATGACTAACGTAATAACGCTGGAAAAAGTTTCAAAAAGTTTTGGACAAAATCATGTTTTAAAAAATATAAGTCTTCAAATAAAAAATGGCCAATTAATTGGCTTGATCGGTCCATCAGGCACCGGAAAGACGACTATGATTGCTGCTATTTTAGGCATGATTAAATTGGATAGCGGAAAAATAACCGTACTCGACAAAAGCATGCCAAACCGAGAAGTCTTAGGAAAAATCGGCTATATGGCGCAAAGCGATGCTCTTTACACATCCCTCAGTGGCAGAGAAAATTTAAGGTTTTTTGCCGGTTTAATGAAACAACCCGGTGAAATTTTAAGAGATCAGATCAAGCGGGTTAGTGAAATTGTCGACCTACAAGATTCTTTAGATATAAGAGTTTCAAATTACTCGGGAGGCATGAAACGTCGTCTATCATTGGCAATTGCTTTATTAGCGAACTCGCCAATAATTCTATTGGACGAACCAACCGTTGGAATCGATCCGGAACTAAGAGTTCAGGTCTGGGCAGAATTAAGAAAACTTCATAAATCAGGAAAAACTATTATTGTTACCACCCACGTAATGGATGAAGTCGAACATGTTGATCGGGTATTAATGCTGCGAAACGGCCAAATAATTGCCGACGATCTGCCACAAAAATTAGAGTCTGATTATAAAGTTAATTCAATAGAAAAAGTATTCATAAAAACAGGAGAAAAAAATGCGCACTCTAGTGATCTTTGAAAGAATCCTAAAAGAACCTAGTCGCGACAAAAGGACTCTAGCACTTGTATTTTTGGCGCCTTTGCTGGTTCTGGGACTTCTTTATTTAATCTTGCAATCAAATACCAATTTAAGTGCTCGATTGGGAACTGAAAATGTCAGCCCAAATTTAATGAAACAATTGAAAAAAAACAGTAAAATCAACTTGGTTGCTATCAATAATAAAAGGAGTATTTCAAGAAATTTGAAGAAGTATCATCTTGCGGCTCTTTTAAAACAAAAAAACCAGAAATTGACAGTCACCTATCAAAATGCAGATACCTCTTTAACAGCCGTTGTTAAAGAGAATCTGGTTAAAAGTATTACAAAAGATCAAATTAAATCAATTAAATCGAAAATTAATCAATCGCAACAAGAATTGAATTCCGTCATCAAATCATTGCCGACTACCGAGCAAAAAGCAATCGAAAGTAAATTAGGAAGCAAAAAAAATGGAAATTCTCTATCGCTATCAGAAAAGTATATTTATGGAAACGCCAATAGCAGTCTTTTTACCGCAATTGCGCCTGTTTTAGTTGGATTTTTAGTTTTCTTCTTTGTCTTCTTAATTTCCGGCGTTTCGCTACTACAGGAAAGAACTACGGGAACACTTGGCAGGTTATTAACCAGTCCGGTTAAAAGGCAGGAAATAATTGCCGGCTATGTTGGAGCATATGGATTACTAGCAATTCTGCAAACTATCGTGGTAGTTATTTATGCAATTTACGTTCTTGGCATAAATAGTCGTGGATCAATCTGGTTGGTAATGCTAATCAATCTATTACTCGCATTAGTCGCTTTGTCAATGGGACTATTGGTTTCAACGCTTGCCTCATCCGAATTTCAGATGATTCAATTTATACCGATTTTAATCGTACCGCAGGTTTTCTTTTCCGGAATGTTTAATCTTAGTGATATGAATAGCTTTTGGCGAATCTTCGCCCATATCTTTCCAATGTATTATGGCGGCGATGCTTTGATCGACGTAATTAAAAAAGGAGCCGGAATAGAAAATATCGGAATCGACTTATTAATCTTGGCTGCCTTTGCAGTCATTTTAATTTCTATTAACATTATTGGTTTAAGACGTTATAGGAGAGTCTAAATTGACGAAAGAAAATAGCTTACTGTCCTTATTTGAGAGCGCTATAAAAGAAAAAGTTGTTCTAACCAAAAAACAACGAGCCGTGTTAAACGCCAGCTTGATTTTATTTTCCGAAAAAGGTTACGAAAAAACTTCAACATCCGACATTGCAAAAAGAGCTGGTGTAGCAGAAGGCACTGTTTATAAGCAATTTAAAACGAAAAAAAATCTGCTCATTAACGGTATCGCACCAATATTAAAAATAGTCTTTGAAGATGCAATTAATGAATTTTCGGAAAATAGTTTAAAAGATAAGGAAATGACTCTGCATGAATATTTAACCGATATCGTGCAAGACCGTAGTAATTTCGTTGAAAAAAATCTGCCGGCAATCAAAGTTATCTTAAATCAGATGTTAACAAATCCTGAATTCGCAAAGATTGTAATCACAAAGTTTAAAAAAAGTTTAGAAGCTTATGTTAACCCGATTTTGAATAACTTGCGACAAAATAATCAATTAATCGAGCTGCCTAATTATCAAATATTCAGATTTATTTTTAGTTCAGTTGCCGGGACGGTCATAGGCTATCATGTCAACGATAAAAGTTCTCTGGGAGAGGAAATCAACGCAACAATTCTTCTACTGGAAAAAGCCTTATCAAAAGCAAATCAAGATAATTAATTTGCTTCGACAATCACTATTCTTTCAGTTTCATTCTGCCATCGAGAATTTCATAAATCTTGTCGGCAAAATCCACTAAACGCAAGTCGTGAGTGACAACTACGATGCTTTTGTGTTGTTCTTTTGCTAAAGATTTAAATAAACTGCCAACCTCTTTCACATTATCGCTATCCAGCGATGCCGTCGGTTCGTCCGCCAATATAATACTGGGGTCCGTGTACAGTGCTCTTGCAATTGCCGCTCGCTGATTTTGGCCGCCTGATAATTCCCCGGGGTATTTTTCTTGCAGTTCCTCAATTCCTAATTTCTTTAAGAGCGAATCCAAACTGGAACTATCCAAATTACCCTTATTTTTGACTTTATCAACCAAGACAAATTGTTCTTTTACGGTTAAGTATGGAAGCAAATTATATGATTGGAGAATGAAAGCAATTTTATTTAAACGCAAAGTATCCCGGTCCTTTGACGAAAGACCTTCAATTGGTTGACCTTCAATATTTACCTGACCGGAGGTTGGTTTTTGCAATCCACCTGCGATTGTCAAAAAAGTGCTTTTACCAGAACCAGAAGGACCCAACACTAAATTAAATTGATTATTTTCGGCAGAAAAATTTATATTTTTCAAGACGTGGACTCGGCTTATTTTATTTCCAAAAATTTTATTGATATTCCGTAATTCAATCACTGACATATTTATTCTCCAATCACGCTAATCGGGTTAATACGGACAATGATCCTGGCTGGAATCAATGCGCCGATAAGTCCGGTTATAATCAAACCAACAGCAACGGACAGCAAAATAGGTAAATTAAAACTCATTGGCACGGCAGTCGGGATAAAAACAGCAGTCAAAATTGTCAAAAGAGCAGCAATAATCAAACCGCTAACAACAAGAATTGCCGACTGGCAAATCGTCGCAATAACAAGAATTTTCGCCGGAATTCCTTGGGCCCGCAGAACCGCATAATTTTTTATTTTTTGAATTGTCAATATATATAAGAAAACAGCAATTACAATTAAAGAAATAATCATTAAGAAAGCAATCATGAAAGTAAAAGTTGAATTTTGGGCCGAATAACCCGGTAATTGATTAATAAATTTTCCTGATGAATAACTTTTTAGTTGAGAATTAGCTGCCTTAAAATTAGAAGATTGGGAAACGACCGCACTGGCTTTAAAGTCGCTTCTGCTACTCTGCATTTTTTTCCAGGCACTCAAAGTTCCGTAAACGACTGGAGCAACACTCAATTTAGCGCCTTTAGTAAAGCCAACAATTTGATATTTTCCAGAGAAGGAATTGAAACTGACTTTCTCGCCGAGTCGATAGCCGTCATCTTTGAATTGTTCGTCGACAACAATTTCCCGATTACTAGCTGCTTTACGTCCACTAAGCAGTTTGATATTCTTAAAAATAAATTGGTGTTTATCCAAGCCGATAAACTGAGCAGATTCCTTTTTATTCCCTTTCGATTTAACTACTATCGAAGCTTGGCCGATATAAGCATCTTTTCTGCTTAGCTTAAAAGTGCTTAACTCCTTCTTCGTGATCAAAGATTGAGATAAATTAATATCTGAATCCTTGTCCAAAACAATTCGTTTTATATGCCAAGAATCAATCACCTGAGTATTTTCTTGAGCCAGGCCCAAAGCTAAGCTGGTCAGGACAAAAATCAAATAAGCAATTAAAACGATCATCGATATAATCAGTCCATAACGTAGCTTTTCTCGTTTAATTTCTTTTAAAGCCAAGAACATTTCATTCATCCCCTTTTTTGGATAATTGTTTTAGTAAAACCGCCAAACGTGTGATTGCCATGTCCTTTATTTCTGGATTCAGCATAATCAGTTTGATAGTTTCATGGCTCATAACTTTGGCAGCCCATTGCCGATCATTTTCTTCAGTTGAGGAAGAGCTTCCTCTAGAAGGAGATTTTCTTTTACCAGCCAACAAGGATTCGTTCTTCAAAAAATGCATCTTTATAAATTGATAATAATCAGTCTGGTTAATTTGATTAACGAAATTTTCAACTTCCTCGATATATAAATTAGGATCAAAATTAAAGTTATTCAGCCGCCCAACGATATTTCGGTGAATATCAGTCATAGCCAACTTATAGAGATGTAAATATGCGTCATCCAAGTCATCAAAATATTTATAAAAAGCTCCACGAGAGATGGCTGCATTTTTAACAATCCGCGCCACCTGGGCCTCAGCCAAGGAATAACTTGAAAATTCTTGATTTAAAGCTGCAATTATCCGTGCCTGTTTTTTTGAGTCCAAATTAAGAAAAGTTTTTGATACCATTAATATCCTCTAAATAAGTGACACCACGTCACTAAGATAAATTCTATCAGAATGGTGACACGGCGTCAATTTTTCTAAAAACCAATCATATTTTTAGAAGATGATTGGTTTCTCTATATATACCAATTTAATAAAAATAGACGATTTTTTAGTCGTCGGAATATGATTAAAAAATAAGTAATTTAGTAAGGTCACTGACAAGAATAATAAATTTATATTTAACGTTAAGTAAGATAAAACTTCACCAAAAGTGGAGTTTCTTTGGATGAAAAAAAGACCACCATTGAATGGTAGTCCGATATGCATTGATCTGTTGAATCTATTTAATGAAATGAAAAAAGTTCAAAAAATTTAACTTCGATTAAAAGCCGTTCTTAATACTAAGGTGTTGTAGCCATTTGCGGCTACAAGCAATAGCCTATTTCTCAACAATTAAGTGTAAATAAAATTTTAATTAAGCGTAAATAAAGTATTTAAAAAGAAATTGTTCTTTCACTTTTTTAAATTTAATTGAATAGAAAAAGAAATAAATATATTATGAAGAGACATTCTTTTTTTGGAGAAATAAAATGAACTATTTTTTGATGATAATATTGGGAGTTTTGGGCGCGGAATCACGCTTTGCAATAGAATTAACTATCGATAACAGCGCTTATCCTTACGGTACTTTGATAATTAACATGATCGGCTGTTTTCTCTTGGGTTTTATGTATTATTTTTTTGTCGAAGCAAAAAAAACGATAAATCAACTCGTTGCGGTAGTTTCAACTGGTTTCGTTGGCTCATTCACAACTTTTTCAACTTTCGAACTAGAAATTTTCAAAATGTTTCAATTAGATCAATATTTAAAAGCTATAAGCTATTTTTTCGTAACAATGTTAAGCGGGTTATTGTTCGTCTTTCTGGGATATTGTTTAAGTAAATTAATAATAATTAAAAGAAAGGAAAACAAATGATTCAAATATTTTCAGTCGCTTTGGGCGCCGCATTAGGTGTTCTTGGTCGCTATCAAATAACCAATTCAATTAAGAAAAAATGGTTGAATATGATTTATCCCTGGCCAACTTTTTTGATTAACTTTTTGGGATGCCTTCTTTTGGGTTTGTTTTATTCGCTTAATTTATCGGAAAATGTATATCTTTTTTTAAGTATGGGCTTTACCGCTACTTTTACAACTTTTTCAACTTTTAACTTGGAGAACATAGAATTACTGAAGTCTCATCAATATCGGCAATTTTTTAAATATCTCTTGGCAACTTATTTATTAGGATTTTTCGGTGTTTTTTTAGGTTTTTTTATTGGCAATTTGTGATTTTATATATCAATAAAGTAATTAAAAACCCAAAATTTAAAATATTGCAATGTTTTATCATCAAACATCCCGTTATCTCGTTCGGGTCGGTTAAAACATTCTTTATCAGGAAATATTAAAAGCTCATTTATTCATTTTTTAATTTATTGTTCGTTTGCTATTTCTATTTGAATATAACAAGATCGAGAAAAAAATTGCCAAACATATACCCAAAATTACATAAGTCCATCGCTGCCAACTGCTGACGAAAAAGCCAAAGATAAAATCACCTAAAGGCTGAATTCCATCAAAAAACAGGAATGTCAGTCCAAATATCCTACCTGAAAATTTAATATCCGTTTCATCTTGAATAAAGGTAGTAATGCTTCCAAAGAATCTCGCCTGAAATATACCATAAATTAAAGCAATTAAGATCCAAGCAGTTAATGAAAAGAAAATTCCGCAAAAACCAGCATAATACCATAGAACAATTGCTCCCAGTAAATTCTTTCTGGTTTAATTTTACGTTTTTGAAAAGTAAACCACACGCCTCCCAACAATCCTCCAACAGCGGAAACTGTTAAAAAAACTGTAGTTTGTTGAATTTCCCTGAAAAAAATGATGTGCAATGTAAGGAGCTGCCAATAGAAAACCAGCATAGCAAAAATTAAAAATCCCCATAGCCAACATGTACATCAACAAATTTGAATGATTCTTAACGTACTTGAAACCGATCAGGGTACTTGTAACAATAGATTCTTTCGCATTATTTTTTTCATCTTGAACTTTTTTATATGGTATCAGAAAATTCATACAAAGTGCCACTATATATGACAATGCATTGATTAGCAAAAACTCGCTAAAATCAATATTCTTGATTGCTAATAATGCACCTCCTACGAGCGGCGCAGCCATATTAGCTAGATTAAAAAAAGTATTTGATATGGCATTAAATTTTTGTAAGTATATTTTAATAACCACTTCAGGAGTAATCGCTTTGGCTGCCGGATAATTCAGAGCAAGCATTAAATTCAAAACGAAAGTAATTATGATTAACAAACAGATTTGTGGTTGTTCATTATTTACGTAAAAGTTGCCTGATAAGCACATCAACGCTGAAATGGTATCTGTCCAGATCAAGACTTTTTTCGATTATACTGGTCAACTAATAATCCAACTAAAAAATCTCCTAAAAGAAATGCCAAGCCTCCTGATCCTTCGATTAATCCTAATAACTTGGTATTTCCGGTTGCTCGAACAAGTAACCAATTGAGTCCCAAAACGTAAATAGCAGAACCCAGTTGAGAAGCAAACGGACTGAAGATAAGTGGAAAATAAGCTTTTTTGAGCTATTATTCATATCTTTCGAGATTACATTAAACAATAGAAAAGAACAAGTTTAATGGAAAAACCTCACTTCAAACTTTTAATCGTCATGTTTTGTCCCTCTAACCTAATGTTGGTATACACAAAGTTAACTGACCAAGATAATTCTTATAGGCCCAATATCTCATTAGGGTTAAAAACAACTATGCTTTTAATGGAAATCAAGATAGTTATTTTGATTCTAGATCAGTTATTTAAATTAAAATAGAGCCGTAGGAAATAAAAGAGAGAAGCGACATGTATATCGGAAGGCCTTTTTTACAAATATTTCTTTTTTTTAAAAAAACTGTCATTGCAGTTATCGCAATGTATATAGCACTTGCACTAAGAATCGACAATATGGAGCACTTTCCAATTAGCGGTGATAATGTTTTAGTCACTAAAATTTCTGTCTTAATCGCTGTTTTCGTCGCAATTTTAAATGCCTATCAAATTATTTGCGTATTCATCGAATTGAATCAAACCTTCAAAATAATTTATTTAAGCAGTTGCTTTTTAAGTAATGCTTCGATAATTATCGTCTCCGCTATCAATTTAAGATTATCCCCAGCCATGTATTTAGGAATATTCGCCGGAAGCCTCGGCCTTTTGCTTTTATTATGCGAATTCTACAAAAAACAGCAGTTGCTTGCCCGAGAAAAATAAAAGCCTTCGGTTTAGCTGATCAAAGCTAGCTGCCTAAATATTAAAATTATTTATTCTTTCATTCTTCGCGAAGATCGTTAATTGATGCGAGAAAATTTCCAATAAGGCTTAATTCATTTGCACTAAAACCCTTAGAAAAATTCAATAATCGTTGATCCATTTCTCGATGGTATTCTGCGTGCAATAAATGTATTTTTTCTCCTGTTTCGGTCCCTTTCAGATAGGTGTCTTTTTTGTTATCTGCAAGATGGTACTTTTCAATCAATTGCAATCGAAAAAGCTTATTGACTATTTTAGAGACTGCCCCCTGAGTAAAAGACAAATGTTTTACAATTTCTGAAATCCGTGAATCGTGATGCCGAATAACAGTACTTAAAACGTCCAGATCAGAAATTGAAAGTGAATTCAAAAGTTCGGCTAAACCATCTGAAACGGTGTGCTCTAATAAATAGTTCCTAACCTTTTCCGTATTATCGTAATTGCGATATCGGCGAAGTTCATGACTAATCTTTTTAAAATTGTTCATAAAATAAATTCCTTGGAATATATATTGACTTTTATTGTCTAAAGTACAATAATAATTATATTCCTTGGAATATAAAAAAGAAAGTGAGATACCACAAAAATGAAAACTGTAATTATTTTTGATCATCCCTACGGTATTACCGCCAGTCATAATCAGCCACACAAGCGTTCTTACTCTGCAGCTCTTGCTCAACAAGCAATCAAGGATCTGAAAGACAGTGGAAATAGTGTTGATATAATTGACCTGCAAAAAGACAATTTTAATCCAGTCATGGGCAAAAACGATTTATTAAATTGGCGAACGAAAAGTTTTGTCGATAAACAAAGTCAGAATTACTTTGATCGTCTGCAAGATGCCGACGAGATCATTTTCATTTTTCCAATTTGGTGGGAGATGATGCCGGCGTTGACGAAAGGATTCATTGATAAAGTTTTCGCCAAAGGACAGATAAAGAAAGCAAATGGTCATAGATTAATTTTGCCGGTCAAGACAAAAATACGTGTTTTAACAGCAATCGGAACACCAAAAATTATTTATAAATTTCATTATGGAAATCAATTGGGCAAAATGCTGAAACGCGGTGTCTTTGGAAAAATGGGTCTTAAGGATTTTAAAATTATTAATTTTAACGCTGAAGATCGAAGCAAAGAACAAAGAATTAATGATTTAAAAAAAATCAAAAAAATAATTTTATAAAATCAGGAAATTCTTCAAAACGATAACTAGCGGCAAAATTTTCAGGCTTTAAAAGTACCGTGAACAACAACTTTGGTTCCTTGGGAAATGTTTTTGTAAATCCATTTGGCATCCGGAATCGATAGGTGTACACAGCCATGAGAATTCGGTTTTTTGCCAAGTTCTTTTGCTTGAGAAACTATATATTTACCGTTCTTATCTGTTGGTACCGTGTGGAATAAATAAACACCATTGTCTTTCCAAGATACCCAATAACGAGCTCCCTCTTTGGATGACGCATTATAAAAGAATGTTCCCCGTTCTTTTTGAATTTTGTAAGTTCCCGTTGGTGTTGAATCATCAATTCCAGTCGAACAATACATTTCATATAGAATTTTATTGCCACTTTTTATATATACTCTCTGTTTGGCGATGGAGACATCTATCCAAACGTTTTTATATTTTGATAAAACCGGATAAGATGCTTTTTCAGAAGGTTTTTGCCAATCTGCAGCTCTCATTCTTGACTTGAATGAGGTTTCCTTCTTTTTGTCTCGAAGTTTCTTGGCTTTAGCCCTCGATGAGATAAGTTGATTTTTATAGTGTTCCCGATTAATTCCGTATCCGGCAGCTGATAAAAAAACCAAAAACAGGAAAAGATAAATAAAAATTTTTTTCCTTTGTTTTTTCAACATCAAACCTAAGTCTATCACAGTGTTTCTAAATCAATATAAAAAATTGAAAATTTTTTTCATTCTATAGATACCTGAACTATTTTTATTAAAGTTAGATAATCACTCTAATCGTCTTCATTTTTTTTTGCCGACAACTTTTGGTTAATTTCTTTAATATCATGGTTTATTTGGCTTTTAACAATTAGCCAAACAACTATATAAATGGAAATAAATCCAAGCGAACCACCAATTAAAGTTACATGTACATTATTGACATAGGCATAAATAAAAACAGTAAAAGCGGTCAAAAAGAAATGGATTATAAGTTGGGCAAGAAAACTCAAGTATTCGTCCATTTCGAAAATCAATGAAAATAAACCAATAAAAGCGCCAAGTAGAAGAACACTAAAAATCTCGAGTTTTGAAATAGGAAGCGTTTTGGAAAAAAGTTTTGAAATAAGATAGATTGATGAACTAAAGGCAATTCCAACCAAGACACCTCTGATAGCTTTCCTTGCAAGATCCATATTTATAAGCCCAGCCTCTCTTTTAAATTGATTAAATATCTCCTACTAACATTAATTTTTCTATCATTTTTCATGATCGCCGTCATGTTTCCAGAAAAGCCAGCTTCTAAAGATTGAAGATAATTAATGTTAATAACCGTGCCACGAGCTATCTGAACGAATCGGCGATCAAGTTTTTCCAAAGTTTTATAAAGTCGGCCCCGGGTCGTGTAAGCTGTTTTTTCAGAAAAAAATCTAAGTTCGTCTCCATAAACTTCGATTGCAACCAACGAATCCTGATTAATAAATTTAATTGCATTACCGACGTTGATCGAAATTATCTGGTCGAAGTGTTTATATTCTTCTATATAAGCGATTAATTGATTGACGTTATCCGAATAATCATGTGCAGTAACCTGCACAATCACCTCATTTTCCGATAATTTGTTGTTCGATAAGAACGAAATCTTCAAATCTTTTTCTCCAGTCCTAGTTGCTGAATATTATAACCTTCTATCTTTTCGCAGGCGATTTTCAAAAAATGATTTGAAAGCAACAATCAAAAGAGCGGCCAATAATGCAATGATCAGGACAGAAAATTCTTGAGTACTCGACGTCATTGATTGCCATTGATAGCCTATTCCCAACTGTTTTTTGAAATCGATTAATTCATTGTTCGATAAATGCTTGAAAGAAGAACTCAATTGATTATTCATTAAAAGGCGCCTATATAACGATGCCGAATAAGATCCTGGATAAATTTTGATCAGAGTTTGTGCAAAAGTTGGTAAAGAACCAATCGGAATGTAAATTCCGGAAAAGAAACCTGATGCCGTGCTGATAATTGAAGAAACAGTTGAAAGTGTCGTTAACTTTTTAATGAACGTAACGACTAGTAAGCTAATTGCTGAAGCACTAAAAGCATTAATAATCGCTAAACCCAACAAAGGCAAAAAAACATTTGTTTCCACTTCGATATTATCTGAATAAGCAAAATATCCCCACGCAGTTAAGAAAACAATTATTTGCATAATAATGCCAATAACAACTGCGCTTAGAAAATATCCTAATTGGATTAAAAAGGGTTTAACAAGGGTAATTAAAAAGTCCTGCAATTGTTGTTGTTCACGATCTTTTACCAATCGATTTATGCCCGCCAGAGTTGTTGTTGTAGCGGTTACAGAAAGCATTCCACCTATCAGCCAAGGATCAAGAACCTTCACTGTATGCGGAACTTCAGACCAATTTTTAAGCATTCCGTTTTTTAAAAAAACAATATATAGACCCAGAACAATCAAAGAACTCAAAATCGAAAAGAAAAGTCCTGACCGATCTTTAAAATATAGTGTTAAATTGCGCTTCATTAATGAAAACATTAACGAATCTCCTTTCCTGTCAGTGATATAAAGACGTCATCCATTGTTCCCTGCCGAAATTCAAAATGATCAATTTGTTTTGCATATTTTGATAGCAAAGAAATTGCTTCTTGGGAACTATCGGTATCGATAATTAAACTTCCCTGCGACTCACGCAATTTGTTTCCCCAAGACAAATCTTTTTCAATAAAATCATTGTCTCCCTCAATCGTTAAAACATTTTTTGTATATTTCTGTTTTAGTTGGCTGGATGTCCCATGGGCAATCAAATGACCATGATCGATAATATAAACATCATCTGCTTGATCGGCCTCCTCCAAATAGTGAGTAGTAAGAAAAATTGTCAAATTTTCATTTTTTTGCATCGCTGACAAGGTCCCCCAAATCAGATTTCGGGTCTGAATATCCAAGCCAGTTGTCGGCTCGTCAAGAAATAAAATTTTAGGCCGATTAAGTAGAGCCCTGGCAATATCAACCCGACGTTTTTGTCCACCTGACAAGGAACCATAAGCCTGATTTTGAAATTCTTCAGCCTGAACAATTTCAATGACTTCATCAACTCTCTTTTTCGGTAGTCGCTGATATAGATTAGATCTGAAAAGCAGATTTTCTCTAACTGTCAATTCTTTATCAAGGATGCTTTCTTGAAAGACAATCCCAATATTTTTTCTAATTGCCTCCGGACTCTCTTCACCATCAACCAAAATTTTCCCCCCACTTGGTCTTAAAATAGTAGTTAACATTTTGATTGTTGTCGACTTGCCGGCTCCGTTAGGACCCAAAAAAGCGACCAGCGATCCCGCATTAACATTTATGTCGATATTGTCGACTGCTTTTTTCTTATCATAAATTTTCGTTAGCCTCGTTGCATTTAAAATTGTTGCCATTTGTTACCTCTTTTTTTAGTTATTCAACGTAAAAAC
Organism: Oenococcus oeni DSM 20252 = AWRIB129; assembly: GCF_000372485.1. Taxonomy (GTDB): domain Bacteria; phylum Bacillota; class Bacilli; order Lactobacillales; family Lactobacillaceae; genus Oenococcus; species Oenococcus oeni. Next base: position 17,675 of record NZ_AQVA01000009.1, read on the forward strand.
AGCTTACCCAAAAAAAGATCCTCTAAATTGTAAATATAGATAAGTGGCAGTGATAATTTGATAAGTGGTAGAAATTATGATATTAAAATTTCAATAATAAATTAAAAAATGATAAGCCGGAAAACAGACAGAATTTCATTATGTATTAAAAAGCAGGGCAACATGAAATGGTCTGCTTTTTATAAATATCAGTTATTTTGAGGAGAAGTAGTTGCACGAATTGATTCTTTGACAGATTCGACGAGAGGCTAAAAAAATTAAAATCTTATCGTTTTTTTAAATCAAAAAGCGAACGAATCAAAAATCCAAAGGTAAAACCGGCAATCATATTAGTGGCCGCAAAAACAAGAACTTTCTTAGCCGGCAATCTCGTCTCGATAGTCAGAGCTTGTTGAAGCATATCACAGTCCTCTAGATCTTTATTTTTCATATCAATACCGCCTTTATTTTTTATACCTTGGAAACAAAATAGTTATTAAAAAACAGCCCCATCAACAGTGGCAGATCATATGGTTTTAACATAATCACTAAGACTGTCTAACATTTGTAAACACTAACTTTAAAGCAATAAGCTTTGATGTTTCATGCCACTAAATGTTGGTGGAAGCTGCTTTCCGGATTCCCGAGACCCTGTTCCCCTCTCAGGAAACACCTCTGACGAAACCAATCATCAGTTTCGATCTCGTTTAAACCCTATTTATATTATATCAGCTTTCACGATAAATTGAAAGCGCTTTCTATATAAAAGGATACAAAAAACTATGACAAACGTTTTTCTGCTTGATAATTAATTGGCAGCCATTGCAAAATATTTTCTATATATTTACTCCAGTAATACCATTCATGATCGCCGGGGTTAGTTTCATAAGAAACATCGTATCCCATTTTGCGCAGACGAGGAATAGCCTTTTCATTAGCACCATAAAAAAAATCCTGTTGTCCAACCCAAGCATAAAGTTTCGGTAGTTCTATGCCGGTGTTGGATTGGCGCTTTGCTAGTTCGAAAATATCATTTTTTGAACCGGAAAATTTATCAAGATCACCAAAAATTCCTTTCCAATAAGCTTGTTTTTCCATATCCAAAAAACCAGGATAATTTAAACTGGATATCAAGGTACCGGATAAAGAGGCTGCATAGCTGAAATAACTGCTCGAGAAAGCCAATTTAAAAGCGCCATAGCCACCCATCGACATGCCGGCGACAAAATGTTTCTTCCTTTTAGTTGAAATTTGTGGAAATAAACTGGCAACTTTTCTGGGCAGCTCCTGAGATATTGCATCGAAATAATTCATACCGTAATCAGTATTTGTATACCAGGCCAAATCGGCCGCAGGCATAATAACTGCCAACTTTGTCTGCCGGAGTAAACGTTCAATATCGCTTTTTCTCTGCCAATCAAAATGATTGCCGGACATGCCATGTAATAAATAAAGTACCGGCAAATCTTTCAAACTGTCATTTGTCCAATTTGGATTATGATCAGATTCTTCAGGCAAAAGAACGTTCATCACCCGATTCATTCCCAAAACCCGTGAATAATAATTAACTTCTAAAAATGCCATTTGTTTTTTGAAACTCCCTAATAAAAATTGAAATATTTGATAAATATAGATAAAGAATAATTCAGTAATTTTGAACTGTGAAAAAACTTATCAAATTTTAATTTGTTTGAAAACTTTTGCTGAAAAACAGTTGTCGCCAAGCACGAACTATAAAATTAGTTTCCTTGACCCTTTCGTTACTGTCAACTTTAACTGACAAATATTTCCCATAGAGAAAATCATTTGCTAGATTACTGCTTGTTTTTACTTCATCATATCCGATCATTTTTCCTTTAGATAAGGGATACGAAATATTTTTCTTAACTTTTATGCTGCTATAAACTAGACTTGTCTTTTTTTTCGGAACAAAAAGTGAATATCGATAGCTATTAATGGTTTTTACTTTTCCATTTTTTCCAGTAGCGGCAATTAGTTTGGCTGAGCCTTCGCTTTTTGCGATTTTCTTTATAGAACTTGCCTTATTAAGCTGTGAAAGCATCGAAACAGTTTGAACAAATCTGGTTGATTCATCAGTCATCGAGCCACTGCCTAAAACAACCGTAATTACTTTTTGGCCTTTGATTCTTGTTTCACCGATAAAATTCCCACCAATAGATTCGGCTGATCCTGTTTTAATTCCAGTGAATTTGTATGGAGACTTAATGTTCTTTAAAAGTTGATTCGTATTTTCGATTGTATAAGAAGACCCGCTGGTCGAACTGACGACCGCAGAAGATTTATCGGTAATTTTTCGAATTGAAGGAAAATCAAGCATCAAATGACGGGATACCTCTGCCAACTCTTTAGCAGATAATTTATTTTCAGCATCATCAGAAGCCGATTTATCTTTATAAGCTCCCATTTCTCCATTTGTCAATCCAGCCGGTGAATATATTTTTACTCCCTTGATATTCCATGAGTAAAGAAGCTTTTCCATTGCTGTCTCGGTTTTTGAAACACTTCCAGTAATCGCCGCTCCTAAAGCAATTGCAGCACCATTTCCCGACGGTAGCAAGGCATCCTCCAGCAACTCCTTAATCGTATATGAGCGAGTAGCACTCAAAGGTACATTAGTAATGGTTGTTTCCTGACTAATTGCCACAATTCCGGATGGGATTTTAACTTTGGTGTTTAAAGATATTTTATTTTCTTTTATTCTTTTTTCAACCAGATAAGCAATTAACAGCTTGCTTATAGACGCAATCGGATAGCGTTTATCAGCATTTTTCGAAGCAAGAATCTGTCCGGTTTTTTCATCTATTACAATTGCCCCCTTCGCCTTGATTGAAGGAGTAATAATTGCTGCTTTCACTTTTAAAACGTTGATTGAAAATACTGTAAAAAAAGCAAACAAAGATAATATGAATTGCTTAAAGGTTTTCAGTTGCACTAATTTTTCCTTTCCAGTTATAAAACTTGTTTATTCAATTGATCAATATTACTAAATAAAAACCACCAATCAAATGGTGTTTTTTTGCTTTCATGAAAAAGGTCAAATCCACCCACTAAAGTCAGATTTTCTGACGGTCTGTTTTCAATCAACAAAAGAAATTAGTGATAATAGAGATTAATTTCATTTGTTCTACCAAACACAATGATCAATGTAGTCAAGAAAACTTAAATAAAATTAAACTGGATATTAAATAAAAAATAAAACCGTCGCTAATTAATAACGACGGTTCGCGCAATGAAAAAATAATCTGAAGCTCAAATGTTCAATTAAAAGCTATGTTTATGTAGTCACCTATTTGGCTACAAATAAGATGCTAACATCAAATTATCAAGTTTACATAAAAATAAAATTAACTATAAATAAAAAATATCGAATAATATGTTCTGACGCCAAAAAGTAATTTCTGATTTTTACCCAATAAAATTGGAAAATAATTCATCGTAAAAATGCGTAAATTAATATAACTGTTTTCTTTGAAACTCCTGTCGCCACTTATAGATTGTCGTCGAACTAATACCGATATAATCAGCAATCGCCGAGTAGGATATGCCTTCCTTGCGCATTTGATAAGCCTTTTGTTTCTTTTGGTATATATTTAGCTTTTTGGTTTTGTTTGGGTCAAGCAATTCTTTTTTATGATCACTGTCTGATAAGTGATCCCACAAATCACGAACTTTTATCGCCAAATCTCCGTAACCGTGTTCTGTCGAAAAACGAATCGAATCTTCAATTTCAGTTCGATATGATCTTGGCGTGAAATGATCCTGCTTTTGTAAATCCAATAGTTTGCTGGCTAAATCTGTTAGGTCGGTCACGGCTGTCTCCTCTCTTAAAAACGTTCTTCTCATATGAATGAATCAGTTTTCATTACTAAATAAATACATGAGTAGTTAACGTTCTAAACATTTAAAATTCTAATATTTGAAAACAATTTTTTCTATTAAATGAAGATTAGATATTGGCATAATTTTTTTAATTTTTTTCAAATACAACCAAAAAATGATCCAAAAGGACAATTCCAATAGCGATATTAATATTTAACTTCTTGGCGAAAAATTCCCATTAGATAGCTATCATGATATTTTCCATTAGCAAAAAAATGTTTTCTGAGTTTCCCTTCTTCAACGAAACCAATTTTTTTGTATATGTGAAGTCCTTTAACGTTATCTACGTCAACGTATAAATATACTTTGTACATATTCAATGTATTGAAAGCATAATCCAACCCTTTTTTCATAGAAATTGTTGCAATGCCATTTCCACGAAACGCTTTCTCGATAATAATTTGAATTTCGGTAGTTCTGTGGATAAAATCAATATCTACAAGTTCGAGAATACCGGCAAATTCACCATCCTTATCAACCACAAAACGACGCTCCCGATCATCATGAATATGCTTATCGTATAAGCTAACTAACTCATCAAATGATTCGTAAGGTTCTTCGAACCAAAAAGCCATCGTCGTTCTCTCATTATCCAATTTGTGGACAAGATCTAAGTCCTTTCTCTCCAACGTTCTAATTTTTATCTCCATTTATTTGCTCCTACTTTAAATCGTCCATAACCTATATGCATTAATTAAATTTTACACAATCAGATTACCTCAAAGAATGTCTTTAAAACTTAACGAAAAAAGATCGGTTCTCATCAAAAACAAAGTTTTGCTATTATTAATCACAAATAAAAAACATTTTTAAGAACTTGTTGGGAGGAAAATTATGCCATTGAAAAATAACAAAAGTAAAAAACAAGGGCAAATCAAAAAAACGATTAAAGAAACTAAAGAAATTCTTTCAAACGCTAAAGATCTCGCCGAAGACCGAGCCGAAGACATTAAAAAGAACTTAAATAATGAAGATGATGAGGAAAGCAAAAAGCAAAAAAAATAAGTAGATAAAAATTATTTAAAAAAAGAGCAATCGAGTCTTTTTATTAATCGTTTAGTCAACACATCAGTTCCAAACGGAATGTTTTTAATAGTATTAGTGATTTATCGACTAGCTATTTCTGAAAGTCCGGATAAAACTCCAGGCAGTGAAAATAATACACATCAACAAAAAAAGTATATAAGTGATCGCTGATATTTGGATAAACATCAAAAAGAAAAGATATAAAAACGATAATGTTTCCATAACTAAATCCTAAGAAGCTGGGGTTAAATAAATATATATTTAAGGATAAAAGAATATTAATCAATTCCATTAAAAAGGATTTTTAAGAATATTTAATTTCAAAATTGTTTTCTTGTGCTTAAATACGAATATGAAAAAAAGTTACAAATACTTTTTAAGATTGCTTATTTTAATTATTGTGCTGGGCTCTTTATCATGGATTGGAGTTATCTTTAATCGGCAACTGGCGATGCAAAGCAAAATAAATTTAAAAATTAAAAATAATTTGTCATATAAAAAAAGTCAAAAAAGCAGTTATGGAGAAACAGATTTAAAAACAATCAAAAGTATTAGTTATGACATATTTTGGAAAAAAATAACAATTAAAATTAAAAACGATCTGCTACAGGAGACTAAAGCCAAGAGAAAGAAAGTTATTTTAGCCGGAGAAAACATCGTTGCCAAATCTATTTCAAAATATAACAAACAGCAACATTTGAAATCTTGGAATTGGTATCGCTCGACAAATGTCTATTCAGGTAAAGAAAAATTAGCTTCGTCTTATGTAAAAAATAATAAAGCTTATATAAAATGGAAAAAATAATCCAAATTATTTTTCCTACTATTGGAAACAATTGATACTCTAATCGCATAGCCATTAAACTACAATTACCAAATCTCTTCAGTGAAAGCGTAGGAGCAATCATTAAAAGTCTGATCGGTGGTTATTTTGGAATGTTGGCTTTGGTTGATAATTTCTCAAGGTTTAGGAAACGAAATAAATTTTGCTTCACTTAAGTACAAAAAATCGGTTTCAAAAAGTTTTTATGTGCGCCAATATATTCAACGATAGTTGCTTTTACTTCGGTCTTTTATATCTATTCCTATCCATAAAATAAATTAAAATTCAGTGTATTAGTAATTTATTTTCCACAAGACCAATTCCCAATCTTGTGTTTGGGCCAGCCTCGTATATTTAATATGGCGGTCATCCCTTGCTCCAAACGCAATTGGAAAAAAATGTCAATTTGGCAAAATGCTCTAGTCTAAATCCTAAAAGTCAGAAGTAGACGATAGAATTAAGCAGCAATATTGAACAAATATTTAATTACGCCTTATCTTATTCCCATAAACATATTAAAAATTATGTACTTGAAGCAACTATTTTATTTAACGCCCCTCCTTTAAATAAATAAGAAACATTCATATTAATAAAACAATTAAAAAAGGGTCTCTAATCAAGCTGTCTTTTAACATGTTTGAAGGTTTTTGCGGAGTCTATTCCTAAAGTATTGAAGAATTTGAAATGATCAGAATAGTATTCAAAAGAATCTTGGAATTAAATTATTTTAAATTTCAACGATGCCTTGGCCGATTGAACCAATTTTTTAGTTGATCTTCACTGATATTAAAAGATTTTTTTGACTCTTGGACAAAATCATTCCAGGCTTTTTCTTTAAGCGCTTGATTACTGCCACTTAAATGGACCTGGCGCCTATATCGTTGTATCATTTTTTGGAAATCTACTCGGTCTTTGCCAGACATATCAAGGTAGGTTTTAATTCCTTGACTCGGCATTTTTTCAACTTCTTTGAAATCGGTACGATCATCGTTAATTGTTAGAAAAGATCTGATTGGAATTGCTAAATACAAAAATAAAGCAATTTTCGGTAAAAATAAGGCCAAGAATATCAAAACAATATTTAAAATAGTTTGTTGATTATTATGTTTCCCGTAAATTGAATAATAAACCCGCTGCATATCGCTCTTATTGGAATATTTGGAATGAATAAGGTCTATTGCTATCCACCGAAATATAAATTCAATCATTAAATACAAAAGCCCATAAAGTATAACCGTGGCTGAAATAGCATCTTCAGTCATCAATTTAGTAAAAGTTGGAATCAGCGAAAGAAAAAATACTAAAATAAGTTCTCTTAATATAATACCCTCGGATACTTTTTCAACTTCGGAAAATAAAACCGCATGTTGATATCATATGTTCGCCAAAAAACAAAAACTTACTAAATAAACACCAATAGATATGAATAAGTTAACAAAATCAATTTGCCTATTAACTATTTTGATTGGCAATTCCAGAACCATGACTGTCGCAATAATTGCCAGAATTGCATCAACGAAAGTATCGAGTCTGTCTTTTATTTTCTCTGAATTCATTCAAAATCCTTTCAACCAAAATCATGTTTAAAATAAATTGAATTATTCATAAATTTTAGCCCACGAGATCTAAGAATAATAAAAATAATCTTAGACATCATTTATTCGACTAGTATAACCCATCAATTATCCTTAAAAAATACCATGAAACTTCCTTTATGCCCCCAGGATCATATCTAAATTTGATCATCGATTATTTAGATTTATAGTTCAGGATTGATCATCAACTTAAAAATCGCGAAAAAACAAAAACCAATCTGGTTAGGGATTGGTCGATAATTACATATATTATATTCTAATGTTTATTTTACTAGAAATGCAATCTGTCAAATGATTGTTAGGCACCCTATTAAGGTGCCTTATATAATTATATAACGTTTTAATACAAAAAACATCAGAATATTCTCCGCTTGATATTTTTGAACATAAGATATCAATAAAGAAAAGAATTCAAGTTATGCATTAGTAAAAAACTAAAATATATAGCTAATAAAATCGTATCTGAGTCCTTTAAAAAAATAAAAACTATTTTGCAACTAAATAAAATTAAAAAAGAACAGGCAAAGAGACTGTTGATTCTACAGTCAAAACAGCCCTAATTGTTATATTAAATTGTTTATGTTGCAAATAAATAAATGAAAAGAGAATAAGGGATCAAAAAATAATAGTTTTTTCATAATGGCTCACACTATCCTGTAGCTAATATATTGCTACAGGATCAATGTATTGCTGATTAATTAAAAGCAAATAAATTTTGACTTAAATGAACATAAAAAGCTTTAAGAAATAGCGTTAACCAGAGAATGTTTAAGTTTTAAATTTATATTCTCACATTTATAAAAAACTAAAAAAGCCACCCAAAAGTGGCTATAATTTTTGAAATGTGAAGGTCTAAACGGAGTTATTTGGTGTTGTTCTTCAACACCACCATTAATTATAGTACATAAATGTAAGCGCATACAATAATATGCTGATTTTTAATAATAGGCGGACCCTAAGAATTAGATAATTATTTTTTTATGTTCTACCAGGAATTCATTTTTTAGTCTTTTCAACAAAATATTAGCTATTTTCTGAAATTCCTCCGAATTTTCCTTGCCAAACCGTGTATTTAAAATATTCCAAAATCCGTCAAAAAGAAAAAATGTTTTAACCAGAAATCAACCCTTTTAGTAATGAAATTTAAAGAACATCTTAAAAACCAACTAAGCAAAGCTTTTCTTCGTGTCTATGGAAATACGCTCTGGCTGCCATTTGTTGTGCTTTTAACAATTCCTATTTTTAATTCAAAAAATAGTATTAAAAACTTAAAATTCTGCGCCCTTTAAAATATTATTGAGCAAAAAAATACCGCCAAACAAATGTTTGACGGAAACAAATTGGATACTTTGCTTTTATTTTTGTGGTTTAAAAACTTTATGGTTTAAAAACCACGCGGTTATTCTACAACAAAAATATTTTTTGTTTATTAAACAAATACAAAAATCAAACTTATAGATTTCCGAAATTTCTGATATTTTTTTAGAATACTCATCCAAAAAAATTATTTTATCAATAAAAAATAGTACCCAATTATTTACAATCGGATACTACAAAAAAATTACAGATCTAAAAGTTATCTTTTACACTTGGATATCGGTAGCCGATATCCATGTCTTTATTATAAGCGGTTATTTAATTATCGATATAGAATCACACCTTGTATTGAAAGTTAAGATATGAGAAAGTGTTTAAAAAATTAAACAAATAATTAAAGTTCATTTCTTTATTCGAATAATTCCTTTAATAAATATTTATCATTTTGAATATCAATCAACTTATAGGTTTTGTCGAAGTATAATTTGACCTCTTGGTTAAGTATTTTATCTTTGACTATCCTTTCAGCTTTAATATTAACCATAATTTTATCTATTATTTTTTCACTTAAACCAACGGTTTGATTTTCAGCGGAAATAAAACAGCATTACGAAGACGATCAAAACGATCTGGGGCATCGGTTCGAATATCTTGAACCGTGAATGATATCGAATTCAATTGTGGATCGCTGTCATTAAAATCGACATCATCTTTGTTAAATAAGTAATCAAAATTAATACGCATAATATTTTTCCTTCAAATGTTTATCGTCATAACAATATAAGCATAAGATTTTGGAAAGGTTTTAAATCGATAATTTCCAGCCAACCGCCGCTTCTTTAAAAAAAGATATCATTCATTAGCATTTAATTGATCAGAAAGCTTAAAAATGCGTTTTAAGTGAATGATCAACTTTTTGTAAACAGCTTCGGTTATTTCTATATGATTAGAAAGTCCGCTCAATGAGCCTTGGAGAGTGTAAACCCGAGTTTTGAAATTAAATATTTGATTAGAATCCGCTTTTTTGTTTCCCATAATTTCGTGCAAAAAACGGTAGCAGTCACTGCAATCCATTCTAAAAAAAATTCGTGCATTATTCTGTTCAATTTTCTCTCGATCGAAATCATGTAATTCCCCATCAGGAAAATGTTTATCAAACTCATTAGTAAATCCAGTAAGTTCATTATCAATACGATTTAGCAGCTCGGAATTACTCATAACTAGATTATTAATCAAATTGCAAAAAAATAAAATACACATACTAATCATCTTTCAAAAAAAATATAAATCCTGATAAAATAATCCTTATTAGCACTTTTTGATTTTTTTGATAGGATAGATTGTTATGAATATAAATAAAAACGAATATAAAATTCTAAATAAACTTTATAAAACAAAGAAAGCAATTAATATAGAAAGATCAGACACCTTAGATTCGCTGGTCAAAAGAAACCTTGTATCTGTTATAGGAACTGAAGAAAAGTTCATTCTGGATGCCGGTGGAAAAAAAGCCCTGAAAGAATATTTGGCCAACAAGAGTTCATCCTATGTAAGAATATATAATTCCGTGCTTTCTCTATCCGCCCCACTTAAACCTTTAAACCATAATTATTGAACTTTAAAATGACAATATTCTTAAGTGGAAACTTGTCGTTTTGACCGCAGGCGATCTGTTTGGTATCCGGAGAATTTTTATATCGCTTTTATACGTGCAAAAAAATTATGAGATGATCATAAACAACTGTGAGCTAGATTTTCGCTCTACATGTTCGTGATTATCTTTTTTATATTTTTCATTAAACACGAACATTAAATTAAATTTAAGTTTTTTTAGTTAATATTTAACGATTATAAAGATTTTTTTTGATTAATATTAATTGTTCCATGTACTAGAATACGAACTAGGGAAAAGGTCTTTTCCAAACGAAGAAAGGAGAATTAATTGATATCATGGAATTTCGTAAAGTTATGTCAAACAACATTAATCACGTTGGTTATGACCAAAATACTGGAAAATTAACCGTCATTTTTCGTGACGGTCGTGTCTACAGTTATGGAAATATTGCTTTTAAAACTTATTATTCATTCATCAACGCGACATCAATCGGAAGATATTTTGCAATCTACATAAAGCATCGCCCTTATCAGCGAGGCTACTAAATTAAATTTCCATAAACACCCGGATTCGGTTGAAATCAATTAAGGTAAAAATTTAAATCGCTAATTGAATTAAAAAAACACCACTATTAAGGTGTTTTTTTAATTAACACGCCTAATAAACAAACCGAAAGAATTAAGTCTATCAATAAGCCCCAGGAATAAGTAAACATCATACTTAAAACACCGCTTTGTCCAAATAGAGAAGAAAACAAATTCCTCTGGTACAAGAATCTAAAAAACGGACTGATGACCGACAAAAGAATTACTATGTGAGCGGTGACGGATAAAGAGGTAAAAAATACCGATTTGCGAGATTCTTTTTTGAATGCAAAGAAAAGTGTTGTAGCAACTAAAACCATCAAAACAATAAACAAGAACAAATAAGCGGGACTGGTCATTAACTGCCAGTAGTTTTTAGTTGCAATCGAAAATTTTTTTGCCTCTCCAATCCCTGTGTGAGGTAAAAAACTAATAATAAATAATAAAACAAGCAAAGCTTTTAAAATATTCCTTTTTATCATAATTTTCCCCATTCAATTACATATCGATCAAATATTAATTTAACAAGATATTATCAATAATTAGTTAAGTCAAAACCAATATAAGCTTTTAAAAAGCAAACATTTTATTAACGTATAACAAAATTGAAATAAAAAAAGCTAGCTCACTATTTTAAGATGACCCTCGAAACACCGATTGACAAGGCCACTCCAAGACCTAAAGGCAGAAAAGCCGAATAACCGAGATGGCTAATCTCGATAAGCATGAATAAGGCCATCAAGGGCGCCTGTTGAGCTGCGGCCAAAAAAGTAACAGCCCCGACAACAGCACATTGCCAAATCGGAATGGAGGGCCATATGAAAAATAAAATCGATCCCAAAAGAACACCAGTAACCGCTCCAATTGAAATGGAAGGTGTTAAAGTACCGCCAGCAGTTCCTGAACGAATCGTAAATAAAGTTAATGTAACTTTTGCCACAGCGCCGAACAAAAGCAGCATCATATAACTTAGTCCCTGAGTACTGGTATTCATTGCCATTTGCGCCAAAGCACGGCCATTTCCCATAATCTGAGGAAAAAATGTCGCTATCAAACCGGTCGCCAAAGCTGCAAGCGGTAATTGCCATAAAATATGCCAATTTTTTGTCTGTTTTTTTTCGGCCAGACTGACTGATTTGTGGAAGAAAGCCCCCAATATTCCACAAATCGGTGCGATGCAAAGGATAATCAGCAAAAAGATGAAAGAAAAATTATTGTCCTTCACCAAATAATAGGGTCCAAAGCCTTTGGCAATCGATCCAACCAAAGTCGCAATCACGGACATAACCAAACTAACGCTAATGGCACGCGGCGTGATCTTCTTCAACAAAATTTCCAGACAGAAAAAACTACCTGCAAGGGGCGCAATATAAACTCCGGCAAAACCCGCTCCGGCGGCAGCGGCAATCAACAATTGATAATCTTCTTTAGATAAGACTGTCAAATGCCACTTTTGGATTAATTTCTGCCATTGTTGGGCAATCGCAGCCCCGGCTTCTCTTGGCGCTAATTCTCGGCCAATCGACCCACCACTGCCAACGTAGAAAATCTGCGTCAAAACATCGATAATAGTCGCTAAAAACGGCATGCTGTCGCCATTCACTGCTCTTTTGACTCCGATAATGGATTTAAATCTGTTACGTAAAACGTACCAAACCAGAGCCACTATTATGCCGCTAATCAAAACAGAAAGAAGCCGGTGCAAAGGAGAAATTCCAATTGAACTTGGTTCCAAGGCTGTTTCTTTGAATTTTAAAAAAATCCGCTCGATTAAATCAAGAAATAGGCTAAGAAAAAGTGAACTAGCCCCAACAATTAGTCCCAACACCACCGTTGAAAGTGCCAGAACAAATGTTTCCTCTTTTCCGAAATACCGATTCTTTTGTTCCACTATCTCCCCTAAACGCATTCGTTACACCAAACCCATAAACAGTAAATGCGATCCTTACCTTTTAATTTTAACTTTCAAATTTCATAAAACTTTATTATTCAATCAGGTCAACTCTTTGCTTCTATTTGCTATCCAGACATCTAACAATGTTTTTTTGGAGTTCTCATCATTCTGAGGATATTGCATAAGGAAGAAGAAATTGAAAAACTGATTTTTTAACGCACTGCCCCATAAATTTTATACCATTATCAATTCCAATTGATCGTTTTTATTAAGTTTATTTATATGGCAATTACTATAAGAGGAGGTGTTCGGTATGATTGAAATAATTTTTGTATGTGAATTATCAATCCAGTTCAAAAATCAGAATTAAACAGCACATAAAAAACAAAGCCGTCTCTTATGAGGAGACGACTAAGTACATATGAAAACTTAAATTTTTTGATTACTGATGGTCGGCACCTTCAAACAGCACCTTAATTATAAATATAGAATTTCTGAATTAATTATAAATAAAAACCGGCTCAGCAAAGAATTTTAATAAGAATTATGTTTTTGAATAACTATCTGTCATAACATCTCTGTAAATTGAAAAACCAAAAACAAAAGCATATACGAATAAAAAGATACCACTGAAAATTAAAATGTTGGAACCGTTGATAATCTTTTGAAACAAAAAGGTATAGAATAGCGTGCCGACTGGCATTATGGCAGTTACAGCAGTCACCAGAATCGACACTACCCGACCAAGAATATACGTTGGCACGCTAGTTTGCAATTTAACATTGACTGCGACATTGAAAATTCCATTCATAAAGCCTGATAACATAACAATCAAAAATCCATACAAGCTTATCCTTAAAGGGTCGTGAAATATATCAATTAAGAAACCTAATAAAGCCATCGAAACACCCATAAGTGGCAAAGGCAAAGAAAATTTGAAAAATAGGTATTTATCACTCGGTAAAATGCTCATCAACAAACTGCCCAGTAACAAACCAAGCGCAAAACCAGTTTCTATATAACCGACCGGTCCGTTTCCGTCGTGCAAACGAGTAACGATCATAAACGGCATTCCAACAGTTATGGCCGTGAAAAGAAAATTAATGACAACGGCAACGAAAACAATGTTTTTAATTAACGGGCGTTCTTTAATATAAGTTAATCCAATTTTAAAGTTCGAGAACCCGGATATAGCATTATCTAATTTCGTTTTGGAATAATTTTCTCTTTTTTCATAGTGGAAATTCATCGTTAACAATATTGCAAAGGAAACCAAAGTCGTAATGATTTCGATAAAAATGAAGAATCTAAAACCTGTCAAAGCATACAAGGCCACTCCGAGGACCGGTGCCAAAATAGAAGAAAGTGCCGATGCCGACTGGCTTAGCGAACTTAATTTCTGGATTTTTTTATCATTGACAAGTTCATGAACCGAGGCTGAATAAGCGGTAGTAGAAAAATTAGTTGAAATTGAATTTACGGTAACGAAAATCGCTACCGGAATCAATTTATAAATACCGAAAAAAATATTAATAGAAAAAGCAAAAATCAGTAAAAATATTATTCTTAACAGGATGCTGCTGACTAAAATAAATTTGTGTTTGTATTTATCAACAAGATTTCCAACCGGAACTAAAAACAGCAAACTGACAATTGGAGAAATAATCGTCTCAAGCCCAAAACTAAGTGGCGATTTAGTATCATGCAATAGCATTAACCCCATCGCAAAAGAGAACATTCCACCACTTAAAGAACCGATCAAATTACTTGACACATCCTTGATTATTTGCAGATTGGATTGAGAATCTGTAATTATAGATTGTGAGTTCTCATCCGTCATAAACGATATTTTCCCTATTAAATTTATTTAGTAGATTGATAAAAATGTAATCGATTGATTATATTTTGTCAAGGTTTTATTATTATTTTAAGAGGTTGAGAAGATGAAAGAAAAAACAGTTTCGCAGTTGGCTAAATTAATGGCAGACGAAAAGATTATTGCCATTCTAAAAGCGACAAAGAACAAAAAAGGTCTTACTTCTAAAGAAATTTCCAAAAAAACCAATATACCGGCAAACCAACTTTATTATTCAATTAAAAAAATGTTGGACCAAGGTTTATTGGAAATTTCCCAAAAACAAAATATAAATAATTTTCAAGAATTTTATTATTCCAGCTACAAAATGACCCATCAAAACCCGAAAATATTTCCAAGTTTAGATAGTGATTCGGAGAGTGACATAAATATTTCAGCCTCTTGGATTAAAGAACACGATAAAGAAATTGTGAAATGGATTATTTATGAAAATCAACAGTTTTTAGAAAGCTTACAATCGGATATTCGAAAAAATGGAAACGATAAAGAAATAGATGAAGATATGCGCACCAGCGCTTCTAAAAGTTCTTTAAAGTTATCGGAAAAGGCCGAAAAAAAATTAATGAAGGATATACTCCTATTGCTAGCAAAAGCCGAAAAAAACGATAAGGAAAAAGACAAAAGAACCGTTAATCTCCTCCTCGAAAAATGGTAAGAAGAGGAGCGGTTTTCCCGTAAATAAGGAAAAACTTAAGATGAATTAATTATTCAATGTGTTAGTAACATACTTATTCAACCATGATAAAACAATTATATGAACAGCTATTTGAATCAAACAGTTTATTAAAAAATATTGGCAAAGGCATCATTAGAGTAATTTAAAAAAGAAAATTAAAACCGTCTCTGAATTAGGACGGTTTTAATTTAGAGAAAAATATGTTATTAAATAGAAAAACTAATCAATTTATTTTTTCCAATAATCATCATCTCCAAAACTCAGGTGTGTCTCATCATCACGATATTCCTTGAATTCTGAAAGAGAATTTTCATAACCTTCTACAGCCATCTTGTACGCATCAGTTCCAAATAAATAATGCATAGGCTGTTCTTTCATATGAGCCAATTTAATAAATGCTTTGGCAGCCAGTTTAGGATCTCCGTCCTGCGATCCGGAGCGTTTTTCCGATACTAGGCGAGCCTCATGTACCAGCGAATAATCATCGATTAAATTCTTAGCTCCCTTATGGCTGGCGCCGGCCCATTTTGTTCGAAAGGCGCCCGGTTCTACATTAGTAACTTGGATACCCCAGGGTGCAACCTGCTTACGCAATGACTGAAATAGACCTTCCATCGCAAATTTTGTTGCATGATAATAAGCAAAAGTTGGAAAAGCGGCTAAGCCGCCTATTGATGTAACGTTGATGATACGTCCGGATCTTTTCGCTCTCATTTTTGGTAATACCGCTAAAGCCATATTATTAGCACCCCAAAAGTTTGTTTCCATCATTTGACGGACTTCGGTCTGATCTGATTCTTCCATTGCCCCGAAATAACCATAGCCGGCATTGTTCACTAGCACGTCAATAGATCCAAAATGAGATTCTGCTTGTGAAACGACATCACGAATTTGTTCTGGTTGAGTCACATCAAGAGACAACTTTAAAATATCGGCTTCCCCTGTTCCTAAATCTGAAAGACTATCTAATTTTCTTGCCGTTGCCACGACCGGATATCCATCACTAATTAATTCTTCAACGAGTGCCCGACCAAAGCCTGATGAAGCCCCGGTTACCAACCAAACTTGTTCTTTTTTATTCATTTTAATGACCACCTTTCAATCGATGTTTTCATGCTAGCATGTTAAAGTAGCTTGAAGTCAAGTTTAGATTTGGAGTTAATCACGTGTCATCTATTTCAGAAATAGCTAAACAGTACAATTTTTCAGCTTCGGCCATCCGTTATTATGAAAGCCAAGAACTAATCAAAATTCCACGAGATGAAAGCGGCCAACGATTTTTTGACCCTAAAACTAAAGAACGCATTCGCCTTTTAGTCCATCTGCGTCAAGCAGGCTTATCGATGGCCGAGATGAAAAATTACCTGAATCATTTACAAGATCACGATTATGAAGTTAGACTGCTCGAACAGAGCCACAAACGGTTGACAGATAAAATAGAACAAATGAAACAAACGTTAAATTTTTTAGATTATAAGATTGAGTATCACAAAAATTCAAAAACAAATGAACATGTACTTAATTAAACAGTCATTGTTTAGAAAAAATTATATTTTTTCTAAGTAAATACCGAGTTGCTCAAAAAAATATTCTAACAATCTGGTAAATTGTTATATATATATATATATCGCTCCAAAATGGAAATAATAGCAACCAGTATAATTAAAGCTATCAGGAACAATCCTATATAAATAGAATGGCTGAGAGAACATATTATGAAAATTGTGCTTTTAGATGGTTATGCTTTGAACAAGGATTTAAATTGGCAACCGTTAAATGAACTGGCTGATTTCGAATTTTACGATCGGACAGCAGCCGACAATAATAAAGAAATTTTAAAAAGAATCGGCAATGCCGAAATCGTTTTAACTCATAAAACACCCTTAAACGATGAAGTGATTAAGAAATCCAAGCAATTAAAATACATTGGAATTATGGGCACAGGGTATGATGTTATTGATATAAATAGTGCTAACAAGAATGGCATAGTTGTTACAAATGTTCCGACTTATGCCACTGATGCCGTAGCCCAATTTACTTTTTCTTTATTGCTGGAAGTAACGGGACAGGTTGGCCTGCATGATCAATTAGTTCATAAGGGCACATGGTCAAAAGGCCCTGATTTTACTTTCTGGAATAAACCGCTTTTCGAATTAAAAGGTAAGACGCTAGGACTAATCGGCTATGGACGAATTGCTCAAAAGGTTGCTGAACTTGGGCATGCTTTTTCCATGAATGTTATTTTTTATAATCACCGCCCTAAAAAAATAGCCAAAAAATGGATAAAACAAGTTACCTTAGATAAACTTTTACAAAAATCTGATGTCATAAGTCTTCATATTATCCAAACTCCAGAAACTATTGATTTAATCAATAAAAAAACTATTGAGAAAATGAAAAAAGGGGTTATTTTATTGAATACAGCGCGAGGAAAATTAGTTGATGAAGCAGATCTTGCAAGTGCGCTAAATGGGGAAAATATTTATGCATATGCCACTGATGTAGTACAAAAAGAACCAATTAATAGTAATAACCCATTATTAAAAGCCAAAAATTGTTATATCACGCCCCATATTGCATGGGCTCCTTTAGAAACCCGAGAAAGGTTGCTAGATATAACAGTTGATAATTTAAAACAGTTTTTGAAAGGACACATTCAAAATAAAGTCGATTAATTAATATTTTTAATTCGAACACAACATAAATATCACTAAAACAGGGTTTTCTCAACGAATGCATGCAGCCATTTTTAATATGCCATAAATCATATATTGAAATATTTATCGTTTAAAAAAGTTATTCTCAGCAAAATACAGATTATTCAATTACAGAATGAACATTTGAAAAAATTCATACTTTTAGACTAATCGGTTTTAAATTAAATAATAAAGAAAAAACACCCGATAAATAGATCAGATGCTTGAATAAATTGTGACAAAAAACAAAATCGCCTCGGATAGGAAACAATTTTTAATTTAGTTTTTATTTTTCGATAAATTCGGTAACGCTTTTATTGAAATGATCAGCTTCTTCAAAAAACAGCATATGACTAACATTCTCAAATAATTCGAATTCTGAGTTTTGAAGTTCTTCGCTAACCTTTTTAACTAACTTCCAATTGAAAAAACTTTTCTTTCCTGAAAAAACAAGAGACGGAATATCAATCGTTTTGATGATATCAGACCAATCATTAGCCATATGATTATAGAAAAGTGGTGAAACAAAATCAGCATTTGCTTTATCTGTATCTTCGATTAAATCGTTTAAGTTTAAACTTTTATCAATTACAATATTTTTGATAAAACCATTGAGTGCCCCTTCTTTATCCGTATAAAGAGAGGAACAAAAATCAAGCGTCTGCTGATAATTCAATAATCCCGAAGGGTTGTCTTTAGTGTCCAAACCCAAAGCTGGTTCGTCAACAAAAATAAACTTCTTCAAACGGTCAGCGCGAAAAAGATCCCAGTAGCTCCAACCAACAGAGCATCCCATTGACCAACCCAAATATGTCACATCATTCAAATCAAGATGCTTAATCAGTTCATGGACATCAGTAGCTAATCTAGAAATTCTTTTCCCTGAAACAGCTTCATTAGAATTTCCATGGCCTCTCAAATCAATTGTCACAACATGGAAATGTTTGCTTAATTCCGGAACATTGTTTTTGAAGTATTTCCCAGAGCAACCATAACCATGAACCATCAAAAGGTTCTTTCCACTTCCTTGTTCAGTATAGTAAATCTTTGTATCATCGTTTGTAACAAAATAAGACATTCTGTCTATCGCCTCCTGTCTCAGATTATCACTATGGGTAACTCTATAAAAAGGAATTTCCTATAGTAACTATTAGTAACTATTAAGAAAATTAATAACTAAAAAAACGCCCACCACAATTAAGTGACGGACGCAGTGAGATATATTCGTATAGGCGAAAGCTCTCCACTTTCGATGTTTTTGTATATAAAAAACAGCCCTCTTTACAGTTTCAAGTCAATCAGTTCTACCTGATATCTCTAGCTGTTCACATCCCAATGTAGGTTAACTTTGAAACTTGCGCTTCAATGTTTCATTACATGAATGCCAAGAGAACTGCTCTTGGGTCCTTTGAGATCCAATCTTACCCCTTACAGGGTCTTGTCTTCGTCAGTATCTAGAATACGCTTTATGATCTCTTCAAACCCTATTTATAGTTTAACATGATTTAGGATAAAAAGAAAGCGCTTTCTAATTATCAAGAGTAATCAAAAATCCCCGCATAAAGCGAGGACTTATCATAGCGTGAACTATGAACGAAAATATTGGATATCGACCATGACATCCATAGGCAATTATATACGATATCTGTGTTTTGTATATATAAAACACCAAATCGATAAGATTAGACGATTTACAGTCATCTGTTAGGATTAACAATCAAATTACTTGGCACTGTCAATCCCAAGGGCACTTTGCAATTAAGATATAAAGCAATAGCTTGAGTGGCCGAAAACATTTGTTTGGAGCCTAAATAATTAGTATCTACCTGTGTGATAAAATATGACTTCAATTAAAAAATGGCAGCTGTTTTCGCATCCAAAATAGCTCCATAACCTGGGTTTTAAAAATGGACTTTGGAAAAGCAGACACTTTCTGTATATAAATCTGTCTTTTTATTATTGAAAAAATATTAAGCAAATACGTTATTAAAAGGTTCTAGCCAAGTTTAATTTCAATAATTAATTAACCCGTCTGGAAAAGACCATGACGTAAATACTGTCCAAATAAGTAAAAGACTAGGACATGCGAATTTAATGATTACAGAAAAAGTTTTTTCCCAGCTTTTGGAATCAAAAAGAAAAGAAGATGATGCCAAAGCTATGAGCATATTTTAGTGTGGCAAATTTGTGGCAAATGTGGCAAAAAATAGCACTGAATCGAGTAGAGAAAAGTAGTATCTAGAGTGCTTAGAAACGTTGATATATCGACATTTGGATACAAAAAAGGCTTTATACCGGTAATCGGTATAAAGCCTATTAGTAGCTCGATCGGGAATCGAACCCGAGATTTCGCCGTGAAAGGGCGACGTCTTAGCCGCTTGACCATCGAGCCAAATGGTCGGTGTCACAATTAAGCAACGTAAATATAGTACGGGAAAAAGTCACGAAGGTCAAGCGTTATTTTCAATTTTCTTTGTCATTTGCCAAAACTATTAAGACAGCCAAGGAGAAAGGCACCAAAACGTAGATATTTAAGCCCAATATTTTTTGAAATTTGGGTTCACAACAATAATAAAATTGGATCAAATTAATTTAGGCCAGAGACAAGAAATCTCAAATCATATTAATGTTTCCTGTATCTTAGTCTATAAAAGCATCTTTAATTTCTTCACCATCAATTGAATTGGTAAATTTCAGACCAAGAATTCTGGCAAAAGTGGGCGCTTCGTCAATCAAACGAGCAGAGCGAATTTTTTTGGCTGCTTTAATTCCCGGCCCAGATAAGATCAAAGTTGTTTGATAATTTTTTCTTGTTGGAAGAAAACCATGGACGGCATGATAACGATCCGTTTGGCCAATTGAATTCGCGTCAACTTCCTCAATCAAAGATGTAACTGAAATTTCATCAGTAAAATAGTACCCCGCTTTGGCTTCAACCATTAAGTCAGCTTCCGGATCCGCTCCCAATTCGATTAATTCTTTTTTAGAATATACCTTTTCAATCCCTTGACCCGCATGTTCCTTAATCAAACGTGAAATCCCAGCTGCCATTTTCGGATCCTTTAAATAAATGTAAGTAGATCCATCGGTCGTTTTAGCCATGACACGCCAGTTGGTAATAACTTGTTTTTCTTCGTCATAATCCAACCAGGAATTTTGTTTAAATAAATAATTCAGGTGAATCATCCTTGAAACATCAATCTGATAATGATCGCCAAGAATAGCAATATTTGTTTCCTGCAAACGATTAATTTTTTTCAAGGAATCAAGCATCATCCCCAAATGGGTATCAAGCCTCTCTAATGCTTCAATTGCTTCTTTGGATTCAACCCCGTAATGGTGCCGCATCGAATCAAGATCCACCAAATGGACAAGCGTCAAATCAGGATATTTGTGTTCCAAAGTCCAGCAAACCGAGGCAGTCACAAAGTCATCAAGTTGTGGTTGCGCGATCCCATTACGTAATTTACCAAATTTAGAATTCATGTGAATGGTAAAAAAAGGTGAGCTGGCCTTAAATGATTGAGTATATTGATTCTGCCAAATTCGGTTAGGAAAAATTTCAGCAATATTATATTTAATTGCCGGGCTTCCAGCGGTTACAGGCCATAAAAAGGCAGCAACGTCCATCCTTTGTTCATACGCCAGTTGATACAACGTCGGTGCTTTAACATACTTAGACCACCAATACCAATCAGGAGCAGAACCACGTTCGATCTGAGTCAAAGTATTATTAACGATAGCATGATTTTTTGGGTAATCTCCGGTCACAATAGTTGTATGGCTAGGATAAGTGAGTGTTGGATAAATACCAAATATTTTCTTGACATGTGTCCCCTGTTCAATCAAAGACTTCAAATTCGGCATGATATCCAAATGATTTTTTGCATCCAGCGCACCAAAAGC
This sequence comes from Oenococcus oeni DSM 20252 = AWRIB129, assembly GCF_000372485.1. Lineage (GTDB taxonomy): Bacteria > Bacillota > Bacilli > Lactobacillales > Lactobacillaceae > Oenococcus > Oenococcus oeni. The sequence continues at coordinate 39,562 of NZ_AQVA01000009.1, forward strand.
ATCAAAAGACACAACCAATAAGCGTTTTTTATCCTTAAACATTAACCATATTTTAGATCAGGATACAAAAAATTGCTTCGAACAAACGAAGCAATAATGTTTAATACCAGCCATATTCACGATGATGTGCAGCAGCGGCAGCCCAAGAACCATAACGGGCTGCAACATATTTATCGGCTGCAGAACCGGAATAGCCGCCATACTCAGCTGCGACTTGGCTGCTCAACTGAAAGGCTCCCTGATATTGCCCATTCGAGGCATTTGCATCCCCACCTGATTCAACGCTTTCGATCCAAGCCTTGGAGGGATCGCTAATACCATAGCTGTCGGAACTGGAAGTCGTAGTGGTAGTGCTTGCGGAACTGGAATTAGCAGTTGTACTACTGCTTGAAGAAGTTTGATAACTAGTATCCGTATATGTTGCCTGTTGACCGGATTCCTGTTGGGAGGATTCATTTTCAGCAGCTTTAGCCTGCGCAGCTTTAGAAGCAGCCGACTGTTGGGCAGCCTTCTCAGCTGCGTTCTTTTTGGCTGCCGCTTCAACATTAGCTTTTCCTTTGGCAGTATATTGCTCGGACAATATTTTGTCCGTCATCGCATGAATTTCAAAAGGCTGATTAAAAGATGACTGCTTAATTTGCTTTTGAAATTTACTTTGATTATTGGAAACCGCTCGAGCGGTTGTTAAAGAAGTTGATTGGATTTGTATAGGAACAATAGCTGCTGCCAAAATGACAGACCTAACAAGTGAGTTTACGCTTATTCGTTTCATTGCAAAGCATATATTGGCTGGCAAAAATTACTTGAAAATATCAAGAATATTGTTATTTTGTAACAGACCATTTAATTTGTATAATGCAATAAGCTTCAATAAAAGCTTTTGGCTTTGTAATATTTTGAGTTAAGAACATTTTTCACTTAATTATTTTTTAATATATTCAAAAAAAGCTTGAAATAATCCCCACTTGTATAATATAAACATGGAAAATATGATAGAAAAAAGCTTTTTTTAATGAAAAAGACACAAAAATGGGTATCTTTTTTAGAAGTTATTTTTAAAATTATGAGAATCATTTTTAATGAAGCTTACAATTAAAAAAATATGAGGCCGCATTTTTACGCAATCATTAATCAACACGCTGGTAATTATCGAGGACGTGAAATCTGGCATAAGATACAAGATTATATTATTGGTCTTGATATACGCCTTTCGGTTCTGATTTCATCCTATCCTGGGGCGCCGAGAGACTATGCTTATGATTTGGCAAGCGACTTGCCCGATAAAAAATCCAATATTGTAATTTTGGCCTTTGGAGGGGATGGAACCCTCCATGAAGTTCTAAACGGTCTGCTTGACGCGAAACGAAAACATCCCCTGCCGCTGGCTTATATAGCTGCCGGTTCAGGCAATGATTTCGCTCGGGGAGCTAAATTAGAATCTGCCCGACATTGGAAAAAAATCTGCAGGAGTTGTTAAAAGTCGATCATTCCAATAATCTGAATATTGGCGTTTATCAACTAAATAATAACCCAAAGAAACACTACTTCATGAATAGATTCGGGATCGGATTCGACGGGGCAGTCGTCAACGCAAGCAACAAATCAAAGTTTAAAAAAAGATTCAACTATGTTGGATTTGGGGCAGTTAGTTACCTAATCTCGGCAATTGCAATGGTTTTTCAAGCAAAATCATATTCAGCGGAATTCGAGGGCAACAATCTGCAAAAGAAATTTCCCAACGCTTTTCTAATGACCGTGACCAATCATCCATATTTTGGCGGTGGAATCAAGATTGCCCCCGATGAGAAAATTGAGATGCACAACTTAAAACTGGTTGTTTTTCAAAAAAATAATTTAATTCAACTAATCGGTAATTTGCTGACAATCGTATTCGGATCTTTTCAATACAAAATGAAATCAGTCTACAACAAAACTTTAAAAGATGATTTCAGCTTAAATGTCGATTCCAAACAGTTAGCTCAAATTGATGGCCAGGTCTTGAATGAAAATTCTTTTCAATTAAATTTTTCTCGAACAACATATCCTTTTTGGATACCGACAAAATCCGAAAAATAATATAAACGAATGAAGCAATCGCTACCACAGACCGTTTGTACTGACGATCGTTGTACAATATTATTCAGGAGAGGTTTTAATGGCCAACACTCAATTAAGCGATGCGACTCATGTTTTAGTTTATATTGCTCTGCACAAAAACAAACAATCCGTTAAAAGTTCCGAAATTGCGGTTAGTTTGCAAACGGCCCCCAGTTTAGTTAGAAGAATTATGAGTAAATTAAAAAAAGCTCACTTGTTAAATGCCGTTCAAGGTTCACCTCAACCGGTCTTGGCAAAGGCTGCTGAGCAAATTACTCTCCAAGAAACATACCTTGCAGTTTCCCAAAAAAGAAATCTATTAAACGTTGATCAAAATACCGACATGCTTTGCCCGATCGGTACAGCCATTCCAAAAGTTCTGGATCATTATTATAGAGAAATCCAGACAGCTGCAGAAATGAAAATGGCTGAAATTACACTACAAGATATTATTAACGACACTAAAGCGCGGGAGAAACAATTTGATAGCATCAAGTAATTTTCACTATTTTTTAATTTGCATCTTGTTATGAAAATTATCTTCTGCTAGAATATTTTTTGTGATTTATTTTACAAATATTTATACGGATAAAATTAGAGGCAAAGATGTCAAATAAAGTTGCAATTATTACGGGAGCTGGTCAAGGAATTGGTAAAGCAATTGCTCAAAGACTGGCAAAAGACGGTTTCAAGACGGGACTGATTGGTAGACATTTAGAAAAAGTCGAAGCAGTGGCAAAAGAACTAAATGAAGAATATGGTTCCGATACTGCTATAGCCAAAAAAGCCGATGTCTCAAAACGCGACGAAGTTTTTGCAGCTTTTCAAGAAATAAGCGACAATTTCGGAGATTTGAATGTTGTCGTCAATAACGCTGGCGTTGCTCCAACCACTCCAATTATGGAAGTCACCGAAGACGATATGGAATGGACCTGGAAAATCAACGTTGATGGTGTTGTATGGGGAATTCAAGCGGCTGCGACCATTTTTAAGAAATTCAATCACGCTGGAAAAATCATCAACGCTACCTCCCAAGCCGGAGTTCAAGGCAATCCAGATTTAACCGCTTACGGATCGACAAAATTTGCGATTCGTGGAATTACTCAAACAACTGCCAAAGAGTTGGCTAAATTTGGTATTACTGTTAATGCTTACGCACCTGGAATTGTAAAAACACCAATGATGGAAGACATTGCGCACGAAGTCGGCAAGAATGCCGGAAAAGACGACGACTGGGGAATGAATCAATTTGCCAAAGGAATCGCCTTGGGTAGAATTTCCGAACCGGAAGATGTTGCCAATGCAGTTGGCTTTCTAGCAAGTTCTGATTCGAATTATGTTACCGGTCAAACAATCGTCGTTGATGGAGGTATGGTTTTCAACTAAAACATTATCAAGAAATCAAGATTAATAAAAAAGGACCACTTTTATAGGTGATTCTTTTTTTATTGGTCCGAATTAATAAAAAAATCAGTATTTTTTGTTCTTTCGACTCCACAAAGACTGATAATTAATTATCAGCATTTTTGTTGAAATCTTGGAGGGATAAAACAATAAAATGTCTAAAATTAAAATTGCAACAGCTACTTTATTTTTCAGCAACGGAGAGAAATTAAAAATAACCGAAAATGATAAGTTGGGTGGTCTGCGGCCTCATAATGCAGATGAAGTTTTTAAAAGGCATGATGAAAGGGTCTATAAAAGCAAAAAAGAATACTTTGATGCTTTCCCAAAAGAATTTTCCAACCATCTTCTACCGGATTTGTCGGTTGGGGTCGACGCTACCGTTGGATTATTGGACTATATAACCGATTTAATAATTAACTACGGTTTTTTCTATGTCGGTGACGATATAAAAAATGTTTATTCGACTTCGGCAATCGTTAAGATCCAAAATGCCTTTGAAGAAAGCGAAAATTAATTTTTTCGTACTTGCATACAAAATTTAAAATAAAAAATCAGCGTTGAAAGAGCTCGTTAAACTTATGATTCAAAATATCAAAATCAAGATCTTTTTCCAAAAAACGAATTCCATCTGCTGTTTCCTGACCGCCCCACTGTAATTTGTTAACAGTTCTTTTATAGCTGCCATGAAATTTGGCTTTAAATTGTGCAAGCTTATTCTTATCAAGCATTAAGTACTGATAAACCAAAAAATTTTTGTAATCTGGTAATCCTTGATAACAATCTTGATCCATGTTCAACCTCTTTTTAAATCCTCGTCGTAAAATTTTGCAAAAATATTTGTTTCCCCTTTAAACAAGGGCTACGACTATCAATATATTTTAAAATCATTAAGCATAAATAAAAGTAAAATTAATCATAAATAAAAAATATAAAGTTTTGTTCACATTGATCCGCTGATTCTTCCTGACTGATTTTTTTGGACATGCGATCTTTATGCATTTTCTAAAAATATTAAACTTACAAAAAATTAGACATTTGAATAATTTAAAAAAGATTGGCTCCTCCTCGATTTGAAGAAGCTAATCTTTTTTAGCAATTAAAAATTTTTTTTGATTTAATTAAAAAAACAATTTTTATAACCAGACCGCTTAATGCAAAAAAATAATTACTACGTTATTGCTCAAAAAACCTGTATAAAAACAATTTTCCAATAATAACGAGTAATTTATCCAGAACGATGATGAAAAAGCTAAGATCTTTAATCAATAACGATCAAGGCCTAATCAAGATGATATTGATTTTATCGGAACTGATGATCGCTTAAATTCAATTAAATAAAAAGAACGAGAAGAAATTCAAGCCATTTCAAATCATCAATATTCTGGCACAAATAACCAACATATGGTGATTATTCCCGAGGGAAACGGATTTGACACCGATCCGACATATTAAAGAGACATAACAAAACCTTTTTTACGGCGTTGCTGTGTATTCGTTATCAAAATAATTCATTCTTAATTTGTTCCTATGTTTATTTATTAAAATCAATATATTTTTGTATCTTTCCACTATTACTCGAACGTTTTTCTGTTCTTTATATTTTTGCTTTGAATTTTAATGGTTTTGAAAATAAAGTTATGCAAAAAAGGACATTTTACTTTTTCAAGTTGTGTCTCCTGCCCAGCCAGTAGGCCAAAGCCAGTAACAGAAGAACAATAAGTAAAGCTAAAGAGAACCAAATCCATGAATAATTGCGTTTAATGACAATTTTCTTGTTAACACGGGCAGCCATTTTCTTAGAAATTGTAAATTTTCTGGAAAAATTCCAGTTCCGAGTTCCAGATTGTGCCTCGAGTTTTAAGATATATTTCCCAGCCTTGATACTTTTATCATTTGTGCTAATAGCATAATTAAAATTTGAATTAGGGGCCATCTGCATATTTGTATTGGAACTTTTAGAAATTACTGTATTCCCATCGCTATCGAGAACCTCGGAAGTTATCTTTAGTTTTCCGAAAACCGTTGGCGTTTGATTGGAAATTTTAGCTAGAATCACAGGAACTTTATTGATCGATGCTGGTTTTACATTTTCTAAAAGTAACTTGGTATGAACAACTTTGTCTTTTTCAGACAAAAAGACCGGAACCACTACTGCATAAGTATTTTTTAATTGAATACCACTGCCGCTTTTTTTATCGTTTTGGCTATTTGCTTCTTCTTTAATGTATAATCCACCGACAACCGTTCCGGAAAAACTTTTTTTGGAATTTTTATTTTAAAAGTCAGTGTTTTAGACCTACCAGCTTTTAAGCTTGCTCTTTGAACATGACCAGCCATTTTTGAAAATAGCAGTTTTCCTTTAACCCTATGACCTGTATTTCTAAGATTATATTGAATTAAACCAGAATCTCCTGTATAAGCAGTGTTGGCTTCAGCCTTAAATGTTTTCAAAGAACTGCTTGTATTTTTTATAATTAATTTGACCGTCCGTACAGTATTCGGATTTACTTTTAATTCAAAATAATCCCTATGATTGTTAGCATCTGATTGCACCGGTTTAACCGTAAAACCGGCTTTTGTTTGTGCACTGGCATTGAAACCGTTAATTAACAAAAAACCCAGTAAAGATATCAGAATCAAATTGAAATGCAGAAGAAATTTATACATGAACTTCCTTTAACCTCCCTAACAAAATAAAAAGCCAAAGAAATTGATCTCCGGCTTGCATAAAGAACAAAGAAACGAAAACAATTATTCAGCACCTTGAGTTTCAGCGGACGTATTAGCCGTTAATACCCAGTTAACGCTTCCCGAATAAGTGCCAGCTAGAACATTTGTATCTTGTCCAAGCGTAATCGAAGTATTGCTCGAGCTGAGTGCTTGAGTCAATGTTCCGCCAGTCGATGCAGAATTATCCCAAACCGTACTGGTGGTACTTCCATCAGTTGAAGGAGTAATAGAAACATTATTGATAGTCAGTGACGATACATCAAGTGTATTATCTCCATTAGTTAAATCCGTAACTCCAGCTGCAAGAGACCAACCGTCACCTGAACCGGTATCATCTGTAACCTGGATATTTCCCGCTGTGTCCAAAGGGCTGTTTACGGTCGAGGTTGCATTAGCAATATCACCAACTCCTAAAGAAGTGAAAGCAAGATCAGGAGTGCTATCTAAAGACAAGCTCCCCGCGGTGACACCTACACTCGTCGTACTAGATCCTGTTGTATCGGCATAGGCACTGCTAATTGGGCTAACCAGAGCAAACAGCCCCAATGACAGCGACGCCAATAAGGACAGTGGGGCAATTTTTGATATTTTTTTCATAAAAAACTCCTAAGCCATTTTGAAAAGGCTTTCCTTAAATGCAATTATTTTATTAAACGAGATTAACTTTCGGTCATGTGCCATACATTCATGGTCTTCTACATTATGGGTAGACCCTAAAAATTCGATCCTTATAAAATAATTTTCTTGAAAAAGATCAATATTCTATCAATAATTTTGCTTTTTTAAATTAAAAAGATTGATTTGATAAGCTTTAGTGATTTTACTCACTACTAAATTTATTATGCTAAAATTTAGGTGCCTGTATGTTTAGGGTCTACCCATAGCGCAATTAAAATAAAATTGTTAAACTGAAATTAATAATCATTACTTTGGAATGTTTAATAAATATTTGGATACTATAAAAAATGAAAATTGCTTATGCACGGGTTTCTTCTCAGGAACAAAACTTAGCTCGGCAAATTGCCCGCTTAAAGGCTATTCCAGTTGATCGTATTTTTGCCAAAAAACAATCTGGTAAAAATTTTAGCGAACGAAATAAATTAAAAAACTTATTATTTTCTCTTAAAAAAGGAGATATTGTATATGTGACCAGTCTTGATCGTTTGGGACGCAACGCTAATGATTTAACTAAATTAATTCAACTAATCCGAGAAAAAGGTGCTACATTTCAAAGCCTGGACTTACCGGATTTTTCGGCTATCCCAGATCCGAATTTGCGAAATATGTTAAACGACATATTGTTAACTGTTTTCAAATTTCAAGCACAAAGCGAGCGGGAAAGAATTCACGAACGTCAAAGACAAGGAATTGAAATAGCTAAAACAAAAGGAATATACAAGGGTCGGCCTGTTCTTTATAGTGCTTTAACGAATAATATACATAGACGGTCAATATATTTAGCAATTAAAAAGGACTTAAAAAAAGGTGAATCTGCAATTCGATTAGCTAAAAAATATGGTGTAAGTCATAGTACGGTTTATCGAATCAAACACGAATTACATTTATGATTAAATTATTGAATATATCGAAAATATAAAATAATGTTTTAAAAAAATCGTCAGGATTGTTTCTAACGATTTTTTAAAATTATTCATAAGTGCAAAATAAAACTCTCGAAAAATCGAGAGTTTCCATATCATTCACCATAATCATCAGGAGCAGTCCTTGGTCATTAATCTTTTTGGCAATAACCAACGGAACCGTTATTTTTGTACCAGAAGTTACTTTATAAGTGTAATCACCCTTTGATTTGCCATAAAATTGGATCTTATCATTCTCCAAGATATGTGATCCGTTCATAATCGAAGGATCAAAGGCGACATAGACTATATCATCATAGTCACCATTGATCGCAACCCGCAAATCGGTTTCGTCATCACCTTCCAATACCTGAACAACTTCTCCGGTATAAACCACTTTTTGTCCTTTGTATTGATCGGGGTTTCTGGCCAATGAATCATAAGTTATATCGGATCGATAATCAGCAGAGGAAAAAGCCTCTGTAGATGACGACGAAGACGCTGCAGTTGATGAGGAGCTCGAACTACTCGAGGTTGTCTTTTTCTTTGAAGATAGGCTTTTGATATACCGTGACATTGCTCCATTCACGACCAATGTGGTATAGCCAAATTTGCCTGCCTTTTTAAGAATATTTTTTGAAATCTCGGGCGAAGTCCATTTCTTTTGATAATTGGTTACGGCCAAAATAGAAGTTTTCGTTTTATCTCCACTTTTGGGATCAACAGAATTAGTTATACCTATCGGATCAACTACAACAGAGAATTTCCCATTGCTAACTTTTGCCCAACCTGCTCCAGCTACGGATTCACCTGCTGTAAATCCGTAATTCAGGTTACTTTGACTATATGGAGTAACAATTATTTTAGAACCATTAGGAGCTGAAGTTGTTCCTTTAAGTAACCAAGTGTAATAACTATTTGATTTCACAGAAGTTATTTTTGTTTGGTAAACTCTATACTTCCCTGCTTGATAACTCTCACTATTTTTTACCATTGTAAAAACAGTTAATAGAGCAATCACGGCTAAAGCAACAAGGACCAACCAAAACCACCATTGTTTGTAAAACGATTTATTTATTTTTTTCATTTCCCTCTCCAAAAAATTAGTTCACTATCCCTTCACAAATGTGAACCTGTTTAATTGTAAACGTTTGTATAGCAAACAATTACAAATTAAAAGATAGAAAATAAAAAAATAATTAAATGATATATTTTTAATACTACAAAAATAGAACTTGAGTTATTAATATGTAAAGGTTTCGGTACAAACAAGCAACTACTACTAATCCCAAACTTTTAAATAAAGTCCGAAATCCAATTAGTTTTTTAAAAGGATAAAAATAAAAAAATTAGTGAAAATATTTGGGTAAATTGTGGTGGCGCTCTTCGGTATGCACAGACGGATTCAAAATAAAAAAACAGTTACAAATAGAGCAGAAGCACCTAAAAGATCGCAAAACAAAAAAATTACCGAATCCTTGGCTATTTCCTGGATCTCTTGTTACTTTGAACTTGTATATCTAATAAAGAACTTGACTACCCTGTCCTTGATAAACGCTTCGCAGCTTTTTCTTGTCACGCATAAAAATATCTGTTTCTTCCATATCGATATTGTTTCGTAGCGGAGATTACCCAAATAGATTTGATAAACGACGTAATATCGCGCATCATACTGGAAAGTTTTAAGAACTAAAATTCTCAAAGTATGGAGATTTTAAAAAACTTGGAACTAATTCTTAAGATTGTCTCAATAACGGCTCAAAACCGGCTATTTTTATCGATATTCAAACAAATATGGATATTGAGGAGGTTAAAGATCCCACGATTGAAGATATCGATTTTATTCATTAAAAAATAGGATTGATAAATTCATGGATAGATTTGGAAAAATCAAAGCTTCAAAAAAAGATCGGCAAGTAAAACCGCACGACTACGATATATAAAAAAATTGAACTTATTCAAATATTTCAAAGAAAATTAAGCTTTGCGCTATACGCACCATAGCTATACCCTTTTTTACTGTCCAAGGGTATCTCAATTCGATATGTCTAAACCCGCAAAACTATTACGATTATAAATTTTCAATAAGATGTTGTGCAGTAAATTATGCATTTTTAATGAGCATCCGTCATAGACAGTTAGATGTTTGAGCAGATCGCAAAAGGCTTGCAAATCGGCATTTGGGTACAAAAAAACCGCCATATGGCGGTTATTCCCAAGGACACCAGATTGACCATCTAGTGCCCCCTCCCGGACTCGAACCGGGGACCTTGGGATTAAAAATCCCCTACTCTAACCAGCTGAGTTAAAGGGGCATTGCTTTTTACGCAACAAAAATATTTTACGGGAATATAAACATTTTTGCAAGCTTTTTTTACTTTGTTGTATCTCGCATTACAAATTCGTGAGGTAAAACAACTTTTGAATCATCAATTTCCTGTCCAGACATTAATTTCGTCAGCAAGCGCATTGCAACAGCACCGATGTCAAACTTAGGTTGCGTAACCGATGAAATGGCCGGGCGAGCCATTTTGACAAGTTTTGTATCATTCGAAGAAATAATTTGAAACTGGTCGGGAACTTTAATTCCGTTATCCTGCATATAATTTAAAATTCCCAAGGCTGGTTCGTCTTCACCGACAATAACCGCTTTAATACCATCTTCGTACAAATGCTGGGCTAAATTATAACCCGCTTGATAATCGTCATCCGATTCATAAATTTTTCCGCCAGAAACGGCATTTAAAAATCCTTGTTGTCTCAAACTTGATAAGCTTCCCTCTCCAGGATTATCAACCAAAGCAACTTCGGACTCGTCAAGATCGCTTTTCTTAAGCATTTCACCAGCCTGACTGAAGGCCTTAACGTAATTAATATTAACCGAAGGAAGTTTTCCCTGGGGATCGACCGAGCCGGCAAAAACGACTGGAAAAGGAGAATCTTCCAAAAGTTTCAACATTTCCCCGGAAGTCTTATTGCCCATGTAAATCATTCCGTCAACATGTTTGTCGATTAAAGTATTCAGAGCAGCTTTCTCGGCTTCCGGATTTTCGTCGGAAACAGCAAGAGTAACCGAATACTTATAAATTTTCGCAACCGCATCGATTCCTTGAGCTAATTCCGCATAATACAAATCAGTCAAGTCGGGCATAACCATCCCGATCATCGTAGTTTTTGAACTCGCGAGTCCCTTGGCCATTGCATTTGGTCGGTAATTTAGCTCTTTAATTGCTTTTAAGACTTTTTGTCTCGTTTCTGATTTAACTTTGCCGTTATTGTTAACTACACGACTAACTGTCGCAAGACTAACGCCAACCCTTTCCGAAACGTCATATATTGTTGGTTGCTTGTTATCTGTCATCACTTTTACCTATTATATAAATAATAACGATTATGAAAACATTATGCAAGCGATTACATACGAAATATTCTAATAAAGTTAGTAAAAAAGCTAGGAATTATCCTAACTTTTCATCATTTATCTTCTTTTTCGTCACTATCCGGTTTTGTCAAATCGTCTTTTAAAGCATCATCTTCTTCTAAATCGATGTCTTCTTTGGAAAAACGGTGACGTAAATCATCAATTGTGTCTTTGGCTTTATCGACATAAGGACTTGCTTTATCGACTAAATCATAAGCTTTGTCCTTTGCCTTTTCGACATAAGGGGAAGCCTGATCAATAACGTCTGCCGCCTTGTCTTTAACTCCTTGATAGGTATCGGCGTATTTCGAATCTTTGATTTGCTCATCAAATTCGCCAACTTTATTCTTTGCTTTTTCAGAGAGGTCACCTGCCAAATCAGCGCCAGCGTATGCGGCATCATACCCTAAATCTTTTAATTTATTACCGGTATCTTTGGCTTTTTTAATTAATTCATCTTGTTTCTCTTGAGGCAGAGCTTTAAAAGCAACATAAGCTGCCGCAGTTGCCAAAATACCTGCTACCAATCCTTTTGCCATTTTTATCATCCTTTCTTCTTTGCTCTACTCTTTTTGAATCGATTGAATACTGCTTCTCCCGCACTGAAGATCACACCAGACTTAAGTGCCGAATCGGTCAAGTTGTTAACCATTTTCCAGGCTTTTGCTTTTTTGCCGACAACCTCAGTCTTTTTTTTATTAATCTTATCCGTAAAGTGGCTGACTGTCGAGCCTAAATCCGCCGTTGCCTGAACGACCGGATCCAAACGTTCTACCTTGCTTGTCAGATCATTTAGAAGCGACTTAGTAGTGGCAGTAATTTGATCAGCGTCGCTTGCAATCGGTTCAATGTGTTTTTTTAAAATCCTTATTGTCTGATTAATTGAAATCAAAACAACGACAATTGCAATTACGAGGACTGCGAAAGCAATCGCAGCAATTAATCCTGCTATTTGACCAATATTCATATGCCCTCCTGTTTTCTACATTATAACTGCTTTCAAGACGAATTATCTGCTGAAAACCTGGCGTAAAAATGGTATTTCCTTGAAACTACGCGAAAAATATTCAACGATAAATTCACTCTTATTAATAGTTAAAATCACATAAGTGCCACCGATCGATCGCTGTGGTCCACGGGGATATGTAGTTGAGCCAGGGTTTATAAATAGCTTCCCATTGTATTTTTCGGCCAAAATAACATGCGTGTGCCCAAATAGAACAATATCGGCATGGTGCTTGTTTGCTAAGTGATCGAGCTTTTCAAAACCATTGTTGACATGAGCCAAATGCCCATGAGTTTGGTAAATAGTTATATCGTCAGTTTTATTTTTATAGACATTTTCAATTGGAAAATCACTGGAAAAAAGATCCATATTGCCTAAAACAACATGAATATTCTCCCAAATTGGATCGTCCGATTCGAATTGAGAATCTCCATTGTAAAAAATAGCGGCAATCTCCGGATTATCTCGATAATGATTGAGAATTTCCTGAAATTCAGCCCTATCGCCGTGTGTGTCACTAAAGATTAAATATTTCATTCTTTTAAACCTTTTTGATCAATATGAAGTTCTTTAATCGTTAAATTGCTTTTATTGAGCCATTCACGAGTGAATTTGGAAAAACGGCCAATATTTCCAGTCGTATAAAAAACGTCTTTTTCATGATGATTAATATTCTTTGAATCGTGAAAAGCGTTATTTTTTCTCATTATCTCCGCTGTTTGAAGGATTTCCTCTGAAGCCGGATCAACAACTGCTACGTTTTTATCGACCGCTGCCTGAATTTCCTTCTTCAAAATAGGAAAATGAGTACATCCTAGAACTAAGGTATCGGATTTTTTACCATCGTTTTTTTCTTCCATCCAATTATGAATCGCTTGATAAACGATTTGTTTTCCCTTAGGAGTTCCCGCCATATCGCTTTCAACAAGTTGAACGAATTCAGGAAGAGCTTTTTGTTCAATAACCAAATCGGAATTCAGGGCTATTAATTGGTCATAATAAGCCTTCGACTCAACAGTCGATTGGGTTCCGATGACATTGACATGTAAATTTCTTGTCGCATTGATACCGGCGAGCGCCCCGGCAGAAATAACACCAATTACCGGTATCTCCAAATACGCCCTTAACTGGGGCAGAGCCTGTGCGGTAGCTGTATTACAAGCAACGACCAACGCTTTAATATTGTGTTTTTTAACGAGAAAATCGGCCATTTGCAAGGTAAATTTTTGAATTTCAACAGTTGGTCGCGGTCCATAAGGCATTCGCGCTTCATCACCAACAAAATAAACCGACTCATTCGGTAATTGTTTTAAAGCTTCGCGGACAACGGTTAAACCGCCCAAGCCAGAATCTATGTATCCAATTCCTCGATTATCCATATCTTAAGTATAGAATGTTTATGTAACTTTTATGATTCGTTACAAAAAGCTATACTAATTGGTGTGAAGAAAGACGCTTATAAAAACCTTTCAAAATTTTCAAATAATCAAACAGCCTTTTCGTTGGCCTTATTACGTGACGGAATTTTAAATGATATTTTAGATGACGATGCTAATGACATTCTTTATTACGCGGGAAAAGAAGTTGCCCGGCAATTTTATACAAAAACGTTAAACGGCATTCAAGAATTTTTTTCAGCAGCCGGATGGGGAGATATTCAGATTTCTTCTCAAAAGGAAAACAAAGAAAGCTGGCTTTTAACAGGCGAAGCAATAAAAATTAGGTCTGCAGCAATCGATGAGCCCTCATATTTTCTCGAAGCCGGATTTTTAGCTCAAGAAATTCAGCAACAAACTCATAGAGGAACTGAATGTTCATATCAGTCCGATGATAAATCGCGAGTTATCTTTACGGTTTACATTGACTAATTAATCAGCGACGACTTTGTCCGCCCATTTTAATCGGCTCGCTCAAAAATTTGATTCTCTCGATTATTCGCGCTGCCTTAATTGGCTCTGCAACTCCCCGAGCTATAGAAAGATATTGTTCCTGCAGAGACTTTATATCAAAATTGGAAGTAAAAAAAGTCGGTCGTTGATAATTCATCCGGTCGTCAAGAATTGCCCCAATAACGTTATCGCGGACCCAGGTCGTTAAATCACCAGCTCCCAAATCATCAAAAACAAGAATTCGGCTGTGCGCGATTTTGCGAATCAGGCGCTGCTTTTCCAGCATCTGAATTTCATTCAGGCGGTTAATCAATGCGGAGACATTCACGAAAGCTGTTTCGATATCCTTGGCAGCCAATTCGTTTAGTAAAGCCGACATCAAATAGCTTTTTCCAACACCGAAGTTTCCCCAAAGATAGATGCCCTTCTTAAATTGTTGACTTGCCGAGTAATCCTCGAAAAAAGAAATTGAAGCCAACAAAGCTTGATTTCTCTGTTCATCAACACTAAAATCGGCAAAAGTAACTTTTGCCAATTCTTTGGCTTGACCAATCCTTAACTGATTCTCAGAAACGGCATTGGCCGCTTTTTCGTAGAAAATATTGATCGTGTCGTTAACCAAAAAGAGTTCCGGATAATAATCCGGAAATAAAGGCTGCTTGATTTGATTGACAAAATCAGCCAAAACATCTGCATTATCTTTCAGTAGCCGTTTTTTATCCTGTAGATGATTTTCTGTAACGAATTTATTGACTTGTGGATTTTTTAAGATTTCGGTTAAATTCATGAGTTCTTCTTCTCATGCTGATATTTTGCCAAAGCATCTAAAGCAATTTGGTTATCTACTTTTTCAGCGGTTCCATAATCTATTTTCTTTTCCTTTTGAAGCGGTCCATTTTTAAAATTATGTTTTTCATTCTGTTTTTTTTGCCGGGACTTAATTGACAAAATTGCTTCCGCAGCATTTTTAACTTTAGCCTGCAGAAAAGAATCGGCAATTGCCTGGGAAAGAGGCGCAGGCAGATTACTTGACTCCATCCCAATTATAACTTGATGGGTCAAAATATTAATCACGTCTGGAGCTAATCCCAAGTCGAATAAATGTTCCAGATTTTTTTGCTCCGAACTCGTTACAATGCCACCACGGACCTGCTTTAATTGAGCCAAAAATTGATAAGGCGCAAGTGATTGGGCTGCCTTGACCAATTGTCGCTCGTCATTGGATAACTGCCCAGAAAGGTCAGAATCGTCCCTTTTTTCAGCCTGTTGTCGCGGCTTAGAAGCTAATTTATTAATCTGTTGACGAAAAAGACTGTGTTCAATCGTTTTTTTATCGATTAAAAGTGAATTCGCCAGTAAATCAAGTATCTGTTCCTCGGAAAAACCATAAATCAAATGCTGTGAAACAATAAAATTATGTTCCTTGGATATTTCTGTTTCGGAAACACCGTATTTTTTTAAATTATCTTCGATGATAGAAAAATCAAAATCGTCAGCATCGATATTCGGAAATGATTTTTTGGTTTTCTTGAATTGTGATTGATCTATTTTCGGTTTTTTTAAAGATAAATCGCCAAAAGCTTCATAAAAGTTCGCATTAAGCTTAATTCCAGAGAAATTGGGAAAAGTCTTTTTTGTCCCATCGACAATTATTTGAAAGCGTTCCTCGCCAACAACACTGAAGAAAAAGCTCGATAATAAATCATCGGAAAAAAAATCATCCCGAGAAAGTGGTTTTTTTAATTTGAACAACAAAGTTCGATCGTCCAGATAGCTGTTCAACAAACCAGTAGCTTCAAGTTTTTTTCTTGCATCATCAAACCCGGTTAAAGAAATATTTAAAAGATCCAACAAATCGTTTATTTGATAGGATGTTTCGCTTGAATCCAATAACTGAAAATAAGTTGAAAAAGAATCAACTCCAATCAGTGGTAGATAAAAACGGGTCAGGTTTTTAAGATCATTGCTGTCAAAACTAACGGGATTAACGATAAAATTCCAATATGAATTCAATTGTGTTTGTCTTTCAATCATGGTTCAAGCTTATTTTCAGAGATAAATTTTAGCACGCATTCCTTTAAACTGGCTTTATCGCGAGAATTATCCACGACAAAATCAGCTCTATCAACTTTCTCCTCCAAAGGCATTTGGGCCGCAATCCGGTTGATTGCCTGCTGTTCGGAAATATGATCACGCATAATAAGGCGCCTGAGTCGAGTTTTTTTATCGGCATCAACAACAATCACAGAATCCAGTTGGTTTTGCCATCCACCCTCGTAAAGCAAAGGAATATCAAGAATCAGTGTCTTGATTCTGCCCTCGTTTTCAAAAAATTCCATCTGCATCTGCATCAATTGTCTAATAGAAGGATGGGTAATTGAATTTAATGTTTTCAGCGCTTCTGGATCAGAAAAAACAATTTTTCCTAGTTCTTTTCGGTTCAAAGAAGCGCCCTTCATAATCGGTAAACCAAAAGCATTTTTGATTTCTTCTAATTCCGGGCGTCCTGGCATAACTACTTCGCGGGCTATTTGGTCAGCATCGATAATCGTATAACCAAGTTCGCGAAAAATATTGGAAACAGTCGTTTTGCCACTGCCAGTCCCACCGGTCAAACCAATTTTTTTCATCTTTATTTTTGACATTTTGGACAATAGGTCGTTCCCCTCTGTGCAACTCTAATTTTAATTAATTCGCCTCCATCGCGCTCGCACGGCTGTCCTGCTCGTCCATAGGCATGGAGCTTGTCCTGCATACGACCGGTGTGACCGGATGCATCGATAAAAGAATGAACCGTCGAACCACCGTTTTCGATCGCAAAGGCCAACTCCCGAATTATATTTTCCCGTAAATTATCAGCCTCTTCTTCACTGATTTCATTGGTTGGCCGCAAAGGGCTTATTTCGCTGAGCCATAATACTTCATCGGCATAAATATTTCCGATTCCAGCAACATTGTTTTGATCCAAAAGCAAAGCTTTGACAGCTTTTTTGGACTTTTGCAAACGATTATAGAAATAATCAAATGTCAAATCGCTCTCAACCGGTTCCGGACCCATTGACCCGATCGACTTAACTTCAACCGCTTCGTTGCCGCTTTTCACCAACTTCATTTTTCCAAATTTTCGTGTATCGTCATAAAAAACCTGTTTACCATTTTCAAGTTCAAAAATCATTTCCGTATGTTTATGCGGAGCCTCTTGAGCAGCCTCGACCGAGTACCTTCCCTCCATACGCAGATGGGAAACAATCGTCAAATTATTATCGAGACGAAAAAGAAGAAATTTACCACGTCGATCAATTCTAGAAACAGTTGAACCGACAACTTTTTCGATAAATTCTGTCCGATCGCTATCCAACAGTTTTGGATAAATAATCTTTAAATCTTTGATTTTTTCATTTTCGAAATATTTTTTTAATCCACGACGGACAGTTTCAACTTCTGGTAATTCAGGCATTTTCCTCTCCAAATAATTTTTTATAAGCTTTCAAAAGATAAGGCAAATAATTAGATGATAAATATTTAATCGCTTGATCGAAAGGCATGAACTTTGCTTGTTCAAGTTCAGACTTTTGAATCCTAATATCCTTAATCGATAGGTCGGCTTTGATAACATACCAATTGTCGAAAACAGGCCAATTACGAAAAGTTTCAACGAAATTCTCTTCAGAGAAATTGAGTTCAAGGCCAACTTCCTCTTTAACTTCTCGCTTGATCGCCGTTAGAGAATCTTCGCTGGCCAACACAGAACCACCGGTCTCAAAATCCCACTCACCAGGTCGTCCAATTTTATTAAAGGAACGTTGCTGCATTAAAATCTCATGTTGATAATTAAAAATGCTTGCATTGACAAGTGAATGCCATTCTCCAGGTTTGAAAGGCTCCCCACGATGCTTTAATCCAATTTTTCGGCCTTCTTTATTTAACAAATCCCAACTTTCTCCAAGTTTGTCGGCGCGATTATCGAATTTATTTTTCGTCATACCAGTTAACTCCATGATGTGCTTCGACACGCAGAGGGACATTTAATTTGACGGCCGAATCCATGACTTTTGGAACAAGCTCTTCTAAAATATCAATCTCCTGCTTAGGAGCTTCGAAAATCAATTCATCATGAACTTGTAAAAGCATCTTTGCCTTAAGATGATTATCGTCTAAGGCCTGCTGCATTTTAATCATGGCAATTTTAATAATGTCAGCGGCCGAACCTTGGATTGGTGTATTAGTAGCGGTTCGTTCCGCAAAAGATCTCAAATTGAAATTTTTGCTGTGAATATCCGGTAAATAACGACGGCGTTGAGCAATCGTTTCTACATACCCCTGTTTGTGAGCTAAAGCAATAATCGAATCAATCCAGTTTTTAACCTTCGGAAATTCATGAAAATAAGTCTGAATAATTTCCTTCCCTTCAATTCTTGAAGTTCCCAAGCGTTGAGCTAAACCAAAATCGGAAATTCCATAAACAATCCCAAAATTGACGGCTTTTGCACGACGACGCTGATCGAAAGTTATTTTTTGATCAGTGCTAAGACCAAAAATAGAACGAGCCGTAGCCGCGTGAATATCTTCTCCTGATTCAAAAGCTTTTTTTAAGTTTTCATCCCCAGTAACGTGAGCCAAAACACGCAGTTCAATTTGTGAATAATCGGAACCAAAAATTTCCCAGCCTTCATGGCTCGGAACAAAAGCCTTTCGAATTCGTTTTCCTTCTTCATCGCGATCGGGAATGTTCTGCATATTGGGATCAACCGAGGAAAGTCGCCCGGTTTGCGTTAGTGTCTGTAAATAGCGAGTATGAATCTTGCTATCGTCAGGATTCACAACTTCCAATAAACCCTTTACATATGTCGAATTGAGTTTTGCCAATTGTCGATATTGCAAAATCAAACCAACGAAAGGATATTTTTCGGCTAATTCTTCAAGTACATTAGCAGCAGTTGAGTAACCGGTTTTAGTTTTCTTAATCGGCGGTATTTTCATATGAGCAAAGAGCAAATCGGCCAATTGTTTTGGAGAATTAATATTAAATTCCTGACCGGCCTCCTCATAGATTTGTTTCTCCAATTCAAAAATACGTTGGTCGAATTCCTGGCCAAGTTTCTTCAACTCTGCTTGGTCAAGCTTGATACCGTTAATTTCCATTGAAGCCAGAACTTTTGACAAGGGTAATTCTATTTGCCGATACAACTCAGCCTGCTGATGATCAGAAAGTTTTTTCATAGACGGATCATGCAGTTTACTAATCGTCGAGGCCTTATTGGCCATATGAGAAAATAGAGTCTCGTTGTTTTCAGGAATTTTAAACTTAACCCCGCTTCCGTATACTTCGGCATCCGATTCAAGAAAAACATTAAAACGATTTGCTAAAGTAGCTAACTGATTATCGTTATCCGTGGTATCAAGCAAATAAGAGACCAACAAAAAATCAAAATCCAAATTATTAATTTGTAATCCAAGCCGATTAAGCAAAACAATCAACTCTTTGGCATTAAAAACATATTTCGGCAAATCACCCTTAAAAAGTTTCCTTACTACCGAGGAATTCAACAATTCAAGATCTCTACTGGCAAAATAGCCATCATTTTCGTTTCCAACTACAAAAGCTGAAATTTTAGCAGTGTGATAATTGTCGGAATCAGTCTGAAAATAGACAGTCAAATAATTCTTTATTTCCGATAAATGATCAAGATTTGCCGCTTTTAATTCTGTGACTTGAACGTTTTTTTCTTCTTCTTGGTCTTGTCCCACCATGCCGGCTTTCTGCATTGAATGAATTTTGGCCAATTGAACCTTAAAATCCAGTTCTTCATAAAAGGGAATTAATTCCTGAAAATTAATCGGTTGATTGATTAATTCCTTCATTTCCAATTCAACCGGTGCATCTGTTCGAATGGTGGCTAATTCATGTGCGCGATAAGCCGACTCTTTATCATTTAAGAGATTTTCCTTAAGCTTTGAAGTCTTCATTGAATCAATGTGCTGATAAATTCCATCAAGGCTGCCAAACTCATTTAACAATTTAATTGCCGTTTTCAAGCCGACTTTCGTCACGCCTGGATAATGATCAGATGTATCGCCGGTCAGGGACTTCATTTCAATCACTTGACTTGGGGTAATGCCGCCCCACTTTTCTGCCAAAAATTTCGGTGTATATCTATCTAATTCAGTAACGCCTTTTTTAGTGACATTCACAGAAACGTTGTCAGTGACCAATTGAGTTAAATCCCGGTCTCCAGTAATAATCGTCGTTTTCAAGCCGGCTTTTTCAGCGAGCTTTGAATAAGTACCAATAATATCATCAGCCTCAAAACCCGGTAACTCATAAGAATGGATTCCGTGTAAATCGACCATTTTTCTTAGATAAGGAAATTGTTCCGATAATTCCGGCGGTGTAGTCTGACGATCGCCTTTGTAGTCGTCAAAAATTTTGGCACGAAAAGTGGTCGCCCCTTTCCCGGCGTCCCAGGCAACCAAGGCGTAATCCGGATTCATTTTTTCAACAACCTGATCGAAAAAATTGTTGAAAGCAACTAAAGCATTGGTATGCAAGCCAGTATGAGCAACCATTCTGTCCAGTTGATTATACATAGCGTAAAAAGCTCTGAAAGCTAAGGAATTACCATCAATTAATAAAAGTGTTTTTGTCATTGCTTTTATTTTAACAGTCGTTTTCAAGCTCAAACAAAAATGCCCAACTCTGGGCATTTATTTTTATTTTTTAATATCGAACTGCCCGAGTTTTTCCGAACCGAGTTCTTTAAAGGAATAACTAATATTTTGTTCGCGCTTAAATTCTTCAAAAGCTAATTGAATTAGTTTTTCCGCCTGTTGGCTTCGATTCATTCCGGCGGCCTCAAACAAAATCGGGAAAAGACTCATATTCGTATTTCCCGGTAGTGTATTAGGCTCGCTTAGGAAAATTTCTCCATCTTTGCTCATCAGAAAATCAATCCGGGCAAATCCTTTAATTCCAAGTACTTTATAGGCTTTTACAGCCATATTCTCGAGTTCCTTGCTTTTGGCTGGAGATATTTTGGCTGGAATTTGGTACTTCATTTTTGAATTATCAACAAATTTATTTTTATAGTCAAACCATCCACTGCCATGATCCTGCCCAGGAGCCCAATGTGCTCCGATTGGGCTGGTAATGACACGATCATTGCCCAGCAAACCAATTTCCAACTCAGTTGGACTTTCAACAGCTTTTTCAACTAATAGCTTTTCATCGTACTGAAAAGAATCCCTCAAAGCATTTTCATACTCTTCAGCATTAGTAACTCGAGAAACGCCAACCGAAGAACCTTGGTTAGCAGCTTTCACAAAGACTACCTCGCCAAGTTGTTTACTTACGGAATCCCAATCGGGTTTATTTTTATCATTTTGAAAAATAACGATATATTTTGTATTTCGAATACCGTTAACTGTCATTAGTTCTTTGGTAATCACTTTATCGAAACTGATTGCATGAGCTCTAAGTCCCGATCCAACATAAGGAATGTTCATCAAACGGAACAATCCTGCTAAAGTGCCATCTTCGCCAAGATTTCCATGCACCGAGGGAAATAAAACATCCAACTTTAAATTTCTAATTGAATCAATCGGTCCAAAAATATCAGCATTTTTGTTCGGAAGACCCGCTAAAAGTTCATCTTCATCTTCACCGAAAAGAACTCTTTTAGAAGTCTCGCTATCGATCATAATCCCTTTTTTAGAAATTAATACAGGGAAAATCTGATATTTTTCCGGATCCAATGCGTCATAATAATTTTTCGCCGAACGCTTGCTAACATCGTGTTCAGATGAATTCCCGCCGAAAAAAAGGCCGACACGTATTTTTTCTGCCATATCTGCTCCTATTTAAAATAAAAAAGAAATTCTAGAAACTTAAGAATCTCATATATTCACAAACTTGTCAATCAGTTTAAATAATCTCTGGTGCTTTGAATATAATCAATAATCGAACTGGGAAAACTATCTTTTTGGAGGAGCAAAACTTGTAAAAGACGATTACGATTATAAATTTTATTCCAGCCAGCTTCAGTAGCAACTGTCATTTGAGCAGTTAAGCCTTGGTGCCAAAACTTGAGGACGCGTAAAAAGTAATCTTCGTAAATTTCATTTAAATTAGTGATATTTGCCAAATAAGCAACAATTCTAGAATCTTCTCCAGCAACAAAAGGAACTGGACAATTATGATAGCCAACCAGCAATGAAGCCAATAATAAAATCTTATCGGAACGTTTTACCGATGGATTCGCGCATAAAAGATCCCAGACATTCCCAATATTGGTAAAAGCATGTGCCCACCCTTTTTCACCGACAAAACCGCGGCCATCGTGTTCAAGCAGCGAATAAGCAATAACTTGATTGATAATTCGATCCCTCAATTGAGTATCGATAAAATGGATTTGGGCATCAGCACTTAACAACTGGCCTAAAACCAAAAGTGAAAACGACCTTTGGAAAACGCCATCATTCAAAGGCTCTAAAATGTGTCCAAAAAGTCTTTCGTCAGCTACCAAATAATTAGCCATCCAACGCATTTGTTCGGGGCTGAGAGCTTTATTAGAAATTAAATCCGTCAAAAAATAAAAAGCCCCACGATCGCGGTAAGCCGGATTAGTAGAAGCGAGTTGTCTCAAGACTTCAAAAAGCTGGTCGTCTGTCAATAAAACCTTTTTAACCTGAATGAACTTTTCAGCTGTCTTTTGCATCAAAGCCAAAGCGGTATCCCCATCATCAACAGGCTTGACAATTGTCTTGGATCTCCGGGATAAACGGCTCACCAAATTTTCCAATTGTCCATTTAGGGACTGATAAATCTTTCCACTGGATAATTTGTCTCTTGCTTGTGAAACTGTATTTTTAACTAAAGTTATCTGATCATCGATCATTTGAAATTAGTCTCTTTCTTGGCAAATTCACTTGTGAAATTGTGATATTGCATACTTAAAGTCAAACCAATACCAATCATGTTTGCTATTAATGCAGAGCCTCCTTGGCTAATAAAAGGAAGAGGAATCCCAGTCAGCGGTACCAAGCCGATACTCATACCGATGTTTTCAAAAACATGGAATAAAATCATTAAGACAACGCCGGAAACAACATAAGCATAAAAAGAATTCTTCGTATCAAAGACTCTCCGGATCATGCTATAAATCAGGAAAAAGTACAACGCAATTAAAACAAAACCGCCGACAAAACCCAAGCCTTCGCCAATAACGGAGAAGATCATATCAGACTCACGAACCGGGACATAAACTGTAATATTATTCAGACCATTTCCGAAAATACGACCGGAACCAATTGCCTTTATAGACTGATAAAGTTGGTAACCGGACGAATTTGTATCGTTGCCGCTGGGATCAAGCCAATCATCTATTCGTGCAAATTGATATGATTCGAATCCGAGCTGAGTTAGAAAATTTCGTCCAGGAGTCGTTGTAACGGCAAAAATAGCCAGTGCGCCAATCGTTCCGAAAGCACCGACAATTGGTACCAAAATACGATTCAAAATACCGGAAACAAGAAAAATTCCTCCAAAAATGGCAACGAAAACTAAAGTTGAACCAAAATCATGCTGTAGAAGCATCAAAACAATGACAGGTATTGTAATTCCCGACATTTTCGCGATTAGCAAAAAGTCCGAAGAAAGCGTATGAACGGAATAATTTTGATTATGTGTGTAAACAACTCTCGCCAACATTAAAATTAAAGCAGGTTTCATTACCTCCGAAGGCTGAAAAGTCAGGCTGCCAATTGCCAACCAAGATTTAGCGTTGGTTGTTGCTTCAAGAGATCTACTATAAGCAAACAAAACGAATACCAACAGAAAAATTCCTAAAGCATAAGCAACCGGAGCGAACCTGAAAAGTTGCTGAGAATCAAGGTGCATCAAAAAAATAGCGATACTCCACCCAAATGCCCACCATAAGCACTGGACAAACATGGATTTAACAATTGAACCACTAGAATCAGCCTTTAGCGCCAAAAATATGGAAACAAAACCAATTGCCATTAAAGCGATTAAAACAAAAATGATCCGCCAATCAATTCGTGAATCATCTCGCCAATGAAAAGTTGTGCCTCTGTTTTTTAAATTTAAATTCTGCATTATTTATTAATTAAGCTTGCCGCAAATTAAAATTGGAAATCACGGCCATAACTGCCTGATCCTGTTTTTTAAAATCACCAAGAAAATTGTCCCAAGAATTTTTAGCCGAATACAAATCATTTTGCAAAGTTACATTGCCGATTGTCTTGCCGGCAATTAAAACATTGATAATCGCTCCGTCCTCAACCAATTCTACTTGATAATTTTTTTCACGATTAGACATTCAGCTAGTTCTCAACTTTATTGATGTGAATATTATTTGATTCAATTTGAGTTTCCTGATCAAGTTTTTTCTTGTAAGAAGGATTACCGATTCCAAGAATTTGATGCGAATTATGGCGTTCGCGTTTCGCATATTCGAGTAAAGTTCCGGCGCCTTTGGCAACGTTGTCAAGCGGAGATTCCGAAATATTTACCGGTACGTGCAATTCCTGCTGCAATAAGGTATCAATACCGCCGCCTTTAACCTTCGAACCAAGCAAAGCGCCACCGCCGGTTAGCATAATTCCACGATCGATAATATCGCCAGCAAGACCAGGTTGAATTTCACCAAGAATTTCCTTGGCCGAACGAACGATTGTATTTAAAGTAGCATGCATTGCTTCTTCAATATCGTTAGAATCAATCGTAACCTGTTTTGGCAGTCCCTTAACGGAATTGGCATCGTTCAAATCCTGACCACGAATTGTCATTTCAATTGGATTGGTAACCTGCAAAGAAGATCCGACATCCTGTTTGATTCTTTCAGCCATTGGCATTCCAATCAGAATACCAAACTGAAGACGTAAATAACGAATAATATCCTGAGTTAATTGGTCTCCAGCCATCCGCAAGGATCTGCTGGCAACAATATCTCCACCGGATAAAACAGCTATATCGGAGGTCCCACCACCAATATCGATTACCATACTACCGACAAAGTCAAAAATATCCAAACCAGCACCGACAGCCGCTACTTTTGGCTCGTATTCAAGATAAACATTAGTCCCGCCGGCAGACTGAGCCGCTTGGATAATAGCCTTTCTTTCGATTTCTGTAATATTAGTCGGAGCACAAACCATAATATTAGGACGGCTCATCCATCCTTTGACACGCAATTGGTTGACAAAAGTAGTCAGCATTGCTTCGGTCGCATCAAAATCAGAAATGACACCATCTTTTAATGGACGGACGACACGAATATCCTGATTTCCACGATCGATCCATTTATAAGCATCAGAGCCAATTGCCAAGACCTTATCAGTTTTAACATCGATTGCAACTACTGATGGTTCGTTTAAAGCGATCCCTTGACCTTCAACATAGATCAAGACATTCGCTGTTCCTAAATCAATTCCAATATCTTTAGCCATAAAACCTCGCTGTCAATTATAGCACGGCATTTTTTCCTCTAGTGTTGAAAACTTTTACTAAAAGTAATGATTAAATTTCCCATTGTTAAAAAGAAATTAGCAACAAAATAACCGATTATAATTGCTAAAAAAGCACGTAAAAGCCTAACTTGATGCCTGGCATCTTTTAAAACGAATTTCTCAAATTCAATATTTTGTAAACTCCAAAAAGCCATATATACACAAATAAGTGTAAAAATAAATTGAAAAAAACTTTGCATGTAATGATTGTATACAAAAAAAGCACAGTAAACTGTGCTTTTACAAGAACTTATTTTACCGAACTTTCGAAGTGTTAATTCGATTAATCGCTCGAGCCAAAGCTACTCGGGCACGAGCCCTCTCATCAGCTGTCTTAGCATTTTGAGCACGAGCCTTTGCCCGCTGTTCAGCAGCATGAGCACGATTAACATCAATATCCTCGGCATTCTCGGCCGAATCGGCAACAACGGTTAATACGTTATTGCTGAATTCAGCAAAACCGCCGTTCACCGTGTACAAATCTTCTTTTTCGCCACGATGGATACGCATTTGTGAAATCTTCAGAGCAACGACAATCGGTACATGATTCGCCATTATACCCATTTGCCCAATAGAAGTATCCAAAACGGTCAAATTAACATCCGACTGATTATAAGCGGTACCATCCGGGGTAACAATGCTGATCGTTAATTTATTTTTAGTTGTCGAACCGTCTTCTGCCATAAATCAACTATATCTAGCTTTCCAGCTTTTTAGCCTTTTCAACTGCTTGTTCTATCGTACCAACATTTCTAAATGCTTCTTCAGGAAGATCGTCATGCTTGCCATCAAGAATTTCCTTAAATCCACGAACTGTGTCCTCAACCGGAACATACTGTCCAGGAACGCCGGTAAACTGTTCAGCAACAGAAAAAGGCTGACTTAAGAAGAATTGGATACGACGAGCACGATTAACGATCGTTTTCTCTTCATCAGACAATTCATCCATTCCTAGAATCGAAATGATATCCTGCAACTCCTTATAACGCTGCAAGAAATGTTGAACCTGTGTAGCAACCTCATAGTGATCTTCACCAACAATATCAGGTGTTAAAGCACTAGAAGTAGATTCCAATGGATCAACAGCGGGATAAATACCTTGTTGTGTTAGAGACCGCTCCAAATTGGTTGTAGCATCCAAATGAGCAAAAGTTGTTGCCGGAGCCGGATCAGTATAATCATCAGCCGGAACGTAAACCGCTTGAATTGAAGTAACTGATCCCTTCTTAGTTGAAGTAATCCGTTCCTGCAGTTGACCCATTTCCGTAGCTAATGTCGGCTGGTAACCAACGGCTGAAGGAATACGGCCAAGTAAAGCAGAAACTTCCGAACCGGCTTGTGTGAACCTAAAGATGTTATCAATAAATAAGAGAACATCCTTACCTTCTTGATCACGAAAATCTTCGGCCATCGTCAGTCCAGTCAAACCGACACGCATACGCGCTCCAGGCGGCTCGTTCATTTGTCCATAGACCATGGCGGTATTTTTAAGAACACCGCTTGCCTTCATTTCGTAATACATATCATTGCCTTCACGAGTACGTTCACCAACTCCGGTAAAGACAGAAATTCCATTATGGCCCTGAGCGATATTATGAATTAATTCCTGAATTAAAACAGTCTTACCAACGCCGGCGCCACCAAATAGTCCAGTTTTTCCACCACGCAAATAGGGCTCAAGTAAATCAATAACTTTGATACCTGTTTCAAGTACTTCGGCTGAAGTTGCCAATTCATCATACTTTGGCGCCGAACGATGAATCGGATGGCGGTCAACGCTATTAGGAATTGGATCTCCTCCATCAACAGGCTCACCAAGAACATTAAAGACACGTCCCAACGTCGCTTCTCCAACCGGAACTTCAATAGGAGCACCGGTATCAAGAACCTTCATGCCACGAGTCAATCCATCTGTCGAATCCATCGCAATCGTCCGAACTACACTGTCGCCAAGATCAATTGAAACTTCGATAGTCAATTCAGAACCATCAATTCGTTGAACCTTTAAAGCATTGTTGATATCAGGAAGTTTCTTATTATCAGGAAACTGGACATCTACAATCGGTCCGATAACCTGAAGAACAGTTCCTTCAGCCAAATCCTTTTCATTCGAAACAGAGGCCTTAGTTTGAGTAGACTTTGAACCACGGGTTCTTTTAGCAACTTTGCTCGTACTTGAAGCAGTAGCTTTTGTTGTTTTCTTTTCTGCCATCTATTTCTCCTTTCTTACTGTAATGCAGCCATTCCACCAGTGATCTCTGTGATCTCTGTCGTAATTGCTGCCTGTCTAGCACGATTATATTTCAACTCGAGAGTAGAAATCAAATCTTTCGCATTATCTGTCGCTGCCCGCATCGCACTTGCAGAAGCTGCATGCTCTGCTGTTTTCGCATCCAAAATCGCTCCATACAACAAAGATTGCGCAAATTGCGGCAAAACAATTTTTAACAAACTTTCAGGTGCCGGTTCAAATTCGTAAATACTGGATTGGCCCTTATATTTGTCTGCTGTAAGATTGCCCTTTTCATCGCGTTGAAAATTCTCCGATCTTATCGGTAGAATCTGTTGGTTAACAACATCATTTTTCAAACGATTAATAAAATGATTAAAGACTAATTCCAAGGCATCAAATTTACGAGCAGCATATTGTTTCGTAACTTCTTTGACCAAGTCAGAAACTTCCCAGAACTTTGGAACATCAGTGATATCCCGATTTTCAAAAGCGATAGTGAAGCCTCTTTTAGCATAATAATCAGAACCCTTGCCCCCAAGTGCAAAAATAACAGCATTTTCCTTGGTCAACTTTTGTTCACGCATAATCTGGTCGGTTCGTTTCAAAACTTGGTTATTATAGCCGCCGACCAAGCCCCGATCAGAAGTAATCACAAGAATTGCCGTGGTTTTAACTGGACGTTGCGTAATAAAAGGAATCGAAGATCCATTTTGATGCTCAAGCAAATGTGCCGCAGCAAGGTGGGCAACAATCGCTTCAACATGATTAGCATAATCGAGATATCCGGACGTATGCTTCTGAATCTGAATGAGTTTACTCGAACTGACCATCTGCATCGCGCTCGTAATCTGACTGGTTTTTTTAGTTGAATCAATCCGACGACGAATATCTTGAAGGCTAGCCATTATTTATTAGCCTCTTGTTTTGTTGAGGGAGCAACATAGTCAGTTGGTTCAACTGACTTAGAAAAATGCTTCTTAAAATCATCAATTGCCGAATTTATATCTTTTTCGTCAGGCAAGTTTCCAGTTTTTTTGATTGCAGCAAAAATCTTCTTATATGACTTATCACCAGAAACAAAATCAATTAATTCTTTTTGGAATCTTTGAATATCGGAAACATCGATATCATCCAAATATCCGTGTGTCAAAGCATACAAAACAATTACTTGATGTTCAACCGGCATCGGTTGATGCAAAGGCTGATTAAGGACCTCAACAGTTCGACGGCCACGAGCCAATTTTGCCTGTGTTGGCGCATCGAGATCAGATCCAAATTGAGCAAAGGCTTCAAGCTCATGATAAGAAGCCAAATCAAGACGCAGAGTACCGGAAACCTTCTTCATCGCTTTAATCTGCGCATCTCCACCGACACGAGAAACAGAAGTTCCTGCATCAATCGCAGGACGGTTGCCCGAATAAAACTGATCAGCATCCAAAAAGATCTGCCCATCGGTAATAGATATAACGTTGGTCGGAATATAAGCTGAAACATCACCGGCTTGAGTTTCAATAATCGGTAAAGCCGTCATTGAACCACCGCCTAGTTCGTCACTCAATTTAGCAGCGCGTTCAAGTAATCGGCTATGCAAATAGAAAACATCGCCAGGATAAGCCTCACGTCCGGGCGGACGCCTCAAAATCAAAGAAAGCTCACGATATGCCGTTGCTTGCTTGCTCAAGTCATCGTAAACAATAAGAACATGTTTGCCATTATACATAAAGTATTCGCCGAGCGCTGCACCGACATAAGGCGCCAAATACAGCATTGGAGCAGGCTCTGAAGGGGCAGCTGAAACAACGATCGTATAATCGAGGGCACCCATTTCGCGTAAAGTCTCGACCTGAGTCCTAACTGTCGAATCCTTTTGTCCAATGGCAACATAAACAACAATCATGTCTTGATCTTTTTGATTTAGAATTGTATCAATCGCCAGAGAAGTTTTACCGGTCTTACGATCTCCGATAATCAATTCACGTTGTCCTCTTCCAATTGGAACCAAAGCATCAATAACCTTGATACCGGTTTGAAGCGGTTCGAAAACAGATTTACGCTGCATAACACCAGGTGCCTTAAATTCAACTGGACGAGTGTGCTTCGTTTTAATTGCACCATTCCCATCAATTGGCTGACCGAGTGCATTAACAACACGACCGATCATCTCATCGCCAACCGGAACTTCCATAACTTTACCAGTTCTTTTAACGGTGTCACCTTGACTAATTCCATCAAAATCACCTAAAACAATGATTCCAACTTCAGACTCCTCAAGGTTTTGTGCCATACCATAGACGCCGTTTTCAAACTCAACCAATTCGCCCGACATAACATTAGCCAAACCGCTGGCACGCGCAACACCATCACCAACATAGGTAACAGTTCCGACTTCGTCAATCTTTAATGTAGAATCATATTTCTCCAGTTGTTGTTTAATTAACGAACTGATTTGATCTGATTTAATTGCCATCTATTACTCCTTTCCGACAGCCTGCTTAATGTGGTTATTCAGCTGTACTAACTTATTTTTTATTGATCCATCAATAGTTTTTGAGCCAGCGGTCAAAATTACACCAGCAATTACATTAGGATCGACAACATTTTTTACCTCAACATGTTGATAGCCAAACTTTTTCTGGGCAATTTTGCTTAATCTCTTGCTTTGCTCAGCCGTGATTGGAATCGCAGTCTTTGCAATTACCAAAGAATGATTGTTAGAAGCACTAACGCGTTGATCAAGATTCTCGACAATTTCTTCCAAAAGAGAAAAATGACGATTATCGGCAAGTGTTTCCAAAAAATTCTTCGTCGTTGTAGAACATCCCTTGCCCAATATTCCAATAAAAGCTTCCTGTTGTTGGCTTGAAACAGACACATCATCCAAGGTTTGCGCAAGTTCTTTATTACGTTCAAAAACAAGTTCGATAACTTGTAACTCCGATAAAACTTTGGCAGTTTGTTTCCCGGAAACTTCCATCAAAGCTTCGGCATAATTATTAATGACTCTGTTCTCATTAAAAGCCATTAGGATTTCTCCTTAACAGAACTATTTTCCTGCTGCTTTTCAAGTTCTGAAATAAAATCATCAATTAGTGCCTTATGCTTGGAAGCCGTGATCTCCTTAGCGATAATACGTGAAGCAATCGAAACAGACAGATCGGCAATCTCATCTTTAGCAGAGTCAAGTGCGTCATCTTTAATTTGACGAGCATCTATCTGGGCCTGACGATTAATAGAATCTGCATGAGCTTGAGCTAAATCGACAATTTTCTTGCTTTGTTCTTCTGACGACTTTCTAGCATTTTCCATTAAAGCAGTTGCCTGAGATTGACTCTCTTTTAAATTAGTATCAGCAACGGTTTGAAGCTTTTTCGCTTCATTTTTCGACTTAGCGGCTGAATCCAAATCATCATTAATTTGGTTTGCTCGAGCATCCATAATTTTAGTAATTGGACCCCAGGCAAGCTTCTTCAAGATGAACATGAGCAAGATGAAAGTTAGCAACACGAAAATCGCTGAACCATCTGGTATTTGAATTGCAATTGTTGTGAGCATACTAGTCATCCCTCCTTAAAATAATTATTCGTTGATTAAAACAAACGACATAGCAATAACGATAATCGGCATAGCCTCGACTAAAGCCATTGAAATGAACATATTAGTCCTCAAATTACCTTCAAGTTCAGGCTGACGCGCAATGGACTCAATCAGTTTGGCCATCAACATACCATTTCCAATACCAGCACCAATAGCTGATCCGCATAAAGCAATACCTGCAGCAATATAATTCATAATTTACTCCTTTTATTCCTTCTTAAAATAAGATTGCATTTATTCTTTAGTGACCATCTGAGAAATATAGACACTCGTTAATGTCGCAAAGACAAAAGCCTGAATAGATCCAATTAATATACTAAACGCTTGCCAAGCTAATTCTAACGGAATCGCCAAAATAAAACTAAGTGGCGAACTGAGCTTATCACTCGGCAATGCAAATCCTGAAATTAAAGTCAACAGAATCTCACCAGCGAAAATATTTCCATAAATCCGGAGTCCGAGAGTTAAAAAGTTCGTGAATTGTTCGAGAATATTAATAGGAAACAAGACCGGAATAGGTGCCAAATAAGTATTCCTGAAATAACCTTTGTAACCAAACTTCCCAACGCCAGCAAAACGTGCAACCATTAATGTTATCAAAGCCATTGTCATGGTAACTAACGGAACTGCTGTTGGACTTTTTATTTGTGCCGAATCACTACCGAATTGAAGAAAAAGGCCCATTTGATTCGAAACAAATATAAAGAGAAACAACGTAAAAATATAAAGCCTATATGTTGATCCTTCTGCCGTTGGAATTTGGTCCTTAACAATTCGATTAGTAAAATCAATAGTCCATTCAAGAAAATTTTGTCGTTTCCCTGGACGAATACTCAATTTTCTCGACAAAAATATCACGATTGCCAAAACCAATACGAAGGCCATGGACGTTGAAATAATCGTCGTCCAATCAAAAGTTAAACCTAAGAATTGGAAGGTCTTCAGTGTACCACTGGGCATACAATCACCTCTTTTCCATAAATCACATTGTAACTCTTTTTTTTTAGTAAAAGAATTAATTTTGTTTATGTAAACGTTTCCGAAAAAAATGTTTTATCTTTGCGATATGCTTGTCTAAGGGTAAAGAATGAATAAAAAAATTATTGAAAAAGAAATCCTTTCTAAAGTGATCAAAAAAAGAAAGGAAGAGTCAAATAAAACAAACTACGGACGGATTCTTTTGATATGTGGAAGCCAATCTTTCGGTGGAGCTGCAATTATGGCGAGCAAAGCAGTGGTATATTCCGGCGCAGGTCTCGTTACGCTCGCTTCGGATATGATTAATCGAGCACCGTTTTTATCATCCGTATCTGAAGCAATGTTTTTGGATTATACAAGAACCGATAAACTAATTAATTCAATCGCAAAATCCGATGTAATTCTAATTGGATCTGGATTGGAGGATTCTGATTTTAGTTTCAGCTTATTGAAATTAGTTTTTCAAAATGCAAAAACAAATCAGCTTTTAGTTCTTGACGGAACAGCTCTCTCAATGATCGGAAAAAGGAACTTAAATATTCCGAAGAAACCGACAATAATTATGACGCCCCATCAAGGTGAATGGCAAAGAGTTTCAGGACTATCCATTTCAGAGCAAGTTCCAGTTGAAAACTACAAAAAAATGGTTGATTTAAATATAGATTTTCTTGTTTTGAAAAGCTCGGCCACGGAAATTTACGCACTTCAAAATCCAAGAGAATATAAAGAATTAAATATTGGCGGCCCATTCCAAGCAATTGGCGGCATGGGCGATACCTTAGCTGGGTTAATAGCTGGTTTTCTCGGACAGTTTAAAAACGATCAAATATCGGTCATTCAAGCAGCAACTTATTTACATAGCTATATCGCTCGAAATTTGAGTCAAAAACAATATGTAACTCTTCCAACGAGAATTTCCGAACAGATTCCCACAGAAATGAAAAAAATCATTCAGACTTCCAAGTATTAAAGATTCTAACCGCTTTATCTTCATATTTATGCATTGTATTTTTTGGTACCATCGATCCTCCGGTAGCCCAGACCATATGAGTTGCCGAATCTGGAATTTCGGATATTTCCTTGGATTGAATTAATCCACGGATTCCAACCGCCGCAGAAGGTTCTACTTCAATATTTTCCAGCTTTTTAAGCATTCCCTGATAAGCAAACATATCTGAGTCAGAAACAGTTGCAATACCGAATAATTTATCTTTCATGTATTTCCCGGCAATCATTGATGGTCTACCGACGGCAAGGCCATCAGCTGCTGTCTTACCATCAATTCCAATATCGTAAACCGAAATATCATGATTGAGTCCACTGGCCATGCCTAAAAGAACAGACGGCATGTGTGTAGGCTCAACGAAAATAGGGATAACAGCATCAGCAAATTGCAATTTTAAACCAAAAGCGACCCCACTAGGTGAACCACCCACACCAGCCGGAAGGTAAACAACTAGAGGATGTTCTTTTGAAACCTCTATTTGCATCTTTGATAACTGTTTCTTAACTCTTTCACCAGCGGTAGCATAGCCGGCAAAAAGCAATTTAGAACCTTCATCATCGATAAAATAGCTATATGGATCCCTTTGCGAGGATACACGAGCCGCCGCGACTGCATTTGAAAAATTGTCATCATAAATCTTAACTTCGACACCATTTTGACGAAGTTTGTTAATTTTCCAGTCAGTGGCATCATGGGACATGTGAATCCTTGCTTTAAATCCAAGCGTACTGGCCATTAAGCCAACGCTTAGTCCCAGATTGCCGGTGCTAGCAACCTCGATTCTCCATTGGTTGAAAAGCTTTCGATACTTATCTTTTCGAAGGTCTTGATAATTATCTTTTTTTAAATCAAAACCATTTTCAATTGCTATTTTTTCAGCAAAACATAATACTTCATAAATTCCGCCCCGACTTTTAATCGAACCACTTACAGGCATTAAATCGTCTCTCTTAATAAGAAGAGAACCTTTAACTGAAAGCAAATCTTTGATTGAATCCATTCTTTGAATTGGGGATTCAATAATGCCTTTACTTCGCTTAGTATCTGAAAAAACCGACTCTAAATAGGGTGCAAAACGTTCCAAACGACGATTAGCCTGAAAAATCGTTTCCCGGTTCACATCCAGGTCGGGTAATTCATCTCCATAATTAGGATTTTTCCAAAAGATTTCTTGATAGTTTTTTAAATTCAATA
This sequence comes from Oenococcus oeni DSM 20252 = AWRIB129, assembly GCF_000372485.1. Taxonomy (GTDB): domain Bacteria; phylum Bacillota; class Bacilli; order Lactobacillales; family Lactobacillaceae; genus Oenococcus; species Oenococcus oeni. The sequence goes on from NZ_AQVA01000009.1 coordinate 74,223, forward strand.
AAAATTGATCATTAAGATTCAATTTCTTTTTCAATAAAGTCTCTGTCATTTCGCCCTCGTATACCTGCTTAATTATAATGATCGAGTCAGTCGGCAGACAAATCCTGTGAGGATAATTAACACGAATCAAAGCAATCGTTAAAGTCGTAGGCTGGGCAAAAAAAAACACCCAAACGGGTGAATTGCATCGCATCGACCTAACCTTGCAACAGGCGTTCCTGTAACTACTTTGGGCCCTGACAAGCTTAACTTCTGTGTTCGGAATGGGAACAGGTGTGACCTCATCGGAATTAACACGACACTCAGTACTTGCGCGCTGATAACCGAATAGTAATTTAACACTGTTAATCAAGCAATTGAACCAAACCACTTACTTGGTTAAGTCCTCGACCTATTAGTACTAGTCCGCTCCATGCATCACTACACTTCCACTTCTAGCCTATCTACCTGATCGTCTCTCAGGGGTCTTACTTCTGACGAATGGGAAATCTCATCTCGAGGTTAGTTTCTCACTTAGATGCTTTCAGCGATTATCTAATCCATACGTAGCTACCCAGCGGTGCTCTTGGCAGAACAACTGGTACACCAGAGGTATGTCCATCCCGGTCCTCTCGTACTAAGGACAGATCCTCTCAAATTTCCTGCGCCCACGACGGATAGGGACCGAACTGTCTCACGACGTTCTGAACCCAGCTCGCGTACCGCTTTAATGGGCGAACAGCCCAACCCTTGGGACCGACTACAGCCCCAGGATGCGATGAGCCGACATCGAGGTGCCAAACCTCCCCGTCGATGTGGACTCTTGGGGGAGATGAGCCTGTTATCCCCGGGGTAGCTTTTGTCCGTTGAGCGATGGCCCTTCCATACGGAACCACCGGATCACTAAGTCCTACTTTCGTACCTGCTCGACTTGTCAGTCTCACAGTCAAGCTTGCTTATGCCTTTACACGCTACGAATGATTTCCAACCATTCTGAGCAAACCTTTGAGCGCCTCCGTTATCTTTTAGGAGGCGACCGCCCCAGTCAAACTGCCTGCCAGACACTGTCTTCGATCAGGATAACTGATCAGAGTTAGAACGTTCATACAACAGAGGTAGTATCTCAAGGGTGACTCAATCGAAACTAGCGTTCCGACTTCAAAGTCTCCTACCTATCCTGCACATGCAGCACAAACATTCAATATCAAGCTACAGTAAAGCTCCACGGGGTCTTTCCGTCCTGTCGCGGGTACCCAGCATCTTCACTGGAATTTAAATTTCACCGAGTCTATTGTTGAGACAGCGCCCAAATCATTACGCCTTTCATGCGGGTCGGAACTTACCCGACAAGGAATTTCGCTACCTTAGGACCGTTATAGTTACGGCCGCCGTTCACTGGGGCTTCAATTAAGACCTTCGCCGAAGCTAAGTCCTCCTTTTAACCTTCCAGCACTGGGCAGGCGTCAGCCCCTATACTTCATCTTACGATTTTGCAGAAACCTGTGTTTTTGATAAACAGTTGTTTGGGCCTATTTGCTGCGGCTGGTATAAAACCAGCAGTCCTTCTTCCGAAGTTACGGACTCATTTTGCAGAGTTCCTTAACAATAGTTCACTCGCTCACCTTAGTGTTCTCCACTCGAGTACCTGTGTCGGTTTGCGGTACGGGCAATATTTTCTTCCTACGAAACTTTTTTCAGCAGCGTGAAATCACACAATTTCCAAGTAAACTTGGTACATTCACAGCTTATCCTTAAACATAAAAGCATTTGACTCTTATGAAGACTAACTGTTTAAAACCACATCCAATAGTGGCCTGTGTTATCCTTCTGCGTCCTTCCTTCGGCAATTAAATATCGGTACAGGAATATCAACCTGTTGTCCATCGACTACGCTTTTCAGCCTCGCCTTAGGTCCCGACTAACCCCCCGCGGACGAGCCTTCCGGGGGAAACCTTACTCATTCGGTGGATAGGATTCTCACCTATCTTTCGCTACTCATACCGGAATTCTCACTAGTTAACGCTCCAACATGTCCTTACGGTCATCCTTCATCGCGTTAATTACGCTATCCTACCATGCTTACGCATCCACAGTTTCGGTAATATGCTTAGCCCCGGTACATTATCCGCGCAAGAGCACTCGACTAGTGAGCTATTACGCACTCTTTAAAGGGTGGCTGCTTCTGAGCCAACCTCCTAGTTGTCTATGCACCTTCACAACGTTTTCCACTTAGCATATATTTAGGGACCTTAACTGGTGATCTGGGCTGTTCCCCTTTTGACGATGGATCTTATCACTCACCGTCTGACTCCTGCACATACTTAGCTGGCATTCGGAGTTTATCTGATTTTGGTAACCCTTGAAGGGCCCCTAGACCAAATAGTGCTCTACCTCCAGTAAGCTAATTGCAAGGCTACACCTAAATGTATTTCGGATAGAACCAGCTATCTCCGAGTTCGATTGGAATTTCACCGCTATCCACAGTTCATCAAAGGGTTTTTTAACACCCACTTGTTCGGTCCTCCAGTAGGTATTACCCCACCTTCAACCTGACCATGGATAGGTCACTCGGTTTCGGGTCTACAACTACGTACTGATTCGCCCTATTAAGACTCGCTTTCGCTACGGCTCCAGTCTTTGCACCTTAACCTTGCACGCAATCGTAACTCTCCGGTTCATTCTACAAAAAGCACGCTCTCAGCCATTAACGGCCTCGAACTTCTTGTAAGCACACGGTTTCAAGAACTATTTCACTCCCCTTCCGGGGTTCTTTTCACCTTTCCCTCACGGTACTTGTTCGCTATCGGTCACTAGTTAGTATTTAGCCTTGGGAGATGGTCCTCCCAGATTCCGACCCAATTTCACGTGCTGGGCCGTACTCAGGATCCTGATTAGAGAGTACAAGATTTCGCATACGGGCCTGTCACCCTCTTTGGAACAGCTTCCCAACTGTTTCTGCTATCTTATACCTTTGTAACTCAACATCAGTCCTACAACCCCTGGATGCAAGCATCCAGGTTTGGGCTCTTCCGCGTTCGCTCGCCGCTACTGACGGAATCGAAATTTCTTTACTTTCCTACTGCTACTTAGATGTTTCAGTTCACAGCGTTTGCTTCATCTAATCTATGAATTCAAAAAGATGATGATCATTAAGATCGGGTTGCCCCATTCGGAAACCCCCGGGTAAGCTTACTTACAGCTAACCGAGGCATATCGTAGTTAGTCACGTCCTTCATCGCCTTCTAGTGCCAAGGCATCCACCATGCGCCCTTATTAACTTAACCTATCGATTAAAAATCGACGATTAACTAATAAATTATTTATGAGATCTATCTCTAGATTTTATTAGCGGTAACTTTTCAGTTACTTTTATCGAAGTGAATTTCTCGGTTCAATTTACCTGATGTCTCGATGTCGTAAGAGACATCAGGATTTTAATTAACAAGAAATTAAATTACTATTCAGTTATCAATGTGCAATTGGCAAAAAAATGCCAATGGAGAATATCGGGTTCGAACCGATGACCCCCTGCTTGCAAAGCAGGTGCTCTCCCAGCTGAGCTAATTCCCCAGTTGCTTGTGTTTTCAGGGCGGCGCTCTGAAAACCGAACAGAACTCAAACAAACAAACCTTGATATTTAAATCAGTGTAGTATTCCGATTATCCTTAGAAAGGAGGTGATCCAGCCGCAGGTTCTCCTACGGCTACCTTGTTACGACTTAATCCCAGTCATCGATTTTACCTTAGGCACCGGCCTCTAAAAGTTAGCCAAGCGACTTTGGGTACTTCCGACTCCCATGATTTGACGGGCGGTGTGTACAAGACCCGGGAACGTATTCACCGCGACATGCTGATTCGCGATTACTAGCGATTCCGCCTTCGTGGAGTCGAGTTGCAGACTCCAGTCCGAACTGAGAGAAGTTTTAAGAGATTAGCTTACCGTCGCCGGTTTGCGACTCGTTGTACTTCCCATTGTAGCACGTGTGTTGCCCAGGTCATAAGGGGCATGATGATCTGACGTCGTCCCCACCTTCCTCCGGTTTATCACCGGCAGTCTCATTAGAGTGCCCAACTAAATGCTGGCAACTAATAACAAGGGTTGCGCTCGTTGCGGGACTTAACCCAACATCTCACGACACGAGCTGACGACGACCATGCACCACCTGTATCCAATGTTCCGAAGAAAAGCTTTCATTACAAAAGCGATCATTGGTATGTCAAGACCTGGTAAGGTTTTTCGCGTATCTTCGAATTAAACCACATGCTCCACCGCTTGTGCGGGTCCCCGTCAATTCCTTTAAGTTTTAGCCTTGCGGCCGTACTCCTCAGGCGGGGTGCTTAATGCGTTTGCTACGTCACTAGGAGGCGGAAACCTCTTAACAACTAGCACCCATCGTTTACGGTATGGACTACCGGGGTATCTAATCCCGTTTGCTACCCATACTTTCGAGCCTCAACGTCAGTTACGATCTAGCAAGCCGCTTTCGCCACTGGTGTTCTTCCACATATCTACGCATTTCACCGCTACACATGGAGTTCCACTTGCCTCTATCGCACTCAAGTAAATCAGTTTCCAATGCAGTTCCGAGGTTGGGCCTCGGGATTTCACATCAGACTTAATAAACCGTCTGCGCTCGCTTTACGCCCAATAAATCCGGATAACGCTCGGGACATACGTATTACCGCGGCTGCTGGCACGTATTTAGCCATCCCTTTCTGGTAAGGTACCGTCAAGCTGAAAACTTTCTCTGAATTCAGTTATTCTTCCCTTACAACAGTGCTTTACGACCCGAAAGCCTTCATCACACACGCGGCGTCGCTCCGTCACACTTTCGTGCATTGCGGAAAATTCCCTACTGCAGCCTCCCGTAGGAGTTTGGGCAGTGTCTCAGTCCCAATGTGGCCGGCCAGTCTCTCAACTCGGCTACGCATCATTGCCTTGGTAGGCTTCTACCCTACCAACAAGCTAATACGCCGCAAGACCATCCTCTAGCGATCCAAAAGGACCTTTCAAACAGATCACATGTGTGATTTGTTGTTACGCGGTATTAGCATCTGTTTCCAAATGTTATCCCCCACTAAAGGGCAGGTTTCTTACGTGTTACTCACCAGTTCGCCACTCTAGTCATTGCCTCACTTCACCCGAAGGATCAATTCAGCGGCTAGCGTACGACTTGCATGTATTAGGCACGCCACCAGCGTTCATCCTGAGCCAGGATCAAACTCTCAATTTAAAAAGTTTGAACTTAGCGTTCATAATGAATTACTGACTGTTTGTTTTACCAAACGTTGTTACGTAATTTATTGTTTTTGTATTACGAATTGACTTCGCAAATTAATTAATTTGTTCATATCTATTTGCATAAATATGAATCCCTACACAATTTGTTTGTCTTTGTTCTGTTCAGTTTTCAAAGTGCTGCGTCACTTCAAAAGCAACCTTTATATCNTGCCAGAGAAGCAAGCGAATGTCAAGACTTTTTCAACAATTTCTTGAGAAAAGAAATCTTTTAAGTCCGCCGCGCTCCCTGAGCTGACTTAAATATATTACAGCCATTTAAACCGAAGGTCAATAGGAAAATGAAAAAAA
>NZ_AQVA01000010.1 GCF_000372485.1 Oenococcus oeni DSM 20252 = AWRIB129
TAAGAACCTGTCTAGTATCTTTTAAGAACTATCTTCAGGAAGGCCAATACAACCATTTGAAGACTGCTGTTAAGGGCACGTTCACAGTTTTTCCAAAGTCGCCGACATTTGTCTAGCCAACTCCATGAACGTTCAACGATCCATCGTTGCGGTAACACCGTGAACATATGCAACTCGTTGCGTTTAGCTACCGTCGTCTTAGCATTCAAAATGAGCTTCACCTGATCCGCAAAGTCATTGCCAGTGTAGCCACCATCAACCATGACATGCTGAACCAGCTCTAAATTTTGGCTAGCCAAACTAAACATAGCCAATGCACCTGAACGATCTGATACATTAGCTCGTGTCACGAGAATGGCTTGTGGTAAACCATTAATATCAACCGCCATATGACGCTTAATCCCTGAAATCTTTTTGCCGCCATCGTAGCCACTATTTTTCGTTAAATCAGTGGTTTTAACACTTTGAGCATCAACAATCACAAACGACGTTCGGGCCGATCGGCCCTGTGCAAAGCGATAGGAAGCAACAGTTTTTTTAAAAGCCTTTCTAATAGCGAATCAGCTGTCGGGTCTGGTTTATCTCGCCACATATCGTAATAGCGGTAGACAGTGTGCCATTCCGGGAAATCGTGCGGTAATTCACGCCATTGACACCCTGTAGTAAGCGAGTAAAGGATGGCATTGAATACGTCATAAAGATCATAACGACGCGGTCTTGTATGCTTGCGGAAGTTTTCTAAATCAGGTTGTATTAACGCAAATTGCGCTCGAGAAATATTGCTTGGATAATCTGGCATGACAAACTCCTCAGTCGGTTTTCCACAATTCTACCAGATTCAGCAGATACTAGACAGGTTCTTAAATAGACTGTGTCCATTAAATCTCTCCATAGAAATAAAATTAAGAGTCTTAAAAAGTAAAAAACTCTTTCTGATTAATCATCGAACTTTTAAAGAAAAATGTCAGGATATTTCTATAGAAAAGAGAAAGAAAATATCAATTAAAATGGTCTTTCTAAAAGATGGATGAACAATGAAGATGGAAAATCTTTTTAAGAGTACATATTCCGATCCCACAAATAATTAACTGAATTTTGACCGCTTTAAAAAATGGCGTATAATTCCGAGATTAAAATAATGATCTTTATTTAGTTAATTCCATCTGCAACCGTAAAACGCACTTGTCTGTGCACTGGTTTTTCAATTTCATCCAAAACTGCTTGCACCATTGTCCCAGAAGATGTTTCTGATTTTCCATTTTCGTTAAACAATAAATCTTCTTTTCCTTTTAAAACAGATTTGGCTTTGCCAGCATGGAATGAAGCAGCCGGGGAAATGCCAACCCAATTGACGTTGTCGACCTCTTTTAAGAAATTAAATTCTTTCAATTGATTTTGGGGGACAGCGATAAAAGATTTGTTTTTTGGATCTTTTTCCATATCTTTAACTAGCAAATGATGGTCAGTTCCGGTGTGAAGACTGCCGGCACCTAGGATAAATACTAGTCTTGGAGTTTCTGTTTCTCTAAAGAAGGAAATTAATTTTGCTGCCAGATCAACATGCAGGTAGGCTTTTTCTGGACGAACAGAAAAGGCGTTTACGATTACGTCGACCGATGATAATTCTTCTTTGCTCAACTGGAAGACATCCTTAACCAATAGTTTGATTCCTGGATTCATTTTTCTTAATTCTTTCAATCTGTCTTCCGAACGAGCGAGGGCAATTACTTTATGTCCTCGGTTACTTGCGGCTTGGACAATTTCCGAACCGGCCATTCCAGTTGCGCCGATGATTAAAATTTTCATCGTATTGATCTCACTTTCTTTTAATTTAAAATTTATTCTTACTTACATTAGTATAGTCGCTTTATTTTTCATCTTTTTTGCTCTGTTTTTAATTAAAAACAGTTCCTAAAAGGAACTGTTAATAATAAATCAAGTTTTAAATTCGATTAAGGTATCGTTTTAAAAACTCTTGGGTTCTTGGATTTTCCGGTTCACCAAAAATCTTTTCGGCGGTCCCTTTTTCGGCAATCACTCCGTTATCCATGAAAACGACATGGTCCGATACATCTCGCGCGAAACCCATTTCATGCGTTACAAGAATCATTGTTAATCCTGTATGAGCCAGATCCTTCATGATATCAAGTATTCCATCAACCATTTCCGGATCCAACGCACTAGTTGGTTCATCGAAAAGAATTAAGTCGGGCGACATTGCCAAAGAACGGGCAATTGCGACTCTTTGTTTTTGACCGCCAGATAATTGTGCTGGTTTTGCTTTAACATATGGGGCCATTCCAACACGCTCAAGTTGTTTTAAGGCCGCTTTTTTTGCCGAATCCCTGTCTTTTTTTAAAACCGTTGTCTGAGCAACAATGCAATTATCTAAAACATTTAGATTATTGAATAAATTGAATTGTTGAAAAACCATCCCAACCTTAGCTCGATACTGAATTCGGTCGAAGTTAGGATCGAGAATATTCTGTTGCTGATAAATTATTTGCCCACTAGTTGGCTCTTCTAAAAGATTCAAACAGCGCAGTAACGTTGATTTACCGGATCCTGAGGAACCGATAATTGTTAAAACTTCGCCATTTTCGATGTCTAGATCTATATCTTTTAAGACCTCGTGTTGACCAAAAGATTTTTTTAAATGATTAATTTTTAGGATATAATCTTTTTTCATTCTTCTTTTTCACTTCCTATTTTTGGTGTGTCAACTTGAAATTCGTTGGTCATTAAATCATAGTTTTTCGGTCCGTCAAGATGTTTTTCAATCATGCGGAAGATTCGTGTAATTGTGAAAGTCAATACTAAATAGATCAGTGAAATTGTGAGATAAGTGTGGAAGAATTGGAAATTTTGCCCGGCAATTGTCGATCCGGTGAAAAATAATTCGGAAACGGAAATTATACTGAGCACAGAAGTGTCTTTGATATTGACGATGAATTCATTTGTTACCGCGGGAATACTATTGCGAACTGCCTGTGGCAAAACAATTTTCTCCATTTGTTGGAAATGGGTCATTCCCAAAGCACTGGCTGCTTCGAACTGCCCTTGATCAATAGAAATTATTCCACCACGGATAATTTCGGCCAGATAGGCACCGGTATTGATTGAAACGATAATCAAAGCGGAAGTCGTTCTATCCAAATTAATATTAAAGGCCTGAGCGGCTCCATAATAAAAGACTGCGGCTTGGACAATCATTGGCGTTCCTCGGAAAATTTCAATATAAACCGATAAAAGCCAATTAACAAAGTTAATCAGATACCGTCTCGGTCTTTTTTTGGCTTTGGGAATCGTTCTAACAATCCCGATTAATAGGCCGATAATAAAGCCGACAACCGTTCCGACGATTGATAGTAGTAGTGTCATTCCAATACCACGAAGCAACATGTTTCCGTATTGTTTCCAAATATTAATAAACCAATTTCCTTGGGTTGTTGCCTGCGGTTGATTCAAAACGGCATCATGCATTAATTTAGTTCGAGTCTTAAGTGAAATACCACTCAAAATTTGATTAATCTTAGTTTCGTTTGGATCATTTTTTCTTAAGCCAATTGCTTCTTGAGATTCAGTTGAATTGAGTTTAAAACCTTTTTTTCCTGATAACTCAACATAAGTTGCGTTTGGATCGGCAACGGCCATGCTCAAACCTTCGGGAAGTTCGGCGACATACCCGTCGATTGTCTTCGATTCCAAGGCAACGCGCATTGAGGCAAAATCCTTCATTGCCGGTTCTTTGATGACACCTTTGATCTGCTTGATCAAACTATATTGGACAGTGCTCAGTTGAGCCGTTAGTTTAGCACCCTTGAAGTCACTTAAAGTTTTAGCTTTAGCGTATTTGCTGTTTTTATTGACAACGATAATCTGTTTGGAATTGTAGTAGGGTTTGGTGAAATCAATTGTTTTTTCTCTTTCAGGCGTAGGGGTCATCCCGGCAATGATTGCATCAATTTTTTTAGAAGTTAAAGCCGGCAAAAGTCCGTCCCACTCGGTTTTGACAACCACAACTCTTTTTCCTAGTTTTTTGGCAATTTTTTTGGCTATTTGAACATCGTAGCCATTTGCATAAAGGTTTGACCCTTGGATTGGGACAGCACCATGCTTTTTATTTTGTTGAGTCCAATTAAACGGTGGGTAGTTTGCCTCCATCCCGACTAAAAAGACTTTATCGTCTTTTTTTGCGGCCGCTGCTTTCTCGGTTGGAAACACCGAAAAAATAAGCAATATGCCAGCCAAAATACTTATTGAAAGCATCAATAGATATTTTCTTAAATGCATCTTTCTCTCCTCCAAATTCAATCCAACCAAATAAAAAACCTCCATTAATCGTTAACAGAGATTAATAGAGGTAAAAAGGCAATTTAAGTAAAGAAGATAAAATTCCCAATTAATAGCACTCCCCGGATTGACCGAGACAGTCCATGCGGTTTTTCCACATGTCCCAACAAAGATTATATGCATTTATAATCTCGTTTCGGCGATAACCCTTAGGACTGCTTCATCGTGAATACACACTCAGCAGTTTTTGTGATGATCGCGCCTCTATTTTATTGCGGTTATTAGATTTCGAAAAAAGTATATTATTCATTCGTTAACAAGTCAAATTCAAACTGAATTTCGAAAGTTGAATACCTATAAAAATTATTTTTTAAACTGACGCATTGCTTCTGCCAAATGCACCATATTTTGAACAATTCGTTGATTTTTGGCTTCGGTTCCTTCTCGATCAGCTAAATCAGCGATCCAACCGTTGATATAGTCGACCTCGGTTTTCCGTCCATTTGAAAAATCCTGATACATGGAAGGGTAGTGCAATGGATTGGCAATTTTTGAAACTTATTCAACTTGTGCTACCATTTCGTCCCGCGATTCAAGTAATTTGTAACCGGCTGCCTCGGCAGCATCATAAGCTTCGTCGATTAATGGACGAGCAATACCTTCCAGGAAATTATCATAAGAAAGCAGTTCTCCCATGCGCGATTGAAACATTGTTACGATTGAATTTTCAACCGAATTGAAGAAGACCTTCGTTAACAAGGTTCCCATAAAATTTTCTGTTATTTTTGGATTCAAATTTGCAGCCTGAAAATCTTTTTTAATTTTTTGAATCGTTTCTGAATCCTTTTCGGTTAAATTGGCGTATACCGATGTTCCGGCACCCTCAGCACCCATGAAATCAACATCTCCATAATCGTTTAGAACAGTTGCGATCATTGCGGTTCCGCCAATGATCCGATCATCGGAAAAATATTGCTGTAGTTTTTCGATATGCCCCATTCCATTCATTGCCGCAAGTGCCGTTTGATGTGTTTTAATTTTCGGAGCTAAGCGCTCGAGTGCATTCTGAAGTTGCATTTGTTTCATAAAGAAAATCCAAACATCGGGATTTCCTTGGTATTCCTCAGGTGAATAAACTCTAGTTTTGACTAAATGGCGGTTTTTGTGATCACGACTCTTCCAAACTTGATCGCCTTGAGCGTGAATTTTTTCAAGGCTGGCTTCTGTCGGTTCAATATAATCAACTTCGACTCCGGCATTGTATTGTAACAAGATACCATAGCGAAGGCCCATCGCTCCTGCACCGACAACTGCGTATTTCATAATTATTAATCTCCTTTAATATAAATTTCACATAGTATACAACTATGGAATATTATTAACAAGGAAATTCTTGAGAATATTTTTTAATAATATAAATTCCAAAATTTTTCATAAATAAGTTGCTTAAATCTTAAAATTTGGTTATTTAACATTTTTCTTGTAAAATAAATACTTTATTAGAAATGTTTTATAAACGTTTATTAAATATGAAAAAAACAAATTATCTTGAAATCTTCTTAAAAGTTGTTCTTTCTTTTATCGGTATTGCAATTCTTTCCGCTGGCGCAAGCTTCTGTCGTATTAGTGGTTTTGGTCTTGACCCATTTACATCGGTAAATTTGGGTATTGCAAATCATCTGGGAATTTCTTTAGGCACTTATCAGCTAACGATTAATTTCGTTATTTTGATTTTTGTCTTTTGGCTCGATAAGGGAAAAATTGGAATTGGAACAGTTTTAAATATGGTTGGCGTCGGATTTTTGATTGATATATTTACAAAACTGTTTATCAATCTCTGGGGAAAAGAAAGCAGCACCTGGATGAGTCTTGGTTATTTGATTATTGGTTTGATCCTCTTCACGCTTGGCAGTTCTTTATATATGTCGACCGATATGGGTGTTGCTCCTTATGACGCAATTGCACCGATTGCTACTAAAATTACTCATTTGAAATATAAAGTCTGTCGTGTAACTCAAGATATTTCTTTTATAATTGTTGGCTTCTTTGTTGGTGGCTCGGTTGGCTTGGCATCGATCATTATTGCATTTTTCACTGGTCCTCTAATTGTTTTTTGGAATCAGAAAATTAGTTTTCCGATTAATCATGCAATTTCGGAATTTGCTCGGCAGCCTTCGGGCAAAATAGTTTCTCATGGTTTCATCAATATTGCTCAGTTCACTTATCGCCTTGTTGCTCGCGGTTATGATCAAACAATTCAAATGCAGCAGCAGCTTTCCAAATACTCGAATGCAGAAATCGAAACTAAAAAGAAAGACGCTCACCATACGATTGAAAATAGTAGGAATCTTTTGTCAAATGCCGAGAAACAATTGAGCATGTTGAAAAAAGAGGAGCTCAAAAGAGGCAAGAGCAATGAACGATAATTTTAAATTGTATTATTGTTCTTTCTTTGGAAATTTTTTGGCGTGAAGCCGGTTATTTGTCTAAAAGTTTGCACAAAGTAGCTTTTGCTGCTGAATGATAAAAATTTAGAAATATCCTCTAGATTTAATATATTTGCCCGCAAAAGCTCTTTTGCTTTGCAAATTTTTTTGTTACGAATGTATTGGTTGATTGTGATCGAATATTTTGCTTCGAAAGCTTTGTTTAAAGTTTGTTTTGGAGTATTTAAAGCAGAAGAAATCCCACTTAAAGTTATTTTTTCACGAATATGATTCTGAATATAGTTGCTGGTTCTTTCCGAGATTGAGGAAACAGCTTTTTTTCGATGGTCCAGGAGCTGATTATAGAAAATCCAAACGATTTCTTGGATTACCTCTGTGAATAACGGCAGCGTCGGCCTGAGCTCGATCGCCTGGATTAGAGAATCTTCCAATTCATAAGCTTCTTTGGCTGGTAGCCCGGACATAACGACTGTTTGCGTTAGTGATGCGATAAAACTGATTAATGTATCTTTTTCGCCACGGATTAAGTTATTGTTTGCAAAGATTTCGCCAATAATTTGAACGTGAGTGAGTCCTCTAAGAGCTTCTTTGACGGACTTTCGATCAAGTTTTGAAATCGAATCCAGGATCAATGATTCGTTTTTAAAAAGTAATTCTGGCGAAATGACCGTCTTTTGGCTTGTTTGCCTGCCTATTGATGAATTTTGTTCAGTATTTTTGAAGGTTATAAAAGAATACGGACAATCCTGACCGGTATATAATTTGTAAACGAATTCACCGGTTTGGCGGACAGAGAGCAGGCTTTCAACTGAACTGAGATTGAAAGCTTTTATTTTTGAATTGTGCTTTATTTCGATGTAAATCAGAATATTTTTTGGGCAGGGAACTATCAAAGCATGTTCTGATTCGTGTTTGATTAGGGTGAAAGTATTCGTTTTCGCAAAAGCGAGTAACTTTATTATTAAAGCACGATTTCCATTGATATTATTTTTATTGACCAGATATAAATGATTGTTTTTCCATATGTAAATCTTTTGATTAATTATTTCTGAGAAAAGCTCCAAGTCTTTTACTTTCATTATCGAACCTCATAGGTTTCATTCTATCGGAGGATGGCCAATATTAAACATGTTCGAAACATGTTCGAAGATAGATAACCTCTTTTAATTTTATAAATTTTATTCTGTATTTTTTATTTTAAAGCTTTAGCATCTTTTAAAGTTTAAAATACTTATATTGAGTAAGTAAGGAGGAATTAATGAATGACCTTTTAAAAGTGATTCACAACCGTGCTTCGATTCGTAAATTTACCGGTGAACATATTCCGGAATCCGATATGGAACAGATTATGTCGGCAGCGCAGTCAGTGCCGAGTATTAATAATTATCAGCCAGTGACCTATGTTGAAATTACGGATCAATCAGTCAAAGATCAGGCCGCCGATTTGGTTAATATGCCCTATGTCGCCAGTTCGGATCGTTTTTTTGTGATTCTTGCCGATTATCATAAATTGCTGGTTGGTTTTGAAGGAAAAGAACGCGAAATAGCCCAAACTAATTTAAGTGCCTATAACATAGCCGAAGGGGCAGCTTTGTCTGCCGGCGTTTCGGCCTATGCGGCTATCATAGCAGCCGAATCTTTAGGCTACGGTGGTGTTACAATGGCCGGACCGGTTAGAGCCTTTCAAATTTATGAAAACTATTTGGATTTACCAGAAATGACTAAAGTTGTTTTCACATTGGCCTTGGGAGTTCCTGACGGACACCCGGGAGTTAAACCAAAACTGCCTTTGTCAACTTTTTGGCAAAAAGATTCTTATGATACGAATGTAATCGATCAAGGGATTGCTGATTATAACAAAACGATGCGTAGTTATTACGAGAGCAGAAATATCGATGAGAATTGGACGGAACATAACAAAAAAGCTTTAACGAAGGCTAAGGATACGACTGCTTTGACCGAATATGCCAAGAGAAAAGGTTTCAATCTAAAATAATTAGATCTTTTTTAAAAATCATCACTTTTGTTTTATGAGTGATGATTTTTATTTTTTATTTTTTTATTTATATTCTTAATAGTAAATATTAAAAACATTTATTTAACAAATTATTATTCCGTGATTAAATAGTATCATTGGGGTTTTGATGAAAATTAAAAAAAATATGATTAAAGGAATTCTTTTAACAACTATAGTGTCCTTTCTGGCAAAAATAGCGGCTGATTATCTGCCAAGTCTTGGCGGTGAAGCGATTGCGATGTTATTGGGGATTCTGATTGGAAACACGGTTTTCAAGGATGAAAAATGGATGCCCGGAATTAAATGGGCCGAAAAGTTCCCGATTGAAATCGGGATTGCTTTAATGGGACTCACGGTAACTTTACGAACCATCTCGTCTCTTAAAATTCAAGGAGTAATCTTCATCCTTTTTCAAATGATGGCTACGATTCTTTTCGTCCTTTGGGTTGGAAGACGTTTTATTAAGGTACCATCCGAATCTGCGATGCTGATGGCTAGTGGAAACGCTGTTTGTGGTTCAAGCGCGATCGCTGCTGTTGCTCCGGCAATCAGGGCAAGCGATGATCAACGCCGAACAGCGGTTGCAACTGTCTCTTTAAGTGGTGTCGTATTACTATTTCTTTTGCCTGTAATTGGTCCAAATATTTTTCATGGTAATAACTTGTTGATCGGTGCTTTAATCGGAGGAACTGTTCAATCAGTTGGCCAGGTGGTCGGAACCGCTTCTTTAGTAAATCAGGCAGTTGTTACCTATGCGACTTTGTTCAAAATGCTGAGAGTTATTCTTTTGTCTGTAGTTGTTTTTGTTTTTGCCCGTTTTGCTGATCGAACAAGGGCCGATGAAATTAAGACCGACAGTAAGAAAGTTGCAGTTCCTTGGTTTGTGATCGTTTTTATAATTTTTGTATTTATTAATTCTTTTTTTAATCTATCAAATACTGTTAACACGGGGGCTAAATCAATTGCTAATTTCTTTGGGATTGTTAATTTAGCCGGAATCGGTTTGAACCTTAAATGGCAAACGGTTAAAAATTCCGGACAAAAGTTTATGATTTACGGATTGGTTACAGTTTGTTTCCAAATTTTGTTTGCAGTTCTGATGATCAACGTTCTATTTGGATAAAATAAAAGAATCGGACAGGCAATGATTAAGTTTCCATTAAAGCAAATAAAGGAATTTCCAATTCCTAATTGTTCATAGAAGCGATAATAATTGTGTTTCTTACATATAATTAGTAAAATATCGACTGCCAAATTATTTTTTGTTCTTTTGAAATAGTCGTAACACTCAAATTGTAATAATTATCTTCATAAATCTCGAATATAATTTAGGTGCATACTTTAGAAAAGAGGCAGTTTATGTCGGAAAAAATATGGTTTGTTACTGGGACCAGTTCTGGCTTCGGTCAGGCATTGGTTAATGAATTAATCGCACAAAAACAAAAGATTGTTGCAACGGCCCGGCATCTTGATCAGATTGTTCACTGGCAAAAAGAATATAAAAATGTTTATACAACCAGTTTGGATGTGACTAATCATGATGATGTTGTTAGAGCAGTCAATGAAGCAATCAAGCATTTTGGAAAGATTGATATTCTAGTTAACAATGCCGGCTGGGGATATTTTGGTTCCGTAGAAGAATCAGATGAATCAACCGTTAGGGAAATGATGGATACAAATTTTTGGGGAGCTGCCGATGTGACACGTACGGTTTTACCATTTTTCCGTAAACAACGTTCTGGTCGGATTATCAATATAACTTCGGTTGGTGGACTAGTCAGCTCCCCGGCTTTTGGTTTTTATAATGCAAGCAAATTTGCCTTAGAAGGCTTGTCTTCTGCCTTGGCCAAAGAAGTCGCTCCTTTGGAGATCTATGTTACAAATATTGAACCCGGTCCTTACAGAACCAAATGGGCTGGCTCTTCACATAAAGCAGCTATTGAAACAATTGACGATTATCAAAAAACGGCTCATGCAAATGCTAATAATACCGAATCAATATCTGGAAAACAGGATGGATCTCCGGAATTAGCTGCCAAAGCCATTTTTAAATTGGCCAATATGACAGAACCACCATTCCATTTCTTAACCGGAATAAATGCTTATCAGCGCGGGACGGCACTTTATCAGGAAACTTTGACCGAATTTAAAAATAACGAAGCCGATAGTACTCATTTAAATTATGGGGATGAGGATTATTGGAAATAGTATTTAAGTTAAACTTTAAATTTACGCTCAATAGATATTGAGCGTTTTTTATTTGGCTGATTTTTTTCGGAACAAAATTATCTGTTAATTTATATTTGTTCTCCAGACTAATTTAATTTTTTTGTGGATTAAGACTGTCGGCCAACTGACGAGCAGCCAAAAGCATGAGATCTTTAATTTTTTCTGGTGCTTCAGGGCTATCTTGTCCCAGCCACAATCTTAGGATATTAGTGAAACCTCCCAACTGAAAAGCCATTACATAAGCAACTTGTTTGGGAGTTCCTTTAACATGCCAAGGAGCAGCAAATTGGTTGTAACGAGGAACTGCTTTTTTTTGCCAAATTTCATTCATATGATCGAAGAGACCCTGTTGAATCAATAAACGAATAATCGATCTTTGCTGCCACCAAAAATTCAAAAATATATCAAAAGTTGTATTAAGCATTGCTTCACCGATTTGTGGTTCCTGTTTCACTAGCTTTTGAAAATATTGATCAAATAATTGGTCGCACAAGTAATTAATAACCGCCTCTTTATTTTTAAAAGAATGATAGAAGGTTTTGCGAGAAAGTTCTGCCTTTTGAGCAATTTCAGTAATTGAAATATCCTGGTAATCTTTTGTCTTCATCAATTCAATTAGTGCTTCGCTTAACCATTGTTTAGATTGTTCAACCATTCGTTGCTTACCATTCATTCCGTTTCTCCCTGAAGATCAGTTACATATCATGGCAATCTGTATCACTTGTCAAGAAATGATTGTCTTTGCGATTAGCTTTGATTATACTAGAAAACGCATCAAAGGGTAACAAATGTATACAAAAGAAACATTTGTTACCGGAAAGAGGGGATTATTAAATGTCGCGTTTTGTTAAAGGCATCAGTTTTATTGGATTAACTATTGCCATGTTTATGGGAACATTGGATAGTACGATTGTTAACATTGCTTTGCCTAAAATTATGACGTATTTCAATGCGAGTCTTACCGATGCTAGCTGGGTGGCAACCATTTACACCTTGGCTTTAGCAGTCTTTATGATTACGGGATCTAAAATTGCTGACCGTTATGGACGCAAAAAAATTATGCTTTTGGGATTAGCATTATTTGGCGGTTTTTCAGCTGCCTGCATGCTGGCTAATTCGTTGACGGAATTGATTGTTTTTCGTTTTTTTCAAGGTTTAGGCGGTGCCATTATTACACCAATCGTTTTGCCAATGGGAATTGAAATTTTCGGCAAAGAAAAAATGTCCAAAGTTGCTAGTGTTGTGGGGGCAGTGACCGCTTTAGCGGCAGCCGGGGGTCCGCCAATCGGTGGAATAATTCTTGAATACGCTTCTTGGCGCTGGGTTTTTGGGATTAATGTGCCCTTAACAATCGTTTCATTCTTCATTGCTGCAGTTTGGATAAAAGAGTCTTATGACGAAACTTTGGCTGGTAAAATCGATTTACCCGGAACGTTACTTTTAACACTGAGTTTAGGCGGTCTGACTTTCGGTTTGCTGGAGGGTCGCCAGTACGGATGGAATTCCGGAATTATCTTAGGATCACTTGTTGTTGGCTTATTAGCTATTATTCTGTTTATTTTTGTGGAAACCAGGGTCAAAAATCCATTATTGGAATTAAAATTATTTCGTGAAAAAACTTTGACAGCTTCTAGTTTTGTTTATTTTTTAACTGGCTTTGCGTTGGTTAGTTCAACTCTTATACTGAATTACTTTTTACAGGATGTTTTGAACTATACAGCTCTGCACGCAGCATTGATCATTGTTCCGGTTTCCTTGACGATTATGGTAGCGATGCCGTTAGGGACTAAATTATTTGATCAGGTTGGGGCTGTGCCTGTCACTTTTATCGGTATATTAACAATGGCTATCAGCTTATTACTCTTATCTTTTATTAAAACAAATACTCCAAAAGATGTGATGGTTGTTTTTTTAATCATCAATGGAATTGGTTTTGGCTTTTCTTCAGTTTCTTTGGTAGCCTCTGTTAAACATCTTCCTAAAAATAAAAGTGGTATTGGATCAGGTATTGTTAATGCTGCTCGTCAGATTGGAACATGCTTAGGAATTGCTATTTTGGTAACAGTACTCAATAACAACGTTAATACTGCTAAACAGAATATCCACCAAAACGCAACTGGGATTATTAATCAAGAAAAATTGTCACCGCGCGTTAAAACTACGGCACGGCAGCAATTTAATAAAGTATTTGCAATTAGTGGCTCGACGAAGTTAACAAGCAAAAACAAAGAGGCGAATTTGAAGCGCGCTCTTAAAAGTGCTGCTAAATCAAAAAAAGATTTGCCCCAACCTAAAAGAGGGACTGATCTTTATCGGGCATATCAAGCTGAAAGCAAGCTAAATTCAGCAAATCAAATGATTGTAAAAAATAATCAAAAAATAGCAACCACTTTGGCTGTCCTTGGTAAAGAAAATGATGCCATGGCGAAAATAGCATCATCTTCCAAACAATTGAGCGAAGGAAATCAAAGGGTTGAGCAAGGACAAAAAAGTTGCTAATTGCTGTTAAACAATTAGCTCAAAAAGATACTTTATTGACGGCTTTGAAAAAGATTAAGCATGAAAAAAATAAGCAGCTTGCTCAAGCCTTCAGCCATACTTATCTTTTAGCTGCTTTGTTGGTTTTATTGTTCTCTCCAATTGCTTTTTTTACTGATTATAAACAGATAAATGATTAATCACGTTCTGTTTAGTTTACGTGAATTTATTTTCATGTTGTTTTGGCTTTTGTTTGCCAGCCTGCCGATCGCTTTAGTCGGTCTGATGATTTCGATGATTTCTAATGAAAATAATCGAGAAGTTTTTTCAAATTTATTAGCTTTTCCCTTGATTATTGTGAGCGGACTGTGGTGGCCGCTTGACCAAATGCCGATCTTTCTGCGCTGGATTGGCCACTTTTCTCCGGTTTATGTGCTTAACATTGGTGGACAAAGGTTGTCTGATGGTGAAAATATAAAAATTATTTGTATAGTTAATTTGTTTATTTGGTTTTTTATTATTAATTGCAAAGGCATCGGTTTCGATAAAGGGAAAGCGCGTTCAACGGTTCACGGGCTAACTGGTATCAAAGAAAGATTAGCTGCTGTAGGTGGAAAATTTAAAATTAAGAGTGGTCGGAACGGAACCGTTGCAACAATTGAATTATTCGACCAGGGAGATTAATAATGCGGGTATTTATAGCAGAAAATCAAACTATGCTGAAAACGGCTCTAACCGGTATTTTGAATCTTGAAGATGATATTGAGGTGATTGACAGCGCCGAAGATGGCCGAACAGCCTTGACGAAAATTCGTAATTTGCAGCCGGATATTGCAATTTTGGATATCTAAATGCCGAAAATGTCCGGACTTGATGTTGCCGAGGAACTTTTTCGGGATAAAAAATCAATAAGTAAGATTGTTATTTTGACGACTTTTGCCAAAGCCGACTACTTTCAACGGGCGGTCAATGCAAAAGTCAGCGGTTATTTGTTAAAGGGATAGTCCAAGTGACGAATTGATATCAGATTTGTATAAAATTATTGCCGGACATTCTATTTATGCGCCGGAACTGGTAACTAGTTTGATTAATTTTAAAAAAAATCCCTTGAGTAAACAAGAAAAAGATATTTTAAGATTAGTTGAAAAAGGGCTTACTACAAAAAAGGTCGCTGGTTAATTATTTTCAAGTGAAGGTACTGTTAGAAATTATATGTCGACAATTTTAGATAAGTTGCATGCAGTTAATCGAATTACTGCAATCCAGATTGCAAAAAAGTACGATTGGATTTAGTCCTACCGAATGCAAAGACAATCTTTTTTAAATATTCCATTGACATTTTTTCTCATTCATGTAGCATAGTTACCAATAACTATTGCATTGAGAAGATAAGTAATCCGTTAATAGTTCTAAGAAAGCCAGCGTTGATGGGAGTTGGCAGCGAAATACGGATGAAAATGGTCTTTGAGCAACGAGGGTGTGAGTGGTTTACCGCAAGCATTTTCCGGGTGCGCCCGTTATCGCGTCAGACTATAATCTGAGGATCATTTTCCAATATGACGTAGTCGTTAAGTACATTAAAGGTGACTTTTTTGTAAAAAGCGAGTGGCAACACGAATTATCGTCCCGCAATCAGTCTATTCTGGTTGCGGGATTTTTTATTTGGAGGGGGAAAAATGACTTTAGTAAAAAATAAAATTGGTTTTCAACATGTTGGTTCTTTTTTAAGGCCTCAAGCAATTAAGGTTGCTAAGAAAAAATTTGCTGATGGCGAAATATCGTATGTGATTTGCACGCTGTCGAGGACAGTGAAATAAAGAAACTGGTTCAAAAAGAGGCACAAGCAGGTCTTGATTATGTTACTGATGGGGAACTGCGGCGCAGTTATTGGCATTTAGATTTTTTCTGGGGCTTTGGTGGAGTTAAGCACGTCCATTACGGAGAAGGATACCTGTTTGCACACGAGGAAACGCGCGACGATACAGCGATTTTAAATGGAAAACTTTCATTTGATGCCACTAAACATCCGTTTATCAATGACTTTAAGTTTTTAAAAGAAACTGCTGAAGAGAATGGCGCGCAGGCTAAAGTCACAATTCCTGCTCCGGCACAATTTTATGCGGAGTTGGTTCGTGGGTCCAATTCAAAAACTATTCGTGATTTTTACGGTACCGATGAAGAATTGTTTTCCGACATTATCAAGGTTTATCATCAGGCGATTTTGGCTTTCTACCAAGCCGGTGCTCGTTTGCTTCAAATCGATGACTGTACTTGGGGGATGCTTGTTGATAAAAAGTTCTGGCAGACAATGGTCGGTGCTGGTTTCGATCCAGAAAAGTTAAAAGATATTTATTTGGATTTGAATAATGGAGCTATTGCCGATTTACCATCCGATTTGACAGTTAATACTCATATTTGCCGTGGCAACTACCACTCGGATTGGGCAGCGCAGGGTGGCTATGATTCGGTGGCCGATAAGTTGTTTGGCAAAGAAAATGTTTCAACCTATTTTTTGGAATACGATTCTGAACGGGCTGGGGGCTTTGAACCGCTGGCGAAGGTTTCTGGAGATAAGAACGTTGTACTTGGATTAATTACAAGCAAATCACCGATCTTAGAAGATCGCCAGTTGATTATCAACCGTATCCATCAAGCCGAGAAGTACTTGCCGCTTGATCGTTTATGGCTTTCGACCCAATGTGGTTTTGCATCAACTGAAGAAGGAAATAAGTTGACCGAAGCCGATGAATGGAAAAAATTGGCACTGGTTAAATCAATCATCGAGGAAGTTTGGGGATAGAAGTTGGCACATATCGATACAATTTTGGCTCAAGGCGGAAACGGCAGCGACGATCAAAAAACCGGAGCCGTAGTCGCACCGATCTACTTTTCAACTGCTTTTCGCCATCCTGGTTTAGGCGAATCGACTGGTTTTGATTATGCCCGTTTGCAAACACCGACATGGCAAATTTTGGAAAAACAGTTGGCGGAAATCGAATACGGCGATAATGCTTTTGCTGTTTCATCGGGAATGGCAGCTATCGATTTGCTGTTTTCGACTTTTTTGAAAAAAGGCGACAACTTCATCACTTCCGATGATTTATACGGTGGATCTTTTAGATATTTTGATGATTTGGTCGAAAAAAACGGCATTGATTATTCTCTTTGGGACGGTACTGATTTTAGTTATTTAAAGCAGAAAATCAGCCCTAAAACTCGTTTGATATGGCTTGAAACACCCAGCAATCCGACGATGAAGATTATTGATATTAAAAAAGTTGCTGATTTTGTTCATAAAATAGATTCAAAGATACTGGTCGCTGTTGATAACACTTTTCTCAGTCCAATTCTTCAAAATCCGATTAAATTAGGGGCTGATTTGGTTGTTCACTCTGCAACCAAGTATCTTGGCGGCCACAATGATATTTTGGCTGGAGTCGTTGTTAGTTCTCGTTCAGAACTGTCGAAAAGTCTTCAAGAAAATTTAATCACGAGAGGACAGGTTCTCGATCCTTTTTCCTGTTGGCTTTTGTTAAGATCGTTGAAAACACTGTCTTTACGGGTTTAAAGGCACAGCAGCTCAGCTCAATATATTGCAAAAGTATTAACGAAAATCAATGGAGTTGATAAAATTCTTTATCCCGGGCTTGGCGGAATGATTAGTTTCTATTTAAGCGATGGCTATGATACCGATAAATTCTTACAGGGTCTTAAATTGTTTTCTTTTGCTGAAAGTCTGGGAGGTGCGGAGAGTTTGATAACGATCCCAAGCATTCAAACTCATCACGACATGAGCCAGCAGCGTCGCAACGAATTGGGAATTACCGATAATCTTGTTCGCGTAAGTGTTGGCTTAGAAGACAAAGATGACTTATTAGACGATTTAAAACAAGTGATCAAAGGAGCCAAATGACAGAATCCGATTGGACAAAATTAATTAAATCAACTACTAAAATTGGTCCATTAAGCGGAGCGGTCAATACGCCGATTCAGTTTTCCAGTACTTTTCATCAATCGAATTTTGATCAGTTTGGCGAATCCGATTATGCACGTTCCGGTAATCCAACAAGAAAAGTTGCCGAATATGCCATTGCTGAATTAGAAAACGGTGAACGCGGATTTCTTTTTTCAACCGGGATGGCCGCCATCAGTTCAGTTTTATTGACTTTTGGACAAGGAGACCATTTGTTGGTCAGTAAAGAAGTTTATGGCGGAACCTACCGCTTGTTGAACGATATTCTGCCGCGTTTTGGAATAAACCATAGTTTTGTTGATTTTTCGGATTTGTCAGCGATTGAAAACTCAATCAAAAAAGAAACCAAGGCCGTTTATATCGAAACACCAAGTAATCCGACTTTGGCAGTTTCGGATATTAAAAAAATTAGTCGGCTTGCTCATCAAAATCATTTGATCGTGATTGCTGATAATACTTTTATGTCGCCATTTTTGCAAAAACCTTTGGAACTGGGAGCAGATATCGTTGTTCATTCAGCAACCAAGTTTTTGGCTGGTCATTCCGACTTAACAGCTGGGGGGGTTGTAACGAAAACTAAAGAGTTGGGTGATCAGGTTTACTTTGTTCAAAATGCGATTGGAGCGACATTGGGAGTTACAGATGCGTGGCTGCTTTTACGATCGATTAAAACTTTAGGAGTTCGAATTCAAAGAGAAGCAGCCAGCGCCCAGGCAATTGCCGAATGGTTTGAGAAATCAGGGAAAAAAGTCTTTTATCCAGGTTTGCCGAGTAATCCTGGATACGAAATCCACAAATCGCAGGCAAAATCCGGTGGTGCAGTCTTATCGGTTGATTTAGGCTCAAAGGAGGCTGCCAGGAAATTTGTTGAAAAAATCAAGATTCCTGTATTTTCGGTCAGTTTAGGTGGAGTGGAAACAATTGTCAGTTATCCGCCGAAAATGAGTCATGCTGAATTATCGGCCGATGATCTGGCTGCCGATGGTATCACACCAGGTCTTTTGAGAATTTCAGTCGGCCTGGAAAATGCCGACGATTTAATTGATGATTTTAATCAAGCATTGGAGGATTAAAATGATGGTTGGTGTTCGTAGCGGTTTTTTAAAAACAGATCATATCGCTTCAGAGGCAAAAGAAATTTTGATTTTGAATTTAATGCCTGATCGGCGACACGTCGAAAAGAATTTTTTTGATTTGTTTAATTCAACCAAAAGAAAACTCAATCTGACTTTTATTGTCCCGGCTACTCATAAGATAAAACATGACTCCCTGGCGGTTAGACAAGTTTATAAAACTTTTGCCGATATTAAAGACAATTATTACGATGCTTTATTGGTGACCGGTGCTCCATTGGAATTTATCGATTTTTCTCAAATAGATTATTTTCCGGAATTTTTGGAAATTCTGAAATGGCGCAAAAAACATGTCGCTTTTTCGACTTTCGAGTGCTGGTCGGCGATGGCTCTTTCAAGAATAGAATATCATCTGGATTACAGTCTCGAAAGAAAAAAGGTTTCTGGTATTTACGAAACGCCTGTATATAGTCTTCTAAAAGGCACCAAGACGATTCAAGTTCCCCAATCCCGCTATTTTAAAATTAACGGTCTTGCTAAGAGCTGGCAGGTAATTACTAATGACAAAGACGGTTCGTTAATTTCTTTTGATCGAACAAATCGAACTTTTATAATTACCGGTCATCCGGAATACGATCGAGAAACACTGGCTAATGAATATACTCGTGATTTAAAAAGAGGTCTGTCGATCGATGAACCACGTAATTATTTCGATAAAAACAAAATTCCTCAAAAAACCTGGTCAAGAAATTCTACGCTTTTATATTCGACTTGGCTTGATCTTGCGGAAAACTGCAAATTGAGACAATTTTAAAATAGTTGCATAATACAAATACTGACAAACTTGCCTATTTCAGTGAAAAATCGTAAAATTGAACAGTATTTTTATTATTTGAAGGAGTATAAAATGTCAGGTCATAGTAAATGGCACAACATCCAAGGCCGCAAGAATGCTCAGGATGCTAAGCGTGGAAAAATTTTCCAAAAAATAAGTCACGATTTGTATGTTGCAGCTAAGGCTGGCGGTGCTGATCCATCTGCTAATGCCAGTCTTCGTTTGGTTATGGACAAGGCCAAAGCCGCCAACATGCCAAAGGATAACGTTCAACGTGCTTTGGATAAAGCAACGGGTGCCGGCGATGTTAAGTTCGAAGAAGCAACTTATGAAGGTTACGCTCCTGGTGGCATAGCTGTTTTAGTCGAAACGTCGACCGATAATATTAATCGGACTGTTTCCAATGTAAGAAATTCTTTTAATCATCATGGTGGTTCATTGGGAACAAGCGGATCGGTTAGTTTTCAATTCGATCGCCGGGGCCATTTTGTGATTGACCGTCAATCACACCCGGATATTACTGAGGATCAAGTAATGGAGGATGCAATTGAAGCTGGAGCTGAAGATGTGCAGACTTCCGACGACGCATTTGAGATTTTTAGTCAACCGGCAGACTTCGCTGCGGTTGAGGGTGCTTTGACTGATAAAGGATATGACTTAGCTGAGTCGGAAATTACAATGATTCCTCAAAACCCGGTTGAAGTCCCTGAAGCTGATCAGGAAAAATTTGAGAAATTAATCGACGAGCTGGAAGATAACGATGATGTTTTAGCTGTCTATACCACTGCTGATTAATAATTTAAAGTATCTGTATACCAATTGCAGATACTTTTTTGTTATTCTTTGTTATCTTTTAACAATTTGCTAAAATTGTACACATGAAATCAGATATTGAAATTGATCATAGTATCAAAGCGCTTCCGATTACAGAAATTGGCAAGCAGATTGGTTTATCGGATTCTCAACTGATACCTTATGGGCATGATAAGGCAAAAATTGATGCGTACAGCATTGCAAATATGCCCCGGCAGGGTAAATTGGTTCTTGTCACGTCAATTAATCCAACTCCCGCCGGCGAAGGAAAAACAACTGTCACAATCGGTCTGGTCGATGCGATTAATCGTTTGGGAAAATCTGCGATTGGTGCTCTTCGGGAACCTTCGATGGGGCCGGTTTTTGGTCTCAAAGGCGGTGCGACCGGCGGCGGTTATGCCCAGGTTATTCCAATGGAAGATATTAATTTGCATTTTACCGGCGATATACATGCTGTCTCGGCAGCTCATAATCTGCTTGCAGCTGTGATCGATAATCATTTACATCAGGGGAATGAATTAAAAATCGATCCTGAAAATATTTATTGGCGCCGGGTACTCGATATGAATGATCGCGCTCTTCGCCAAATTACCCTTGGAAAAGGTCGAGTTAATGGTCCGGAACGAAATTCCGGCTTTGATATTACTGCCAGTTCTGAAATTATGGCTGTTTTGACTCTTTCAAAGAATCTTTTTGATTTGAAAAAACGTTTGAGCCGAATCGTAGTAGCCTTGGATGTCCAGGGAAAGCCGGTTACAGTTGCAGATCTAAAAGTGGCTGGCGCGTTAACTGCGATCCTAAAGGATGCGATTAACCCGAATCTGGTTCAATCGCTAGAACATTCTCCTTTTATTATTCATGGCGGACCTTTTGCGAACATTGCCCAAGGAACTAATTCAGTTGTTGCAACGGATGCTGCTCTCAAGCTGGCTGATTTTGCCGTGACGGAAGCAGGTTTTGGTTCAGACCTTGGCGGGGAAAAGTTCATGGATGTTAAAGTTCCTGTTTTGGGTAAAGAACCTGATGCTGTCGTAATTGTTGCCACCGTTAAGGCTCTGAAGTTTCATGGTGGGGTGGCGCTCGATCATTTGTCGGATAAGAATGTCGATGCTGTTAGAAACGGATTGGATAATTTGAATAGGCATTTAGAAGCGATGACACATTACGGCAAACCGGTTGTTGTTGCTTTGAACAAATTCCTTGATGACGATATGGAAGAAATTCAGCTGATCAAGAATTTCGTTGAAGGTGAAAAGAAACTACAATTTGAGATTGTCACTAGTTTTGTTGATGGGTTTGAAGGGTCTTTGGATTTAGCCAAAAAGGTTATTGAAGCGACCGACAATCAACGATTCTTTATGCCACTTTATCAGGCCGATGATTCCATTGAAAATAAAATTCAAACAATTGTCGAAAAGATATATGGCGGCAAGGATTTCGAATTATCTGATCGTGCTAAAAAAGACTTAGCCGAAGTCAAAGAAAACGGCTGGGGCAAGTTACCTGTTGTGATCGCCAAAACGCCCAACAGCCTGACCGATGATAGCAAGATTCATGGCGCACCGACTGGCTTCACGATCCATATTCGCCGCTTTATTCCGAAAATCGGCGCTGGTTTTATTGTTGCGATGGCAGGCAAAGTTTTGATGATGCCTGGTTTAGGAAAAAATCCAGCTGCCGAAAAAATTGATGTAGATGAGAACGGCAAGATTAGTGGGTTAAGTTAATATTTGTAGGCTGCAACTAATTTAAGAGTAAAAAAACGATCAATTAAGATCGTTTTTTTATAATCACTTTTGCTTTGGCGCCGCAACAACTTGACGACCCTTGTAAAGTCCTTTTGGTGAAACATGATGTGCTACCGTGTATTCACCAGTCGTCTTATCAAGAACGATATTTGGAACTTCCAAAGCGATATGTCCGCGGCGGTTGCGCTTATGTGACTTTGAATTTTTATTTGATATAACAGCCATGAAGTGCTCCTTTATTTAATAACTATATAAGTTTCCCAAAAATACCCTTGAAAGTCAAGCGAAAGCTTAAATAAACTGTCATTTAACAAGTTTTATTCTTATGATACACTTAATCTATCATCCGTAATAGAGGTGCAAATGACATCATTAGTTTATTAGATAGTCCCTGCTAGGATCTAATAAATGAAAGGGGATTTTGCCGAAATCGATTGTATGAGCAGATACTTATCGATTGAGTCGTGGTTTAATAAATCACGGATTGTCACAGAGATGTGGAGTGCTAGGACGGACAAACGAGTAAGCGTAAGCCTCCGTTTGTTTTGTTTAGCAAACGGAGGTTTTTATTATGCAAATAAAAAATAATCAACTATATATTGGCGGTGTTTCAGCAGACCAAATCGCCCAACAATTTGGAACGCCGGTCTATGTTTACGATGTTGGCCAAATTCGTTCAATTATCAGCGACATGAAAGAAGCTTTTGATGCTGAAAAGCTTAACTACCAAATTAGTTATGCCAGCAAAGCTTTCTCGACAGTCGCAATTTACGACGTCTTAAAGCATGAGATAATTCATTGCGATGCGGTTTCTGGAGGTGAAA
This sequence comes from Oenococcus oeni DSM 20252 = AWRIB129, assembly GCF_000372485.1. Lineage (GTDB taxonomy): Bacteria > Bacillota > Bacilli > Lactobacillales > Lactobacillaceae > Oenococcus > Oenococcus oeni. The sequence goes on from NZ_AQVA01000010.1 coordinate 22,731, forward strand.
TAGCAACGATCGCCAAAGCCGGCTTTCCGATGAAGAATGTTTCTTTTAATGGCAATAATAAATCCGCCGATGAATTGATGATGGCGATCGACTATAAAATCGGCACAATTATTGTTGATAATTTTCATGAACTGGATTTGTTGAATGAAATTCTTAGCGAAAGAAAAATATCTCAAAATGTTCTGATGCGGATAAGCCCGGGAATTTCTGCCCATACACATAAATTTATCTCAACTGGACAGCAGGACAGCAAATTTGGCTTTGATTTGGCTTCTGGTCAGGCGAAAAAAGCTTTTGATAAAATTCAGGCTTCCGAATATCTCAATTTATTGGGCTTGCATGCTCATATTGGTTCACAAATTTTTGAAAGCAGTGGTTATTCAAAACTAGTTGATTTGTTGATTAAAACCGCAAGCAAATGGCATTTTCAAGCAGAAATAATTGATGTGGGCGGTGGTTTCGGCATCAAATATACTGACGCGGACGACCCGATTCCAAATGCTGAATTTATTCATTTGATCTGTCAAACGGCTAAAGCTTCCAGTCGAAAATATCATGCTAAATTACCAGAAATTTGGGTCGAACCCGGGCGCTCTATTGTCGGCCCGGCCGGTTATTCACTTTATACAATTGGTGGTCGCAAAGATATTCCTGGTATTCGTTCCTATCTGTCGGTTGATGGCGGAATGGGGGACAATATTCGTCCAGCGCTTTATCAAGCAGAATACAAAGCTGTTCTGGTCGACCAAGTCGATCTCCCTAGTGAACAGGTTGTCCGAATAGCCGGAAAATATTGTGAGTCAGGAGATGTCCTAATTCAAAAGCAGGAATTGCCCAAAACTTATCCCGGAGATTTACTGGCTGTTTTGGCAACCGGAGCTTATGGCTATTCGATGGCCTCCAATTATAATAGAAATCCACGCCCGGCGGTTGTTTTTGCGGAAAAAGGCAAGGCGAAATTAGTTGTTAAACGAGAGACTTATGAAGATATAACCCATCTTGATTTAAATTACGAGGTAGAAAATGACTGAATTAGACGCACAAAAAATAATCGATTTTATTGCTAACTCAAAAAAACAAACAGCAGTTAAAGTTACTTATAAAGGTCATTTGAATGGCCGAATTCCTACTAGTATCCAAAATTTTTCCAATTCCGATTTTGGAATCCTTTACGGCGATTGGAGTGATATTAAGCCGCTATTGTCCGGTCTTAACAAAAAAGATTATTTAATTGAAAACAATGCCCGTAATTCGGCGGTTCCTTTGCTCAATATTAAAGATATCAATGCGCGAATAGAACCGGGGGCAATTATCCGCGATCAGGTAAAAATAGCAGATAATGCTGTCATCATGATGGGAGCTGTGATCAATATCGGGGCCGAAATAGGAGAGGCGACAATGATTGATATGGGTGCTGTTTTGGGTGGCCGGGCAATTGTTGGCAAACATTCTCATATTGGCGCCGGAGCAGTTTTGGCTGGCGTTGTCGAACCAGCCTCTGCGCAGCCTGTCCGTGTTGGTGACAATGTTTTAATCGGAGCCAATGCGGTTATTATCGAGGGAGTTCAAATTGGCGATGGTGCGGTTGTCGGTGCCGGAGCGGTTGTCATTAACGATGTGCCTGCTCATACGGTTGTGGCTGGCGTTCCTGCTAAAGTTATTAAACAAATCGATGAAAAGACAGAAAATAAAACAGCCCTCATTGATGCCTTAAGGAGCCTTTGATGCTTAGTGACGAGCAGTTAATCAAAATTCGCCGGCATCTTCATGCTAATCCGGAAATCGGTATGCAGGAAGTAAAAACGCATCAGTTTTTGCTGGAACAGATTGCAAAATTTCCGCAAGAAAATTTGACAATTGAAACGATTTCAGAAATACCAACGGCGCTTTTAGTTCGGATCGCTGGATCAGATCCAAAGAGGACAATTGCTTTGCGGACTGATATGGATGCTTTGCCGATTCAAGAAGAGACTGGTTTGGATTTTGCCAGTAAAAACGATCATGTTATGCATGCCTGTGGCCACGATATTCATATGACAGTCGCGCTTGGTATTCTCTCTTATTTCGCCGAGCATCAGCCAAAAGATAATTTATTAGTATTTTTCCAGCCGGCCGAGGAAAACGAATTCGGTGGCAAGCGTTTCTATGACGCCGGTGGTTTTCAGGGTGAATATCTTCCTGACGAATTTTATGCTCTGCATGTTAACCCACAGCTGCCGGCTGGCCAGATCGCCAGTCGCAAAGGGACGCTCTTTGCCGGTTCAAATGAACTGCGTATCAGTTTTATCGGCAAGTCCGGCCATGCCGCTTATCCACAAAATGCTAAGGATTCAATTGTTGCAGCAGCGAATTTTGTTACGAATGTTCAGACGGTGGTCTCTCGGAATGTCGATCCTATTGAAGGTGGTGTCGTCACGATTGGTAAATTTAATGCTGGAAAAGCGATGAATATTATTGCCGGAAAGGCAGACATTGAGGGGACAATCCGCAGCTTTACCCAATCTGGCATGGAAATTATGACAAAACATATACGCATGATTGCCGAGGGCATTGCTGGCGCCTTTGGCCAGGAATTGAAGATTAATTTTCGTCAGGGCGGTTATATGCCGGTCGTTAATGATGAACGAACGACAAACTTTTTTATCGATTATATGAAAAATGCCGATGGAGTTGATTTCAAAATTGTCCAACCGGCGATGATTGCTGAAGATTTTGGTTTTCTTTCGAATCAATTTGAGGGAACAATGTGTTGGTTGGGTGTTAACGACCCTAAGCACAGTTTGCATTCTGACCATTTAAATCCGGATGAATCAGCAATCACAAAGGGCGTTGAGGCCATAAAGGGCTTTTTGATAGCGAGGATGCAAAAATGACAAATTTACTAGAAAATACAAATTTATTGACAGCAATTATCACGCCGTTTGATAAAAACAATCGGATTGATTTTCAGGTTTATCGTCGTCTGATTGATTCGCAAATTTCAGATGGAGTAAAAGGCTTCGTTATCTCTGGTACTACCGGTGAAGCACCGACTTTGAGCCACGATGAGAAAATTGAGTTATTTAAAAGAACAGTTGATTTTGTGTCTGGAAGAGCGAAAGTGATTGTCGGCACTGGTTCCAATAATACAAAGGAAACTATCGAATTTACAAAAGAGGCGGGCCGGATTAACGGAATCGATGCAGCGTTGATCGTCACGCCTTATTATAATAAGCCTGACCAGGCCGGCATGATTGCTCATTTTTCAACTATTGCTGACGAGAGCCCGCTTCCAATTGTTATTTATAATATTCCCGGTCGAAGTATATCTGCTTTAACGGTCGAATCGCTTTTAAAGTTGGCCGATCATCCAAATATTATCGCTGTTAAACAGTGCAATTCCGATTATGATATGTCTGAATTAATCGAGCACGCTCCAAAAGATTTTCTCGTTTATACCGGAGAAGACGGGCAATCATTTTTAAATTATGCTCTTGGCGGCGCAGGGACAATTTCGGTTGCTTCACATTTTTATGCCAAGGAATTTGCTGATATGTTTTCCGCAATTGATAATGGAGATTTTAAAAAAGCAGCCGGAGATTTCCGTTTCATTAATCCGAGAGTTAAGGCACTTTTCAGTTATCCTTCGCCGGCCCCGGTAAAAGCTGTTTTTAAGCGTTCGGGAATTGATGTTGGAATTCCCCGCTTGCCGATTCTTCCTTTGGACAAGGCACAGACTGATGGAATTATGCAGGTGTTAAAGCTATGAAATCAATTTTACTGGCTGGTGCTTTTGGAAAAATGGGTCGAGAGATCCAGAAGCTAATTGCCGAACATAAGGATTGGTCTTTAGACGCAATTTTGGTTCATGAACATTTTCCGGAAAATTATTCCGGCAGGGCGAAAATTTTCCGGCAATTAAGTGAAATAAATCAACATTATGATCTTTGGATCGATGTAACGAAGCCGGATTCGGTCTTTGAAAATGCTGTCTGGGCGATTGAACATAATACTTCACTGATTATTGGTACTAGTGGTCTAAAAAACGATCAAATTACAAAGTTAAAGTCGCTTGCCGATAAGAATTCCGTTAGCGGCATTATTGCTCCTAATTTTAGTATTTCGGCGGTTTTAATGATGTATTTTTCCGGTATTGCGGCGAGATTTATGCCAAATGTTTCGATCGAAGAAATTCATCATCCGGATAAGCTTGATGCTCCCAGTGGAACAGCCAGAATAACCGCCGGAATTTTGGCAGATAATGGGGCCAGCACGAAAACTGTTTCAACGTCAGCTGACGGCGATAAAAATATTATTGAAAAGGTTCTAATTACTTCCAAGCGAAAAAAAGACTATGTCGCCTATCAATCAGTGGATTTCGTTAATGAATATGAAACTTTATCGATATCACAGAATAGTTTGGACCGTAAGTCTTTTATGCCTGGCGTTGAATTAGCAATCAAAAAAGCTAACCAACAGCAAGGTTTAGTTGTAGGATTAGATAAAATAATGGGGTTGAAATAAGTTAAATGGTCAAAGAATACAATGTAGCAATTCTAGGTGCGAGTGGCGCAGTCGGTACAAGAATGCGCGAACAATTGGAACAATCGACAATTCCGGTCAAGTCACTGAAACTGTTGGCTTCCAATCGTTCGGCAGGTAAAAAAAGTACTTTCAGAGGAAAAGAATACACGATTGAAGAAACTAAACCGGAATCTTTTGACGGTATTGATCTGGTCTTATCTTCAGCCGGAGGATCGGTTTCCAAACGCTTTTTACCGGAAGCAGTTCGGCGTGGCGCAGTTGCAGTTGACAACACTTCATATTTTCGAATGGACAAAAACGTTCCATTAGTTGTTCCTGAAGTTAATTCCGGGGTTTTAAAGAATCATCATGGGATAATTTCCAATCCAAATTGTTCCACGATTCAAATGGTTGTTGCCTTGAAACCCATTTTTGATGCTTTCGGTCTAAAACAGGTAATCGTTTCGACTTATCAGGCAGCTTCCGGAGCTGGTCAATCTGCTTGGAATGAATTGGAAAGGGAAAGTTCCGAGTATTTAAAAGATCAAAAAATGCAGGCAAAAATTTTGCCTGTTAAGGGGGCTGAAAAGCATTATCCACTTGCATTTAATCTTTTACCACAAATCGATGTTTTTGAAGACGACGCTTATACTCACGAAGAATGGAAGATGATTCACGAAACGAAAAAAATTTTTTTTGATGACATGAATTCGTCTAAAATTAAAGTTACAGCTACAACTGTTCGTGTCCCTGTTCCGGTTGGCCATGGCGAGACAGTCTACTTTCAAGTTGAAAAGGCTAATGAAGCTTCTGCTGAAGCAATTCAAAATGCGGTTGCCGATGGTGCTGGTTTGGTTTTGCAGGATGACCCTTCACAACAACTTTATCCGCAGCCGATCAATGCGGCGGGCAAACGAGAAACATTCGTTGGCCGGATTCGTCCGGACTTAGAAAATGATGGCAGCTACTGGATGTGGGTTGTTTCCGACAATCTTTTAAAAGGGGCAGCTTGGAATGCCGTGCAGATTGCCGAAGAACTTGTTAAAAAAGATCTTGTACGTGTTGCGGATCCGGAAAAATCATACGAAATGTATAAGGAGAACTAATGCCAGAATTAAAAGAGGGCGTCATTAATAGTGTTCGATCGGATGTTAGAAACATTACGACCAATAAAATTCGTGCTGTTGATATGGAATTCCGCAAAATTGACGGACTACTTCGTTTAACATTGGGTGAGCCCGACTTCAATGCTCCGGAATTAGTTAAGAAGGCGATGATTAAATCGATTGAAGATAATGAATCGCATTATTCAACTGCGCGTGGATCAATTGAATTTTTAAAAGCGGCAGCTGATTTTTTAAAGCGTAATTACGATTTAAATTACGATCCGAGGACCGAAATTTTGTCGACAGTTGGATCGACCGAAGCGATTTTTTCAAGTTTATCAACGATTTTAGAAGAAGGTGATGAACTTTTGGCACCTTCGCCGGCCTATCCTCTTTATGAACAGCTTGCTCATGTTAACCATACGAAAATGGTTTATATTCCGACCAATGATACGAATTTTGTTTTAACTCCCTCTAAACTGCAGAATGCAATCGAGCAGCATCCACGGGCAAAGGCAATCGTTTTGACCTACCCAAACAATCCGACTGGTGTCGATTATTCTGTTGAACAGCTAAAAGAGCTTGCCACTGTAATTGCCAAGACTAATTTATTAGTTGTTTCCGACGAGATTTATTCAACGCTTAATTATGTCGGAAAACATGTTTCGATTGCTTCATTGCTTCCGGAACAGACGATTGTTTTAAATGGTGTATCCAAATCCCATGCGATGACAGGAGACAGAATTGGTTTTGTTGCAGCGCCAAGGGATTTAATCTCTCAAATTGTTAAAATTCATCAATTTGCAATCACGGCCGTTTCAAATCCAGCTATGGCCGGTGCAGTGGCTGCCCTGAATCAAGGGGATGCTCTGACTGAAAAAATGCGTCAGGAATATATGAAACGGCGTAATTATTTGATTCCGGAATTCAAAAAAATCGGTTTTGATGTAGCAGCCCCGGATGGTGCTTTTTACCTTTTTTTGAAAATTCCTGCCGATCAAAACCAGGATGATTTTGCTTTTGCCAGGGAACTTGCCCATAAAGCTCTCGTCGGATTAATTCCCGGCTCTTGCTTTGGCCCTGGAGGAGAAGGATATCTGCGTTTGAGTTACGCTGCTTCTGAAGAGACTCTCCATGAAGCTTTGAGACGTTTACAAAATTATTTGGCATAATTATTTGCTGTTTTTTAATTACATTTTTCTGTCAGTTTTCTTGACCAATTAAATTCTATTTAATCTCTCAAATGCTAAACTGAAAAGGATTTTAAGGAGTAGTGATGACAAAAAATTTTTTGGATCCTCAATTGGCAAAAGCTGTTTCGGGCGAGGAAGAACGGCAGCGGCATAACATTGAATTGGTTGCTTCCGAGAATTTTGTCTCAAAAGCTGTCCGCCAAGCACAGGGCAGTGTTTTGACGAATAAATATTCTGAAGGTTATCCGGGGAAACGCTATTATGGCGGTAATGAATATATCGATATTGCCGAAAATTTAGCGATTGAACGAGCAAAGGAACTGTTTGGTGTTAGTTATGCTAATGTTCAGCCGCATTCCGGTTCCAGCGCGAATTTTGAAGCATATATGGCTTTTCTGCATCCTGGCGATAAAATCCTTGGAATGAACTTGGATTCCGGGGGCCATTTAACTCATGGAGCCAGTGTTAGTTTTTCAGGCAAAATGTACGAAGCTCAGTCTTATAAAGTTGATTCAGAGACTGAATTACTTGATTATGATGCGATTTTAAAACAGGCAAAAGAATTTAAGCCTAATTTAATTATTGCCGGCGCTTCGGCTTATTCCCGAACGATCGATTTTCAGGCTTTTCGTGATATAGCTGATGAAGTCAATGCTTATTTGATGGTTGATATTGCTCATATTGCTGGTTTAATTGCGGCTGGATTGCATCCAAGCCCGGTTGGATTGGCTGATATCATTACAACAACTACCCATAAAACTCTTCGAGGACCTCGCGGCGGTATGATTTTGGCTGACGAAAAATATGCTAAGAGGATTAATTCGGCCGTTTTCCCGGGATCACAAGGTGGCCCTTTGGATCACGTGGTTGCGGCCAAGGCAGCGGCCTTTTATGAAGATTTGCAGCCTGATTTCAAGACTTATTCTGCTCAGATCATCAAGAACGCGAAAACAATGGCCGATGCTTTTTCCAAAGAGCCGGATGTGCGTGTTGTTTCCGGTGGTACTGACAATCATATGTTCACTCTCGATTTAACCAAGACTGGTTTAAATGGCCGACAAGTTCAAGATTTGTTGGATTCTGTTTCTATTACTCTTAATCGCGAGGCCCTTCCGAACGAGAAACGTTCGCCCTTTGTCACTTCCGGTGTTCGAATTGGTACTCCAGCCATGACTACCAAGGGCTTAAAAGAAAACGAAATGCTGCAAATCGAACACTTGATTATGCGGGCTATTCACGCTCATGATGACAAAAATGAATTAACAAAGATTAAGCGGGATGTTTTTGATTTGATGGATAAATTTCCTTTTGATTCCAATCCCTTCTGAATATTTTTAAACTATGAATATTATCGAAGAAAAACAAAAATTACGTCGACAGCAAAAAAAGCGTTTAGACAGTTATGACCCAGATGATAAGAAAGATCAATCGATTCTTCTCTATCAGGCTCTTTTTGAAAGCAATGATTGGCTAAATTCGGAAACGATCGCTGTAACTCTTAGTTTGCCTTTGGAATTAAATACAAAGCCAATCGTTAAACAGGCGTGGGAATTAGACAAAAGGGTTCTTGTTCCGAAGATTATCGATAAAAAAATGATTTTTGTTGAATTTGACGAAACAAGTAAACTTGCCCCGGGGAAATTTCATACTTTGGAACCTGAAACTTCTGTTGAGATCCCTAAAGAAGAAATTGAACTGATGATTGTTCCTGGATTGGCTTTTACGAAGTCTGGCAAAAGATTAGGCTTTGGTGCTGGTTTTTATGATCGTTACTTGGCTGATTATTCCGGCCGAACGGTTTCTTTGGTCTTGAAAGATCAGTTATTGGAAAATATACCAAATGATAAATTAGACATTCGCATAAAAAAAATTCTAACGCCCAAAGATTGAGCGTTTTTTTCTTAAGTAAGTAAAGCCTTCGCCCAACTGTTCGGAAACTATTCTAATGGAAACAAAAGCTTTAGGATCTATTTCTTCGATAATTTCTCTGACCTGACGGACTTCCGATGGGTCGACAACAACATATACTGCTTTACCGGGAGTTCTTTTATAAGCGCCTTCGATATTTATATATGTTGAGCCTCTTTCGAGATCTTTCATGATTTTGTCGGCGATTTCAGCTGGTTGACTGGAAAAAATCATGAATTCACGGGCGGAGTAACCGCCATCCTGAATAAAATTAATCACATTGGCGGAAACAAAAGACATAATCAATGTATACATCATTTCTGCAAAATTTAGGTAAATCAGGGACATCGCCAAGACGATTGCATCAATTGCAAACAAAGATTTTCCCATCGTAACACCAAATTTTTGTTCGATGATTCTGGCAATAATATCCGATCCACCGGTAGTTGACCCAAAACGAAAGACCAATCCAAGTCCAATTCCAATCAACAGGCCGGCTAACAAAGCTGATATCAGCTTGTCATGATCAAGATTTATTAAAATCGGGAATTTTTGAAAAAGCCATAGCCAAAAAGATAATAGGATAATACAATAAAAAGTCGATAGAATTTGTCTTTTTCCTAATTTTAAAAAGCCGATTATTAAGATAGGTACGTTAAAAATAATATTTGTGATCGCTGGATTAATCGAAAACAAAGCGCGAAAAATCAACGTAATTCCGGTTACACCGCCCTCAGCCAATTTATTGGGAATATTAACGTAAATTAAAGCAAACGCATAAAAAGCGCAGCCGATCGTATAAGCAACAAAATTTAATGGTTTAATCTGCTTGAAAAAAGAAGTCATGTCCTAAGTATATGACATGAGGCTTAAGCGAACAGCGGGGATCGGACCCGTGACCTCCACCTTGGGAAGGTGGCGTTCTACCACTGAACTATGTTCGCATACAGCGGAAAAAAGTTTCCGCAAATCATTATATCAAACAGCGATCGGAGCTTTAATTACATCTTCGTGAATATAATTCTCAAGTTTAATATCGCTCATTTCATAATCGAAAATTGACTTCACGTCTGGATTAAGCTTCAGAGTCGGAAGTTTATGTGTTGGTTTTGACAACTGCTCTTTAATTTGGTCAACGTGGTTATTGTAAATATGGGCATCACCAATCGTATGAATAAATTCACCGACTTCTAATCCGGTTTGTGCGGCAACCATTGAAAGCAGAAGCGAGTAACTGGCGATGTTAAAGGGTACTCCCAAAAAATAATCGGCCGATCTTTGGTACATTTGTAGGCTAATTTTTCCGTCTACTACATAAAATTGACTCATAACATGACATGAAGGCAGAGTGGCAAACGGCGTTGTTTCGGGATCCCAAGCTGTTAAAATTAAACGACGGGAGTTGGGATTAACTTTAATTTCATTGATTAAACGGGTTATTTGGTCTACGCTGCCATCGTCGTTGGCATCCGGCCAATGACGCCAAAGCTTTCCGTAAACATCCCCGATTGTTCCGAATTTTTTGCTGAATTCGTCATCGTTTAAAATTCGATCAACAAAGATTTTCTTTTGCTCTTTATACTGTTCGGCGAAAATTGGATCTTTTTGCGTGCGCAAACCAAAATCAGTCATATCGGGGCCTTTATACTCATTGCTTTCGACCCATTTTTTAAAGGGCCATTCGTCCCAAATATGATTGTGGTGTTGCAGGAGAAAACGAATATTATTGTCACCGCGCAAGAACCACAATAATTCCGATTTAATTCGTCCAAATGCGACTTTTTTACTGGTCAGCAAAGGAAACCCCTCAGAGAGATCAAAACGCATTTGCGCACCAAAAATCGAGTGTGTTCCAGTCTTGGTCCGATCCATTTTCGAGGCCCCGGTTTCCAAAATACGTCGGGCAAGGTTTAGGTATTGTTCTTCATTTCGGCTCATGAATAATATGTTAATGATATTTTTGTTTCCACGCAAGCGTGTTCGGAAATTAGAAATAAAATAGATTTATAAATTCAAAATATATAAAAAAAACTCGTCAAAGACGAACTTTTTTAAGATATTCCTTTAAATTAAACTAAAATTAGAAAACCGACAAAGACAATTCCTAGGCCATACATGACCGGCGTGACCTCCTTGGCCCGACCGGTTAAGATCATCAACAATGGATAGGTGATAAAACCAAGTGAAATGCCATCTGAAATACTGTAAGTTAACGGCATGCCGATCGCAATCAATAAAGCAGAGGCAGCAACTGGAAAATCCTTCCAGTCGATGTCTGCCAAATTCGAAGCCATCAATACACCAACTAAAATTAAAGCTGGAGCAGTGACCTGGTCAGTGACAACCGCCAACAACGGACTGAAAATCAATGAAAAAAGAAATAAAATTCCAACGAAAATTGCAGTTAGACCGGTTCTTCCACCGACAGCAATTCCGGCAGAAGATTCGATATAAGCAGAAGTTGGCGAGGTCCCCAAGATTGGCGCGATTAACATTCCAACCGAGTCCGACATCAAGGCTTCCCCGACTCGAGGCAGTTCGCCCTTTTTATTCAGAAATCCGGCGTTTTTAGCCAAACCAACCAAGGTTCCGGCTGTATCAAAGAAAGTAACCAGTAGAAAAGTAAATACTGCGATCCATAATTGAAAAGTATTGATATCTCCAAGGTGCGACAAGGCTTTTCCAAAAGTCGGCGCCAAAGACGGGGCTGCAGAAACGACCGCCTTGGGCAAAGCGATTAATCCGGTTAGGATACCGACAACTGTCGTACCAACCATACCTAAGAAAATAGCAGCTGGAACGCGCCTAGCGTATAAAATAAAAGTCAAAAGAACTCCAAAAATTGTTAGCAAAGTTGTTGGTGTCCCAAAGTTTCCCAAGGTAACCATTGTGTCTTTTGACGAAGCAACAATTCCGCCGTCCTGGAAACCGATAAAAGCAATGAATAAACCGATTCCAGCAGCAATTGCAGCCTTTAAGTCATGTGGAATTGAGTTAATAACGATTTCACGAATTTTAAAGATTGTTAAGATGAAGAACAAAACTCCAGCAATGAAAACAGCCGCCAGAGCAGTTTGCCAAGGAACCTTCATGCCAACAACAACCGTATAGGCGAAGAAAGCATTGATTCCCAGCCCGGGTGCAATCGCAAACGGGTACTTAGCTACTATTCCCATAAAGATAGTTGAAATTGCCGTAATTAACCCCGTTGCGACAAAGACAGCACCTTTATTCATTCCAGCAACGCCAAGCACGCTTGGGTTAACGAAAAGAATATAGGCCATCGAGACGAAAGTGGTCAGTCCGGCAACAAATTCCCGACCAATCGTCGTATTATTCTTTTTTAGTTCGAAATATTGATCCATTTTCCCTCCAGAAGGGATTATTAACCACTAAAACACGAACATTTAAATTATTTTTTTCACATTATCAACAGATAATAAAATAGAAATTTACTTGCAGATTGATAAGATTAATGTATGAAGTTTGTCACATCGGATACACATTTTTTTGATGCAGGTTTAATGAACCATCCTAATTTTGCTCCGGCTCGACAAAATTTTTTTCAAGTCGAGGATATGAATCAGGCAATCATTGATGCTTGGAATAAGGTTGTTTCGCCAATCGATACCGTATATCATTGTGGGGATATAGGTATTTTTTATAAGCATGGCAGTAAGGAAGAGATGCTGAAAATATTAAAGCAACTGCATGGAAACATTATTTTTGTTAAAGGGAATCATGACAGCCAGGATTTTTTTAAGTATCTGGCAGCCAATAATTATCGAATTGAAAATCAACAACTTAAATTCAGTTTTCACTATGTTGGTGCATATTTCAAGTATGATCATCGCCAATATTTTTTGACTCATTACCCTCTGATTTTCGGTATCACGCCTAATAGCATTAATTTACATGGCCACATTCATCACAATTCGGTAGATATTAAAGAAAATATCAATGTTGGGATCGATTCTGCAGATTTTGATTATTTTCCAACTGACCGACAGCCGGATTTTGGAGCGCCTTTATCAATGAAGCAGATTGAATATCTAGTTAATGCTAAGAAAAACGACTTTGCTAAAAGAGCTTAATACATATGACGCATGAATTTGTAACAATCTTGCATACTAATGATCTTCACAGCCATGTCGAACATTGGCCGAGGATCGCCAATTGGATTAAAACCCGTCGAGCGCAATTACAAGCTGCTGGTCATTTTGTTTTAACTTTCGATGTTGGAGATTTTATTGATCGCTACGATGCTAATACTCAAGCTACTTGGGGCAAAGCGAATGTTGAACTTCTAAACGACTGTACTTTTGACGGAGTCACAATTGGCAATAATGAAGGTCTTGGCCTCCCGCGTGATCGAATGGAAGACATTTATTCGGAACGCAGGTTTGCTGTTTTACTAGCAAATATTTTTGAAAATGATCATGGTTTGCCTAAATGGGCAGAAGAATATCGAGTTTTTGTAACTCCGAAAGGAACTCGAATTTCGGCTTTTGGCCTGACGGCCGCTTACGATCTTACTTATCCATTGCTCGACTGGTTGCCGGCACAACCGGTTGAAACACTCGAAAAATTATCCGACCGGGTTATTGCACAATCCGATATTAGAATTTTGTTGTCACATTTGGGTTTGCCGACAGATCAATCCTTGGCGCGGCGTTTTAAAGAAATATCGGTAATTTTAGGCGCTCACACGCATCATTTACTGCCCAAAGGTCAGATGGTCGAAAATACTTTGTTGGCCGCCGCTGGTAAATATGGTGAAAACGTTGGCGAAGTTGATCTGGAAATTGATGAAAAGCATCAAGTCGTAAGCGAAAGGGCTCATACGATTAAATTTGACAATCTTCCGGAAGTCGAGTCTGCTTCTGCCTTTTTGGAAAATTGGCGTGAATCCGGTCGAAACATTCTCGAAAACCAAATTATTAGCAATTTGCCGACAGATCGTTCGACTTTGCAACAAATAGATGATTGTGCCGATGCTTTGATGGAGAAATTTCAAACAAAAATTGCCATGATATCCAGCGGTATGTTTTTAGATGAGCTGCCGGCTGGCCAATTAAACGCTTTTCAGCTTTTAAAGGATCTGCCGCATACAATTCATCCAATGAAAATCGATATCCTTGGTTCTGATTTATTGAAGTTATTTGATGAAATAAATTTGCAGCACGATCATCTTTTAAATCAACATATTAATGGTTCCGGATTCCGCGGGGATAAATTTGGCGAAATAAAATTTTATGGTCTTCATGAAAAACAAGTTGATCCAAAGCAACATTATGAAATTGCCAGTTTGGACCATTATTATTTTTTGCCTTGGTTCCATTCTTTACAGTCAGCCGACGTTTCTTTTGATTTTAAAAATATCTTGCGAGAATTAACGGCTGGCTATTATCGTGAAAAATACAGCCATCAGGAGGCCGTTTGAGAACTGCTTCTGTAATTGTAGATTTACCAACCCGTCAAACCAATCAGCCCTTTACTTATTTAATTCCGGATGATTTGCTTGATTTTAACTTGCTCGGCCATCGTGTCCGGGTTCCTTTTGGCAAACGGAATTTAATGGGATATGTTGTTGCAGTTGGTCAAAGCGAACGGAGTGATTTTCAGTTAAAAAAAATTGAATCGATTATTGACGAAAAACCGGTTCTTAATTCTGAAATGTTGAAATTATCCGAATGGCTGTCAAACTATGTTTTTTCTTATCGCGTTCAAGTAATTCAAACGATTTTGCCGAATGCTTTTAAACCAAAATATTTGAAGGGCTTGAAAATCGTTGATCAAGTTCCGGAAAAAATAAAAGAAAATATTTTTCTCAATAATCAGGAAATTGAATTTTTGCCGAAAAATTATACTTCCGAACAAATTAAAGTGATCAATAGCTTGATTAGACAAGGAAAAATTGTTCAAACGACTACGATTCAGAAAAAGAATAAAGGCAAAAAAGTCAAAGTCCTTTCCAATAATTTGAACGATAATGATATTGCAACAAATCTAAATAAAAAATCTCTGAGTGATTCACAGAAAAAGCTTTTAATTTTTTTGTCCGGTCATCGGGATGGTTTTTTTCAGGTAAAGGAGTTAGCCGAAATTTTGGATATTTCCAAATCGACTATTTTGACAGCTGAAAAAAAATCCTGGCTTAAAAAAAGCGAAGTTAGGATGACGAGGAACCCGGTAAAAAAAATTGCCGTTACAAAGACTAATGCAGTCGAGCTGAATTCCGATCAGAAGAAAGTTTTTAATTCAGTCGAAAGCGCAATCACTAAAAACGAAAACAAAACTTTTCTTCTTGAAGGAATTACCGGGTCTGGAAAGACAGAGGTTTATCTTCAACTAATCGAAAAGACAATTGCCCAAGGGAAAACGGCCTTGCTCCTTGTTCCGGAAATCGCTTTAACCCCCCAAATGATTCGCCTGGTAAAATCCCGTTTTCTTGATTCGGTCGCTTTGCTTCATTCCGGATTATCCGATGGCGAACGTTTGGATCAGTGGGAAGAAATTCGCGATGGAAAAATCAAGATTGTAATTGGTACGCGTTCGGCGGTTTTTTCGCCGCTAACCAATATCGGTTTAATCATTATGGATGAAGAACACGAAACGAATTATAAGCAGGAAGGCAATCCCCGCTATCATGCTCGCGATATTGCTTTGTGGCGGGCAAAATATCATCAAGCGGTCACTTTACTGGGCTCTGCCACTCCGAGTTTGGAATCACGTGCAAGAGCTCAAAAAGGGATTTTTAAGTTATTAACGATGAATCACCGAGCAGTTAGCGGGGCGAAACTTCCGGATGTTTCAATCGTTGATATGCGCGAAGTATGGCAAAAAGAGCATGCTGATAACGACTTTAGCCCCACTTTGCTTAAAAAGATCGAAGAACGTAAAGAAAACCACGAACAAACGATTCTCTTATTAAATCGTCGAGGATTTTCTTCTTTCGTCATGTGCCGTAATTGTGGCTATGTTCCTCGCTGCCCGAATTGCAATCTATCTTTGACTTTACATATGGACAGCCACTCTTTGAAATGCCATTATTGCGGTTACGAGGAAGCGATTCCTAAAAAATGCCCGGTTTGCGGAAGCCCACAGATTCGTTACGTTGGCACCGGGACGGAAAAAATCGAAACTAAACTAAATAGTTTAGTCAATGGAATTCGGGTTGCTCGTTTGGATCAGGACACTACGAAGAGAAAGGGCAGCCTTGAAAAAATTCTTAGAGATTTTGGGAAAGGAAATTACGACGTTCTGCTCGGTACGCAAATGGTTGCCAAAGGTTTGGATTTTCCCGATGTGACCCTAGTTGGTGTGATTAACGCTGACATCGGCTTGAATTTACCGGATTTTCGGTCTGGAGAAAAAACTTTTCAATTACTAACACAGGTAGCCGGCCGATCGGGAAGAGCCGGAAAAACCGGGGAGGTAATCATTCAGACTTTTAACCCAGATAATTACGCGATTAAATTAGCTGCCGACCAAAATTACGAAGGATTCTATAAAACAGAAATGTCGATTCGCCATATTGCCGACTATTCACCATATTATTACACGATTCAAGTTGGAATTGACGGACCTGATCAATTTCCGGCCAGTCGGGCGATCGATGAAGTTGCGGAATTTATTAAACCGAAATTGGCTAAAGAAACAATTGTTCTCGGGCCCACGCCAAAAGCTATTGCCAAGTTACGTAATCGCTATTATTTTCAAATAATTTTGAAATACAAAAAAGATCCTAATATCGAATCCACTTTAAGTGAGCTTCAAACTGTGTTTGGAGAAAAATTGCCAAAAGATATTTACTTGAGTATTGATCGTGATCCGGTATCATTTATTTAATGACTAATTCAGTGATATTTTTTGGGACTTCTGATTTCAGTAGAGCTGTTTTGCAGGGATTGATTGCCGATGATGATTTTGAAGTAATCGCCGTTGTCAGCCAGCCGGATCGTCCGGTTGGCCGAAAAAAACTTTTGCAGCCTACAAAAATCAAACAATTGGCTTTAGAGTATCGAATCCCGATTTTTCAACCGGAAAAACTTTCCCGATCAGAAGAAATGGATCGACTGATTTCTATGCAGGCCGATTTTTTGGTGACAGCGGCTTTCGGCCAATTTGTCCCCTCTAAATTATTGAAATCCGCTAAAATTGCCTCGATTAATGTTCATGCCAGTCTGCTGCCAAAATATCGCGGGGCTGCGCCGATTAATTGGGCCTTGATTAACGGTGACAAAGAGACCGGCGTTTCAATTATGTATATGGTAAAGGAAATGGATGCTGGCGATATTATCAGTGTTAAAAAAATGCCGATTAAAGAAAACGATAATGCCGGTTCTTTGTTTGAAAAGCTGGCGGTTGTCGGTCGTGATCTGCTCTTAAAAACGATGCCAAAAATGGTTAGCGGCGATATTTCTCCAATTCAGCAGGACGAAGAAAAAATCACTTTGGCACCAAAAATCGATTATAAGTTGACTGAGCTGGATTTTTATCATCAGAAAGCTGAAAAAATTGTTGATTTAATTCGCGGCCTATCACCGAAACCGGGAGCCAGCCTCCAAATTGCCGATGAGAAAATTAAGGTTTTTAAAGCAAAAATCGGACCCTGTCAAGGTGAAGTTGGTTCGATTGCAATTAAATCCAAACACGATCTTGCAATCACGGCAGCTGACGGCCGAACGGTTTTTTTGCAGAAAATTCAACCGATTGGTAAAAAAATAATGGATGTTTCTTCCTTTTTGAATGGCGCCGGGCAAAAGCTTCATGTCGGTAACATGGCAAATAGGATATAATATTACGTTAGTGTTACGGATATCTTATGCAAATCGCCTATTTAAGTGATATTGGAACTAGAAAAAAAGAAAACCAGGACTTTGTCGGGATTTTCACGAATAAAAGTCAGTATAAATTGGCCATTGTCGCTGATGGGGTTACCAGTGAAAAAGGTGGTGATATCGCCGCAGAGATGGTTGTCAATAATTTTGGTTTTGGCTGGCGCCAGACTGATATTTCTTCAATCGAAGAAGCGAAGACCTGGATTTCTAAGAAGGCCCGTGAAGAGAATAGCCGAATTTTAATGGCTGGGAAACGTTTTGATGATTTGTCCCAAATGGCAACCACGATGGTTTTAACGGTTGCCATTAATAATGACGTTTTGATTGGCAATTTAGGCGACTCGAGAGCTTATATCTTTGATGGTAAAATTCTAAAACAACTTTCATTCGATCATTCCTTTGGTAATGAATTAATTCAAAATGGACAAATTTCAAAGGAAAATGTCAATAATGTTCCTCACCATCAAAGCATTACGCGTTATTTTGGTTTGAATGCGCAAACCGAAATGTCTTTTGCTGTCGACAAGGTAAAAAACAACGATATTATCATGCTTGCAACGGATGGCTTGACTAAGCAGGTTAAAGAATCGGATATTTTGCATGTTATTAAGTCAAAGCACAAATCTCTCAGCGAAATGGTGGCTCGGCTGATCAATATGGCTAACGAACAAAGCGGTTTCGATAACGTCACGGTTCTGTTGATGTCGCAATTTTTGGAGGATAATTGATGAATCCTGGATCAACATTTGCAAACAGATATCGAATCATTCGGCCACTCGGTGAAGGGGGGATGGCTAATGTTTATTTAGCTGTCGATACAAAGAACAACCAGCAGGTTGCTATCAAGGTTCTTCGATTGGATCTCCAAAATAATCCAGATTTTGTTCGTCGTTTTCAAAGAGAAGCTCAGGCCGCTGCTCAGCTGCTTCATCCAAATATTGTTAAAGTTCTCGATGCTGGTTCTTTTGATGGCGTGCAGTATTTAACGATGGAATACGTCGATGGGATGGATTTAAAGAAATACATCTCTCAGTATTATCCGGTTCCATACGCACAAGTCGTCAATATTATGGAACAGGTCTTGTCTGCCGTGTCAATGGCGCATAACCACGGGATTGTCCATCGTGACTTAAAGCCACAAAACATTCTTGTCGGCAAGGACGGATCAATTAAAATCGTTGATTTCGGGATTGCAATCGCTCGAAGCGAATTTGGGATGACCCAGACAAACGCCGTCCTGGGATCGGTTCATTATTTGAGTCCCGAACAAACGCGTGGTGGCATGGCGACCAACAAATCCGATATATACGCTTTGGGTGTGATTTTATTTGAAATGTTGACTGGCCAAGTTCCTTATAAAGGCGAGACCGTGGTCTCGATCGCTATGAAACATTCTTCCGAACAGATGCCTTCTGCTAAAGATATTGATCCAAATATTCCCCAGGCTCTTGAGAATGTTATTTTACGTGCAACTGCTAAGAATCCTGATAATCGTTATCTGACGGCTGAGGATATGGCTAACGATTTGAGAACCAGTCTTTCTCCCCGTCGGGCTAATGAAGCAAAACTTCCGCCTTTTACCGACGATCAGGCTGAGACAAGGACGATTCCAATCGACGATCTTAAATCACAGGTCGCCAGCGGCATTCAACGTCTTGACCCGGTTTATACTCCCTTGAAGGACAATCCAGATTCGACTTCAGACTCAAAAAAAGTTGTCCCTGGCAAGAAGAAAAAAAGAAAGCATAAGATTTGGCCTTGGATTTTAGCTGGTCTTTTGGCGATTGGTTTTGGGGTTATTTTGGTGGCAATGTTTTGGCCTGGTAGAGTTCAGGTCCCCGATACGGCAAATTACAAACTCAGTGTCGCCGAAAAATTAATTCGTGAAAATGATCTTGAGGTTGGCAGTATTAGCGAAACGACTTCTCGAAAAGTCAAGAAGGGTCGAGTTATTAAATCCGATCCTAAAATTGGATCGCACGTTGCTAAAAATACCAAAATTGATTTAATTGTTTCCAATGGGGCTAAAAAACTAACTTTTGGCGATTATGTTGGTTCTAATTACAGCGATGTCGCCAGCGTTTTGAGGAACCAGGGTTATAAAGTCAAGAAGGTCGAAAAATATTCTAATTCTGTTTCCAGTGGACAGATAATCAAACAATCGGTTGACGCCGATAAGAAAGTCGATCCTTACGAAACAACTGTTAAATTTACGGTTTCCAAAGGTGCCCAAAAAATAACCGTGCCAACATTCGACAGTTTGTCCGAAGCACAGTCTTGGGCTGATCAAAATGGTATTACTTTAAAAATTGCCTATAGTCAATCGTCCGACACCGATACCGGCTATGTTATTAGTCAGAATCCAAATGGCGGGACGGAGATTTCTTCTTCGACTGTTGTTCATATCCTGGTGGCTCAAAGAGTCGATAATTCTTCAAGCAGTTCTTCTTCGGCTGTACCGTCGTCAAGTTCCAGCATGAGCTCTTCGTCAAATGGAAGCAGCAGTAGCAGCAGTAATAGCAGTAGCAGCAGTAGCAGCAGTATTTCTAGCAGTTCTTCTCCTCAAAAATAGTATTTCTGAGAGGTGTTTTATTATATATTTGTAATAAGGAGATAAATATGAGTGTAATTGTGGCACCGTCCATTCTGGCGGCGGATTATTTAAATTTAGGCGAACAGATTAAATTGGTTGAGGGGGCCGGGGCTAAATATTTACATATCGATATAATGGATGGCGATTTTGTCCCTAGCATTTCTTATGGCCCACAGTGGGTCAAACAAATTAAAGCGAGCGGCAGCAAGCTGGTCTTGGATGTCCATTTAATGGTTAATCATCCGGAAAAGTTAATTGATTCGTTTGTTTCGGCTGGTGCCGATATTATTGGCGTTCACGTTGAGGCTACAGCACATATTCATCGCGCTTTGCAAATGATTAAAAATGCCGGAGTTCATCCAGAAGTAGTTATTAATCCAGGAACGCCGGTTTCGGCTATTTTACCAATTTTATATATGGTTGATCAGGTTTTGGTCATGACTGTTAATCCCGGATTCGGCGGCCAAAAGTTTTTGCCTGAAGAAATTTCTAAAATTTCCGAACTTCATG
Organism: Oenococcus oeni DSM 20252 = AWRIB129; assembly: GCF_000372485.1. Lineage (GTDB taxonomy): Bacteria > Bacillota > Bacilli > Lactobacillales > Lactobacillaceae > Oenococcus > Oenococcus oeni. Next base: position 43,387 of record NZ_AQVA01000010.1, read on the forward strand.
AATATAAAAAAGAGCATGGACTTGATTTCGATATTGAAATTGATGGTGGAGTTAATAATCAAACACTGGTAAAAGCTTACGAAGCAGGTGCAACTGTTGCAGTTGCCGGATCTTATGTATATGATAAAGTCGATCCAGCTGCTAAAGTTAAAAAACTGCTCGAGGTTACCAACTTTGAAGTCGATTAATATTCTTGCCGGCGGACCAGAGAATAATTTTCCAAAAAATTTTGCTGATTTTCTCACAGATGAAAATGAGTGGATTGGTGTCGATGCCGGTGCTTTTTATTTATTAAAGCATGGTGTTAAAGATATCACGGCAATTGGGGATTTTGATTCTTTGACGAGAGAGGAACTTTTTTTTGTAAAAGACAAAGTTGATCCGAAACATTTTTCTCAGGCCAAACCGGAAAAAGATTTCACGGATACCGAACTAGCTTTGCGTTGGATTGAAGAAAAACTGGATTATCGAAAATACGATTCGATTAATATTTTTGGCGCAACAGGTTCTCGTCTTGACCACGAATTTAACAATTTTTTGAATTTATTTTTGCCTGAATATAAAAATATATTGGATAAGGTTGAAATTTTCGATTTGGAAAATGTTGTTAGTTTTTTTAACCCCGGAGATTATCTTTTAGAAAACAAGTATAAAAAGAAATATCTCGGTTTTGTTGTTTTAAATAATATTGTAAATTTTTCAATTCATGGAGCAAAATATGATTTGTCAAATTTCTCTTCGAAAATCGATCGAGTTTTTGCTTCGAATGAATTTTTAGATAATCAAAACATCGAAATTCATTTTGATGCAGGAAATGTTATGGCTATTTATAGTTAAAAGAAAGCTAAAGACTTGATATATTTTGTTTTTCAGGCTTACTTTTGTATAATAGTTAAGGCTTTTTACTTTTAGTGCAATTGCCATAAAGTATAAGCTTAAAATTTTAAGCCTACATCATTATTTTTTTGATGAACTATTAAAATGGAGGAAACCAAATTGGCTGAAAAGGAACATTACGAAAGAACTAAGCCGCACGTTAATATTGGTACTATCGGTCATGTTGATCATGGTAAAACCACTTTAACGGCTGCTATCACTAAGGTATTGTCTGAAAAGGGCCTTGCGCAAGCTCAAGATTATGCCTCAATTGATGCCGCTCCTGAAGAGCGTGAACGTGGAATCACCATCAATACTGCCCACGTTGAATATGAAACTGATAAGCGTCACTATGCACACATCGATGCACCAGGTCACGCCGACTATGTTAAAAATATGATCACTGGAGCCGCACAAATGGATGGAGCCATCCTTGTTGTTGCTGCTACTGATGGTCCTATGCCACAGACTCGTGAACATATTTTGCTTGCCCGTCAAGTTGGTGTTAACTATATTGTTGTCTTCTTAAATAAGACTGACCTTGTTGATGATCCAGAATTAATCGATCTTGTTGAGATGGAAGTTCGTGAACTTTTGTCTGAATATGATTTTCCTGGAGATGATATTCCTATTATTCGCGGTTCTGCTTTGAAGGCTCTTCAAGGCGATCCGGAACAGGAAAAAGTTATCTTGCACTTAATGGATGTTATCGATGAATACATCCCAACTCCAGTTCGTGATGTTGATAAGCCATTCTTGATGCCTGTCGAAGATGTCTTCACTATCACTGGACGTGGTACTGTTGCGTCTGGACGTATCGATCGTGGAACTGTCAAGATTAACGATCCAGTTGAAATTGTTGGTTTGAAGGATGAAGTTAAAAACACTGTTGTTACCGGTGTTGAAATGTTCCGGAAGACTTTGGATCTTGGTGAAGCCGGAGATAATATCGGAGCTCTGCTTCGTGGAATTGATCGCGATGGTGTTGAACGTGGACAAGTTTTGGCAAAGCCAGGTTCAATTCAGACCCATAAAAAGTTTAAGGGTGAAGTTTATATCCTTACTAAGGAAGAAGGTGGACGTCATACTCCATTCTTCACTAACTATCGTCCTCAATTCTATTTCCACACGACTGATGTTACCGGTGTCGTAGAATTGCCTGAAGGTGTTGAAATGGTTATGCCTGGTGATCACGTCACATTTACTGTTGAATTGATGAAACCAGTCGCTATCGAAAAAGGTTTGAAATTCACTATCCGTGAAGGTGGCCACACTGTTGGTGCCGGAACTGTCTCTGAAATTGATGACTAATTCTAATTAAAATCGTCTTGCTTTACGGCATGGGCGATTTTTTTATTTTTAGGCCGAAAAATGACAAACGATTGACTTTATCTTTTTATCTTGTTAAGATAATTAAAATTATTACTCTGAGGTAGCGTATTTTGAAATTAACCATTGATGGCAATTTGTTTAGAAACAGAAGAAAAGAACTAAAAATGACTCAGGTGGAGCTTGCATCGAACCTAACTTCTCAAACAGTTGTTTGTTCTTTAGAACACGGCGTGATACCTAAATTAGAAGTTTTGGCGGAAATAATGCAGCGTTTGTCTTTATCCCTTGAGGATGTTTTTCCTAATAGTCCTTTTTGTTTAAGTAAACTTGATGAATTGAAAATCAAGTTAGATAACGAGAATTATCGACAGGTTTGGTCGGGATTAGAAAAGATTAAAAAAACAGCTTTGGTATCTTCGGTAGAAAAACAGAAATTTTATTATTTATCGGCATCCTCGGCTTTTCATGATGGTCGAATTGAAGATGCCGATTTTGCTTGTTATGAATTGCTTGGTTTTTCCGAAAAAGAAAAATTGTGGTTTTTTGACGCTCTGGCCAATACGATTAAAGCGCAAATTTGGCAACTTAAGGAAGATTATTCAAAGGCGGAAAATTGTTTTAAAAGAGTAATCAAGATTTTAAATGATTATCCTTACGAGAAAGAGACAGTTCCTTCGATGATTAGCTATATTAGAATTTATCAAGCCCTTGCGGAGCATTTTTTGCTGCTTGAAAATTTTAAGCGTGCCGCTTCTTATATTGACAAGGCCTTAAAAATATTATCTGAAGAAAAATCCACTTGGCACCTTGGTGAATTGCTGTTGCTTAAATCGAAAATTGCTGACGAGAGTGGTTTAAATGAACAAAAAGAAAAATTGATTTTAACGGCCGAACAACTATATGAGTTTGGTAAGAGCCCTCAACTAGGTCGAATGCTCAATAAAAGCAAGTCCAATTAATCAGACATTTTATTATTTTTTTAGTTTTTTTATTTTGCTTGACATACGAACACATGTTCGTATTATTTTATATGTAGATGCCTAATTATTTTGACAATGAAGATCATCGAGTGATTTTTGCTATTGACAGCAAATCTTTTTATGCCAGTGTCGAGGCTCGCTCTTTGGGTTACGATCCTTTGCATGTTGCTTTGATAGTAATTTCGACGGGACCAAATGTTGGCGGTGGTGGTTTGATTTTAGCGACTAGCCCATTAGCGAAAAAGTCTTATGGCCTCAAATCAAATGTCAGTCGTTTGCGCGACATGCCAAAAAATGCCGATAAATTAATAATGACATCGCCACACATGAATCTTTATATTTACATCAATACGAAAATCAATAACATTTATCGAAGATATGTCGATGAAAAAAATTTGCATATTTATTCAATCGATGAAAGCTTTTTGGATATGACTAGTACATGGAAATTGTTTGGCAATAGCAAGAAACAAATTGCCAAACAAATTCAAAAAGAAGTTTTGGATGAGACGGGCATTTATACAACGATTGGAATTGGAGAAAACCTAACTCAGGCTAAGATTGCAATGGATGTATATGCAAAGAATAACGATAGCCGTCTTGGAGAAATAAATTATGCATCGATTAAAGAACGATTATGGCCAATCAAAAATTTAAATTCCGTTTGGAGCATCGGTAATAAAACTGCCAAAAAATTGCAAAAAATTGGAATAAACTCTTTGGATGATTTGGCCCACTATGATCCTTATAAATTAGAAAAAAAATTTGGAGTTATCGGCGGACAACTATATCTTTTGTCTTGGGGAATCGATCGGGCAGTTATTAGTCAGAAAGCATATCCAAAAGAAAAATCTTATGGAAACTCACAGGTTTTGCCGAGGAATTATACTAAAGCCGATGAAATCGAGGTTGTTTTAAGGGAAATTTCCGATCAGGTTGCTGCTCGTATTAGGAAACACCATTTTCAGACCGGTCTGGTTCATGTTTGGGTTGGCAATGAGTATACAAATGGCGGATTTTCTAAACAAAATAAAATTACACCAACTAATGAAAGCAAAATTTTAAATCAGATTGTGGTTGATATTTTTCATGCTAATTGGAAAGGTGACAAGATTCGTAATATTTCTGTTTACTTTGGTAATTTAATTCCGGACAATAGTCAACAATTTGACTTGTTCAGAACTTCCGAACAACAAATTGAAGAGCGAAAATTGGATCGGATTACCGATTCTTTACGTTTAAAGTTTGGTTTTTCAAAGCTAGTCAAAGCTTCATCGATTTTACCTGGTGGTACCGCCATTGAAAGAGCTGGCTTGGTTGGTGGACATAATGGAGGAAATAGCTATGAATAGCAAATATCCGAATTACGATCCGAAAATTCGTGATCGTTTTATCCGTTGTTTTCAAGATCGCGGCATGTTGAAATGGGGAGGTTTTTATTTATCTGATCATACCAGGGTTATTGAAAAATCGGCTAAATATCGGGCGGAAAAACAATCTCGATATTTAAAAGAACAAATGAATTTTCACAAGATTTCAGAAGTACTTTTTAGAGCCTTTTCAAATGAACGAGAAGTTGAAATTCAACTAGCCGATGAAAATCAAGAACACGGAATTGCAAAAACAATTGTTGGTTTTGTTGAAGGCTATGATCGAGATGGAATTATTGTTGCAAATAATTTTTTCTCCCTTGATGATATTTGGCGTTGCGAGTTGGTTTAGGATTAAATTGCATCATACAAATAACGTTGAAAGAAAAAATCCAATTGCCAAAAAGGGAATAAAAGCAAGACTATGTTTTTTACGAAGTAAAAATATCAGAATTGTTAGACAACTGGTAATTAGTATCGATACGCTGAATTGAAAAACCGGTAGAGCTATATATATGAGCAAAATTACCGGCAAATCACCATTTCCTAATGCTTTTCTATAGTATATGAAAAACAGCAATAAGCTTGTTAATATGAACAAACCGATTACTTTTTCGCTTGGAAAATTTACGATGAATTCAAAAAATATAATTGGGTACAGTATGACTGGTATGATCGTAGATGTCTTCACAACTAAGAAACAAAAGCAAACAATAAATAATTACGAAATGGTAATTATCTTTTGAGTTCATAAAACAGATAGCAAATAAAAACTCTATTAAGGGGTAATAAACCGAAATTGAATTTTTGCAATAGCGACATTTGCCCATTGATAGCAGCCAACCAATAATCGGGACTAGAGCAATCAATGGGAGTCGTCTGCCACAATAATCACAGCAGGATAGACCTCCAAGCTGCTTTCGACGATTAATTCGGTAGGCTAGACAAATAATAAAAGATGCTGAACAACTTCCCAAAATAAAACAAATAAATTCCACATTTTTTTATACGTATTTTTATAATTAGTTATGAATAATATGGAAAGTAATTTTAAAATCGGCGATGAGGAATTCTTTAAAGCTTGGTCTTCTATGAAAATTTCCGATCAAAAATCAGCTGAAAAAATTTTAAAGTGGCTTTTTCATATTGCTGATTTTAAGACCGGGGAAGATATTCGCAATTTAAAGATTACAGATATTTTTTCCTCTGATTTGTCACCAAAAAATTTCTTTTGGCGCGACTTTGCTCATCTGGTTCAAACGGCTTTTCCTAAGGGTCTTGTTGATGAAAACTTATCTGAAAGTGAAATCGATTTAGCCAAAAGAACGCATCAATTCAGATATCTAATTGATGAGCAAATGGTTTTTTATGTTAGGCGATCGTTCAGGCTTAAAGAACTTAGATTGAACGATTCTCAGAAACTGGCAGCTTATCTAAGCTCTTTTCCGGAGACGAAAAAATTTAACTTAAATTTATTGGCTGAAAATAAAAAAGATTTTTATTGGGCGATTGAAAGTGCTCGTTTGCATGAAAAAATTTCTTTGAAAGATCTGGCCAATCGGAGAAATTTTCGAATATTCAGACCTAATTTAAAAATAGTGATTGATTTTCATATTGAATTTGTTTTAGATTCCCAAGGAAATTTTCTGTATATACTTGGATCTGGCAATAACGGTCCAATTAACGGTGCTTCTTACAATTTTGCTGATTATAATGATTCCAAAATTAGTTTGGGCAGATCTTGTAATCACGAAAATAGTCGTCATTTCAATCTTGATATCGAACCAATTAAATATTATGACCCGCTTTTCCGATCAGAATTATTAAAGAATTATCGAGCGCCCACTTTAAAAGAATTTAAAAGAAGTCCTTTTTTTCATCACAGTATCGAATATCAAAGCAAAAGGGCGGCATTAAAATTTGAGAGAATGGTTAATAAAAGCTCTGTCAAGTAAAAATACTTGACAAGTATTTTTATAAAGTATATATTATGACAGTAATATTTTTTAGGAGAAATATATGTCAGTTAAAATTCGTTTACATCTGATGGGTACTAAGAAGCGTCCATTTTATCGTATTGTTGTCGCTGATTCACGTGCTCGTCGCGATGGCCGTTTTATTGAAGAAGTTGGTTACTATAATCCAATTACAAAACCGGCTGAAATCAAGTTGAATGATGACCAGATCTTTAATTGGTTAATGAAGGGCGCTCAACCAACAAATACTGTTCGTAATTTTCTTTCAGATGCTGGCTTGATGAAAAAACTTCACGAAGCGAAACTTGCCGCTAAAAAGGAAAGCAAAAAATAATTTCCGTCGTTTCTGACGGTTTTTTTGTATTATTTGATAGATGAAAGTAAATTATCGTCAACAAATAAACTACAGCTCGATTAATTTTCTCGACTGGAAATTCTCATTTTTTTCTTCTGATAAAGGTTTAATTTTTACTACTTTTCAAGATGATCCGATTGCTGATTTTTCCAAGTGGTCCGGAATTTCAAAATTAGTCAATAGAGAGAATCCTAAAATCAGTTCTGCTTTTTTGGATTATTTTTCTGGGAGAAGTAGCAGTCCAAAAATTTCTATTGACTGGAATTTCTGGCAATTCTCGAATTTTCAGATACTCATTTTAAAAAAATTGCTGGAGATTGATAAACCTGTTAGTTATAGCGAATTTGCAAGGCGAATTGGTAATCAAAAGGCGGTTCGAGCTGTTGCAACAGCTGTTGGCAAAAATCCATTTGAAGTGGTTGTTCCTTGTCATCGAATAATTACTAAATCCGGGAAAATTGGTAAATATCGTGATGGTTCGAACATTAAAGCTGCTTTGCTTCAACTGGAGAAACAATTATGAAAGAATTACGAATCGGCAGGGTCATCAATACTCACGGAATAGCGGGTGAGTTAAAAATTGATTTCAATACTGATTTCCCCGAACAACGTTTTGCTAAAAATTCCGAACTGCTGATTGCCGGGGAAAAGTTAGTCGTTCAATCCAGCCGTCCTTTTAAACAATTCTGGTTGGTAAAATTTTCAGATCATGAAAATATAAATTTGGTTGAGAAATATAAGGGAGAAGATATTTTTATCAATGAGCGAAAAGAGCCCCGATTATCCGAAGGAGAGTTTCTTGTTTCTCAAATTATTGGTTTAAAAGTGATTGATGAAAAAGGAAATTCGATTGGCGAAATAGCTGATTCTTTTCATACCGGTGCAAATGACGTTTGGACGATCAAGAAAAGCAATGGCAAAGAGATTTTGATCCCTTATATTGATCAAGTGGTCAAAAAAGTCGATCTTCAAACCTCGACTGTCACAATTGAATTGTTGGAGGGGCTTGATGAAGATTGATGTTTTAAGTATTTTTCCGGACATGTTTGATCCTTTACGCCAATCAATGATCGGCAAAGCGATTGAAAAAGGCTTAATTGATTTTAAAGTAACCGATTTTCGCGAATTTACGACCAATAAGCAAAGACACGTTGATGACGTCGTTTATGGCGGAGGAGCCGGAATGCTCTTAATGCCTCAACCGATTTTTGATGCGATGGAGGAAGTTAAAAAAGAGAATAATGGCGATAAGGGTCATGTGATTCTCGTCGATCCGGCTGGTCGGAAATTTGACCATCATGTGGCAAAAAAATTGTCCACATATAATCATTTAACTTTTATTTCCGGACACTATGAAGGCTATGATAATCGAATCCGCAATTTGGTCGATGAAGAGATTAGCCTGGGTGATTATGTTTTAACCGGCGGGGAATTAGCAAGTATGGTGATTATTGATGCAACCGTTCGTTTTTTGGATAATGTTTTGGGAAATTCCGAATCGGCAGCAGACGATAGTTTTCAAAACGGTTTATTAGAAGAGCCTCAATATACTCGCCCGGCAAATTTTCGCGGAATACAGGTTCCGGAGGTTTTAACTAACGGAGATCATGAAAAGATTCGTAAATGGCGTTTAAAGGAGTCTTTGCGGAAAACCTTCTTGCGACGTCCGGACTTATTAGAGAAAAGAAGTTTCAATAAAGAAGAACTTGATTTTCTCGATGACATAAAATATGAAGAATCACTTGATTCTGATCAGTGAAAACTGATACAATATTTTTTGGCTATTTTTTGCCAATTACTGACATTGCGCTGTTGTACCAAGGTATTGAATATCAATGTTTTCGTTGGGAGTATAAAATGAAACAGAATCAAGTACTAGAAAAATTGACGCAATCACAATTACGCTCAGACATTCCCGATTTTCGTCCGGGAGATAATGTCAGAGTTTATGCTCGAATCGTTGAGGGTGAACGCGAACGTGTCCAATTATTTGAAGGCGTAGTTGTTAAACGCAAGGGATTTGGAATATCAGCTAGTTATACCGTTAGAAAAGTTTCTTCCGGTGTTGGCGTTGAACGTACCTTTCCATTAAATTCTCCACGTGTTGATAAAATCGAAGTTACTCGTCATGGTCATGTACGTCGCGCTAAATTGTATTACTTGCGTGCACTTCGTGGTAAGGCTGCTCGTATCAAGGAAAGTCTTAATACCAAGGCGACTAATAAGAAAACTCAAACAAAGTGATTTTAGAAACGGACTGATTCAACGGTCTGTTTTTTTCTCGGAAAATAAATAATGACAATTAAAAAAATTCAAAATTCCTTTCCACAATTAGTGGTCCAATTATTTATTCTAATTTTTACGGCTTTATTAGAAGTAATTGCTATGAATATGTTTTTGAATCCAAATCATATTTTTACCGGTGGTTTTAACGGAATCTCGCAGTTGCTTTCAATAGCGAGTAAACATTTATTTGGTTTTCAAATAAATACCGGTATTTTTATACTGCTGACAAGCGTTGTAATTGGTTTTTTGGGTGGAAAATGGTCGGTTTGCGTTTCACGATTTTAAGCACGGCCAATTCTGTTCTAACGTCTTTGTTTATTGTCTATTTTCCCGTTATCAATATCGCCAAAAGTGTTTTGCTTGCTTCGCTTTTTTCGGGTGTGTTAATGGGTTTGGCGACTGGTTTGTCGATGCGTTTCGGTCTCTCTACTGGCGGAATGGATATTATCGCAATGATTGTCCAAAAAAAGACCGGACGATCTGTCGGTGTTATTAGTAATACAATTAATGCTTCAATTGTTTTGATTGCCGGTATTTTTATTGGCTGGCCGAATGCTTTATATACTTTAATCGGAATTTTTGCTACAGGCCAGGTTATAGATGCAATTTATACCGGTCAACGAAAATTAACCACCTTGATTGTGACGGAGAAAGCCGACCTTTTAACTAAAGCATTACAGGACGAATTGGTTCGTGGAATCACAATTCTTCCTTCGACGGGAGCTTTTTCTCATCATGAGTCTTCTACTTTATTCATGGTGATTAATCGTGTTGAACTTTATGAAATGGAAAGATATTGCTCGTGAAAATGATCCACATGCTTTTATTGATATATTGAGTACTGTTTCAGTTAGTGGACTATGGCTTGATCCCGATCGCCAAGCTGATATTAAAAAAGGAAAGGTAAAAATCGATGCCGGAAATTCAAATTGATATGCTAAAAGGACGTTCTCATGAACAAATTAAACAAATTGTAAAGGACATTACCGCTGTAATGGTTAAAGATACCAAGGCTAAACCTGAAGCGGTTCATATAGTAGTTCGCGAATTTGAAGCGAATCATTACGCTTTGGGCGGTGTGCTTAAGTCGGATATGTAATCTTTTTGTAATATATACAAAGCACTATTTTTTAATAAAGTAGTGTTTTTTTAAACAAAATGTAAATTTGTAATATGCAACTCAATTTTTTTCAACCGTGTGTTCGTAAAAATTGAAATTTTTTTAAAAAAATTCAAACGTATGTTTGAGAGAGGCGAGAAAAAAATGTAATCTCGCTGCAACCCAAAACGCCCTCAAAGCGTCTAAAATTAATAGGCGTACGAGGTGGAAATGAAAAAATCTTCTTTAAAATCAAAAGCATTGATTACGGCGATTTCTGCATTGGGCGTCACCGGAACGGCTGCGGTAACAGCCCAAGCTAAATCGTATACGGTTAAAAGCGGTGATACGTTGTGGAGCTTGGCCAATGATAACAACACTTCTGTTAACGCTTTAGCATCGGAAAACAAAATTTCCGATCCGAATTTGATTATTACAGGGGACACATTGGTACTTCCTGATGACGATGCAACGACCACACCGGCGCAAAAAACTGCTGAAAGCAGCGCGGCTTCATCTTCAGCTAGTCAAGCCTCAAGTTCTACTTCTGTTGCAAGCGGCAACTACACTGTTCAAGCAGGTGACTCTCTTTGGTCGATTGCTCAAAAAACAGGTGCTGATGTTAATCAATTAGTTGCTAATAATGGCGGCAAAAGTCTAATTCAGATTGGACAAATAATTCAAATTCCAACGAGCACAACTTCTTCGGCCGCTAGCGATTCTGTGAATGATGTTGCAAGTTCGTCTGCTTCGGTCGTTTCCAGCTCTGCTGCTGTTTCTTCGGCCGCTTCTGCTGCTGTTAGTTCCGCTCCTTCCAGCGCATCGGTCGTCAGCTCTTCTGCTGTGGTTTCTTCGGTCGCTTCTGCTGTAAGTTCGTCTGCTTCGGCTGCTGTTAGTTCCGCTTCATCGGTGGCGAGTTCGTCTGCTTCGGTCGCTTCCAGTTATTCAGCCGCTGCTAAAGCTGCCTCCACGTCTTCTTTGAGCAAAACCAACGTCACAACCACTACTGCTTCTCAAGTCAGTCAGACCAGTACGACTTCTACTTCTACTTCGACTGCTCAGGCTGTTGTTAACTTAGCGATTCAATTGTCCAAAGAAAATATTCCTTATGTTTGGGGTGGCAGTACAACTGCCGGGTTTGATTGTTCCGGATTAGTCTCGTATGTATACCAACATGCTGCAGGGATTACTCTCCCTCATTACACAGTTTCTCAAGAAAGTTATGTTTCAAAGCATTCTGTATCCCAGGCAAAGCCTGGAGACCTCCTGTTCTGGGGCAGCGCGGGGGCGACATATCACGTTGCTATCTATATCGGAAATAATCAATATGTAGCTGCACCGGAACCAGGTATGAATGTTGAAGTTGAAACGATTTCTTCATACTTCATGCCAAGTTTTGCAGGAACGGTTATTAAGTAATTTAATATTTTAGCCACATTAAAAAACGAGTTTCCAAATGGAACTCGTTTTTAATTTGCCAATATAATAATAAATTACTTAATTAAGACAACATCTTCAGAAACTGCCCAAGGATCTAATTCATTGATGTGATCGTAGTACATAATTCCCTTTAAGTGATCGATTTCATGTTGAAAAACAATCGCTGGATAATCTTTTAATCGAATCGAATGGTGCTCGCCGTTTTCATCATCGTAGTCGACAGTAATCTTATCGGCTCTGAGGACGATTCCGGGGGTATCTTCGTCTTTTGACAAACATCCCTCTCCGGCTTCCAGTGCTGCTCTTTTCATTGATTCACGGGTAATTTTTGGATTATAAACGATTCCGCGGAAATACGGTTTCGAATCTTCTTCAGGATTCAAAGAAGGGATTAGCAAAGCTGTCATCTGCAAAGACTTATTAACTTGCGGACCAGCGAGGCCGACACCCGGACGTAAATGATAGGTTTCGTTTTTTTCTTTATCCTGAGAAACCTCAAGAAATTCAAGCATCCGATGACCAAGTTTTTTTATTTCTAAATCAAGCGGAAAAGTAACTGGTTTGGCTTTCGCACGCAAAACCGGATTACCATCACGTGTAATATCTTCCATTAGTATCATAATTTTATTGTATACCAGGCTAGCCAAGCGGCTATTTTTCGTGTATTATAAACTATCAGTGGCTGCATAAGCAGCTTTTTGTTTGTAAAGGAATTATGAATGGCAAAAACGAGAGAAGATATTAGAAATATTGCGATTATCGCCCATGTTGATCATGGTAAGACTACTTTGGTTAACGAAATGCTGAAACAATCAGATACTTTTGATTCACATACGCAAATTGCTGATCGAGCAATGGATACGAATCCAATTGAAAAAGAACGTGGAATTACCATTCTTTCAAAAACGACAGCAATCAGAGTTGGCAATAAACAGATTAACATCGTCGATACACCGGGCCATGCCGATTTTGGCGGTGAAGTTGAACGTATCATGACGATGGTTGACGGTGTTTTGCTTGTCGTTGATGCTTTTGAAGGAACGATGCCACAAACACGCTTTGTTTTAAAAAAAGCTTTTGAACAACATTTGACTCCAATTGTAATCATTAATAAAGTTGATCGTCCCGGTGCTCGTCCACAAGAAGTGGTCGATGAGGTTTTGGATTTGTTTATTGAATTGGGTGCTGACGATGAGATGCTTGATTTCCCAGTTATCTATGCATCCGCAATGAATGGGACAAGCAGCTACTCGGCTGATATAAGCAAACAAGAACATACAATGAAGCCTATTTTTGATACGGTCTTTAAAACAATCCCGGCTCCAATCGATAATTCTGACGAACCAATGCAGTTCCAAGTTGCTATGCTTGATTACAATGACTTTGTTGGTCGTATCGGAATTGGCCGTGTTGTTCGCGGAACAATCAAAGTCGGCGATAATGTTACTGTTCTAAAACTTGATGGTTCACATAAAGATTTTCGTGTGACGAAATTAATGGGTTTTTTGGGCTTGAAACGAATTGATATAAATCAGGCCGAAGCAGGAGATTTGATTGCTGTTTCCGGAATGGAAGAAATTAATGTCGGTGAAACAGTTGCTGCTTCCAGCCACCCTGACGCTCTGCCTCCGCTGAGAATCGATCCACCAACTTTGCAGATGATTTTTAGAACCAATGATTCGCCCTTTGCCGGTCGGGAAGGAAAATTCGTAACCGCCCGTCAATTGGAAGATCGGTTGAAGCAGGAGCTTCATACAGACGTTTCACTACGAGTAGAAGATACGAAAACACCTGGTGTCTGGACTGTTTCCGGTCGTGGAGAACTACACCTTTCAATTTTGATCGATACATTGCGCCGAGAAGGATTTGAGTTGCAGGCTGGTCGTCCAAAGGTTATTTATCGTGAGATCGACGGAACGCGTTGCGAACCGTTTGAAGATGTACAAATCGATACGCCTGAAGAATATACTGGTTCAATTATTCAATCTTTGTCGGAACGCAAAGGAGAGTTATTGAATATGGAACCACAGGGTAACGGTCAGACGCGTTTACACTTTGTTGCCCCTTCACGCGGCCTGATTGGTTATTCTAGCGAGTTTTTGAGTTCTACTCGTGGATATGGTATCTATAACCATACATTCTTGGATTATCGCCCGGTTATTACCGGATGGAACCCGGGTCGTCGTAATGGTACTTTGGTTGCAATTGGTCAGGGAACGGTTACGACTTATGCAATCATGCAGGTTGAGGATCGCGGTACTATTTTTGTTGATCCCGGCACCGAGGTTTACGAGGGTATGATTGTTGGTGAAAATTCCCGTGAAAATGATATCTCAGTTAACATTACCCGTATGAAAGCGCAAAGTAACGTCCGTTCTTCAAATAAAGACCAAACGGCTATTATCAAGACGCCAACTCATTTGACTCTTGAAGAGTCGATCGAGTTCTTGAATGATGACGAATTAGTCGAGGTTACCCCTGAAAATACCCGTCTTCGCAAGATAATTCTGAAGACCAATGAACGTGAAAAAGTAGCTCGTCATCGAAATAATTAATTTTTTATTTTTAATATTTTTTAAAACCTTGGAATGTGATATAACTTTCAAGGTTTTTATTTATCTTCTTTTTGATATCTAATTTGTAATATTTTTCTTTTAGAATGATGATATCTTAAGTTGACTTGCACATATCAAAATAAAAATTTAGGAGCTATATAATCACAATGGTCACGATAAAAGAAATAGCCGACAAAGTTAATTTAAGCCCAACAACAGTCTCTAACGTGATTCATGGCCGCAAAGGGAAAGTATCGCCTGATAACTATAAAAAAATAAGTAGAGCCCTGGAAGAAAGCAAATATGTTTCTAATATGGGAGGACGGCTCTTAGGACGCCATGGGTCAAAAATTATCGCTGTCATTTTGAATTATGAACGACGGTCTGAAATGAATGTTGTTTCGGATCCTTTTTATAATCAAATTGTTGGATTTCTTGAGGAAGAAATTCGTAAAAAAAGCTATTTTATGATGCTTTATACTTCTGGAAGCGTGACAGAAAGTTTACGATTGGCCACTGCTTGGGATATTGAAGGGTTGATTGTCCTTGGTTCACATCCTGATGATGCTAAGAACTTTATTAAACAGCAGAAGAGACCGGTAGCTTTTATCGATACTTATGTTGATAAGGAATCGATGACTGACGATTTTATTAATGTTGGTTTACAGGATTTTAAGGGTGGTTATCAGATCACAAATTATTTGATTGGCCTTGGTCATAGAAGAATCGGTTTTTTTGCTGACGGCAATCAACTACTTGGTGTTGATCAGCAACGTTTTGCTGGTTTTAAAAAGGCTTTATCGGAGGCTGATATTAATCTTGAAAATCCCGGTTTTTTTGGTCTCGATTATCGAACTAATCAGCGTCACATTTTTCTAAAAAAATTTTCTGAAACAAAGCTAAAAGATTATACGGCGCTTGTTTT
The DNA here is from genome assembly GCF_000372485.1 of Oenococcus oeni DSM 20252 = AWRIB129. Taxonomy (GTDB): domain Bacteria; phylum Bacillota; class Bacilli; order Lactobacillales; family Lactobacillaceae; genus Oenococcus; species Oenococcus oeni. Next base: position 58,581 of record NZ_AQVA01000010.1, read on the forward strand.
TACTTCAGACTTTTTAGCCGTAGATGCTATAAATGTTTTTCTTGATAACGGATTTAAAGTTCCGGAGGATATTTCAATTATGGGATTTGATCACAATATTTTCTCTGAGCAGTGTCGACCAAAATTGACTACGATCGGTCAGAATGTTCAAAAAAAAGCCGTTTTAGCGGTAGATTTTTTGACAGAGAGAATTCAAAGCAAACAAGCAATTAAAAAAATCAATCTTTTGTTAGATGCTGAATTAATTGTGCAGGACAGTACTGCTCGAGTGTAATTAACATGGATTTCTTTATTGTGTTCGTTTTTTATTCATTTTCAGTGCTGTCGATTAATATCAGCACTTTTTTAATTTATTGTTTTTCGATGTCTAATCATAAAAGCAATTGTGGTGGGACAATTAACTTTATTCATTCTTTCGGATTCATTTAACTATATTTGTTTTTAGGATTTAAATACGATAATTTAATTCTTTTTTGAATCGGAGCATTGCAAAGCGATTTTTTAAAATAAATTTCATTAGCTGCTTTTATATCTGTATATAGCAACTCAGGCGTAACGCCAACGTTTTTAAAAATTATAAACTCAAGAGATTGTGGGAAACGGATTTAGGGTCATAAATTCTTTATGTGACTGAATTTTAATATAAAATTGCCGGTTCAAAGTTAGCCAGGTTATATATTTTCGTTATTGTAAGCGCTTTACTTTTATGTTAGGATATATTTTGTTACTTAGGTGTTACGTGACACTTATTTCCGTCAACGAGGGGGTGAGGAGGATAAAACGGGAAATTGGTATTGGGAATTATTAATTTCATTAGGAACTGTTTATAAAAACAAGGCCTAGATGAAATATTTAAAGATACTATTGAATATCTGAAATAAGAATAATTTTATGTCGGGATTCGGAAAAGCACACGGCTGAAAAAGTTTTTTACGCTTGTTCACTCTGATTATTTAGCAGATATCGTATCAGTTGATATCAGTAGTTTAAGAGAATTATTTGCCAGTGGCGCACCGTATTTTAGACATGACTAAAGAGGTATCAAATGAATAAAACGATTAAATTGGTTACTGGCGTTTTGGCTTTCCTGATTCTGATCGCAGTTACCGTTTCGATGTTTCTGACGAGTGGTCCGAATCTGAATGGCAAGACCGTGATCCAGCTCTTTTCGACAAAGACTGAAAACGCCGCCACTTATAAAGAATTGATCAAAGCTTTTGAGAAGAAATACCCGTCAATTGAAGTTCAGCTTTCTTCTCCATCCAGCGCCGCAACTGTACTGCGAACCGATTTGGCCAAGAACAGTTTGCCGGATGTGATTGCTGTCGGTGGCGACAATAATTTGGTTTCGCTGGTCAGTTCGGAAGGTTTGAGAAATTTAGCCGGTCAATCATATGCCAAAACAACTTTGCCAGCCTACCGGAAGATGATCACAAGTCTTTATTCCAAAAAATCCCTATATGCGGTACCTTATGCGACCAATGCGGCTGGAGTTATCTATAATAAGGCCCTGTTTAAAAAAGCCGGTATCAAAACGGTTCCGACGACTTAGAATGAATTGATCGCCGATGCCAAGATTCTAAAAGCCAAGGGAATTACGCCCTTTGAATCGGCCTACAAGGATACATGGACGACGATGGCGACTTGGAATCCAATTGTTTCCAATACGATTCCTTCGAGTTGGATAAAAAAACGTCTGGAAAATAAGACAACTTTTGCTGCCACACATCAAACTGCGATGAAAAAATGGCTGCAGATTGCCCAGTATTCGCAAAGTGATTATATGGGAACTTCTTATGATTAGGCCAATATTGATTTTGCTAAAGGAAAGGTGGCCATGATTATCAATGGCAATTATGAAATACCGGCTTTTATTTCTTTGAATAAGAAAATCGACGCAGACATGTTTATGCTTCCTGTCTCGAACAATGCGAAGGCCAATAAAGTGACTTCGGGTATCGATGTTGCTTTTGCCATTTCGAAGGTTTCCAAGCACTTTTCCGCCGACAATAAGCTAGTTGCTTTTCTAATGGACAAGAAGAATGCGGCAATCTATAACAAAGAGCAATTTTCTTTTTCTGCGATCAAGGGCGTAAAACAAAAAAGCCGGTTCGTTGCCGGTATAGCTGATCAAATTAATCGGGGCAACGTAATCAACTATCCGGACCACTATTATCCATCAGCTTTGGATTTAACGCAGATGTTAACTCAGGCGGGTTTAAACGCTGCTAATCATATGAACGAGCAGAAGAACATCAGGATTTCTTTAAGAAGGGCTGACACAGCTTTTAACGCTGCTAATGTCGGGGAGAAATAACTATGAAACAGGGTCGAAAAAAATAAGTTTGACTTTTTATTTAATGACAGTGCCGATGGCAATTCTCTTTTTCATTTTTCATACGATACCTTTTCTCAGAGGCGTCTTTTATAGTTTTACGGATTGGAAAGGTTTTGGAAACTGGCATTTTGTCGGTTTGCGCAATTATGGATATATGTTTTCGAATGCCGATATCGGCAGTGCTTATGGTTTTACCTTTAAATTCGCTGTTTTTGCGACAATCTTTGTCAATGTAATTGCTTTATTGATTGCTTTGGGCCTGACCAGCAAGATCAAATTTCAAAATACTTTAAAGGCTGTTTATTTTCTTCCTTACATGTTGGGTACTTTGATCGTTGGTTTCATCTTTAACTTTATTTTTGGCAATCTGTTGCCGGACTTGGGTAAAGCATTGCATTGGTCATTTTTGACCACAAACATCTTGGGTACGAGTCATGCCTGGATTGGGATTTTGATCGTCACGATCTGGCAGGGACTGGCTTTTAATACATTGATTTATATGTCGGGTTTGCAATCCGTCAGTCCGGAACTTTACGAAGCGGCGTCTTTAGATGGCGCAGGAGCCTGGAAGAAATTCTGGCGGATTACTTTTCCTTTGATTGCACCCTTTTTCACGATTAATCTTGTGCTGTCTGTTAAAGGCTATTTGATGGTATTCGATCAGATCATGGCCATGACCAGTGGCGGCCCCGGCAACAGTACGACGTCAATTTCAGTGTTGATTTACACGCAAGGTTTTCAGGGGTCACAGTTTGCCATTCAATCAGCCAATGCCGTCGTTTTGTTCTTGATTGTTGCAGGTGTTTTCCTGTTCCAATTGAATGTGTTAAATAAAAGAGAGGACAGGATTGAAAACTGATGTCGATTATGCATGATAAAAACAATTTACTTAAACCGGCTAAAATAAAGGCAATTAAACATCCTAACTACACTGTTACGGCTGTTTTAGCTACGATTGCTGTTTTTGCCATTCTTGGCGCATTATATATGACGATGATGATCGCCTTGAAAAGCCCTTCGGATATGACGAATGTTTTGGCTTGGCCGAAACAATTCCAGTGGAGCAACTTCACGAGTGCTTGGCAGATGACAGATTTTCCATTGATGTTTAGAAATACGCTTTTCATTACAGCTTGGAATATTATTTTTACGATTATTACCAATTCGGCTGCGGCCTATGCTATCACGCGTTATCGCAAACAAAGCCGTTTTTTCAATCTACTTTATTACTACTTCATTTCGGCAATGTTTATTCCTTTCAACGTCATTATGCTGCCCTTGGTGCGTGAAGTCTCGGCTTTCCATATGGACAATGATTTCGGCATGACCTTTTTATATATCATTTTCGGCATGCCTTTGAATATTTTTCTTTATTCAGGCTTTGTTAAGCAGATCCCGGTGGCCTTGGAAGAGGCAGCTGTAATGGATGGCGCCAAACCCTACCAAGTCTTCTTTAAAGTGATCTTTCCTTTGATGGCACCGATGCATGCGACCGTAGCGATTTTGTCCTTTATGTGGACATGGAATGATTTCTTGATGCCTTTGGTGTTGTTAAGCGATCCCAAACAGCAGACGCTGCAGCTGGCACAATATGTCTTTCAAGGTCAGTTCTCAACCAACTATAACCTGGCCTTTGCTTCGTATGTGCTGGTTTTGGCCCCGGTTCTGATAATGTATGTATTTTTCCAGCGCTACATTATTTCCGGCGTTTTGACCGGATCTGTTAAGGGATAAGTACTCACATTGGCCAAAGGTTACATTGAATATTCTTTTCGTTCAGATTCAACGACTGGATATTTTTAAAAAAAGTCGCTTATTCTATCTCTTTGGGCCCTTGAGGTACTTTCGTTTTGATATTCTTGTTTTCTGTTTCGACTTCTGGATCGGCAAACACAAAAAATCAAAACAGCTTAAAAAACTATTCTAATAAAATTTGAATCAAAAATTTCAATTGAAAGGATTACAGGGGTTTATGTTTGGAAAAATAAAGTTTTACGAAAAAAAGAGTAATGACGTTTCAATTGAATTCGAAAATGGTCGAGCATCGGTTGATATTATTACCCCTTCGATCATCAATTTTTTCTCGCCACTGTCTACTGAACGCCGCGCTTCAAAGGCTGTTGAAAATTTAAAAAGAATGCCCGGAAAAATTACGGTCGATTTTATCGATGGACAAGTCCTTGTTTATACGGAAAAACTAAAAGTATCAATTACCGATAATTTTATGGTTGATATATTTGATTTGAACGGTAAACGAATCTGCAGCGATTATCGAGGCGAGGATAAACCGTTTGTTCGACGCGGCAACGATGATGACGGCAATATCGCGGCTGAAGAAGGCCATCAATTAGAAGAGGAACGTAAATCGCAAAAAATCAAGATTTTGAAACAGTTGAATCCGGGCAGCTATTTTTATGGTTTGGGCGATCGGACTGGCCATTTAAATAAATTGGGCTACCACTATAAAATGTGGAATACCGATAATCCGAATCCGCACGTTGAGAGTTTTGAAACAATGTACAAATCGATTCCATTCTTTGTGGCACTTGAGAAAAAACCGCTTATGGCATATTTTTCGACAACAGTTATGAAACGGTTTTTGATTTTGGCAAAGAAAACAGAAACTATTATTCTTTTAGCGCCGTTGATGGAAATCTTGATTATTACTTTATTTATGGTCCATCTGCTAAAGAAGTTATTTTCGGGTATACTCTTCTAACCGGTACTACACCGCTCCCACAATTATGGACATTGGGCTACCAACAGTCCAGGTGGTCTTATGCGCCAGAGAAAAGGCTGCAGGAGATTGCCAACAATTTTAGAAAAAAAGATATTCCCTGCGATGTTCTTTATTTGGATATCGATTATATGGACGGATATCGGGTTTTTACTTGGGATCAACAGAAATTTCCCAATCATGAAAAAATGTTGGACCGTTTAAAGGGACAAGGATATAAAATCGTCACGATTATCGATCCGGGTGTTAAAAAAGATAAAGGTTATTCAATTTATGATCAAGGGCTAAAAAATAATTATTTTGCGACTGATAGAGATGGTATTCCTTATGTTAATCGTGTCTGGCCGGGGAAAGCTCTTTATCCGGATTTTTCCAATCAAGCAGTTCGTCATTGGTGGGCTGAAAATCAGAAGATTTTAGTCAATCATGGGGTTGCCGGAGTCTGGAATGATATGAACGAACCCGCGAGTTTCGATGGACCTTTGCCTGACGATGTTCAATTCAACAACGATGGTCGTTTGACGGATCATCGAGAAATTCATAATGTCTATGGTCATTACATGTCAAAGGCGACCTATGAGGGTATTAAAACGGCTACTAATAAGCGCCCATTTGTTATCACGAGGGCAAGTTATGCTGGTACGCAAAAATATGCAACTGTTTGGACCGGTGATAATCAGAGCCTATGGGAACATTTACGAATGTCTTTGCCTATGCTAATGAATCTTGGCATAAGTGGATTCGCTTTTTGTGGGACCGATGTTGGTGGTTTTGGTTTTGATTGTACGCCGGAACTTTTGTCCCGCTGGGTTCAAGTAGGCGCTTTTACAGCTCTTTTCCGAAATCACTCAAGTGCTTCAATGCGTGATCAGGAACCTTGGGCCTTTGATGAAAAAACAGAATCTATCAATCGTAAATATATAAAATTGCGTTATCGCTTACTGCCGTATTTTTACGATATTATGCACGATGAAGAAACAACCGGTCTGCCAATGATTCGTCCCTTGTTACTGGATTACCAAAATGATGAAAATGTTTACGGAATTAACGATGAGTTCATGAGTGGATCAAATATTTTAGTCGCACCGGTAGTTGAGCAGGGCAAGACAGCGAGAATGGTTTATTTGCCAAAAGGAAATCGTTGGATCGACTATTGGACTAAAGCTGTTTTTGATGGTGGCCAATATATCGTTAAAAATGCGCCGTTGGATGTTTGTCCTATTTATGTTAAAGAGGGCGGAATCATTCCCATGTATCCGGCCCAAAATTATGTTGGAGAAAAGAAAATTAGTCAATTAACCTTGGACATCTATCCTTTTACAGGAAAAGGGGAGAGCTGTTACGAACATTATCAAGATGATGGTGAAAGTTTTGACTATCGTTCCGGAAGCTATAATCTTTACGATTTTATTTTGAAGAGAAGCGGCAATCTTATTGAAATTAATATTTCAAAAACGAGAGAGGCTTATGGTGAAAAGTATCAGAGTTTTAAATTCATTATTAACGGTATTAAGCCTTTGGAATTTTTAGTTGATGGTCAAACAGGAAAAATTGAGAATGATGATGACCAATTTTCTTTCACTGTTTCAAACACGGCGAAGAAAATCGATCTCAAATTTTAATGAAATTTTTCAATAATATTAAAACACCTGGATTTTCTCAGCAATTCCAGGTGTTTTTAATTTATGATTATTTACTTTTAAAAAATGATCGTTTGAAATAGTCTGGTATTCACAAAAATGGATTAAATTAGTTGTGACTGATTATTTGGTAATTAATTTGTCAATCGTTTTTAGAACTCCATCATGATTGTTATCCGATAAGGCAATTTGTTCGCCGGAAAATTCTCTTTTTATAAAGTCAGGTGCGTTGGGCATAACAAAGGGATGTGCCACATAATAAAGCATTTCCAGATCATTTTCGCCATCACCAAAAGCGGCCATTTGATCATGATGAAGACCTAAATAAGCTCCAAGCTTTTGAAGACCAATAGCTTTTGAAATGCCTCGATTAATAATGTCTATTGCACCATATCCGGACGAAGTGGCACGAACTCCTTTGATTTTTGTTTTAGAAATCAATTCTTCGGCCATCAGTTTTTGGTCGATGCCTTTCCAAAAAAGAGCAATTTTCTCAATTGGTTCTTTTATTTCTGAAAAATTATGAATTATTTCCAACTTGGGATTATAAGTATTCATTTTATTTAGTTTTGATTTTTGTTGATAATCGGGGGCATAAGTACTTAAATCCCCCTCGAAAATGATTCGGTCGGGTTTGATACTTAGTTCGGGAAGAATATAAAACACTTTTTCCAGAAGTTCCGGGTCAATTGAAGAACGAAAAATATTTTTGCCATCGACATACACCGAAGCACCATTTTGTGAAACAAAGCTTATATTGTATTTATGCATATAATTTTTAAAAACTTGAGCAATGCCATTGTATGATCTTCCAGAAGCAGCTACAAAGAATTGATGATTGAAATTCATTTCGTCCAGAGTCGCCTGAAAAAATTTTTGATTAAATGTTTTCTTATCATTAACGAATGTTCCGTCGATGTCGCTGGCAAATAATTTTATTGGGTTCATAGTTAAATTATAAAGTCTTTCATCTTTTTCTCTTTCTTTTTGCTATGATTTTATAGGTGACTTTTTTGGTGGTATAGCCAAGCGGTAAGGCGATGGTCTGCAAAACCGTTATCACGGGTTCGATTCCCGTTACCACCTGAACCGCGTCATCAGTGATTTCTCTGAACCATTGGCTATGGCGTTTTTTTATTATCCTATAAAATTCCAACATTTTGTTCTTTGGATCTTAAAATATGGTGACAAATTTTTATAAATTATTCATATGAATTAAAAAACAAAAAAAGAATTTACTAATTTTCGTTTAATACTCACTTACTAAAATCTTCATTGTTTGTGTGACAGAAATTTATGATTGTTAATCAACAACAATCAAGTCAAATTAGTCATGTTAAAGAAAGAAGAAAATTTGATATGAAAAATTTAGCTGAATTAGCCGGTCAATTAATCGATTTACAGGAACGCGATGGTTTTAATACGAAAACAGGACACAATCAGATAGAGGAGTCAATGAGGTTTTCGATTGAACATGGTTATGGAGATTTAGCAAAGAAAGTTCGTAAGTTGTGGGAACAAATACCCGACAACAAAACATCCAATCTTGAAATCGGACCGAAAAAATCAGTTAAATTTCTTAGTATTTATAAGAAGAAAGAAAAAAGCTTTCCGTCTAGTTGAAAAAGGAATGTCCTACACAACGATTGCCAATTATCTCGGTATCAGTTTGTCTAAAATATATCAATGGAAAAAAGAATTTGAAAGAAAGTTAAATAACTAAAAAGATAGAGCAGGACCACAAAAAGCAGGAAATAAAAGTGGTGGGACAAATTGATTCACCGGATTCGATCAACAAGAATTACGATCAACGATATCTGTCACAAACGAGTAATAATTATTCGGGAAATCTTTTCTTTAGTTTGTTTTCGCTAGCAGAAAGCAGGCAATTAGGATCTATATTGTATTTACTGCAAAATATTAATAGTTGGTCTAAAATATCGGCTAATTCTTCTTGCAGATTATCTCTTTTTTTAATACTTGATAATTGCTTATCTCCTGGATGATCACGACCAATTTCAATGGCACGAATCGCTCTGGAAAGTTCGCCTGTTTCTTCGCTTAAATAGTTCAGTCGAATAAAAGGTGAATATTGATACCAATTCCTTTGTTTATAAAAATTTATCAACCATTTTTCATGTTCTGTTAAATTCATTTTTTGTCCCCTTGGAAAACGGATAGTGTTATTAGTCCTTAAAGCTATTTCCATTATCCTTTTTAATTTGTAAATGTGTTTTCTCTTAAAAAAAGCCAACCCACTAGAATTGTAATTATCGACAAACTTAATAACAAAGTGATCGGCAAATTCCAATTTCCGAAACTGCTATTAAGTTTCCCTAATAAGGTCGGACTGATGCAGGCTAATAAATAACCAAGCGATTGAACAACACCTCCGATAACGCTTATCTCCCTGGCCGAATCCGAAAGAGTTGTTATTAAACCCAAAGCCAGGGAAAAGATGGCCGCGGTTGTCAGGCCTAAAGCAATAATGGCAATTGTGATCACAGGTAAAGTGGGGCTTTTTAAATTTAATAAGCTCAATCCGCTGACATAACCGACGAATAATCCTCCTAAAACCCATTTAAAGGCGTTTTTTCCAGCACTGATTCGCGGAATTATATACGATATTGGAATTCCGATGAATTGAAAAAGAGCGAAGAGACTCCCTGTTGCCAAAAGGGACAGCTTTAAATGATTCAGAATACTTGGCAGCCAGGCAATCAGACCGTAATATATAAATGACTGCAGGCCCATAAAAATAGCTAAAAGCCAAATCTTTGGGTGATTTATGATCTCAATCAATTTGATGTTTTGTTGATTGGAAACGGTATTTTTTTCTAAATCATTATTGCTAGTTTTGTTTTTTATTAAAAACCAGCCGGCCAATGTAATAATCGGTAATATTGATGTCAATTGAACAACTGCTTGCCAACCGATTTGTTTGGCCAAAGGTGCGACTAAATACCCAATTCCCGCCGCCCATAAGTTGAGTGTCGCGGTATAGAGCCCATTTAAAACATTGGCGTGCTTCGGGGCTCGTTCGACAATAACGGTTGGAGTCAAAATGTTCAATATCGTGATTGCCGCCCCGGTGAAGAAACTGCCGACAAACAACCAAGGCGCTGAGAGGACACGAAAAAAATTTGCAATAATGAGTATTCCCAAGGCTGTGATCATGGTTCTATAGCTGCCTAATTTCCGAATGACTAGTGGTGCAAGAACTGATAATAGACCAAAGCAAATCAAAGGAATACTGGTCAAAAGACCAATTTTGGTCTGATCCAGATCAAAACTTTGCATAATATAGCTGCTGATTGGCGGGATTACTATTATTGTCAAACGCAGATTACCGGCAATCAGAAAGATTTCCCAAGAAAAATTGAAAAATGGTTGTCTTTTTTTCACAATGAAATTCCTTTCCGAATTTTTCCTTAAACAGAAAAAGATCCCATCCAAACAAGTCTTTCTTGCCTAGATGAGATCTTCTCTAGTTACATGACGAATCTTTGATTCGCTATCAGAAAATTACTACAGGAATTATAGCATTTTCCTTAACAGAGAATCAAACGAAACTTAAAAAGAGCCTGATCTTGCTGTTTTGATAACTTTAATCGACTAAATTTATCGGTAAAGTTTTCTTCGTTTTAATTTACAAAAAAACAAAGCCAAAATAAAGGAAGTTATATTACGTTAAAATTGACAGCGCTTTCAGAACGTTGTACTGTGAAGAAGCAAAATTTTATTAATAAAAAAATATATGCTCGGAAACCAGCGGCATATTAGTATTAAAGTCCAGAAAAAGTTTTACTAATCGTCGCAGCGTTTTTCTGTTGCCCTTATATTTTTTGCAGACAACATGTATTTGATTAAATTAGATCTGAGAATAATTCTTTTATTTCTTGATGAATTTGGGGAATAATTGAACAGTAGGGAGTGAAATATGAATTTTGTTTTTCTGGTAACAGGAATTTTATTGGTATTTGTAATTGGATGGCTAATCAGCAGTGACCGAAAGCACATCCGTTTCGGTACAATTGGAAGGCTATTTATGCTTCAAATAATAATTTCGTTTATTTGTTTGCACACATCAGGAGGAGTCAATACTTTAAAGCAGATCTCCTTGTTCTTTAATTGGTTAATGAAACAAGCTGCCGGGGGTGTTGATTTCGTTTTTGGCGGTTTTGTGATCAAAGCCGGTAGTTCGGTTTTCTTCTTGAGTGTTTTGATGCCGATTGTTTTTATTTCCGCTCTAGTTGGAATTTTGAATTATATTAAAGTTTTACCATTTATTATTAAATGGGCTGGTTGGGGATTAAACAAAATTTCCGGGATGGGAGAACTGGAAAGCTATTTTGCCGTTTCCACCTCTGTTTTAGGCCAGCCCGAAGTTTTCTTAACCGTTAAAGATCAAATTCCTAAGTTGACGGAACAGCGTCTCTATACAATCTCTGCCTCGGCAATGAGCGCGGTTTCAGCGGCTATGCTTGCCTCTTATATGAAGCTGGTTCCTGGGAAATTCGTTGTGGTAGCTGTCTTTTTGAATATTTTGTCTGCCTTGATTATTTCCTCTATCGTTAATCCTTATATTCCTGAAAAAGAGGATAAATTAGTTGAAATTTCCAAAGGTAACGCCGAACCTTTCTTCCAAGTCTTGGGAAATTATATCGTTGATGGTTTCCAACTTGCAATTACCGTCGCTGCAATGTTGATTGGTTTTGTCGCATTGGTCACTTTTTTAAACAATAGTTTTTTGGCCGTAATTAATATTAGTTTCACTAGTTTAATCGGATATATTTTCGCGCCAATCGCTTTTTTAATGGGCGTACCTACAAGCGATATATTAAAAGTCGGCAGTTTGATGGCTACCAAACTAATTACTAATGAATTTGTAGCCATGGGAACTTTGCATGGAATTGCGGGGACCTTAAGTACGAAAGCGAATGCGATTATTTCGGCCTACTTGGTTTCATTTGCAAATTTTGGGACAATTGGTATTATTACCGGGTCGATTAAATCGATTAGTGCTAAACAGGGCAGCTACGTGGCTAAGTTTTCGATTAGATTATTGGCTGGTGCGACATTGGCATCTATTTTGACTGGAACGATCGTTGGTTTTTATTTCTAAATATTTTCAATGAAAAGGAGTTGACGTTATAAATAGCAGAAAAAAACTGATTTCAATGATTTTTTTGACGGTGATACTTTTTATTTCCAGTAACTCGTTTATTTTCCTTTTTCACAAAGATCATCCGAATTTTGGAATTGTTTTTAGAACATCATTATTTGTCGTCTTCTTGTATTCTTGGGCATTGATTCGTTTATTAACCTCTAAAAGATTTGCAGTTTCATTTATGGATTTCGTGAACATTGTTTATGCCATAGGTTTTATCAGCAATATCGCGCTTGCCGCGACAAAAATTTCCGGTATTAATGTTTGGATTGTTGTTGGCATGAGTTTGATTGGTTTTATTATTAATATTCTTATTTCAAAAGCTGCACGAAAATTTAAATCGGATATGTATCTCAGCTCCACGATTACAGCGAAAAAATAATGTTTTTTTCGAAACTTGTTTTGGATTGGAAGCCCGGACGGATCGTGATCGGTTCCTCACTTTTACCTCGACTGATAATCAGTTATTACTGCTTTTTAAGGTAAACTGAATATTCGATACTCACTAGTGCATAAAATTGTTTTTTATTTCAGACTAAATAAAAACTCCGTTTTACAAGCAAACGGAGTTTTTTAATATCTTTACATATAATGTTTATTAAGCAGAAAAAGAAGAACTATTGCTGTTTTTGCCGGTGTTTTCAAAAGAGAAGTCTTCTATAGCGCCTAGCAAGTCACTTAAAAGATTCATCTTATTAAAGCTTTTTAATTACTGCTAATTGAATTAATAAAATTTTGACCGGATTTTGTGATCTTGATGTCATATTTTTCGAGATAATCTTCCGGATGCCAGTTTTTTTGTTTTTCAACAACTGCAATTAAGTTTTCGTCAATTGCATGTTTCAGATTTTTTATCAGTGTTTCTTCACTTTCACCGGAACTTTCAAGTTTTCTCAAATCTGAAGCCAAAAAAATCTTGTCTTGATCATCGTTCAATTTGCTAACTTCTTCCATGAATTTGTTAAAATCAGTCTTTTCCATTATTGCGATCCTCAAAATCTTATTTTCTTAATTTTAAATCAATCTTATTAGAATCTGAATACAAGGCTACTTTACTTCAATAATTGTTAAATTGCCATCATTATTGATATTACAGAATCTTATTCAATTGTCCAAAGATAACATTTAGTATCCGAAAACTCCATGAGTCATTGTCGCACTTATCTCTTCAGCTTGTCTTCTTGAAATATTTTTCATTGAAAAAGCTATTGATTTATTGATTTCGTCACTTATGAAGTACCTCATCATACAAATTTTTTCGTACCTGGTCCTTAGTCCTTGAACCGATAAAAAATCATTTGCTTGTTCACCACATAAATTTCGACCTGACATTTCTCTACAGGATGAATTTAAAGCTTTTTCATCAAGATTAATTTTGTTCTGATACTTTTCGTTACCATCATCTGAATTAACGATATCATCTGATAAAATTCTCTCTCTTTTGATAATTTCGTTTATTGTTACTATTTTTTCTTTGTTAAAATTTACTCCTGCAAATTTGCTTTGTCCATTTCCAACTAATCCTGAAATTATTACTAGCAGGATGCTTATTGGAATAATAGTCAAAGCAATTAACTTGTATTTTTTGTTCTTTTTCAGTAATACGCAACTTAAATAGAACAGAAAAGAAAAAATCGCAATAGTTAAAGCAGAAAACCCCAGTAAAGACATGTTTTATCGACTCTCCCTGAAATAATTATAAATGGAAGACTCTTTGATTTATCTCTAAAAAAATAAAGAAATCGTTTTTAATTGCTAGAAAACGCTTCCTTTTAACTAATTTTCGTTAAATTTAACTTTATTCCGCCAATAATTTGCTTATTTTTCATAAAAATAATCTTCTAACTTTTGCTAGTAATTCAAAGTATATTCCAAAAGGAAGATAGTAGATTTTTTTCTATTTGATCAGTTTATATTTATGATTCAAAATGTTTGATATTATTTTTTTAATGGCAAGAACTGACGAACTATTATCTTTGCTGAAGGTCGGTTATGAAAAGATCCTGGCAGGAAATTTAATTGGGATTTATTTGCACGGTTCTTACGTTTTTGGCTGTTACAACGAAAGAATCAGTGATCTTGATTATATAATTGTTGTTAAAGAAGCCTTATCCTTTGATAGCGAAAAACGATTAATGGAATACACTCTTGATTATTTATGGCCTTTATCACCAGAAAAAGGGCTTGAATTTCATGTATTGCTTTTAAGGGACACATTAAATTTTAAACAGCCATTGGCATTTGATTTCCATTTTTCTAAAATGCATTATGACGAGTATTTGAGGGACGGCAAAAGTTATATTAAGCGAATGCGAGGAAAAGATCCCGATTTGGCCGCTCATATTATGGTCATTAATAATTTTGGCCAAGTCTTAAGCGGCAGTAAAATTAAAAATGTGTTTAGCCGGGTTCCAAGCGAAATATATTGGCAGAGCATACTTTACGATGTCGATTCGGCCAGAACTGAAATAATCAGTCAACCGATGTATGTAATTCTCAATCTTTGTCGGGCCTTGGCGTATAAAAAAGACCATTTGATAACCTCGAAACTGTCCGGAGGATTATGGGCTTTAGAAAAGATTCCAAAAAGATTTTCTAGGCTTATCCAACGATCCCTTAGCGAGTACCGTAGCCAAAATCCGATTTTTGTCGGTCGGAAATATGGACAGGCAGAACTTGAGGAATTTGCTGTTTACATGTTGAAAAGGATTGATAACAATCAATAGTGATCTTTTTAATAATCACTTAGTAAATATCTGAATTGATTCACTTTAAACCTTATAATGAACTTAGTCATTCCAATTCTGGAAGGGATTTGCAATTGGCTGAAAAATATAGAAGGATTTGGTTTTTTAAACTTTATTTTTAATATCGTTTAAGCAAAAAATGGAAAAAGTATTTGTTTTAACACTTGTTTTATCGTTATTTTTTTTGATAGTTTTAGCAGTCAGTACGACAATGCTAATGCTTAAAAAAAAGAGCAAAGTTATTTATATAACATTGCTTTTTTCGTCGATCCTTTTTTTATTTTCCGCCGTTGCTTTGACATTCAGTACGATTGGATTTAAAAACGAGCTACATAAAGAACGCTTAATTGAGAAAAAAAGGATCGAAAGGAAAAAGTATCAACAGCTAAATCTTTGGCTGTAACATATCAAAAAATGGCCGTTGAAAGTGCGTACGAATCAACGCAGGGATCAGGAAAAGCAAGCAGGGCAATCTATCAAAGTTGGCAGAATTTTCCTAATGGAAACAGCGATAATAATCAGATAAGCAGCTTGGTCAACAGTGCGATGAAATCACAGATCAGAAACATTACTTTGGCTCAGGCCAACTTGGTTGATGCACAGCACAAATTGTTTCTTTTAAAAAAATTGCATGAAAAGTTTAGCCGCATTTCATATATCACTAATAAATATGCTTCGACAAAAAAATTGTTGATCAGGCGAGCGAACTATATAAGCTCTCTACTAAGCCGAACAGAAGTTTTTCCGAGTGGACTGAAAGGGTTGATTATTTAAAGACGAATATCAATGAAGAATACCAAAAGCTTCATTGATTTTTTATGTAATTTTCTTATTTTATTTTTTGGTGTTAAAATTAAACGCGTTTATTATTAATAGTAAGTAAATTACAAATTTAAACTTAATTTTAAATTCTTTTTAATAAAAATATTTTTTTATTTCATTTATTAATTTATTCAAAGAATTAAAATTAGTTTATAAAGTTGTAAAAGAGAGGAGAAAGTTTATATGGTATTATCGCGTTCCGTTCCAAATATTGTTTTAAATGATGGCCATTCATTGCCGGCAATCGGTTTGGGGACTTATTTAGTCAGAGGCGGCCAAGGGGTCGATCAAATTTTGTCTGCTATTGAAGACGGCTATCGTTTGATTGATACATCGACCAATTATGATAGCGAAGGAGCTGTTGGCGAGGCCATTCGTCGTTCGGGTATTCCTCGTTCCGAATTTATAGTTACTTCTAAGCTACCTGGAAAATATCATCATTATCAAGATGCTCTGATGATGATTCAGGAATCTATTTTTCGGATGGGAATAGATTATCTGGATCTTTACCTAATTCATTGGCCCTTGCCGAAACGGGACCATTATGTCAAAGCTTGGAAGGCTTTGGTTGATGCCCAGAAACTCGGTTTGATCCGTTCGATCGGTGTTTCTAATTTTCTTCCTGAACATCTAGACCGTATTATCAATGAAAGCGGCGTTACTCCGGCTGTCAATCAAATTGAAGTTCATCCTTATTGGGTTCAGGAAGATATGCTTGCTGCTAATAAATCACGCGGCATTGTCAGCGAAGCTTGGAGCCCACTTGGAAGGGGCAGTGCAGCTCTTAAAGAAGATATTATTAAAAATTTGGCTGATAAATACGGTAAAAATACTGGCCAAATTATTCTTCGTTGGCATACCCAGCGGGGAATTATACCCTTGCCGAAATCTAGTAGTCTAATTCATCAACGCAGCAATATTGATATTTTTGATTTTTCTCTAACCTCATCCGAAATAGAGCAAATCAATGCTTTGAACCGTTCTGATGGCCGTGTTGATGGACAAGATCCTAATACTTACGAAGAGTTTGATTAGTATTCGTTTTTACTTTTACACATCCTAGTAAAATAAACCCAGCATTTTTATGCCGGGTTTTTATTACCAAAGATTGGT
>NZ_AQVA01000011.1 GCF_000372485.1 Oenococcus oeni DSM 20252 = AWRIB129
TTAATCGATCGCAAATCACGGTTCCTTTGGGCATACCGGTTAAAAGATCGGACGACAGCGACTGTTAATGAAGCACTAACTAAGTTCCTAACCACTTTTAATGGTCCGGTGCACAGCTTTACTGTGGACCGTGGCACTGAGTTTAGTGGGCTAGTATCACTTGAATCACAATATGGTATTAAGACCTATTACTGCCATGCTTATACGCCAGCTGAACGTGGTAGTAATGAACGCTTTAATCGGAATTTACGTTATTTTTATCCTAAAGGGACTTATTTTGAGCACATTAGTGCTCAAGGCTTGAAAACCACCTTACTCGAAATTAATCAGAGACCACTTAAAATACTTGACTGGCAAACACCTTATCAGGTCATGCTGACAAATTTGTCCAAAAATTCGGATTAAATTTGCAATCTACCTTTTTATTAGTAAAAATATGAATAAAATGATTTGGAGACAAACGTATGGTAGATAAAAATAAAAAGATAATTATTAATCCTCAACAGTTCGCTCTAAATGTTATTGGTGGGAATCAAAAATTACCGGACGAGGAAAACAAAAAGTATATCAAGCGTCAATTAATTTTATACCTCGAAGCGCTATTCTTAGTTCAGGACTTCAACGACTTGGAAAAGAACCAATTCGCTTTATCGAAGGCTACCCAGCGTGACGAAATTCTTGAAAAAGTTATCGAGCATCGCTACCACTAAGCAAAAATAAAAATAGGAGAAAAATAAATGAAACAAATCAAACAATATATATCCTATGCCTTTGGTGCATTCGGACACGATGCATTCTATGCGACATTAAGTACCTATTTCATGATTTTCGTGACCAGCCAACTCTTCTCGTCGAGTAATCATTCGCTTGATGACAAAATGATTGGCTATATCACAACAATGATAGTTGTGATTCGTTTAGTAGAAATCGCTTTTGATCCCCTGATCGGAGGAGTTGTTGACAATACCCGAACGCGTTGGGGAAAATTCAAGCCTTGGATTATGATTGGAGCGACGATCAGTTCGATTGGTTTAATTCTTATATTTACAAATTTTGGTGGATTAAACTACAGTAATCCAATTTTGTATCTAATTCTTTTTGGAATTGTTTTTGTTATTTTGGATGTTTTTTACTCGTTCAAAGACACCGCTTTTTGGTCAATGCTTCCGGCATTTACATTGAGTTCTTCAAAACGGGCGAAATTCAGTAGTATCGCTCGTTTGGGATCGACCCTTGGTTCACAGGGTGTCATTATCGTTATTGTTCCCTTGGTTACAATTCTTTCGGGAATGTTTGGAGCGAAAAGTGGTCAAGAGAACCAAGCCGGTTGGTTGGGTTTTGCGATCGTAATTGGTTTGATTTCCTTCCTTGGAGCTTTGGCAACTTCGGTTGGTACCAAAGAGGAACACAATATTATTCGTGAAAATACCGAGAAAATTCATCTTGTCGATGTTTTCAAAGTAATTTTTAAAAACGATCAATTAATGTGGCTGGCTTTGTCCTACTTCATGCTTGCCTTTTCTTACACTGTTACAAACTCTCTTTTCATTTACTACTTCAAATATGTCATGGGAAAATCCGGTTCCTTCTACATTGTCGGCATTATCACTGCGATTCTGGGAATCATTTCCGTTTCGCTTTTCCCGGCTCTGGAAAAACTAATTCACCGAAAGGCAATTTACGTTGGTGGAATTGTCATGATGCTGATTGGATACACAATCTTTATTTTTTCCGGTACCAATGTCGTTGCTGTTTTGATTGGAATTTCTCTGCTTTATTTCCCTTATCCATTGATCTTCTTGGCCGCTTTAATGACAATTGCCGACAGTGTTGAATACGGCCAGTTAAAGAGTGGTAATCGAAATGAATCGGTTACTTTAGTTGTTCGTCCTTTGCTTGATAAACTCGGTGGAGCTTTCGCGAATGGAATCGTTGGTATTACTGCAATCTTCTCCGGTATGACCGGTAACGCCAAGCCAAGTAGTATCAGTGCTCACGAATTATTTAATTTTAAGTTCTATATGTTTTACGGTCCGATGGTACTTTTGATTATTGCTGCATTAGTCTATTTCTTCAAAATCACTTTGACAGAAAAAGAACACGATAAAGTAATTGCCGAACTGGAAAATAAGTTGTCCCATGAGGATGATAAAAAAATTACAACCAAAGGAATTTAGTAAATATTAATAAAAGGAGTAATATTTTGGAAACTTTAGACAAGAATTCTTTATTAAAAGAATTTAAAGAGCAATTCAAAAAGACCGCAGAAAAAGTTTTCTTTTCACCGGGACGAATAAACCTAATCGGCGAGCATACCGATTACAATGGAGGCAATGTTTTTCCTTGCGCAATCAGTATCGGTACTTTTGGTGTTTATGGATCCCGCGATGACCAAACGATCAGAATGTACTCTGCTAATATTCCCGACCAGGGAGTCGTCAGCTTTCAGTTAAACGATCTTGAATATCATAAAGAAGACGGCTGGACTAATTATTTAAGGGGCGTTTTAGCTAGTTTGGTTTCACGTGACTATAAAATTAATCACGGTTTCGACCTTTTTATCCACGGAAATTTGCCTGATGGCGCTGGCCTTTCTTCATCAGCGTCAATCGAACTTCTGATGGGAACGATTTTAAAGAATGTTTTTTCCCTGGATGTTTCGCAATTAGATCTTGTCAAGATCGGCCAAGAAGTTGAAAACAAATATATCGGCGTTAATTCGGGAATTATGGATCAGTTTGCCGTTGGCATGGGAAGAGCTGAGCAAGCTATTCTGCTTGATACAAATACAATGAAATATGAATATGCCCCGGTTAAACTCGGAGACAATGTAATTGTCATCATGAGTACTAATAAGCGCCGCGAACTCCAGGATTCCAAATACAACGAACGTCGTTCACAGTGCGAAGAAGCTTTAAAACGCCTCCAAACAAAATTAGCGATTAAATCACTTGGCGATCTTTCAATTGAAGCATTTGACCAAGCATCTTATTTAATTAATGACGATATATTGATTCGCCGGGCGCGCCATGCCGTCTTTGAAAATCAGCGGACTTTAAGAGCTTTCGATGCGTTAAAAAACAATGATCTGACAACTTTTGGCCAATTAGTTGATGCCTCGCATGTTTCACTGCATTTCGACTATGAAGTGACCGGTAAGGAATTGGACACTTTGGTAGAGGCGGCTTGGAAACAGCCCGGGGTCCTCGGTGCTCGAATGATCGGTGCCGGTTTCGGCGGTTGTGCAATAGCAATTGTCGGAAAAGATTATGTCGATGACTTCAAGACAAAAGTCGGTAAAAGTTATCAAGAAAAAATTGGTTACCCGGCTGATTTCTATATCGCCAAGATTTCGGATGGGCCGAAAGAAATAGTCGAGTAATATTTAAGTATTGGAGGAGGCAAAAAATTAATGTCGGCATTGGACAAATTTGTTACTGCAGTGATCCAATCTGATTCAAATTATCAAGAATTGGACCGTATTTATGTTGAAAACAGAATTCATGCATTAATCGGAGACGGTAATACGGTAAAAGAAAAAGACGATCAGTTACTAAACTTGAGAACTGCTTTGATTGAGACAGCAATCAGGAACGGCAAAATCGAAAACAGCCTATCAGATCGCGACATTTTGGACGCAGAGCTAATGGACCTGCTGACTCCTTTGCCCTCCGTTATCAACGCAACCTTTTGGAATCTTTATCAGAAGAGTCCCAAAACAGCAACAGATTACTTTTATAAGGTTAGTCGCGAAAATGACTATATCAAAACGCAGGCAATCGCGAAAAATATTTCCTTTCCGGTTAAAAGTGACTATGGGGATTTAGAAATTACAATCAATTTGTCGAAACCGGAAAAAGACCCAAAAGTAATTGCTGCCGCTGCCAAACAAAAAAACCGGAGCAGTTACCCGCTAGACCAGCTCTGCCTTGAAAATGAAGGTTATTTAGGTCGCTTGGATTATCCAGCCCGCAGTAATCATCGGATAATCCGTTTGACTCTTGGTGGAGAAACCTGGGGATTCCAATATTCTCCTTACGCCTATTTCCAGGAACACTCGATTTTTCTTTCAAAAATTCACCGTCCAATGGTGATTAATCGACACACTTTCAGCAACTTACTGGAAATTGTTCACATTTTTCCGGAATATTTTGTCGGCAGTAATGCCGACCTGCCAATCGTTGGTGGATCAATGCTAAGCCATGATCATTACCAAGGGGGGAGGCATCTTTTCCCGATGATGAAGGCTAAAATCGATCGTCCAATCGATCTGGGAATTAGCGGTATAACCGCTGGAATTGTTAAATGGCCTATGTCGACAATTCGATTAATCAGTGAAAATCAGGAACAGTTAGCCAAAACTGTTAACTTGATCCATGAAAAATGGATGAACTACTCGGATGAAACAGTCGACCTTAGAGCATATACAAAAGGTGTGCGTCACCACACAGTAACGCCAATCGTTCATTTTGAAAATGGAAAATATATCTTTGATATCGTATTACGAGATAATCAGACCTCGGCTGAATATCCAGATGGGATTTTTCATCCTCACCAGGATGTTCAGCACATTAAAAAGGAAAATATCGGCCTGATTGAAGTTATGGGAAGAGCAATTTTACCAGCTCGCCTAAAGAAGGAACTAAAAGAAGTTTCTTCGTACCTGCTTGAAGAGCCGAATAAAATAGCTGACTATCATCGCAAATGGGCCGATAATTTAAAAAAACAATATAGTTTCAAAAAAGACAATGTCGATACAATTTTGAATAAAGAAGTCGGACTGACATTTGCTAGAGTCCTCGAAGATGCCGGCGTTTTCAAATGGAACCAACGAGGACAATTGGCTTTCGATCGTTTTGTAAAAAACCTAAAGTCTATATAATGGTTAAAGAGATCAAATCGTATTTATTCCTCAGGGACTGATTAAACACAGTTAGGATGGCAAATGGCAACAACATTAAAAGATATTGCAGAAAAAACCGGCCTCTCGCCAACCACTATTTCACGAGTCCTTAATTACGACAAAACACTTTCCGTCAGCGACGAAACCCGGGATCAGATTTTCTCGGTGGCGGAAAAATTAAATTATATTAAAAGTCATCATCGTTCATCGTCTATTTCGACAAAAAAAATCGCCTTGGTTCAATGGTATTCAGAGGAAAAAGAACAGGATGATTTGTACTATTTAATGATCCGCAAAGGAGTTGAGAAGCGCGGTCAACAATTGGGTATCGAAGTTATGAATATATTCAAAAACGATACCAGTACTTTAGAAACCGACATTGACGGCATAATCGCAGTTGGTAAATTCAGTCCCGAGCAAGTAAAGGACCTTGCCTTGGTGACCGACAAAATTGTTTTTGTCGATGATGATCAATTCGCTAAGGGTTTTGACAGCTTATTAACCAACATTTCCCTGGCGATGAAAAAAATCGTTGATTTTTTTTGGAAGGAAAAGATTCGCGATATCGGCTTAATATACGGTGAAGAAGAAACAACCGACCATTTGAGAAAAATTATCGACCGGCGCTATATAGCTTTTAAAAAAGAATTAAGCGAAAAACATGCCTACGACCCAAAACTGGTTTTTAAGGGCGATTTTACAAATGACTCTGGCTATCAAGTTATGAAAGAAGCAATCAGGAAATTAAAGGACCGTCTCCCGCATGCCTTCTTTATTTCCAACGATCCAATGGCAGCCGGAGCCCTAAAAGCGCTCAGAGAAGCAAAAATCGAAATTCCCAAAAGAGTCAGTATTTTTAGCTTCAACAATACTTCGCTTGCCAGTTACGTCTATCCGGAACTGAGTTCGGTAGCTGTTGGAACCGAAGAAATGGGCATGGCAGCAATCAATATGCTAAAAGACCAGCTGACGGCCAGCAAACAGCCCTTGGCAAAAAGAGTCGAATTGGAAACTCGTTTAATTTTTCGCCAAAGTACTTTATGATCGATTACTTAAAAGAATCGAGGTAATATTTTGAAAATCGAAACAAAAAAATTCGGAGAAATAAATGGAGAAACGGTAACCAAATATACTTTGATTAACCAGCATGAAACAAAAATATCTCTAATCACTCTCGGAGTGACATGGCAGGACTTTTCGGTTAAAGAAACAGATGGACGCCACCAACTATTAGTTAATTTTGATAATTTGGAAGATTACATCAAGACCCCTTATTATTTGTGCAAAGCAGTTGGACGAGTTGCCGGAAGAATTACCGGCGCTCAATTTTCAATCGCCGGTAAAGATTATCATATTGAAAACAACGAAAAAGATTACGCTTTGCACGGCGGCAGCCATGGCTTTTCTTTTATCAACTGGTCAGCAGAAAGCCATGTGGATGAAAAACAGGCCAGCGTGATTTTTAAGCACTATATTAAATCAAGCGATGACCAATATCCAGGGAATTTAGAAGCAACAATCATTTACACCCTGACTGAAAATGATCGCGTAACTGTGACATTTCTTGGAAAATCCGACCAAACAACTCTCTTCAATCCAACTCTGCATGCCTATTTCAATGTAACCGATTCCCAGCATGACTTGAGAAAGCAATGGCTAAAAATAAATAGTAGTAAAAGACTGGAATTGAATACTAACAAAATTCCTACCGGAAATTTTCTGCCGGTTAAGGGAAGCAATTATGATTTCCAGCAAAAAGAAAATCTTCAGGATGTTTTGGATAAACTAAAAAAAGATCAAAGCATTATTGAATTGGATGATATTTTTTTGGTCACTCCTAACAGCCAGGAACCAGTTGCTGAGATTGGAGATTCTGCCGATAAACGAAGAATTAAAATCTATTCGCAAAGAAATGCCGTTGTTGTTTTCACGACTAATCCGCTCGATCCAGAGCGTGAGAAGCAACACGATTTCAATGCGTTAGCAATTGAATGCCAAACTTTGCCTGATGCAATTCACCATCAAAACTTCGGTGATATCATTTTATCAGCTGGCAAAACAGCTGTTTATAATATTGCTTATCAATACGAGCACTAAAACAGTTTAAAAAGCGCCGCGAAAGCAGTGCTTTTTTATAGCAAAAAAAACATTTAAAATTGCCATTTGTAAAAAGTTTTCAGAACTAGAAGAACTAGAAATTATTACCAATCAATTTAAGCAACAGCAGCATAAGTAGATAAATATATACAATTCCATTATTATAAAAAATTATTTTCAAGAGTTTCAACAACAATATCAAGTCAGGTAGAACTATGGGAAAATTGTTTTTCAGATCTGTTTTCAATAATTGGCCGTTCATCCCGACAGGTGATATCCTATTATTAAAATGTTTCAAAAGGCAGATCGATTGGAACTTAACCGGGCAGAGTGTGAAAACACAGGGATGAAACTGGAATAAAACTAGGGATCAAGGGAGGAAAATGGACTATTTTAGTAATTACCGCAATCTTCCCAGAGAAATATACATTCTGTTTATTTCTCGGATCATCGATGCAGCAGGCTCCTTTGTTCAGCCTCTTTTGACTTTGATTTTGACTGAAAAAATAGGTCTCAGTGCTGCTGAATCGGGGTTATATATTACAATTCTAGGATCTTTATCCGCTCCGGGCATGATTATCGGCGGAAAACTCACTGACTTGATCGGTCGTAAAAAAATTATTCTCTTATCACAAATACCTGGGGCGCTGGTTTTGATGCTTTGTGCTTCAATTAAAAGCTCGTCGATGCTATTGGTCTATTTATTAATTCTGTCTTCGATCCTCTATTCAATTTCCTCACCTGCCTATGATGCTCTTTTAGCTGATATAACGGTTCCGAAAAATCGTCAAGCCTCTTATTCGCTTTCCTATATGGGCTGGAATTTAGGTTATGCAATCGGTCCGATACTTGGTGGATTGCTGTTTAAAAATGCTTTGCCTTTCCTATTTTTCGGTGATGGAGTAGCAACTCTGATATCTATGATATTGGTGGCCACTTTTATTGGGGAAACCAAAGGAAAGAAAGACCAGGAAATAAATTCCGAAAAACGACCGCTTGAAATTAGTCAAGAAGGATCCGTTTTTCACATATTGTTTCAAAGACCAATACTTATTTTCTTTGCTTTAATTCTATTTTGCTACGATTTCGTCTACGCACAGTGGGGCTTTGCGCTTCCTTTACAGCTTGCCGATTTGTTTGGTAAAAACGGAGCTGCGCTATACGGAACTCTCGCCAGTTTCAACGGAATTCTCGTAATTATCCTGACGCCTTTATTAACAAAAGTCACAAAAAAAATTCCTGCAATTACAGTGATGTCGATTGGCGGTTTCTGCTATATTCTTTCTTTTGGTTCGCTGGCTTTTGTTCACATATTGTTCCTCTTCTATCTTGATTTATTCATTATGACGATTGGCGAAATTTTGATTTCAATTAACTCTTCGGTATTCATCGCTGATCATACTCCGCTTTCTCATAGGGGAAGAATTAGCGCGATTATTCCGATAGTCACCGGAGCCGGATATGTAGTCAGTCCGCTTGTGATTGGAAACTTCATTAGTTACGCTTCGATTAAAGATGCATGGTTTTTGGCAGGAGCGATTGTATTTATCGCAGCCTGCTTGATGTCTCTTTTGAAAAGAATCGATAATTAAAGAGCATAAAAAATCCTTAAACCACTAAAAAATAAAATAAAAAAACAATCACCGGTGTTTAAACGGCAATTGCTTACGAGAATAAATTGAACATCCGGTTCAATTACTTAATATCTTTAACGTCTTTTTTAGCTCCAAAGAACATGCTGGAAATAAGAGCCAGTAAAAAAGCTACGATTCCACTCAAACAAAGTCCGATGAATCCAAAATCAATGCCTTTAGGATTAATAAAACACGGTAGTCCTAATGGTCCGCTGGCACCGAAAGCATACAATTTCGAACCAGAAAAACCGGCAATTGCGCCACCTATCCCAGCAGACAAAAAACTGGAAATCATAACCTTTTTACGTGGGATTAAAACTCCATAAAGAGATGGTTCATTAATACCAAAGAACGATGAAATAAAAGCCGGTATGGCAATACTGCGTTCCTTAGGATATTTAGTCCGAAGAAAAACACCTAGAACAGAACCCATCGAAGCTAAGGCACCGGCAAATATTAACGGATTAATAACATCATATCCATGTTGTGCAATGTCGATCGCAAACAGCGGGATAATTGCCCAGTGCAAACCAAACATAACGAGAATACTCCAAAATGTTCCCAGGAACAGACCTGCAATACCTGCATTCAAACCAATCATTGCAATGACCAATTTACTCAAACTATCCTGTATAACCATCGCGATTGGTCCAATAACAATAAGTCCCAAAGGGGCTGCAATTAGCAAAGTGAAGAACGGAACGAAAAATGCCCGTAAAATAGCCGGCAAATTTTTATTCAACCATTTATAAATATGGCTGGCTACCCAAACAATTAAAATAATCGGAATCACGGTAGTCTAATATGTTTGCGTAACAACCGGAATTCCCAAAAAAGTTAATCGTACTGGTAGAGAAAATGCGCTTCCGGCAAACAAAGTATATAAGGTTTTACTAGTTACTGCGCTGACTAATGTCGGATAAACCAGAATTCCTCCCAGGGTTATTCCATACAATTCTTTCATGCCAAATCGTTTTGCAGCACTCCAACCTAGGGCAACCGGGAAGAAATAGAACAAAGCGTCGCCAAGAGCATATAAAATAACGTATGTTCCGCTTGTTTTAGACATAATTCCCGCAACTGTAAATAATGAAACAAGTGCCTTAAACATACCGCTTGCCATCAATATTCCCAGCACCGGTTGAAAAATCGAACTAATCAGACCTAAAAATCTAGAAAATAATCCTTCCTGTTTTTGATCTTTTTCACCATATTTTTTTTCATCATTCTGTCCCTGGTCAAGGGAAACTTCTTCTTTCTTTTGAAAACAACCAACTTTTACTAAAGCATCATATACATCATCGACTTGGGGACCGATGACAACTTGATACTGTCCGCCGGCATGAATAACATCCATTACGCCATCCATGTTTTTAATCGCAGTATCATTAGCTTTACTTTCATCTTTTAAATGAAAACGTAACCGAGTAACACAATGAATTACATCATTGACATTCTCTTTTCCGCCCACGTTCTTCAAGATATTTGTGGCTAATTCTTTATAGTCCATAATTATTATCTCCATTTTTTTCAACGATTATCTCGGATAATCCTTGCGTGACTTGCGTACCGATATTCTCAATCTTTATATCTACAGAAGAACCATTAGTAACAACAAGCGAGGTAATTAAATCTATTTTCTTTTCCTGCATCAAATTACGATTAATTCTTAACAAAGGTCTGCCAATTTTAACTATTTCATCTTTCGAAACGAGAGTCGTAAAACCTTCCCCATGCAAATTAACTGTGTCTATACCAACATGAAGCAATATTTCAATCCCGGAAATGCTCATCAAACCAATCGCGTGTTTTGTGGAAGCGATCATCGAAACACTGCCCTGACACGGTGAAAAAATTGTATCTCCGTCATAGATGAAAGCCGCTCCGTCACCCATAACTTTTTTAGCGAATAGAGGATCAGGAACTTTTGACAAATCAACACATTTTCCTGTAACCGGTGCAAGGATTCGTTTATCGGGATGTTTATTTTTATTTAAAAAGGCAAACATATTTTTTCCTTTCAATTTAGATTAATTTTCAAAACAAATTTACTAAAGCGCTTTCATTTATCTTTAAAAAAATTTACTTGTCCATCAATTGGCCGGATCGAATTAACTTAGCAACGATTTTTTCAGCCTCTCCCGATGGAACCGGATTACCAATCGTTTCAAAGGAAAGTCCATATTCCTCTTTCGGCAAAAAGTAATAATGAAATCCGTTCGCATAACCGGCAATAATCGCAACTTTATTCGTCGATGATTTCATAGACAGTCCAAATTTAGATCCGAGCTCGCCTGGGAAAATATAAAAACGCAAATTGCCAATATCCAAAACCTCAAATTGCAATAATAAATTGTAATCATTGAGCTTCAACTGCTCCTGGCATTTACCGATTAGCGCTCCAGCCGGCGCGCTTTCCCCGAGATTGAGTTCTCCGGATTTAATATCATCAATAGTTTGCTGGAGTTGACGATGATATTTTTTCATATTCGGGTGAATCGAATGACTGAGGGTCTGAAAAATCACCGGTCCGAACTCAACTTTTTTCGTGACAGGAATATCGATAATTTTCTCAGCAAGGCCGGAGCTAACCCGCTCCAACTCGGCAAAATCTTTTCCCTGCCGATTATTTCGATTACTGGAATCTGCTGCAGCACCAACAACCATTACCGGAAAACAACCCCATCGATTTCCAAGTTTCTGACAGGTTTGACCGGCTAAATCACCCGTTAATTGATTATTATCCGGACCAAGAACAGTAGAATGAGTCGCCCAGTTCAACAAACAGGCAAAAACGTTGTTTTGCTTGTTATAAAATTTGATGACAGTTATTTCGTTGTCGGCCAATTCTCCAGGATGATTGCGATTACTGTAATAACCGGTAATTACTTTTTTACCGTATTTAGCAGTTGCATCTTGAAGATTTTCTGAACATTTTTCAAAAGCCTTAATAATTGTTTCAATCAGAAAATCATAGTATTGCTGATTGAACTGGCCTGTTTCCCAGTGCTTATGAAAATCTCTAATAGAATTATGATCATGGGTAACACAAATAATTATTTGATCACGTGAAATACCGTAAATCTCATTTAATTTGCTTTTAACTTCTTCGACCATGTCATCTTCAAGTTCCAATAAGTCGGCAGAAAGAAGAAAAACACGATTATGATTGTCATTATCGAAAAGCAATGCATTGCAGAAAATATCGTCATGAATACCGGCAGCTGGATTGTTCCGAACCGGAGTTTTGTAGCCTAATAAATAAAATTTACAATATTCAGGCGAAATACAGTAACGTGCTGTTCCAATTCTCATATTAACGACCTCTATTTTTATATTTTATAAACATAATCGAGCTTAATTCTTATGATTGCAGGGCTTTTACAATTTGATCGAGAAAAAGTCGATCGGATCCCTGCCCAAGCCTAGTATTCATAGCCGTATAAGTACGACGAATAAAATCGACATCCTCCGGCAAATATTTCATTGCCCCATTTACAAGGGTACAAACAAATGTATTTTGATTATTAAACTTTTCTCGCAACTTTTGGCCAAAAGAACTGTTGAGCTCAGGCATGGTCCCAATCATTGCTAAATTATTCAAGTACAGAATATCAATAGGGACAAAAAGTGAATTACCGGTTTTTTCAAATTGATATTTTTTTGAAGGCCGCAAGGCTTTAGTTGAATATTTGACTCTTTGTTCCGGTAGATAAACTGAATAATGATTAATTTTTATTTCACAGTTATCAGCAAATTTCTCTGTTTTGAACACTGCCCTTTGAACACTTTGACTAAGTTTTACCCCAAGCTGATCAACCAAAGAATACGCTTCTTCATGAATGCTCGAACATACAAGACGATTATTCTTCGTAATCTTCCAGTTTGATCCCTTAAAAATTGGAGCTTGATCGCCGGCCGAACCAGGCAGAAAAATTGCTACTGAGTTCTTACCAAAAGTATTTTCGATATCACTGGAGGCCTTACCAACCAGGTCCGAAGAAATTAAAAGTTCTCCACTTTTAGTCGAAACATTATCCATTACAGATGCTTGAACATCAAAATTATAAAGAATCGAAATAATCTCATTATTTTCTTGTTTTAAAGTGACTGTTCTTACATCATGATTTGAATATCCATCATCATTGCGACCAAGCCACCAGCCTAGTCGTGTTGGTATATTCCTATTGATATTAAGGGGACAGGAGCTATAGGAAAAACCTATATCGGCTGGTTTCATAGACAAGAGCGCTTGATTGATTGCTTCTCTTAAAGCTGCCGACGTTTTAAAAAGCATCATGGAAATAATTTTCTCTTCATCATCCTTTTGCGATTCCAAAGGAATATGTGGAGCAGAAAAGGTATGAGTAACGGAAACCCAAATGTTTCCTTCGTCAATACTTGTTAATTGATGAATCAAGCTTTTATAAAAATCAATTCTGTCCTTTGTTAAAGAAGTCAGGTCAATCGATACGAATGCAAAACGCTGATTGCTATCAATCAAAAGTACCCTGATATATAAATTGTCATGAATTCCTGTGAACTGTTTAATCGGAAAGTCGTCTTGAGAAAAAACTATTTTGGCCTTTCCGGCACCAGCTAGAAAAGAATCTTTCAGCACTTCACCATCTCCTTTCAATTTTTTATTTAATGCCATATATCCTTTCTGCATTTTTAAATAGAAGCATATCCTTTTCATCTTGACTAATTGGCAAATCGCCAACATATTGTGGTCCACCGATTAGCCAATCCTTTTTTACAGGATAGGAAGAACCGTAGATAATATGGTCAGCTCCCAAAACTTCAACGGCACATTTTAATTCGGCTTTTCCCCATGGCTGAGCATGAGACATTTCAAAATAAATATTATCTTTTAAAGACCGTGCTACATCGGAAGTGTTTGCATCGAAACGGCCATGACCCGAATCGTTTGGGAAAAACATGTTCTTATAAGCAAAATAACCACCTCCGAGCATCGAATGTATCATTTTTAAATTCGGCAACTCCTTAAACATCCCACTGAAAATTTCTCGCGTGACAGCGATCGTTTGATCCTCACAGCGACCATATGATCTTCTTAAATTGTTGTAGCCTGCCAAAGAATTATATTCAACCGGTACGGGTGTATGGTGCACATACACAGGAATATTAAGATCGCTGGCACATTTTAATAAAGGTCTGAACATCGGATCATCCAAATATTTATTACCGTAATGAGCGGAAAGTTGTAAACCATTCATATGAAGTTCTTTAATACAGCGCTTCAATTCCCGTAAGGTATCAGCATCCCCGGATGGTGGTACAACAGCTAAAGCTCTAAAACGACCCTTGCTTTTTTTAACGGTTTCAGCCATTTGATTATTGAACTGGATACATAAATCCAAATCTAACCACTCTTGGCATCCCGGCAGCTTCATAACGCCAGTATCTACTCCGGCCTGATCCATATTTTCCAATTGAACTGATAAATCATAATCGCCTTGAAAATAATTGAGATTTTCCGAACCTTCCGGCTTTTCTATTACAAACTCGCGTTCATTTTTATTTTTTTCTCGTTGATAAGCATAAACACCATATTCTCTTGGCACCACCCGAAGGAAATGATTGGTCATTTCCTCTGAAACAAAAATTTCATTTGGAAGCCAGTAGATATTCGCATCAATAATCAAAATATGGATCTCCTATTCTAAACATTGAAAGTAAGCGCTTACTTTCACTACATATTGTAGGTCGCAAAAGAATTCGTCCCATTTCCGTTTAATCCG
Organism: Oenococcus oeni DSM 20252 = AWRIB129; assembly: GCF_000372485.1. Classification (GTDB taxonomy): domain Bacteria; phylum Bacillota; class Bacilli; order Lactobacillales; family Lactobacillaceae; genus Oenococcus; species Oenococcus oeni. Next base: position 14,400 of record NZ_AQVA01000011.1, read on the forward strand.
ATACTTATTCCTGAGACGAATAAATGAAGCAGATCAGCAATTCCTTTAAATGGTTAATATATAATCCAGGAAAAATGTTTCCTTCTTTTTTTGACTATAATTATTTTTAACAAGAAATAGATGTTTTACGGAGGGAATCAATGGATTCGGAATATCTGAAAACATTTGTAACTTTGGCAAAAGAAAAAAACTATACACAGGTAGCGGATTCGCTTTACATTTCGCAATCATCGATAACAAAGAGAATTCAAAAAATCGAAAAGCAATTAGGCGTTAACTTGTTCAATCGAAATACGAAATCTGTCGAACTCAGTAAGTACGGTTATATATATTTAGAATACGCCGAAAAAATTCTTCAATTAGAACAAGAATGCCTTAAAAAAATCGATCAGGCAGTCGTCCATGACAACTCTTTAATCATCGGCTCGATTCCTTCAATTGGACAGTATGGTATTTCTAAAGAAATTACCAACTTTATAAAAGATACCGGAGTTGAAATCAAAATAATTACCGAGCCGTCCGGAAAATTGGAAAATCTGCTTCACTCCAATCAGTGCGATTTTGCATTTATTCGTGAAGTTAAAGATCGAAAATATTTCAAGCGAATACCTTATGCAAAAGACCAAATGATGGCTGTTTTACCGAAAAATCATCACTTAGCTAATTTAAGAAAAATTTCAATATCCCAACTGGAAAAAGAGTTCTTTCTATTGGAGCCGAAAGGATCGCGTCCCTATAATCTTTGCGTAAATTTATGCAAAAGTTCCGGCTTTCTTCCAAATGTTGTATATACCGATAGACAGATCGAAAATATTGTTGATCTGGTAGCTGATGGAATGGGAATATCTCTATTAATGAGTAAACTTGTTCCAAAGGAGTCATCGAGAATCGTTGCAATACCAGTCGAACCAACTGTATCGACAAGCATATCGCTATGCTACATGTCAGATGAAAATTTAACCGATTTGAAGAGAAAATTCATTGCCTATATAAAAAACAGGTAAGCGATTTCGTTTGCAAAATCCTTCCTTTTGCTGTTATAATCCCATGTGAACATCATAAAATTAACAACTCAGGTGACTAGAAACCATAAACAAGTGGCTTTTGTACTTGTATATTCTTAGGAATGTTGAAACTTATTTAATAACCAGAGAAAATGAATTTAAGCCAAATTAAGTCAACTCCGATTCTGAGAAAAAGTACTGTTGTGTCTAAAAATGCAATAGTCATTGAAGTATTATCAGAAATTGGAGTTTTTTATGCAAAAAGATAATCAACCAGTCTCCCTTCATGTCAAATTGGCAATTTTGGGTTTAGCAGGATTAGCATTTTGCGATGTTTTAATTGAAACATCCATGAATGTAACTTTTCCAACACTCATGCAACAATTCTCTATAAGTCTCAATAAGGTCCAATGGCTGACAACAGCTTATTTATTACTTGTCGCGGCAACAATTTCAATTGCCGCCTTCATTGAAAAAAGATTTATTTTTAAAAAGATTTATTTTTAAAAAGATTTTCTTTTGGGCAGGGCTACTTTTTATAATTGGTGTTATTTGTTCGGCGCTTGCGCCAAATTTTTTAATTTTGCTCATCGGCAGGCTGATTCAAGCTCTGAGCACCGGACTGGCAATCCCACTCTTAATTACAGAGATAATGCAGCAAATACCTCAAAAGAAACAGGGAAGTTACATGGGAATTGGTGGAATGGTTATTGCTTTTGGCATCTTCGCTCGGGCCAACCTATGGAGGCGTCATTACTCAGGACCTATCATGGAGACTTATATTCCGGTTTGTACTTCCGATCGGTTTGATTGCTTGGTTGATCGGGCTTTCTTTTATCGAACAAAAAAGCTCGCCAAGCAAAATCCCTTTCGCTTGGAAACAGTTTATCAGTTTGATCCTGGCCCTGCTTTCAATTACAGTTGCTGTTAATAATGCTGGAATATATGGTTGGACTTCAATCAAATTCTACGGTTTCCTTTTAATAGCGGTTATTTTGTTAATTGTATTTATCAAGCTTTCCACAAACAGCAGACAAGCATTAATCAGTATTTCGATCTTTAAAAAATGGGAATTCGTCTGCCCTCTTTTAATTTATTTTCTGATCCAATTTATCCAATTGTCTCTGACTTTTCTTCTGCCAAACTACGCCCAATTAATTCTTAAAAAAGGCGTAACGATATCAGGTATAATGCTGCTTTGCGGAAGTTTGATTTCTGCTATCCTCCAGCCTTTGACCGGCCGTATGCTTGATAGCTTCAGCGTAAAAATTCCACTCGTAATTGGTGCTTTTTTTCTGATAACATCGACAATTTCTTTTACAATTTTTCAAAGATATTTGTCGGTCTTTTTAATCGCAGCTCTGTATGTTATTTATATGATCGGTTTTAGTTTTGTATTCAATAACTCGCTAACATACGCCTTGCAAAAACTGCCGTTGAAATTAATTTCCGATGGAAATGCCGTTTTTAATACTCTTCAGCAATATGCGGGTTCGCTGGGAACATCTGTTGCTTCGGCACTTTTAGCGAATGGTATTGGAACAGATGGCAAACAAAGCAACTACACAGGCAGTCGGCACATTTTCATTTTGAATTTTATCAGTTGCGCAATTGTCGTCATTTTAATATTTTCGATTCAAAGGAAAAAGAATAAATACAATTAAATTAATCGAAGCCTTTTGACAATAATTATTTTTTTATTTGACCTTTCTTGACTTTCTGACCAATACTGACTATTATAATAACTGTAAGCGGTATGTAATATCACTTAGTTAATAGGAGGTATTTGATATGGCAAATGAATTAATGGATAGAAATGATGGATTAATGGATGTTTCCGATATGATGGGCAACTTGATGAACAACTTCTTCGGACCACGCGATGGCTTGTGGGAAAGTGCCCGGCATAATAATTCGATTATGCGGACTGATATTTCTGAAAACGATAAAGAATACGGCCTGAAAATCGAACTTCCAGGCTTGGATAAGAAAGATATTAAAATTGATTATTCAAATGATAATCTAACGGTATCAGGAGTTTTGAGTTCCAAGGCCGAGGAAAAAGACAAGAAAAATAATGTCGTTCGCAGCGAACGTCGCTATGGGAATTACTCCCGCAGTTACTACGTACCCGGCGTAGATGAAAACAAGATTAGTGCCAAGTACGAAAATGGTATTTTAAACCTGATTCTACCAAAATCTGACGAAAGTCAAACTCATCATATTGAAATCCAATAATTAAAATCTTTGAATAAAATAAAATCCCCACTTCTCTTAAAGTGGGGATTTTTTAGTAAAAATTATTTAAATTCCTTGAGATTGGCATTATTTGGTTTTAATCGCTGCCACTTTTTCGAAAGAAAATTATTATTAATCTTGTACTTTGGTGCTTTAGTCGGATGACTCAAAAAAGGATTTACTTTTTTATCAAAAGCGATCCAGCCACACCAGCCGAGATGAATCGTGTCCTGCATAAAATACGGCTTGCCACCATCTTTGGATAAATCGACAACGTTATTAAAAGATTGAGATTTCAATTGATATTTAATCTTTTTAACAGCTTCCTGATAGTTATTCAAATCAAGGCCGGTATAAGCTGCCCATTTACGGTTGACAGGAGGAATAACGAACATCACGTTAACCTTCAATTTGGCAAATTCATTAAGCACAAGTTGAAAATCGGAATACTCCGTGGACTGTACATAACTAATATTTCTTTGTGCTCCTTTCAAGCGTTTAAGGCCAAAGGGCTTGATTCTGCCGCTATAAAAACTATTCAAAATACCAAAACGGTTATTAGTGGTCTGCCTTGCAGCAACTCTGTTGGCAGAACGAGTCAAGTTTCGATAGCTAAATTGTCTTGGTAGATATTTTGTTTTCGGCAAAATGCGGCGGTCATAATTGTCATTGACTTGAAAGCGGCTAAAAAGCTGATCCTCGTGTTCGAGAACGACCTTTTCAAGGTAAATTTCCCATTTTTCCTGTTTGGTAAGACTTTTTCCTTCGGCAACCCGTTTGTAGATATTTGTCAAAATACCTTTTTTATCCTCACCTTGAAGTTTTAAAAGGCGATCGGCCGCATAACGATCAGCCCTTGAATTAGTATTGGAATCAAGCCATTCAGTTCCTTGAAGATTGGAAAAATAATAATTGAATTCCCCCGGATCAACACCTTTTTTAACAAACCATTGCGGAGAAATAACAAAAACCGCCTGTTTGTTTTTTAATTCCGGCAAAATTGTCTGCATTGCAAAATACTGGGTAAGAGATTGTGTTCCGCGCCGGCCAAGCAAAAAAGGCCGGTAATTTCGGTGATATTTAATCGCCAGAACAGAAGGATGAAATTGATCCATCCTCTCCCACTCCGATGATCCAAAAAAAGGCACATAACGCGTTTTTTTATCAGAAAGAGCTTGCTTTTTTAGTTGCTGGTTCTTAAAAGTAATGGAATTCAACGCAACCGCAGCTTTTTTTTCATCCTTAACCGAAAAATGCGAATAATTAAGAGGTGCAAACAATAAAATCAAAAGAGCCAAAAAAGCGACAATGACGGGTCCAAAAATCTGCCATAATCTTTTTTTCATTAGTTGTCAGCTAACTCCTTAACTCTCTCAATTACTTTATTCGGCGTATCCCATTTACTACGGTCGAATTCCGAAACCGGCACATTGATTCCGAATTTATCCTGTAAGGCCAAAACCAAATCAACCGTTGCCATCGAATCCATCAAACCGTTATCAAAATAGTTGTCATCCATTTGATTTGATAAATCTTCACCCAAAATATTTTCTAAAATTGCTAAAACTTCTTTTTCCATTATTAATCTCCTTATTTTTTAACAAACCATAAAACGTTTAAGAATCCCGAAAATAGCAGAAAACTAATCATCACAACATGAAAAGTTAAAAAAATTGCAATTCCCTGGGTAAACCAATTCGGTTTGAGCCATTTCAAATGTTTCCTTTTAAAGCGCAGCCACCAGTCGTTGATCATGAGACCCAAACCGTGAAAAAGACCATAGGCAATGTAATACCAGGTAACGCCATGCCAAAATCCCATCAGCAACATGTTTAAAACATAGGCAACACTTGAATAGGTTGTTGATTTTTTAAACAAGCGCCTCTTTTTCATCACGAAAACCATCCGCATGAAAACAAAATCCCGAAACCAAAAACTTAAACTGATATGCCAACGATTCCAAAATTCTTTTAAATTTTTTGATTTAAAAGGTTGCTTAAAGTTCATCGGCGTCTCAATTCCCATTAAATAAGAAATTGCAACGGCAAACAATGAATAACCAGCAAAATCAAAAAAGAGATCAAAACCGTAAGTATACATTACATAAAGTAAAGGCCAAGAAAGGCCTTTGCCAGCCGAAATTGCCATTTGTTTTGCTTCCGGCAACATGATCGTACCGAGGAAATAAGCCAAAATGAATTTATATAAAAATCCAAGAAAAATATATTGAACCGCTTTTCCGACCATCGTGACATATTTATCACGATCAGGAACATGATCATAATCTTTTTCAAAACGTCGATATCGGTCAATCGGCCCAGAAGAAATCGTTGGCATAAAAACCATAAACCTAAGAAAAGGCCACCAATGAAAATCTTTTTGAACGCCATCACGCATTTCCATAATCATGCCGACTGCTCGAAAAGTTAAATAAGATATGCCAAGAAAACCAATAATCGACTGGGCTCCATGATCGACTGTCGGCATAATCTTGACTATGCTTAGAGGAACAATCGATAAAAAAGTTGCCAGATAAAAAATTAAACTATTGTTTTTCCTAATTCGATATTGGTGATAAACCCCAACGACAAGCAATTGCCAGATTATATAAGCAATTAGAGCAACTCCTTGGCCAAGTTTGTCATTAGTGAACATTAAGACGATAAAAACGATCGAGAAAATCGTTTCATAAATCTTAAAACGCTTTCCATAGTAAAGGCCGATTGCTAAGGGCATAACCGCAATTAATAGATATACAAAGTATTGGGGATCAGAATAAGGTTGAAGATTTGGAATGGCATTCCCAAAAAAATTAACCATTGTTTACCTCGGCAACCGCTTTCTTCACATCGATTTTTCCGTTGGCCGAAATTGGTAAACTCTCTTTATAGACAAAACGGCTTGGAATCATATATGGCATCATCACCTCTTTTAGATCTTCTTTAAGTGCTTTGGTTAAATCAATCTTCTTGGCAAAATCGTTTTCTCTTGGAACAACCCAAGCCAAGAGTTGGCTCACCTTATGATCATCGTCATAACGTGGAACCGCAACAGCCTGTTTGACAAATCTGCTCTTCAACAAAGCGTGATTAACTTCTTCCAACTCAATTCGATATCCGTGAAGTTTTATCTGAAAATCCTTTCGTCCACAATAATGCAATAGTCCTTTGGCATCAAGCGTCCCCAAATCGCCGGTCCGATAAGCATGCTGACCTTTATAAGAAAAAAAAGCAGCTTGGGTTTTTTCGGGATTATTCAAATAACCCTTTGAAACGCTTTGACCATATATAACAATTTCGCCGGTTTCCCCTTCCGGAAGTAATTGCTGCTGGTTACCAAAAATCGCAACTCCTGTGTCTTCCTTCGGATAACCGATCGGCAGACGATCCGATTTTTCGATAATTTTTTTCGTAATCTCCACTTGAGAAATCGCAACAGTCGTTTCAGTCGGCCCATAAGTATTGAAGATTTTTGCCTTTGGAAATCTGTCAATCAATTTTAAAGCGGTCTTTTTTGTTAATTCTTCACCGCAAAAAAGAAAATAACAGGCGTTGGACATTTTTTTCTCATTGAAATCAGGATCAATCAAACATAAGTCAACAAAGGAAGGAGTTGAAACAAAAACCTGGGGATTATATTCAGGCAGTGTTTGAAACAAGCGTTTAAAATCGTCGGCGAGCTCCCTTGAAACGGCTTTTAGCTGGCCACCCAAAACAAGAGTAGGTACCCAATCCATCACTGATAAATCAAAAGAAAATGGCGGTTGCGAGAGTGTGATCGGCTGCTTGGGCAAATTAAACTTCTTGCCAATTATCCAGTTAACGAAACTCAAAAGATTATCGCTGCTGATCTGAACGCCTTTTGGTGCTCCGGTTGTTCCGGATGTAAAAATAATATAAAAAGTGTCTTCCCCGGAAACGGCATGTTCAATTTGATAATTTGAATTTTCAGTAAAAATATCCTGTAGCTGCTTCAATTCGACGATCGGACGATTGGAAATTTTAACCGGTAATTCCTTAATTGCAATGATCAGTGCCGGATTAGCAATCTTAATGATCGACTCAATACGTTCCTCAGATGAATTTATATCAACCGGAATATATGGATGGCCCGATTTTGCTGCGGCCAAAAAACTGGCAATCATCTCAAACTCCTGGCCACCAAAAATCATGATCGGACTGCCGGTCGCGATTCCAAGTTGGTCTATATAAGCTGCCAGGGAATCTGAATATTCTTTTAAATCAGCGTAATTATTCTGTTTTCCTAAATTATCGTAAACAATCGCATTTGGATCATTAATTGCGTTTTCATCAATCTTTGAAAGTATATCTCTAATCATATTCACCCACTTAAAATCCATTATAAATAAAGCCGCCATCGCTGACACCTGTATAGCTATATAAATAAAGCAGCACTACAAGGATCGCAAAATAAAAAAATGTACGACCAATAAAATGAGCGGTTGGGCTATGAAACAAAATTAAAAAATCCTTCATACGTCATCCCTTTCATAAATCTCAAATAATGTTACATTAGTTACATTTTTATTGCAAATTAGTGGCAAAAAATAAGTTCACAAATGATTCTGTTTTCTATTCAATGATTGTTAAAAACGGGATTCGAAGATTGCTTCTGACCTCGGCCGTCAAGAATGTCTCGTTGAATCAATTGAACAATTTGCGGATTAGTCGGAAGATCAGAATGCTCTGAATCATTGCCGGAAACGGTAATTTGCGTATAGGAATGAACATTCTTTTGAAAAACATATTTCCCCAACAAAACGCTTTCGATTGGAACAATTCCATCGTCGTTGTAAGTCTCTGTACCGGCAATCGAATAAACTGTCATATCCCTTGGCAATTTACTTCGATTCTTAATTAAATCAGTTAACATTTGTGTGCGATTACTTTCCGATTTTTCAGAAAAATTAAAAGGCGATCCAACCGTCATCAAAGTTCCAATTGTTGAACTTTTCTGGTTAAAATATTTTTCCAAATAAATTGTCCAATCCAAGCCGCCATTGGAATGGCCGAAGGCGTTGAAATGATTAAAATGATAACGTTTTTGCAAAAATTTCATGGCAATTTCAAGCCATTTTGCCTGCCGTTTAATATTTGCGTAGCCATCGCTGTTGTTTTGAAATCCGATTACAATATAGGGCTGACTGTCGTTAGGACGGATTCGACCGGAATAACTGATCGAATTGTCTTCATTCACTTGAACTCTTAATAAAGAATGTGTCGTCGATTGACGATTGAGAATCGCAACCAGATTATCGAAACGATGGTTATTAGCAGAAGACCCCGGTATCATAACCGTTGGATTAAGTTGAGAATTATAAACGATTGCCTGGTTTTTAACGTTGGTCCTAACCCACTTTTCGCCGAAAAATAGAGAAACAAGGATAATCGCAAATAACAGACTGATTAAAATTATATTTTTAATTATTCTCATTTTTGGTCCCTTCTAACAAACGATTAACAAAAGGAAGATATATCAAAAAACTGATTCCCAAAATTAATAAAACCAGTAAGATAGTTCTCCAGTCACCATTGCTGGATAAGAAAGCCGTAAATATATTCGGAGTATTTTTCGGCAATTGATAAACAGCCGGATTGATCAAATTCAACTTTAAAGCAAGTCCGGAAAGCAGAATTCCTGACAAAGGCGCCAAGATTGCCGGTATCAGCAATAAGGGGTTCAGGAAAAAAGGAAGGCCAAAATTAAGAATTTGATTATTATTCAAAAGGCTTGGGATCAAAGCAATTTGAGCAAGCTTTTTTTGCGAATTCTTGGAACGAATTAAAAGAACAATAATCAGGGCCAGACTCATCGATACACCGCCAAAAATGGCAAATGAATCATAAAGGGTATGCAAACTCAATGGATTTGGTATTGTCGAAGTTTTTTTGTCGAGCGAGGCACCCAAATTATTGACCGCCGCTGGAAGAGAAAAGCTTGTTTGTCTTAAACACGATGGAAGCGGCAAACCCATCCAAAGCAGCAGACTGGCACAAACGGTCAGCAGTGCGACACCGTAAAAATTAGTCGACAAATCGCTGATAAGATTGTCATTAAGCCACTGACCAGCATTCACAAATTGAAAATTCGAAAAGATATTCGTTATCGCAAAAACACAGGCAATTATAAGGATACAAAAAGAAAGCAGATATCTTTGACTGATCGATGATGCTTTATGCCAATTGGAAATTTTAATCATCAAAATAGTCAAAGCAAAAACAATCAAACTGACCGGCAGAAGGTTTTGTCCGGAACCTTGAAGAAGGAACTGATTATTGGAAAACAGCCAAATTACAATAAAATTCGACAAGGCAATTAGAGGCAGATTGGTTCCCTTTTGATTCTCGATTTGGTTTGAAAAAAAATAGGCAAAAAGTGGCATCAACAGGCGCCGAAAGGAAATGTCGGCAAATGTTGCAAGACGATTCAGGGGCTCTAAAAAAGCGAAAAATTTTAAATGAAAAACAGTAAGAAAAAAACTGTTGGGCGTTAAAAAAATATTGATAAAAAGCTGAAGGAAAACACTTAAAACTATAATCGGCAGAAAATTCTTCAAGCTGATATAAAAACTTGAAAAAAATAAAGTTTTTTCCATTCGTTTTTGTAAATTCCCTAATTTTCCCAAAAAACTCTCCCAAGTTTCCTTTATCTTACAACATCGACAAAATTTCTGGAAATCATTAAAAAAATTCTAAAACATAGAGTTCAAAAATGAGATTATGTAAGGAACTGTAATATAAATTTTATAAGGAGAAAAAATGAAGTATTCACAAAATTGGAATATCGATGTTGTCTTTCCCGGAATTGATTCGCCGGAATTGAAAACGGCTTTTAAAAAAACCGAAAACAAAAATCAGGCTTTGACCGCAATCCTCGCCTCGTTAAAAAAGAATTCAAGTAACGAAAAAATAATCGAAGCGGCCGATGCCTTGCAAACGGCCGAAGCAAAACTGGATACAATTGCTTTTTATCTTACAGCCTGGAGTTCCACTAACTATGGAAAAGCAGAAGCCGGACCAAAGTTTGACCTTCTATCGAAGATTTTAATTAACTACGGTGTTCAGGAACAAAAATGGGGAAAATTTTTGGCTGCTCTGCCAGAAGATCGTTTTAACGATTTCTTATCTGATAAAAAAGCCCAACCGATTGCCTTCATCTTAAAGGAAACAAGGGAACAGGCAGGTAAGTTGCTCGACGAAAAAACCGAGAAACTAATTAAGGAATTCCAGGTTGATGGCCTGCATGCCTGGTCGGCACATTACGACACAATCTCATCCGGATTATCAACCAGCTATACCGATGAAAATGGCAGAATCCAAAAGGTTTCCGCCGGACAGGCTCTGAATTTGCTTGATGGAATCAGTGATAACAACGCCCGAGCCAATTTAATGCAAAACTACGAAAAAATGTGGGGCAAGGCCGAAAGGCTCTCATCTGATACCTTAAATCATTTGGCCGGAGCTCGTTTAACCGAATACAAAGCCCACGGAATTACCGATTTTTTGGAGAAATCCCTGGAATTAAATCGTTTATCGCGCGCTTCTTTGGATGCAATGTGGAATACAGTTGCCAAAAACGAAGACATGCTCGTTAAATTCTTTGCTAGAAAAGCAAAATTACTGGGGCTTGCTTCCGATAAGATTTCCTGGCAGGATCAAACCGCTCCGGTTCGGGTTCCCGGCTATAAAGCACGGACTTTAAATTACGATCAAGCAGCCGATTTTATCGTCAAAAATTTCAGCAAATATTCTAAAAAGATGGGAGCTTTCGCACAACAGGCTTTTGAAAATCAGTGGATCGAATCCGAAGACCGTTCCGGAAAGCAACCTGGCGGTTGGGATGAATCGATTCCAACTTTAAAAGAGGATAGGATTTTTCTGACTTTCACCGGTTCGGTTAACGATGCCGCAACAATCGCCCATGAATTGGGTCATGCTTTTCATTCACATGTTTTGTATGATTTGCCTCAATGGCGGCAAAATTATGCGATGAATGTTGCCGAGACCGCCTCAACTTTTGCAGAAACGATTATTAATACTGCCAATGTGGAAGCTGCTCAATCAGATGCTGAAAAAATTACTTTGCTGGACGCCAAAATTGCCAATGCTACGGCAATGTTCATGAATATCCGTGCTCGTTATATTTTTGAAAGCAATTTTTATAAAGAACGGCAAAAGGGTGTTTTAACACCACAACAATTAAATAAAATGATGGCAGAAGCCCAAAAAGAAGCCTTTTCCGGAGCTTTGGCCGAAAATGGTACCCATCCCCATTTTTGGACTTCCAAACTGCATTTTTATATCGACGATGTTCCTTTTTACAATTTTCCTTATACCTTTGGCTATCTGTTCAGTTTGGGAATCTTCGACTGGGCTCAAAAGCAAACCGATTTTGAATCGGCCTATATTTCATTACTACGCGATACAGCGAATATGAATTCCGAAGAATTAGCAAAGAAACACTTGGGTGCCGATCTGACCAAACCCGACTTCTGGCAGTCCGGTGCCGATCTGATCAAAAAAGATGTCGATCAATTCTTGAGTTTGACCGAAAAGCTATAAATTGGATTATATAAAAAAGGTGCCTATTAGAGCACCTTTTTTATATAACATTATTTTAAAAACAAGGAAAAAATTATCGATTATAATTTTCTAAATAAATAGTATGCAACTTTGAATGTTGTAATTTTCCACTGGCAGTATGTGGTAAATTATCAACGAAAATAAATTTTTTTGGAACTTTGTAATGTGCCATGTGTCTTCTTCCATAAGACAATAATTCTTCTTGATCGGGCAGTTTGCTCGAAGCTGGAACAATAAAAGCGCAAGGAACTTTTCCCCACTTCTGATCCGAAATTCCAATAATCCCAATTTCTTTAATTCCTGTCAATTTTGCATAAACATTTTCAATTTCATTAGGGAAAATATTTTCTCCACCAGAAATGAACATTTCGTCCAAACGACCTTTAATAAACAAAAATCCTTCTTCATCAATAAGACCAACATCACCTGTTTTAAACCAACCGTCTCCGGTAAATTTAGATTTGAATCGCTGATCATCGTTAAGATAGCCTTTGGCAAGATTGGGACCTTTTAATTGAACTTCGTTTGTTTTATCATCCGCGATACGCAATTGGACTGGAAAAAGAGCTTTGCCAACCGAACCGATTTTTCGCGTGGCATCCTGAAAGTTCAAAGCTACGACTTGAGAACAGGTTTCCGTCATCCCGTAAGATTGAATGACCTTAATTCCCTTTCGCAGACAGATATCAAGCGTATTTTGATCGATTGGTTCCCCTCCGAGTAAGAAGGCACGGAAACTATTTTGATAGCCATCTTTTGGATAAAGCCGCAAAAGTTGTTTGAGCATAAGCGGTACAACAGAAACCAATGAAATTGCATGAGAAGACAACAACTTAGTGACATTTTCCGGATCGAAATGAGAAAGCAAGACAACTCCCATTCCATAAACCAAACTGCGCATCATAATTGAAAAACCGCTGATATGAAAAATCGGGACAACGCAAAGCCACTGGTCTTCAGGATCGAATCCTAAATTAAAAGCCGAGCCGACCGCTGAATAAAAATGGTTGCCATAGGTCTGCAATACTCCATGAGCTTTTCCTGTCGTTCCGGAAGTATACATAATAGAAGCAATTTTCTGATTGGGGAAATCCTCAACTATTTGTGGAGGAACAATCTTCAAGGATTCAAGTTCCGAAATAAAAAGACAAGAGACATTCAGCTTTTGTCCCTCTTTAAAACGGCTCTTTAAAGAATCATCAATCAGAACATTTTGCAGGCCGGCATCTACAAGCTGACTTTGAAGTTCATCGTTTGATAAACGGAAATTCAAGAGAACCGGTTGCAACCCGATTTGTTGAATCGCCAGGATTGTCATGTAACTGGCAGCTGTATTTCCAGGTAAAATAGCAACTCTTTTATTAGAATTTATTTCAAGACTTGCCAAATGTCCGCAAATTCTTTCGACTTCTTTTTTTAATTCGGCAAAAGTCCAACTTTGTCCCCTATAAAATAATGCCATTCTCTCCGGAAACAAATCAGCTTGTTTAGTCAACCAATTCTGCACTCTTTCTACCCCCAATCAGTAAAAAATACGATTTTACGGAAATTTAGGAAATTTGTCGAAATCGGGACGACGTTTTTCATTAAAAGCATCGCGACCCTCTTTGGCTTCATCAGTTGTATAGTAGAGCATCGTCGCATCGCCGGCAAATTGCTGCAAACCGGCCAATCCGTCCGTATCGGCATTCATAGCGGCTTTGATAAAACGAAGGGCTGTCGGAGATTTTGTCAATAGTTCATCGCACCATTTCAGTGTTTCTTTTTCAACGTCTGCTAAAGCTACAACTTTATTAATCCAATTCATTGACAAGGCTTCGTCAGCCGTATACCAGTGATTTAAAAACCAAACCTCTTTGGCACGCTTATGGCCAATTACTCTTGCCAAGTATCCGGAGCCATAGCCGGCATCAAAACTACCGACTTTCGGTCCGGTTTGGCCAAACTTTGCATTATCGGCAGCAATCGTTAAATCGCAAACCAATTGTAAAACATTGCCGCCGCCGACCGACCATCCTTTAACCATCGCAATCACCGGCTTGGGAATAATTCTGATCAAGTGTTGAAGATCCAAAACATTCAGGCGAGCGATTTGATCGGGTCCGACATAACCGCCATTTCCGCGAACTCCCTGATCACCACCGGAACTAAAAGCCTCATCACCGGCACCGGTTAAAATGATGACGCCAATCGAACTATCATCACGACAAATGGCAAAAGCCTCTATTAATTGGCTAATCGTAACCGGAGTAAAGGAATTTCTTTTTTCCGGACGATTAATCGTTAATTTGGCTATTTTTTCTTTTCTTTCAAAAATGATTTCAGAATAATCTTTTACTTTTTTCCAACTAGCTGCTTCCATGAGTTTGTTTCCTTTCTGATAAAATGAACATAACACTATTGAGGATTTAAAAATTAGCTTACTGGAAAACTTAGGCATTGAAATCGAGTATGCCAGTCAACAAAAAACACTCGCTTCAATATTAGTGACCGATAGATTAAAAGATCTGTCCGGTTTTTTGCACGATGGTTTCACTAGTATTTTAGCCGAAACGGCTGCCAGTATTTCCGCCAACTGTCTTGCTAAAAAGGGCCAAATTGCAGTCGGAGTGAGCGTAAACACAAATCATTTTATGACGGTTAAAAATGGTCTTTTAAAGGCATTCGCCGAACCGATTGCAATCTCTGATACAACCCAACTATGGAAGGTCGAAATTTTCCAATATCCAGGCAGAAAAATAATCAGCACAAGCGATGTCACAACTATTTTGAAGAACAAATAAACTTAAACAAAATAAAAACCGCTGCCAATCAGGAGCGGTTTTAAATATTAAAATCCTTTGAATTTTTTATTTTATCAATTTATTTGAATCGTCCTTGGTATCTTACTTGCCAGTTCGAGATCATGAGTAACAAGAACGATCGTTTTGTGCTTTTTATTGAGTTCCATCAAAAGAGCAAAAACCAGATCGCGATTTTCTTTATCCAAAGCCGCAGTTGGTTCATCGGCCAAAAGTAAATCTCCGGGTTTAAGCATCGCTCTGGCAATCGCAATCCGTTGTTGTCCGCCACCGGAAAGCGTTGCAACAATATCTTTTTCATGATTTGCCAGCCCGACCTGCCTTAAAACAAGGGCGATTTTATCGGCTGCTTCTTTTTTGGAAGTTTCTGTGTATTTCAAAGCCAATCCCAAATTTTTTCCAACTGTCAAATCATTAACGAGCGCAAAATTTTGAAAAAGGTAATTAATCTTCTCACGAATCAATTTGGTTGCAGCCTTTGTATTAATTCGTGGAACTTTTTTTCCATCAATAAAATACTCGCCCTGTTCATAATCATCAAAAAGACCAAGCAAATTCAAAATGGTCGATTTGCCGGATCCCGATTTGCCGACTATTCCAACGAATTCACCGGATTGAACAGTGAGATTAAAATTCCGAAGAATTTTCTTGCCGCTAAATGACTTGGTAATATGATTCAGTTCTAACTTCATGAAAGTCCCTTCAATTCTTCACTAATTTTTTTAAATTCAACCTTACGTACGCTGTGATAAATGACCAGCATCTCGAGGGCAAACAAGATAACGAATCCAAATGAAATATAGGACGAACGAAACGCAATTCCAAAAATAAAAGCAATCAGATCCGAAATACTAATGAGCAAATAAATAAAGCGGTATTTATGACAGCTGCTATAACCCAATAAGCGCTGCACGAAAAGCTGTTTTTCATGGGATGACTGCCAAATTAGATTCAAAGAGACAATCGATTGGAGTATCGCCAATAGCAAAATAAACAGAAAGCTTCCCCAAGCCGCCAACAATTGAAAATAATTGCTTCGATCCGACAGGAGACTGTCTTTGATACTCCGAAAAACCAATTGATTATCGCTTAAATCACTGTTAGCAATAGCTCTTTTAAAAGCAGTAGAGGCGACAACCTTTCGATCTAATTTTAAAAGATTATCCAAACCGACCACCCGCATATTCGAAGTATTGTCCGTGTCAAGACCAGCCGCTGTTATTACTTCGATTATGGGCAGCTTCAAAGAGCGGGAATCGCTGGAGTCCCATGAAGCAAACGAGCGGGTATTTTTATAATAAACAATTTGAACAGGATGACTATCCAAAAATTGCTTAACCTGAGCCTTGTTGGACGGGTTCACTGTGCTGTTGATCAAAGCGAATTTTTTAAAGAAACGCTGGTATTTTAAATTATTGCGAAATTTATCCGGAATCAGATAATACTTGGTCTTATCTTGGTTCGAGATCTTAATCGACTGTCCCTGGTTATTTGAAATATGATATTTCTTTAAAGCCGAGGGTGACAACTGCAAAAGCGAAAAACTGGGGAGATTAGGGAGACCCCAGAATTGATAAAGCTGCCTTTGAGCTTTAGATTGATCAAAATGACTCGAAGCGGCTAGGAAAACGCCTTTTTTATCAGCAATTTGCGTATAAAAATTTTGCAGATCGTGATCGATTTTATTTGACTGATAAGTAAAACTGGCTGAATCATTACCGGCAGATATCTCCGAAAGAACATAATTATCGTTCCGCTGCTGCCAGTGCTGCATCTTTTTGGCATTTAAAAAAATTTGAATCGATTGATAATCAATCACTCTCAACATATAGACACATAAACCACTGGTAAAGATAAATAAGCCGCAAACAACACAGATTAATAGTCTTGAACGAAGATTTTGCTTGATGAAATTGGTGGCTTTCTGGCGATGAACCAACAAAAACTGGATTAACGTATCCAAAGACAGGACGATCAGTAAGGGCAGCTGAAATAAAAACAGGATTGGATAAATCGAATTATCCAACTGGGAAAAGGCAATCCTCAACATAAGAATTTCTAAGGAAAAAGCCGCAAACACAACCAGCCAGTTATTGACCGCATGTGACCAGACAATCCGAAAACTTGAATAGCCCAATAGTTTTTGAACGCCAACCAACTGATTTTTATCATAAATAGAAAAAATACCAAATACAATCGAAACGACCGAAAGCAAGGCAAACAAGACCAACGAAAGATTAAAAGCAATTGAAATAGTATGTTGTTTAAAACTATGTTGGGCTAAAAGTTGTTTCTCCTTGATTCCACTTCGTTTGGAAAAAAATCCAACATATTCTGAAAATTCGTTTTTTTGATGGTGGCCATTTGGTATTGACCATTGATCGTTTCCGTGTGGTTTAGCAGACTATCCAAAGAAGTGACAACAACCGAGCTGGAATTCATAAGATTAAATAACGAAAGATGGCGGGTATCCATACTTTTGGTTGACCATAGTCTTTTTGAAGATAAACTCGTGATTCCCGATGACTTCAACTGGTTTTTGCGATTAACGAATTTGATAACGCCTTCTGGGTCATAAACACCAATCCGATAAGCCCCAGTGGCACCAACTTGGTCATCGACACGAATTACCCCGAGCGAATAATGATCAGCCGTTTCTGCCAAAGCCGTCAGTATTTTCTTTTGTGTTGCCGGTTGATCGTTCGAATTAATATTGATTGTTTGGGAAAATAGGCCCGACTGGTGGGCATCGATCGACCACTTTTCCGAATCATTAAATTGTATTAATAAAATTGCCGCAAACATTAAAGTGATACTCGCGACAATTAATGACACATATTTTGCTATTTTCATAGAAAATCAGTTATCTAACATACCAGTAATAGCATGATCCACCAATTTTTTCAGCATGAGCCGTAACACCGGCTCTCTTCAATCCTGATTCAGTGCTATCAACAGAAGCTGAATGAGCATAGAAACTTGAAGCTGTTTCAGAATAAGTCACAATAACTCTCCAGTCATGGCCGTGTGTCCATGACGCAATGTGTCCGTTAACAGGGTTTCTAACTGTTGACGCACTTGCAGTGGTCAAAATTTTTTCATTTTCCTCTTCCTTTAAATTATTAGTACACATCAAACAAATTAACAAATCTCAATAAGTGATTTAATTCATTTATTAAGAGCCTATAAAAAAGTAACATATATTTGTAACGTTTAACAATTGTATGCAAAAATTATTTTAAAAATTCAAATAATCCCCTTTGTTGTTAAGAATTCAGAAACCCATTTTTTGACAACCATTAAACAATATTTATGCAATAATTTTCTTGGATGGATAAAAATACAGTCAATCAAGCCGGAATAGTTTTTCAAAAACTTAGAAAACAAAGACACCTGTCAACGAAAAAACTAGCTAAGGGAATTTTATCTGTTTCTTCGGTCAACAAATTCGAGACAGGAAAAACAAAATTATCTTTTTTTAAGCTCGGCTCTCTTTTGAAACGAATGGATATCAGTTTGGATGATTACTATGAGCAGATAGAATCGGAAACATTATCAGATTCCTATAACCATTTTCTGAATAAAATCGAACCAATTTATCAAGGCAATGATTTGCTGACATTAAAAGCAATCGCCAAAGAAGAAACGTCAAAGAACAATGAGGAATTTATCAATTTGATAAAAACAGCCAGCTTGATTTCCTTCATCAAGAAAATCGATTCAAATTATCTGGTTGAAGATATGATAGTAAAAAAAATAAGCCAATATTTAATGAGCGTCGAATATTGGAATTCATTCGAACTGGTCATTTTAAAAAACTGTTTAATTATTTTGACTTGTCCAATGATTAAAGTTCTTGCCAAAGAACTGATTTATTTAAGCGCTCAACTAAATGATCGGAATCGTTCCGATAATTTTTTGAGTGCTATCACAAATATGGTTGATATTCTCTATCGCAGAGAGGATTACCAAAGCGCCAAAGAGCTGCTTTTTTGTTTAGAAAAAATATCGTTAAATCAGGATCAATTAGTTATTAAATTCAAAATCTCTTTCATGAGAAACCTTTTAACTTTGACTAATCAAAAAGCCAAAAGAGCCAACCGGCAATTGATAAAAAGCCTAAGATCGATCGATTCAAATTATCTGGCTTCTTCCTATGAAAGTTATATGGACAAATATATGGTCCCCGATAATTCGTAATATATTCCGAAAAATGCGGAAAAAAGGCCAAAATGGGAATAAAAATCAACTTTTCTCCAAAACGGAAATGGCATGCTACGCTTAAATTCAGCTTTAGCCAACATTGTAAAAAAATCTACATAAAGCTATTTATTTATTCATGATAAAAAAGAGCTGCTGACAGCTCCTTTTTTATTGCGATAAATTTTGAGGGGATCCATGAAACTGATTAAAAATTTCTTTGCTTTAATAAGTTTTTTGCTTTTATCTTTCCTGCTTGTCGGTTTCTTTAAAGAGCTCGACCAACAATTTTTGTACCATACCGATCAAATTTTGACGATATCGACTTGGGACCAGAAAAGCAATAAAAAAACAATCTTTAAAGGCCTTGATCAAGAAACCAAAAAACAAAAAATTAATCTTTATAAATCAACCAGTAGTGTTGACCAATCCAATACAATTAAATATATTTATCCTTTTATCGGCGATAAAAAACTTAAAAACGATTTTCATAATTTCGATATTTCCAAAAAGAATCGAATTATTTCTTTTTCTCAGTTGCAGAAAAGAGATATTCGAGGNGAATATTTTGTTCGAGGCGAGGTTAACAAACAAAAGTTTTTGAAAATCTTAAAGAAACTTGGTCTGAGTGGAAACTTTATCAACGTGAATTTTCCAAGGTTCTTTTCATCATATATGTGCCAGGAAGGGATCCTGCTTTCAATCTTTGCCTTGCTGTTAATTAGTTTTTTGATCTTCTTACACGAACGCAGCGCTAATTTCAAAGCATATGCAATTAAAAGACTCCACGGATATTCAATTTTTAAGATATTCATTGATGACTTAAAGAAATCAACAATCTATTTTTTGTTGCTGCCAAGTTGCGCTGCCATCGTCACTTTTTTGTTTTTATTAATCAGCCCTTATCATGGACAATTATTGTTTTTTCTTAAATGGCTGATAATTGCATATTCGGTTCTGACTATTCTGCTTTTGATGCTTAATCTTTTGTCTTATGCATCATTATCGCTGATCGATGTCTCGCAAATGGTCAAAGGCAAACGTCCTTATAAAATATTAAGGTCAATCGCTTTGGGAAGCAAGTTTGCGATGATCCTCATCGTTTTCTTATTACTGATACAAAATGTTGCTAGTTTATCCGACCTGAAGAAAATTCAGAAGCATAATGAAATCTGGCGGAAAGTCGATAATTATTATTCGCTTTATTTCGCTCCGTTTATTACCGGAAACAAAGAGTATGGCGACGTAGCAGAAAAATTTAACCGACTTTTTGCAGAAGAAGAAAAATATGGCGCAATTTTAATTAAAAATAATAATGCTTCTAATCCAAAAAAGGACAATTTTGAACCTACAAACGGAAATGTTTTAATCGTCAATAACAATTTCGTTTCACTTTATAGAAAATTCGATAAAAATATTTTTGCCGGTAAGAGAATAAATCAGCAAAAAACAATCAATCTGTTTTTGCCAACAAAGGCTCAGCGTAAAAAAACTGCGATCGAAAAAAATTTTATCGATTTGTTTCAATTTGAAAAAGGCGATCCGAATCAATCAGCCGCAGTTTCCTTTTCCGCCAAAAATATGAACAAGGACTATTACATATTCGCTTTTAATAGTCGTGCTTCCATTGATCAGCCTTATGCGGATTCACCTTTAATTGCGCTGATCCAAAACCAGTCGGTTCAAAGATATTTTTATTATGCAGCGGCCACTAACGGAGGAATTATCTTCAAAGACTATCAACATCTGCGCAATAGTTTGGATAAATATGGTCTATCGCATTATATTTCCGGAATAACAAGTTTTAAAGACGATGTTGCTGATCAAATTTCTTCTTTGGATAAAGAGATTTTTCTTTTAACAATTACAATCATCTTGGTCATTTTCGTTCTGGTCTTGTCAATCATTATGGATATAGGTGAATATTTTCAGCAAAATAAAAAACTGATTTTAATTAGAAAACTTCATGGATATTCGTTGATAAAACAGCATGGCACGCACCTGTCACTTTCATTAGGATCCAGTGGATTAATGTTCGCTTTGCTAATTTCTACTCCTGTCTGGCAACTTAGTACTTTCAATTGCAGTTATTTCTTTAATCGGCGAATTTCTGGTTTCTCTGGTTAATATTTATTTTCTGGATAGTAAATCAATCACTCAAGTAAAGGAACTCTAAGAATGAAAAATAAAAAATCCCATTTCAAACTAACGAAAATCATCGCGCTGTTGATTCCAGTTTTTATACTGACAACGATATTTTCGTTTCGTAATCCACTCACTGATCGCTACAATCCTTTTCTTAATAGCGAACAGTCTTACGCCAAAGTCAAGAAAGGAACCCAGAAATATCGAAATGTCACAGCCTATACAGAGCAAGGGCGCAAATTGTCCTACACACTCGACTTTGGTGGCTATGATCCCGACGAACAATACATAAAAATCACTCATAAAGGAAAATATGTCAAACGAGTTATTTACGTCCAAGCAAAAAACGCTCCAAGAAAGGTTAGATGATTAAATGATTAAATGATTAAATGATTAAAGTTGAAAATGTCTCAAAAATTATCGCTGGAAAAACAATCTTTTCCAATGTGAATTTACTTCTTCAAACCAGCCAAAGTTATGCTTTGGTCGGTCACAGCGGATCCGGTAAATCAACTTTCCTGAATTGTATCGGCAGCCTGGAAAATTTTTCGGGTGAAATCCGTGTTGATGACCAGCCTTTATCGAAGATTAATAAAAGAAATTATTTCCGGCAAACACTCGGCTATTTATTTCAGAATTATGGTTTAATCGATAACCAAAATGTTAAAGAAAATCTTGATATCGGACTTGCCTATCGAAAGATTCCTGCTAAAGAAAAATCAGCTCTCAAAAAACAAGTTCTAGAAGATTTGAATCTTAAAGTAGATTTGTATCGGCGCATATCGACTTTAAGCGGTGGTGAGCAACAGCGAGTCGCTTTGGCACGACTGATTTTAAAAGACCCTAAAGTTGTTTTGGCTGACGAACCAACCGGCTCCTTGGATCAAGATAACGGTCTGGTTATTATTACTCATTTATTAAAAATGGCTGGCAAAGGCGCAACCGTCATCATTGCCACTCATGATCCTGCAGTCGCTGAAAAATGCGATCAAAGAATTAATATCGAGGACTTCAAAAAAAGCCAAAATATAATTTGTTTTCTCAAGTTTGAACTGCCTTGCAATATTTATTTCAAACAAAATCGTTAGTAAAATTTTGATCCTGACCACAAAAACTAAAACAAATCGCCAAATTAAAAACCATCTTTTATTTTTTACAGAATGTCTAAAAAGCAATTTTGTAAAGATAGAAAATGGTTTTTATTTAAAAAAGATATCATGCTATTACATCAAAGAAAGAAAGCAGTTTTTCTTTTGTCAAAGCGGCTTTTTCCTGACGATTGAAATCATGTGAAACGATTCCGTTCTCGATCACAATCAGGCGGTTGCCATATTTTAAAGCATCTTCCATATGATGTGTGATCATCAAGCAAGTCAAATGATCGGCTTCGATTCGTTGGGCAGTTGCTTCCATTAGATCGGCACTTGTCTTTGGATCAAGTGCCGCCGTGGTTCATCAAGCAATAAAACATCGGGTTTCTTATAAGTCGCCATTAAAAAACTAAGCGCCTGTCGTTGGCCACCGGAAAGATTTTCAGTTGGCGTATCTAAACGATGATCCAAATTATTGCCCATTTTCGATGCCAAATGGCGGAACTCGTTTATTTTTGCTTTCATGTGTCGGGGAGCCAAGCTTCTTTTTTCGCCACGTTTGGAAGCCAGCAACAAATTTTCGGCAACTGTCATTCTAGGGCTGGTACCCATCTTCGGATCCTGAAAAACCCGGCTTAAAAACTTGGCTCGTTTTTCCGGACTTTCTTTGCTGATATCCTGACCGGCATGCAAAATTTTCCCGGAATCGACCGGCAAGGTACCGCTGATCACATTGAAAACTGTCGATTTACCTGCTCCATTCGAACCAAGTATCGTAATGAAATCGCCCGGGTGAACATCCAGATTGATAGATTTCAAAATTCTTGTTTCGTTATTTTGTTTCTTATTAACTGTAACGGTGACATCCTTTAAAGATAAAATTACTTCAGTCATTGACAAAAAGTCCCTTCTTCATTACTCGATCCAAATGCAGTGCCTGGCTGAATCGTGGCAACATCAGGCAGAAAGCCAAAATAATCGCTGATAAAAGATTCAGATCGTTGGTTGAAAAACCAAGCTGCAAAACAATTAAAAGAACAAAACGATATATAATCGAACCTAAAGTAATTGCAATCAGGCGCTGATTCATCGTCAATTCTCCAAAAACCACTTCGCCAATAATGATCGATGCCAAAGCAATTACAATAATTCCAATTCCCATATTAATATCCGCGTAACCGTTGTTTTGAGCAATTACAGCTCCGGCAATCGCGATTAAACCATTGGAAAACATCAAACCCATGTTAGTCATCTGATCAGTTCTAATACCAATCGATTGGGCCATAATCGGATTATCGCCGGTAACTATGAAGGCCTGGCCGAGATTACTCTGCAGGAAATAAATCATTATCAATGTGACAATAAAAACCATTGTCAAACCGATAAAAACGGCATCAAAGTATTCCGGCAAACCGGCGAAGGGTGAAAAAATCGTCCGTTTGCCAATTAAAGAAACATTGGAAGAACCCAAAATTCGTAAATTAACCGATAGACAAGCAGTCATGACTAAAATTCCGGATAATAGAATTGGAATTTTTCCTTTCGTATAAAGCAGACCGGTAATTCCACCTGCCAAGGCACCAGCGATAAAAGCCGCTAAAGTTGCCAAGATCGGACTGACGCCGCGTGTAATCAAACTGACAGCCGTTGCCGCGCCTAAAGGAAAAGTTCCTTCAACAGTCATATCGGGAAAATTCAAAATTCTAAAAGTTAGGAACAGGGCAATTCCAAGTATTCCCCATAACAGCCCCTGTCCAATTGCAGATACAATCATATTCATTTGAAAATTTCCCCCTTTGTCTTTGCTTCGTGAAGAACCGAAGCCGGTAATTTGATTCCTAATAATTTTGCTTCAGTAGTGTTAACTGTCATCTCGCCTTTTGTGATAAAAGTCAAAGGATAAGTCGAAGTTTTTTTACCCTTTAAAACTTTACCGGCAATTACTCCGGAAGTCTTGCCAAGATTGAACTGGTTAACGGATAGCGTGGCAACTCTGCCATCTTTAACCATTGTGTCGACAGCCGGAAAAACAGGAACTTTTGCTTTATTCGTGACACTGACTAAAGTCTTCATGGCACTTGCGACATCATTATCCTGAGGAGCATATACAACCTGGACTTCGGAAGCCATTTTTTCGGCAACCGTCTGCATATCATTTGTTGACGAAATTGTGTACATCTTGACTGTATAGCCAGCTGCTGCAGCAATTTTTTGCATCTTCTTGGCATTGTAAGTACCGCCATGATCGGAAGTCGTATAAATAATTCCAAGCGTTTTTGCTTTTGGAAGAATTTTTTTAATCAAATTCAGTTGAGACTTAAGTGGCGACTCACCAGAAGTACCGGTGATATTGCCTCCAGGTACTGCGTTTGATTTAATTAAACCGCCGCCGACAGGATCGGTAATCCCGGCCAAAATGACCGGCGTTTTACCATTGGCTGCTTTTGCCAAAGCTTGAGCTGCCGGAGTAGCGATTCCGACTGTCAGATCATCATTTTCATTAGCGAACTTCGATGACATTGTTTGTAAATTCGACTGGTCGCCCTGAGCATTTTGATAATCAATCTTGAGATTTGTGCCGACTTTGAAACCTTCTGCTTTTAAGCCGGCAACAATCCCTTTGTGAATCTGGTCCAAAGCCGGCTGTGTCATTAACTGCAGAATTCCGACTTTATAAGTTTTGATAGTTTTACTTTTTGTACTGGCATCTGTCTTTTCGCTTGACGAGCCGCCGTAAAAAAACGCAAAAATCAGAAAACCGGCCAATAAAACGATCAAGCCATACATCCTTTTCATAAATTGATTCCCTCTTTCTCTTTTTAGTTGAATAAAAAAAGCTCGCAAATCAGCGAGCATTTTCTCCCAAAGAGACAAAAAAGGCCCGCAAATCAGCGAGCCGGAACAATCGTTACACGATTAAACAGCCCGCCTAGACGAGCCACCACCATGCTTGATTGTTAACCTGAATATCATTCATAACTAATTGCTTTAAACTATACAGAAAATTTAAAAAATTACAATAGATTTTAGGAATAAAATTTAGTTAAGGGAGGATTCAAGATGAAAATTGCCTTTATCGGAACCGGTGTTATGGGAACCGGCATTATTAACAACTTTTTAAAAAATGGCGAAGATGTGACTGTCTATAATCGGACTAAGGCACATGCCCAAGGGGTTTTGGATCACGGGGCCAAGTGGGCTGATTCGGCTGCCAAAGCAACTTTAGGAAATGATTTTGTTTTTACAATGGTTGGTTTTCCAAAGGATGTCGAGGAAAATTATTTTGGCGAAGAAGGAATTTTTTCGACCGTAAAACCCGGACAAACATTAATCGATATGACGACTTCGACACCGACTCTAGCGGAGAAAATTGCTGCCGAAGGCAAAAGAAAAGGAGTCGGAGTCCTCGACGCTCCAGTATCCGGTGGAGATGTCGGCGCTCGCGATGGAAAATTGACAACAATGGTCGGCGGAGATAAAAATGCTTTTGAAAAAGCTCTGCCGCTTTTGAAATCTGTTTCTAAAAAAGTCAATTATTTTGGCGGGGCCGGCAAAGGCCAGCACGCTAAAATGGCCAACCAAATTATGATTGCTTCAACGATGCTTGGCTTGGCCGAATGGATGACCTATGCAAAAGCAGCCGGATTGGACCTGCAGGAAACGTTGAACACCCTGTCAGCCGGAGGGGCAGATAATTGGTCGATGGATACTTATGCGCCAAGAATTTTAAAAGAAGATTTTAAACCGGGTTTTTATGCAAAGCATATTTTAAAAGATCTGCGAATCGCTTTGGACGAAGCTAATAAAATGGGACTTGATTTACCGGAAACAAAATTAGCCGAAAAAATGTACGCAGAACTGACTGACGAAAAAAAGCTTGGCAACCTCGGTACACAAGCAATTGTAAAATTGTGGGATCAGTGGTCCTAACGAAAAAGGCCTAAACTTTTAAATTTAAATCTCCTTGATAGAAGCTAAATCAAGACCCTTGGTTTCTGGAATAAGGAACAACATGGCCAAAGCAGCAACAATATAGATTGCCGAAATCATGCCAAGAGCCGCTGAAAGAGAATTATGCAAAGCGACGATGCCAATAAACAAGGGGCCAAAGCCACCGACAAAACGACCAAAATTAAAGATCAAATTCTCCGCTGTAGAACGAATTTCGGTTGGATAGTGTTCGGAAAGCAGAGCACCATAGCCACCCATCATTCCGTTAACGAAAAATCCAAGAACTGAACCTAAAGCGACCAGAAGAACAGGATTTGAAATCCGAAAATAAATCCAAGCAATAACGGCTGCCGAAATTTGAAAAGTAATAAAAGCCGGTTTTCGACCAAATTTATCCGCCGCCCAAGCAAACACAATAATCCCGACTACCATGCCGCTAATTGTCGAAAGCGTCCAGAACATTGTTCCACTGATTGCGATATGGCGTTGGCTAGCCAACATTGTCGGCATCCAACTCATAATCGCAAAATAACCAAGATTTTGAACGGAAGTTAAGATCACCAAACCAATTGTGGTTAGGGTGATCTTTTTATTAATAAATAATTGTTTGATCGCAAAATTATTTTTTACGGTCTTGCGGTTTTCAACCCACATCGCTGGTTCTTCCAAGTTCCTGCGTGTCCACCAAGCTAAAGCAGCCGGCAAAATTCCAATCGCAAACACACCTCGCCAACCAAAATTGGTTGAAACATACCCAGCCAAAAGAGTTGCTAATAAAGTTCCCGCCTGATATCCAAGTGCAACCCAGGAAGTTGCTTTTGTACGAAGTTTTGTTGGCCAGCTTTCAGAAACAAGTGTCATTCCAATTCCGAATTCTCCACCCAAACCAAGACCGGCCATAAAACGCATCGCGATAAAAACGCCATCCGATGGAGAAAGAGCCGAGAGGCCAGTGAATAAAGAGAAAATCAAAATTGTCCAGGTGAAAACTTTTACCCTTCCAAAATGATCAGCTAGAATTCCAAAAACAGTTCCACCTATAACCACACCAAACATTGTAATTGTCGAAATTCCTCCGGCCTGAGCAGTCGTTAAATGAAAATCAGCCATGATCAAAGGAAGGACGAAGGAAAGCAGCATCATATCCAGCCCATCCATCGCATAACCAATAATCGATGACCAAAGTGTTTGTTTTTGATAACTCGCAACGCCGCTTGGCTGCAACACATTACCTTTTGTTTTTACCAATGAATTTTCCAATTTTCCCTCCAAAAAAAGCCAAAAAAATACCTCAATTAGAAATAATTGAGGTATTTGATGGGCAGTAACAATTTATTAAACTGTGAATCAGAAAAGTAAAAAAGAAATAAGAAAGGCTGATAATTTTTTTGAAAAAATCCAGTTGTTTTTTGAAAAAACGCAAACTTTCTTCTCCTTCTAACTTATTAAAAAATCACACTGATCAATATGATAGCAGGATATTTGGTCCTTGTCGAGAATTTATGCAATTAATTTCAGTTTACCCCTGACTTGTCTTAAATCAGTAATTCCTTTATCAGCAAAAATTTCTTCAAGTTCCTTTTCCAATCGAGCGAATACCGTCGGTCCTTCGATTCCTAATTGAGAACCAACCGAAACCAGGTCGGCTCCGCATAAAAGATGATCATAAACGTCTCTACCATTAGTTACTCCACCGGTAGCGATAATTTTAATCTGTGGATGGAGGCGTTGGCGCAAAGCCCTAACATTTGCCAAAGCAGTAGCTTTGATTTGTTTCCCACCTAATCCGCCAAAACCATCTTTGGGTTTAATCATAACCGTATCTGTTTCTGGATCAATTACAAGTCCATTACCAACCGAATTAATCGCATTAACGTAAGCCAAGGGATAATCATTCAAGATAGCGGCAATTTGATCAAAATGTGCAATATCGAAATAGGGTGGAAGTTTAACGCCAAGCGGCTTTGAATAAAAAGCAAAAACGTTGTCTAAAATTTCTCTTGTAGCAGCAAAATCATAAGCAATTTGCGGCTTTCCGGAAACGTTGGGACAAGACAAATTTAATTCGGTCAGGCCGGAAAAATCGCTGGCTTGTAATTTTTTTAAATTATCGATGATTTCTTTTTGACAAAGACCGACAATCGAGAAAAGCGTCGGCAATTTCAAACTGTGTTTTAAAACATAATTCAAATAATAATCAATTCCAAGATTAGGCAAACCCATCGAATTTATTGTGTTGTGTTCGACAGAATTTTCAAAATAGCGGGGCTCAGAATTACCCGACCTCTCTTTTGCAGTTGCAGATTTGGTAATGACTGCCCCAGCACAGGGAGCATTTTGAATTTGTTCCAGCTCTTCAAATGTTTGGCAGTATACACCAGCTGCGTTAATAAATAAATGATGAAAAACCTGATTAGCAATTTTTGTCGTATAGTCCATCTTAACTCCTCCAGCTATTTTGATCTTTTTGCCATTCGCGCAAAGTTTCAATTTCAGTTTCTTTCAATTCGCCACGATCGATTGCTGCTTCGATTAGTTGGGAGTAAGTCGTTAATGATTTAAAACTTAAACCGGCTGCGCTAAAATTTTTCTCAGCTGCTGACAATTCATAAGAAAAAATCGATACAATTCCAAGCACATTTGCGCCGGCTTCCTGAACAGTCCGAGCCGCTGCCAATACAGAACCTCCGGTCGAGATCAAATCATCGATTAAAACAAGTTTTTTGTTATCGACCTGTGCTCCTTCTATTTGATGTTTGGAACCATGATCTTTGGCTTTTGAACGAACATAAATCATCGGTTTATTCATTCGATCAGAGACAAAAGCAGCATGAGGAATTCCAGCTGTCGCGACTCCACCAATGATTTCAACATCGGGATAATTGCTAATAATCAATTCTGACAGACCATCAGCGATATTTTTGCGAATAGTGGGATAAGCAATCGTCATTCGATTATCGGTATAAATCGGACTGATAATTCCGGAAGCCCAGGTGAAGGGGTCCTTCGGCGAAAATTTAACTGCCGATATATCAAGCAAATCGTTGGCAACTTTTTTTGAGTAGTTTATTTCCATTATTCAAATTCCTCCAAAATTTTTCGATAGACAGACAAGGGGTCTGCTGCCTGAGTTATTGATCGCCCGACAACCAATCCACTTGCTCCGAACTCTTTAGCTTTCTTAGGCGTCGTAATTCTAATTTGATCGCCATTTTGATCATTGAACAAGCGGATTCCCGGTGTAATTTTCAGAAAATCATCCGGCGTTATTTGCTTGATTATATTTGCTTCCAGAGGCGAAGAAATCGTTCCGTCAACCCCCGCCAATAAAGCCAATTGCGTCAAATGTTTGACGGATTGTTCAATTGTTGCACTGGTTAATTGAGTACCACGCATTTCGTTTGCACTTATAGAAGTCAATTGAGTGACAGCTAATAATTTTATTTTCCCCTCAGCGGCATCGACAGCTGCTTCCATCATTTTTAATCCGCCAAGACTATGGATCGTTAAGTACTGAACATCCAAAGCCAGCAAAGACCTAACCGCTGCGGCCACTGTATGAGGAATATCGTATAGTTTTAAATCAAGGAAAACTTTGTAGCCTTTTTGCCTTAACTGTTGAATAATTTTCGGTCCTTCGGCATAAAAAAGTTCCATGCCGACTTTAACAGCTGGTTTTTCATGACTAGGAAATTTGTTCAGAAAATCGAAAGCAGTTTTTAAATTAGGAAAATCCAAAGCGATAAAAACGGGTTTGTTCATGATTTATCTCCTTTATTAATTGCCGAAACATTGAAGGATCTGCTTTCAAGAACCTGCAAAAAGGCTGCTACCGTATCCAGTGAAGTAAAGAGGGGGACGCCGTTTTCAATCGCGGCTGCTCTGATAGCCCGGCCATCAGATTCCAGCGGTTCGTCTGTTTTCAATCGATTAATAACAATTTGTAATTTGCCCTGGCGCATGGCCGTGACCGGATTCAATTGATCTTCGGATATTTTACCCAGTTGTCTAACCGGCAAATGGTTTTCATGAAGAAAACTGCTTGTCCCAGCGGTCGCCCAAAGAACATAACCTAATTCATCAAAACGTTTTGCTAGAGCAAGCGCTTCTTTTTTATCCCGATCGGCAATTGTGAAAAGGACATTGCCGTGTTCGTGAACTTTAAAGCCGGCTGCCACAAAAGCTTTATAAAGAGCCTTGGCCAGATTTCGATCGACTCCCATAACTTCACCGGTCGATTTCATTTCCGGACCCAAAGAAGAATCGACTTTAGGCAATTTATTAAAAGAAAAGACCAGGGCTTTCACATAGACAAGTTTTTTGGGTGCCATCAAACCGCTTTTAAAACCCAGATCGGCTAATTTTTCACCAAGCATAACCCGAGTTGCTAATTGGGCCAAAGGTAGATCGGTTGCTTTGGAAATAAAAGGAAGAGTCCTGGAGGCTCGAGGATTGACTTCAATTACATAGGCCTGTTGTTCGTGAATCACAAATTGAACATTCATTAAACCAATTGTGTGAAGTTCTTTGGCTAATTTAAAAGCCGCATCCAACATCTGTTCTTGCACATTCTGGTCCAAATACTGAGACGGATAAACCGACATCGAATCTCCGGAATGGACACCGGCCCGTTCGATGTGCTCCATAATACCGGGAACAATAATCGTTTGTCCATCGCTTAATAGATCGATTTCAGCTTCCCGAACGGTTAAATAGGAATCAATTAAAACCGGATGTTTTAAAGAAACTTTCACAGCTCTTTTCATATAGTCGGATAGATCTTGGCGATTTGTCACAATTTCCATTGCCCGACCGCCCAGAACATAAGAAGGACGAATCAAAAGTGGATAGCCGACCTCTTCTGCTACAGATAAGGCTTGAGTGACCGTCGTCGCTGTTTTCCCGAAAGGTTGGGATAGATCGAGTTTTTTAATTACCTGATTGAAGTCTTCTCGATCCTCAGATCGATTAATATCTTTTAGACTGGTTCCCAAAAGCTTGACACCGTTATTTTCCAAACGCCCAGCCAAATTAATCGCTGTTTGCCCGCCGAACTGAACCACGACACCAATTGGTTTTTCCAAATCAATAACATTTAAAACATCTTCCAAAGTTAATGGTTCGAAATAGAGTTTATCGGAAACGGAAAAATCGGTTGAAACAGTTTCTGGGTTGGAATTAATTACAATTGCTTTATAACCGGCTTTTTGAATTGCCTTAACACAATGAACGGTGGCGTAATCGAATTCAACTCCTTGACCGATTCTGATCGGTCCGGAACCAACTACCAAAACACTTGGGCGTTTTTCTTTCAACGATTCGTTTTCCAACTCGTAGGTTGAATAATAATAGGGAGTTTTTGAAGAAAATTCACCGGCAACCGTATCGACCATTTTATAAACAGGAAATAAATCTTCCTTTTTTCTTAAATGACGCAGTTCTTTTTCTTCAAGCTGCCAATAACGGGCGATCGTCACATCGGGAAAACCGTTTTCTTTAGCGATTTTAAGGATTTTGAAATCAAGAACATGCATTTTTAATTCTTTTTCGATTTCAATTAGATGCAGAATCTTGTCCAAAAAGAATTCATCAATTTGACTTTTCTCGTGAATTTGCCCAATCGTGATGCCCCTTCTCAATAAATCAGCGACCATAAAGAGCCGTTCGTCGGTTGCGGGCATTAAGCGATTGAGCAAATCTTGATTTCTTAAATCGCTATAAGTTAAGTCATCGAGAGCGAAAGTGCCAATCTCTAAAGAACGGATAGCTTTCATCAAGGCAGTTTCAAAATTTCTGCCGATCGCCATTACTTCGCCAGTCGCCTTCATCTGTGTACCGAGTTCTCGGTCAGCCTCGGTAAACTTGTCAAAAGGCCAACGAGGAATTTTTACGGCCACATAATCCAAAGCCGGTTCAAATTCGGCCTTTGTTGTTCCGGTAACAGGATTAACAATCTCGTCCAGAGTCAAACCAATGGCGATCTTGGCAGCCATTTTCGCGATCGGATAGCCGGTCGCCTTGCTGGCCAGAGCTGAAGAGCGCGAAACACGTGGATTAACTTCAATAATGTAATAACGAAGACTATCAGGGTCCAAAGCAAGTTGAATATTGACGCCACCTTCAATTTTTAAAGCACGAATAATTTTTAAAGCAGCATCTCTAAGCATTTGATATTCCCGATCAGAAAGAGTCTGAACTGGAGAGACAACAATCGAATCGACGGTATGAATACCAACTGGATCGAAGTTTTCCATTGAAGCAACGATCAGAGCGTTATCATTGCCATCACGCATAACTTCAAATTCTATTTCTTTATAGCCAGCAATTGATTTTTCAATTAAAACTTGGGTAACCGGTGATAACTCCAAACCGTTTTTGGCAACTTCTGTTAATTGTTCGCTATTTTCAACAATTTCGCCACCGGTGCCGCCCAAAGTATATGCCGGACGAACGATTATCGGGTAACCAATTTGATCGGCAAAATGCACAGCTTGTTCAAGCGTTCTGGCAATCCTTGATTCGGGAACCGGTTCTTTTAAGGCTTCCATTAATTGTTTAAATTTTTCCCGGTCTTCGGCTGCTTCAATCGCCTTTAGTTTGGTTCCCAACAACTCGATTTTCAGTTCTTCTAAGATTCCGTCCTCGGCCAATTCTTTGGCAAGGTTCAAAGCCGTCTGACCGCCAATCGTTGCCAACAGTGCATCTGGACGCTCTTTACGAAGAATTCGTTTAATAAAAGGCAGCGTTAACGGTTCGATATAAACCTGATCGGCAATTTCTGTATCGGTCATAATTGTTGCCGGATTAGAATTAACGAGAACCACCGAATAGCCTTCTTCTCTTAAAGACAAACTGGCTTGGGTTCCTGAATAATCGAACTCGGCCGCTTGTCCAATAATGATTGGCCCGGAACCGATTACGAGTATTTTTTTAATATCAGCTCTTTTTGGCATTTTGTCTCCCTTTGTTTTCGTTAATCAACTGAATAAAATCGTCATAAAGATAGTCTGTATCGTGGGGTCCAGGAGCAGCATCCGGATGAAACTGAACCGAAAAGGCCGGATATTTAGTTGACTTCAATCCTTCAATAGTTTGATCGTTGACCTCTCTGTAAGTGACCAGTAGATCGGTGTTCGCTAGGGATTTTTCATCAAAGGCATAACCATGATTTTGGGCCGTAAAATCCAAACGTTTGGAATCAATCGATCTAACCGCATGATTAAAACCACGATGACCGAATTTCATCTTATAAGTTGAAGCTCCATTGGCCAGAGCAAAAAGCTGGTGGCCTAAGCAAATTCCAAACAGTGGTTTTGCTTCCTGCAATCTTTTAATCAATGGAAGAGCATAAGCTACCGAATCGGGATTCCCTGGTCCGTTGGATAGCAAGACTCCATCCGGATTGGCATTTAAAACAATTTTTGCCGAGGTGTCCGGTGGAAAAACAATTACATTGCAATGCCGTTTTGCCAAAGAAAACAAAATGGAATTCTTCAGACCAAAATCAATCACGGCGATCGTTGGTCCATTGGAAGGGTCCTGGTAGGCGGTCCGACTGGCAACCTCTTTAACTTGTTGGTCTGAAAAACGACTGGCTTGTAATTCCTTTAAACTACTATCGTTTACCTGATCAATAATACAAGCCTTCATAACACCGAACTCTCTGATCTCTTTGGTCAAAGCTCGTGTATCGATCCCACTGATAATCGGCATCCCAACATTTTCAGCCCACTGGCCTAAAGACATATCCATACGCCAGTTGCTTGGCCGCCTGGCTAGTTCATGAACTACGATCGCCGAGGCCGTTGGATTAAGACTTTCAAAATCATCACGATTAATTCCATAATTACCAATTAGTGGATAAGTAAAGACAATTATCTGACCATGATAGGAAGGATCGGTAATCGTCTCCTGATAACCAGTCATCCCTGTATTAAAAACCAATTCCCCTTTGGCTTTTTTAAGAGAACCAAATCCCTGACCGGAATATATCGAACCATTCTCCAAAAGAAGGTAGCGTTTGACCATTATTTTTCATCTCCTTTTGCATAAACTTGTTGCCCATTAACCCAGGTTCTTTCTGTTTGTCCATAAACCTTCCAGCCGATAAAAGGACTGTTGCTGGCCTTTGAAGCAAACTCATTGGCCTTGATTTCATGAAGATGACGAATATCAAACAAAGCCAGATCAGCAACTTGTCCAATGGCTATTTCCCTGGCAACATCTTTTAAAGCGAAAATGTCCGCCGGCCGTTGATTCATAGCCTTTAACAATTGGCGCAAACTCATAATTCCCGGTTTGACCAGATGGGTATATAAAAGTTGAAAACTAGTTTCAATTCCGGTAACTCCATTTGGAGCTGTTAAAATACTCTGTGCTTTCTCTTCTTTGGTATGCGGAGCATGATCAGTTGCAACGATATCGATCGTGCCATCCAATAAACCAGCCAATAAAGCCGCCCGATCATCAGGAGAACGAAGCGGCGGATTCATCTTCATCAAGGAATTGTCATTTGTAATCATACTGTCGTCCAGCAATAAATGGTGTGGCGATACTTCGGCAGTGACATCAATCCGGTGTTCCTTAGCAATTCTGATCAATTCGACACTCTCGGCAGCTGATACATGAGCCATATGGTATTGTGCCCCGGTTGCTTTGGCAATCATTAAATCACGTGCCAGTTGAGAAGTTTCGCTTAATTTCTTCGCGCCCGGAAAACCTAAATTCTTGGAGGCTAATCCGGCATTGACCACTCCGCCGTGTATTAAAGAATTATCTTCAACGTGTGCCACAAGAACTTTGCCTGCTGCTTTAGCAGCCAACATTGCTTGGTACATAGTATCGGCGGTCTGGACACCTTTGCCATCGTTGGTAAAAGCAATTGCTCCAAGGGCTGACAATGCAGGAATGTTGTCGATTTTATTAGCTGTTAGACCAGTTGAAATCGCTGCATATTGTTTAATTTTGATGATTCCGTCTTGTTGGTTAAGAGCTTGAACCTGTTTAAAAACCTCAACATTATCAATGACCGGATTTAAGTTAGGCATTGCAAAGACCGTCGTAAAACCACCACGAGCTGCTACTTTGGATCCGCTGGCAATTGTTTCTTTTTCCGGAAAACCCGGTTCCCTGAAGTGAACATGAACATCGATTAATCCTGGCAGCAACAAAGCACCTTTTGCATCGACGATAAAGTCCGCTTTATTGGAAAGCCCATCGCCAATTGCAGAAATTTTTCCTTTCTCAATAAAAAGATCGCGTTTAAGAAAGCTATTTTCACCAACCAAAATTTGGGCGTTCTTAATTAAAGTCGAATTCATTTACCGACCCCGCTTATTAAAGATGGAATGGTTAGCGAATTCAAAATTGCCATTCGAGCATAAACGCCATTTTTCATTTGTTGGAAAATACGAGATTTATCAGACTCGACCAAATCACTATCAATTTCAACATCCCGGTTAACCGGTGCTGGATGCATAATAATCGCATTACTCTTTAGCTTTCGATAACGATCTTGTGTTAAACCATAGTCTTCATGATATTTATCAATTGTAAAATCTTGATTTTCTTCGTCTGTCAGACGTTCATGCTGAACTCTTAACAACATAATTACGTCCTGTTTTCCAAGATCTTTGTCGATATCAACAAAGGACCCAAATTGTTCCAATGATTGATCCTGCCATTCTTTGGGACCGGAGAAAGTCACTTCGACACCTAAACGATTTAATATTTCTGCATTTGATCGAGCGACACGCGAATGGTATATATCGCCAATAATACGAACTCTCAATCCAACAAAATTCTCAAAGTGTTCGACGATCGTCATCAAGTCCAATAGGCTTTGTGAGGGATGCTGGCCATTGCCATCCCCAGCATTCACCAACTTAGGAACTTCTTTGCCGGCCATTTCGTAAAAAGGCTGGTACCAGTCACGAAGGCTGTGTCTAATAACGATTGTATCGATGCCGATTGCTTTAAGTGTTTTCAGAGTATCTTCAAGACTTTCACCTTTTGTTGCCGAGGACTTGTTGGGATCGATCACAATTCGCTGATAACCCAATTTCATTTCTGCCATTTGAAAACTGGTCGCCGTTCTGGTTGAATTCTCAAAAAAGAGATTGGCAACAACCTGCCGATTTATCACGGGTATAAATTGACCGCTTTTAAATAATAAAGCTTGGTGAATCATTGATAACAACTCCTGATTCGATAAGTCGTTAATGTTCACAAAAACATTTGCCATTTTATTCTCCTTTTTTCGTGCATAAAAAAACAACTCCTAAATCAACGAAGACTTAGAAGTTGTTTTCCGAAACGAATTGATATTAATTGTTTGTTTGCAATGCGCTAGCATCATTAAGAATTATACACAAAATTAGAAGACGGTCAACAATCCGATTGCGATTCCAAAAACAGTAATAGTCGCCATTAAAATCGCCATTGTAATTGTTATATAATCAAAACGACTTTTCTTTTTTGACTTTGCGCTTGTGTCGGCAACCCGTCGACGAGCAGTAATAGAACGCTGTGCGAGAATTTCTTCAGGAGTTGGTTTGTTTTGCGCTCTGCGTATTTGTTTGCGAATTTCTTGTTTACGTGTTTGTGCCATTCTTCTATTCTAAAAGAAAATTAGGAACTTGCAAACATTTTAAGATTTATTTATTCCTCGCAAGACAAATAGTAAAGACACAATAGCAAAAATAAGACACGTCATACATGGGGAAGGCTAAAAGAAACACAAAAAAACTTGAGAAATATTAATTAATTGTTTTAAATCTATTAATAACCGAATTCCTAATCACCAATTCATAATCGGATTTGATATTCCAAGAATTCTCATGGTTACAATCGATAATATCGTCCAATAATTTAGCCGCTCGGTAGGCAACTCCGCGCATGTTCTGTTCGACTGTCGAAAGGCTTGGAGACAAGAATTCAGAAACAGCAATATTGTCAAAAGCAAAAATTGATAAATCTCTAGGCAAAATACGGCCTAACTCTTTGGCCGCTTTAATTACCCCAAGCGCCATCAAATCACTGGCAGAAAAAATTGCCGTGATTTCAGGATGCGATGACAGAAGTTGTTTGGCTTTTTCATAAGCTAATGATTCGCTAAAATCAGCAAACTCAATAAAATCTTCCTTAACAGCAATATCATGTTCTATCAAAGCATCTTGGTAACCAAGCTGACGCTGCAAAGAAACACTGGCATATTTTGAACCGTTAATCATTCCAATTTGTTGGTGTCCGTTATCAATTAAAAAATCAGTAATTTCCATCCCAGCCGCACGATTATCAATTCCAATCGAACCAATTTTTGGATTTTTATTTTCCAAATCAATCAAAACGGTTGGAAAATCAGTCGACTGAATTTCTTCATAGTAAGGATCGGTTATTTTCAATCCCTGGACAATTGCTCCTGTGATATTGTGTTCCTGACAAAATTGTTTGAAACTTTTTTCTTTCTGTTCTTTTAAAGTCGTAGCATAAAAAACATACTGAGCAGCAATTTCATCACAAAAATCAAAAACTCCCAATGATACCTCGGCAGGTAAAGAAACTTTTTTGAAATATCAATTTCATTCAAAATTAAAGCAATTGTTTTTTGTTTTTTATAAACCAAAGATCTGGCAGCGATATTAGGAGAATAACCCAGTCTTTCAACGACTTGGTTAACTTTTCTTTTTGTTTTTTCACTAATATCAGGATAATTGTTAAGAACGTGAGAAACAGTCGCCACGGAAACATCGGCTGCCTTTGCCACGTTTTTAATCGTGATTTTTTTATTCATCGGTATTTAACAGCTTACTATAACTTGTGCTTCTATACACAAATACCCCTTTTTCCAAAAATATTCAACATTATTAAAAATACTTTAATCCGTTAAAACCAAAAGCAGCAATTCATTTTTCTCCGTCCATCCTAATGCCTTGCAGGAAATAACCGTTGAAAATAATATAAAGAACAATAATCGGCAGTATCGAAATAATGCTAGCTGCCATTGAATGGTCCCAACGAATGCCGGATTGTTGGCTAACGAAAGTTTGTAGACCGAGCGTTAAAGTGTATTTTGACGGCGTTGAAATATAAAGCATTGGCGCCATAAAATTATTCCAAAAACCCATAAAAGTAAAAACTGCCTGAGTGGCAATCGAAGGGCGAGCTAAAGGCATCACGATCCTAAAAAAAGTAGCAAAACGCCCAAGGCCATCAACTTCGGCTGCTTCTTCGATGTCTTTCGGAAAACTAAGGAAAAATTGACGCATCATAAAAATGTTGCCGATATTAATAGCAGCTGGAAGAATTAAAGAAGTCAATGTATCAAGTAATCCCATTTTTGATAAAATCAGAAAATTAGGAATCAATAAGATTTGCGCGGGAACCATCATGAAAGCCAAAAAAGCGTAATAAATTCGCTGGCGTCCGGGAAAATCCAACCTGGCTAAGGCATATCCCGCCATCGTATTTAAAAAAATATTGATTACGGTCCCAATAGTAGAAACAATCACCGAATTAACAAACCAACGTGTGAACAAAGACGAAGCACCGAAAATATATTCATAACTAGCCAAAGTAGCATGTTTTGGAATAATATTCGGATTGCCGGAAACAATCTCTTTTAGCGGTTTAAAAGAGGCGGCCAGCGCCCAAA
Source organism: Oenococcus oeni DSM 20252 = AWRIB129 (assembly GCF_000372485.1). Lineage (GTDB taxonomy): Bacteria > Bacillota > Bacilli > Lactobacillales > Lactobacillaceae > Oenococcus > Oenococcus oeni. The sequence goes on from NZ_AQVA01000011.1 coordinate 53,085, forward strand.
GAAAAGGATAAAAAGTAATAATCGCGTATAAGATTAAAACAATATATAAAATCACTTTTAAAATTTTAGATTTTTCTCTCATGCTAACCGCCCCCCCTATTGCAATCCGTTTCCTCCATTAATTTTTTCTGCCAATCGGCTGACCGCGAAAATAATAATTGTCAACAAAATTGCCAGAGCACAAGCATATCCCATCGTATTTAGGGAACCAAAAGCATAGTTATAAATCATCAAAGCAAGTGTTAGGGTCGAATTATTCGGTCCACCGGAACCGTTCGAAAAAATGAAAGCCTGATCAAACATTTGAAAAGTTCCTATAATACCAGTTAAAAGAACATAGGTTGTAATTGGCCGTAAATAGGGAACAGTTATATAGCGTAGTTTATCCCAAGAAGTCGCGCCATCCATTTCAGCTGCCTCATAAAAGGATTCCGGTAAATCAACTAAAGAAGCAAGATAAATAGTCATATAAGTGGGAACCGTCGACCAAATATTCATAACCATAATAACCTTCAAAGAGTAAGCTGGGTTTTGCAGAAAATTAATCGGTTTGTTATAAAATCCAATCGACATAAAGAAATTATTCAGTGGTCCCGCAACATTAAAAATAAACATAAAAATCAATGTCAAAGCAGCACTTGACGTTAAAGTTGGTAAAAAGTATATCAGGCGGAAAGTTTTTTTAAATTTAACAGCGTGTGAGCTTAAACCATAGGCTATAACCAGTGCAATGAGAGTTTGCAGAGGAACAACAACAAAACTGAATAAAGCTGTATTTGATAAAGCCTTCAAAGCAACCTTATCTGAAAAAGCGTTTAAGTAATTCTTAAAACCCGTGAATCTGAACTGCTGGGAAAACATATTAACCTTGTTAAAAGACATGAATAAAGCAAAGGCAATTGCGGCAACAAAGAATATTATGATAATAATCAAAGCCGGTGTTAGAAATAAATAAGCTTGCCTTGTTTCTCGATTGCGACGTTTCTGCCCAGTTTTTTGCGGTTTACGATACTCGAGGTTAGAAGCCATTTGCTGTCCTTTCCAAAAATGTTTTTTGTCAAAACATTTTTCAAAGCGTTCCTGAATATAATTCTGATTTTTTAATGAGAACTGATTTTACTTTGAATTCGAAATCGCAGCATTAGCTTGCTTGTCAGCTTTTATCATTGCCTGCTTGATCGTCATTTTCACATTCATAGCATCACTGATAAAATTCTGGTAAGAAGTATTGATTGTCGTTAATGTATTGCCTTCCTGCCATACAGTTGAATAATTAGTAGCCTTTAACCAGGTATCCAGATTGGAGTCTTTGGTTAATTTAATCGCTTTGGCAACATCGGGACGGCTCGGCATAACACCAACGGTTTTAGCCCAGACAGACATTTCTTTTTTACTCGTTACATAAGCAATCCAGGCATTATCAAGCTTCTTGTTTTTCGATTCGGCATTTTCTCCCCAACCAACTGTAAAAATCATTCCGCGCTGTTTGCCTTGATAAGTTGGCATTGGCAAAACTTCAAAATTTGTCTTATATTGCTTTTTTTGCACTTGGTAAGTCCAGTTTCCTTCTTCGGTCATGGCTACTTTACCGGTTCCAAAAGCTGTTCCGTTATCTCCTGACCCTAAATCTTTCGCTGTTGCGACGGCTCCCGTATTAACAAGTTTTTTATAAAGGCCAAGATTTTTAACAACTTGAGCCGACGCCAAATTGGCTTTCCCATTATTTTTAACCGGCTTGCCGCCTTTGGCAATCATGATTGCCAAATTTCTAGCCATATCCTGGTCATAAGTCATCGCTGTAACTTTTCCTTTGCCATAAGCTTTATTAAGTTTAGCTTGAAATCCCGGAAGCCACTTAATTAAACCAGCGTAGGATGTTGGAATTGTTTTCGGATCAACGCCAACTTTTTTAAACATATCTTTATTGATCAGCAAACCCAAAGTCGAATTGTCCTTTGGGACACCATATAGTTTCCCTTTGCTGGTAAAAGCGGCAATCAAATTTTTGTAAAACTTCGTTGACTGCATTTGTTTTTTAGGCAACTGAGCTAAAACTCCCTGGCTGATAAACCATGGATAAAGGGATGAGTCCATATAGAAAACATCTGGTGCTTTTCGGGCTGAAAAATCAGCTTGAATTTGAGTCTGAAAATTCGTATAAACTTTTTCTGTTACTTTTGCGCCTTCTTTTTTTCAAATCCTTTAATCAATTTATTCAAACCGGTTTGCTCTAAATCAGAACCAATCCATACGCCGATTTTAATTGTTTTGCCTTTATAGGGCTGGGCTGCAAAAGCATCCTGCCTAAACAAAAGTCCTGTGCCTGAAAATATAGTCGCGGTCATTAAAGAAACCGCTCCAAGATTAATAAATTTCGAAAACTTTTTCATAATTAAATCCCCTCTTTTGTCAAAGTTTTATTCGAAGCGAACCTTTCGCCTTGACTTGATACTTTTGACCCTTTGACATAAATTCAACTATCTGATTTAAATGATTCGAATTGAGAAATGTAACTGTAAAGTCTTCCTTTGTCTCACTAATTTGCAACTTCGCACCATGCCAGTTAATTCGATAATCCAATGAATCCCATTCTTTGGGTAAATGAGGTTCAATTCTTAGTTTGCCGTCAATTACTCGCAGACCACCAAAGCCCTCAACGACAGAATTCCAAATTCCACCCAAAGAAGCAGCGTGAATTCCATCGTTTGAAGAATTCATATAAGGCCCTAAATCGATATTTTTTGCTTTTTGAAATAGTTGATAAGCTTCCGAATTCCTTCCTAAATCAACTGCTAAAACAACATGAGTCGAAAGGGATAAAGAAGAATCGTGCATCGTTTTGGGAAGATAATAATCCCAACTTGCTTCTTGAATACCTAGAGAAAATATATTTTCAAACAAGCAGAATAATAAGATAACATCGGCTTGCTTGGTTATTTGCATATTATTAACCTGGTCCAAATTATAATCATGAAATAAAGTTCCAACGGCGTCGTCTTTTAGGTAGGGCGTTAAATCCAAAATTTTTTTGAAAGGTAACTATCATCCTGAGGAAGAATCTTGTCTTTATTCGCTTTGGGCAAATAAAGCTTTGGCAGTTTTTCTTTCCATTGGCGATAAGTTTTATCAAGACCAAGTTTTTTGTTTAACCGATCAAAACTTTTGCTATCCTGCTGCTTTATTTTTTCATACACTTTAATGGCAGTAGAAATATTCCAAGCGGCCGAATAATTTGTAAAAGCATTGTTGTTAACGTGTTCTTTATATTCGTCCGGACCAACGACATTATTAATCTCATAACGATCCTTAACCGCGTTATATTCTAAACGACTGACCCAAAATTTTGCGGTATCAAAAATCATTTCATAACCTTCGAATTTAGCAAATCTAAGATCAGAAGTCGCATCAATATATTGTTTAACACCAAAAGCAACATCGCTACTGATATGTTGTTCGATAAAACCTGACCAAATTTTTGTTGGTTTACCGGTAACAATATCTGCTGCGCCCCAAACTGGAGCGACTTCCCCATTTGAGGGCCAAGCCGACTCCCAAGGATACTGGGCACCCTGATAGTGGTTTAGAGCGGCCTTCTTATGAGCGCCACTCAAACCCAGATAACGATAAGTAAGCAATTTTCTCGCAATTTCCGGATAAGTCATTGTGAAATATGGAAGCATAAAAATATCTGTATCCCAGGCGGTATGACCTTTATAACCTTCTCCGGATAATCCTTTTGCCGCGATACTCATTCGTCCGTCATGTTTCGGAACCATGATATGCAGATGATATCTTGCAAAATTCAAAGCCAGTTGATCTGTAAAATCGATTGACTTAATCTCAATCGGGAAATCACGCCAAACTTTTTCTTCCCAAGCCAAAGCAGATTTTTTAAGCAAGTAATCAAAACCTTTTTGAACATCAAAATTTAGTACGTTGGCAGAAACACTAATCATATATTCAACTGTTTTTTGATTCAAATCACGATCTATTGAGGTGTAAACATTGGAAAGTTTACTAATTTTGATGCTTCGGTTGCTTTTTAGATGGAACCAATAAAGTTTATGAATTTGCCGACGGGAAATTTCGATCCGCGTTTTATCAATCAACGATCGATCAGAAAAATCATGAATTGTCGACTGGACAAAATCGATTCTCGATTGTGCAGTTGTTGATACCATCTGCAAAATTCTGTTTTTTTCTTGATCTTTTGTGCCTTCGGCAAAATGCTGGCTTCCTGAATTTGTAAGCTGTCCATCAATCCCAGATTTTAACTGAAAGCTTGTATCAGCGCCAAGATTTCTGATTGTCACTTCCTGACCAAGCAAGTGAAGATCATCAAAACTAACAAAACGACGAAAATTAAACTCTAAATGAATATCAGCAAATTTCCAGATAAAATGACGAATTAACTGGCCGGTTTTTAAATTTAGGCTGAACGAATATTGAGTAATTTCTCCTAAATTTAAATCGAGATTTCGACCATTAATAACAAATTCCATTTGAATAAAATCGGGTACATTCGGTAATTCTGTCACCTCACTTTTATCAAATCTGTCAAAAGTACCGGAAACAAACATATCTCGTTTTTCACCGATATAGTTTTCCTCAAAAGCAGATCTGACGCCTAGATAACCATTGCCAAAGGCAAAAACGGACTCACACTTACTCAAAAAATTATTATCAAATGAATTCTCTTTGATAATCCAAGGCTGATTTTGTTGATATTCCATTAAGGTTTTCATCATAATCAACTTCCTTGTGATACTTTTACTAAAACGTTTTAGATTTTAATCAAAAAATTATCGCTTGTAAAAATAATGGTTGGAACGAAAAACAAGAATCAATATTCCCGTTAAATAAATACCCAATACCAAAATCCAACGAACATGAAAAATGGTTAGATTTGCAAGAAAAATTACAATCGAGTATAAAGAATAAAATTTAGTAATTGGAATCGGGTCGTAAACATTGCGAAAATGATAGGGCAAATAATAAGCCAGAGAAATCGTAATAAATAGCACAGCCAATAAAGGCAGAGTTGGAATATGAGCTAAGTATTGTTTATCAATAAGATCATTCATTTGCCGAAATAATCCTTTTATATTCTGCATCCGAAACAATTCGGCTTTGACCAAGAAAATCATGAAGAGCTCTGCCAGTTGTTAAAAGAAGAAAAATAGAAACAAGCAGAAAAAACAGTCCAAAAGGAAAGGTCACAAAATAAAGCAGTTTGCAAAACTCTCGAAGCGCCTTTGCCGAATTCTTTTCACTATTATCATTAACAACCCTGAGCTTAGCAAAGTACTTTCCGATTGTCCGGCCGTTTTTCATACTGACAAGAACCGCATTATAACTAACAAACAATAATTGACCTAAAAAAATCGCTAAAAGCAACTGATCTTTAAAAATAAAGAAACAGAGGATTTGAAAGGGCAAATACACAACAATTAAATCAATCATGCTCGCCAAAATTCGAATGACAGCCAATTGAATGTGACGCTCCATAATTGAAGGCTCCTTCCACTTCTAAAACGTTTTAGCAAATTCATTGTAGACCAAAAAAGGCTTAATGTAAACGCTTTCATAAAAGCCTTTGACCCATTCTTAATCAAACAAGAAAATATTTAATTTTAAAAGTTATTTAAACTTCTACAGCTTCCGAAGCGATCAAATTCATCCTGCCATCCAACGTCCAGGAAACAATCTGGGCTGGCAAAATAAAGTGCTGACCTTTTTTAAGCGGATAACTTTTTCCATTGATTTTAATCAATCCGTTTCCTTCAATTACCGAGACCAATGTATAAGGAGAAATTTCATGGTGAAGAGTTGTTTCTCCGTTGATCTGCCACTGCCAAACGGCAAAAAAAGGTGATATAGGAGGTTTTAAATAAGAGATTATTTTAGAAGAAGCAATATGCCTTGTTTGGATATTTAATTCCGGTTCCCGAAAAGGAACGGTTGTTACATCGATTGATTGTTTGAGATGCAATTCACGCTTTTTCCCACTTACCCGATCAATACGATCGTAATCGTAAAGACGATAAGTAGTATCACTCGACTGCTGAGTTTCAAGAGCCATAATACCCTTATTGAGAGCGTGAATCGTCCCACTTGGCACGTATACAAAATCACCAGCTTTTACGGGAACTTTTCGTAATAACTTATCCCAATCTCCTCGATAAACCCAATCGGATAATTCCTGACGTGTTTTTGCATGATGACCATAGACCAGGTATGAGCCAGGATCAGCTTTTAGAATATACCAGCATTCAGTCTTGCCTAATTCATGTTCATGTTTCTCGGCATAATTATCGTCAGGATGAACCTGCACCGAAAGGCTCGCTTCGGCATCTAATATTTTCGTCAATAAAGGAAATACTTTCGCCTTTGGATTACCAAAATATTCAGGATATTTTTGATACGCCTCAGCTAAACTAAGCCCGCTTAATTCACCATTTGTTATTACGCTTGGCCCATGGGGATGAGCTGAAATGGCCCAGCATTCGCCAATGTCTCCAGTTGGTAATTGATAGGAAAACTCTTTTTCAAGTTTTCGGCCGCCCCAAATCTTCGGTTGAAAATAAGGCTTTAAAAATAACGGTTCGATCATTATTAGCGCTCCTAATGTAAGCGTTATCATTATAGCATTGACAAAGTTCTTTGTAAAAAAGAGGCTTTTTAAGAGCCTCTTCTAAACACCTATAAAAAGAAAACTAAAAAGATCAGGAACTTATCAAACTATAGTTTTAAAAAAATAAACAATAAAACAAGAACAACTACTTCCATGATTCCCCGAACAAAATGATGCAGCCAATGAAAAGTCGTCTGTCTTCCTTGGATAAAAGCGCCGGTCGAAACAAAAACAAAACCGACTAAGGTCAGAATAAAAGCGAATAGCTTGCCACGATGAAAAATACCGATAACGGTCGCAAATATTAAAGCAAAACTTCCAAGGAAACCGAAAAACTTCGTTAAAGGGACCGCTGCTTTTGACAAAGATGTTAAAAGCATTAAAACTCCGTAAACAGCAATCAGAATCCAAATAATCATTGCGTCGGTCATTCTTGTAACTCCGCTTGTCCTTTGATCCAATTCCAAATTTCTTTGGCACCAAATTTTTTAATCGCCGAAAACAAAATCAGTGATGAAGTAGTTGAATTGAATTTTAATGTTTTTTTGATCTGGGATTCAACGGCATTAAACTTGCCGGAAGCAACTTTATCAGCTTTCGTTGCAACAATCAGAATTGGTACTTGATAATATTCGAGCCAATTGTACATCAATTTATCATCCTCGGTTGGCTCGTGACGAGCATCGATCAGACTGATAACTCCTTTCAATTGATCACGACTGCTTAAATATTCTTCGACCATCGAACCGAATTGTTCACGTTGAGCTTTGCTTACTTTAGCGTACCCATAACCCGGAACATCGACAAAAAATAACTTTTCGTCGAGATTATAAAAATTCAGTGTTTGCGTTTTGCCGGGTTGGCCACTTATATGTGCAAGCCCGTTACGCTCAATCAAAGTATTGATTAAAGATGATTTCCCAACATTTGAACGACCGACAAAAGCTATCTCCGACAAATTGCCAGCCGGGTATTGTTTTTTTGAAACGGCCGAAATAATTAATTTTGGATTTGTAATCTTCATAAATTAAGTTTTACACATTTCTTAACAAACTAGAAATTAATTAGAAAAAATCAAGTAATTCAAACATAAGGATTTTTAATTCGATTTTTCTCTTGGCATATTTAAAAAATTAAATAATTTGTAAAATCAAATAAATATTCAAAACAATTAAAACAGCCGTAATCAGCCAAGATGTCCACTTAACCCAAGCATGGTTTTTAAACTCTCCCATTAACTTTTCATCATTTGTGAAAATAACCAGTGGAACAACCGCAAAGGGCAAAGCAATACTCAAAAATACCTGCGAGAAAGTCAGCAACTGTTCGATTTTGGCTTCATTGCCATGATAAATTATGGCAAAAATTAGTACCGGGGTGACAGAGATCAATCGAGTTAGCAAGCGCTGAATCCACAGTGGCATATGTAAGTGAATAAAACCTTCCATAATAATCTGCCCCGATAAAGTACCGGTAATCGTTGAACTTTGGCCGGAAGCCAGCAGAGCGATTGCAAAAAGCATACTCAGAACCGGGCTGGCGATTGCGCCAACCACCTGGCTGTTGTTCAAAGCCCTAAACAAATCAACAAAACGTCCTAAGCTGCTGTTCGTGCCATAAAACAATGCCGCCCCTAAAACCAGCAGCAGACAGTTAACAACGAAGGCAATTGTCAATTGAATGTTTGAATCAATCGTCGTAAAACGAATCGTGTTTTTAACAGAATTTTTATCTGAACGATCAACTCGCCTGGTCTGAGAAATCGAGGATCCCAAATACAAATCATGCGGCATAATCGTTGCACCGACAATCCCTAAAGCCAGGTAGAGCATTGGTGTATTTGTAACGATTTTGTAGGTGGGAAGATATCCCTTCAAAACTTCCGGAATATTTGGCTGCGATAAAATCACTTCATAGGAGAAGACAAAAAGAACAACTGCAACCAAAGTTGCGACGATTGCCTCAATCTTTCGAAAACCTAATCTCATCAGCAATAACAGAATCAAAACATCAGCCGAAGTAATCAAAATGCCAACGATCAAAGGAATTCCGAAAAGCAGTTCTATCGCTATTCCAGAACCGATAATTTCCGCAACATCAGTTGCCATAATCGCCAATTCGGTAATTATCCACAAAACAAAACCGACTCTTTTAGAAGTCCGGTCCCGCGTCAATTGAGCCAAATCTTTCCCAGTAACAATTCCAAGTTTGGCTGCCATAGACTGCAACAACATCGCGATTAAACTGGAAAGAAGAATTACCGACAAAAGAGCATATTTGAACTGAGCGCCACCGCCAATAGAAGTGATCCAATTCCCCGGATCCATATAACCGACGGCAATTAAAGAACCTGGACCTGTATAAGCCAGCAGAGTTCGCCAAAAACCGGCATTTTTAGGAACCTTGATACTCCCATTGACCTCATCCAAACTTTTTTGTTGATTGTCTTGTTTTTGATCGGTTTTCATAGACAGTGTCTCTCTTTAAAAAATCGTTTTGCGAAATTGTCAACTCGACAATTCGTTTTTTATCCCTTTAAAACTAAATGTATTTCCCGAATCAGACGTTCTTTTGAATCATCTGTAAACTTTGTATCGTTGTTTAAAACCAATTGGCAGTATATAAAACTTTCATAGATTGACGAAATCACATCGGCCATTGTTTTCGGATCATTTCCATGAATCATACGAGTAGAAAATTGGTCGCTTAGGTAGTCGAAAATCTTCCTTTGAATCACGCTATCCAATTTCCATATCCAAGTCATTTGCTTTCGATCAATCGCTGCCTGTTCCCGAATCATAATTAAAAGGACCTGATAGTTTTCCTTTTTCGTTAAAAGGTTCCACATCATAAGAAAGATATTTACCAACGTTTCCTCAGTAGAACAACCAATGCTAACAATTTTATCAAAGCGAATTATGAATTCCGAAGCTTTACTATCGGTAGTCTGCCTGATTATTTCATTGAGAAGCTGTTCTTTCCCGCCAGGAAAATAATAATATAGCAGGCCATCCGAAGCCCCGGCTTGGTGGTTAATTTCTTTGGTCGAACTTGCTTCGTAGCCTTTTTTGGCAAATAATTGACAGGCAGCCGATAACAATTTTTCTTTTTGTAAATCCCCTTTGTTGCTTTTCTTCATTTTTTCATTGACCATTCAATTTAATAATATAACATCTTTTCTTCATATGAAAATTATTCACTAATCATGAGACTTGAAAATGGGTAATATATTCTGTATTGGAGGTAATTATTATGAAAATTGCTTTTATCGGCAGCGGCCACGTAGGACAGGTCCTTGCCAAACTTTTTATTAAGGCAGGACATTCTGTCGTTCTCACAAATCGTCATGGAAAAGATAGTCTGCTTCCAGTTACTAGTAAATTAGGGTCTGCTGCACAAGCAGCCGATATCAACTCACTGGGAGACGATCTAGATTTGTTTGTTTTAGCAATTCCTTTTAATGGAGTTAATGATCTTGATGACAATCTCTTAAAAGGAAAGAAAGTAATTGATGCAAGCAATTATTTTCCCCAGCGTGACGGACGGATTCCAAAGCTGATTAATCATGAAATTTCAAGCTCTCAAATGCTTGCTGATTACTTTAAGGTGTCCACAATTGTCAAGGCTTTTAATACGATACCGGTTTCTGAATTGGAAGGATTGGCCAACTTTGAAAATAAAAGTGAACGAATAGCAATTCCGATCGCCGGCGATGATGTTAAATTTAAAAACATAGTTGCCGAATTAATCGACCAAATTGGATTTAATGCTTATGATGCTGGTAATTTGAAAAATAGTTTTACTATTCAAGCCGACGGACCTGTTTTCGGATTAACAGTCGATAAAAAAGAATTGTCGAAAAAATTGAATAAATGAAATAAAAAATAATGATATGTTTATTCCCAGAAAAGGCTTTCATAACTCGGGCGTATAATTAAATTAACTAACGTTTTAGGAGGCATCTGATGACTAAAGAGATACAGATTGGTAAAAGCGAAGTAAAGACCGGAAAACTCGGACTCGGTACAAATAAAGTCGGTGGCCATAATCTTTTCAACGATTTGCAGGATTCCGATGGAAGCCAAATAATCGAGGAAGCTTTGAAGGAAAATATTTCATTACTGGACACTGCTTTTATGTACGGATTAGGTAGATCCGAAGAAATTATTGGTCAGGTATTACGGGCACATGACCGCTCCAAAGTTATTTTAGCTACAAAAGCTGCTCAAGACCCGAACGATGGCTTGCATTTAAATAACAAACCGGACTTTTTAAAAGCGTCTGTGGATAGTGCTTTAAAACGTTTAAAAACTGATTATATCGACATTTTCTATATCCATTTTCCAGACGAAAAAACACCAAAAGACGAAGCCGTCGAAGCTTTAGCCGAGGAAAAGAAGGCTGGCAAGATTCGTGCAATTGGTGTATCGAATTTTTCTTTGACGCAAATCAAAGAAGCAAATAAAAATCATCAAATTGATATTGTAGAAGATAACTACAGCCTTGTTCATCGAGATGCCGAAAAAAATCTCTTTCCCTATCTTAAAGAAGAGGGCATCTCTTTTGTTCCCTATTTTCCTTTGGCTTCCGGTCTTTTAACTGGAAAATATACAATAAATGATCAACCAAAATTTAAAAAATTCTCAACAGCAGAATACGAAAAAATTATTCATGCTCTCGATAAAGTTAGGGATCTAGCCAAGGAACACGACTCGACGATTTCTCAGATAATCTTAGCTTGGTATATTGCGAATCCAAATATTGGCGTTGTTATTCCAGGCGCAAGAAAAGCTGAACAGGTCAAAAGCAACGCTCAGGCTTTAAAAATTAATTTAAGCAATCAGGAATTCCAACAAATAGATCATTTATTTCGGGAATTTTAAAAAACTCCGGCGGTTAAAAACGCTGGAGTTTTTTTAAAACAAATGTTTTATCTGTTTAAATTATTGAGCAGTATAACCACCGTCAACCGTGAATTCAGAACCGGTTGCAAATTTAGCCTCTTCCGATCCCAAATAAACCGCTAACCAACCGATGTCTTCAGGATCACCGATATGGCCCATTGGCGTCTTGGTCCTTTCACTCATAGCCTTTTCAAAACCATCCATGTCTTCAACCAAAGGGGTTTTAATATATCCTGGATGAATGGTATTAATTCTCAAGTTGTAATCATTTTGTGCGCAATAGATTGCAGCTGATTTAGTCATGATCCGCAAAGCTCCTTTGGTCGCATTATATGCAAACAAATTCGGATCGCCAACCAAGCCTTCGATACTCGACATATTAATTATAGAGGCGTCTCCGCTTACCGGATGTTTCATATTGATAACGCCATAATGAGTACCAAAGTAGACACCGTCCAGATTAACTGCCATCGTTTGCCGCCACTGGGCATAATCGGTGTGTTCAACATCGCCGGGAACACCAATTCCGGCATTATTCACAAGAATATCGACTTTCCCAAATTCCGCAATCACGTCGGCGAACAATTTTTTCCAGCCCTCTTCGTTAGAAGCATCGTGAACAACAAACTTAGCATTTTTAGGGTTGCTCAAATGCTTGAATGCTTCTTCACCAATTTTTTGGCGACGACCTGTAAAGACTACCTTGGCCCCCTCTTTTAAATACAAATCGACAATCGATAAACCGATTCCTAGCGTTCCGCCGGTTACGATGGCGACCTTTCCTTTTAAACGATCTACCATATTGAATACCTCCAAATTCTTTCTGTGAATAATTTTACAATCTATTTGTTAAAAAGTAAACAATTAATAATAAATAAAGATTAAAAATAAAAAAAACACCGGTTCAATTTTTACCGGTGTTTTTTTGATATCTGATTAGTTTTTAATCTCGTAAATACTGTAAATCGCTGTTTGATCATGATTTTTAAAGTATTTATTAGCAAAATCGGAGGCATGCTCGATACTATCGAACTCCTTGTTAGCCAGTCCTGATTTCTTTTCCTTAATAAACCAATCGTTTTTGATATCATATATTCCGAATGTAATAGGCTTAACCTTCTTTCCCTTACTTCCATCATATAGCCTATAAGCAAAAAGATCAAACGAAGCGCTTAATTGGTTAAAAATTGGTTCAGTTGTTGAAAGAAATATTCAGGGTTATCGCGGAGCGACACGTGTGTCGCATCAGGAATAATTTCAAGTTTCCCGTTTGGCAGTTTATCGGCCATCACTCGAGCTTTCTTGGGACTGATCATATCTTGATCGCCAACCAATATCAAAGTTGGTGTTTTAATTCGATATAACTTATCAGAAACATTCCAACCGCTCATCATGCCTTCTGTATGAAAAGGATTCGTTCCCATCATGTAATTAGCAACTTGGTAATTGCTGATATCAATCGCATGCTTGCTTTGACTTTTGGAAAAACGAGAATAGTAATCATTATAAAATTTTTCCATAAATTGATTAAAAAGTGGATCGTCTAATTCCCCTTTTTTTGCTTCAGTAAAAACATACTTGGCTTCGTCTTTTGACAAAACCTTGGCCACTTCATCCTTCATCCGATCGGTAAAATCGCTTTCTCGGTCAGACATCCCTACAATCACCAATTTATCAAGATTACCCGGATATTTAAGTGCATATTCCAAAGCAATCATTGCACCCCATGAATAACCAAGCAGAATAAATTTGTCATATTCAAGTTGGCGGCGAACTTCTTCCAATTCATTGACGAAATATTCAATTCTTAAGTACCTTTTCGCTAATTTAGGATCGCTAAAATCAGGTTGATCAGAATACCAAGAACCAAGTTGGTCATAAGAAGTTATTTCAGCATTCGGAACGCCCAAGGGCAGCGTTTCAAAAGATTCATGAGTTTCTCCGGGCCCACCATGAACAGCAATTATTTTACTTTTTTTACCAGAATTTTCAGTGTGCGACCAAAGATGAAAACCACTTGTAAGGGTTAAGATATGTGTGCCATTTTTCATACATTAAGCATAATAAAAAAAGAATAAAATTTAATAAAAAATCCCGAACTTTTGATAATTCGAGATTTATTCAAATTTTTTATTTTGCTAATTATTTTACTTTAGCCCAAGTTCTCAAATCACTAAAGGTCTTCTTCGCATCCTGTGGTTCATCCTTTTCCAACTCATCAATTCGAGCGGAAACCTTTTTGCTATCAACCTTTGGATACTCGTCGATCTTTTCTGATTTGTGAACATCTGCGTTATCATAGATCGATTTAAGCAAATACCTTTCAACGTTTTTGTCTTCATCGGCATTCAATGAATCGATATTCTTGGCCAACATAATGGACAAACCTTCAACATTTAATTTCTCTGCTTCTGCTTCTGCTAATGCCATTTGTTTTCCTCCATACCTCATATAATAAACAATAGTCAGTAAAGGTCAAATAAACAATCATCATCCTTAAACGAATAAATTTTGTTCGATTTTTTAAACTTTTGTCAAAGCTTGATCCAAGTCGGCAATCAAATCTTCGACATTTTCAATGCCAATCGAAACCCTGATTAAATCCAGTGTAATCCCAACAGCTTTTAATTGTTGATCATTTAACTGTGCATGAGTCGTTGATTTCGGATGAATAATTAGTGATTTTGCATCGCCAACATTTGCCAGTAAAGAAAAAATTTTCAGATTGTCGATTAAAGTTTCCGCTCCTGATTCACCGGCCTTCAAACCAAAAGTAAAGATTGATCCGCTCCCTTTGGGAAAATACTTTTTCGCCAACGCTTTGTATTTTGAGTTTTCGGTTTCCGGATAGGAAACCCATGCAACCTTCGAATGCTGCTGCAAGTAATCAACTATTTTACGAGTATTCGAGACATGACGTTCAATCCTTAAAGAAAGTGTTTCGAGCCCCTGCAAAAAATACCAAGCGGACTGTGGCGATAGAGTTGCTCCGGTATCGCGCAGATGTTCCGCCCGAATTTTTGTTGTAAAAGCCGCACCCTTTAGATCGGACCAAATCAGGCCGTTATATGAAGCAGTCGGATTCACAAAATCGGGATAACGATTCGATGCCTGATAATCAAAATCGCCTTTCTCAACGACAACGCCGCCAATTGTTGTGCCGTGTCCGCCGATAAATTTCGTAGCCGAATGGACGACTATATCAATGCCATAATCAAAGGGACGAACCAGAAAAGGAGTTGCGAAGGTCGAATCAACAACCGTAATAATTTTATATTTTTTCGCAATTGCTGCAACAGCTTGAAAATCAACGATATTAATTGCTGGATTACCAAGGCTTTCAAAGAAAATCGCTTTGGTGTTTTCCTTAATAGCTGCTTGAAAATTTGCCGGATCATCAGGATCAACAAAAGTTGTTTCAATTCCAAGCTTTTTTAAAGTTTCACTGAATAATTCATAGGTACCGCCATAGAGTGTCGATGCCGAAACAATGTGGTCGCCGGCCCCGGCAACATTTAAAATTGCCGCGGTAACGGCAGCGGCCCCCGAAGCCAAAGAAATCGCACTGCTTCCGCCTTCTAAAGCGGCAATCCGTGTTTCAAAAGCCGAATTGGTTGGGTTTGTTAAACGACCATAAATATTTCCCGGTTCTGTTAAAGCAAAACGTCCGGCAGCCTCTTTGGCATCCTTAAAAACAAACGAAGATGTTTGGTAAATCGGTACCGCCCGCGCGCCAGTGGCCGGATCGGGATTTTCTTGGCCAGCATGAATCTGTTCTGTTTCAAAATGATAATTATTTTCCAATGTAGTTACCTCGATCATATTTTTATTAGTTTGAATATTTAAATTAAAAAACGTTTGCTTTTATCGCATTCGCGTCTGCACCAATCCTTCGCCCCGCCAAAGAAGTAACCAACTGATTGTCGTATGAATTCTTAAACGACTCATTTAAAAAACTCCAACGAACTTATATATAAAAAAACACAACCCAAAAAAATGGGTTGCGAATAGTGGATTATATAATTTAGAATTGGCTGTCTATAGTTTCCTAAATCTGTTTTCATCTCTAATTACCATTTGTTAGTAAACTTTAAATACCAAAGGTATTTTTGTCAAGATATAACAATGTTGATTTAATATTTAAAAATATTTTTCAATAGCATCCATAATAGTAGATAGTAGTAGTTACTCAAAAAAAGGAGAATTACGATGCCGAAACTTGATTATGATAATCAAAATAACTGGTTGTTTAAAACAGGACAAATGCAATCACCAGTTGCTTTAGAATCGAATAAGGCTGAGAAAATCGAAAAACAGGCGACTTTAAAACTGAATTATTCAACAAATGCTTCCTATGTTCACGATAATGGGCAGGGAATTGAGATTGGATTAAGCGGCAAAGCAATTATTGATAATCGGTTTTTCTCGTTACAACAATTTCACATCCATGCTCCCAGTGAACATCTGCTGAATAATTATAGATTCGACGGTGAAATTCATTTCGTTCATCAGGCCAAAGACGGAAGAACAGCAGTTATCGCTGTCTTTTTAAAAGCCGGAAAAACTTCTAAAACTTTTTCTCAGATATTCAATCACTTGAATCAGGATCAAAACTTTGTTTGCGACCTAACTGATTTAATACCGGAAAATAAATCTTATTATCATTATTTGGGCTCTTTAACAACACCACCATTAACAGAGAATGTCGAATGGTATATTTTAGCCAACCCGGTTGAAATTTCAAGACAACAATTAGCAGAATTTCATAAACTTTATCCATATAATAATCGCCAACTGCAATCTTTAAACGGAAGGCCAGTATTGTATTGCAGTTCGACTATAAAAAATTAACGATCGGATGATTTTCCACGGAGGGAAATGAAAATGAAAATTGTTGTTTTTGGTGGCAGCGGGTTCATCGGTCAAAAATTACTGGAAATTTTAGTGAAAAGGGGCCACGATATTATCAGTGTTTCAAGACATGGCCGGCCCGATAGCTTGACAGAAAAATGGGCCGATAAGATCACCTGGGTTAGCTCCGATATTTTAAATGACCATGAGTGGCAAAAATACGTCAAAGATGCGGATTGGATAATCGATTCTGTTGGCATTTTGTTTGAAAATCCAAAAAAAAATATTACTTATGATCGTTTTATTGTTCAGCCGGTTCGCGAAATAACTGATTTTTTGAAAAACAATAAAAGCGAAAATAGGTTCTTATTTATATCTGCCAATAAAGGTCCTTTTATTTTTAGAAAATATATGGAAGCCAAATACTTGGCCGAAAAAATAACTAAAAGACAAAACAAGAATAATTTAATCGTCTATCCCGGACTCGTCTTTGATTCGGTAAAAACTTCTTCGATCGTGATTACCCTGCCACTGAGAATTCTCAGCCATATACCACTTTTAAATAAAGTAATTATTGGTTATCTGCCAATTAAGCGAGTGACTCTAGCCAAAGAAATCAGCAAAATAATTGATGGCGGTCAGTCGATTTATACAAAGAGAAGATAAAGGCAACAATGTTTTCGTATTACTTTTTCAAATGATAATTTCGTTAAAGAAAAAATAAAAATTTTCAATAAAGAAAAAATAAAAATTTTCAATTTATACATATAAAAAACGTCCATTTTTAAATAGACGTTTTTTATTTAAACAATTAAAATTCGATGTAGAATTCCTAATTTTATTTATAAAGCCAATTTATCCTTAATTTCCTTATATACTTGATCAACACCAATACCGGTCAATAACAGAACACCGTTGATGACTTTGTTCTTGATATTTTCAGGCACAATTGTCGTGCTGACAACGGCATCATAATCATCAATACTATTGATTACATCGGATATCTTGCTTTGGTACATCGTTACTTGATTTGCAAATCCGTCTTTATCAAGCCAGCTCTTAATTTTGCCGGTTGCAATAGTAGAAGTTGCAATACCTGTTCCACAAACAATCATTAATGTTTTCATTTTCTTGCTCCTGTCTTAAACGTTTTTTTCAATTTTTGGTTTGCGAAATTTATTCTGCCAAATCATGATTGCTAGCACCGCAATACCGATTAATGAAATTCCAGTCCAAGTCATCGTCTTACCCAATCCGACGATTAAAAGTGTTGTCCATGAACCGCCATCCGAAAGAACCGAGATAGAACTATTACCATGCATGTTGAATTTAGCAAGTTTCGCAGCTTGAGTTAACATTGGGGCTACCCAACTGGCAATATATAGACTAATTGCGATGTCAACGATTCCGCCGATAATTGTTCTGAAAATGTCTCCACGAAAAACAGCCGCCATGATCGCAATCATAAATGGGATCGTAGCCAAATCCCCAAAAGGAAGCACACTGTTTCCCGGTAAAATTACTGATAAGAAAATCGTCACGGGGACCAAAATCAAGGAAGCAGAAAGAACAGCTTCTTGGCCAACGGCTAAAGCAGAATCCATTCCGATAAATAACTGACGTCCAGGAAAGCGTTTTTTAACAAACTCATTGGCCCCCTCAGAAATTGGGGTTAGGCCCTCCATTAACAGAGAAACCATCCTTGGCATTACTACTAAAACAGCGGCCGTGTTAATTCCAAGCTGAAGCGTTTTTGCCAACGAATATTTGGCCAAAAAACCAATAACAAGACCAATAACAAGACCAATAACAGTTGAATCCCCAAAGACGCCCATTCGTTTTTGAATCGTTTCCGGAGTTAATTTAATCCTGCTAATACCAGGAATACGATCAAAAATCCAATTTAGAGGTAAGGCAAGTGCGAAACCGGGCAGGGAAGCTCCTTGAGTGAAAGTTATCCCCGGTAGCCCATAATGTTTCTGAACAAGTGGCGCAACCATATCTCCCATTAAGTAAATCAACATCGAATGAACAATCATTGTTAATATACCTAAAGCAAAATCATTTGTTGCAACATAAACCAAAGATCCCGTGAAAGCAATATGCCAATAATTCCAAATATCGACGTTTAAAATTTTTGTCAATCCAACAAATAACAAAATTACGTTGACAATTATTCCGACTGGGATTGCAATGCTACCAAGAACTGTTCCATAAGCAATCGCCGATGCTGCCGGCCAACCAATATCGATTGAATGCAAATTCAAACCGAAATTCTTAACCATTGCTTATGCAGCTGGACCCAGATTTTCTGTTAACAAATTGATCACCAGGTTCAAACCAACAAAACCAACACCGACAGTCAAACCGGATTTGAATGCCCTTCCTGGCTTAATTCCCAATACCAAAGCAAAAATAAACAATAATACAGGTAGCATTACACTTGCTCCGGTATTAACAAACCATTGTAGAATAGCCATTATTGCCCCTCCTCAATACCCTCTTTTTTCATAATTTCAATAAAATCCTTTTCATCTTTAATTGTTTCCAGTTTTTTCATTGCTTTTTCATTTTGGAAAAGAGCCATCAACCTTTGTAACATTTGTGGTTGTTTATGTGGATTATCCAGGGCCAACATGAAAATGAATTTTGCTTCGACTTTTGCGTTGTCCCCCATTTGTTTGAATTCAACCGGTTTAGATAAAGACATAAAAGCAATTTGTGTTTCATTAACATACTTAGCGTCAGTGTGCGGAATAGCAACCCCAACGGTCGTGGTATTGAGCCCGGTTGGAAACTGAGATTCGCGATTTATAATTGCCTGCTGGTAACTACTTTTGACACAATTTTTTTCTTCTAAAAAACGTGTTAGAGTTTTTAAAACGCTAATTTGATTGGGAAAAACTTGATCAAATAAGATCACCCTTTTGTCAAAATACATTTTGTCCTGTCCCCTTTTCAAATTTTTTGAAGCTCCCTCAAAATATTAGTTTTCGTAGAATCGATCAAATGAACTGTTTTTTCTTCCTTGCCTAATTCTCTTATTATCCGAATTAATTTCTCATTATTGATTTTGTCTGCCGGATTGATTGCGACAAGTAGGACCATTTCAACAAATTGATTATCGTTCCAATTGATTAATTTTGTCGACTTGCCAATTGCAATACTGGTTTTTCTAACGGAAACACCCTCAGCATGCGGCATGGCAATCCGAGGAGCGATAAGCGTATTACCCTGTTTTTCTCTCTCATAAATCGACCTTAAAAAATCCTGTTTTTCTTTTAACAGTCTATTTTCAGACAACAGTGATGACAGCTCTTTAATCGAAGTAATTTTATCAACGGAATTTAATTCTCTAAATAGTATTTTCATCGCTCTGTTTTTCTAATTCTCTTTCAATCCGATCACGATCTTGTGAATTAAATAAAGCACTGACTAAAATAATTTTCTTAGAAATTTTTTTAACGTTAACTGTCGAAATAATCATATCGATGTCTGGGTTATCTTTTAATTTACTGTTCAACTCGGAAGTGCCGATAACATCCACAATTTGTAATTCCGGAAAAACTTTGCTGATTTTTGTATTTAGAAGTTGTGCGGTTCCAAAACCGCTTGTGCACATAATCAAAACCTTTTTCCTGCGAATAACTTGCTCTTTATATTTTGCAAAGTATAAAGTGATAAAACCAATTTCGTCATTCGGGACATCCGGAATTTTGAATTTGCGACTTATTTTTTGAAAAAGTATTCTAACTTTATCAAAAATGTTTGGATAAGTGATCTGAATATCACTTAATAATCGATTGGCCACAACAATGCCGCTATTCAGGCGATTCATCATTGGTTTAATGTGATTAGTCAGATCTTCTGCTAATAAAACTGCGGCTTTTGTTCTCTTGTCGATAGAAAAATAATCGAGTGAGTAGGAAACAATTTTTTCAACAATTTTGGGCGTCTGTCCATTGAAAATAACATCTCGATTATAATGAACAGAAACCAAATATTGCAGTAGATTAAATTTGCTCCTACGTCAAGTTTTGGTACTAAAAAAATTAGCCGTTTATCCTAATTCTTTCGGTGTTATACCAGTTAATGTAATTTTCAACTCTGAGGACTAAGTCCTCAAAACTAGTAAAACGTGTTTGAAAAATAAATTCTCGTTTAAGTAGCGAATGGAAAGCTTCGAGCGGACCGTTATCATATGGATAACCTTGTTTGGAATATGAATGCCTAATCAGGTGCCGCTTTAACAGGCCTTCATAAGCAATACTGGTGTATTGTGAACCCATATCAGAGTGCAAAAAGGTTGGCTTAGAAGCCCT
>NZ_AQVA01000012.1 GCF_000372485.1 Oenococcus oeni DSM 20252 = AWRIB129
TTTTTTTCATTTTCCTATTGACCTTCGGTTTAAATGGCTGTAATATATTTAAGTCAGCTCAGGGAGCGCGGCGGACTTAAAAGATTTCTTTTCTCAAGAAATTGTTGAAAAAGTCTTGACATTCGCTTGCTTCTCTGGCANGATATAAAGGTTGCTTTTGAAGTGACGCAGCACTTTGAAAACTGAACAGAACAAAGACAAACAAATTGTGTAGGGATTCATATTTATGCAAATAGATATGAACAAATTAATTAATTTGCGAAGTCAATTCGTAATACAAAAACAATAAATTACGTAACAACGTTTGGTAAAACAAACAGTCAGTAATTCATTATGAACGCTAAGTTCAAACTTTTTAAATTGAGAGTTTGATCCTGGCTCAGGATGAACGCTGGTGGCGTGCCTAATACATGCAAGTCGTACGCTAGCCGCTGAATTGATCCTTCGGGTGAAGTGAGGCAATGACTAGAGTGGCGAACTGGTGAGTAACACGTAAGAAACCTGCCCTTTAGTGGGGGATAACATTTGGAAACAGATGCTAATACCGCGTAACAACAAATCACACATGTGATCTGTTTGAAAGGTCCTTTTGGATCGCTAGAGGATGGTCTTGCGGCGTATTAGCTTGTTGGTAGGGTAGAAGCCTACCAAGGCAATGATGCGTAGCCGAGTTGAGAGACTGGCCGGCCACATTGGGACTGAGACACTGCCCAAACTCCTACGGGAGGCTGCAGTAGGGAATTTTCCGCAATGCACGAAAGTGTGACGGAGCGACGCCGCGTGTGTGATGAAGGCTTTCGGGTCGTAAAGCACTGTTGTAAGGGAAGAATAACTGAATTCAGAGAAAGTTTTCAGCTTGACGGTACCTTACCAGAAAGGGATGGCTAAATACGTGCCAGCAGCCGCGGTAATACGTATGTCCCGAGCGTTATCCGGATTTATTGGGCGTAAAGCGAGCGCAGACGGTTTATTAAGTCTGATGTGAAATCCCGAGGCCCAACCTCGGAACTGCATTGGAAACTGATTTACTTGAGTGCGATAGAGGCAAGTGGAACTCCATGTGTAGCGGTGAAATGCGTAGATATGTGGAAGAACACCAGTGGCGAAAGCGGCTTGCTAGATCGTAACTGACGTTGAGGCTCGAAAGTATGGGTAGCAAACGGGATTAGATACCCCGGTAGTCCATACCGTAAACGATGGGTGCTAGTTGTTAAGAGGTTTCCGCCTCCTAGTGACGTAGCAAACGCATTAAGCACCCCGCCTGAGGAGTACGGCCGCAAGGCTAAAACTTAAAGGAATTGACGGGGACCCGCACAAGCGGTGGAGCATGTGGTTTAATTCGAAGATACGCGAAAAACCTTACCAGGTCTTGACATACCAATGATCGCTTTTGTAATGAAAGCTTTTCTTCGGAACATTGGATACAGGTGGTGCATGGTCGTCGTCAGCTCGTGTCGTGAGATGTTGGGTTAAGTCCCGCAACGAGCGCAACCCTTGTTATTAGTTGCCAGCATTTAGTTGGGCACTCTAATGAGACTGCCGGTGATAAACCGGAGGAAGGTGGGGACGACGTCAGATCATCATGCCCCTTATGACCTGGGCAACACACGTGCTACAATGGGAAGTACAACGAGTCGCAAACCGGCGACGGTAAGCTAATCTCTTAAAACTTCTCTCAGTTCGGACTGGAGTCTGCAACTCGACTCCACGAAGGCGGAATCGCTAGTAATCGCGAATCAGCATGTCGCGGTGAATACGTTCCCGGGTCTTGTACACACCGCCCGTCAAATCATGGGAGTCGGAAGTACCCAAAGTCGCTTGGCTAACTTTTAGAGGCCGGTGCCTAAGGTAAAATCGATGACTGGGATTAAGTCGTAACAAGGTAGCCGTAGGAGAACCTGCGGCTGGATCACCTCCTTTCTAAGGATAATCGGAATACTACACTGATTTAAATATCAAGGTTTGTTTGTTTGAGTTCTGTTCGGTTTTCAGAGCGCCGCCCTGAAAACACAAGCAACTGGGGAATTAGCTCAGCTGGGAGAGCACCTGCTTTGCAAGCAGGGGGTCATCGGTTCGAACCCGATATTCTCCATTGGCATTTTTTTGCCAATTGCACATTGATAACTGAATAGTAATTTAATTTCTTGTTAATTAAAATCCTGATGTCTCTTACGACATCGAGACATCAGGTAAATTGAACCGAGAAATTCACTTCGATAAAAGTAACTGAAAAGTTACCGCTAATAAAATCTAGAGATAGATCTCATAAATAATTTATTAGTTAATCGTCGATTTTTAATCGATAGGTTAAGTTAATAAGGGCGCATGGTGGATGCCTTGGCACTAGAAGGCGATGAAGGACGTGACTAACTACGATATGCCTCGGTTAGCTGTAAGTAAGCTTACCCGGGGGTTTCCGAATGGGGCAACCCGATCTTAATGATCATCATCTTTTTGAATTCATAGATTAGATGAAGCAAACGCTGTGAACTGAAACATCTAAGTAGCAGTAGGAAAGTAAAGAAATTTCGATTCCGTCAGTAGCGGCGAGCGAACGCGGAAGAGCCCAAACCTGGATGCTTGCATCCAGGGGTTGTAGGACTGATGTTGAGTTACAAAGGTATAAGATAGCAGAAACAGTTGGGAAGCTGTTCCAAAGAGGGTGACAGGCCCGTATGCGAAATCTTGTACTCTCTAATCAGGATCCTGAGTACGGCCCAGCACGTGAAATTGGGTCGGAATCTGGGAGGACCATCTCCCAAGGCTAAATACTAACTAGTGACCGATAGCGAACAAGTACCGTGAGGGAAAGGTGAAAAGAACCCCGGAAGGGGAGTGAAATAGTTCTTGAAACCGTGTGCTTACAAGAAGTTCGAGGCCGTTAATGGCTGAGAGCGTGCTTTTTGTAGAATGAACCGGAGAGTTACGATTGCGTGCAAGGTTAAGGTGCAAAGACTGGAGCCGTAGCGAAAGCGAGTCTTAATAGGGCGAATCAGTACGTAGTTGTAGACCCGAAACCGAGTGACCTATCCATGGTCAGGTTGAAGGTGGGGTAATACCTACTGGAGGACCGAACAAGTGGGTGTTAAAAAACCCTTTGATGAACTGTGGATAGCGGTGAAATTCCAATCGAACTCGGAGATAGCTGGTTCTATCCGAAATACATTTAGGTGTAGCCTTGCAATTAGCTTACTGGAGGTAGAGCACTATTTGGTCTAGGGGCCCTTCAAGGGTTACCAAAATCAGATAAACTCCGAATGCCAGCTAAGTATGTGCAGGAGTCAGACGGTGAGTGATAAGATCCATCGTCAAAAGGGGAACAGCCCAGATCACCAGTTAAGGTCCCTAAATATATGCTAAGTGGAAAACGTTGTGAAGGTGCATAGACAACTAGGAGGTTGGCTCAGAAGCAGCCACCCTTTAAAGAGTGCGTAATAGCTCACTAGTCGAGTGCTCTTGCGCGGATAATGTACCGGGGCTAAGCATATTACCGAAACTGTGGATGCGTAAGCATGGTAGGATAGCGTAATTAACGCGATGAAGGATGACCGTAAGGACATGTTGGAGCGTTAACTAGTGAGAATTCCGGTATGAGTAGCGAAAGATAGGTGAGAATCCTATCCACCGAATGAGTAAGGTTTCCCCCGGAAGGCTCGTCCGCGGGGGGTTAGTCGGGACCTAAGGCGAGGCTGAAAAGCGTAGTCGATGGACAACAGGTTGATATTCCTGTACCGATATTTAATTGCCGAAGGAAGGACGCAGAAGGATAACACAGGCCACTATTGGATGTGGTTTTAAACAGTTAGTCTTCATAAGAGTCAAATGCTTTTATGTTTAAGGATAAGCTGTGAATGTACCAAGTTTACTTGGAAATTGTGTGATTTCACGCTGCTGAAAAAAGTTTCGTAGGAAGAAAATATTGCCCGTACCGCAAACCGACACAGGTACTCGAGTGGAGAACACTAAGGTGAGCGAGTGAACTATTGTTAAGGAACTCTGCAAAATGAGTCCGTAACTTCGGAAGAAGGACTGCTGGTTTTATACCAGCCGCAGCAAATAGGCCCAAACAACTGTTTATCAAAAACACAGGTTTCTGCAAAATCGTAAGATGAAGTATAGGGGCTGACGCCTGCCCAGTGCTGGAAGGTTAAAAGGAGGACTTAGCTTCGGCGAAGGTCTTAATTGAAGCCCCAGTGAACGGCGGCCGTAACTATAACGGTCCTAAGGTAGCGAAATTCCTTGTCGGGTAAGTTCCGACCCGCATGAAAGGCGTAATGATTTGGGCGCTGTCTCAACAATAGACTCGGTGAAATTTAAATTCCAGTGAAGATGCTGGGTACCCGCGACAGGACGGAAAGACCCCGTGGAGCTTTACTGTAGCTTGATATTGAATGTTTGTGCTGCATGTGCAGGATAGGTAGGAGACTTTGAAGTCGGAACGCTAGTTTCGATTGAGTCACCCTTGAGATACTACCTCTGTTGTATGAACGTTCTAACTCTGATCAGTTATCCTGATCGAAGACAGTGTCTGGCAGGCAGTTTGACTGGGGCGGTCGCCTCCTAAAAGATAACGGAGGCGCTCAAAGGTTTGCTCAGAATGGTTGGAAATCATTCGTAGCGTGTAAAGGCATAAGCAAGCTTGACTGTGAGACTGACAAGTCGAGCAGGTACGAAAGTAGGACTTAGTGATCCGGTGGTTCCGTATGGAAGGGCCATCGCTCAACGGACAAAAGCTACCCCGGGGATAACAGGCTCATCTCCCCCAAGAGTCCACATCGACGGGGAGGTTTGGCACCTCGATGTCGGCTCATCGCATCCTGGGGCTGTAGTCGGTCCCAAGGGTTGGGCTGTTCGCCCATTAAAGCGGTACGCGAGCTGGGTTCAGAACGTCGTGAGACAGTTCGGTCCCTATCCGTCGTGGGCGCAGGAAATTTGAGAGGATCTGTCCTTAGTACGAGAGGACCGGGATGGACATACCTCTGGTGTACCAGTTGTTCTGCCAAGAGCACCGCTGGGTAGCTACGTATGGATTAGATAATCGCTGAAAGCATCTAAGTGAGAAACTAACCTCGAGATGAGATTTCCCATTCGTCAGAAGTAAGACCCCTGAGAGACGATCAGGTAGATAGGCTAGAAGTGGAAGTGTAGTGATGCATGGAGCGGACTAGTACTAATAGGTCGAGGACTTAACCAAGTAAGTGGTTTGGTTCAATTGCTTGATTAACAGTGTTAAATTACTATTCGGTTATCAGCGCGCAAGTACTGAGTGTCGTGTTAATTCCGATGAGGTCACACCTGTTCCCATTCCGAACACAGAAGTTAAGCTTGTCAGGGCCCAAAGTAGTTACAGGAACGCCTGTTGCAAGGTTAGGTCGATGCGATGCAATTCACCCGTTTGGGTGTTTTTTTTTGCCCAGCCTACGACTTTAACGATTGCTTTGATTCGTGTTAATTATCCTCACAGGATTTGTCTGCCGACTGACTCGATCATTATAATTAAGCAGGTATACGAGGGCGAAATGACAGATTGCCCCTTTAAGGTTATTATCTATACATGAGTGATTATTCAAAACTAGCGCAGGCTAGTATTAAAAGGCTTCTTAAACGTGGAGTTTCTCTGAATGATATTTATAAATTAACGAGTGATTTTTTGCTGCAACATTATCATTTTTCAGCTAAGAATGAACGGATAGTTAAAGCTTTGTCGATCGTTTTAAAACGAGATGAAGTCAATGATATTATTCTTACAGCGCTTTATATGGACGAGGCTGCTGAGACGATGCCGGATAGCGAACCTTTGAAGGGCAGACTCTCTCGCGATGCGAATGGCCACAATGTTGATGAAATTTTGGCGATTGGCTTGGCCTCTCAATTCGGTGCAGCTGCAACGGTTCATTATGGTTGGCTCGATAACGAAAAGCCCGGCTTGATTGGCGTTTTAAATGATAAAACAGATTCTATCAATGTTTATATTGATGATATTCTTGCAGCATTGGTTGCCTCGAGTGCTATGGAATATTTAGAGTTAGATGGTGGAAACAAATATTAATTTAGGAAGAATAGGATTTTAATAGGTTATAAATTTCATGGAAGCAATATCAATTAATTCATTTCCTCAAGCTGTGACAATAGCAGGATCGGATTCGGATGGATCAGCTGGCGCACAAGCTGATTTACATGCCTTCTTTTCCCGACATATTTATGGTATGTCGATTCTTGTTGCGGCGGTTGCTGGAAATTCATACGGAATCAGTGCAGGACACAACTTTCCTTTAGATTTTATCGATGCAGAGTTCAAAGCCCTGGCTGATGATTTTCATATTAAGTCTGCTAAAACCGGTATGTTGGCCGATAGCGAACTTATTTTGGATATTGTAAAAAACTATCAAAAGGTTCAATTTGGCCCTTTGGTTGTCGATCCTGTTATTACGACGAAACATGGAGCAAAATTGCTCGAGGATGAAGCAATTGACACTTTAAGAGAAAGACTTCTGCCTTTAGCTGAAGTTGTTACACCCAATTTTTCAGAGGCTCAAGTGATAACCGGATCAGAACTTAAAGACCAGAATGAGCTGGTTGAGGCTGCTGAAAAAATTCAAAAATTCGGTGCTAAAAATGTCGTTATTAAAGGTGCACATTTAATCGGTTCCAAACAAAAAAAGGTTTCTGATTATGTTTTATTAGAAAATGGCGATGGTTACTTTTTAAGTGAAGAGTACATTGATACAAGCCATATCAATGGAACGGGTGACACTTTCTCAGCGGTTATCGCGGCTGAGATTGCAAAAGGAGAAACTGTTAAGAATTCTATTGAAATAGCCAAAAAGGCAACTCACCAAGCGATTGTTAAAACAATTGGCGTCGGCCATAAATTTGGGCCGATTAATCATTGGGCGATTGAATAACTGGGATATAATCTAGTTTGATGGATCAGTTGAGAAATTATTTGTCGAAACATGCTATCGTCGCTCGGGCAGGGGCGGCGATTTTATATGGTGTTTTGGTTGGCTTTGCCATGAATTTTTTTTGGAAGCCGGGCAACATATATTCCAGTGGTTTCAATGGATTAGGCCAATTGGTTGGTTTCTTTTTTTCAACCAATCTTCTACCTGTAATTATTTTGCTTGTTAACATACCAATGACAATTTTGGCCTGGATCATGATTAGCCGCCGTTTGGCTTTTTTTGAGATCTTTGCAATTGCCTGTTCTTCTATATTTATTGATTTAATTATTGCACCGGCAAAACCTTTAATTTCCGATCCTTTGATGTGTGCCATTTTTGGAGGGGCTTTGAACGGATTTGCAACCGGTTTTGCGTTAAAAAACGGTGTCGCAACCGGTGGCTTGGACGTTTTTGAAATCATTGGGAAACGTTTATGGAATATTAAAGTCTTTCCAATAAATGTTGCTTTCAATTCAATAATTATGATTGGATCCGGTTTCCAACATGGATGGAAATATGCTTTTTATTCCATTATCGGAATTGTTGTTTCTGCTTGGATGACCTCGATTGCTTATACTCAGCAACAGCAAATGGAAGTTATGATTGTCACTAATAATAAAGATAAAATGATTCAGGAGATTCAGTCCCGACTTCGTCGCGGTATCACGGTCGTCGATGATGCCAAAGGTGGCTATTTACATGATTCCAAACACGTGATTTTTACCGTTATAACTCTTGAAGAGCGTTATGAATTACGCGAAGCAATCGAAGCAGCTGATAAAAAAGCTTTTGCTTCAATGTGGAAGGTTGATCATACTTTGGGTAATTTTTATGAAAAACAGGTATGAAAAATTAAGCTTTTCATCGAATATGAATTGGCTTAAAAGTTTCAAATATTATTAAAAAACATACCTGGCCAATTCTTTTTGCTAGGTATGTTTTTTTAATATTTATCTATTTCTTTATTTTCGATTATTTTATTTTTTAATGCAGTTCTTTGGATTTTTCCAGTCGCTCCCCGTGGGATATCCTTCATAAAAAAGATGTATTGTGGAACTTTAAATTTCTCTTCTTGCAGGGAAACTATTTTTCGGATTTGCTTGGCAAAATCAATTAATGCCGTTTTTTTGTCTGTTGAATCTTTTAAAATAATTACGGCAGCGACTGTCTCTCCGTATATTTTGTCCGGATAGCCAATTACTGCCGCCGAATCGACGAAGGGCAATTTATCTATGATGTCTTCAACTTCATAAGGACTGATTTTATCGCCGGACTTGTTAATCATTTCCTTGCTTCTTCCAGCGAGAAAAATAAAGCCGTCTTTGTCCAAATGACCGACATCACCGGTTCTAAACCATCCGTTAACAAAAGATTCCTGGTCTCGATTATGGAGATAGCTGGTAATTGTATTTGTACCCTTGATCCAAATTTCCCCGTCTTCTCCAATTGATAATTCCTTGGTTAATTTTTTATCAGATATTTTTATCGCGATGTTAAAAGGTTTGCCTGATGAACCAGCTGGGCTATGGAGAGGGGGCATTGGATCTACGGCAATTTGACTGGGAGCCTCAGTCATTCCATAGGAATTTAAGATCGGTACTTTAAAACGTTCCTCGAATTGATCCATTGCTGCAATTGCTAAAGGCGCCGAGGTTGAGCGTATAAAACGCAACTTTTGCAAGTTATTTGGATTAATTTCTGTGTTCAACAGGATTAAAATAATTGCCGGAGCCGCCGAAACCCAAGTAACTTCCTGGTTTTCGACAACCGGCCAGAATTTATGGGCGGAGAAATGTTTCTGAACAACGATGGAACCGCCTGAAATTAAAGCCGACATTAAAGCAATGTTTTGGGCATTTATGTGGTAAAAAGGCAGCACGATATAAACACGATCATTTTCTGTTAGCTTATGGCTTTGAACAACATTATCGCCGGCTGTATACATTTGGCTATGGTCTAATAAAACACCTTTCGGTTTTCCGGTTGTTCCGGAAGTATAAATAACGATTCCCGAGTGTTTGGGAATTTCATCAAAATCATTGACATCATTATTTGCTTTGATTGTCTCCCAAGATGTTAATTTAATTGAATAATCGCCGTAATTACTTAGAGTTTTAATTTTTGGATTTTTAACAATCTGATTAAAAAGTTCTTGGTAATCGTCATCTAAAATTGCTGCTTTGTAATTTCTTTTTCTGAATTCATTTTTGGCCTGCTTTTCCGGCATTTTCGGATTCATAGAATAAATAGCCAACCCGGTTCGCATCGCCGCTAAATAGCTAATGACGTAAGCGGTTGAGTTTGGTAAAGCCAATAACAATAAATCTCCGACTTTAAGTCCAGCCTTGTTGAAAGTTTTGACCGCCTGATCAACGGCTTCCAAAAGTTGGCCATTAGTCAACCAAAGATTTAAGTCGGCATCGTATAGTTTCTTTTTATTCGGATTTTTTTTAATCCAAAAAAAGTTTTTTTAACTAGATCTGAATTATATTCTGACATTTGTTCCTCTTTTATTTAAAGGTCTTCCTATGACATAGTGTGCGATTGGTGTGTTGTATAGGATCCAGCACAGTGCCCCTGAAAACCCGATAACAAAAATCGTTGCCAGAGGCCATATCAACCAGATGTACCAAGAACCGTTTGGTATCGGAATTATCATCATACGCAGAATCGATAAAGCGATTGTCTGCGTAAGATATAATCCGAAAGCAATTTTTTGTGCTTTTGAGACAAAGGCGATTAATTTTGGGTGCTTGTTGTTTTTTACGAAACGATCATAGAGGTAACCAACGTAAAAAATATTTGATATCACAATCAATGCATAAACTACTATTAATGGTTGATGAACTTCGTAAGCTTTGTTGTAACTCAATTTTAGGATGTAAATATTATAAAAATAATAAAGCACCATTGTCGGAATACCGATTAAAGTTGCAATGAAAAGCTGTTTTATATGGGAAACGATCCATTTTTCGACGTCAGAATAGTGAATACCTGCCAAAGCTCCGGCAATGAAATAACCTTCGTAAGTGAGGACGAACATCCCATAACTTTTAAATAGGTAGGGCCAGTTTTCGGTTGCTAAATGAGGGAATATAAATTTTGTAAAAATTGTGATTAATAATTGAATTGCAATTGAGCAGAAAAAGACGATTAAATGTTTACCTTCGGTTTTTTTGAACAGGAAACGCATTAATGGGTAACAAAGATAAAGTTGTAGCATCACCATTAAAAAATACATATAGTATCCATTGCCATGGATCAATAAATCCCAATATTGCAGCCACCAATTGCCGGTTGAAATTTTTTCAAAATCGTGTTCGACCAGATGATAAATAAAATTCCAGAAAAAATAAGGTATCAGAACCCAAAAATACCGCCGTTTCCAAAACTTGATTAAATGCATCGGCCGATTGTAGGAGTTTAAAAACAGGACCAGCCCGGAGATGAACATGAAACCCATTCTTGTGAAATGCATTGGCATGTGGAAAGATCCCAGCGTAAGAAAAGAAGCCGATCCAACCTGAAATTTATATGTAAAAACGGTTGAAGTGTGAATTATCAAAACACCAAGAATAAACAAAAGCCGCATCAAATCAACACCATATAAATATTTACGTTTAATAGCAATTTTCTCTGAAGACATCGAGAACATTGTAGACGTAGCAAAAGATACTGTGTAACAGTTTTATTTCAATATAATGACAAAAAGTTAGTTAAATACTGTTTTTCCTTTCTTACTAAAAGTTCCTTCAATTATCCTGTATAATGAACTTATTAAATGAGGGAGTAACGGCGAACGATTTCGTTCGCGGGAAATCCAAGTTGCACGAACGAATTGTTCTGGTGACCCTTAATCAGTGAGACTCATCTTAATTTTTTAAGAGAAGGAGTCTTTTATTTTGCCTAAAAAAAACTTTTACAACCAAAATATCAAGGAAGTTGTTGACCAATTTGCTTCCGATAAAAGTAGAGGCCTCAGCCAAGCCGTCGCCAATCAGAAATTAAAAACAGATGGTCCAAATGTTTTAAATAAAGCTAAGCGAACTACTTTATTGCAGAAATTCATCAATCAATTCAAGGATTTTATGATTGCGATCTTGGCGGTTGCAGCCGTCATTGCGGCAATGACTGGCGAGTTGGTCGATGCGATTTTTATTTTGCTGGTCGTTGTCTTGAATGCAATTTTTGGTGTCTTCCAGGAATCAAAAGCAGAAGATGCGATTGAAGCTTTAAAAAAGATGTCGACTCCGAATGCCAATGTTCGCCGTGATGGCAAAGTTGTTTCATTGCCGGCAACGGAACTTGTGACCGGCGACATTGTCTTAATGGAAGCTGGTGACATTGTCCCGGCCGATCTGCGTTTGATCGAAGCAAATTCTTTAAAAATCGAAGAAGCAGCCTTAACCGGCGAATCTGTTCCGGTTGAAAAATCTGCGGCTGTTTTAAGGTCTAAAAAACCAAGTCTCGGCGATCGTCATAATATGGTTTTCATGAACACAAACGTCACATATGGGCGTGGAGTTGGGATAGTTGTGGCTACGGGGATGAAAACCGAGGTTGGTCATATTGCCAGTATGCTGGAGCAGACAAAAGAGAGTGCTACTCCGCTGCAGGCCAATTTAAAACAACTCGGGAAAAGTCTGACTTATTTAATTCTTGTTATTTCGATAATTGTTTTTGTGATTGGAATAATCAAAGGAGCGGAATCCTGGGTCAACATGTTGCTGACAGCAATTAGTATTGCTGTAGCGGCGATTCCAGAAGGCTTACCAGCGATTGTTACAATTACGTTGGCGCTGGGCACCGGTCGTTTGGCAAAGAAAAATGCTTTAATGAGACGTTTGGCGGCGGTTGAAACCTTGGGATCGACCGAAATAATCGGTTCGGATAAAACCGGCACCTTAACACAGAACAAGATGACCGTTGAAAAATATGTTGTCAGTAATCAAGTTGTAGATGCGGACCAGCCGATTAAAAAGGATCCAACTGCCGAAAAATTAGCACTTGTAATGGCCCTGAATAATGATACAAAAATGACTGAGGAGGGTTTATTGGGCGACCCAACTGAAACTGCTCTTATTTCATTTAACGAAAAGCAGGGCCAGGACTTGAATCATTTGTTTAACAGGATGCCGCGAGTTGCCGAAATACCATTTGATTCGGAACGAAAATTAATGACAACCGTTAATAAGAATTCCAACCAATATATTGTTACTGTCAAAGGTGCACCCGACGAGTTACTGCGCCGGACATCAAAAATTGAAATTTCCGGAAAAGTCTCAGTTTTAACAAATGAAAACCGACAAAAATTGTTAGAAATTAATCATCGATTGGCAAAACAGGCTTTGCGTGTCTTGGCATTTGCCTATCAAAATGTTAAGGAAGTTCCTGGAAAATTAACGAGCAAGGCAGTTGAAAAAGATCTTGTTTTTGTTGGTTTTGTCGCGATGATCGATCCGGAACGTCCAGAAGTAGCTCAGGCCGTTAAAGAAGCTCGCCGGGCGGGTATTCGGCCGATTATGATCACTGGGGACCATAAGGACACGGCTGCCGCAATTGCAAGACGTCTGGGAATTCTGACTGCCGATCAGGGACCCGAGGCCGTAATCACTGGAGCCCAGCTGGATCAAATTCCTGATGATAAATTTCAGGACAGTGTTACTCAATATAGTGTTTACGCGCGTGTTGCTCCGGAACATAAAGTCAGAATTGTCAATGCCTGGAAAAAACGCGGTAAGGTTGTCGCGATGACTGGGGATGGTGTTAATGATGCTCCGGCTTTGAAAACAGCCGATATCGGTGTGGCCATGGGAATTACCGGGACAGAGGTTTCAAAGGGCGCTTCCGATATGGTTCTGGCTGATGACAATTTTGCTACGATCGTTAATGCAGTCAAGGAAGGCCGGACTGTTTTCGCTAATATTCAAAAAGCATTACAGTATTTGCTTTCTTCCAACTTGGCTGAAGTTATGACCTTGTTCACTATGACTATCTTGGGATGGGAACTTTTCGCGCCTGTCATGATTCTTTGGATTAATTTGGTAACTGATACTTTTCCGGCAATCGCACTTGGTCTGGAACCATCGGAAACAGGTATCATGAATCGTCCACCTCGCGGTAAAACATCCAGCTTTTTGTCGGATGGGGTTGGTATTGCAATCATTTGGCAGGGTATCGTTCAGGCTCTGACGGTTTTGGCAGTTTATGCTTTGGCAATTGCTTATCCGGATCATGCGGGCAATATAAATCTTATTCATCGGGATGCTTTGACGATGGCTTTTATGACGCTTGGATTGATGCAGCTTTTTAATGCCTTTAATGTTAAATCCGTCTACCAGTCGATTTTTAAAATCAGACCTTTTGCAAATAAATACTTTAATGGAGCTATTTTGTTCAGCTTGCTTTCGATGGCGATTGTCGTTTTTTTGCCGGGTCTAAACGATATTTTTCACGTTTCCGATTTAAATTTGGGTCAGTGGTTAATTGTTTTGGCTGCCTCTTTTTCAATCATTTTAATTGTTGAAGTAGTAAAATTATTCGAGCACCTTGTTTTAAAGAAGAGATAATTATGAAACCAGTTAAACCACAACAATTTGCTTTGGGACTACAGGATTTTTTGAAAAAAATCGATCAGATTAATACGAAAGTCAGTCCTTCTTACAGCGAACTCAAAAAATTTCTGGATAGTGACCAGTTGCCTGATCTTTCTGACAGCAAGTTTAAGAATATTGCTGCTGAGTTTATGGATGCCAATGAGCAATATCAGCAGGCTGTCGATAATTTAAAGGGATTGTCGGCACCGGTTCATTTAATCGGTCTGAAGATGAATCTTGTCGCTTATTTTCAGGATTATGTTAATGCGACGAAAGATATGACAAATTCTTTGAATTTAGATAAAAAATCGGTTGATCTGGCTAAATTTTCTCAATCAGAAAAGGATCAAGATGATTTAATGCATAAGGTCAATCGTAATGTTAATCGAATTTTAATGTCGAGAGGTCTTCAAGGCTGATTATGACGGCAATTTCAAACGGTCAATTAAAGGCGCTCGTTGAGCGCCTTTCAACTACATATTTTCATTTATCTTTCGGGCACGCTGTTAAATTTAACAATCACTTGCGTTCCACTGGCGGACGGGTTGTGTTTCCAAAAAGTGGTCGTCAGATATTGGAAAGTAAAATTTATATGGAAATTAATCCGAAACTTGATGATAAAGATCTTCCGGGAATTGTCAAACACGAACTGGCACATTATTATATTTATTTGCATAAAGGCTTACATCGCGAAAACGATCGTGATTTTCAGGCTTTATTAAAAAAACTTGGCGCACCAAGATATTCACCGCTTCATACCAGACAGAAGTCTTTTTATCTTTATGAGTGCAATGGCCCTCAGTGTCATAAATATCTGCGGAACAGAAGAATAAATTTGCGGAAAATGCGCTGCAGCATCGATGGGGCGACACTAAAATTAGTGTCCGAGCGCCATTTAAAGTAATTAAAAAACCAGTCGAGGGCTGGTTTTTTATTATCACTCACTTGGAACTTTCAACATTTTCTGTTTCGATTAAGCCATATTTTCCATCATCACGTTTATAGACGATATCCAATTGGTTTGTATCGGAGTTAAGGAATAAAAAGAAATCATGGTCAAGCATTTCCATTTGCAACACCGCTTCTTCAATATCCATTGGTTTCAATGACAGGTTCTTTCTACGAATAACATCGATTTTCTTATCTTCATTCGTATCGGAAGGAACCGGATCAATCGCTTCATTGAAGTCGATTCCTTTAAAACCTCTTTCTCGGGATTTACGGTTAACCCTTGTCTTGAACTTACGGATTTGCCGCAGCAGTTTGGCGGAAACCAAGTCAACAGCATTATAGAAATCACTTTGCGTCTCTTCGGCACGTAATGTCAGATACGGTAGTGGAATTGTAACTTCGATTTTAAAAGTTTTTTCATTGTATTTCCGAACATTGATATGAGCTATGGGATTGTTTTTTTGATCAATATAATTGTTAAGTTTTTCCAAGCGAAGCTTGATGTAGTTATTGATAGCATCCGTTGTACTCATATTTTCACCACGAATTTGATATTCAATCATAATTTCCTCCTACTTAAATTTTAAACTAGTCTAACACTCAGAAGCCGATTTTTCGTTTATTTTAAATTTAATAAGATTATTCATGCTCTTATTTGATTTAATTGCTAAATTTGTCTCTTTTTCGCTTTTTTTCAAGCAGTTCGTCCGTTTTTCTAGTATAATATTTTTTGTTCGCGGACGTGGCGGAATTGGCAGACGCGCAGGATTAAGGATCCTGTGGTAGAAATACCGTATGGGTTCGACTCCCATCGCCCGCATATACAGGTATGCATAGATATTCAAAGAACTGCAATAATGCGGTTTTTGATTATAAGTGAATGCTAATGAAAGTCTTTGATTGTCATGGAATTGTCAAAGCTAGACAGCTGCTCTAAAAAAATGGCCTGACCTTATTCGTGAAGTTCTTTTATATCAAGGAATCATCATGGGTTTGATTTTTTATTTTTAGCTTTGACAATCTTTTTTTGACAATTTTATTCTTTCATTTCTTTTTGTACGATAATCAATTTAATGAACTCTGAAAAAACAATTTCAAAAGTATCTGAGTTACTTAAATTTTTGGAAACAAAACAAATTGATAGCGAGGGATTTTTCTTCAGAGGAGAAAATAGTGATTTTAAAGATAATCGACTAACTGCTGGCTTGTTTCGACCTATTTTAAGTTCGATTGAAAAAATTAAAAAAGATCCAGAAGGAAATGAATATCGGGCAATGTATTATTCATATACGAGTTATGCAAAAGCCTCCCAAGCTTTTTATCGTGAAATTCCTGATATTTCTAACACGGTTAAAAGAAACTTCATGGCTTTTTGCCAACACCATGGTATACCGACTCCTCTGCTGGATGTATCTTCATTTCCTTTGTCTGCACTTTATTTTGCTTGTATTGGAAGTTCTGATAACGAGGATGCTTTTTTATATATTTTTGATAAAAATAATTTTTTTGAAATTAATAATCAAAGTCTAGAATTTAAAGATGTTTTTTCAACTAATCAAGGATTTTCTTATGACCCACTTTCTGATTTAAAGGAAATTATTAAGACAATTTATAATTTCAAGTTTGATGCAAACCGAAAACAAATCGATTATTGGCATTCATTAAAAGATAGCATAATTAGTGAATTTAATCTTTACACAAAAAATATTGAAAAAGATCCCTATCGACAATATATAGAACATCTTCGCCAATTTAACAATTTTGCCGGATTAATAGAATATTTTGTTTCAGAATTTAAGAAAGCGCATCCTTCTCAACTATTCAACGGATATATGAAATATTTGCGGTTCGTTGGTGTAATTACAAATTATGATAATGCCAATGACAAATGGATTGCAGGGCAACGCCTTATCGATGATGTATTGATTTATGTTTTCTTTATTTACTTAGGAAGAGAAACATTCAATGGCAGCCAAGTTCCTTTCTATCCAAAGAATATACGTTTTTTTACAAGAACAACTTCTGATTGGGGTCGAATTCAGTCTCAGGGTGGCCAATTTATTGTTCAAAACTATAGAGTTAATTCCAATGAA
This sequence comes from Oenococcus oeni DSM 20252 = AWRIB129, assembly GCF_000372485.1. Taxonomy (GTDB): domain Bacteria; phylum Bacillota; class Bacilli; order Lactobacillales; family Lactobacillaceae; genus Oenococcus; species Oenococcus oeni. Next base: position 16,585 of record NZ_AQVA01000012.1, read on the forward strand.
ATATTAGATTCCAATCCTGATATTAAAATAATTAAAACAAAGAATCTAAGGATAGCCTCGGAGTGCCAACCTGATTACGTCATAAGAATCAAAAGTAAATGTAAAAAATCAATTTTGAAAGAACTAGACGATCTGAATGTAAACAGGAAAAGTCTTTTTCAAGATAAAGATAGTATTGCTAACTATGTAAAGGAGAAATATTTTAAAGAAAACCTTCATTTTGTTAACGAAGGAAAAGATAGTCTTAAGTAAGATTATCTTTCATTAATCAAATGATCGCAAATTTATTTTCAAAAAGTGCTATGTGTATTTAGCTTATGCCATATTAAATTCATTAAGAGCTATTATTTTAATAAATGGGATGTTAGATGGAGAGAAAAAATGAAAATTAATAAAAAAGAAACAAAAATCGGTTTTTTGTTTGGAGCAGGTGCAGAAAGAAGTTATGGAATGCCATCTGGAGGAAAATTTGCACTAGATATTTTTAGAGAGAATCCGGAATTTGGGAAAGCAGAAATTAAAAAGATGCGAGATTCTATAGATAAATCTACTTCATATGCATCGAACTGGTTGCCAGACGGATTTGATAAAAACAGAATTCGAGTATTTGGGACTCGAGTCTTTGATTCTATTATTAGAGATACTGTAGGTAACAATAGAGGCAAAATCATAGATAAAATTAATTGTTTTGACAGTGTCGCCCTTGATGCCTTATCGGAAATCAATTATGAAAAAAATATTGATCTTAATGAAATAATCGAAAAGGATCTCCAAACAAGTATTGTAAATATTAATGTAAACCAAAAAATAAAATATTCAAAATTTTTTACAGATGGTGATAAGCTATTTAGTAATCGTTATTTTGCTGTCTTATTAGAATACTATAAAAAATTTACTTTTGATAAATTGGAAGAGAAAACTGAATTAGGTGAGCTCATAAAAGCAATTTTTCAATTGCAAATTGGTGCTATGAGTGAAAACATTTCTAGAAACTTAGAAGATAATATTTTCTCAAAAGAAGAGTTAGAACTTGATATTTTTGATGATCTTGGCGGTAGCTTAAATGTTAATTATGAAAGTGCAGGAGTGAGGGGCTTAGAACTTCTTTCTAAGAATCATGGTAATGAATCACTGAGTCCTATCATTGCTTTTGCTTACGATGTAATAGAAAGAATTTATTCAGATGTTCTTGACTATAAAACGTTAATTGACTCCAATTGGCACTATCTTTATAACCCTTATAATGAATGGGCAAAATTTTGCAAAATTTCCGTTTTTTTGTATACAGTACAGAAATATATAAAGGAAAAGTCGGAAGAACTTGATAAAACTAAAAGTGGATATTATGACGATTTAAATGATTCTTCTATAATTAAAAGCGTTATTGCCACTACAAACTATAGTTCTTTCATTGGTGAAAAACTTGATGATAATGTAGTTTATTTGAATGGTGGAGTGGATTAGTATTATGATCCGTATTTTAATTCAATTGGCAACAAAAAGAGTTTAGATAGTATTGAAAAACATTTCATAGTACCTCTGATATTTACACAAAGTGGAACTAAACCTATGACTTCGATTGATATGTCTAGAAAATACGTTGATTTTTACGACAAATTAAAAAACTCAGATGCTGTTTGTTCTGTTGGCTTTGCATATAATCCAGATGATGAACATGTTAATGGAATAATAAGAACAATTATAGACAGAGATAACAAAAGATTATATGTTATAGATATTGATTCAGTTGAGGAATCAGATAAGCGAAATGCATTAGCCTTAAAAAAACAAGAAAATCTTGCCAAGAAATTAAAAGTTATTAACAGAAACAACATCATATATATTATCGTTAACGGAGACCGCCTAGGCGATCAGGATAAAATTTGGACAGATATATTATTAGAAAAGGTACATGAATATGATTGATTTTTTAATAGAATAATTTCACATTTTTTAAAACCCTGAATAAATACTATATTAGGTAAATATTCAAAGGAAAGTTATAAAAAATAAAATTTTTTGAACTTTTTAAAGTTAAAGTTTTTAGAGTATTTATACGAGTTTTCATTTTTCTAATTTACAAAATGCCATTTTCATCTACAATTTAATCGCATAATGGATAAACGAAAGACTAGACTTGTGTCTATTCAAGAACTATTTCATAATCACTTTTTATCATTATCAGTTGTCAAATTCAAAATTTTTAGTATTGCTTCGCTAATTTCATCTGATGTTTGTTTATCTAGTTGAGACAGTTTTTCGACAAGAATCCTACTATGTAGTATAGATAGTTTTTGTGTACTTTCATTGGTTTTTTTGTTGAAATAATTCTTTTATATCCACGTGCAAGGCATCGACAATTGCAATCAGATGATTAACACCGATATTCTGGCTTTCCGATCTTTCAATTCTCGAAATGAAATTAGTAGATAAATTACTCAATTCAGCTAACTGTTCTTGAGTTAAATTTTCACTTTTTCTGATTCTTTTTATATTAGCGCCGATATTAACCTTATTTTTCATAAAAATCTCTGTCCTTGTAAGTTGCTAAAGCCAACATAAAGGAAAGAGGCTATTCTTTGAACGGCATAATTATGTAGTTATACTATGCATAATTAGGTAATTATGCTATTATTTTGGTATATTTGATTATTTGAATGGGGAAAAAATGGAAATCGTACTCAATAACCTATCAGCCATATTTACGATTGTGATTCTTCGTAGTGTGGCTTTTTTGAATATTCCTTACTCTTCCTCCTAACATTTCCACTATTTGAAAGCCTACATAAAAGTAATTTAGTTATTTCCTATTAATATGTATTTCACTCTATTAAAAACAAGAAAAGAGCAATTTGTCATGTCTAAAAATACACTAAAAACATTCACGGCCGCTACAGCTGCTGCCGCGGCTTTAACCGGTCTTTCAGGCCACGCTTTTGCCGACACAGTTAATAGTTCAGCCCAAAACACCACTGCTCAATCGACCAGCAGTTCAGCAACCTCCCAATCGGATTACGCCGCCGCTCAATCTTCGGAAGCCGCAAGCCTAAGCAGTCTGACAGCCAGTCAAGCAGCTGAAGAAAATTCTCAAGCCGCTTCAAACGCCGCTAACGAATCAGATGCCCAATCCAATGCCGACAGTCAAGTTGCCGCTCAATCCAGCGCCAACCAATCGGCCTACGATTCACAGGCTTCCAGCTATAGTTCTGAAGAAGACCCAGTCGCTTCCTCAGACGCCGAAGTCGAATCAGCTGCCGAATCCAGTTATGCTGCCTCAGAAGCCGAAGCTTCCGAAGCTGCTGCTAAAAGCCAAGCTGCCCAATCCGCTGCCAACTCGGAGGCTGAAGCCTCTGCAGCTGAATCCAATGCCGCTAAAGAAGCTGCCGAATCAGAAGCCTTGTCAGAAGCCGAAGCATCAGCCGCTGCCTCTAACGCCGAATCGGAAGCTGCTAAATCCGCTGCTCAATCAGAAGCCGAGTCTTCAATGGCCGCCTCTCAGTCAGCTGCCGAACAAGCACAGTCAAACGCTAATTCACAAGCCGAGTCTGATGCCGCCAGTTCGGCTGCTGCCGGACAAAGCTCTACTGTTTTCGCTGCCAGTTCAACAGCCAGCGAACAAAGTTCTGCTGCTGTCTCGGCTGCTTCGTCGGCTCAATCCGATAATGCATCGTCAGCAGCTAACGCCACTTCTTCGGAAAATGACAGTTACGATAGTGCTTTGGCTGCCCTGAATTCATCGGCTGCCGTTGCTTCCAGCGCGGCTCAGGCCAATTATTCATCGTCGGCCAGTTCGCTTTCAGCGGCTCAATCGGCTGAAAATTCATCGGCTGCTGTCGCTGCTTCCGATGCAATCACTAACCAAGAATCTTCTAACGCCGCTAACGAATCATCAGCTGCGGCTGCTTTATCGGCAGCTGAATCAGCAGCTGAAGTTGCCGGATCGACTCCGGCCAGTGGTGGTTATATTGATGCTACTTCGCAATTACCAACTTCGATAAGTTCAACTTCCGGAATACTTACTTATCGTGGCGATGAAGATACCAGTACCGTTATCAGTTCTCAAAGTGATCTAACCGAATCAGTTGTCGAAGAAATCGGCAGTTATGCCTTAACTTTGATCAATAACTGGCGTGCCAGCCAAGGTCTATCCGCCTTGAAATGGACCACTGCCGATCAAACGGCAATGGAAGCAATCATTGCTTACCGTAACGCCAACAATATCGGTGAAAACGGCTTGACTCATACCGGCTTTACCAGTGAACCGCAAACCGATTACACCAATGAAGATCTCTATTGGAGCGCTGAAAACGCCGGTTCGGCTTCACTTCTTGGAACTGACGGCGATGATACGCCGGAAAGTAACGCTAAAGGTTATGCCACGGTACTTTCAATTGAAACCGATCTTTATACCGACATCTATATCATGATCTATTCCGACGGCAGTAACGGTAATGGTCACTTGACCAACTTCGAAAATGCCACAGAAATGGCCTTCGGTATTCAATACAATACCAGCTGGACAACCGATGATTCCGATCCAATCCAGTTAATTATGGACTTCACCAGTCCTGTCGACGATTCGGTATCGTTCACAGAAATCCCGGTTACCGCCTCGACGACAATTGCCAACGCTTTAACCGACTACGTTAATGACAACGCGGCCGTTATCGCTGCAAAAGCCAATGTTACTTCGGTTGAAACTACCGACGCTGAAGCTTTAAGTCAAGTAGAAGCGAATAATACTACGGCCCAAGAAGCCTTGGACGCTGCCCACCAATCAGAAGACACTGCTCTATCCAACAGCTTAGCTTCTAATCTGCAAACAATCGCTAACAACTTGGCTACCAGTCAAGCTCAACTGCTAAGCGAACATCAGGCTGCTTTAAAGGCGATCCAAACTGCCGAAAGCACTGCATCCACGCAAATCGATGACGATTTAGCCACTCAATTGGCCACAATCCAATCCAACTATAACAGTACGATCGCACAAATCGCTTCGGAATATAGCCAAGCCTATAACGATCTGGTCGCTTCCGATAAAGCTCAATTAGCTCAAATGCTAGAAAACGATCAAACGGCTTTGGCCGCTTTAAAGACTGCCGACGCAAAAGATCTGCAGGCCTTAGTCGATGCCGATACTACCGCTCTTGACGAAAAGAAGACAGCCGACGCTCAAACCTTAGCTGACCTAGTCTCAACTGATGCCAGCGATCTTGATACGCTTAAATCGACTGACGCCGCTAAACTTGCCAGCCTGGTTTCAACAGATAACGCCGCCTTAACGGCCCAAAAGAACCAGGACACTGCTGCCTTGGCTGAATTAAAGGCTGAAATCGAAGCGCCCTTAAAGGCAATGATCGCCGATCATACAACCAGCTTGGCCGAATTAGCCCAAACTCAAGCCACTGCTCTAGCAGCCTTGAAAGCTGAATTAGACGCCCAAATCGATGATATGAAGTCTTCTGATGCCGAAGCCTTGGCCGAATTAAAAGCCGAAAATCAAGCCGCTTACGATGAAGCTAAAGCCGAGTCCGATGCTTATCTGGCTTCAATCAAGCCGGCTTCGTCATCGACTGGTTCATCGACTACGGGATCAAGTTCTTCTACCGGATCGTCAAAGACTGGTTCCAGTTCTGCAAGCTCTACTTCGACTGCTTCAAGCAGTTCAGTTAAAACTAGTCCGATCTATTCTCGCTATAACGATCAGACCGGCAAAGTCGAATACTTCCACTATGTTTACAGTGCAAACGGCAAACGTACCTTAGTTCTCGATCCAAACTATGTTCCAGCCGCACCGATCTATGATGCCAAAGCTCAGCGTTTGTCTGTCAATGAAAACTTTGATAGTACATCACTAACAAGCAAGAAAACTGATCTTTTAAATAAAGCTGTAAAAACAGATTCCTCGAATTCGGATAATAGCAAAACCTTGCCGCAAACAGACGCCAACAGCGCTAAATCAGAGTCAATAAACCACTTCTTAGAAACAGTTGGTTTAAGTCTCATGATGGCCTTTGCCGGCAGCTACGTTTTAGATCGCAAAAGAAAACAGGAATAAAGGATTTACTTAATTAATTATTAAAGAGAAGCGGATAAACATGAAATTCAACAAAAACAAGAAAATTGGCATAATCTCGACAATAATCATTGCGATTATTGTCATAATAGCAGGAATTACCATTGTGATAAAAAATAGTAGCTATTCTCCTACTAAAGATTTATCGGCCAAATTCTCCGGTTATAGTCAAAGCGGTACGGTAGCTTTCAAGGGCAATATACCTAGTAAAATCGCTAAGAAAATTGCAAAATCCGTTGGTCTACCCAGTGTATACGCAGATCAATTAATCGAAGACCAAGCTCATATTACAGATTCTCTTTCAACAGAGACGGCGGCAAAATTAGTCTCTGATTCTTCATTAACGACTGAAAATGCTAATAAAGTAAAAAAATACATCGAGTATATGCAGGATATTTCAATTGCCGTTAGTAACAAGCAATCCGTTAAAAGCTTAATAGCCAGTATAAAAAAATCGGCATTTCGTTCTACAGGTTCCAATTGGGACAATTACGGTACCTTGGGCGAGACAAATCTAAAAAATGGTCAAGATTTAAATTATGTGGTCTACGTTAAAAAGGATTCTGGAAATCCAATTAAAACCTCATACAAAACATTCAAAGTTAGCGGATTAAAAAAACCGACAGTCAAAAATGTATCGTCGACTTTTTCTAGTCTTTCCGCCAAATTCGAAGGGCTAAGCGGCCAAGGAGTTTTAGTTCTAAAAGCTATTGAAAAAGGAAAGAAACAAGAAATTATTCATGGTTCAAATGATAATAACGACAACGTTGTTAAAGGAGAGACAAACGGTTCTTTGTCTAACGGAGACAAAATAACTTTGTTAGGATCCAAACTCGCTAAATTAGCCAGTAGCCAACAGACCATTTATAAAGGCGACAAAAATCTAACTTTGAATGTTTCTGGCTTGGTTGATCCGAAGAAAATTGATTTGTCTGCAATTAAAAAAAGCTTTTTGGCAGAGTTTACCAAAGCGAAAATTAAAAAGATAGATTTAACTTACAGCGGTGGAAACAAAAATAAGATGTTTCTTGGAGTCAAGATCAAAGCGACTGGGGCAGACATTTCAGGATTCAGCTCCGACTCTAATAAAGAAAGCTCGTATGAATCAAATTCCTATTGGGAACTAAAAAACAATAAAATAGTCAATCAGGAAGATGTCAGTTGGTCTGAAAACGACTGATTACTTTATTTCGAAAATGGGATCTATTTAAAGCTGTTGATTAACAGCTTTTTTCTTTAATTAAACTGGCACTAGTTTAATTAATAATCATTGGGATCATCTAATTCTTCTTCAGAAAAAACGTCGCCTGGGTCTATCGGCGTTTGAGCGTGTTTGATTAATGTTTTCATACGATACCTTAATTCGCCGATGTATTTCTGATCGTCAGTGAGTTTATTTTTTGGATCATCTATGGGGTCTGGGATATCTTTGGTTAGTATGTCGGATAACTGATTTGCATAGCTTAAAGCTTTCATAGCTAACTTGTAACAATGCCTCAATTTGTTCGTTTCTTCGATAGAGAGTTTCACATCATTTATATATGTTGTTTCAATAAATTCAGTTGATCTCATGAGCGTTCTAGCTCCATTTTGATATTCTTCTTCGATAAATTCACTTGATTCCGCAATCTTTTTAGCGCGTTTGCTCAAGATTTGCATACGATACCTTAATTCGCCGATGAATTTCTGCTCGTCAGTGAGTTTATTTTTTGGATCATCTACGGGGTCCGGGATATCTTTAGTTATTATGCTGACCAGCTCGTCGGCATAGCCTAACGCATCCACCAATATCTTGTAACGATGCCTTATTCTGCACATTTTTTCGCCATGTGATTGGCTTAAAATTTGATTTTCCTGTGCTTCAAGCTTACAAATCTCTAATGCTAGATTGTTGACGCGATTGCTTAAAAGAGCTGCGTAGTCTTTGACTTGCTTCTTTTCAGCTCCGAGCAGGCCTAGCAAGCCTCTTTCGATAGTGATTGGGTTTAGATCATTTTTTTTTAATAATTCCCTTCGGCCTGTAGTGGTCTCGAATTCTTTTAGTTCCATTGCTGCTATCTCTGGATCCGCAAGGTCATCGTCAGAATAATTATGTTTCTTAATTAAATTAAGAGCCAAACAAACTTCTTGCAACATTGCGTAATTAATAATTTTTTTTGGTCGCGCGCGAAGTTTCGTGTTTTTCTCGTAAGTTTGCGGCATGTTTCCAAAAAATTTTTCGGGATTATGAAACATCGGTTTAGGCTTATTAATATTAAAATCTTCAATTCTTGCGTTTTCTTTAAAATAATTAGATAGCGGATTCTTGTAAAGATGTCTAATTTTTCTTTTCAAAGTATCTTCCGATCCTTTGAATTTTTTTAAATTATCTATCATTTCGGCATATGGAACACGTGGGATACGATTAGCCAGAATATAATAGACATCATTATAATCGAACCACTGATTTTCTAGATAGTAATTTTCAACGTTTATTTCATCCATCTTGCGCTCCAGACAAATTAGGGGATTTCAACAAAAAACCGTTTTTTTCCCCTTTAAATTTACAGGCAGATTAAACCGTTTTATATTTGAAACATAAGGTTAAATAAAAACCGACAACGGGTGCCGGTCTTGCATTAATTTAGCGGTCAATGCATCTTTATTATAAGACAAGCGCCTGAAGTCAGAGAAACAAAGAATGTTTTTTAGGCGCTTTTATTGTGGCCAAATTTCCTTGTTTCTGCAAAAGTTATTTAACTTTATGCCGAAAAAATAAACTCACGGTTAAATGAGTGGATATTAAAGGAATGTATGATGGCAAATTTAAAAACCATAAATAAAATAGTTACAAAGAATTTAGAAGCTGCTTTAAGTAAAGGGGCGATTAACTCTGGAGCAGATCCTGAGGCGGTTTACGAATATGTTGATGGCCAAAGAAGCCAAAAAATAATTGGTTATAAATATTTTTTGATCGTTCCAGGATACTCCGATTTATTCGATGTCAAAGTTGAAGGACAAAAGATATCTCTTAAAAGTCTTTCTCAGGTAGAACTTGAAAACGTGTCCGCCCGAGTTTACGTATTTAACGACAATATTGGTTTAAGCATAAAAGCACAATCAATCAAGGAGGTAGCATAATGAGCTATTACTATCCTCTACCGAAGGATAAGAATAAAATGCAAATTCCCGATGGCCTATTTTTGTCAAGCATTGCTATCGTTGTGACTGGCTATTTGCTAGATAAGAAATTTTTGCAGGGACAAGCAGCTACGCTTCTGGCTTGGCTTGATCAATTTGAATGTATGGCCATTGCGCTTGCCTTAATTTCACTTGTCTTAATGATTTGTTTATTAGCCAGAGGTAGGATTCGACGCTATTTGGTTGGAAAATTTGTTTTTTTGAACTTATATCCTCTTACGGGGCATCGACTCGCTTCTTTTCTTTATCAAGCCGAAGCTTACCAAAAATCGACTCGATCTATTAATTTTATCGAGATGCCCGACACCAGACGAGCACGAGGCGGATTTGAGATTGAATCCATCGGCGACTTAAATGAAAAACTCTTATCAGCCAATTTTAAGGATTCGCTTTCAGCCTATTTGTCAAGATCTGGCAGCCCACTAAAAGTCACCGAAGCCTTCATGCGAGGCGGTTGGGTCTTCTATCGATTAGAACGTGACTTTCATTTAGACCAATTAGAAAAAAAGGGGGAGAAAGATAATGGACGACACTATTAAAATAACGAAATCGATAAATTGGCATGCTTTAAAACAGATCAATTGTCTTATTGCGGGTGCTCGCGATTCGGGCAAAAGTTTTTTAGCGTTGTATTTAATAGTTCGTTTAATTCGTTTTTCATTGCCGACTCAATTATTTGTCATTGACCCTAAGCGCTCAGACCTATCGCGTTTTTCCAAGATCCTGCCGCCAAATCGGGTGGCGTCCGATAAAGAAGAGATTTTTGCTTTGCTTGATCGTTATCTTGCATTGATGAAAAAACGCGCAAATTTTGTTCTTACTCAGCCGTTCGGTGCAACGGCTGCTAGCCTCGGCATTCCGCTATATTATCTTGTGTACGACGAGTTCGGAGCTTTAACATCTTTATTGAATAGCAAGGAACGTAAAGAACACGACGCTCTATTGAGCCAGATTGCATTAATGGGTCGCCAATTTGGATTTGGCTTAATTTGTTTGATGCAGCAATCTTCAGTTGTAAATGGAGGATTGTCGACTGCAGTTAAACAACAATTCGGTATGGTTGCCCATATGGGAAATGCTAGTTCCGACTACTATCGTTCCACTTTCGGTTCGGGCATTCAGCTGCCTGCTGAGGAACTTGGCCAAGGTGAGGGACTTATCTGGATTCAAGGTTTTGGCCAAGGGTTCTTGCGCGCTTTCAAAGCTCCATTTATCAATCCCTTGCGCTTATGGGAACAATGCATAATTTCTTGCAAAGGTGATCACCAAGACGATTTGAAATATTTGACGATGATACCAAGTCACTGACTGCTGCTTTGGGTGAACGCCGGTTGGCCGGCGTGAACCAGAAAGCAGCTATTCAACTTTTTTATTTTTCATTCGGTTAAGTGTCGAAAACTCTTGAAGAGAAATCAACAAGCTGGATAGGGGCCTGTTATTATCCAGCTTGTTGATTGTTGGCATCTTCGCTTAACTCATAGTTGACAAGTTTTAACGCCGTTAGCAAAAATTTTTAGTGTCAAAAATCATTTAAGAAGGAGGCATCCTATGGCAGGTAATTCTAGGCCGACACGTTCAAGAGGATGGATGTTTGTCGAACAGCTTAAGTCGCTAAATTTTCGTACAAGTCAAATTCAAAATCGAATTCGCAAAGCTGGACCGGAAAAATGGGCTTATATTATCCATGACAAAGACGTTAATGCGCAAGGAGAACCTATTCCAGCTCACATACATCTGATGATGTCCTTTAAATCGGCCGTAACTGCAATCACTTTGGCAAAACACTTTTCAACGACTCCGGAGCGATTCGAAAATATGACCAAAGGCAGGAATAAATTCGGAATCATAAACGGCTTCAATTATTTAGTGCATCGTACTCAAAATTCAATCGACAAGGTAGGCAAGGTACGCTACGACCCTAATGACGTAAAAGCCAATTTTAATTTTTTGGATTTGATAAAACAAACGGAACAAGCAATCAAACGATCTAAAAAATCCAATCCAAAAAGTGAGCGAGAAAGCGTGAATTTTATTTTAGATCAATTCGGTGATGGTCTAATTAATAAGGCTACTGCTCGTATTCGGCTAGAAAAATTAGGTGGCCATATTCTTGCTCAGAATTCTACCAAACTCCAAAATCTGGATAAGGAAAGAGCAGAAATTGATTACATGAATTGGCGAAAAATGATGATAGGCAATCATTTCGTTAAAACAACCATCTTTATCTTCGGTGAAACAGGTTGCGGGAAGTCGCTTTTAGCCAAAAAAATAGCATCACAAAGTTATCCGGGAAGTGTTTATTTTTCCGGCGGATCTAACGACCCTTTTCAGGATTACGAGGGAGAAAGAGCCGTAATTTTAGATGAACTGCGACCTGGAATAATAGAATATCCTGATCTGTTAAGAATACTAGATCCTTATAGTTGGGATACAGCGACACATTCTCGATATCACAACTCAAAGCTTCAAGCCCAGCTTTTTATCATAACGACTCCTTATGATCCTTATTTTTTTTATCGATTCACGAAGGATCTCGTTCGTTTTATGGATCCATTCGAGCAACTTAATCGTCGAATTTCAATGACTGTTAAAGTTGATCGGAATTTCATCTATGAGATGAAATTCAATGGTGTGAATAGGTTTATTCCCGTATATAATTCCAAGCCGATCAAAAATCCGATCGGCAAAATGATCAAAAATCAATCGGAAAATTTTTCTTTATCTGATTTGCTAAATTTCCAGATAAAAAAAACCGATGAAGGAGAAAAAAAGGATGACAGTAAGTAACGAAACAAATAAAAAAAGAACTCCTTGCGCTTTGGAAGGGTTCGAGGTTCTCAGTTCTGACACCCCTCTTGTTCAGCCTGGAGACAAGGTTTATATCAATCCATTTGTTCATAATGATAAAAGCAAAGATCAGGAAGGAAACATATGGATGAACAAAAAGCAGACCTGCCAATATCTTCATATGAGCAATAATACTCTGACGAAATTAATTAGGAGAGGTATTATTCCGGCTCATAAGATTGGTTTTAGAAAATATTTGATTTCTGTTAAAGAGTTAAATGAGGCGATCAAAAAAATTAAATAATCATTGAATTTTGTTTCAAAAAGGTGATCTGACTTAAAATTGATTTGTCAGGTCATTTTTGTAAAGATCTATAAAGGAATACAAGAATGATAAAAAAAATAATTACGCACATTGACAATAAAAATAAAACAGTTCTTTTTTATCAAGCTGTTTATCAGCCTCGGGATCCAGCGTCTTTGATTGGTAAAAGAAAGAATTATATTGGTTCTCGCTTTGATTCCTTGCAACAGGCCCAAGATCAGGAGAAATCGTTCATTGCTGATTTTACTGCTTATAAAAAATCCATCTTGTCCGATAGCATTACGCTTAAATCCACTTTCGCTGATGCATATTATCGTTTTTATCTTTCAAACTCGGCTCCTAGAAGAGAGCCTAGAACAATTGATTTTTATCATTATGAATTGCGACTTATTGGTCACTATTTTAAAAACAAAACACTTGGAGATTTAAACGAAACGATGTTTAAGCGATTTGCAATTCAATACAGCACAGGCAAATCAAAATCGGCGGGATCTGCAATTGCGAAGCATCTTGGCCAGTTTCATAAGCTTTTCGATTATTTGGTAGATCGTGGAATACTTTCGACCAATTTCATTCCAAAAAATTATTTGCGAATCTGGTTTGGAGGTGGCATCCGTTTCAATATCGAAAATCACCATAAAAAAAGTGTGCTTGACAGAGTACTCACCAGTAAAGACATACACTGTTTGCGAAACCAATTAACTAATACTAATCTGACTTATGAAAATTTTCGTTATATGACCAGCCGACTGGCTATTCTAATTGATGCAGTTACTGGTCTTAGGCCAGCTGAAGTCTTGGCTTTAAAATTTTCCGATTTAAAATTTGATGGTCACAACTATTATTTCCATATACACGATAGTTATGACGACTTGCATCATATCTTTAATGGTCGGACTAAAACAGGTTATGATCGTGAGACATTGGCTATTAACCCGAGAATTATAAAGTTGATTAAGCGATATATGAATTTTCAAACTTTGTTGTTAAAAGAAATTAAAACTGAAAATTCTGGTCAATTAATATTCTTGAATATAAATGATTATCAAAAAGCAGGAATGGGATATCCAATCACGCAGGCTGCTTTAAATAAGACCTTAAAAATATTTGCTAGGAAGTATCAATTTGAAAATGCAGATAAAATTAGTCTATATTTTTTGAGGCACACGGTAGCGACTGAACTTTTTCATCAATTACCTGATAGATTGGAGGTTGCGGCTCAATTCATGGGGCATTCTACTGAGATGTTTATCAAGACTTACGTAAGACCACAAACTGACGAGATTTCAAGTCATCGTATTCAGTTGTCATGACTTTGACAATTATTAATTAATTATGTGGTTGTAAAACTTATAATAGCGGCAAAAATTAAGACAAGGTTCGACTCCCATCGCCGCATTTTAGCTCTATATCGACAAAGGTGATATAGAGCTTTTTTTGCTTAAATGCCTTTGTATGGTGTTTGTAGCTATGATTAATGATCGCTAATCTTTTATTATTTTCTATAAAAACTTTAAAAACTTTGTTTAATCACAATATCCTTGTTACTTTAATTTCATTTTTTTAAAGACGAGAGTATTTTTTTGATAATACATAATCCGGCAAACATTAGCCTTTCGTGTCATTAAACTTTTCTAACGGGAATATCAATACGTAGGAATGTGAATAGTTTAGAACGATATTGTCTTCCTTTGGAATTCTCAAGGTGCTTTCATGTGATGAACTTTGTTTTTTTATTAAAAGAAATACAATTCATAATGTATTATTATTGTCTTTGCGTTGTCGGTATCAATAATTGTAGTTAACATTTTAAAAAAGGAGACATTTTCATAATGAAAGCAGCTGTATTAAAGAACTATGGGACCCTCCCTGAATACCAAGAGTTTCCAGAACCTAAACCGAAAAATTATGATGAACTACTAGTAACTCCAATTGCTTCTTCTGTTAAACGGCTCGATGTTATCAGGGCTGCAGGAAAACATTATACTAAGTTTTCTGAATTGCCGGCCGTGATGGGCATGGATGGAGTAGCTAAACTGGATAACAATTCTCGTGTATATGCGATGGGAATTACTGGAATGATGGCAGAAAAAGCTTTGATTGATCAGCGAACAATGACTGTTTTACCTGATGGATTAGACGCCGGATTAGCGGCTGCGTTGCCTAATGCTTTGATCGGATCCGATTTGGCTTTGTTGGAAAGAGGAAAAATAAAAACCGGAGATGTAGTTTTTATTAATGGTGCTACTGGTCTCACTGGATCATTAGCCGTCCAAATGGCAAAACTGCGTGGCGCAAAACGAGTGATCGTTACCGGTCGCGATCCAATTAAATTGCAGCACTTAAAGGATCTGGGAGCAGATTTAACAATCACGACTAACCAACCGGATAATAGTTTTGTCAAAGAATTAATTAATGCATATAACCAATCACCCTTTAATCTGATTTTAGATTATTTGTGGGGGCATCCAGCAGAATTAATCATAGAGGCTTTACGTCGTATTAGATTTCTTAATTCTCTTAAATATATTTCAATCGGCAGTTTGGCTGGCGAAGGAATATCTGTTCCTTCACAGCTGTTACGCAGCAAGGATTTAGAATTGATCGGTTCTGGAATTGGTAGTCTTGATCCGAATGCTGTTCAGGTTTATATGCAAAAACATTTAACTGAAATATTCGATTATGCAAATCAGGGAAAACTGAGTATGGAGTTGAAGAGTTTCCCACTGGATAAGATTTCCTCTGCTTGGATATCTGCGCCTGCCGTTATCACTATTTAGACAAGTTTTTAAAAAAGTAAATACATTGTGAATTTGGTTTGCCTGTTTGAAGCTTGATATGCTTTGTTCATCGTGAACTTGAAGCCATACCGAACCGGCTTATGAACAGTAACTGATTCATATTCTAAAATCCAATCTTTGACCATGAAACCGATAAATGGTTATGTTAACAAAATAATTGATGAGAGTGCCCTGCAATTTGATTTAGTCGGCTGTGCTTCTATAGATTAAATTTTTATTTTTTTGCAAAGCTTCTTTAATAAGTGGATTTTTCCTTTTTAAAAACTCGGTGTATAGAAAAGATGTTGTTCCACTCAATAGCCAAATATACCAATTCTTTTGTTGACTGAATGTTGAGTAAACCAACAATTCTCCTTTGATTTCGGAAAAAATTTCTTTAAAGATAGAACTTGCAGTCAACGACTCAAACAAAGCCGAACATCCAACTCCTACTAAAATGATAATTATCCAACCTAAAAGATAAGGGTATCCTTTCCGAATGTATACAACAGGGCGGTCATGTTTGTCCAACTCTGTTGTTTCTTTAAATTCGACTTTTGAAACTTGAAAAATTGCGATAAATATCGATACTATGAATAAAAAGAGTAAAACAATGAAATTTTTAAGGTTCCAAATCATGGTGACGATAAACATGATCACTGAGTAAATGGGAATAACGACACTTGTAAACCTAGTAAGTTTTTCAAATTTAAGGGATTTACTGGTTACACGAAAAATTGCCCAAAATAAAACCAATATGAATAAAGCATTCAATTTCACTTTTCACTCTCCTGAAACTATTAATTATTAAAATTTAACTTACCACCGATGGAAACTTGTTACAATTTATTTTGAGATATAAAAACCGTATTTTAACCATAATGATACCTATTAAAAACCCGATATATCAAGCTTTTTATACTGCTTTACCGATTTTAATTGTTTGAGACAGCTTTTCCTGCTGGTAAAAAATAAAAACAAGCACTAGTTCGTTTAAACATTAAGGCCCTTGGAGAGATCTGAGCCTTTATTTGTCAAGCGAATATAAGTTGGATGAGTCTGAGCCGATTTAACTTCAATTAAGCCAAGGTTGATCAAGATTCGACAATCATTGTGGAAAGTAGATGTCATTGGCAGCTTGCTATACCAAAGACGTCCGGTTACGTCGGAATTATTGCAGATAAACTCAAACATTTTTAATGAGGAAGCAGCTAGTTCTTTTTTCACAAGTCTATTCTACCAAAGGAGCGATTAAAGAATTTTAAGATCATAACGTCTCGGGGCTCATTACTAGCAAAAAACAGATTTCTCAAAATTGGATGAAAAATATCTTCATTTGTATTGTGCACAAAAAATATTGAAGAAGCACAATAACGATAATGATTTTTGGACATCGAACGGTAATTGTTTTTCACTATAATTAGTACATTGAATAATTTAATTTCTATATCTTTAATTCTTATATTTACAACTTTAATTGGGAATTTCTTTAAGAGAATCGGTCTGCCGATTGTTGTTGGAGAGCTCTGCGTGGGGGTGGCATTGGGTCCTGGCATCTTGGGCTGGATTGAGCCAAACCAGTTTATTAAAACTTTCTCCGAGTTTGGTGTTGTTCTGTTGATGTTTTTAGCTGGACTTGGAAGTGATCTTAAGGGATTGAAAAAGTTTTTTAAACCAAGTATTACAATTGCATTTTCCGGTACGATTTTTCCTTTAATAATGACTTATTTTGTGGCTAGAGCATTTCGCTTCAATTTTTCTCAAGCTGCTTTTCTTGGCGTTATCTTTTCCGCAACTTCGGTATCGATAACAGTTGAGATTCTAAGAGAAATGAATCTTTTAGCGAGCAACGAAGGGATCACAATCTTAGGTTCCTCAGTGGCCGATGATATTATTTCAGTCTTTGTGCTGAGTTTACTGATTAGTTTTACCGGAAGCCAATCAAATGAAAATGCAATGAATATAGTTTATAAGATTTTGGGTTTAGTTGCTTATTTTGTTTTTGCATTTGTCGTTATTCATTGGCTTATTAATTACATTATGTTTTATACAAAAAAATTGTTTTCTCCTATGTCTGAGACAGTTGTTTCTATCGTTCTTTGTTTTTCGATGGCTAGTTTAAGTGAACTATGTGGGTTGAGTGATGTAATTGGTGCTTTCTTTGCAGGCTTGGCGATAAGCACTACCGATTCCAAGAGCGAAATCGTTAAAAACATTAATCCGATTGGTTATGCGGTCTTTATTCCTTTTTTCTTTGTAAGCATCGGCTTAAATGTCAGTTTCGAAGGATTTACAAATGATTTTTTGTTGATTTTATCCTTAACCGTAATTGGTATTTTAAGCAAAATCATTGGCGCTGGATTTGCTTCAAAGTTTTGCGGATTTGACTATCCACACTCCTATCTAATCGGTTCGGGAATGGTTGCCAGGGGTGAAATGGCCTTAATTGTCGCTCAGATTGGTTTTTCTGCCAATTTGTTAACCGCTGGTAGATACACAGCTGTGATCATGGCAATTATTTTAGTTACCTTGTCTGCTCCCTTTTTAGTTAAGCATGCGGCCGGAAGGCTAACTAAACAGGCCAGTTAGCCTTTTTAAAAAAATAAAATTGTTCAATTTAAACAAAGCTGATAATGAATTGTTGATGCTTAAATATAAGGTCGGTTTTGATATTGAGAAGAAAATCGAATTATTAAACTGGCGACGACTATTTCACAGAAGAAGAATATATTAATTTCAAAGTTATTTTGATACAAAAACAAGTACTGTTAAGTAAATATAACGGTATTCCGCCATTGCAGAATATGAATAATGGATATTTTAATCATTTTGTAGATACTTTTGTTTATTGAGAATCTTCTAAAATTTATCATTTGATATTGATTTACCTTATTTATAAAAATCGGCAAAATAATTATTATTTATTAGTTGCATTGCCGGCAATTGTCGTTTGTAGATATAAGCTTCGGGTCTGCCGAAGATTAAATGTTCTATTAAGTCTACACTTAAGGTAGTTAATTGGCATTTAGCAATTGGCCGTTTTATAAGGAGGATTGTGATGCATTTACTGTGGACATTAATTGTAGGCGCCATTATTGGCGCAATAGCTGGTGCTTTAACCAGCAAAGGGCAGGCAATGGGTTGGATAGCCAATATTGTCGCCGGCTTAGTTGGTTCTTGGGTTGGGGAGTCATTACTCGGTACTTGGGGACCGACTCTTGCCGGAATTGCCATTATTCCATCATTGATTGGTGCAGTGATCGTTGTTGCGATTGTTGCTTGGTTAATGATGAGGATGAATGTCGATAAACAAACTAATTAATAAACATTTAATAATAAAATAAAGAACTTTTGATGCTTGGAAGTATTACCAAGCGTTTTTTTGTTCCGAGTTTCATGAATCCTAACGGAATATCGATAAATATCTGCATATCAGCGTCATTTGTTTGGCTTTTGATTAAATTGATTTTGTTGAATATTCAAATTTCGTTTCAAAAAGCAGGGAATCAAATATAATAATTATGGATACCGATGTTTGGTATCCAGATACCGTTTACATTAATAAAATAGTAATTTGTTCCAGCACCCTTAATTAGATTTGGGGGTGTTTTTTTATTGGACTGTTAATATAAAATATATGAAAAACAAACGCTTGATTTTCATTGGCGGCCCGATGGGTGTTGGCAAAACAACTCTTGGACAATATTTGGTTGAACATAAATTAGACAATGCCGTTTTTTTAGATGGCGATTGGTGTTGGTACATGAATCCTTGGAATTTTAATGACGAAAATAAGAAAATGGTCGTTAAAAACATTCAGTATCTCTTGAATTCTTTTATTGCGAACAGCTAATTGGAAAATATCGTCTTTGTTTGGGTCATGCATCAACAAAAAATCATCGATGAAATTTTAAGAGGGCTTAAGGGCGATTACGATTTTTATTCTTTTTCTCTGAGGCCATCGGTTTCTGAACTAAGAAAAAGATTTATCAAGGATATCAGGTCTGGTATCAGAGAAGAAAAGGATCTTAGCGAAGCTGTTGCCAGAATTCCAATGTATAAATCCGTGCATTCTTTTAAAATCAATGTAACAGGTACGGAGTACCCGGAAAATGCCCAAAAAATTCTTAAAGTTATTAATCAGGCTAAATGAATTTTCTGATTAATTGTTTTCCGTTTTGAATAAGGAGTTTATTTTAATTATGATAATGGGTCTTAATCATTCACAGTTTTTGTTAATGCAGCAGGGGGACAAATCGGTTGAAATCCGTCTTAATGATCGAAAACGTTCCTTTTTAAAAGAGGGATCACTGATTACCTTTATAGATTTAAAGACTGATAAAAAAATTGAGGTAATTGTTAAAAAAATATATAAATTTAAAACTTTTTGTGAATTGTATAAGTCTTTTACCTCTACCGAAGTTGGAAGTGCCACTAATGATTCTTTAGAAAAAATGGTTAATGATACTTACAAAATATATTCGCCGGCACAAGAAAGGAATTTTGGCGTTCTCGCAATTAGAATTCGGTTAATTCATTAATTTAATAAGGATTTTTTTAGTATCGCAATTATTATAAAAGTAGGGATAATTCAAGCAAGCTATTTATACCAAAACTTTTCTTATCGAAAAATTGATTTTCTGATAATAGCCGAACATTAATGAATATTTTTTGGAAAAAAGTTCATAATTAAGGATAAATTGGCTTATAAAAAGATTAATTTTCGAATATTATTCGCATATTTTTAAGACTTGCTTAAATCAATGAAACTGAAATTGTAAAGTTAAACAACGAAATTACATTTATTAATACAGGAATTATTTATTTAGTAGATTAAGGAAGAAATGAAATGACTGTATTAACAGAATTGGCTGGACAATTAATTGATTTACAAAATGAAGCCGGTATCAGTAGACAAATTTTGACTTATCAAGAAGTAGACAAGTTTAATCGGGAACACGGTTTGAAGCAGTTGGCTGACGAAGTTAAAGCTATGTGGGAAGAAATGTCGGATAAAGATAGAGAAAATAACAGTATTACGATTGTACCGGATTTTCTTCAAAGAAAATCGAAGGCACTTGAATTGTTGGACCAAGGCTTAAGCTATCGGACTGTTTCCTACATACTTAAAGTAAATTCTTCAAAGGTGTTTAGATGGAATTTGGAACATAAACAAGTTATCTCAGAAGAAAAGGGAGTACTGAATTAGGCAAAGAGTAACCGAATTGTAGAAGCAGAGCCAATATCTCCATCTCTGCCTTCATAGGTGAAGAGAAGGCCTAACTGAGGATTTATAAAAAATTGAGATATCTTTCATATTTTTTAAAAACAAAAAAGATGGAAATCTTGAGTTCAACTATTCCACCTTGAAGGATAATTCATTATATTCAATTCTTGCTTATTCAATTCTTTTGAAATTAAGTTTTACATCTGAATAAAAATCAGTGAAGTTTTCATCTGTGATTTGAAAGAAACATAACCCGTTTGACAAAGTATTTTTGCAAACTTTTGTCGAACCGATAAATTTTTGTTGAACATCTGCCGGAGTTATTAAACGAAGCGATGTTTCATTATTTGGAATATGATAGTGAAAACTGATATTTGGTTCTATGAACACTTTTATCCAATCCTTTCACTTTATTCACCAATTCACATTGGCTGAATCAATTTTATTATTCAAAACTCAATTAAGTTCATACATTGTTGTATTCGTTAACTATAATTAAGATTCTGAGGTATTTAAAAACGAATCAAATTTAGAAGATTATCTTCTTTTTTATCATTCGCTTTGGTTATGATATAGCCGCCATTAGGATTATCCAGGTCAACGACTTCAATTTCAGCTTCGCGACCACATTTATCTGTATAGAAAAAATGATTTCCTTGCCCAATTTCCATGAATAAGTCTAAAACTTTAAGTACATTTTTTTCTTTTAGCGACCAAACCTGCATCGGCCATTTCAATTTGACCGCAATAATTCTTTTCCCATCTTTAGAAAACTTAACTGCTATAATTCTGTGTCTCATTCTGCTCTCTTTTTGGAAATTATAAAACAAAGAATTAATCACCAAATTTGTCCTGTCAGGAAATTTGACATGCTTATTATATATAGAAATGAATATCTATACGGCGGTCTACATGATGTGATTATTTTGTTTTTCTATATGTTTCTTGTTTATACTAAACAGCAAAGGCTATTCGGTGACGATATTGAAAAACAAGCAAATTAATTTGTCTCCTTTAACAATTCAAGAAGCAAAAAATAAGTTTGAATTTTTTAAAAATCCTAAACTGTTCATTTACACAAAAAGACAGGCTTTTCAAAATATTCAGGATGCGGAAAATTTTATTAACAGGCATAGACAAATGCCTAACTTTTTTGGGATTTATCTAAATCAGAAACAGAAATTGATTGGTAATTGTCAGCTGAGTATTGATAAAAATCAGCAAAAAGGAGAAATTGCCTATTCAATTGATGAGCCTTATTGAGGAAAAGGAATTGCCACTGAAGCAGCTGAATGTTTGCTTAAATTAGGTTTTTCATCTTATTCTCTTAATAAAATTTCTGCTTCTTTCGTACCGAATAATATTGGTTCAAAGAAGGTACTTAAAAAAATTGGTATGCATTATGTTAGTACTACTGAAAGAGCTTTCGACAAAAAGGAATTGCTTTTGATCTAGATAATTTTGAGATAACAAAGGCAGCATATTCTCCGAAAGAGAAGATAAGTAATTTATAATCGGATTAATCGCCATTAAAATTCAAACATATATTATTAGAGAAAGTTAACTAGGGTGGAGCAATTTAAATTTTTTAAATTTGGAACAGAAGATCAAGAATATTATCGTGAAAATCTTATTTTAAGAAACGAAGTTTTAAGGAAAACGATTGGAAAAAATATTTTTGATGACGATCTCGAAATTGAAAAAAATAATCTTTTTTATGGGATCACCATACATAAACACTTGATCGCAACTTTTAGTCTTTTCGATGAGGAATTATTAACTGCTCATTTGGTAGCTTTCGCGGTCAAAAAAGATTTTCAAAAACAAGGCCTAGGATCTCGACTTTTAAAGTACGCAATAGATGATTTAAGAAATCGTGGTTATAAGCAAATTAAAACCAACGCGAGAACCAGTGCTCACGGTTTTTATCTTAAAAATGGTTTTAAAGACCTTGGTCCGCGCTATCATAATTCTAGACTGGGTATTGATGATTACTCGATGGTATATGTTTTGTAGCCACTTATTCTTAAAATTTTTTGATCGAGTTTTCAAATCCGATTAACCGGAATTAGATTCAGGTCAGAAAAGAAAGATTTTATTGCTCTTATTCTAATAATCTGGAACTGGAATAAGAGTTTTTTTGCTTAATTAAATAGTGCAAGTACTTTTCTATAGTTAGTTAGTTAATATTGACAAAACTAACTAATAAATATAGAATTTATTTTGTTAGAAAATATAAAACTAACTAATTAGATAAATTGTGAGGCGGAAAAATGAATAATAAGGAGATTTTTGAAGAACTGGCAACATTGGCACGCCAACCCGCCATTTGGTTTGCAGCCCGGAGCTTTTATGGTCATGGTGGCAACCAGCGACCAGACAACAGTCGACGTTTACTAAGAGTTTTAGCGGAAACGGATAATAATTTAACTGCCGGAGCGATCGCTGATATTTTAGCAATACGACCGGCTTCGGTGACGCAAATTATTAAAAAACTAGAGAACGACGAGTATATTCAGCGTGTTAGAGATGAGAGCGATGCACGGGTGGTTCGTGTGAAAATAACTTCCAAGGGTCGTAAACGATTGGAGTTGTTAGAAGATAAACAAAGTGATTTCCAGACAGAATTATTTGATGTTTTTGATGACGATGAGCGCCAACGCTTCGGCGAAAGTTTGCGTAAATTAAACGAGCACGTAATGTCGGATGAGTATCTGGACAATATGCGCAGCAAAATGGATAAACACATGCGCTTTGGTTTCGATCATTTTGTGAATGTTAGCAATGCACGAAAATTTCATGAAAATCAGACTGGATATCTTAAAAAAATGCGGCAGCATCAACAACAAAGACCTTTTAACGATGAAGATAATGAGGGTATTTAATTAAAGAAGTAATACCAACAAAAAACATGACTATTCCATTGAATATAAATGAAATAGTTCTGTCGGATTCGATCAATTTTAGCAATGACAAGAGTTTGTCTTAACTATTTTCGGTCAGAGCAAAGGAGAAAAACTAATGTCAGAAAGAACGCTTAGCATGCGTACGACATCCACTAGCCGCAAAAGTAAGAAAGCGCTAAAAGCAAAGATTTCGGGCCTTTGGAAAATTATTAAAATAGCGCATCCACAATTCAAATGGATGATACCGGGGCTATTGTTCTCAGTTATTGGCGTGGTCTTCAATTTAATGACGCCAAAATATTCGGGAAAATTAATTAATTCCTTTAGCGGCCAAAGCTTAAAAAATATTCATCTTGATAGCACGACCATAGCGCTTGTTTTGGCCCTGTTTATTGGCGGCGCCATTGTATCGGCCATTGGTAATTTTTTGACCGGTGTGGCAGGAGAACAACTGGTGCGTAATTTACGCGAAATCGTTTGGGATAAATTGGTTATTTTCAAAATGCCGTATTTTGATAGTGTAAAATCCGGAGAAACAACTTCCCGTTTAACAAGTGATACTTCGCAGGTGAAAACATTAGTTGCTAATACATTGCCAAACTTTTTGACAAGTATGATTTCAATGGTTGGTGCGGTTATTTTGATGTTCACAACTGATTGGCACATGGCAATTTGGATATTTATTGCTGTACCGGTTACAGCTCTATTAGTAGCGCCGGTCATGGTTTTGGGTTCAAAAGTAGGCCGTGGTACTCAGGATGCAATGGCTGATTTTACAGGTGGATCACAAGAAACTCTTGCCGAAATGCGTTTGGTGAAATCTTCCGGCGCTGAACAGCATGTTTTAAAACGCGGTGTTGATCAAATTCAAAATTTGTTTAAATTCGGGCGGCGCGAAGCTATTGTTGATGGTGTAATGGGACCGATCATGACAATGGTAATGATGGGTTTGTTTGCTTTGATTTTAGTTGTTGGTTCTTTACGTGTTGCCAAGGGCGAGTCGTCTATGGGAACATTGTTTAGTTTCATTATGTATCTATTTCAGATTATGCCTGCTCTGGTAAGCGTGGGTACCTTTGGTTCGACCTTTGCCAAGACACAAGGTGCGACACATCGCTTGATTGACTTGTTGGATGAGCCGGTTGAAGAACTTAATAAAGGAAAAAGCGTTGATGTCGAGGGACTCACTCTAACAGCTGATCACGTTGATTTTGCCTATGAAAACGATCAACCGATTTTACACAATGTATCCTTTGAGGCAAAACCGAATACGATTGTGGCCTTTGCCGGTCCTTCAGGTGGTGGCAAATCAACAATATTTCAATTACTTGAACGTTTTTATCAGCCTGATCAGGGAACTATTAATATTGGTAATCACAATATTGAAAATATTTCACTCAACTCATGGCGCTCGCAAATCGGCTTTGTATCACAGGATTCATCAATTATGGCTGGTACAATTCGCGATAATTTGACCTACGGATTAAAAAAAGAGTTTTCTGATGAAAGATTGTGGGAAGTTTTGCAATTAGCTTATGCAGATAAATTCGTTGACAACATGCCAAAAAATTGGATACACAAGTCGGCGAACGGGGAGTAAAAGTCTCCGGCGGCCAACGTCAACGTTTGGCAATTGCTCGTGCTTTTTTGCGGAATCCTAAGATTTTGATGTTGTATGAAGCAACAGCAAGTTTGGATTCCGAATCGGAGGCAATGGTGCAACGTGCCCTTGAACAATTGATGAAAAATCGAACAACCTTGGTTATCGCACACCGCTTGTCAACAATCGTCGACGCCGACAAGATTTACTTTATCGAACACGGTGAAGTGACTGGTTCTGGTACTCACCAAGAATTGTTAAAAAGTCATGAGCTATATGCTGAGTATGTTTCTGAACAATTTGTTACCAAATAATTTAAAAGAGGTAATTGAAATGAAAAAAGAAACACAGAAACTAACAAAATTAGATCCCCGAATTACAGAATTCCAAGATTCTCTTCGAAAGAAATATGCCGAAAATAACAAAAAAGCAAAAAAAGGACAGATTGATTTTGTTGGTTCGTCATTAATGGAATTTTTTCCCATTGAGAAAATGCAAAAGGATCATGATCTCGGTTTGAACAAAATAATTTACAATCGTGGTGTTCGTGCCACAACGACAGCGGATTTGCTTCAACACACCGACACACTTATCTTTGATTTGGTACCCAGTAAAATTTTTATCAACATTGGATCAAATGACGTCGGGTTTAATGTACCAGAAAAAATTTTTTTGGAAAACTACGACAACATCTTAAAACGAATAAAAGAAAAACTGCCAGACAGCAAAGTATTTGTGATGGCTTATTATCCGATGTCAGGCACTGGCACTGATTTTGATGACAGAAGCAACAGCGATCTGCAAAAAGCAAATGAAAAAGTTCGTCAATTAGCTGAGGAAAATGGCTATCAGTTTATCAATGTTAATGAAGGACTAGCTGATAGCGAAGGCCATTTACGTTCCGACTTAACTTTTGACGGAGTACACATGCTGCCAGCCGGCTTTGAGATCGTGCTTAAGAATTTAATGCCTTATTTAACATAATTTAGAAAGAGTCAGAATCAATTATTTCTTTCCCCGAGAATTCGTGAAAAATTTGAATTTGAAACTACTGAAAATCATCTCTTAATTGAGATGTTTTTTTATTGAAAAAATCTCAAAAATAAAAACATTGCTGAAAGCTTTTTTTGAAAACGCTTTATGTAAACACTTGCAAAAAGTTCAATGATTGATTATGATTAAGGAGTAAGGCAAAGTTGTACGTACAAGTGAAGGAGGTAACGATGCTGGGTTTCGGAAAAAAGAAAAAAGTATTAGTTGATGATCAAAAATTGTATGTTCCCGTAAACGGAAAGGTTGTCAATTTATCGACTGTTTCTGACCCTGTTTTTGCTCAGAAGATGATGGGCGAAGGCTTTGCTGTCGAACCGGAAGACAAGCTAGTTGTAGCACCTGTCTCTGGTGAGGTCACCGTCCTTCAACCACATGCTGTTGGATTTAAAAGAGCCGACGGCTTGGAAGTTTTGCTTCATATGGGTATCGATACGGTCAGCATGAATGGGGAACCCTTCAAACTTTTTGTCAAAGTAGGCGATATTGTTTCCGGTGGCGATAAAGTCGCCGAAGTTGACTGGTCGGAAATCAAGAAAGCTGGTTTTCCTTTAACAACAATGGTTTTGATTACTAATTCCAAGGACTTGCTTGACGATTTTTCTGTCGATTACGGAGTTTCCGATCACGGAGAGTCTATTGGTTGGGCTAAAAGTAAGTAATTTTTATTTGAGAGGTTATTATGGCAAAGCAAGATTATAAAAAATTGGCTGCCGATATCATCGATGGTGTTGGCGGAGCGGATAATGTTGACAAAGTTATTCATTGTATTACTCGATTAAGATTTTATTTAAAAGATGAAAAGAAAGCCGATACAGAAAAAATTTCCAGTTTGCCTGGGGTAGCAGGGGCCGTTTACAATGTGGCGCTTGGCCAGTATCAAATTGTTATCGGCCCTGCTGTCACGGATGTCTATGATCAGGTGGTAGCCCAATTGGGTACATCAGTTGTCGATGAAAATGCGACTAATCAAGCAGTGGCCGAGACGCAGGCTTCAGCAGGAAAAAAGCGGCCAACTAATCCTTGGGGCTGGATTGTCTACGGCTTTCAATTATTGATTGGAACGATCACAGGCTCAATGATTCCGATCATTGGATTGTTGGCAGCTTCCGGTATTTTAAAAGGTTTTTTGACCCTTTTTACATTTAACTTAGGTTGGATTGATGTTAAATCAACAACTTATATCTTGATTAACGCGATGGGCGATTCGACCTTTTATTTCCTGCCGATTCTAGTCGGATACACGGCTGCTAAGCAGTTGAAATCCGATCCGATTACTGTCGCTGCCATCGGTGGTGTACTCGTACATCCAACCGTAATTGCGATTGCAGCGGCCTCGACAAAGGGAATAAATAGTTTATTTGGAATTCCTTTAAATGCAACCTTCTTTGGTTTGCCGATTCACATTCCGAATTATTCTTACACAATTTTTCCAATTATTTTCGCGGCTTGGCTGGCACGCCCGGTCGGAAATTGGTTGAAGAAAGTTTTGCCGCTTAGTTTACGCTCGATTTTCCAACCTTTATTCACACTGTTTATTGTTACAACAGTTGTTGTAGCTATAGTCGGCCCGGTTATTTCTCTTATTTCGGCTGGTTTGGCTGCTGTGATTAACTTTCTGGTTACTTCTAACGAAGCAATTGCTGGATTGGTTATCGGAGCTTTCTATCAGTGCTTGGTTATCTTCGGTCTGCATTGGATGGTTATTCCACTTATTTCCAACGATATTGCCTCGACGGGACATTCTGTTTTAAACGGATTAGTTAATTTCACAATGATTGCGCAAGGAGCCGGAGCTTTGGGCGTTTGGGCAAAATCAAAGAAAGAAGATCTTAAAAACCTGGCCTTTGCCGGTGCATTATCTGGTTTTGCCGGAGTAACAGAACCAGCAATGTATGGTATTAATTTGAAATACGGGCGTGTCTTTTGGATGGCAAGTATTGGCAGTGCTGTTGGTGCCTTTACTGCTGGATTAATGAAAATAAATATGTATGGGTTCACGGGATCCTGGATTGGTTTTCCTTCCTTCTTCTCAAAGACAAACCCGAATAATATTTGGATTTTCGTAATTGCAAGTATTGTAACGACGGTTGTTTCGTTCCTAGCTGTTTACTTCTGGGGATTCAAGGATAACGACGTTGACATGGTAAGAAACGTCGAGAGAAAGAATGTCTTTAAGGAGGCAGTTAACTAATTTATGAAGGACGGAACTATGTCTGACTTTGCAAATAAAGTTGTCTATCAAGTTTACCCAAAATCGTTCAAAGACAGCAACAATGATGGTATTGGCGATTTGAAGGGAATTATTGAAAATTTACCGTATTTAGCCAAATTAGGAATTGACTATTTGTGGCTGAATCCGATTTTTCCTTCCCCTCAACGCGATAATGGATACGATATTAGTGATTATCGTGCGATTGATCCGATTTTTGGCACAATGAATGATTTTAAGGAACTTGTTTCCAAAGCGGCTGAGCATAATATTAGCATTATGATGGACATGGTATTTAACCATACTTCGATAACTCATCAATGGTTTCAAAAAGCTTTGGCCGGGGACAAAAAATATCAGGCTTATTATATTCTTAGACCCAAAAAAGCTGACGGTTCCGCTCCAAATAACTGGCAGTCCAAATTTGGCGGCAGCGCCTGGGCATCGTTTGGGGATACTGACTTGGATTATCTGCATTTATATGATATTTCCCAAGCGGATTTGAATTGGCGGAACCCGGAAGTTGTTTCGGAAGTAAATCATGTGTTGAAATTTTGGCTTGATAAAGGCGTGAAAGCTTTTCGTTTCGATGTAATCAACGTAATTGGCAAGGATCAGCAATTATTAGACGATCCGACTGGCGGGGACGGTAAAACTATGTATACGGATAAACCAATCGTCCATGATTACTTGCAAAATATGTATCGAGACGTTTTTGCTAAAGAAAATAATATTATGACGGTCGGCGAACTAAGCTCAACTAGCGTTGAAAACGCAGTTGAATACACGGCACCGGATCGTCACGAACTGTCGATGGCATTTACTTTCCATCATTTAAAAGTCGACTATCAAAATGGCGATAAATGGACCAAAATACCTTATGATTTTCAAAAATTGCGACAGGTTCTGCATCAATGGGGAAAGGGCTTATCGGATGGTAACGGCTGGCCTGCTTGGTTTTGGAACAATCATGATCAACCACGTGCGATTAACCGCTTCGTTTCCAACCCGAAATATTACCGTTTGGGAGCGGAAATGTTGGCTGCCGTTGTTCATTTGAATCGGGGCACTCCATATATATACATGGGTGAGGAAATCGGTATGATAAACCCGGATTTCAAATCTATCGATAGTTATGTCGATGTCGAATCCCATAATGCTTATAAAGAATTATTGAAAAAAGGGACCTCAGCTAGTGAAGCTTTCCAAATCGTTAAAAGCAAGTCACGTGATAATTCTAGAATACCAATGCAATGGAATTCAGAAAAATATGCTGGTTTCTCACGACACAAGCCGTGGTTGGCTAATGGAAATTATAAAGATATCAATGTTGCTAAGGATCTGTCTGACCCGAATGGATTGTTTAGTTTCTACCAACAACTTATTTTATTGAGAAAACAAGAAAAAGTTATTGCTAAAGGGGATTATCAACCTTTCTTTCCAGACATTCCCGAAATAATTGCTTTTAAACGACAATTTCAGGAAGATTCATTACTTGTAATCAACCATTTTGGTGAAGAAAAAATTACTTTATCACTGCCGTTAGAGTCTCTTGGCGGGAAAATTATATTGTCGAATTATTCGAATAAAAGGATTGCTAGGCAGTTAACTCTTAAGCCATACGAGACACTTGCAATTAAATATTAAAATAAAACCCGATCTTTTAAGAGCGGGTTTTTCGTTATTTTTTTTGGCGTCGGGAGAATTCATTAAATTGAAATTTATCAGGTCGGTGTCTACTGATCGTATGTTGAAAATATGTTGTGTCGGCTAAATGGACACGACTTTCGACTTGGATTAAACGGTTCTCCCGTTCGGGAAGATCGGGCATTAACAAGCGATCCTGCTTGCTGATTAATTCTGCTGTCACTGATTTTTCAGCATATGAAATAGTAAGCTTCTCTGTGTTTTCTAAATATTCATAGATTGAACCAGCAGCAATTTCAGCTGTTAAATTATGCACCACGCTCCGATCGAAATAATCTTCGTCAATGACACTGGCCAAACCGTTAATATAACGGACGCGAATGAGGTGATATAGTTTGGTTTTGGCCGGAAAACCAGTCGTTTGTCGGTTCATAGCCGTTGATTGAAGTCTCTTAAGCAACACAACTTTTGTATTTGCATCCAACCTTTGAACCTGTTTTAATTCTTGGAAACTTGTTAAACCAGAAATTGGAAAGTTGACTAAACTATGTTGCAAAACCTGTGATCCGCGGCCATGCTGCTTTTGAATAAAACCGTCCTCTTCCAAATGTGATAAAGCTTTGCGGACGGTATCCCGAGAACAGGAAAATTGACTGGCTATTTTTGCTTCGCTCGGCAAAAAAGAATTGGCAGGGTACTTTTCCTGAATAATATCTGTTTTGAATTGTTGATAAATTTCAATATAGCGTGCTGTCATCAGACGTTTCGTATTTCATCAAGAACTATGATTGCTGCATCTCATTATACTTGAAAACGTTTTTCAAGCACACAATCTTAGGCCTGAATCTTGAAACCGAATTTTGAAGTTTTTGTTTTCAAGAATCATTTAATTTTAAATTTTCATGCAGAAATTTTGGCATAATGAGAATAAAGTTTTTAATTTAGATATAGTAAAAAGAGGCTAATTTTAACTAAAATAATTAAATTTATACTACAAAATTTTTCCAACGAGTTTTTAAGAGAAACATTATTTATACTTTTGATCATCATTTTATTCGTTGCTATTGCTTTTTCCTTCAATCGGCTGCCCGTGTTTAAAGGGAAACTGCTGGTTAAAAACGGCAAAATTTCAAAAAAAAATTTGAGTGATGATGGCAAAAGAGAAACTAACTATATAAGGGTTCTCTTGAAAAAGGAGAAGGGTGTACCAATTCTTTTTGATAGACTCTATTTAATCGTCGAACCAAAATCGGAAAATAATAAAGTTATTCCAAAAAATAAAATTGTTTTAAATATTAGAACGCTCCTTGTTGAGGGTGAAAGAATATCCAAGACGGCTAATAAAATGGTTTATGTTCCTTTTTCACTAGACGGTTTGGACGGATTTTTCGTAGACATTAGTTTTTCTACCGTTAAAAAATCTATTTCAGCAAAGTTCACCGGTTTGGATTATTCGAAAACAAATTTTGTTTTTGCCGCTCGTTTAGTCACGGGTGAAATAATTTATTCAAATAAATTCAAAATTAATATTTCCAAGCGTTCGTTATACACTCTGCCTGAAAATTAGCTGGTCAGTGAGATTTTAGATTTAAAATACTTTTTCAGGACATGTTGTCCAAGTCTTTTTTAAACATCCTCACAAGCTCCATTATGTCGCTTTCTCTTGTCAACTCGATTGAATCATACTTTTGCTGAAAATTAGAATTGAGGTTCATCAATGCAATTGCAAGTTCGATCGCACGATCTAGGTTTATATTTTTGTCCATTCAACACCCGTTCTCCTTTATTTTTGCTAATCATTCATTAAGAAAGCTATGAGGCTTTTCTCGTCAATAAGCTTTATTTGTTTTTGATCAAAGAACTCAGCAACTTTAATTTTAACCAAAATAAATTATTTTAATTAAAAAATAAAAATATTTAAATAAAAATATTCCAATAAATATTCATTCACGACCTTTGATTTAACCGAAAAGTTTCCTTGTGATATATTTATCATGAATAACACAAAATAGTATTATCCATCCCAGAAAGAAGGCTTAAAAATATGGTAGAGCGTGCATATGATTTTTTGATGCCCAGTGTTAATTTCTTTGGTCCGGGGGTCATTTCAAAAATTGGCGAACGTGCAAAAATGCTGGGAATGAAGAAACCGGTTATTGTAACTGATAAGTTTCTTGAGAATTTAAAAAATGGTGCTGTTGCTCAAACACTTGCTTCTTTAAAAAAATCCGGTGTCGATTATGTTGTTTATAACGAAGTCGAACCGAACCCAAAAATTCATAACATTAAAGAAGTCAAAACATTGTACGAGAAGGAGGACGCTGATTCAATTATTACGGTTGGTGGTGGATCAGCCCATGATACCGGAAAAGGTGCCGGCATCATTATGACGAATGGCGACGACATTACAAAATTGGCCGGCATCGAGACGCTGAAAAATCCGCTGCCTCCGTTGATTGCTGTTAACACGACAGCCGGGACTGGTTCGGAATTGACCCGGCATGCTGTTATCACTAATGAAGAGACGCACCTCAAATTCGTTGTTGTTTCCTGGAGAAATATTCCTCTTGTGTCGTTTAATGATCCGACATTGATGTTAGACATTCCAAAGGGACTAACAGCTGCAACTGGTATGGATGCTTTTGTTCAAGCAGTTGAACCTTATGTTTCGGTTGATCATAATCCGATTACTGATTCACAATGCATTCAGGCGATTAAATTAATTGAAAGCAGTTTACGTGAAGCTGTTGCTAACGGACACAATCTTCAAGCTCGTACCAAAATGGTCGAAGCCGAGATGTTGGCTGGAATGGCCTTTAATAATGCCAATCTCGGTTATGTACATGCAATGGCTCATCAGTTGGGTGGCCAGTATGATGCCCCACATGGTGTTTGCTGTGCGTTGCTTCTTCCTTATGCTGAAGAATACAATTTAATCGCCGATCCGGAACGTTTTGCCGAACTGGCACGGATTATGGGCGAAAATACTGATGGATTGTCAACCAGAGACGCCGCCGAATTATCAATTAAAGCAATGAAACAGCTATCTGAAGATGTTGGTATATCACACTCGATTAAAGATATCGGCGCAAAACCCGAAGACTTCGACTTAATGGCAGAAAATGCCTTAAAAGACGGCAATGCATTTTCCAATCCACGTAAAGGTACTAAAGAGGATATCGTTAAAATATTCCAAGAAGCTTACGATGCAAAATGAATAACTTGATTATTGGTCAAATATTAAAAACGAAATTCGTATACACATTGAGTATTTAAGTTAAAAAAACTCCCGATCCAAGTAATCGGGAGTTTTAATTAATTACAATCCAATAAGAGTATTAATATAACCACGATCTTTATCATCAATTGCAGTTATTTAAAATAGAGAATCACAAATTCAAACATCAAGTAATTTGAAATCGAAAGAAGTTGTAAGCAACATTGTTGTATTCGCTTACATTTATGTATTATAATAAACTTTGGCGTTGATAACAACGTCCTCGTATAAGTTCTTCTCTTAAAATTTAGTTTTCTCTAAAAAACAGTCATATTTGTGGCTGTTTTTTAATTCATAGTTATATCAAACGATTGATAATTGTTTAAGAACTTTTTTGTCCAGATCGCTTTTATGATTTATTTTATATTAAGCATTATTTTTTTGTATAATTATTAAGATTATTTTTTACCGATGAAAATTAAAGTACTAAAAAGAAGTTTTAAATATGGTTTTTTTATCACTACATTATTGACGATTCTGGATGCCACGAAGCACCTATTGTTTGATTATGAGGGAATCCACGATACCTATTCGCTGTTATTGAAAAACAATGCTGTGTGGGTCTTTATTATTTCGATTTTTTCCCTCTACTTGCTTCTTGTCCTCCTTGCGACTGTTGTAATTTATCTTTTTTTCAATTTCACGCATAAGCTGTTGTTCCGGAGATCTCGCTGATCGATTCCTTTTTTTTGGCAGCTTTTTTGTCAATAGGCCTTCCTAATTAATCGACTAGTATTTTTGAGTTAAAAAAATGCCCCAAAAAGTGGGTGGGCATAAACGTTTTTTGATGTAAACATAAAAAATTGAAAGTGTAAATTACTGTAAGCAACATCAATGGATGCGCTTACATCAATCCATTATAATAATTTAAATCAGATATTACAAATATCAATTACCAACAAAGAAGATTAAATTTTCCAATATAAAATCCGATTGAATCAACTCAAAAATAATATGATTTCTTTGGATATTCTTAAAATTTTTTTTTAATGATCAAGGTCTTGTAGTAGCCTATTTAGTTAGAAAGACTGGGCGGATTATTATGGGTAAAATTAAAAAAATATTTTCATGGATTTTTCCGATAACGATTGGGTTATTACTGGCATTTATAATTCATTCGTTTTTTTTGGTTCCGGTTAAAGTCGATGGCGATTCAATGTTGAATAACCTCCAAAACGGCCAGAGAGTTTGGGCTTTCAAGCTGGAAAAAATACATCGCGGCTCCGTAATTATTTTTAATGCTAAAAAAGAGGACCCCGGTATTAAAGCCAGAGAAAAATATTATGTCAAGCGTGTAATCGGTGTCCCGGGCGACAAAATTAAAGCTTCCAACGGAAATATCTATGTTAACGGCAAAAAAATATCTCAAACATATATTTCTCGTTATAACCGAACTACAGGAACCGGGAACTGGGATTTGTCATATCTGTCATCGGGCAAATCGGCTTTTGTTTCCGGAAAATCTCATTGGATTGATGGAAAAGCTGTTAAAGTTCCAAAGGGCAATTATTTTGTTTTGGGGGACAATCGTTCAGTTTCTGAAGATAGTAGATATTTTGGTTTTGTCAAAAAGTCGCACGTTCTTGGCGTTGCGAAGATTTTTCCTTGGGATAAAAGTCATAAGGCAGTCAATGATGCCTGGAAAAATTTTTTTAATTAGCAAATAGTTGTTTAATCTGGGTTCTGACCGTTTCCTAGGAAAATATTTTTTTCTTTCGAAATACGCAAGCAACCACTCCGTGAAATCAAATAGTAATTTTTATTTAATCTTTTTTCTGTATACTTGTATAAAATTAACAATTTCATACTGTTTTTCATTTTCCTTCAAATTGAAGGAAAGATCATCTTTTCAAAATTTATTTTAAGGAGAAGTTTATGACAGAAAAAATTTCTACCGTTTTTAAAGATTTTGCTTTTAAAGATTCTCAATTGACTCTTTTAGCGGGTCCTTGTGCAATTGAATCATATGAAACTTGCGCTCAAGTTGCCGAGAAACTGAAGGAAATTACCGAAAAGCTCCATATCAATTATGTTTTTAAGTCTTCCTTTGATAAGGCCAATCGGAGTTCCGCTGATTCCGACAGAGGCAGCGGCTTGGAAAAGGGCCTCGCGATTTTGGAAAGGATCAAAAAGAATTTTGATTTACCAATTGTGACCGATGTCCACGAATCATATCAGTGTCAGCCAGTCAGCGAAGTTGCCGATGTCTTACAGATACCAGCATTTTTGAGTCGACAAACCGATTTGTTGTTGGCGGCTGCAAAAACCGGAAAAGTCGTTAACATCAAAAAGGGCCAATTCATGGCACCTGAAGATATTAAATCGGCAACTTCCAAAATCGACCCAATTACGTCGAAGATTCTGATCACGGAGCGGGGAACCAGCTTTGGTTATCATCGCTTGGTTGTTGATATGACCGGTCTGATCGAGATGAGGGAAGCCGGTTTTCCAATCATCTTCGATGCGACTCATTCTGTTCAAGTTCCAAGTGCTCATGGCAATCATTCCGGTGGCAATCGGGATTATGCTTTTCCATTGATGCGGGCTGCCTTGGAAATCGGCGTTGACGGCATTTTCGCCGAAGTTCATCCTAATCCGCCGGAAGCTATCTCCGATGCCGATAATCAATTATATTTGAGCAAGATTGAACCGATTTTAGTCTCTGCCAATCATATTTTTCAAGAACACCTGGCCAGCCAAGAGGAGAGGTCCGCTGATGGCTTATTATGAGATCGCTCGTGATGTATTTGCAAAGGAATCGGCTGAGCTTGCAAGCGTGGCTAAACGTTTAGACGATAAATTTGACAAATTGGTCGATCTGATTAACGACACCAATGGCCGGATTGTGTTCATTGGAATTGGCAAATCTCAAATTATTGCCGAAAAAATTTCTGCTTCGCTTTCATCTGTTTCAATTCATAGTTTTACAGTCGATGCCGGAACAGCTTATCATGGAGACCTTGGCCGGATATCAGATGATGATTTGTTAATTTTCGTTTCGAATAGTGGCGAAACACAGGAAGTTGTCCAGACTCTTTTTGCATTGCAGACGATTTATCCAAAGGGTCTTAAAACAGTCTCTTTGACCGGCAATTTGGATTCCACTTTGGCAACTAATACCGGTCTGGCTTTTGACCTTGGCGTCTCTAAAGAAGCTGATACTACCGGGCTTGCTCCAACTAGTTCGACGACAGCAACACTGGTATTTGGGGATGCTCTTCTGGCAGCTATGGAAAAGAGTATTTCCTTTAATAGAAATCAATTCGCTTTGTATCATCCTGGTGGGACAATTGGGAAGCTATTGCTGCAAAGAGTTAAACATGTTATGCATGAAAAGGTTCCTTATGCCAACGAAGACACGCCGATTAACGAAGTTATTTATCAGATCAGCGATTATGGTATCGGAATGACTTTGGTCAAAGATAAAGATAGCGGCAAGGCGATTGGGATTGTTACCGATGGAGATATTAGAAAGAAATTCCTGTCGGTTCAATCTGTTAAAAAATCAGTAGCTTCTGATTATATGACGAAAGGCTTCGTTAGTATCAATCAGGAAAAGCGTAATAGAACCGCTTGGCAGTTAATGGCCAATCATGGAATTTCAAACTTGGTAGTTATTGATAACGACGAAAAAGTTGTTGGCGTTGTGACCATCCATGATGTTTTGTAACTGATTAATTGGTTAACTGGAATAATAATTTTTGAAATATCTATTTGGAGGGACTAATCTTGTTGATTAGTTCTTTTTTTAAACTTACATAACGATAATATTATTTGTCTAGTTTAATAATTACTGTTTTTGTTTTTTCATAATATTGCATATATTATGTATGTGTATGAACCGTTAGGCTTAATTTAAAATGAATTCAAGCCAAAATGAGTTTGTTGATGTTTTATTTGAAAAAGAGGTTATGCTTATGAAACCTGAAAATACTTTTAATTCAAAAGAATCTGTTGATGTTGGCGGTTCTGAAAGAATTCCCAGCGAAATGCGGGCTTGGGAAGTGGCTAGCCCAGCGCCAATTGATAGCTCGCCATCGCCCATTCATTTTGTAAAACATCCGGTTCCGGTCCCTAAAACCAGTGAAGTGTTGGTTCGGGTTATTTCGTGCGGTATTTGCCACACTGATCTGCATGTTGCCGAAGGTGATCTTCCGGTTCATCATCCCCACGTAATTCCCGGCCATGAAATTATTGGGCGGGTCGTCGCGAACGGCCCACAAGCAGGTCGTTTTAATTTAGGCGATCGGATTGGAGTTCCTTGGTTGCGTTGGACCTGCGGCGTATGTACTTATTGCCGATCCGGCAAAGAGAATCTTTGTCCTAATTCGCTTTATACTGGTTGGGATCATGATGGAGGGTATGCCGAATATGTGACTGTTCCAGAAGGATTTGCTTATCGGATTCCGTCTGCTTTTAACTCGGTCACTGCTGCGCCGCTGCTTTGTGCCGGCATCATTGGCTATCATGCTTTTCGTCGGGCAAATGTTCCGGCCGGAGGCCGCCTAGGTCTTTATGGTTTTGGTGGTTCTGCTCATCTGGCAGCTCAGATTGCCATTGCTCAAGGTATTGAAGTCCACGTATTCACGCGTGGAAAAGACGCACAGCGTTTTGCTTTGGAACTAGGTGCGGCGTCGGCCCAGGGCGTTTACGACCCATCTCCGGTCTCTTTGGATTCATCAATTCTTTTTGCTCCGGTTGGCGATATCGTGCCGAAAGCTTTGGAAAATTTGGCAGCCGGCGGGACATTAGCACTAGCCGGTATCCATTTAACCGATGTTCCTTCGCTGAACTACCAGAATCATTTGTTTCATGAAAAAGTTCTTACTAGTGTTGAAAGTAATACACGTCGCGATGGTGAAGAATTCCTGACTTTGGCCGATCGATTGAAGATTCATCCAAAAACAACTGAGTATCCTTTTGAAAAAGCCGATGAAGCGCTGCGCCATTTGTCGCACGGCGATATGCAGGGCGCCTGTGTTTTGCGCATCAGCGAAGGATGAATTTTTAATCCGAGAATTATGTTTAATAAAAAAACAGTTCGAATCTTTATGAAGAACGCACTAATGCTATAACTAGTATGTATTAAACAGGTGGATCGGTTATGCTTGTAATATCGCAATCTAATTTTTGATTAAAAATATTTATGGAGTTATTAGCATGGACTTTAC
The DNA here is from genome assembly GCF_000372485.1 of Oenococcus oeni DSM 20252 = AWRIB129. Classification (GTDB taxonomy): domain Bacteria; phylum Bacillota; class Bacilli; order Lactobacillales; family Lactobacillaceae; genus Oenococcus; species Oenococcus oeni. The sequence goes on from NZ_AQVA01000012.1 coordinate 54,823, forward strand.
GAAACGACAAACTCGCATTATTAATATGCTGAAACAAACCAGCCCTTTGACCAGTGAAAAAATTGCTGGTAATTTAGAACTTAGTGTTTCGACAATTAGACCGGATTTGCGTTTTCTAACTTCGGTTGAAATTTTGAATGCCCGTCCAAAAGTGGGTTATGAGTTTAAGGGCAACCAATTATTGAACTTTGATTACGATCATATTTATCAGACGCCTATTTCTGAGATTTTACTGCCAACGACCGAAATTAAGGCTAGTGACACACTTCAGGTGGCTGTCGGGAAATTATTTTTAAAAGATGTTGGTTCTCTATATGTTGTCAATGAAAAAGGTGATTTGGTTGGTTTAATTTCCCGAAAAGATCTTTTGCGAGCCAGTTTGAATAATAGTAATGTTCAGTCAATGATGGCCAGCATTATAATGACGAGAATGCCGAATATTATTACAGCAACTCCTGATATGTCGGTTATCGAAGCCGGGAAATTGCTTTTACTTCATAAGGTTGATTCTTTGCCCGTGGTAGAGAAACAGTCAAGCCGTCATGCGATTGGGAAAATAACCAAAAACAGAATTTTTCAACATTTCATCGAAATCGGTATGAAAACAATAAACAATTGAATTTGAATTTTAAATAAAATAAAAAGGGACTTTTTTGTCTCTTTTTTATAATATTTGTTAAGCATTAATTTTTTATAAAATACGTCATATTTAAAAAAATATTAAAGCAATATTCAGGTCATATTAAGAAATAAGACCGGTTTAAAGGCTTTTTGATATAAATTTAATGTAAGCGCTTGCTATTTTTTTGAATATATTATACATTATATATTGAACCAATAATACGTATTATTTGTTCAAAAGGAGCGAATATATGGCTAAACAAATATATGACTTTTCAGAAGGCAATATGAAAATGCGCGACTTGTTGGGAGGGAAAGGCGCCGGTTTGGCCGAGATGACCAATATGGATCTGCCAGTTCCACACGGTTTCACGATTACAACTGAAGCCTGTCACGATTACCAACACAGACAGGAATTAAGTGAACAGCTTCTGGCAGAACTTGATCAGTCACTAAGTGCCTTAAGCAGGCTGACGGGCAAACAATTCAATGGATCAGATCATCCATTACTACTTTCAGTCCGTTCAGGCGCTGCTATTTCGATGCCTGGAATGATGGATACAATTTTAAATATTGGATTAAATGATCAAACGGTTATTGCATTGGCAGAATTAACCGGTAATGAAAGATTCACATACGATAGCTACCGGCGTTTACTGGCTATGTTCGGTAACGTTGTCGATGGAATTCCGGAGGATGATTTTGATCAAATTTTGACGGATACGAAAATTGCCAATAATTACGAATCGGATCTGGATTTAACAATTGATGATTTGAAGGAAATTGTAGCCAAGTTTAAGAATCTTTACGAAAATTACGATCATGGTGGTTTCCCTCAGGATCCAAAAGAACAACTTCTAGCAGCTGTTAATTCGGTTTTTGATTCTTGGAATAACCATCGGGCACAGATTTACCGTCGCCAAAATAATATTTCAGAAGATCTCGGAACTGCGGTAAATATTCAGGAAATGGTTTTTGGCAACTATGGAGAGGACTCAGGAACGGGAGTTGCTTTCACGAGAAACCCATCAACTGGCGAGGAAGGCCTTTTTGGAGAATATTTGCTTAACGCTCAAGGAGAAGATGTTGTTGCAGGCATTCGGACACCGAAACCAGTCTCTGTTCTAAAGGAATCAATGCCAATCTTGTATGAACAATTGTTGGATATCGCAAAAAAGCTGGAAAATCATTATCGTGATATGCAGGATCTGGAATTTACGATCGAGAACGGAAAAATGTATTTGCTTCAAACTCGTAGTGGCAAACGAACACCGACGGCATCTGTTAAAATTGCCGTCGATCAGGTTAATGAAGGTTTGCTTAGTAAAAAAGAGGCTTTGCTTAGGGTTGAACCGGAATCTGTTTCGAAAATGCTCCATCCGGAATTTGAAGAAGAGGATCTTCGACAACACGAGATTCTCACAACTGGACTCCCAGCTTCTCCTGGGGCTGCAAGCGGACAAGTTTATTTCACAGCCCAAGACGCAAAACAAGCTAGCGATAATAATAAAAAGGTCGTTTTGATGCGTGCCGACACGTCTCCGGAAGATATCGAGGGAATGATTGTCAGTCAGGCAATCGTTACTTCGCGGGGCGGTATGACATCGCACGCAGCTGTTGTGGCACGTGGGATGGCTTCGACTGGGGTCGTTGGAGCTCACGAATTAGAAGTCGATTATCAAAAAAAGTTGCTAAGGTTAAGAATCAATTGATTCACGAAGGCGATTGGGTTTCGGTCGATGGCACAAGCGGAAACTTGTATTTAGGCAGAATCAAGACCACTGATGCAACGATCAAAGGCGAACTTTCCGTGTTGCTCGGATGGGCAAAAGAAGCCAGCAAAATGGGTGTTTATACAAATGCCGATACACCAAAGGATTTTCAAAAAGCTTTGGATTTCGATGCCGACGGGATTGGTTTAACCAGGACCGAGCACATGTTTTTCAAACCGGAACGCTTGTTGCAAATGCGTCGTTTAATTTTGGCTGAAGATGCTGCTGGCCGAAAGGACCCTTTGAAAAAACTTCTTCAAATGCAGCAGGGGGATTTTTACGAAATTTATAAGTTGGCCCGCGATAAAGAGGTTACGATCAGACTATTGGATCCGCCACTTCATGAGTTCCTGCCGCATGATGAAAAAGAAATTGAAGTCGTTTCCAAACAGACACAAATTAGTTCGGAAAAACTTAAAGATCGGATTGATTCCTTGAAAGAATCAAACCCAATGCTTGGTCATCGTGGAGACCGTTTGGCCGTTACCTTCCCGGATATTTACGAGATGCAGGTTCAGGCAATCATGAACGCTGTCGTCCGCTTGCATAATGAAGGAGTTGAGGTTTCTCCTCACATCATGATTCCGTTAACAAATTCAAAACAGGAAATGGCCTGGGTTCGGAATCTGGTGGTTAAACAGATTGATAGAGTATCGACGGAAAACGATATCGCTGTTAAATATACAGTGGGAACAATGATGGAAATGCCACGTGACTGCATCACAGCCGATGCAATCGCAGAATGTTCGGATTTCTTTAGTTTTGGTACAAATGATTTGACACAATTAACTTTTGGCTACTCCCGGGATGATATCGGTTCTTTTGTACCGGCATATATCAAAGAGGGAATTCTTCCTGTTGATCCTTTCCAGACTGTTGATACCGAAGGTGTCGGCGAATTAATGAAAATTGCGGTTGTTAAGGGAAGAAAAACGAAAAAAGATTTGCCAATCGGTGTTTGTGGCGAAGTGGGCGGCGATCCGAAATCAATCGAATTTTTTGAGGAAATTGGCGTAACTTATGTTTCCTGCTCGCCTTATCGAGTACCAATTGCACGCCTGGCTGCTGCGCAAGCACATATTCGGAGCGTTGTTAATGAACCTCAATTTGAAAAGGTTTGAAAATTTATCTCAAATAATTTTAAAAGCTCCTTGGCGGAATTTTTCAACAAGGAGTTTTTTTATTAGAGTTATTTTAATTGTTTTTTCGCTTTTGATATATTTGAACAAATATTTTTGCAAAATCTTTTATCTGGATGTGAGCATAAGGCTGATTATGTCAGCAATTTTAAAACCGGAAACCAACAAAGGATGGCTAAAAACGTTTAAAGAAATTAAAGTTTTATTCATCGCTTTTGAAAAGGATAGCAAATACTTGAATTTATGATAATTTATGTAATTATTTTTTTTAAAAGTGTTTTGATTTATGAGTTTTTTAAATTAAAAAATAAAATTAAAACCGCTCTGGCTATCCTGATTAAAGGTGAGGATAACTAGAACGGTTTTTGTACTTTTTAAAATTTATTCCATACTTTCGGCATACTTATTTTTAATATAATCTGCCGAAATTTGTAATTTTTTTAATTCTTCTTTGGTTAAATCAAGTTGTAACTGCTCAGCAATACCATCCCCACCAACAATTGCCGGATAAGACAAATAAGACTTATATTCTTCTCGATAATTTGAAACCGGCATTTCGGTCATTGAATTACTGATAATTGCTTGGTACAAAACAACTGCAGCACTGGCAATCCCGTAATTAGTATATTTTTTACCGTGAAAAACCGTGTAACCTCCAACTTTGGCTTCTCGATTGATTTCATCAAGGTCCAGTTTTTTATCAACTGCGATCTCGCTGATTTTTTTGCCAAGAACCCGAACGGTTGACCAAGCTGTGAACTGAGAGTTGCCGTGTTCTCCGAGATTGTAGCCAACTACCGAACGTGGATCGATCTTTAGTCTTTTTGCTACCGACCGTTTCATTCGTGCAGAATCTAATAAAGTACCAGTACCAAGCACGTGTTTTTTTGGCAATCCGGTAATTTGTTGATAAATTGAAGTGATTACGTCAACTGGATTTGTAATAGCGATAATTTTTCCGTTAAAATTAGAAGCTTTTATTTTTTTAGCAACGTTGACGACTGCCTTGCTTGTGAAGGGCAACTCGGCAAAACGATCATCATTGGCATTGTCTTGAAGCTTAATATTTCCAAGAGCCGAAATTATTACGTCGGTATCTTTTAATTCGGCATAATCGTTAACGAAAATATTTGTATGATAAGGCAAGTTTGCCATTGCATCTTCAAAATCAAGTGCGTCCGCTTTGACCTTTGATTCATTAGTATCAATTAGGACTAAATCATCAGCTAGACCAGTGCTGACAATCTGATGAGCAACTGTTGATCCGACATGGCCTAAGCCGATGATTGCAAGTTTACGTGACATAATAACCTCCTAGTTAAATTATTCACTTATTTTTTATTAAGTAGCATTAATCTAACGCTTTGTTGAACCTTTATCAAGCTTTTTTTGAAATAATTTTGATTAAAAACAAATTTTCTTACCAATTGTTAATTTCGCTCAAAAGTACTGATTATATTTTATTTTCTTATCATAAAATTCGTAATAAAGACTTGTGAAAGATATTTGGTAGATTGTAAAATTAATCCGAACGCTGTTCGGACAAAAAAGATCAGCTTCCTTTAAAATGGTGTTTACCACAAACCCATCTTTTAGGAGCTGATCTTTTGTCTAGTATAACCTATTCCGAACGAATTAAAATCGAAACTTTTTGTGAACTAGGGCTGTCCAATATCCAAATGGGCGTTCGGCTGAACCGATCACCGTCAACAATTTCTTATGAATTATCTCGATGTCAACCTTATCAGGCTGAATTAGCACAAACAGATGCCGAATACAAGC
>NZ_AQVA01000013.1 GCF_000372485.1 Oenococcus oeni DSM 20252 = AWRIB129
TTTGTGGTTAAGCGAAAAATATCTTCGATAGTGGACAAGGCCGATTATGTCGGCATCGGAATTCTTCCAAGCCCAATAAAGAGCTGTTAATTCATTAAAAGAGGAATTTTTGTCGCTAATATTGTCACCGCTGTCATCGCCAATCCATCCAGCCGGTAAATCAAAAGGATTGCTTGATTTACTATGTCCAACCCAAATCGGCTGATATAAAGGGTCACTAGGCATCTGATAAAGTTTGTGAGATGCCACATATATTTTTGCTTGCATCAATATGCCCCCGCACGAGAAAAAATAGCCTTCATCGTCAAATAAACAATATACCAGTCATACCAAAAACCAATGTGTTCGACATACTCAAGGTCAATCTCGGCACGCTCGGGATATTTAATGTCGGAACGTCCGGTTGCCTGCCACAAACCCATCGCCCCGGGTAAAACGCTTAAAAATTTGTCAACATTCGAACCATAGTAGCGCAATTCCGGTTCGGTAACCGGGCGTGGACCAACAATCGACATCTGGCCGGCGAAAATATTAAAAAGCTGAGGCAACTCATCAAGGCTTGTCCGCCGTAAAATCCTACCAAACTTCGTGACCCGGGGATCCTCACCGGCCGGAAACTTGTAATCGTTTTTAACAAAAGTCTGATAGTCTTCCGGGTGACGCTTGAAATAAGTATCCGCATCAGCCCGCATCGAACGAAACTTGATCAGCTTGAAATGCTTATGGTTTTTTCCAACCCGGTCATGTAAATAGAAAATCGGCCCGTGCAGGTCATTTATTTTCTGCAAAATAATTAGAATTAAAAAAAGCCAGGACAATAAAACAATGCCAACTAAACTTCCGGCAATGTCTATCATTCTCTTAAAAGGTATGTAACGTTTTTGCGGTTCTGTCATTCTCTGTCTAATTATAACTAAATTTATTAATTCAACATTTATTCTAAATTACTTATTAACAAAAACCTAACCGGGAAGATTTGGGCTAAAATTAGAAAGTCTGATTATGAAAAATTTTTTTAATAAAAATTACGAAATTATTCTTTACCTGATTTTTGGTATTTTAACAACGGTTGTTTACTTTATAGCACGTTTTCTAACTCTTAATTTAAGCAAAAACGCTCTTCTGGCCGTCGCTGTCGCCCAGATATTGGCAATTCTTTTCGCCTTTATCACAAATAAGATCTGGGTCTTCAAAAAAGCCGAAAAGGCTCCTCTTTTGATTCAATTTTTAAAGTTCGTAGCGGCGCGATTATTTGTCTTTTTACTCGACTTCTTTATCACTTGGCTTTGCATCGAAAAATATGGTCGTTTCTTTATTAACTTCTTCGCTTTGAACCGTCTCAATTATCAATCCGGTATTACGACTTTCCCGATAATAAGCGGTTTTATCGGTTCGCCCACGCTTGCAAATACCTTCATTTGGTCAATGTTCGTTCAAATTGCCGCAATTATTTTGAACTACGTATTTTCTAAACTGTTTATTTTCGAAAACAAAAAGCAGTGATTAATTAATCGCTGCTCCAGCTTCGACTTCGTCAGGTAATTCGCTGACGATCACTTTTCCATCAGAATTTTCAGCGCAAAGAATCATCCCCTGACTGATTTCTCCAGCCATTTTTCTTGCCTTTAAATTCGCGACAATTGCAATCTTTTTCCCAACCAGAACTGAAGGATCCGGATACCACTCACGAATTCCGGAAAGAATTTGGCGACCGTCTTCGCTACCATCATCAATTTGCCACTTAATCAGTTTTTTTGAATTCTTAAGTATTTCTCCCGATTTAATTTTTCCGGCAATTAATCGAAGTTTAGCAAAATCATCGTAATTAATTTCCTCGACAGTTTCATTTTGTAGTTCTTCGCGGGCCTTTTCCTTGGCAGCTTCCATCCGAGCGCGGCCTTTGCCTTTGGTATCCTTTTGCACAAGACCGGAGATAAATTCAACCTCTTTTTTTACGTCGAGTCTTGGAAAAAGCGGTGTTGGATGCTCAACGACTTTTATGCCGCTAGGAATATCGGCAAAATTCAAATTAGAAATCGGCTCGACTTCCGGCAAACCAAGTTGATCGAAAATTTTCTTTGGCGCCTGGGTCAGCACCGGTTGCAATAAGGAACCAACAACCCGTAACGAGGCTGCTAAGTGAGCCATTGCATCATCAAGTTCCGCCCTTTGCTTATTTTTATCAAGTACCCAGGGCTCTGTCTCATCAATATATTTATTCGTACGCCGGATTAAGGTCCAAACTGCTTCCAAAGCATCGGCCGTGTGAACCTTTTCCATTTCATCCTTGAAGTTTTCAACGGCCTGAGAAGCAGTCTCTTCAAGTTCGCGATCTTCAGGAAGAAGCTTGTCAAGTTTTGGAATCTGACCGTTTTCATAACGATTGATCATCGAGATAGTTCGATTCAGTAAATTTCCGAGGTCATTGGCCAAATCGAAATTAACACGATTGACAAAATCCTCCGGAGAAAAGACGCCATCATTTCCAAAAGGCATGCTGCGTAGGAGATAATAACGGACGGCATCAAGACCATAACGGCTTTCCAATGTTTCCGGATAAACAACATTGCCTTTGGACTTGGACATTTTACCGTTTTTCATGACCAGCCAGCCGTGGCCCAATACTTCGCCCGGAAGCGGCAGTCCCAAAGCGTGGAGCATAATTGGCCAATAAATCGTATGAAAACGCACGATTTCTTTACCAACTAATTGAAGATTAGCCGGCCAAAACTTTTTGAACAACTCAGGTTGATGATCAAAATCACCTAATTCAGGGTCGTATCCAAGCGCGGTGATATAGTTGGACAAGGCATCAATCCAAACATAAATAACATGTTTCTCATCTCCAGGAACTGGTATTCCCCAATTAAAACTGGTTCTCGTAAGAGCCAAATCTTCCAGACCCGGCTTGATGAAATTAGAAATCATTTCATTCATCCGGCTTTCCGGCTGGAGAAATTCAGGATGGTCATGATAATACTGCAAAAGCCAATCAGAATATTTACTCATCTTAAAGAAGTAGGTCTCTTCTTTGACGAGTTGAACTTCATGACCGGATGGCGCTTTCCCGCCAATTACTTTGCCATCCTTATCACGATAGACTTCTGCCAATTGAGATTCGGTAAAATATTCTTCATCGGAAACCGAATACCAACCGGTGTAATTGCCCTTATAGATATCCCCTTCATCCATAAATTTCTTAAAAATATGCTGGACAACGCGTTCGTGGTATGCGTCAGTCGTTCTGATGAATTTATCGTAGGAAATATTCATTAATTTCCAAAGTTTTTTGATACTAACAGCCATTTCATCCAGATATTCCATTTCGGATTTACCGGCTGCTTCAGCTTTTTCCTGGATTTTCAAACCGTGTTCATCAGTACCGGTTAAAAAGAAAACATCTTCTCCCAAAGCGCGATGAAAACGGGCTACGGAATCTGCCAGAACGGTCGTATAAGTGTTTCCTAGTTGCAATTTCCCCGATGGATAATAAATCGGTGTTGTAATATAAAATCTATTTTTTTTCGTCATGACAAATGAGTCCCCTTCAAATACATATTTCCATTATATATATAAGCCAAAGATAGCTTAATATAAATACTAAATGAAAAAGTTAAACGATAGTAAAAATAACATGAAACAGGAATTATCAAACCGTCATATACAACTGATATCGATTGGTGGAACAATCGGAACCGGATTATTTTTAGGTGCTTCCCGATCAATCGCTTTTACCGGACCGTCGATCATGCTGGTTTATTTAGCCGCGGGAATTTTTATGTTTCTGCTGACAAGAGCGATGGGCGAAATGCTTTACATGGATCCAGACCAGCATACTTTTATAAACTTCATCAGCAAATACTTGGGAAAACCCTTTGGTTTTTTCTCTGGTTGGACTTATTGGCTCTCGATTATTTTTACAGGAATGGGCGAATTAACGGCAGTTGGTATTTATTTTCAATTCTGGTTTCCAAAAATGCCCATGTGGATAATTCAACTAATGTTTTTAGCCGCAATTATGTCAATTAATTTAATTACAGTCAAATTTTTCGGCGAAGCTGAATTTTGGTTTGCCATGATTAAAATATCCGCCATCATCGCTCTAATTTTGACAAGCATCTTCATGCTTGCTACGGATTTTAAAACCCCAATCGGGGCCGCCGGGCTGACAAATATTTCAAAAAACTTTCAACTCTTTCCAAACGGCTTTAAAAATTTCGTAATGGCTTTCCCAATGGTTTTCTTCGCTTATCAAGGAATTGAATTTGTTGGTATCACGACCAGCGAAACAAAAAATCCAAGGGCCGTTTTACCAAAAGCAATTAATCAGATCATTATTAGAATTCTAATTTTCTATATCGGTTCATTAATAGCGATCATGTTGATTTATCCTTGGCAGTCTTTGGACCCGAAACAGTCTCCTTTCGTTTGGATATTCAAGCTGTTGGGAATCAGTTGGGCCGCCGGCTTAATCAATTTCGTTGTTTTAACGGCAGCATCCAGCGCATTGAATTCCATCTTATACTCTTCCGGCCGACACCTTTATCAGCTGGCATCGGATTCATCCGGTAAATTCAATAAAAACTGTGCCGTCATTAGTAAGAACGGTGTGCCGGCACGTACCATTTGCCTATCGGCTTTAGCGGTTGCGGTTTCCCCGATTATCAACTCGATTCCAACAATTAAAGACGCTTTTTCTGTCATTGCCAGCGTCAGTTCGGGAGCTTACCTGTTAATTTATATTCTTACTTTATTTGCTCATAGAAAATACACCCAATCCAAGGACTATCTTGACAATGGTTTTCTGATGCCGAAACCAAAGTTTTTCGGTCCCTTAACAATTGCATTTATGGTTTTCATCCTGATATCAATGCTCTTTCAAAAAGAGACCTGTCCGGGAGTCGCCACGGCTTTAATTTGGCTTGTAGTTTTTGGAGGTTACTCTTTGGCAAAATATAAAAATGAAAACAGTTAATAAAAAATGACCCTTGTTTGAAATTTTCAAATGAAACTTTTTAATTAAATCTATAGAAAAAAGAAGTAAAAATTTTATTGCCAATTAAAATGAAATTATGAATCCAAACAGTGAAGAAACTGAAAAACTGAACAAAATTCATAATTTTATGTGTGGCATCTTAGACAGCGATCAATCCGGTCATGATAGTTCGCATATTGATCGCGTAATCGGTTTAACAAAGAAAATTCTTAAAAAAGAACCAACTGCCAACCAATTTATAGTCTTGGCAAGTGCGACTTTGCACGATACCTACGACGATAAATTATTTGTGGATCAACGAGAAGCTAAAAAGAAAGTTATTGATTTTTTAAATGCAATTGATGTCGATCCAAAACCGATTATTTATATTATCGACAACATGTCCTGGTCGGCGGAAACTTTTGGCCAAGCAAAAAAATTGGACATCAATGGGCAAATTGTCCAAGATGCTGACCGGCTCGAAGCAATCGGGGCAATCGCAGTTATCCGCGCTTTTAAGTATGCTTTTAAACACCAACAAATCGATTATGATCCAAAAATAAAGGCGCGAGTTTTAAAAAATAAGACCGATTATCGTAATGGGAAGCAAACAACAATTAATCATTTTTATGAAAAATTATTTAAAATTAAAAATTCTTTGAATACAGAAACAGCAAAGCAAATTGCCAAACGACGTGACGAATTTATGCATGAATTTGTTAAAGAATATATTGCCGAATATAATTTGGATGCCTAAGGAAAAAGACAGTTATTAATAATCTATTTGATTAAAAACACTTGAAAAATCTCCATTAAAATCTAATTCAGCTGATTTGATTAGGACTTTACTTATTCCTTTTCAAAGTAATAGTCATTTAGAGTAAAGGTTTGAACCGGTGTTATATGCAATTGATATTTTTGAACCAAGGAGGCCAGTTTGATTCCATCTATCAAGGTGACCGAATTGTTGCCAACTACTGCTTTCTCTTTCGCTTGATCGGTAAAATAGCTAGTAGTAATAAAAATGCCATATTCAGCATTGAAACTGTCCATAACGCCTTTAAACTTGTCTATTTCTGGTTCGCCAACCGATCCATTTGTAAATCTTTTCGCCTGGATTGCAACTCGGCTTGTCCTAAACTCATCTGATTGGAAATAACCAAAACCATCAATGCCGTGATCTCCAGAACGAATTATTCCTCGTTGATTGTCAATCCTAACTCCCATTTTAGAAATTAAGAGTCTAGAAAAACTTTCAAATTTTCCGGGACTGAATTTTTTTAGCTGGTCGATAAGTTCAGTTTTCCAATCCGAATCGCCAGAGTTTTCATCTATTTCAACTGCCTTGGTACTTGTGGAGTCGTCAATAATTGAATTAGCTTTTTTTCGAGCTTTTCTTAATTCTGATTTGTTCTTCCAATACTGATCAATTAATCTTTTTTCTTCAAGAGTTGGAAAAAACTTCTCATTGGAGATTCTTCCTTTTTCAGTTAAAATTATATCTTTTCCCCTTTCGGGTTTTTCGATATAGCCGGCAATAAACAAATTATTGACTCCAAAATTAAAATCAAATAAAAAAGGAACATATTGTTTGCCTGATCTGGAGATAACTGGATCAAAAACATCTTCATAACTAAATTCACTATCATTGTCATCAGCAATTGCCTGTTTAATATCGTCTCGAGAAGCGGAACCACCTAATGTTTTTAATTCTTTTAAAATTGCTCTCTCTGCTCCGCGCCTTTTATAAATGTGTTTTACCATTCTTTTTTATCCCCTTGGATCAATTCGATTGCTCATTATTGAATACCATTTTTAATTATAAAAATCTTTTATTTTTCTTGCCAAACTATAAATAATGGGTTTATCAATATTCTGATTATTTATTTTATAAAAATGAAAATCAATTATTTGGAAATGATCAATAACTCTTTTTGATCAATTATTTTGTTTTGCTCATTGAAATCTATTTTTAAAATATACGGCGTAAAATTTTGAATCCTGACAAAATCCAAATATCCGAAATTTGGATTAAAATAGTTCAGAATCGAGCTTAAAGCTGCCCCGTGAGTTGAAAACAGTATATTTTCATTTTTATGCTTAGATAATATTTCAAATAGAACCGCAATATTCCTCTGCTGAAGACTATTCATCGATTCACCGTTTTCTTCGTGAAAATCAAAATTATCCCAGCGTTTTTTTCAACAACTCCTGATAATTATCATTAACTTTCCCCCTGATTCTCTCCTTTAGACGAGGATCGGTATGTAGATCCAAATTCAACTGTTTGACCAGCGGAAGGATTGTCTCAATAGTTCTTTTGTAAGGGCTGGAAAGACAAAAATCAAAATGGACATTATTTAATTTGTTTAAAACTTTTAAAGAATCTCTCTTGCCCTCGGCCGTTAAAGGCATAGTCGCATCATCATCAAAAGAATAGTCAGGCAAGGCGTGGCGCACAAAATAAATACTAATCACAAATTTTCTCCTTCGGCATTTAGAGTTAATTATATTAAGTTAACAGAAATCAGTCACAAAAAAATTAGTTCCTAAAGTCGAGCAAATAAATAACGTTAATTTAAAAGTGAATCCATTTATGAATAGAGATTAGATTTACCACAATTATGATAACTACCAGTGGCATGAATGCAAAAACCTTGCCCCGGCTAACGTAATCGGCAGCTAACCAGATAAGCCAACTTGCTAATCCCAAGGAAACGATTCCTAAAAACAGTCCGGGAATATAACCCTTAAAAATGACCGCTTGTCCAATATGAAACAAAATATGTAAGTTATAAGCCAATATGACAGCAAAATAAAAATAGAGATTTTTCGTCCACCAGCAAAACAACATAATTATTAGTAACAAAATATATTCTTCTAAGACCATTAAAGTGAAGTTTTTCGCAGAAATTTCAGGAATCGTTTGAGCCAGCCGCTTATTCTTATTCGCTTTAACCTTAGCTACCCAACCCGGCATAAAAGCAGTCTCTTCCAATTCGTGTAGCATAAAGATTAAAGGAAATATAAAGTAAATATTCATGATCCCTTTCTGTATCCAGATTAGTAATTATATATCGAGAAGTTTTACATAGCTTTTAGGCCTGCCGTTCGCCATAAAACATAACTCAGCAATATCATATTAAAAATTTTAAGCAGCTATCCATCCTTAAAATACTATCGAAATCTCACTTACAGTTTAAGAATAACTTAATCATATTAGAGCTGATTTCATTTTGAGAGAAAATACTTTTCTATTCAGATTTTTTAAGGTAATTGATATTAATTCATTTAAAGAAAAGCAATTTTTGCTTTTATATATCTCATCAAAACCAATAAATTTTAAAATTCTAATGGATTAAAAATATAGATCGAAACTATATTTCTTTTAAATGAAAAATCCCAATACATAATTTTTCTTTTGAACAATCAGACAATTTATTTATATGCATTTTGGAAAAAAATTAGTTAAGTGCACGATTGATTTATTAAATAGTCTTTAAAACTATTTTTCAAAAGAAAAGAAATGGAAAAGAAATTAACGATATCCGACGGAACTAAAATAGCTTATGATATCAACGGAAAGGGCAAAACAATGCTGATGATTCACGGCGTTACCGATTGCAAAGAAAGTTACGACAGCGATCCGTCCTACTTAACAGAAAAATATCAGGTATATCGTTACGATCTGAGAGGACATGGAAATCACGACCATCCAAAAAAACAATTTGATTTAGAAGATCATATTAACGATGGCATCGAATTGATAAAATAATTAAAATTGAAGGATTTTGTTCTCTATGGTGGCTCATTAGGGAGTTATATAGTCCAAGGAACAGCCGTCAGAATACCGGAAAAAATCAACAAACTTATTTTGAATGTTTCTGCGGCCAAAAATCCGGACTCTGCCTTGGCAGAAACTGCTAAAAAGGACAGCATCCCCGAAAAAACTTCTGAAAGAAGAGAATACTGCATTAAACATTTAACTCATGATCCAAAAAATATTGCTTCGATAGAGAAGTCCGGACTTCAGAAGAATACACTTGACGCCGAGGACGAATACCGCGCCTTAAAATCAATCACAGCTTTTGATTTCCGCGATCAATTAAACAAAACAGACTGCCCGGCTCTGATTACCAGTGGAATTTACGATCCTGTTAACCCACCAGCAAAAGGCGAAATTCTTCATAAATTGATTAGAAACAACCAGTTTTCCAAATTCCCGTCCGACCATCCTTTGCGGCTGGAATGTGCAGACAAATACAAAGAAACGGTTCTGAATTTCCTACGTAAATAAAATAAAAGATACTAAAAAACGCATGTTTTCATTGATCAAACAGCGTTTTTTATTTTAAAAAGGATCGGCCTATGTTTGGGAGTCGCCATCGGAATTTTGCTAGGCGTTTTAATAAAACATCTGGATATCGGTATTGGACTGGGAATTTTAGTAGGGGTAGTTATAGGCCATATCAGTACTTTTAGAAATAATTGAAGACTATCAACGAAAGAGTCAAAAAATTAGTCGACTAATCTACCGGGATTACCGACGATCGTTCGATGGGCCGGCACGTTATTCAAAACGACGCTTCCAGCCCCGATTTTTGCGTACTTGCCAATTTTAACAGCTCCCAAAATTTGAGCGTTGGCACCAATAAAAACATTATCGGCAATGTGAGGATGACGCAAACCAGGTATTGGCCGCCGCGAGCCAAGAGTTACATTTTGTAAAATTGTAACCTGGTTACCAATTACAGCTGTTTCACCAATCACTACACCCAATCCATGATCGATAAAAAGGTTTTTGCCAATTACTGCGGCAGGATGAATTTCAACACCGGTTGCTTTTTTGCCCAAGTGAGAAATCAACATCGCGAGTAAACGATGTTTGTGCTGCCAAAAATAATGGGCAATCCGATAAAAACCGACGGCATGAAAGCCGGAATAGGTTAACAAAATTTCCCAAATACCAGGAGCAGCCGGATCGTGTTGCTGAATAAATTTAGCGGCAGTAAACATTTATCATTCCTTTCAAAAACTAAATCTTGCTGAATGACTGTTTTAAGTCGTCCAGTAAATCCTGACCATCTTCCAAACCAACCGATAGACGGATCAGCTCGTCTTTAATACCGTTCTTCAAACGAATATCTCGAGGAATCGAGGCATGTGTCATCAAGGCCGGAATTTCGATCAAACTTTCGACACCGCCCAAGCTTTCCGCTAAATCAATGATCCGCAGACTCTCAACAAATTTCTTCGGGTCCAAGCCTTTTTCCAGTTCAAAGGATATGATGCCGCCAAAACCACGCATTTGTCGTTTTGCAATTTCATATCCTTGAGAAACAGGATCACCAGGATAATATATCCGCGCGACCTTGTCATTGCGAGAAAAATAATCATAAATAAGCTGAGTATTTTTATGATGAATTTCCATTCTGGCAGCTAAAGTTTTAATCCCCCGCTGCAATAACCAACTATCATCAGGACCTAAAACACTACCAATCGAGTTTTGAAGAAAAGCTAATTTGTCGGCAACTTCAGGATCGTTGGTCACTGCCAGACCGGCCACAAGATCACTGTGCCCAGCCAAATATTTCGTTGCGCTATGAACAACAATATCCGCTCCCAAAACCAACGGATTTTGATTATAAGGGGTCGCAAAGGTATTATCGACAATTGTGTGAAGTTGGTAGTGTTTTGAAATCTCGGCAATTTTTTTAATATCGGTGATTCTCAATAAGGGATTGGTCGGCGTTTCCAAATAAATTGCCCGGGTATTTTTTTGTATGGCATTTTCAACCGCGGACAGATCTCGGGTATCAACAACAGTAAATTCCAAACCGAAGCGTTTTAACACCTGATCTATCAAACGGAAAGTACCTCCGTAAACATCATCGCCAACAACAATGTGATCACCGGAAGAGAACAATGAAAAAACCGCATGAATCGCCGCCGAACCGGAGGCAAAAGCAAAACCGGCTTTCCCTTCTTCTAAATCGGCAATCAATTTTTCCAAAGCCGCACGGGTTGGATTTCCACTGCGCCCGTATTCCCACTTTGCATTTCCAGCGACCTTGTTTTGATGAAAAGTCGAAGAACGATAGATAGGGATTGAAACTGCCCCGGTTGATGAATCTTCGCTAATACCGCCATGAATAAGTTTTGTATTGAATTTCATTTAATTCACCTCAATTTTTTAGTCGTAGATACCTTTACTTAAATAACGTTCGCTTGAATCCGGAAAAACAGTCACAATCGTTGAATCGGACGGCAACTCCTTTGCCAGCTGTAAACTTGCTGCTAAAGCAGCGCCACTTGAACCGCCGGCGAACAGGCCGACGTGCGCAGCCAACCATTTAACATATTCAAAAGCCTGATCGTCACTGATTGTTTTAACCTGGTCCACACGAATCTGATCGAAGAAAGGCGGAACAAATTCAACGCCGATTCCCTCGATTCGGTGGGGATGTTCTGGTCCCCCGTTTAGAATTGAACCTTCCGGTTCGACAGTCACGGCCTGCATTTTCGGATAATGTTCCTGCAGGAATTTTGTTGTGCCGACAAAGGTACCACCGCTTCCGGAACCGGCAACAAAAGCATCGATTTTCTGCCCGGACAAATCCTGCAAAATTTCCGGACCCAGGGTTCGATAGTAGATATCGGGGTTGGCTGGATTTTGAAACTGTAATGGAACATAAGAATTTTTGATTGTCTTTGCCAAGGATTGGGCTTTGGCAATCGCCCCTTTGATCCCATCATCAGCCGGTGTATTGATCACTTCAGCCCCTAAGGCCCGCATCAAGGTTTGCTTTTCAAAACTGAATTTTTCTGGCACAATCAATTTGACCGGCAAGTGATATTGTTGGGCTGCCAAAGCAAGACCGATCCCGGTGTTTCCGGCGGTTGGTTCGATAATTGTTGTGCCTTCTTTGACGGCGCCGATCTTCCGTCCATAAGCGATCAAAGCAATTCCCAGTCGGTCCTTGATACTACCGCCGGGATTGAACATTTCCAATTTGGCATAAATTCGACTACGGTTTGGAACGTCGATATTCAGGCGCAGTAGTGGGGTCTTGCCGATTAGCTGGTAAAGATTATTAATTAACATTTTTTATACTCCTTGTGAAATAAAAGCAAATAAAAAGACGCGAATTTCGAATTGAGAATTTGCGTCTTACGGACTGATTTTCTGATTTTAAATTGGTCTAGAGAAATTTTTTAAGATCGGTTTTTAGACACAACAACCAGTGAATCGCGTAAGACGCGGTTCACAGCAGCAACTATTCAGATATGCAGGTGCCAAAACCATTAAAAAACTCCTTATTCCATATTTTTTATCTATTTGCCAGTAATCTTATCCAAAATTCGCCTATCTGTCAATCGTCGTTAATTAACTACCAAAGAAAATTGTCAGAAAAAACATAAATTATAAATAAAATCAGTCTTTTAAATTTGAATAATACGATCAAAATACCGGTCATATTGATTAGAGTGAGTGACCATGATGACAATACAACCTTTTTTAGCAAAAGAACTTAAAATATCCATTACTTGTTCGTCATTTTTTCCGTCCAACGATCCGGTTGGTTAGTCAGCTAAAATTATGCTAATCTTTTTCAACAGCAGCCTCGCTAAAGCAACCCGCCTTGCTGACCACCGCTGAGTTCATAAACAGGCATCTGATAATAATCTTGATTCAAATCAACTTTAATCAGTGCCTTAATTGATTCGATCTTTTTCCTCTGAAAATCGATGGAATGGTTATGTAATTTAAGAAAAATATATTGAATAATGTTTTTTACAGTTTGGATTAAAAGCGTGCCCACAGTATGGACATTTCCCGCTTGTATACTCGTCGAAGTTCATTTTATGTCGACAAACACCACATAATACTGGTGAATCATTTTTATCACTGGCCAAAAAATGATGATTTTCGCTCGCGTCATGGCATAAATAGCAAGCATAATACTCGCCACACTGAGCACGTTTTAAACAGGCAACATCGTTCTCTTCGTGATAATGAACGCAACGTCCCTGGTTATCTATATCGATTCCGTTAATTAATGCCAACAACTCTACCTCGTAATTATTTAAATTCTCAACTTTAACAAAAAATCTGTTGCATTAAAAGGTCCAAAGAGTTTCTCGAATCAGTTAAAGACAAATTAATGTGAATTCCTATGGAAAATTATAATGTATTCATTTTTTAGATTTTTTTCAAAAAATACTATCTATTTATTCATCTTTCCAAAAACACTAATTCAATTGAAAGTTCCCCAAATATCGATATTTATGATAAAAGAAAAGATAAAAAGAGGAATCCAGACGGAATTTGAATTAAATAAAACAGTGGCAACGCAAATTAAGTCGAAAGCGGCAACGATTGAGAACATTTCATATCCTCTTCTTTTTTCATATACATGAGAAGTTGTCACCTGCTGAATAGAGCATATGACGAAGCTAAAGAACAAAACCAACTTAAGCGGATGCATTAAAATAGATAATTAATAATGAATAAAAATTATGTCAAAACTTCTCGCGGCGTCTTTACTTGTTTTTTCCAGTGAAGAAATTAAACAAAATAAACCAACGCTTGTTTTCTTCGCTGCCATGGGCATTAATAGTGCTTATTTAGACTTTTACAATTTATTTACTTTCTTAGATGAAAGTAAATATAATCTGATCAGTGTCGATATGCTTGGGTCTGGTTTTAGTAGCGACCCTGTCTACCATCAGCGTACATTGGAGAATTATTCAAAGGAAGTTTCGGAACTATTAGCTAAAGTAGGCGGTTCTAAACTATTTATCGTATCGCATAGCTTTAGCGCAGTTTACCTGCTCAATATTCTTCATCAAAAACAAAAAGACTTTCAAGTATCGGGCTTGATTGGAATTGATCCAACTGCTCCAAAAATAATGTTGCACGACACAGATCAACTGAACATTAGTCTCAACGAGGCCAAACAAAGCCAAAAATCCAATCAAGGAATGGATACAGATATTAATCCATGGCTTCCCGACCCCTTAGCTAAGCAGGCCAAAAAGATTTATCAAAAAAAATCAGGTAATTTCTTTGAAATCGATGAATTAAAAGAAGCCGTTAGAACACTGAAAAAAACTCAAGACATGAAGATTGGAACCGAGTTACCAACATTGTCAATTCTATCAGCCCTGAATTATCCCGATTATATTAAATGGGGTAATCCATATTTCAATGAAAACAACGCTTCAATTCAGCTTGTTTTAAATGGTCACCATTTTTTGCAGTGGCTTCATCCACAATTAATTGCCGGTTTTATCAGCTTTTTTGTTGATAACCTAATTTGATACTAATAGTAATATCCAACAAAAAAAGACCTGTTTTAAACAGGTCTTTTTCATAATTAGTTTTTGGTTTTCCTTTGCCGAATGCTTTTTTGAACTCTCATGGACTGTTACCAAGTAAAAGAAAACTCTTTGAACAGAGAAATCGAAGGGTTTATAGAATATAAGCATAAAATGTACTGATACACTTTATGCTTTTGGAAATGATGACATTTGGCCTAAGTCAAAGTGACACAGTAACTTTTCCCAGTTTATTGATAAGTTTCATATTCTCTCTATAATCGACTGGACATATAAGAACGTTAACCTGATTGTCGTTTTTCAGATAATTTTGAAGTTTGTTTTTTAAGTCGTTTCTGCTGCTGACAATATGAGCATTGGCACCGAATGATTCGACGTATTCGACGAAATCAGGATTATCAAAATCAACCTCGGAATGATGACCCATTTCCATATCCATCTTCCATTTAATTAGTCCATATGATTTGTCGACCCAAAGAAGAATCGTAATCGGAATATGATATCTGACAGCAGTCTCTAACTCTTGAGAATTCATCATAAAACTGCCGTCACCCATCACTGACAAAATATGATGATCTGGTTTTGCAAGTTTCGCTCCAATAGCCCCCGGCAAAGACCAGGACATCGTTGAAAGTCCGTTATCAATCAAACAGGTATTAGGAGCATAGGTTGGATATAAACGAGCCATCCACATCTTAAGAGCACCGGTATCAACTAAAACAATTCCCTTATCATCAACCGATTCCCTTGTCGCACTGATAATTTGTTGAGGAGTAAGAGGCACTTTGCTTTCAACTTTTCCAGACGCAATCTCCGCTTCAACTTCTTCTCTGATATCAGCCTTAGTCTCCGACGACTTAAAATCGTTCAAACAGTCGGACAAAGCCCTGATACTTTTGTCGATATCAGAAATAATATTTACTTTTACAGGATAATGTTCATCACTATCCTCGCTGAAAGTACTCATATGAATAATAGTCTTGTTGGCTTTTGGATTGATGCGGACAGGATTGAATTCAGAAAGTTCATAACCGATTGACAAAATTAGATCAGCTTGATCGAAAGCGAAGTTCCCATAGTCATGTGCCATAAAACCAATTACACCGAGTGCATATTTAGAGCGATCGTCAACCGACCCTTTACCCATAAAAGTAGTGGCTACCGGTAAATGAGTCTTTTCAATAAAAGCATTCAGTTCCTTCTCGGCATGATTCCTAACAATACCCATCCCGGCCATCACAACTGGATGCTTGGCGTTTTTTATAAGTCGAGCAGCTTTTTCAATTAACTTTGGATTGGGTTCGTTACTCTCCTTAGGCATTGAAAATGTACTGATTTGAGAACCAGTTTCCTGCTCTTCAACATCTTGAGGGACACCGATGTAAACTGGTCCTGGTCGGCCATTAACGGATTTATCATAGGCCTTTCCAATTATCTCGGAAGTTGTTTTCGCTTCGTATATGTGGGTTGACCATTTGGTTATCGGTTGAAACATTGCTTTTAAATCAATAACTTGATGGGATTCCTTATAAATTCTGTCCAGACCGCCTTGAGCCGTAATAGCGATCATCGGGGTTGAATTGGTTTGAGAATCCGCCACTCCTAAAAGCAGGTTTATCGCTCCTGGACCCAAAGTAGCGGCGGCAACACCGGGTTTTCCGGTTAGTCTTCCATAAACACCCGCCATAAAAGAAGCGCCTTGTTCGTGACGAACTAGAATAAATTTAATTTTGTCGGATTGGTTGATTGCATCGACTAGATGAATATTTTCTTCGCCTGGAATTCCAAAAACATATTTAACATCACGGTCTTCTAATACCTTAACAATTTGATGAGCTGTATCCATTTTATCTCCTTTGTCTTAAATAATTAAAAAAATTAAATTTTCAGGAAAACGATTATTAATCCCATTGAAAATATAGAAATAATATTGCTTAAGAACAGTGTCGAAGCCATTTCCTGTTCAGCGACTTTATATTGGTTAGCAAAAATAGTTGAAATGGCAGCTACCGTAATCCCCATGGTCATGGTTGTCATATTAATCACCGATCTATCTACTTTAAAGAACATCATGACCAAAAAAATAACCAGCGGAACAAAGACTGTACGACTTAAAGTGTTCATCCATACGGCTAAATTTAGCTTGGGTTTTTTAACATACAAGATTATTCCAATTGAAAACAGAGCCATTCCACCAGTTGCTCCACCTAAAACAGAAAAGTTCTTTTGCCAAATCGGAGACAGTGTTATTCCGAACAAAGATAGAATCAAAGCAAAAATCGGTGCCCAAACAACCGGTTTTTTAAAAGCACTAATGATATCAAGACCAAGGTTGTTAATTTTTCTGTTTTTATTACTGGCAGATAATTCATAACTATCGGTCGACAAAAGAATAACCGTTAAGGGAACTTGAACAACATTCATAATTAAGCTTCCGATGGCTACTATCAAAGAAGTTTCTGTCGGAAATAAAAAACCTAACAAAGTCGGACCGACAAAAGGAATTGCCGGACCTGATATAGTTAGTGATCTTAAAGCCGACAAAGAGGTACTGTTTTTCAAAATAAATTTGCAAATCGAGAAAACAATCAAATACCCTCCGACCATGCCAATAAAAATCCAGATCGCAACTGGAATATTTTCAAAAATTACTTTCCTTCCGGTAGCTAAAATTCCACCAAAAAGACTCATTGGCAAACTGTAGGACATAATTAATTTATTCAGGATCTTGGAATGACTTTCTCCAAAATCCTTTCTTGCCCCGGAAAAATATCCCAAACACAAAGTAACTATGATTGGCAATAAAGCGCTAATTAAAACTAAAATCATACAAAACTCCAAACTTTTTGCATGCAGGATTAATTAAAATTTTCTTGACATGTTTACTTTTAAACGTTGATTTTTAAACGTTTACTTTTAAACAATAACATTAACAAAGAAAATGTCAAATTATTTTGCAATCTGCAAAGTTGATACAATTAAAGGGAGAGGAACTGCTATCAAAAATTATGAGAGAAGAGACATTTCCAGGTGACATAGCACAATACTTTTCCGTAATACACCGTGCTTTCTTAAAAGACACAAAGGGCGAATATGCAAAATACGATTTAAATCCGACCAATGCCTACATTTTGCTTTATCTGTTTTTTAATAAAAACAGCAGTCAATCAGAATTAGCTCAAAAATTGGTGATTAATAAGGGCCAAATAACCAGGGAAACAACCAAACTCCTTTCCTTGAATTTCATAAGTAAAGAGATCTCGTCAAAGAATCGGACGACGAACGTAATTGCTATATCCAGCGATGGAAAAAAAGTAATAAAAAAGATTATCGACATCAGAAATCAATGGTGGGAAGAAAAATTAAAATTAAGCGGCGTAAAAACCAATTCCGAATTCTTGGATTCTCTTAAGAAACTTGAATCTATATTGAATTGATTCTTCAGTCTGAAAAAATAAAGGAAAATAAAAAAGGTTTCAACTATTTTAGTTGAAACCTTTTTTATAATTCTAAAAACATTTGAACTCTCTCAAACTTTAATTACTCTCTTGGGACATTAAATCATTTTTACGATAAGCCCGTTGAATCTCTTTAGCGTTCAATACAAAGATCGAAAGCAAGGCACTAACACCGTTGCTGGCGGCGAAAATGAAGAAGACAACCGCTGTACCGACCGCCGATATAAGCAAAGGATATATCAGGCTGATAATAAAATTAGTTATCCAGGTAGTAGCCGTTGCTATAGACATAAAACGTGCTTTGATTTTTCCGGGAAACATTTCCGACATTATTAACCAAGTAACCGGACTGACAATTCCCTGATGGCTTGCCAAGAATAGAGCAAGAAAAATCAAGACCAAGGCATTCGTAATTGTCTGCGTAAATAAAGATAAACGCAAAACAAGTCCCAATAAAGCCAGAAAAAGAATGTTGCCGAACAAGCCAATCAAAAGCATCCGATGGTGATCAAAACGGGCAATTAATCTTGTACCAAAAATGCTGGCTACAAAAGACACCAAACCGATCAGAATATTGGCATATAGAGATCCGCTTTGTCCCATGCCGACTTTTTCCATCAAAATAGTACCGTAGTACATTACTGTATTAACTCCGGATATTTGTTGAATCAAGGCAATCAAAATTCCAGAAATCAGCAGATAAACCAGACTCGGTTTTTTTAGGATGCTCTTCCAAGAGATGTCATCATCTTTTTTACTTTTTGTTTTTGATTCCTGTTCGATACCGTCAAAAGTGCTTTTTTCAAATCCCAGTTTGGAAAAAAGTTTACGAGCTTTTTTAAATCTTTTTTTAAGCAAGAGCCAGTGTGGGCTTCCAACAATATGGAAAGAATTAATCCACAAAATAATTGCCGGAATACTTGCCGAAACAATCATAATTCTCCAAATAGGATTCCAATTTCCCCCAATGTTGCCAAGAAAAGCATTCATGCAAAAAGCAGACAATTGGCCAAGAACAATGAATATCGCATTTTTATTGACATTAATCGTTCTGACCGGTTCAGGAGAAATCTCAGCCAAATACATAGGAGATAGACTTGAGGCCGCCCCGACAGATAAGCCAAGAGCAAAACGGAAAAATGACATAAATAAGAAATTCATTGAAAGAGCACATAGAATCGTTGAACTTGTAAATAAAGCAGCAATCCAACGCAGAGTCTGTTTTCTTCCAAATTTATCAGCAATTCTTCCACAGCCAAGAGCTCCAAAGAAGGCTCCCAGTACCAATGAACTGGAAACAACTCCCTGCAGTCCCGGAGTTAGATTAAGCTGATCGGGTTTACTCATAAAAGCCAAGGCTCCGTTGATTACGCCGGTGTCATAGCCAAAAAGAAAACCCCAATAGAAATGATATAAGTACTATATTTTAAAAAGCTATTATTGAATTTAGATTTTTTTGGCTCCAATAACTTTATCCTTTCTTGTATCTCGGAAATTAAGTAACGAAGCAAAGCCCGTCAAACGATAATACAATCACCATTCTATTCTTGTTGGCTCGGAAAACAAAATTGGAAGCAGACGAAATCCATGAAACGATAGTCAACTAAATCAATTTATAGCTTAATATTATATATTCATGGTCCTTAAATTCTTTTGGCCTTGCTATAATGTTTTCTATAAGAGCCTGCAATTTAAGTTTTATCAGCCGGGGGTTTTATGAGGATCACAATCATCTATTCCTATCCAAATAAGGAGGGTTTCAACGCCGGAATTTTAAAACAGGTCAAGAATAATTTATCCACAAAACATCAAGTAACAATCATTGACCTGTATGCCGAGAATTTTGATCCGGTATTGCATTTTGATCATTTGCACCAACGACGCTTTCTAAAAGATGATCCTGATCTGGCTGATTATCGTCAAAAAATCACTGACAGCGATCTGTTAATATTCATCTTTCCGATTTGGTGGTCGGGAATGCCGGCTATTTTAAAAGGTTTTATCGATCGAACATTCTCTAAAGGCTACGCTTATTCATATAAAGGTTTGTTACCTACTGGTCATTTAAAAGGAAAAAAGGCTTGGATAATTACCACGAACGATACTCCTTCATTCTACGTTCACCTGGTTCAAAAGGATTATGGAAAAGTTCTTAGTAAACAAGTCTTGAAGATGTGCGGTATTAAAACAATCAAGCGATCAACCGCCTACTATTTACGCGGCTCTTCATTAAAAAGACGTCAATCCTTTCTTCGTAAAATTGGACTTTATAGCCAAAGAATATAAAAATAATCATGTAAGTGGACTTCTACAAAATTGTTATTTATTGTATTTCTCATTTATGAGTTAATTATATTTTTTAATGAATCAGCAGTTGAAAGCCAAATTGACGAAAAGGGGTCGATCAAATCAAAATGATCTGATCTTGAATCCGATATTAAGCCGACATCATCAGCTAGTCTGATTGCCTTTTTGTAGTAACCAAGAGTTAAATCAAGCGGAACCTCTTGGTCACTTCCCCCATGAACTAGAATTTGCCGGACATGCAGCGGCAATAATTCATAAGGCGAAGCCAAATGATATCGGTCAGATGCCTCTTCCGGCGTACCACCGAGAAAAGAAGAAACATTATTGCTTGTTTTTCCTTTGCTTTCTATTCTCCACATTTCTTCCAGATTCGAAACTCCAGCCAGACTAATTATGGCTTTAATAGAAGTATGCAAAACATTTCCCATTTGATCCGCTTGTTTTGTGTTCCAACGGGATGCCAACCAAAGAGCCAAATGTCCTCCTGCCGAATGTCCCAAGATAACCACACGAGATAAATCAAGTGGAAAATCCTCTTTAAGAAAAGCCAAGTAATTAACCGCGTCAATAACATCGCTGAATGTCCCCGGCCATCCTCCACCATTTTCACCAATACGACGATATTCAACGTTCCAAGTCGCGTAACCGCGCCGAACTAAATCTTCGTCAAGCGGCACAATTTCTTCAAGACCATATTCAGCCTTCCAAAAGCCACCATGAATTGTAACAACCACTGGGCAATTAGTGGTATTCCTTGGCATTCGAAAAATACCAAACTGTGATTGTTTTTTTCCATATAAAAATTTGCTTTGAAAAAAATCCATTCAAACGATCCTCTCTTTATTGATCAAAATTATCAACCAGTCGATTTATTTGTATGATAGTCCACTATATCGACAATAGATAAACATAAATCAAATCTGTTTGTATTTAAGCGATTTAAAGATAATAAAGAAACCTACAAATATTAAACAAATTCCGATCCCGATACCAAATAAGCCAGTGGCAGAAGTTGCACTCGAAGAACGTTCCATCGATAAAAGAGAATATTGGGTGAAGACAATAGCAACCAAACCATCGGCGATGTTTAGAGACTTTAAAAACAGAATGATCGGACTTTTAAAATTTCTCGACTTGACCCAACCGACAACCGAAGAGATTATTTTCGTGAAACCCATTAGGGCAATTAGCAATACAAGACTTTGATTGTACTTTTGTTCCTGACCATAAAAAAGCATATAACAGGAAAAAGCCGTAAAGGTCATTCCTAGAAGACTGTATAAAGCGCCTCCTTCTCTAAGACAATTATTTTCGATAACTAATCTTTCGCTTCTTGATAAATCCGATTTTCGAACTTTAGTATATTTATGTAAAAAATAAACTCGTATTGCAAATAAAACCATGTAATAACTACCAAATATTAAAAACCAAAGAGAGAAAAAAATTAGACCAATAATCAATTTAAAAACAGCAAAAATAAAATTAGTTATAGTTGACAAAGCATTATATAAAACTACTCGATCTGGTTTATTTTCAACGTGCTTTTGCAAATGCAAACTATTTATAATTGATTTTAAATAATTCATTACTTTACCTTTTCGATTTATTTTCATAAACTTGTTCACATCAATTTATTTATCAAAAAATTCCAAAGATCAATAAATTAGTTCTTTATTCCCCTTATCTATGTATATTAAAATTAATTTAATTTTATAAAGTTAAAAGCTTGTGCGCTTGTTCGCAGGTATCGTAAAGCAGGTCGTATAGTTTATTAATTTGCGGAGATAATTCTTGTGAACGACGAGTCTTGATATTTGTATAAACCCAGTAAGGGAGAATCCAACCGATTAATCCCGGTATCCCTAAAACGAAAGATAAAAAAATATTATAATGGAAAAGCATTACAGAAGCAGCTAAAAAGACTGAACCGAGGAAACCAATCGTTAAGGCTGTTGCCGATGCCCGAACTGTTTTTTCCCGCTCAAGTTTATCAACCTGACTTAGCTGAGCCTCAAATTTTCTTTGAAGCCTGGTTAATTCCTGCTTATTTGCAATATGTCTGTTACGCTTCAATTTAATAATCATCTTGCTATTAACGGGTTGTGCTTTTT
Organism: Oenococcus oeni DSM 20252 = AWRIB129; assembly: GCF_000372485.1. GTDB lineage: Bacteria > Bacillota > Bacilli > Lactobacillales > Lactobacillaceae > Oenococcus > Oenococcus oeni. The sequence goes on from NZ_AQVA01000013.1 coordinate 22,194, forward strand.
CGGCCGATATTATCTGCCAACCAAAATTGGGATAATTATCCAGATATAAATCAACTAGCTTATTATTGATATTAATCTCTCGATATTCATAACCGATGAAATCCGGGTTTTCTTTTTTTAATATTGGGCATGGTGATTCTGTCCTTTCTTGGAATTTTAAATTGGAATTTATAAATAAAATCGTTAATCCGGATCGTTTTTTTGATCGGTAGGCAGCCAAACGGAAAACGTCGTTCCTAAATTGACTTTACTTTGTACGCTGATTGTTCCGTTTGAAAGTGAAATTATCTTTTTGGCCATTGCTAACCCCAAACCGTTCCCACTATTGGAATGCGATGTTTCTCCCTGATAAAACTGTTCGAAAACATGATCAATAACCGAGCTTTCCATACCAATCCCCGAATCAACGACTGAAATAAGAACGCCCTGATCCTGTTTTTTCTGTATAAGAGAAACCTTGCCCTTTTCAGGCGTGAACTTAATTGCATTATTTAACAAATTATTCCAGACAATCGCCAACATATCTTCATCAGCCAAAATCGGACAATGATCCAATAGATCGGCTTGAAAATCAATTTCTTTTTTCTCCCAATTTGGCTCCAACTGCAGAGCACAATCAGCTAATTGTCGGCTTAAATCAAAATAAGAAAGTTTGGTCGGCATATTTTGATTCTCTAATTTATTTAAACGAAGAATATTAGTCACCAAAGACGCCAGATTGTTGGTTGCTTCAACAATAGCCCTCAAATATTTTTGTCGTTCCTTTACAGATAAGGAATCATCATTAAGGCTATTAGCGTAGCCTTGAATAACCGCTAAAGGAGCTTTAAACTCATGAGAAACATTGCTGATAAAATTACTTTTCAATGTTTCGGTCGATCCAAGTTCAGAGACCATCAGGTTGAAATCTTCGAATAAAATATCTAAATAATCGTAATGCTCAGCATCGTGAATCGCTGGCAAGTAAACTGAAAAATCACCATTTGCGACTTGATTAGCAGCCTGGCTCAACTGCTTAATTGGTTTATCGAAGTCGCGATATCTTCGAAATGCAGCAAAAGCCGAGAAAATCGCAGAAAAGATGACCCAATAAAGCAAATACCATCCGGTGTAACCACTGATTAAAACATCTTGCCAATTTTGAGCATTAGAAGCATACAGAATACCGGGAATCCCGCCAATAATACTGAATAATAATAGCGTGAGAATATAATTACGCAAAGAAAAGTAAGATGATTTATTTTTTTTCCTCGTACCATGTCTTGTTTTCATGATCGAATAACAGTTTTATACCCTAAACCGTGAATTGTCTTAATTTCAAAAGCATTCGTTGATTTGAACTTTTCCCTCAACTTCGTGATATAGACATCTACGGCTCGAAGACTGGCATTACTTTCGGTATCCCAAAAATCATCTAATAATTCAGCCCTTGAAAAGGCTCGTCCGGCGAAAGAAAGCATTTTAAACAAGATATTAAATTCTCTAACAGTCAAAGGTATAGGAACACCATTTATGCTGGCAGAAATTTCTTCAGACTTAAGTAATAAATTTCCAATCTCTATTTTCTGATTTTGCGAAATATTGGCTCTTCTCAAAACAGCACTGATTCTTAATTTCAATTCATCCAGATCAATCGGTTTAACCAAATAATCATCAATACCTACTCTGAAACCAGCTTTTTTGTCTTGATATCATCGCGGGCAGTGACAAAGAGAATTGAAATATTCTCGTTAAGCTGCCTAACAGTCTTGGCGAATTCAACACCGTCAATTCCCGGCATCATAACATCAGTGACAATTAAATCAAAGAGATTATTATACAAAGCATCGTAGGCTTTTTGAGCATCAGCACAACTGATTACTTCAAAACCGTTCGAAGCAAGATACCGGCTGACTAATGAATTAAAATTTTCATCATCTTCAACTACCAGGATTTTGACCATTCGTGCCTCCGCAGAATCGAAAAACCATTCAATATGATCATAACAAATCAAATAGTTTCAAAGATTTTAATTACCTGCTCGAAGCTTTTTGAAATAGTTTTTACCGAAATAAAATCCATAGATAGAAACTAAAGGCAAGACGATAGAACCAGCTAATACCGGTAAGATAGAAATCCCCCAAACTGTAAGTCCCCAACTAAGTAACTGGTTGGCAGCGACAGCCCCCAAAGCACCAAAAGTCGAAGTTGTGACAAGTAATGCCCTGCTATGACGATCAGCTATGGTTAAAACCCCCAACCAGTGAACGCTCCTAATAAGATTCCGATAATAATAATCATTTTAATAATTTCCTTTCTGTTTTTTGATTAATTAAATATTTTCCACGCCACTGTGAGTAAAGCAACAACGATTACAATTGCGATTGTTCCTGCGACCATTTTGATAACTCCCTTTTAAATTAAATAGAATTTTTTTGATAGTGATAATGATTCCAAAGAGCGACAGCCAAGATGCCTAAGCCGCCGGTCATAATAACAGTGATGATCGAGATTAATATTTTCATACTTGCCTCCTTTTAATAATTCTTGTAAATATCTTTTGAACATCTATAGAATAGGGAAACTTTGTTTACGAAATGTTTTAAAAATGTTTATGAAATGTTAATTGACAAAAATCAATCACCTTAAGCTTCTTTAATAAATTAGCTTTGTTTTAAAGCATCGTAGGGCGTTTCAAATTCAATCGGGTCTTTAACAAAAAAGCCGATGTTTCTTTGCTTTAATTCTTCAATAAATGATTCCAAATAAATTTTGTCGGCAAAACTTTGAATAAAATCAAGCGACAGAGTTTCATTAACAGCCGACATTTGAATTGTTAAACCTTTCGAACCACTGATATAAGAATGAATGTCGTCAATAAAAGATTCATAAGCACCAAGCTTGAACTGTCCAATATAGCTCAAAACAAAAGTATCTAGAATCAAATCGTCGTAGAAGGAAAGCATTTTTTGTTTGTCTAAAAATCCTTTTCGCTTGTCAAGTTGATCGGATAAAGCCGTCATCCGGCTAATAGAGTCTCTTAGCTGTTGTTTCTGTTTGCTTTGTCTAATCGTATTTCGATAATTCTCAACCTGATCAAGAAAAGGAATTTCATCAGGATGTCGACTGTAAGCTAATTCAATACTGCCGACACAGTTACGAAAAGTATTTTGGCAACTGCTTCCGGCACGGTCATCCCTGGCCAGGTTGCAAATTATTTCTTTTTCATTTGGATGAACATTCTCGATTACCTTGGACATTAGCAAAGCAACAGTGATCGAAGGCGTTGCATGCTTTGATCGTGCCCACCCGACAAAAGAATCTTGATCAATATTTAATTCGTATCTGGTGCTTTTATAGAGATGTTTATCAGTTGTCAATTCCGGAAGCCTAAAGGCATCATGCTTAAATACAGGTAATGTATCGGTTGCTTTTTCCTCCGAAACAAAGGGTTCTTGTAATTCGCCAATTGACATATTTTCGGAAGCTAAACTCAAATCATCAATATCAATCGGTGGTTGATATTTTTTTAAGCAATAATAGTAAATTAGTTTTCTGACAAAAGGCATGATTCCCCGACCATCGCAAAGGGCATGATGATAAGCGACATAAATCTTTTTTTCATAAAAGGTAATATCAACTAAATGATAATTTGTTTCCAAACCTCCGAGTGGTCTCAATCGAAGAGTCTCGACGACCTTCATCGGCAGAAAATTTGCACTAAGATAAAAATCGCCATCAACTTGGATAAATTTGCTGGTTAGATAAGGGTATCTAGACAGTGATCGAAGAAGCGCCTTTTCCAATAAATCAGCGTCGACTAAATCATGCATCGACAATTCCATAATCATACTTTCGTTGCCGTTTTTACGGTATAAAAATGATTGTCCTGAACGAATTTTTTCTAAATGAGGTAATTGTTCTAAATATATCCTGCCGTTTTTCGATTTAAAAATATCTTTGTAAGTTTCGATTTCCATTTTTATTGATTGCTCCTTTGATATTTATGGAGCAAAGTATATCCAGCAAATGTTTATAAAAAGTTGTCGAATAGTTAATAAAATGTTAATCGTACCAAGAATTATTTTAAAGTCCATCAATTGTTTCCAATTTAATCGCTTTAAGACTCCAAAAGACACCGACAAACATAATGGCGAACACACATAAGAAACCAAAAGCTGCTCCTAAATGATCATTTGTAATACCAATTACTGTAGATATAAAAATTTCAATAAACTGAGCAATTCCGTTCCAGATGGAAGTCGACCTACCCATAAAACTTTTGTCGACTTCTTTCATTAGAACTGTATTAATTACGACCCTCAAAGCAGAATTGGAAAATCCTAATAAGAAAGTGCAAAGATACATAAGTAAAACAAAACGACCGATATACAAGAAAAACAAAACTAGACTAGCAAGAGCGAACAAATTTACAATAATTTTTTTATTCGGAAATATGAGGATTAACCAACTTGTAATTAAGCCTGCCAATAGACCACCAGCACCATAACTCATGTCTGCCAAACCGTAAACAACACTATTGGACTTTAAAACTGTCGAAATATAATCCGGTGAAGAAACATTAAACATCTGTGTGACAATCAAAGGCAGAATAGAAATAATACCGATACTCAAAATCAGTTTATGATGCCAAACATACATCAAACCAAACCTAAAACCAAGCGAACTATCCGACACTTTTCGAACAACGATTTTATCTTTTTTGATGCCGATAATTAATAAGGAGGCCAATAAAAAAGTTGCATATAGTTCGCAGGAGAGATCATGACAGATATGGCCAAACCTTCAAAGAATTGAGAATCGCCAAAGGAGTCAGTTTATCAAACGCTGCTAAAAACGTCGTTTCAAAATCATTTTTATCACGCTTTGAAAGGGATCAAAGCAATATTGTCTTCGATAAATTATATCGCCTGTTGCTGAACATCAATTTTTCGGTCGAAGAATTCGTCTATATAAATAATCAAAGAAACAATCGCTATCAACCTTTTCATTACGAGGATACGAAGGATTATGTCGACCAGCAAATCATTGAAAACTCAAATAAATTAGGCAAATATTATTATCAAAGATGGATAAATAACCAAATTGAATATGATTATGTAAATTTTCTAAAAGAAAAATCAATCATGGAGAAGCACCATATTGCTAAAGTTTCCCAAAAAGAAAAACAGTTTCTCTATAATTATCTTTTCGCAAAAGAAACTTGAACACACTATGAAATCAGACTATATATGAGCATCATCAATTTATTCTCTCCCATGCAATCCTTTTATCTAACACAGCAAATGTTGAAGAATGGTTCGGAAACAATTGATGTAAATTGGAATCACCAGGCGGATTTTCTATATATCATTTTGAGTACTGCCCTAATCATGGCCTTTCAAGGTAAAATTCCCGAATTGGCTCAATTGATCAAACAGGCGGGAAACTCGATTCATAACGAACAATATCTTTACGAAAAAACAGAATTGCATTTTATTAAGGGTTTACTGGATTATTTAAAAGGAGACCGAATAGTTGCAAAACAAAGCATAAAAGAAAGCATTGATGTTTTTCAGGTCCTGAACTCTCCAAAACTTGTCGATTTATATAATCGCCGTTGGCAAGAATTTTTAAACAGGCAAAAAATAGATAATAAAAAATTCCGATGATGCCGCTTTTTAAACGCCATCATCGGAATTTTTTTAAGGACTAAAGAAAATCAAACCTTTTAGATATCCTTTGTATCAGTCTGATCTTCAATTAAAATAATTTGATCATTTTCCTTTATAGTAAAGGTTTTTAGAGCCACATTAGCGGTTAATTCCGCGGTGTCTTGGCCATTGGTTGAAGTTCGAATAATTTTGATTTCATTTTTGTCGGTTGCGCTGACTTGAATATCTCCTTGAAGATCAAAAGCGGCACTGCGATTGCGCCAAGCCAACAATTTCAGTAGGCAGGCAACAATTGGTCTCTGCACTTCATTGGCAACTTCTTCTTCACTGTAATAATGACGATTTATATTGCGTCCTTCCTTGGTCTTTTCCAACAAATCCAAATCGTTTTCACCAGCCAGCAGGCCTACGTAATAGATTTGTGGAATTCCCGGGGCAAAAATTTGTATTGCACGGGCAAGCAAATAGGCTTTGTCATCATTGCCAAGAGCTGAATAATAGGTCGAGTTAATCTGGTAAATATCCAAATTATTATAGGCCGCAGATGAATAAGTCCGTTTGACGTTCGCACCAACTTTATACAGTTCACTGGAAGTATAGTCGATTTCCTCATCAGTTAAAATATCGCGAGCATCAACAACCCCGATTCCATCATGAGTATCAAGAGTCGTAAACTGTTTTTTTGGTGACATTTTCAACCATTTGGCCAATTGCTTGGGATTTCCAGAATAAAGAGTGTACAAAATTACCAGAGGTAAAACAAAATCATAGGTAAAGTAACCATACTCATTTATTTTGGCCGGGATTGTGTAATGTTCATAAATTTCCGGTAAAATTTCAGCATGTAGGGGTTCGAGAATCTTCCGAACTGATTCCAGTAAATCCCAAATTTCCGGTTCAATAAAGAAGTCATTAGTATCAATCTTTTTAATTGCATAAGCAAAGGCATCCAGGCGAATCAAATCCGCACCGTGCTTAACCATTGACTGTAAAGTATCTTTAAAAAATTCCTGAGCAACTTTGGACTTCACGTTAATATCGATCTGCTCATCGCCAAAAGTATTCCAAAGATGTTCTTGACTGCCGTCTGCAAAAGTAATCCCCTGAATCGGCGCCTTATCTTTTCTTTTGTAAATTAAATCGATATCGGCCTTCGTCGGGCGTCCTTTCGGCCAGAACTTTTCCCAACGAATAAAAAAGTCCTTGTAGCTGGAAGCATCCTTTTTTCCTTGAAATCTTGATACATAATCGATTCACGGGAAATGTGATTAATCATGAAATCAAACATTAAATAATACTTTTTTCCAAGTTCCTCGACATCCTCCCAATCACCGAAATCCGGATTGACACGAGTGTAATCCGAGGGCGCAAAACCACGATCTCCGGTTGACGGAAAAAAAGGCAGCAGATGAACTCCACCAATCGCGTCTCCAATATATTTATCTAAAATGTATTGTAATTCCTTGATATTCTTACCCATCGAATCCGAATAGGTGATCAGCATTGCTTTATTTTTAACCGGCATATTTTCTCCTTTTTAAAAGTTTTGAAAGGCCATAAAAGTATTATAAAGGAGTAACAATTACCCTTGTGAAACAAGTTGATCTCAGAAGGCGGCTTCAATATTCAAAACAGCTTTGTTGGTTCTAATCTTCCCTGAAAGGTAGTCGTTCATTTTGGCAGCTTTTAATTCCATGCTGACCAATTCGGAAGGGTCAATCTTGCCGGCGGCGATCATTGCAATAGCCGCTTTAAAAGTATAGGGATTAATAAACGATCCCTGAACCGTCAGTTGTTTTTGGAAGATTTCATAAGAAGAAACAGAAAACTTTTGTTCGGGTTTTCCAACACCGAACATTAACACTTGTCCACCATGAGCAGCGGCTTTAACTGCCTGTTCTTGAACATCGGCTGATCCGACCGCTTCAACGACAACATCATAATCCTTGTCAAAATCATTTGAACGAGCATCGACAACCTCGTCGGCACCAACAACCTTTTTAAGAAAATCAACGTGCTTTTCATCATCAAGATGACGAGTTGAAATAGTGACTTTGGAAACGCCGTAAGCTTTAAGCGTCTTAACAAACAATTGACCGGTAAAACCATCACCCAAAACAATTGCTTCTTGGAAAGGCTTGATAGCTAACAAGTCGACCCCATGGACAACACAGCTCAAAGGCTCTGTTAACGCAGCCTGTTTGAAGCTGACATTATCAGGCAGTTTATAAGCTACTTCTTCTGGGACAGCCACGTATTCTTCCAATCCGCCATTGCGAGTAACACCAACGGCAGATAAATTAGTACATAATTCAGGACGGTTCGTACGGCAAAAATCGCACTTATGACAATAAATATTCGGATCGATTGCAACGCGATCACCAACTTCAAAATTGGTAACGGATTCACCGATTTCAACAACCGTTCCCGAATCCTCGTGTCCCAAAACAATTGGCGGCACTGCATCCGCCGAACCAGGAAGTCCCTGATACAATGCTTTATCGGTTCCGCAAACGCCAACATAAGCGACCTTAATTAAAACTTCATTATTTTTGGGAGTTGGTTTTTCCAAATTCTCAACCTCCAAATGATTCATCTTATCTAAAACTAATGCATTCATATTTCTATATTCCCCTTTATTAATCAGCATTCCTATTGGATCTTATTAAACCTTTATCAAATAATTGGAAAGTCGCCGAATATCATTTAGGATACTTCACTTCGAAAACTATTTGATTAAAATCAAGATACTTTTAAAAGACGAGCAATCACAAAATTAGAAAATGATAATTCAACCACTTCTTTATTTTAAATTAAATTATTCACAAGTCAATAAGGGAATTTACGAACAAACAAAAAAGTTTCCCTTCTAAGAAACTTTTCGCATTTAATTAAATTATCGCCCGAATCAATTTTCAGCTTGAAAATAATCAACTCGACTGGTCCAATCGGCCAATTGAATCGGTGTATCATAAAGACCGATATTCATCAATTCATCACCGGCATACCTTTTTTTATCATCAGCCAGATAAATCTTATCAGGATCCAAAGCGGCCAATTTTGTCAAAGTAAATTCCGGTTGAGCTTGGGAAATTAGTTTATAACGATAAAGCAGCAACTCTTTTTTATCAGGTGAAACAAATTCCCAGGCTGTTTGGTTTCCATCAAAAGGCGATTTTAATCTGATAAAATCTCCGTACTGAATTAGTTGACGATGTTTTTTATAAAATTTAATTTGCGATTTAACGATTTCTTTTTCCTTATCGGACAAATCGGCTAAATTCAATTCATAGCCAAAGACAGCCGCCATCGCCACATCCCCGCGCATCTCAAAACTCGTTTGACGACCGGTCTGTTGATTCGGAGAAACAGAGACATGGGCTGTCATACTCGATACCGGATAAGACAAAGAACTACCGTATTGAATTTTCAAACGCGCCACGGCGTCGGTATTATCAGATGTCCAGGACTGAGGAAAATAATAAAGCATGCCGGCATCAAAACGACCGCCACCGCCAGAGCAACCCTCAAAAAGAATGTCTGGGTATCGGGAAGTAATCCGTTGAGCCAAATCATAAACACCCAGCACGTAACGGTGACTTACCTCGCCTTGACGATCAGCTGGTAATTCAGTTGAATATACTTCTGTTAAATGACGATTCATATCCCATTTGACATAATCTATATCAACATTATCAAGAATTTTGGTCATTTGATTAAAAATATTATCGACCACTTCTTTTCGAGAAAAATCCAATACATATTGCCCTCTCGAAGGCGTCATCCCTCGGCCAGGAACCTGCAAAGCATAATCAGGATGTTTTTTATATAATTCGGAATCTTCAGAAATCATTTCCGGTTCAAACCAAAGACCGAATTTCATTTTCCTGTCATGGACCTGTTGGCTCAAGGCCTTCAGTCCACCCCTTAGTTTTGTTGCATGTTCAAACCAATCGCCAAGACTTGAATTGTCATCATCCCGATGCCCGAACCAACCGTCGTCAAGGACAAACATTTCAATTCCCAAGGGCGCAGCGTTATCCAAAATTTTCTGAATTTTCTCGGTATCGAAATCAAAAAAAGTTGCTTCCCAATTGTTAATAACAATTGGCCGCTGAGCAAATTGATACTTTCCACGAGCAACGCGCTCACGGAGCAGACGATGATAAGTTTGAGACATTCCGTTTAAGCCGCTACTTGAATAAACAATCAGAGCTTCCGGTGTTTGAAAGGAGTCACCCGCTCTTAGCTTCCAATCAAAATCATACTGGTTAATGCCGGCAAGAACCCGTGTCTGGTCGATATAATCGCGTTCAAGCGTTTCTTGATGATTTCCGGAATAAACCAATTGAATGCCAATCGCTTCATCGTTAAATTCAGTTGTCGATGGATGAATCAAAGCAATAAAAGGATTCATATGATGGCTGGAGGTACCCCGACGACTTTCAAATTGAGTCAATCCATGGTGAAGCGTTTGCCGTTCGATTTGCCGTTCGCGGGCGTGAGCGCCTGGAAGGGAGATAACTTGAAAATCGCTTTTTGGAAAATCAATCTGCATACTGGCAATCTTTTCAATATGCAAAATATGTCGTCCTTTGTTAATTAATTTTGCGCTGCGGGCAATAATGGGTCGATCATTGTAGATGCTATAACTGAGTTCAACTTCGCATGCCAAGTTTTCATTCAATAGATTCACAATCAAAGTCTGAGCTTCGGAATCATCCTCGACATAAGCATGGGGAAGATTCTTCAATTCCGGTTTTCCGTCAATTATTTTATAAGATTGAAAACGAAAATCTGTTTGTCTTGCCCCGTTTTCATCGCGGATAATCACAGCTGGGGCTCGATAATCTCCGGTATTATTTCCCGACCATTCCTGCAACAAAGTATCTTTTGAATAAGTGCGATCTAAAGAACCAGGCAGATTGCCGGAAAAACTACGGTCAAAGCGGGGATTTAATCTTTCTCCAGAATAATGCCCAACTCTTTTACCAAAATAAAGATGGGCAAGCAGGTTTCCTTCTTCAACTGACATGAGATAAGAAATTTGATTATTGGATAAATGAAATACCTTTGTGTTTTCATCAAATGTGATCATCGTTTAATCCTTTTATTTTATAAACATATTTTATTCGTGAGAAAAAAGCATTTTCAATTTGGAAAATGCTTTGTCTCGACAAACTATATCAAGGAATTTTATAGCCGGCAGCCTGATAAAGGTCGTACCACTCTTGGTTGCTCAAATGAACATCATCAACTTCAGTCATTTGTTTGATATGCTCCGGCGAAGTACTTCCAAGAATTGTTTGAATATTTGCCGGATGTTTTAAAATCCAAGCAACAGCGACAGCACTTTTATTTGAATGATACTTGTCGGCCAAAGTCTGCAACTGATCATTTAGTTCTTTAAACTTAGGATTGTCGATAAAGACACCGGCAAACATCCCATATTGGAAAGGCGACCAGGCTTGAATCGTCATTTTGTGCAAACGCATATATGTCAAAATATCAAAAGTTCGAACATGGGTATCAGAGTCCGGACTGCCGTCGATATTCATTTGAATATTTTCAGAAATCATATTCGCATGCGTTAAAGCAAATTGTAATTGATTGACTTCTAAGCGCTGGCTAACGGCTTGTTGAACAAGTTCAATATCATAGGGAGTAAAGTTGGAAACCCCGAAATGCAAAACTTTCCCGGAAGCCTCAAGTTGACTGAAAGCATCGGCAATCTCTTCGGGCTCCATCAAAGTATCGGGACGGTGCAAAAGCAAAAAATCAATGTGATCAGTCTGCAAACGCTGCAATTCGATATCAACAGCCGAAAGCAAGTGTTCGCGTGAAAAATCATAACGAAGGCCGGTTAAGCCGTCACCATTAATCTGTCCATTTTTCAGGATAATGCCAATCTTTGTTTGTATATAAATTTTGTTTCGATCAATTCCGGCATCTTTTAAAGCTTGACCAAAAATTGTAGACGATTTTCCAGCCCCATAAATGTCGGCTGTATCATAATAATTAATTCCCGCGTCGAAAGCTGTAGAAACTGTTTTGGCAGCTTCTTGGGCATTTTTTCTATCTATTCTCATAACACCTAAAGCAATCTGACTTGCGTTCAAACCAGACTGCCCTAATTCGATTTGTTTCATATTTACCTCCTTTAGGCAACAAAAAAATCGAAGCAGATGCTCCGACTTAATTTTACTATGAATAAAGCAAGTAATTAAATTATTAATTATCGCTTCGAGCGAATTTATTGTTCATTAAATTGGAAACAGTGAAGAGAACCTGATCCAGGAGGTCTTCGGTTTCTTTTTTAATCTGATCGGTAATTTTTTTATTGGCTGCTTCTAAAGTAGCGGTTAATTCCTGGCCACTCTTACCGGCGGCCAACTTATCGGCGGACAGTAAATTTTTATGACCAAGAGCGATGGTTTTTTGTTGGTAACGTTCAAAATAAGCAACCACATCACGATAATGGGGATCGGCCAAAGCAGCGATGATTCGATTAATCCAGTAATAATTCTCAGAACTTACTCGATTTGTCGTATCTCTTAAATAACTTGGCGTGTCTTCGACATTTGTATAAAAAGGTACCAGCGTGTTGAAAGGCATTGAACCAAAGGCAATCCATTGAACAGCTTGATTACCCTTTGGCTTATTCGGTCGAATTTGCAAAACCGACAATTCACTCGTTCGGTTGATCCCAATGGGACGGAACATATGCTTCTCGGCCTCAGTCCCACTTGTACCATATGGATCGTAGACAGTATCTTGGTAATGACCGGACAAAACATATTTAATATCTTCGATCGTGACTTTTCTAAAGGGTTTTTGCGAAAACGGAATCGTATCACTCATGGGATCTTGTTCAACACTCGGCGTCAAAAACTTCTGCATAAACCAAGCACGGGGGGTATTGTAATGGTGATCTATATCAGCGTGCGAACCAAAAGTCAAACGACTGTTAACCTTACCGTCGAAGGACAAATTCAAATGATTGTCCCGAATAAAATCTTTTAAATCAGCAGAATAAACGAAGTTATCACTGTCGTCGAAATTGATCTCTTGAATTCCAAGCTGATTAGGAACAGTAACATAGGAATCATCCGGAACGCGTTGAGCAACCCAATGATGGCCACCAATTGTTTCTAAGAACCAGATCTCATCAGCGTCGGAAAAAGCAACACCGTTCTGTTCATAAGTCCCGAATTGTTCAAGCAGAGAACCAAGTCGCTTAACTCCTTCTTTAGCAGAATGAATATAAGGAAGAACGATTGTTAGAAAATCTTCCTCGCCGATTCCATCAGTAACCATTGGGTCAGCAGCCAAAACACGTTCATTTGTCGTGATTGTTTCAGTCGCGCTCATGGCTGCGTTTTCCGAATTAATTCCGGCTTCGCCCCAGATTCCTTCTGTTAAATCAGCATTTGGGACAGATGTATATCTAAGCGGGTTGTCTGGCAAATCGATTTCAACTTTTGAAATCTTGGAAACATAATGTTTCGGCTGTTCTTTCGGGCTAACGACAATAAACTTTTTTGCTTCAAAAGTGCCGTCGCCGGAATCTTCCGTCCTTGCAACGATTGTCGACCCGTCATAACTAGCCTTTTTACCTACCAAAATAGTTGTACACGATGTTTTTGAAAATTGATTCTTCATATTAATCTCCTTGTATATTTCAGCATATAAAAAAAGCCGCATAGCGACTTAAACTATCAGTACTAGTTAAGTCCATACTTTTTGTTGAACTTATCAACAGCACCATCGGCCTGATTGATTTTCTGCTTGCCAGTATAGAAAGGATGTGAATCCGAGGTAACTTCAACACGAACCATTGGATAAGTCTGGCCTTCGTATTCAACCTCGCCTTGAGCTTTAGCGGTTGAACCTGATAAGAATTTAGCACCAGTTGTTGAATCAACGAAAACAACCTGGCGATAATCTGGATGAATATCTGCTTTCATATTTTTCTCCTTAGTGCCCTTTAACCTGAAGTCAAAGAGTCAGTAGTAACTTTAATATAATAACAGCTCAAGCCAACCTTTTCAAGCCAGTTAAAAACTTTCAAGGCATCAAACTGGGTATGTCAACTCCTAAAACCGAGACCGAGGCTCCAAGTCCGGTTAATTTTTGTTGAATTTGTTCATAGCCTCTTAAAATATGTTCGGCATGATCAATAATAGTCTGTCCGTCAGCCATCAAGCCAGCAATCACCAAAGCAGCACCAGCGCGGATCTCGGCAGCTTGGACATCAGTCCCGACCAATCTTGGTGATTCGTTAACCTGAATAACGCCACCCTCCAAAGAAGAAATGTCGCCACCCATTCGACGCAGTTCAACAATATGACGAATCCGCTGAGGATAGATCGTGTCAACAATTGTCGAAACACCATCTGCTTTCATCAGTAGTGGACTAATCGGTTGCTGCAAATCGGTTGCAAATCCAGGAAAAGGAGCCGTTGTAATCGTCACAGGCTTTAAATGGCTGGTCGCCGGCACATAAATTTCATCTTCGGAGATTCGAAGATGGACACCCATTTCAATCAGCTTAGAAGTAAATGACTCCAAATGCTCCGGGATAACATTTTTGACTGTTACGCCATCTCCGATTGCCGCTGCTGCCGTGATATAAGTACCAGCTTCGATTCGATCGGGAATAATCGCATGAACAGCCGATGAACGTAAAACCGGAACTCCGGTAATTCGAATCGTATCAGTTCCGGCTCCACGAATATTTGCACCCATATTATTCAAAAAAGTCGCTAAATCAATAATTTCCGGTTCACGAGCAACATTTTCCAATATTGTCAAACCCTTAGCCCGAACAGAAGCCATAATTAAATTCATGGTTGCGCCGACAGAAACCTTATCAAAAAAAATCTCGGCGCCGTGAAGTCCTTCGGGGCCGGTTGTAATATAAATCGTATCATTTTCTTCGCGGACCATGGCACCGAGTGCCTTAAAGCCTTTAATATGCTGGTCGATCGGTCGTGGACCGATGTTGTCGCCACCAGGGAAAGTGACAGTTGCCTTGCCAAATTTTCCCAATAAGGCACCCATGAAATAATAGGATGCTCGCAAAGATTTTATTGCATCTTTTGGCAGAGGGGCGTCAACTATATGTGTCGGATCAATTTCTAAAAAGCCGTTTTCAAAATTAGAAGAAACATTCATTGATCGAAGAATTAACTGTAGATTCTTAACATCCAAAATTGCTGGAACCGTGTCGAAACGAACCGGGGTTTCTGCAAGAATTGAAGCCGGAATCAAAGCAACAGTAGAGTTCTTTGCTCCACCGATCGTAACTTCACCATGCAGGCGTTTTCCGCCATTGATTAAGATTTTGGTCATTACTCTTAATTCTAACTTATATTCCTTTAGATTTCAGTCTTTTAGCTTCTCCTCGTATGCAAGAGCCGCTTGAATAAAAGCGGCATAAAGTCCCTCTGGACGGTCGGGACGGCTTAAAAATTCCGGATGGTACTGAACAGCAATGAAGAAATCATTTTGAGGATATTCAATAATTTCTACCAGAGAGTTGTCCGGAGAAGTACCGGCGAAAACCATTCCTGCTTTTTCAAACTGTTCGCGATAATCGTTATTAAATTCATAACGGTGACGATGGCGCTCGGAAATTTCTGAAACGTTATTGTAAGCTTCGGCCGTCTTAGTGCCGGCTTTCAATATTGCCGGGTAGGAACCCAATCGCATCGTGCCACCGATTTTTGTGATTTTCTTTTGTGAATCCATTAATCCAACTACCGGATAAGGAGTATCAGGATTCATTTCTGTCGAATTGGCATTCGACATCCCGACAGCATCGCGGGCAAATTCGACAGAGGCCATCTGCATCCCCAGGCAAACACCAAAAAAGGGAATATTGTTTTCACGAGCATATTTAATCGCTGAAATCATACCTTCAATCCCACGCGGCCCGAAACCGCCTGGAACAATGACACCATCGATTCCTGCCAATTTTTCGGCAACATTATTATCTGTCAGCATCTCGGAATTAATACTTTTCAAAGTAATTTTGGAATCAACCGCATAACCGGCATGCTTTAAAGCTTCATGAACCGAAATATAAGCATCCGGCAAATCAGTATATTTCCCTACCAAAGCAATCTTAATTTCTTTAGATAAATGACGAATTCGGTCAACCAAAGCCCCCCATTGAGAAAGATTGGCTTTTGGTTGGCTACCAAGGCCTAATTTTTCCAAAACAACCTGATCCATGTTTTGGGCGGCTAAATTCAAAGGAACCGAATATAAAACATCCGAATCAATCGACTGAATGATTGCCTCGGTTGGGACATCGGTAAATTCAGAAAGTTTTTCTTTCATACTATCGGTAATCGCTTTTTCGGAACGAACAACAATCATGTCCGGCTGAATTCCCATTCCACGCAATTCATGAACGGAATGTTGGGTTGGTTTTGTTTTTAATTCACCGGCTGCCCGCAAAAAAGGTACGAGTGAAACGTGAATGTAAAAAGTATTGTCCGATCCAACTTCTTTTTTCATTTGCCGAATCGCTTCAATAAATGCCATCGATTCGATATCACCGATCGTTCCCCCAATTTCCGTAATAATTACATCGGCTTCGGATTCTTTTGCACCGCGAAAAATCTTGTCCTTGATGGCATCGGTCACATGAGGAATAACTTGCACTGTCCTACCCATATAGTCACCGGTTCGTTCACGATCAATTACCTCTTGATAAATCTTTCCCGAAGTAACATTAGAATACTTATTGGTATTAATATCCATGAAACGTTCATAATGGCCAAGATCAAGATCAGTTTCAACGCCATCCTGGGTCACAAAAGTTTCACCATGCTGATAAGGCGACATCGTACCTGGATCCGGATTCAAATAAGGATCGAATTTTTGAACGGTCACTGCCAGTCCCCGAGACTTGAGCAAACGGCCGAGACTTGCTGCAACAATGCCTTTTCCAAGCGAAGAAACAACCCCACCAGTCACAAAAATATATTTAGTTTGTTTCTTGTCTGTCATAAAATAAAAAAAACTCCCGACTTATTAGGTTAGGAGCTTGGCTCTATCGATTAGAGCGCCCTTATTCACATTACAGGTATGTTTGACAATCGTCAAGCTCTCTTTCTTGAAAATAAGAATTCAGAAAACGAAAGCTGAAAATGTCTTCCAATTTAAAAATCCCACTGAAATCAGTGGAATTAAAGATATCTGATTAAACCTCTTGGTCTCCATCACTCAAATCGTCAAGATCATTTTTATCTTTCAGGACATCAAGGCTTTCATCGTTTGTATTTAATTTAATTTCGCCTTCATCGCTATCGCTTCCAGCTGAAGAATCATTTGAATTTGAACTATCGGTATCGTCTTCGTCATCATCATCGCTATCGTCAGAGTCTTCGTCATCATCAGTATCGATCACATCGTCGTCATCATCATCGCTATCGTCGATACCAATCACATCGTCTTCGACTGCAGCAGCTTTCTTGCCGCGTTTCTTCTTTGGCTTTTCGTCTTCTTCATCGAGATCTTCATGAATCGACTCGTTAATTGAATCAATGGCAAACCAAGAACGCAAAGCCCATTCATTTTCACCCATGCTGATAAAAGATCCATCAGCATTTAAATCTGTATAAATCTGAACAATTGTTTGTTCGTCGAATTTTTCACCGCGAACCTTTTCAAGAGCAGCCAACAAATCAACGAATTTTGTCTGTTTGCGCTTTTCGTTTAATATCTCACGAGCTAATTCAATGTTGCTAAATTCCGCAATTTGTTCTTTTGTGTTATCTTTTAGTACCATCTATATTCCTTTTCCTGTCTAGGATGCTAATCTATCTTACTAACCGTTGGTGAAAATTGCAAGGTTAAATCGAATTTTCCTAAAGAATCCTTATCCTGAAACAATTCATACTCTATATGTAAGGAACCGGTCGCATCGACTTGATCGAAATCAACATTCTCCGTTTTAACAAGCATATCTATAATTCCCTGATCAGAGGCGTATTTTGATTCAGCCAGGTCGATTTTTTCATCATATACAAGTACCGTTCTACCGCCATGACCAAAATAGACAACTCGGGTTTTTTCTGGGGCAACTTCCAAGCGTATAAGATGATTTTCCATTTTATAAAGAATTGTATAAGAATGATCTTCGTTTAAAAGCAAGTCCCCTTGAACCGCTTGATTAACTGTCTGCTGTTCGCCGGCTTGATCAATTTTCGAAGCAATTTTGATATTAATAGCCGATTTAAAACTGTCTCTCATCATTAAAATTATACAGTTGTTCAATAATAGTCTAAAATTTAATTAATGACAACTCTTAATTCTGAAAAAGTCTTCCGAGATCCAATTCTTGGTTTTATTCATGTTGATGATTCGATTATTCTGGATTTAATTAATTCGCACGAGATGCAGCGTCTGCGTCGGATTAAACATCTTGGAGTAGCCAATTCAGTTTTTCACGGTGGGGAACAATCACGTTTCCAACATTCACTGGGTGTTTATGAAATATCTCGACGAATGATCCAAGCCCTTGACGACAACGAAAAATTTGCTAATGAAAGACACTGGGATCATGAAAATGATTTATTGGTTCAAGCTGCCGCTCTGCTTCACGATGTCGGCCATGGAGCTTATTCCCATACTTTCGAGCATTTGTTTGATACTGTCCACGAACAGTTCACTCAAAAAATTATTGTCGATCCGAGCACCGAAGTGAATGCTATTTTGAAAACTGTTTCAAATGATTTTCCAGAGCGAGTTGCAGCGGTAATTGGAAAAAGCTATCCGGATAAAAGAGTTGTTCAACTGATTAGTTCGCAACTGGATGCCGATCGAATGGATTATTTGTTAAGAGACGCTTATTATACCGGCGCGGAATACGGTCGATATGATATCGAAAGAATTCTTCGCTTAATGCGGCCGATTAAAGACGGTTTCGCTTTTGATATCGCCGGTGTCCATTCGATTGAGGATTATGTAATTTCCCGTTATCAAATGTATTTGCAGGTTTATTTCCACCCTGTCTCACGCGGAATGGAAGTCGTTTTGGAAAATCTTCTGATTCGGGCACAGGATATATTTGATAAAGATCCGGATAATCCTATTTTCTTCCCTATTATTAGACCGATTTTTGCTTTGAAAAACAAAATAGACATTCAAGACTACATTTCTTTGGATGATTCGGTTTTTAATACCGCCTTTAATATCTGGCAAAAAGTCGATGATAAAATTCTGGCCGATTTGTCCAAAAGATTCTTAGATCGTAAACCCCTCAAATCAATTGTTCTCAATGAGAAAACAAAAGACCTCATTCCAAGTCTTAGAAAGAAGATCAAAGATCGTGGATTCGATCCGAAATATTATACTGGTGAGAATGACGCAACCGATCTTCCTTATGAGAGTTATTCGCCAAAAACCGGCGAAGAGGGAATTAAATTTGTTTATCCCGATGGTCAACAGGTCGAACTTTCAAAATTGAGTCCATTGGTCGAAGCAATCAATGGAAAGGAATCAATCGACCGACGCTTCTTTTTCCCGAGAGAAATGCTTAGCAATCCGGAAATTAATCAACTTTACCTAAAATACAAAAAAACCTATTAAAATTACGAGTAAATAATTATTGTCGATTCAAGAAACCGATTTTTTCTTCATCTTCCGATATTTTTTTATCACGAATTATTGTCACTGATACAGGAGCGGTCTTTGCAATGTAACTCGCTTGAGAGCCTAAATGGCTTGACCATCCGGTTCTTGAATGTGCCCCAACAACGACCAAATCGATATCAGTATGTGGTAAAACATCTTTGACAACTGTTTCACCGGCATTGTCCCCTTGAGCGAACATTTTTTCTACTCGATCATTTTTTAAACCAAAATTTTTGGCTATCTGTTGGTAATCCATTAACGCTTTATCGATTCTATCTTGAAGCAGACTCATTTCATTAGCGTCCAAACGCGTTGTCACCGGCAGTTCATCCTCTTCAAGGACAGATAGGATTGTTAATTTTGCATGATCTTCCTTAGCTTGATGAATTGCAAAACTCAACGCAGATTGACCCTGAGGCGAGTCATCAACAGCGGCAAGAACATGTTTGAATTGTTTTGGCTTGAATTTGCTAACCATAAGTGCTCAACGTCCCCTTACAAATTAAGAAATACCAAATTTAATTTAAATCTGGTAATAACCCAAAGGCCATAAATCTGCTGAAACAAAAGCCCAGCATCATTAAAAACCGTGAAATTATTTATTATAGGTTGTTGAACCTATAATACTTCCCAAGTTAAATTATCGTATAAGCACTCCTGAGAATCAAAAAAGTTTTCCAATATAGTAGTGAATTGCAACAGTTATCAGTCCGATCACAATATTTCGAATAATTGCCGGCCGCAAATGAAACTCGCCAAGTTTGGCTGCCAAACTTCCAGTAAGAGCAACAGCAAAAGTCGTTGCAACGATTGTTCCGGCAAATTTGAGATGGCCCGGCAATAAAAGCATTGCCAGTAGTGGAAACAAACCACCCAAAGCAGCACTAATCAAAGAGCTAAAAGCCGCCCCCCATGGATTTACATACTCGCCGATTTTTAAAGTATATTTAGCGGAAACAAGCGACTCAATCTCATGTTTTTGAATCAATTCATCAGCAATAAAATATGCAGTTTCTCTGTTAACTCCCCAACTGATGTAGTTTCTAGCGATCGTTTTACGTGCATAATTTTTGTCACGATCAATTTTCCTTTGTTCAATTTTAATAACAGCTCTTTCGATCTCGCGTTGCGCAGAGACGGAGGCATATTCTCCAGCTGCCATCGAAAAAGCGCAGGATAACAAATCGGAAAAGCCTGCAACCAGAATTAAAAAATTATTACTCGTTGCTGCAGCCGTTGAAAATAGAACGCCGACAACCGTTAGAATCCCATCATTGGAACCAAGGACACCAGCTCTAATCTTGTTTAAACGCTGCTCTAAAGTCTGCTTGTTTTTGGAATTTTTCATTTATGCAGCAACCTTCCAATTAAGTATGTAGCTGTCATTGTAAATAAACCGGAAAGGACATTTCTAGTAATACCTTTTTTTCGGTCATTGTTGCCAATCCGAGCAGCCAGATATCCAGTAATTATCAAGGCAAGCAGTACCCCAAAATAGGTCGAAGCAACCTTATAAGAACGGTTAACCATTAAAATTGCCAACATTGGCAGGGTAGCACCAATCGGGAAACTAATAAAAGAAGCCAAAGCGGCATGATAAGGATTTATTTTATCGCTAATATTAAATCCGTGTTTAACGCGGACAGCTGTTTCAATCGGCTTGGTCTTCATCATTTCGCTGGCAGCCCTTTGAGCGAGTTCTTTTGAAATGTCGTCTTTAATTAAAAAATCTTTTACCAAAGAAATTTGTTGATTAAAAGATTCCTGATTAGCAATTTCTTCTTTTTCAATCGCAGCATTTTCGGCATCACGTTGCCCATGTACAGAGACATATTCTCCAGCTGCCATCGAAATCATGCCGGCAATTGTCCCGGAAAATCCGGCAACAAAAATTACCCAATTATCATTAGTACGACCCTGAGTCGCGGCAAAGACACCCAAAACAATCCCAGCTACTGAAATGATGCCATCATTTGCCCCCATCACACTCGCCCGGACAACATTTATCTTCTCAGCTAAATTCATATTTCTCTCCATATAAATAAAAATG
>NZ_AQVA01000014.1 GCF_000372485.1 Oenococcus oeni DSM 20252 = AWRIB129
ACTACCTGTTGTTGTTCTCTTTATTGATAGCTGTCGGCTATGTAGCTTTCCATACTTTTCTTTGGGAGGTCGAGGGCCGTTATGGCCAGGCGATTACACCGATCCTTTTCTTGCTTATTGCCAACACATTTTCTAAAGCAGCGATTGCAGAAAAGAAAACAAAAAGAGATTGGAAGATCCCGCTCTTTATCCTGGCTTTTCTCTCACTGGGTGGTATTTACCTTAAGGCCAACGCCCGTTTGATTAATTCCAGAGGAATTGCCACAATTGCNCAACGCAGNCAGCTTTCCAACCAGTACAATCCTCAGGTTACTTGGCTGGCAGCNCATTCNTCNGTNACNCAAAATGTTTCGATTGCCGCCACCAATGATTATTTTTCCATCCTGAAAGTCAAAGGAAGCCGGGCTGTGGCGACTTTGACCAACCGCACCACAAAACAAACATTCAATATTAACGCCGGCCATACAAAGTACAGCATTCTTAATCAATTAAAACCCGGCGAGTATCAGATCAAGGTCACNAANCCNACNNACGANCANCANGCNATCTGGCTAGTCAAGACCCATAACTACCAGCTCGGACAGGAATCGGCAACCACGCCCGAGCCAACCTGGGGCAAGCGTTCATTTGTCTACATGTTCTCCCAAAACCGGGTTCATGACGACCAGGGTACCTTTAGGATAGTTAAAATTAAAAAGCCTTATAAATAAAACAAGAAAGCGAGTGTTCAAAAATTATTATGGTAAAACCAATCATTCTTATAATCGAAGATGAGACAGCTATTGTAGCTTATTTACAGACGGAACTTAAATTTGAAGATTATATTGTTTTGACAGCTAGTGATGGCGAAATGGGCCTTTCAGTTTTTGAACAGAATTCAAACCGAATTAATGTAGTTTTGCTTGATTGGATGTTGCCAAAACGAGATGGGCTCGAAGTTTTACGGCGCATTAGAAAATTAAATAGTCAGGTTTCTATAATTCTTATGACCGCTAAAAGTGATATTGGCGATAAAGTAGCTGCATTAGATTCTGGTGCAGATGACTATATTACGAAGCCTTTTGAAATTGAAGAACTTTTAGCACGTTTAAGAGTGACGATTCGTCATCAAAATAAGCCACGCCCAAAACTATATCAGGTATCTAACTTAGTGCTGGATTTAGACGCACACCGTGTTACAAGGGATGGACAGGTTATTGATTTAACGCAAAGAGAGTTCCAACTTTTAACATATTTAATTGAAAATGCAGGCAAAACGCTTACTCGCGATGATTTACTTGATAATGTTTGGGGAGTTGATTTTAACGGTCAATATAATACAGCTGATGTTTATATACGCTATCTTCGTCAAAAGATAGATGATCATTTTTATCCGAAGCTTATTCATACGGTTCGTAGTGTTGGATATGTCTTAAGGGCAAAATAATGCGCAAAGTAAAAAATTTTTTTCATAATCTATTAGCCTTTATAAGGCCGCTAAAAAATAGTAGTGCCTTAATCATGACGCGCTCTTATTTTTTCTTGCTAGCTATTATTACATTTTCGATGGTGATTTCGGTTCCGACTGTTTTGGGTTATCAGCTGATAAGGATTCAAGTACAAAATGCAAATCAATATATTAAAAGTTTGAAGAAAACAAATATTGATTCTGCTCATGATTGGAATATTTGGATTAGAAACAACACTTTTGATAGCGATGTTATTTTTATTAAAGCTCAGACAAATAAGAAAAAAACTTTTTATTCTGATGGTGCTAGTCATGTTGCTAGTAAAAATTACAAACATTTATTTTTTTCAAAAAAATATCTTTTAGATAGCAAAAATTGGCATGACTTTAATCATTACAAGCTATACTACACAAAGACTGTCACTCAATACGGAAATCATTTTACAGTTTGGATTAATTTATATAAAGTTTTTAATATCATAAAAATAACTCTTTACACTTTACTAATTATTATTTGTTTGGTTTTGATTTTTGGAGTTTGGCTGATTTGGCAATTATCACAACGATTGACAACACCTCTATCTTATTTGAGTTCTGCGACTGAGAAGGTAAGCCTTAAAATTAAGCAGAGTAATCAAAGAATGGAAGACCGATTACCTGAGCCTACTTCCCCAACAGAAGTAAATGAGTTAGCTGTCTCATTTAATCAACTTTTAGATGTGATTAGTGAAAAAGAGGTCCGTGAAAAACAATTTGTTTCAGACGCATCTCACGAATTAAAAACTCCCATTGCTGCAATTAATGGGCATCTCAAATTGATTAAACGCCGAGGGCGTGAACATCCTGAAATTATCGAGAACTCTTTCGATTACATTTCGAATGAAACAAGGCGAATGCAACATTTGGTACAAAATCTATTAGATTTATCTCACGCTGAACGAGATGAATTGAATATCACTAAGATAAATTTAAGCGAATTATTAGTTGAAATATCGAAAAACGTACCCTTTCCACAAAAGATAAAAACAAAATTTTCCAGCAATATTTATATCAAAGCCGACTTGGACCAAATACATGAAATCATTTTGGCCATTTTAGAAAACTCCAGTAAATACAGTCCGCTGGATTGTCCAATTATTTTAAATATTGAGCAAAACTCTGGGAAAACGATTATGAGAATTATTGACTTTGGGAAAGGAATTTCTGCGAATGATAAAAAACATATTTTTGAACGTTTTTATCGAGCAGACGCCTCTCGTAGCAATAGCATTCCCGGTTCTGGATTGGGTCTTTCAATTGTCAAGGAATTGGCAAATCGCCAGCATATTAAAATCAATGTTTTGGATAATTATCCAAGAGGCACGATTTTTGAATTATCTTTGCCTAGATAATTTTTATTTAATTTTTATTTTAAAAATAATTAATATAAAGGAGATTCTATAAAATTATGATAAAAAAATTATCGCATTTTTAATTAGCTTGTCTATAACTTTGGCTATTGCGATTGATGGTTACCTATTATTTTTTAAAAAAAGCAGTGCTGAAAATATTGCTATTGATTCAAGTGTAAATTCACAAAGTAATTCTAATGCATCAGAGTCATCAAGCGCTTCTAGCTCGTCTTCAAGTTCTTCTGTGGACTCCGGTTATCAAAATGGAACTTACACCGGCAAATCAGCCAGCATGCGTTGGGGGAATGTGCAAGTCAAAGTAACGATTAGTAATGGTGAGATTACAAAAGTTCAAACTATTAAATATCCAACAGATAATCCTCACGATCAGCAAGTAAATTCTAGTGTTTTGCCAACCTATGAGGATGAAGCTGTTAAAAATGATTCTTCAAAAATTCAATCATTTAGTGGAGCCACTGAGACCTGGAAAGGATTTACTAAATCCTTACAAAGTGCTTTAAACAAGGCGGAATCTTAAATGATGAAAATTTATAAAAAAAATATTGATCATTATATAATGCTTAGCTTTGAAATTAATGAAATGAATATTCCTTTTACCGGTCAAATTGTAGTTAAAGAAGATGACGAAGTTACGAGAGAAGTTATTTTGGGACGTGCAAAAAAAATTCATGAATGGCTTGTGTTAGTGGATCACATTTTTTCTCCTTTCAGAACAAATTCTGAACTTACTTTATATAATCATCGAAAAATTGAAATGACTGGTACTAACCTACTTTTTCAAGAAGTTTTTGCTCTGTCGATTTGGGCAAAAGAAATGACGCAAGGACTGTTTTCAGCGAATTTTGTTGGAAAATATAATCCAACCGGTGCTGTTAAAGGATGGGCAATTGAAAAGGCAGAACGTATTCAACTTGCACCGCTTCTATCTGACCCGAATTTTGTAGCTGTTAATTTGAATGGTGGTGGTGATATGCAATTTAGTAGTTCCGACAAGCATAATTGGCAATGGGAAATAGGGATTGTTAATCCCTTTGATAATAAAAAAGTTATCAGTTGCTTCAGAATGAAAAATGGCGCTATAGCAGCATCTGGAACTAGTCAACGAGGAGAACATTTGTTTAATTCATCAACTGGACGCGCAATACCAGAAAAAAATTTTAATGTCATTAGTTCAAGTGTCATTGGTTCGGAATTGACTTATTCCGATATTTGGGCTACTGCTATTGCTACTACGACAATTAATGATCATAGCTGGTTAAAACGTTTATCCGGTTCAGGATTAAGAATAAGTTATAACAAAAAATCTGAACGTTGGCTCAATCACGAAATTATTGATCAAAAGGAGTTAATTTATGCTTAAAAATCATAAATATTTATTAGGACTTTTTTTGGGGAGCAGCAATATTTATTATTCTGCTTCCATTAATTCAAGCGCTTGCGACTGGAATGAATGAATCTTCTGCCTCTATACTTGGGTTTCAAATAGGCACGATAGCATATGTTTGGATGTTATTTGTAATTTTTGTTAGCACAAAACCGAAATGGTTAGATCGAATAATTGGATTGCCATCTATGTATTTCGTTCATGGACTTCTTGGTATTGGAGCAATTATTTTAGCTTATGTACATACTCTAATGAATTTATCTAGTGGCTTAATCAAACTCACTGGAGATTATGCTTTATGGATTTTAATTGGAACAGCCGCTTATTCTATTTTATTTTTAAGTGGCTGGATAACTGATAGAGTCCACTGGGTTAAATTAATTGTTAGATTCTTGGAATTACATATTTTTAAACACGAAACCAGTTTTTGGATTCATCGTTTAAATCTTATTGCAACTATTTTTGTTTTTATTCATGTGCTTTTAATTAGTTACATTATGCAAATAAATTCTTTCGCAATTATCTTTTATTTATATTCCTTTATAACTTTTTTGAGTTATTCATGTTTTCTTGTATCAAAATATTGGCGTTTTAGCAAAGCTAATGTTATTGAAATTAGAAATATTGGTGGGAATATGGCTCAAATGATTTTGGAATTTTCTAAAATTAAGATTAGTCGTTTGAAACAGTACCAACCGGGCGATTATGTCTTTATTAGTTTCCCCAATCTTGAAAAAATGAAAGAAATGCATCCATTTTCTTTTGTTGATTTTGATTTTAAAAATAGGCGAATTGTTTTGGCTATTCGAGGAGATGGAGATTTCTCGCGACAAGTTTCAAAAATCGAAATTGGCGAAAAAGTTTTAATTGATGGCCCCTATGGGACTTTGAATAAACAAATTATTGAACAGACGAATGCCAAACAACCACTAATTATGCTGGCAGGAGGTACTGGCGTAGTACCTTTAATCAGCTTGGTTCTTGAATATTCTCAAAAACGAGAAATATATTTCATATGGACCGTTTCTCGGGAAGACCAATTGGTTTATAGGGAAATGCTTTTGCAATTATCTAAAAATCAAAAAAATTTCCATTATTTCGAGTCGATCCATCGTTTAAATTCTGAAAAGTTGCTAAATATTTTAAAGACTCCCATTTTGGAAAATAGTTATTATTTATTGTCTGGGTCTAATATTATGATGCTAGGCTATAAAACGTTACTTAGAAAATGTGGAATTCATTCAAAAAATGTTTATTACGAGAAATTTAGTTTTTAGTATTTTTTAGTTACACTATTAAAAAGTTTTAGCAATGAAGCTTTATTCACTTTTTAATTCCGGACTAAATATTGGTTATTTTGTTAGAATTTCATCTAAAATACCATTCGTTTTGTAACAGTTAATAATGATAAAAAGTCCAATCAAGGATGATATTAAACAGGGTAAAAATTGACCGATTCTTGAATCCGAAACAAATAACTGGGTAAAATAATCTGATATGCAGACTAATGCAAACATTATTATCGACGAAACAAATGTGCTGCTAAGAAAGCCCGCTTCAATGTTTTGAGAAACTTGATAGTTTATTTCTATAAAGGCAAACATCATCATTGTGCTAACTATTAAGCCAACAAATGTTGCTATCATGGCACCCAACATTGGAAATACTATGATCAAAAATGGCTGGAACAATATTTTAAAAATAATTCCATAAATTATCGCTTTTATAACTACACGGGTTTTGCCAATTCCTTGCAAAATCATCGCCAACAGCATGCCACTGCTCATAAATATAGAAACCAAAGCTGACACTTGAACAATCGGAACAAAATCCTGTAGGGAGCCGTACTTGCCATAAAAAATAATATAAATAGGTTTTGCAAGAGCATACATAATTAAGGCTGAGGGAGAAATAATCGCGATTAACATTTTAATTCCTCGTGCAATCGAATTTCTCGTCTCTTTTAAATTAGAAGAATTTTTGGAAATAATCGGTAAGATCGTTGAAGCAACCGACATGGCCAGGGAAACTATCAACATAATCAATTTGTTGGCATTGAAATTAAATCTACCAAAGATATCTTCTAACTGTATTTGGGGGAAATCAGGATGAAAAATTCTCATTAAAGGGAAGAATGTGTATTGATCTATCCACTGATAAAAGGTCAAAAATCCGCCAATAAAAACAAAGGGGATCGACTGTTTAACGATTGGAAGAAATGATTTAAAACTGTTTACGAGAGAATTATTTTCACTTAATTCAATTTTCGAGAATAAATGAATTTTTTCAGCTTTAAAGAAATAAAGTTTATAAAGAAGATATATAATAGCTGCCAAGGCACCTATAAAAGCGGCGAAAGTTGACTGAATTACAACATTCACCCAATTGCCGTGGAATATATCCAGAATAGAAAAAGCCGAAAGCAGCATATAAACAATCCTGATTAATTGTTCGATTATATCGGATTTGGCTAAGGTTTCCATATCCAATTGTCCTTGAAATTTTCCACGCAATACGGAAAGGAAAGGGAAAACAATAACGGCAGGAATGAGTGAATGAAGAACTGGAATAAGATTGATGTCTCCGACGGCCAAAATTGGAGCCAGGATCCAGAAAATAACTCCGAAGAGCAGGCCGCTGAAAAGACTTAGTTGAAAAGCTTTCTCTAAAAACAGATCTTTTTCCTTGCCAACCAAGACAGAGGTATACTTAGCCACCGCAGATGGCAGTCCAACTGTCGACATTATTAAAAATAGTTGATAAACATTATATCCTTTACCAAATAAAGTGTTGGCCTGCAAGGATAAAATACCCAGCATCAAGGTCCACGGAATCACATAAATAGCTCCCAAAAGCCGTGAAACAACGTTGCCCAGGGTTAGCCAAGACGTACCTTTTGCTAATTCGCCTGTTATTATATTTTTTTTAAATCTCAATTTGTTGATTTACCCCAAGTAAAAAATAACCTTAGCATGATTACTGAATAAACCGTTGCTCTTTAATAAAAAAGTGCCAGAGCTCAATGTCTAAAGTAAACAGAAATTTTATATAAAGTTGGTTTTCCTAAATATTTTTAAATAAACTGAATAATAATCATTATAAATTAATAAGTTAATTTCTTTCCAATGTTATTAGAATTCTGATTTTTTTGTTTTTCTGTAGATATTATCGCGTGTTTTGCTGCTGACTATTTATATATTTTTTATTATAAAGAGAATTATTTATTTTTAAAATTGATTTTATTGTCAGACAATTTTTTTCATAAGCTTTTTATGGGAGATGGCGAAAAACTAAAAAGCCGTTTAATGCAACTTTTTAAATATTCCTATTAAAAATTAATCACTGATCTGACACCATTTTTTGAAGTATCATACCAGTTTCTTGCGGCATATTCGAGAGAAATTTTCAAAATATCGCCATGAATTTTTTTATTGATCAACCATTTCCACAAAAATTCAGCTGCTTTTGTTCGATTGGCTAAACTTTTATTAGTCATCATTATATGTTTTTGTCTTGTTTGTATGACAGATAATTTTTTAACTTCGTTTCGTGCTGCTGACCATACCTGAGCCTTTGCTGTCGCTAAGTTTGTTGACAGGGCCGATACAAAGATAGCGACAGCAAGCACGGTGCCAATTTGTCTAAAGACACCGGTGACGCTTTGAGAAGCCGTAAGTAATTCTCCAGTAAAATCGCCAGCACTTAGGACTGTGATCGGGCCAATGATAATTCCGTAACCTGTACCGATAAGGATACAAGAAATCGCAAATTGCCAATAAATACGCGGGTTCATGACTGAAAGGCCAACATAACCCAATCCAAGAAGAACAATTCCTAAAGCAATTAATTGCCTGGCGCCCATCTTTTTGAGAAGCAGTCCACTGACGGGGGAAAGCAAGAATACCATTATGGATGCAGGTGTGATCATCAGAGCGGCTTCTAATTCTGTATGTCCTTGAATTTTGGTAAAGAAACTCGGCATTAGGACCATTACACCTACAAATAAGATTCCAGAAAGAACCGTCATGACAACTGCTCCAGTAAAGTGGCGATATTTGAATAAATGAAGTCGGATCATGGGATCTGACGCCATAGACTCGCGCCAAATGAATAATATTAGCGCTATGACAAACCCCGCGAACAAACTGAGAATTTTTCCGCTGGTCCAACCCCAGGCGCTAGCTTTTACAAGTGCAAGAGTCAGAGAGAATAATAATAGAATTACCAAGCACATTCCGGAAATGTCTAATTTAGCTTTAACAATGTTTTCATTTTTCATTGGCAATAAGGCTACACACATAATCGCGGCAAGCAAAACTAGCGGAACATTGATGTAAAAAATACCTCGCCAACCACAGAATTGTGTCAATAATCCACCGATTGTCGGTCCAAAGGCAGCTGCAAGACCCTGTGTAATTCCTAAAATCAAAACCGCGGTGTTCCTTTTATTTAGTTGAACAGAATTAATACCTATTGTCATGCTGGCTGGGAAGACAATTGCAGCACCGATACTCTGCAAAGCTCGTCCGATAATCAATATTGCTACCGTTGAACTTGAAGCCGATGTTAACGAACCCAACAAAAATAGAATCAGTCCGGCAAAATAGACTTTGTTTCGTCCGAATTGGTCGGCTATCCTTCCTAATGGAATAGTGAAGGCCGCGAAAGCAATTGTATAAACATTCAACGCCCACTGAAGTGTATCAAGATCTGTATGAAGCCCTGTCTGAATTGCTGGTAGTGCAATATTCATGACTGTTGTGTCAAGCATACAAAGGAAAATACTGATGGTCATTGTCATCAAAATAGCCATTTGTTTTTGTTTCAAAAGAAATTCCCCCTTAGCAAAATATGCTAATAACAGCGTAATTTAGGCTATACTGGACAAGAATCTTTAGGCTACAGAAACGAGGGAAGTTGTAAACAATGTCACCACATGAATTAAAGCAATTTAAACTCAGGGCTATCTATCGCGGTCTCTTAACTTTGTTACAGAATAAGCATCTTAGCGATATCACTGTCTCGGATCTCTGCAGAACAGCAGCCGTCTCTCAAACCTACTATTATCGGAACTTTTCATCTTTTCAGGAAATAGTTTCTCGTTATCAAGAACAAATGATTATGTCTTATCTAAATCTTGCTCTTAACAACAGACATATAGACTTCACGCAACTTATGACGGCGTATTTTCAAATAATGGGTGATCATGCAACCGAAACCTTATTATTGATTCATGCAGGACTCTTTGATGTTCTAATAAGCGCCTTTAGAAAGGTTTATGTTTTTCTTGCACAGAATTCCTACATTGATTCTTCACGTACTGTTCGTGGAAAAAATCAATATTTCGCCAATTTTATGGCGGGGGCTGTGATATCTACCGAAGTGCAATGGATGAAACAGGGCATGGAAGAAAGCCCCAGAGAGATGGGCATCATATTGAAACAGCTGTTTCGTTTCTCTTGAGAACAAAACCATGAATTTTTTTAAATCAAAGATCTATGATTCTGTTTTTATTATTTCAGATATATATTTGATGAGATATTTATTAGGAAGTTAAGTCTAAATGGCCTGCTCTTCTTCAATCAGATCTGTATAAGTTAACGGAAGCAAGATCCAGGAGGGTATTTTATTTAACGCATTATCGATAACTAATATGCGCAAAGTCCTTAATAAGCTTTTTAATGTTGATTTTTTTGATAATTAATATGATATTGAGTAAACAAAAAAAGCGCTCAACCGTAGGGGCTTGCGCTTTATCAACATACCATATGGAGTAGATGGGAGTCGAACCCATGTCCAAATTATCCAATCACATAAATATCTACGCTCATAGTTAACAAGTAATTTCGCTCAAGATTAGGTTGCTAACTTCCAAATCGAGAGCTAGTTCGATTCTTGTTTCACTGCTTTTATTCCGAACATAAATGCCAGCAGCTAATCCACTAATTAGGCCGAGAATGTTGCCGTGGACTCAACAAAGGGCTACGCTACTGCGATTAGGCAGCTAATGCGTAAGATGGTTCATTATTTTTTGCAGTTATATCTGCAGTCTTTAACCCGACAAACGGGAACGCAATCCATGCTTGTAATAACCTGTCGAATTCCGGAACTACCCCAAAACTTAACAGTACAATTATAGCATCCGATCTGATGCTACTTTTCTTGATTGGAACTATCCCGATTCTTTAATCAACAAATAGTTCTTCTTTCTATTTTTTGATACAATATTAAGCGTGCTTTGGCTCCATGGTCAAGTGGCTAAGACGTCGCGTTCTCAGCGCGGAATCATGGGTTCGATCCCCATTGGAGCTATGTAAATTCACTGGTATCAGCATTTATAGCACGTTTGTACAAAAAAGCATCTAACCAATTAAGGGTGGATGCTTTTTTAATTTTAATTAATTATTAAAAAAATTAAATGTTTTTATAGGGAAAAATAATCTAAACCGGATATTTTCTATTCCGGCTCTTTATGAAAAAAGATGAATTATGATTTGATTAGCGCTTAGTAATAACTAATCGTCATTTCTAAAGGGATTTAATAACGAAATATAATTTCGATGTCTCAAAAGCATTACTTCGGAAATCCTTTATTTTTTGAACATTATATTCCCATTAGATCAATAAAAGACATCATACAAAACAATTAATAGAGATTATTGACTTGGAGGCATCAGTACTAATATGTCCAAGAAAAAAATATCGCCTAATTTGCTTTATCTGGTCTTTAATTTTTTTGTGCCAATGATGTTTTAGCATTTTTCCCAGCTGTGAGTATTTTCAGTCAGTATATATTCAAGACGATTTTCTTTTTTTCAGCTGTAATTAGTGGGACCGTTATTCAAATAATAATAGAAAGAACTGAGAAACATGATAATCTTTGGTTTATTTGGCCTATATATTTCTTTTAATAATGGTTTTATTCTTTGCTACACAATTCATATTTTCTCAATTTAAAATAGTTATCGTACTTCTTTTGTTAGAGAAAAAAGAATTGTAGTTTCAAGCAATCTTAAGATCTTTGGTAATTAATTCCAGTGCTTTTAAAAAACGCTTCCGTTTAATAAAATAAATCACAGTTAAGAAGAGCCGATCTTGGTTGCGACGATTAGTTTGGTTCCAAATAATCATCAGCATCGAAACGACTAACATTGGTTAATTTTTAATCTGCTTGTTTCACTTAACTAATACTAGATTGTTCCTATAGGTGCTAAATTGCTAAAAAGCTGTTCCGGATCATAAAAAATTTTAATCCAGTCGGTTTTTATGTGCGTTTCTTTAAATTAAAACAGCCAACTTAGGGCTGTTTTTTATTGAAAAATTTGCTAGACTCTAATGCGGGTATCTTTGATACCTAAAACTAAATTAATTGCTGATTAATTCAGTTTTCATGTTGTATCGGTTGATGAAAAGGCCGATATTGGGACCGCCACTATTAAATTAGTAGTGGTTTTTTAATGCAAACCATATTAAATTAAATAACTGATTTACTAATCCTGCTTTTGGAGTAGGTCTCTTTTAATCATTCATTTAATTCAGTTAACAAGGAAACCGTTTTTTTAAAAGGATTAGTGCTTTTTATTTAAAAAAGACTATAATTCATTCAAGGCACTTTTAATAAGTACCGACCGCCAAAATTTTTTTAAGTAATCATATTAATTTATCCATGTTTCAATAATTACAACATATATCTCCCGGCCTTTAATTAGGCCGGTTTTTTAAATATTTTTCAGTAGTTTGTTTGATTTGAGCTGTAAGCAGTTTCGAATCATAATTCCTGAGAAATATGGATTATACTGAGCGTAGGACCACTGCTTTTTAATAATTTTCGAACGATATTTTCAATAAATAAGATCCTTGAAAATGCTTTTCGGATTCCAAGTCATAAAAAATTCAGTTATTTCCAAATTCAGAGGATGGTTATGATGACGAAAAACAATTGTGAAGAGATTTTAAACGATATCTATAATCTAATACTTAATCCAGCGACCAGTGCTTGGGAACGTTCATTGCTTTCATCTGCTAAGAACGCGATCGGCGAAGATATGAATTTTGAGCGTCAGCTTTCAAAACTGGAATTTGAATTGTGACCGCTTGCTGTCAGAAATAATTTGACTGCCGATGTGACAGATTTTTACATGAAAATTACCGGAAATTCACCTGATCATCTTCAATTTGATTTTTCGAAACATTATGCAAAAGATCTCTCTTATCAAGATCGAGCGATATTTGCCGGGGGATGTTTCTGGTGTATGGTCGAGCCCTTTGAAAACGAGCGTGGAATTGTTTCAGTACTGTCCGGTTATACCGGAGGCCATGTTGATCATCCAACATATGAACAAGTGGTGAGCGGCTATACAGGCCATGTTGAAGCAGTTGAAATTATTTTTGATACGAGAATTATTCAATACACAGAGTTGCTTGATCTTTATTGGCAAATAACCGATCCGACTGACGAATTTGGCCAAATTAATGATCATGGCGATAATTATCGACCGGTAATTTTTGTTAGAAATGAAGAACAAAGAAAAATTGCTGAGAGTTCAAAACTAAAATTAGCCGAATCGGGAATGTATAATCGTCCAATCGTTACAGCGATTGAACCGGCAACCAAATTTTGGCCTGCAGAAAATTTTCACCAGCAATTTTACAAGAAAAATCCGAAAAAGTACAAAATAATTGAAAAATCCCGTCAACGGTATTTGGCATTTCAGCATTTGCAGGGAAGGATCAGATTGGGTTTGAAAGGACTTACGAAGAAGCACTGAAAAGTGTTTTTTTGATTTATTTAATCTTTCAGCCGTTTTTAATCTTGAATTAATTTTCAATATAATTTTATTTAAAATTTCTACTCTACATTAGTAAACGTGCTTGTTCAAAGCAAACATCAGTAATTTCGGAGAAGTACTCAAGTCTGGTTTAAGAGGCCTGTTTAATTTATTAGGCAGGTAGGTCGTTAACTTTTGTTACGATGCGAGGGTTCAAATCCCTTTCCTTCTCCATAAGTCTTTATTTATAAAATATTAATCTCTTCTTTTTTTAACTTGAAAAGAAATTAGTATCAAGCCCAAAAGACCAAGGCTGATTCCTAGAAACATAAATTGATAAACACTCAGCCAAATAACCGATACAAATATTAAAAATGCATTGCTTACAAAGACGCTGGCGATATAGATTATTCGAAATAGATTATTAATAGGAACAAAAAGACAGATAACTTGAAAAATATTTAATGCTCCGGAAGCCAAGGCGGCATAAATAGAAATGTTCAGGATTAGGCTGCCGGCTTTTGTAATCGAATAATTGTCGATCGCATTTTTAATTAATGTGAAGGCGATCAGAATAGTGCCGATTGCCGAAATTAACTTTAAAAAAAGTAGGAAGAACTTGAATAAACGATTGTCATTATACATAATAAGATCCAACTTTCCCTTGCTTAAATAAAAACTATATTTTAATTATATTCGTATATTACAATCATTGGTTTAGACTGACCTATTTGGATGTTTAAAATGTTTAGGAATATTTATTTTTTTGATATGAAGAAAAAGTTTTAAACATTTTGATTGCTCGTGGCTGATTTACAAAACGGAACTATTTAATGTATTGTTTTTTTGAACTATACTTACTTTTAGAAACCAATTTAAGGAGGTAGATATATGTCGCAAATAAATGCTTCTGCATCAGGGACTTATGCTTTTGATGATCAATTTAAAGTTAACCGGCTTGGTTATGGAACAATGTAGCTGACCGGTGGGGGGACTTGGGGCCCATATGATGATCCAAATAATGCCGTATCCGTTATTAAAAAAGCGGTTGATTTGGGAATCAATTTTTTTGACACGGCCGATTCTTATGGTCCGTGGTTTGCTGATCGTTACTTGGCAGAGGGCTTGAAGTCAGCAAGCAATCGTGATGAGATTTTTATTTCTGACAAGGTTGGCCAAACTCGTCAGGGACCCGGCGTTTGGACACCACATGGGGAACCTAATTATCTTCGTCAACAGGTTGAAGTATCTCTAATGACCTTGGGTATTGATCATGAAGATTTGCTCTTTTTACACCGAATCGATTCGCATTTTTCGGTTGCTGAACAGGTTGGCGAATTAAAAAAGCTACAGGACGAAGGAAAAATAAAGCACATTGGTCTCAGCCAGGTAACTGTCGGACAAATCAAGGAAGCCCAAAAATACGCAAAGATTGATGCGGTTGAAAATCTTTATAATGTTTCTGACCATCGCGACGACGATGTCCTCGATTATGCCGAATCACAGCATATGGCTTTTGTACCCTGGTTTCCATTGAATACTGGAAAACTGACCGGGGCAAACAGTCCGTTGGCCAAGATTGCCAATAAATATAAAGCAAGTCCGGCTCAGATTGCCTTAGCCTGGTTGTTGAAACGATCAGGAAATGTTCTTCCAATCCCTGGTACAAGTTCGGTAGCTCATTTGGAGGATAACGTGGCTGCCGCTTCAATCAAATTGAGTGATGATGATTTCAAAGCTATTACTAATCTGGGTGTTTCTAATAGGTAGATTAGCGATAAATCAATTACGCATCAGCTCTAATATGATCCTGAGTAAATCGTATTGGAGCTTTTTTCATAAATATTTTAATTTTTTTTGAATATTTGCTTAAATACTAATTTTTTATTAGTAAAATAGACAATAGTTTCTTTGAGGGGATCGGGCGACGAGTGCTGTTTCTTTGGAGAATTTTATAACAATGAAAACAGCAATTAAAAAAGTTTTAGAATACCAGGGATTAGATGTTTTTGATTATTCTCTGGAGAATAGTCAGGGTGCGCGAATTTCCATTAGGAACTTTCCTGATTTTTGGCATGAATTTTCAATCATAGACGAGAATAAAGAACGCCAAAATCTCCTGATCGACTCTTTCAACAAAAAAAATATCGCTCAAAATATAGAAAAATTCCAAAATTTAAAAGCAGTTGTTCACGAAAACTCAATTACGTTAAAAGAAGATCTGCATTCTATTTCTAAAGAAAGCAATTCCAGGAGAACCCTTTTTCAAATAACTTATACTCTTTTTGAAGATAATTCGGTCACGATTAATTTTGATACCGATTCACAAACGGATTATTCTAAATTGTCGGTTTATCTGGAAAATTATTGGATTGCGGCAAAGAATCAAGTAAAAGTTGAGTCGGAAGATAATTTCCAAATCGATGGAAAGCAAGTTGAACACACACTTGTTTTATCTGAAAATGATCGAAAAGAATTTCCGGTTCTTCAAATAAAAGATCCTGATTCAAAATACGGTTTGGATTTCTTTACAAACATGGATCAACTACTTTTATCAATGGTTAATTTAAAGAATTCAAGCTCTATCTCGTTTAACAAAAAGCAAAGCAGCAACTTAGCACTTCAACTTTGTTTTAAAAATTTATTCGATTTTGAAAAAAATAATCAATTAGATGTTCGAAATAATTGGATTACGTATAGAATTAAATACCATTGAGTAATTAAGGATTTTTTATGCATAGTTTGACTGAGGGGAAACCGTTAAAATTAATAATTTTCTTCACAATACCGCTTTTATTGGGGAACCTTTTTCAGCAGCTTTATACTTTTACCGACACGGTGATTGTTGGCCGGGCTTTAGGTGTTAGTGCTTTAGCAGCTGTTTCTTTAGCAGCGGCCTTAAATTGGCTGTTGGTGGGTTTTGCTCAGGGTTTTACTGCTGGAACGGCAATTGTAACTGCCAAACGTTTTGGCGCAGGAGATTTTCGCGGTGTCCGTCAGTCGATGGTCACGACAATTCTGTGCACAGTAATTTTGACAATTTTCATGACTTTTATTGCAGTTGCTTTCAATAAACAAATTTTGGAATTAATGCAAACGCCGAAAAATGTCATGACTCAGGCGAACATTTTTCTAACGATTCTATTGGGATTTATGTTCACGACAATGAGCTATAATTTGGCAGCTAATGCAATGCGGGCGGTTGGCAATTCCCGAGCACCATTGATTTTTCTAATTGTAGCTGTCTTTATCAACATCGCCTTGGAACTTCTTTTTATCGTTGTTTTTCATTGGGGCATTGCCGGAGCGGCTTTTGCTACTGTGATCGCTCAACTTATTTCGGGGATTGTTAGTTTTGTTTATATTTATAAGGTTTTGCCTGTTTTGCAAGTCCATCGCGGCGATTGGCACACTGATATGAATGATATTAAAGAACATTTGCGTTTTGGTCTGCCGATGGCTTTTCAAAATTCAATCATCGCAATCGGCGGAGTAATTTTGCAAACGGCATTAAATACCCTCGGCACTGATTCGGTTGCTTCTTCCGGTGCTGCCTCAAGAATTGATCAATTGGCAACTTTGCCCATGATGAGTATCGGAATTACGATGGCGACTTTTACTGCTCAGAATTTAGGAGCCAGGAAATATTCCCGAATTCTCGAAGGGGTAAAGAAAGCTTTGATCGTTGGCGGAATTTGGGCAGTTTCCATGTCAATTCTCGAAATTAGTTTTGGCCATTATATAGTTCAACTTTTCTTGGGCTCCGGTAGTCAACAGGTCCACGTACTCGAGCTGTCGCGAATTTACTTTATCATCAATGGCGGAGCTTATATTCTTTTATCGACTCTATTCTTGATTCGTTATACCCTGCAGGGCTTGGGAAACACTTATGTTCCTACGATCGCCGGTGTTTTCGAATTATCGATGCGGGCCTTTGCGGCTCTTGTACTGGTTGCTATTTTCGGTTATGCCGGAGCAGTTATGGGCACGCCCCTGGCTTGGTTTGGTTCTCTAACGGCATTAACCCCGGCCTGGCTTTCAGCCCATAAGAAGCTGAAAAAATTGAGTGACGGACAAAAGATTAACAAAAAATTTGAAGAAGCAGATTAGTTTTTCATTGTTGAAATTGGTCTTTATTCGTATTTCTGTTTATAATATTAGTCAGGAATGGTCAAATTATGGCAGAAGCTAATATTTCAGATTTAATTGAACAATATTTAAAGGAAATCCTCAGTCAGGACGAAATCACCGAGATTAAACGAAGCGAGATCGCCAGTCGTTTTGCTGTTGTACCAAGTCAAATCAATTATGTAATCAACACCCGTTTTACCCTTCAAAATGGATATATAGTAGAATCCAAACGTGGCGGCGGCGGATATATCCGTATTGAACATGTTGATTTGGTTGATGATACAAAAATCTTTGATGAACTGATAGATTATATCGGCGATTCAATCGGCAATAACAATGCGGATCAAATTATTACTGCTCTTTTGGAAGACAAAGTTGTCAGTGAAAGAGAAGCAAATTTGATGGTTGCAGCAATCGACAAGAATTCTTTGCGGATTTCTGATAAAGTATCAGAAAACACAGTTCGAGCTCGTGTCCTTGTTGGCATGATCAATCGGCTGAGATTTGAGAGTACAAACATTCATGGATAATCAATACACAGCATCTGCAAAAAATGTTTTACTTTTAGCCCAGGAACAGGCGAAGTATTTTAAACATGAAATCGTTGGTTCGGAACATTTGCTGTCGGCTCTTACTTTGGAAAAAGATGGGTTGGCGAGCAAGGTTCTTCAAGATTACAATGTCACCGACGATGATATTAGAAATGAAATTGAACAATTTACCGGATATGGAACTCATACAAATATAAAAGCCGGCTTTTTGGCTTATTCTCCAAAGGCTCAGGAAATTTTAAAGAATGCAGCATTGCAGGCCCAAAGTCTTGGCGCCCGTCAAATTGGAACCGAACACCTCCTTTTGGCTTTATTGACTGATGAATCGATTCTTAGCTCGCGGATTTTGGCTAGTTTGGACGTCCGTTTGCAGGATTTGACTCGTGCGATTTTTAAGCGGATTGGTGTCGATCCAAATCAGCAAAAACCGAAATCCAAGCAGCAGGGACCTAATCAACAGGGAACGCCGACTTTGGATTCGATGTCGCGTGATTTAACGGCTTTGGCGTCAGCTGGCCAAATTGATCCAGTTGTCGGTCGGGATCAGGAAGTTCATCGGGTAATTCAGATTTTGAGCCGTCGAACGAAAAATAATCCGGTTTTGATTGGCGAACCAGGTGTCGGCAAGACGGCAATTGCCGAAGGTCTGGCACACAAAATTGCCACTGGTCAAGTTCCTTTTGATCTGGCGAATAAACGTTTGATGGCCCTTGACATGGGCGCCTTAATCGCTGGTACCAAGTATCGTGGCGAATTCGAAGACCGCTTAAAGAAAATTATCAACGAAATTCATCAGGATGGTCAAGTGATTCTTTTCATTGATGAATTGCATACTTTAATTGGCGCTGGTGGGGCCGAAGGAGCACTGGATGCCTCCAACCTTTTAAAGCCTGCTTTGGCTCGTGGAGAATTGCAAACAATCGGTGCAACTACTTTTGATGAATATCAGAAGTACATTGAATCCGATCAAGCGCTTGAACGTCGTTTCGCAAGCGTAACAATCGATGAACCAAGTCAGGAAGATTCGGTTGAAATTTTAAAGGGTTTGCGACCGCGTTATGAGGAACATCATCGCGTTAATATCTCCGATGAGGCAATCAATGCAGCTGTTAAATTAAGTTCACGTTATATTGCGGACCGTTTTCTTCCCGACAAGGCGATTGATTTAATGGATGAGGCGGCTGCGAAGGTTCGAATCGATACAGTCCAACCAGAGGATAAAAAGGTTGATTTAGAAAGACAGCTGAATGGTTTACGTGATCAATTGGATGATGCTGTTTCTTCTGGCGATTTCGATCAAGCAACCAAGATTCGCCAGCAAGAAATCAAAATAAGAAAAGAATTAGCAGTTGTTGAGACCGACAATTTGATTAATGGCACAAAAGATCATAAATATCAGTTAACGGTCCGGGAAAAGGATATTACCGATGTTGTCGGACAACAGACTGGTATTCCTGTGACGCAATTACAAAAATCAGAATCCGAGCGGCTTCTGCATTTGGAGGAAATACTTCACCGTCGGGTCGTCGGACAAAATGAAGCAATTTCGGCTGTTTCTCGGGCTATTCGTAGAGCCCGCTCGGGTATCAAAGATCCAAGCCGTCCGATTGGGACCTTTCTTTTTCTTGGTCCGACTGGTGTTGGTAAGACTGAATTGGCTAAGGCTTTGGCCGAGGCAATGTTTGATTCGGAAGATAATATGATTCGAGTCGATATGTCCGAATATCAGGAATCATATTCTGCTTCGCGATTAATCGGATCCGCGCCTGGCTATGTTGGCTATGATGAAGGCGGCCAGCTAACCGAACGTGTGCGCAATCATCCTTACTCGGTTGTTTTATTGGATGAAGCCGAAAAGGCTCATCCGGATATCTTTAATCTTTTATTGCAGGTTTTCGATGATGGCTATATGACTGATTCAAAGGGTCGTAAAGTTGATTTTAGAAATACGATTATTATCATGACATCGAACCTTGGAGCAACTCGAATTCGCGATAACAAACATGTTGGTTTTGGTGCAATCGAGCCCCAAGACAGTTACAAAGCAATGTCCAGCGAAATTCAAACAGCTTTAAAGGAACGTTTTCGTCCAGAATTTATCAACCGAATCGACGAGACGATTATTTTCCATTCTTTGAGCAAACCTGAACTTCACAAAATTGTCGAGTTAATGAGTCATGGAATTTTGCAACGTGTTGCTGAACAAGGGGTCTCGATCAAGATAAATAAAGCGGCTATTGATTTGGTTGCTCAAGTCGGATTTGATCCTGAATATGGAGCTCGTCCAATTCGGCGAGCTTTCCAAAACCAGGTTGAAGATAAAGTTTCGGATGCTTTGCTATCCAAGGATAT
The DNA here is from genome assembly GCF_000372485.1 of Oenococcus oeni DSM 20252 = AWRIB129. Taxonomy (GTDB): domain Bacteria; phylum Bacillota; class Bacilli; order Lactobacillales; family Lactobacillaceae; genus Oenococcus; species Oenococcus oeni. The sequence continues at coordinate 20,046 of NZ_AQVA01000014.1, forward strand.
TCGACCAGGCGATTCCGTGACAGTTGGTTCGCGAAAAGGCAAAATCGATCTAATGATTCATCACCAAATTGAAAAAAGTACAAAATAAAAGCTTTCAGTCTTATTGACGGAAAGTTTTTTTGTTTTTTACACAAATTGTTTATTCAATTACTTTTCAAGTATTGAAATATAATTGGTCTATGGCTAATTATATAAAAGATATTCGTGAGAAGGTCGGCCATATGCCGTTAATCATGGTTGGTGTAGGCGCTGCTTATATTAAAGAAGAGAAAGTCCTGCTGCAGAAAAGGGCCGATACAGGGGGATGGGGTCTTCCCGGTGGCTATATGGAATACGGAGAAAGTATCGAGCAGACTTTAAAACGTGAGTTTAAAGAGGATGCCGGATTGGAGATTATTGATTACAAATTTTTGAAAAACTTCGACCGGGAATTTTTTAAATATCCAAATGGTGATCAAACTCAAGTTCTGACACCCTTTTATTTAGTAACGAAGGTCAAAGAGGGTAAACCGCAATTTGATCCTCACGAAACTTCGAGAGTTGATTTTTTCGATTTTAATGATTTGCCGGAAATCCATTTTGCTTCCCATAAACGTATTCTTACTTATCTGCAAGATATTTTGTAAATATATCTATTCTTTAATAAAAGTAAGTTAATCGGCCGTTAGTTTGGAGTGTATTTTTTTTGTAAGAAATTTCCAAAGCGGAGGGGTTATTCGTAACTGCTTTAAGTCGGTTTCATTGAGTGAATAATTAATTCCTGCTTCTTGTCCGTTCTGAACTTTCTCGACCCATTGAGGCTCACGCAGCATTTCTCGTCCAAGGGCAACAAAATTAAAGCCATCTTCAATTACTTTTTCGGCTTCTTCCGGTTTGGCAATGTTCCCCACAGCAATCAAAGGAACTTCATTTTTGGTATGTTCTTTAATTTGATCGACAACCGGAATTTGATCGTCAGAATCGTTTTTGCTGGTTTGCCAAACGTCTCTTGTTGAAATATGCAGATAATCGATCGGCTGTTTTTTTAAAACATCGATTAAGGCTAAAGTATCAGCCAAACGAATTCCGGGAGTTTCAATTTCTTCCGGAGAAATTCGGTAACCGATGATAAAGGGGCGGCCGGCATATCTTTCAACAATTTTATGGACTTGCTCCACAACTGCCAATGGGAACTTCATTCTTTTTTTCAGACTCCCTCCCCAGTCGTCTGATCGCCGATTGGAATGGGGAGAAAAAAACTGCTGGATTAAATAGGTTTTGGCTCCATGCAATTCTATTCCATCGAAGCCGGCTTCGATCGCTCGCCGGGTGGCCTGCCCGAAATCTGAAATTATCTGCAGAATTTCTTCGTTTGTTAATTCACGCGGTATCTCCGATCCGGGCCGTAAAGAAGCAACAGCCGAGGGACCGACAGCTTGCTGACCACGAAGAATCTTAGAGTCACTTATTCGGCCGGCATGGTGTAATTGCAGAATGGCCTTAGTGCCATTGACTTTAATTGTATTTGCAACCTGAGTCAGGCTTGGAAGCATATCGTCGCTGGCACAACTCAGCTGACCTTCGAAACCTTTGCCTAGGCTACTAACGTTACTTGCCGGAGTTATAAAGATTCCGGCCCCACCGGTTCTCAGGGCAAAATAATCCAATTCGTTTTTGGTGACATTTCCATCTTCAAAACTTGAGCATTCCGTCATCGGTGGGATTACAATTCTATTTTTAATCTTGATGCCATTTTTGAATTCGAACGTCTGTAAAAATTGATAATTTGTCATAAACAGCCTCTTTTTATTTAAACAGCTAAATCTGACACTTTGATAATTATCTTCTCAGTTCCCTTAATTATAGAACTTTGATATAATCTAAATGAGGCTAATCCAGTGAAGAAGACACTAATTCCAAAAAAATAAAAAATGAAATTGGTGTTTTATATTAATTAAAAACCACCGATTTCCAGAAGGTGGTTTTTGTGTATTCTCATATTGAAAATTTAGAAAAAATATTAATGGCGATCTTTTAATCAAGATCAAAAAACTAAATATTAATGCTCGTCAAAGGATTGGCGTTATTGGCGATAATGGCCAAGGTAAAACAACTTTACTGAATATTGTTTCCGGCCAAGATCGTAACTTTTCCGGGAAGCTTCAAAATCAGGGGAAAATAGTTTTTGTCGAACGGCTTAATCGGTTCAATGATTTATCCGGTGGCCAGAAAACGCGTGAACTGATTGAAAAAGCTTTAGCGCAAAAACCGAACTTGCTTTTGTTGGATGAGCCAACGACCCATCTTGATGAAAAAAATATTAAGTGGCTACTTAGAGAGTTGCGTAATTTTTCCGGAAGTATTTTAGCCGTTTCTCATGATCGGTATTTTTTAAAACAATTCGCTGATTTACTTTGGGTCTTTGAAAATCATCAAGTAAAGGAATTCACGGGAGATTTTGTTCATTTTATTGAATTTAGAAAATCTTTATCACTTAATCAAAAAAATGTCTATAAAAGTGCAAAAAACAAAAGCCGGCAATTGCAAAAATCTGCTCAAATTATTAGTAGTAAAGCCGATAAATTAGCGAAAACGAGTATTCGAAACCCTTTTTATGGCAAGAAATCAAAAAAATTAGCTCATTTAGCCAAGAATAATCAAAGGCGAATTGAAAATTTGGAAAAAGTAGAAAAACCTTACGAAAAAAAATCTCTGAAATTAAGAAATTCGTTTAACTTGAAAGAAGGCAAAAATTTCATTAAAGTTTTGAATCTCGACGTTATTCGTGAAGAACGTTTGTTGGTATCTGGACTCAGCTTGACAATTTCAACTGGGGACAAAGTGGCATTAATCGGCGATAATGGTGTCGGGAAAACAACTTCGATCGAGGCGATTATGTGTGCGAAAGCGCCAGTTGTTACTCGTTCGGAAAATTTGGAGATCGCTTATTTTCATCAGGATTTAAGTCAATTGGATGATTCTAAAAATTTGTTGGAAAATATTTTAAACGGATCGCTTGAAAGCGAACAAACAGCCCGTGATTTCCTTGGCGCTTTTGGGATCCGTCGAGATAAAGTTTTTCAAAAAACGATCAGTCTTTCAGGTGGGGAAAAAATCAAATTAGCTTTGATAAAGACTTTATTATCTGGAGCCAATCTTTTGATTTTGGACGAGCCGACGAATTTTCTTGATATAACGGCGGTTAAGGCTTTAGAGGATTTCCTGCTTGGTTATTCGGGCGGTGTTCTATTAATTTCCCATGACCGTGAATTAGTTGAAACAGTTGCAAATAAAATATACAAAATTTCAGGTCAACGTATAATTGAATTATGAGTATTTTAGATGAAACTTTTCAATTGAATAACGGGAATCAGATTCCTAAGGTCGCCTTTGGCACTTGGCGATTAAAAGATGGGGATGAAGCTTATCAAGCCGTTGCGGCTGCCCTGAAAATCGGTTATCGCCATATTGATACTGCTTTTCATTATTTTAACGAGCCATCTGTCGGCCAAGCGATCAAGGATTCAGGAATCAAACGGGAAGATATTTTTCTGACAACAAAATTGCCGGCCGAAATTAAAAATCATGATGATATTTTAAAGAATTTTCAGGAATCTCTCGATCGGTTGCAGACAGATTATGTCGATCTTTATTTAATTCACGCTCCATGGCCGTGGGCTGACATTAATTTGGATTATCGCTATGATGGCGCTAATCGCGAGGCTTGGCAGGCAATGGAAGAAATTTATAAATCCGGTCGGGCAAAAGCAATCGGTGTTTCTAATTTTGATGTGCACGATTTAAAAAACATTCAACAAATTTGGTCGGTTAAACCGGCAGTTAACCAAATAGAATTTTACGTCGGTTGGACACAGCCGAAGATTGCCGCTTATACTAAGTCCTTGGATATCCAACTGGAGGCATATTCCCCGCTAGCAACCGGAGGCTTGGCAACTCAACCCGATATTCAGAAGATTGCCGAAAAATATCAGGTTTCCGTTCCTCAGGTTGCGCTGAAATACGTTCTTCAAAAGAATGTTTTGCCACTGCCGCGGGCTACGAAGGCCGAACATGTTAAATCGAATGCGGAACTTGATTTTGAGATTTCTGCAGCTGACATGGAAGTTCTTGACAAATTGCCGGATACCGGTCAAGCGCGTCACAATGTCACGATGGGCTAAAGGATGGCTGAAGGTAATTACATTAGCCGGATTCGTGCCAAAATCGGTCATGATCCTTTAATTATGATTAATACGTTTGCTGTCCTTTGGAATGAAAAACACGATGCCATTTTTTTGGAACAAAGAGCTGATATTCCTGATGGATGGGGTTTTCCGGGTGGCTTTGTCGAATATGGCGAATCGCCGATGGATGCAATTGTCCGCGAGGTCAAAGAAGAGACCAATCTGGATGTTAAAGTAAAAAATATGTTTGAAATGATTTCGAGTGTTAATCCACATAACTTTTGGGGAGACGCTCAACAGAATTTAAGCTTGGGATTCGAAATTGAATTGCTTGACGGAAAATTGCAGGTTGATCAAAGTGAGACTTTGGCGGCTGAATTTGTTCCAATTAATCCGGAACCAAAGATGTTCGTCCCAGCAGCTCAGGCAAATATGCATCGGATTTTGACTTGGGAAGATCGGCCGAAACCCTGGTTAATTGACAGTAATATAAAAAGTCATAGTTGAACTATGACTTTTTATTTTTCTTATATTTGAATAAAACGGATGTCAGCCAAGGGAGATAGCACAGGGCGATAATAGTAACGACCAGATAAATTTTGCCGGTCGAATTATTGATCAAGTAATGGCCAAGTTTGGGCAGGCGCGCCAAAATATCAAGCACACCAAAACCAATAAAAGAGAAATTTAAGAAAAACCATAGTTTACGGTCTTTTTGCCGAAAATACCAGATCAATTCGGACAACATTAATAAAATAATGACGGATATACCAAGTATTCCCTGAAGCTTCAATTGAAAAGATGTTCTAACGAATATCATGATTAAAAAGATTGGGATAGTCAAAATTATGATCAATATGATCTTCAAGATCCGTGAGAGAATATTTTTGTTTCTGTAGATATCACGATTGATTATATAAAAGATGCCGATCACTAATATAATCGCGTAGAGACCCGTTAGACCGATGCTGCCTATATTGAGTGTCCGTTGGGGATTTAGCAGACTGGGAAAAAACCAAAAAATGTGAAAGATCCGATGGTTATCAAAATTAATTTAAAAGCTTCAATAAAATCGTTAGGCAAAACTTTAATCATATCATCGGCATATGCTTGTGGGCTTTTGCCAAAATAATCCTTGGATGAAATGCCCTTAGCTTGGGCCTCCAACATGTCCTGCAGTATTTCCAGTAAAAGTGTTTCGACTTGTTGATCATTTTTTGAAAGACTTTTCGTTCGTAGATACAGCAGCAAATTTTCGTAATATGCTTTGTTAGCAGGACTTAGTTGTTCTCGTAATTGATTGTTTTTCTCGATTAATTGCTCGCTGGTCATTACTTATCCTTTTTAATTAGTTGGTCCACACTGTTTGCTAAAGACTGCCATTCGCTTACGAATATCTTCTTTTCTCCCAAACCTTTTTCGCTAATTCGATAATACTTTCGCTTTGGTCCGTCAGACGATGGTTGCATTTTACCGGTGATTAATCCCTTCTTTTCCATGTTTAAAAGTAATGGATAAATCGTTCCCTTGGGGATGCCTTGAAAACCATACTGCTCTAATTCTTGACTAATTTTATAACCGTACATCTCTTTTTTTGTGGAAGTTTGTCAAATGGTGTTGAAGGATAGTTTCTATCCTTTGGAGATCTCCTCGTGTGGGAGATCTTTTTTGTTGTTTTATTAGTTGCGGCGTTTAATCTGGTGTGTTGTCTGAATATCGTACTTGAAGGCATAACAAATAAGCCTACCATCGTGACGTTATTGTGGTAGATAATCTAGGCAATCAGCTGGTAGACGCGTGTGAACATATTGGCCTGATTGGAGAAGCCATAACAAGCACGTTTGAGCTC
>NZ_AQVA01000015.1 GCF_000372485.1 Oenococcus oeni DSM 20252 = AWRIB129
TTCCCAAGTTAAATTATCGTATAAGCACTCCTGAGAATCAAAAAAGTTTTCCAATATAGTAGTGAATTGCAACAGTTATCAGTCCGATCACAATATTTCGAATAATTGCCGGCCGCAAATGAAACTCGCCAAGTTTGGCTGCCAAACTTCCAGTAAGAGCAACAGCAAAAGTCGTTGCAACGATTGTTCCGGCAAATTTGAGATGGCCCGGCAATAAAAGCATTGCCAGTAGTGGAAACAAACCACCCAAAGCAGCACTAATCAAAGAGCTAAAAGCCGCCCCCCATGGATTTACATACTCGCCGATTTTTAAAGTATATTTAGCGGAAACAAGCGACTCAATCTCATGTTTTTGAATCAATTCATCAGCAATAAAATATGCAGTTTCTCTGTTAACTCCCCAACTGATGTAGTTTCTAGCGATCGTTTTACGTGCATAATTTTTGTCACGATCAATTTTCCTTTGTTCAATTTTAATAACAGCTCTTTCGATCTCGCGTTGCGCAGAGACGGAGGCATATTCTCCAGCTGCCATCGAAAAAGCGCAGGATAACAAATCGGAAAAGCCTGCAACCAGAATTAAAAAATTATTACTCGTTGCTGCAGCCGTTGAAAATAGAACGCCGACAACCGTTAGAATCCCATCATTGGAACCAAGGACACCAGCTCTAATCTTGTTTAAACGCTGCTCTAAAGTCTGCTTGTTTTTGGAATTTTTCATTTATGCAGCAACCTTCCAATTAAGTATGTAGCTGTCATTGTAAATAAACCGGAAAGGACATTTCTAGTAATACCTTTTTTTCGGTCATTGTTGCCAATCCGAGCAGCCAGATATCCAGTAATTATCAAGGCAAGCAGTACCCCAAAATAGGTCGAAGCAACCTTATAAGAACGGTTAACCATTAAAATTGCCAACATTGGCAGGGTAGCACCAATCGGGAAACTAATAAAAGAAGCCAAAGCGGCATGATAAGGATTTATTTTATCGCTAATATTAAATCCGTGTTTAACGCGGACAGCTGTTTCAATCGGCTTGGTCTTCATCATTTCGCTGGCAGCCCTTTGAGCGAGTTCTTTTGAAATGTCGTCTTTAATTAAAAAATCTTTTACCAAAGAAATTTGTTGATTAAAAGATTCCTGATTAGCAATTTCTTCTTTTTCAATCGCAGCATTTTCGGCATCACGTTGCCCATGTACAGAGACATATTCTCCAGCTGCCATCGAAATCATGCCGGCAATTGTCCCGGAAAATCCGGCAACAAAAATTACCCAATTATCATTAGTACGACCCTGAGTCGCGGCAAAGACACCCAAAACAATCCCAGCTACTGAAATGATGCCATCATTTGCCCCCATCACACTCGCCCGGACAACATTTATCTTCTCAGCTAAATTCATATTTCTCTCCATATAAATAAAAATGGATTGAGCATCCATTTTATTTTAAAAACTTAATCTCTATTTTGAATCTTATCGGATAATTAAGACAGAAATTGGCGCATATTTAGCCATATAAGCAGCTTGTGAACCAAAATATTTACTAATTCCCTTTTTTGAAAGTGAGCCAATAATCAAGAGATCGGCTTTCACCGCCGGAATAACATTTTTAACGATTGTTTCTCCAGCATTGCCTTCATCAACGATTTCCTTAATATCCTTTACACCGGCTTTGGCGGCTATATCCCGGTATTTTTTTAAATGTTCGACCAATTCATAACGTTCTCCGTGGACATAATCTTTCGTCAAAGCTTGATAGACATTCATTTCATCATTCTCCAAAATAGAAGTAATGATTAAAGTCGCATTGTCTTTAACAGCTCTCCTGACTGCGTATCGAAAGGCTAACTGCGCATCGGCTGAATCATCGACCCCCACGAGAATCCTATTAAAAACTTTATCTATTGGTTTTTCAGACATTCTAATACCTTTCTTAAGTAATTTTTATTCAGTTTTATATCTTTTTGTATCCGCCTAGTAAAAATAAAATCACGATTCTCAAGTTTTTCAAAAATCTCTTAATCTTCGACACCGACAACCGAATGATTTTCTAGTTGATAACGTTTATTGCCTTTTAATATTTCGACAATCGTCCAAACCAACAAAGCTATAATCGCAACAATCAAAGCATAAGCAATGATGTTAGCCAAAAATAACTGAGATTTAGTGGCATTGTCACCAAAGAAGGCAGCAATCTGTCCATTAGCTCCAGGCAGATTGATCAAATTTAGTAAAGTCAGGCTAAGAACTGAAATCCAGCCAAGGACTTTAACCCACATTGTGTTTTTAAAACGCCTTCCCATTTCAATATCACTATCCGTAAACATTAAAAGGGGCAGCATTGAAAACGGCAATGCAAAAGCTAAAAAGACCTGCGAATTGTTCATTAAAGTATTTAAAGCTTCGTGCTCATTGATAGCACTTTGTCCACTAGTCATCGAGACACAAATCAAAACCGGAATAACAGAAATCAAACGGGTTACCAAACGACGCAACCATAAGGGCATTTTCATATGAACAAAGCCTTCCATAATAACCTGGCCGGTTAAAGTTCCGGTAATTGTCGAATTTTGCCCGGAAGCAAGCAGAGCGACGGCAAACAAAGTAGATAAAATACCGGTTTTTGCAACACTGATTAAAATGCCATTACTTAAAGTCGATGTATCGGACAAGGCCTCAAACAAACCGAAAAAGGAAGGATCTTTAACAGCTCCGGATTTAAAGACAGCAACACCCATGATTAAAAGCAGTGCATTAACAAAAAAAGCGGCCGTCAGTTGGATATTTGAATCCCAGCTGGAAAAACGAACTGTCCGGGCAACATCTTCCTCATCATTGTGATCAATCTTACGGGTCTGCGAAATAGCCGAATGCAAGTATAAATTATGGGGCATAACGGTTGCACCAATAATTCCCAAGGAACCGGTTAACGGTGTCTGCCCACCAATATGCGGCGAAGTTGCAAATGCTTTTGCGCTTGGGACAAGTCCCGCAATGACCCCACTCCAATTAGGATCGGAGAGAGCCACCTGATAAACAAATACAAATAGAATTACAAGAATCAAAGCCACCACGATTGCTTCAATCTTTCGAAAACCGATTTTCGTCAACAATAAAAGTAAAAGAACATCGAAAACTGTTATGAAAACCGCAATAACTAATGGAATATGGAACAACAAATACAAGGCGATCGCAGCCCCGATGACTTCGGCGATATCGGTCGCCATAATTGCCAATTCAGTCATAATCCAGAGTACAATTCCCAGTGATTTGCTAGTCCGAGCACGAATTGCCTGGGCCAAATCCATTTGAGAAACAATTCCCAACTTCGCGGCCATATATTGCAGAAGCATTGCAATCAGGCTTGAAATCAGAATAGTTGACATCAGCAGATATTGAAAATTTTGGCCACCAGTAATAGAAGTCGACCAATTACCAGGATCCATATATCCAACCGCTACAAGTGCTCCGGGACCCGAATAAGCAAACAGGGTTCGCCAAAAACCACGTCCTTTTGGTACCTTGACAGTGCCGTTAATTTCCTCCAAAGAAGGACCATTCGCATAATGGATCAAGCCATGATTCCTGCGAGTTTTGCCTTCAGCATTTTCGCTCATGATAAATAAAACCTCTCATTTCTAAAAGAATCAATCAAAAAAGAACTATTAAAAAATTTTTAATAGAAAATTTGAATCTTTTAATCAAAATAAATCTGGCTATTTCCTGTTTATCATATCTGTCAATCCACTTGGATGTGGGTAGCTGATAAATAAAAACTAACCAAACTCACTATACAATAAAAAAAGCCTAAAAAAGGCAATTTTTCGCTAAATTATCTATATTTTCGATTCCTTGTGCTTTTTATCGCTGGTTTCCAATTGCAAAGTGACGTGATCGATATCGAATTTCTTTCGCAAACCATCGGTGGCATCGTCGAGAATTTTCATGTAATCAGCCGGTCGATTGCATTGTAAATGAGCCGAAATAGCAACTTCCGTAGTCGATAAAGCCCAAATATGAACATCATTGATTTTTTCGATTTCCGGAAAGCTTAAAAGATATTTCTCAACTTCATTTTCACTAATATTGTCGGGAACGCCGTTCGTCACTAAACTAAAAGCATGGCAGAGAACGCGCCATGACTCAAAAAGAATGAAGACAGCGGCAAAAATTGAAACCAGGGGATCAAGGATCACCCAGTTGGTAAAATTAATTATAAAACCAGCAAAAACAACGCAAAGACTAATCAAAGCATCGGCAAAAAAATGCCAATAATTGGCTTTTTCATTTAAGTCCCGTTTTGACCCTCTGTGGAAAATATAAGCAGTCAAGCCATTGATTGCAACACCAGTTAAGGCCACGATAACAACAATCCAGCCATCAACATGATCTTCCGGATTCATTAGACGCAAAAAAGCTTCCCAAATTACAATTGCCAAACTGGCGACCAAAATCAAAGAATTGGTAAAAGCTGCCAAAATTGTTGTGTTATAAAAACCATAGGTATGGTGTTTGGTCGGTTTGCGTTTAATCAAAATAACCGCCACGAATGCAATCACCAAACCGAGAACATCCCCCAGATTGTGAATCGCATCAGTTACGAGCGCCAAAGAACCGGCAAAAACACCACAAATAACTTCAAAAACAATGAACAACAAATTGATTGAAATGCCAAACCAATATTTATTGTTCGATTTACCCCTCTGAAAAAAACTCTCCTGATCCATAACTTAATACTAATGCGAGATCAACTCGGAAAAGAATTTTGTTGCATCGCCAATGATTTGTCGAATGGGGGCAGTTGTATTAATTCGTTCCATGTTAATGGCGATTTTATCCGCATCAGCCGGTGCATAATCGATCAAACCGGCAAAAGGATAAACCTGAAAGCTTGTACCGACTATAACAAGTAAATCGGCTTTGGAGACTGTCTCAACTGCTTCTTGAACATGCTGAGGCATTTCTTCGTAAAAAGTTATGTCGGGGCGTAAAACAGCATGATCCGATGCCCTGTACATCGACTTCAAATAATCGTCGACATTCGCTGACTTTTGATCGACCGGGGCGTAAATACGATACAAAGAACCATGAAATTCGATAGTTGAAGGGTCCAGTTTTGTATGCAAGCCGTCAACGTTTTGTGTAATAACGCGTGCCTTACCGGCTTTAACAAATTCGGCCATTTTCCGATGGATCGCGTTTGGTTTAGCATCAGGAAAATACATATTTTCTTTCATGAATTTGTATTGCCGTTCCGGGTCTTTTTGAAAACAGGTGTGGCTCAATAAATATTCCGGCCTGTCCAAGGCGCTCGTTGTATAAAGCCCTCCTTTGCTCCGATAATCGGGAATTCCCGAAGCGGTTGAAACGCCAGCCCCGGTCATAAAAACGATACGTTTTGCATTGTTAAATAAATTTTGAATTTCATCAGTAAGCATTAACCTAAAAAGTTCCTCAAGACAGCTTGTTTTTGAATCAAAAGCGTTCTTGTTGTTGGATCGGAGATCTTAACCAAGTCGGAAGCCAAACGAGAATGTTCTTCTTCTTTTTCATTGCTTGGGCCAATCTCAAATTGAAGAATCGATTGCAGGTCCTGAATATCTTTTTTTGCTTCCAACCAAGCTGGATTTTTAGCAATTAAGCTCTCCAATGCATCCACGCTAATATAATGTGCCAGGAAAGTAAAGTCATTCCTTAAATTCGGATAATGACGAGTAAATATTGCCAGTTCTTCAGCATTCAAGCTCATTAAAGCCCGACCGAAACCAATAAATTCCGGTGGAACCCCAACCGAGTATAAACTACCGGTAAAGGTGATTGCCCGAGGCATTTTGTAACCGTCGACCTGTCGGGAATAACCGAGAATGCCAATGTGCTGACGACGATCGCGACGTTTTGGAAAAGCATCGAAAATTTTTTGTAAATCATTGATCAGCTGATCGAGAGTTTCGTGATAACAATCCGCTGATTTCTTGGCGACATTAATTAAAACGTTTTGTTCCCGATCTGTCATCGAGACAGCTTGATTGTTTTGAAGGCCCGAACGAAGTTCTTTGATGGCTGATTGTACTTGCTTAAGCGGATAGTCGTAACGAAAAGCTGATTGAACAGTTGCTGTTTTTAAGCCGGGAAACTCTTGCAGATAGCGTTTAATCCATTTCGGTGATAATCCCCCGCGGAAAATCGTCGAACCAGTACCGGCGATCGGAAAAATTGGTAAATCCTTTTGATCGGAAAATTCATGCAAACGAGTCAAAGCAAGTTTATTGCCAATAATAGAATTCATAAATCCATTACTTAAAGCCGAATCGGAACCAGCCAAAAAAACACGCAGATAAGGAAGAGACTGACCGGTGCGCTGTTCATACAATTGTAGATACTCTTTTAAAATCTCTGGCGAATGCAATTGGGTTTTAAATCCCTCGAATAAAGGAATCATTTCAATGTGATCGGTATTGTTTGAGCCACTTGTAAATTCATCTGATTTAAAATGAGCTAATTTCGAAAACTTGTCTTCGATTTCGATTAACTGTTCGGACGTCTGCGCCATGGGCAAAATCGCTTCAAACAAGGGACGCTGTTCAAAAGACAGATCCCTGGCAAAATCTTCGGCTGAAAGCATTGTTGTCATTGCCTGCATCAGGCTGTATCCTTTTTCTTCCCAGATATTCGGCAGGCGGAAAGTCAGAAATTTGTCGCGGCCAAGTTGATGCCCTTTAAAATACTCGTAATGTTCGGAATACAAACGATCGATTACGGCCGCATCGGCGTGTTTGCCTTCCCAATCCCACATATATTCATCAGTATCCAAAACAGCAAAATTATTGAAGGCCTCGTCGACCTCTTTATAGGCGGTAATAAAGGGATTTTTACTCTGATCGCCTTTAAAAAAAGGGACGCCTGCATTATCAGGATGCTGCGTACCCATAATATTAGGAATTTTTCTATCGATTTTATGCATGAGCGTCTCCTTCAGCGCGATGCTGCATTTTCATGTGTCCCTTTTGAATACCCTCCGAAACCAAAGCTTTTAAAGCGGCGAAATTTTGTACCAAACCAGTTGCCAAAACGACTTTCGCGAGTTCGCCGGACGTTTTAACATCAAGCAAGCGAAGAGCAGCTTGGGCGCTTTTTAAGCCATTAATCGTTCCACCGACAATCCCCAGACTAACCGGCAATTTAACACTGGCAGTCAATTGATTTTTAGAATTTATTTTCCAAGAGGTAAAAGATTTATAATTCCCATCAACTGCGGCATAAGCATGGGCTCCGGCCTCAAAAGCCCGCCAATCGTTTCCGGTTGCTAAAACAACCGAAGACGCGCCATTGAGAAAGCCCTTATTATCCGTCGCTGCCCGATGTAGATCAATCAAACCGAAATGTGATAAATCGGCAATTTTTTTAGCCGTCGATTGGTCGATCCCGGAAACGGTCGCCTTTAATTCTGTCATACTCGTCGTCGGTAAATTAGAAATAATCGCTGCAATCACGCTAATATTTCTGGCACGTAAAAAGTCAGCCAGACTTTCAAGGATTGTATTAACAATATTTGCTCCCATCGCATCTTTTGTATCAATTAAAAGATCAAAAGAAAAATGGTTTCCATCCAACTGTCGAAAATGAATTTGCTGCAAACCACCGTTTCGTTTGACAATTGAGGGGTAAGCCGAGTCTGCAATTTCTTTGAACCGCTTTTGATTTGCTTGATAAACCGTATTTATCTGATCAAAATCGCCGACCACCAAAATCTGTCCAAAACGTGAATGAGTCTGATAAACAGTTTGAATATTCCCTAAATATTTCGATCCATTATTTGCCGCAGCAACAACGCTGGCCTCTTCTGTCGCCATCGGAACAACATATTTTTTTCCATCGACCTGCAGTCTGTACAAGACACCCACCGGCAGAGAAAAATCAGTTAAATAGTTCTCGATTAATTTCTCATGCTCAAAAACAGCTTGCTCTTGGAAACTTTTTGCCAAACTTGGATCACTGACAATTTCAGCGAGCCGTTCCTGATAGTTTTTTTCATAAAATTTAGTCATTTCAAGCCATCAAAATAGTTTACGCCGATTGCCCGACGGACTTTTGTCATTGTTGCCTCGGCAACTTCATTAGCGTGATCGGAACCGTTTTTAAGCATTTGCAAAACAGCCGGAATATCTTGCGCAAACATTTGCCGCCGTTCTCTAATCGGTTTGAGTTCGTTTTCAAGAACATCAATCAAATGCTTCTTAAGCTTCATATCGCCAAGTCCTCCATGCATGTATCGATCTTTTAAATCGGCAACATGTTTCTTGTCCGGATCAAAAATATCCAAATAGGTAAAAACAACATTACCCTCAACATGTCCCGGATCTTCAACACGAATATGTTTGGGATCGGTATACATTTGCTTGACTTTTTTAGCAACGGCATCCTCATCATCGGACAGATAGATCGCATTGCCTAAAGATTTGGACATTTTTGCATTGCCGTCAATACCAGGAATTCGGCCAAGCCCGTTTGGAGGAAAAACACCTTCCGGTTCAACAAGTGTATCAGTATGATAAGCAGAATTAAAAGAACGGACCAATTCGCGAGCCTGTTCAATCATCGGTTCCTGGTCATCACCAGCAGGAACTTTTTGTGCACGAAAAATGGTAATGTCAGCCGCTTGGCTGACCGGATAGGTAAAAAATCCGACCGGAACAGATTCGCCGAAACCTTTTTGCTGAATCTCAGCTTTGACAGTCGGGTTTCTTTGCAAACGTGCCACCGAAACCAAATTCATATAATACTCAGTCAACTCAAAGAGGCCTTTAATCTGTGATTGAACAAAGATTGTTGTTTTTTTAGGATCCAGGCCAACTGCCAAATAATCCAAAGCAACTTCCGTCAGACTGTTACGAATTTTTTCCGGATCGCGGGCATTGTCTGTAAAAGCTTGCGTATCGGCAATCATGACAAAGGAATCATAATTACCGGAGTTTTGCATTTCAACACGATTTTTCAAAGAGCCGACATAGTGTCCAATATGAAGTTTTCCGGTTGGACGATCACCGGTCAAATATATTTCTTTTGTCATGTTTTCAATTATAGATTTTTAATCAAACAATTTTATAAGGAGATAATAATTATTCGACAAAAGGGTATAAATTTCAGCCTGGTTTGAAATCAAGACAGATTTTTCTAATTAAAAATTAAAAAACAGAATCGGTATTTTTACCGGTCCTGTTTTCAATCAATTAATAAATCTCTAGCGGGTTCTCTTTTTTAAAAGCCAAAAACGTTTTCCAAAAATCAACCACCAGGTAAAAGCCGTGATGCCGACACCCCAGGCCATCCACCAAATTGTTGTTGATAAATTGCTTGTAATCGAAAAGAAATACGATGGGGAAAATAAGCTGAGCATCATAGGAAAAGCGAAATCCCAAAAAGCCAACAAAGCCACAAAAATAAAGAAGGGTTTCTTCAACTTTGGGAAGCGAACGTATTTCGTATCACTTTCAAGTGAATAATGTTTATAAAAATACATGGCCAGAATAAATAATGGAATTGAAATTATAAAGAAAAACGTCAATAAGTAAATCGGATAAATTGAAAGTTTGCTTAAAAACGATCTCAGACCATTGTCGATTCGAAAATGCCATTTATATTGGTAAGCCAGAAAACGTATAAATTCTGCCAAAATAGCTGAGGCCAGCAGGACACTGAACCAAGCGGCAAAAAAAGTGTAGAATTTTCCAAAAATAGTGCCGACAAAAGAATCGATTAACAAACCAACCGCGACTAAAATTGTCGCAAACTCCAAAACAATGATTTCATTTTGCAGCAGCCAGGAAAAATGTAACTTGATAAATTCACCGGGTATCAAAAGAATTTTTGTCAAATATTCGAATACCGCCCAGAAAATAGCTAAAACAGAGGGAAGGAAAAACAACCAAAAAGTTTTTGCCAAGGCAACCTGAATACCGTTTTTTGTACGCTGCAACATATATGCGTTAATCCAGTGTGTCTGATCAATCAAGAAAAAAATCGCTCCAATTAAGATAATCAATAATACCGAACTCATTCCATCCGACTGATTAAATTTAAAAGCTTGGGCATAAAATCCATCTCTATTAAAGGGCCCGGCGTTTTTTGAACTTTTCGCAGTTATCGGAAGAAGAACGTAATTACTAGCACTCGATCCTCCAATTGAAGTTACACTGTTGTTGCTTACATATATACTAGCGGACAAGGAACTATCAGAAGATTCCTTCCGATCGCCGTAGTATTGAAGAACCTCTTTTTTAAATCCGGCAAAAGTTTTTGGAAGAATTTTAATCATTTTTCGATAACTGTTAGTGGAATTATTAAAATTGGGATTGATAGTACTTAAATAAAGAAATAATTGGTTGGATTGGGAATTTCCTTTGAATTTTTCTGTATCGCCGTAAGCTGCTTTTTTCTGCCAATCATTAACTAATTTTTCGGCTTTTTTTGTGCCAACCAAACTATTGGCATAGTCTTGTATATCGTAATAATGACGGGCGTCGAAATGCCTGTCAAAAGCGTTTCTTGCCTGGTACCAGCTTGCATCATTTAAAGCCATACTGCTCAAACCGAAAATAGTGACAATTACCAGAATTGTCCAAATCGATACCTAGCGCAATTGATAATAAAGTTTGATTGAATGTCTCATTATTTATTGGTCCTCTTACCCGCCGATTGACGCAAACGATAGTCCTCTTCAAAAGTGGCCCGAAAAATATCATCGGAATTAACCGGCAATTGCTCAATGTATTGGGCCTTGGTTCGTTTAATCCGAGACGCTACTTTACTGTTGTAATCTTTAAAAAGAACAACATATAAATGCCCGCGTTTTTCTAAAATATGCCCACATTCCGAAACGACTTTCGGTAATTCACCTTCAATTACCATCTGAAGTTTAGCGACGTTGGCAGTTTTTAGTTCTTCACCCGGCAAATAATCTTTTTCAATCTTCCCATTTTTTAATAAAATAATTCGATCAGCCAAAAAATCCAATTCCTCTAAATTGTGGGAGGCAATCATAACCGATGTATCGCTATTGGAAACAGCGGTAATCAACATTTGTTTTACCTGATCTCTGATAATCAAATCCAAGCCATCCAATGGTTCGTCAAGGAAAATATATTTGGACTTACTCGTAATTGCAGAAATAGCCAATATTAAACCACGTTGCCCCTTCGACATACCAGAAAGTTTTTTATTAAGAGAAAGATTATTCGTTTTAAGCAAGTTTTTAAACCAGTCGATATCAAGTTGTGGATAACTAACTTTAAAAATTCGTGCCAACTGGTTTGCTGTAAAAGCATTTGTAAAATTATCCGGCGAATCAAGATAAAAAATCTCTGAGCGGGCATCAGCGGATTCGTCAGAAGTAACCCTGCCCTGGTCAGGCACATATTCTCCGCTAATCAAGCGAAAAAGAGTCGTCTTACCGACTCCATTACGTCCAATTAAACCAACAATTTGACTAGGTTTTAACGAAAAGCTAATTCCGGAAATAACTTTCTTGTTCTCTAATGTTTTCGTTAGATTATCAATTTTCAGCATTCTTCCCTCCCAGTATGTCGTTAACAATTTTTTTGATTCTTTCTCCTTTGACGCCGCTTTTTATTAATTCGGCAATCACTTGAGACAGATCGGCAAGCAAACGATTTTGATTAGAATTTTTAACACTGGCTGTATTACCGGTTATGAAAGTACCCTTACCAGGAATCGTTCGAATTACTTTTTGGGCTTCAAGCTCCTTGTAAGCTTTTGCCACTGTGTTTGGGTTAATTTTTTCTTGTAAAGCTGTTTCGCGAACAGACGGAAGCTGGTCGTTGGCAGATAAAACGTCAGTTGCAACTTCATTTTTAATTCGATCAACTAATTGTAGATAGATCGGTCTTTTCTGAGTTATTGCCATCTGGCCTCCGTAAATTTACAAGTTGCGCCGATTAAAAACGACTCCAGCAATAGTAAAAAATATTAAAGTCCAAATAATCGAAGCGCTAATAATTCCCGTTTGACTAATGTGCGAGAGCTGAGCCATAGCTTTGGAGCCGTCAAATACTTGAAGCTGAATATAAGTACTGACATTAAAAGGATTCCATTTAATTAAGTGAAAGTGTTTGTAAAGAAAAGCTGATAGCAAGCTGCTAACAATACTGCCACCCAACCAAATTATAAAAGCCGATGCAATGGCGATCGAATTTGATTTCAACAGACTTGAAAGCATCAGGGCTATTGAACCAATCAAGAATATATATAGAAGATAAGTCACAAAGTTTTCCCAAATATAAGTGATTTCCCCGTGTCCGCTTGAAACGAATACAAGTCCTTTATTAGCGACTGTTATCGATTTGCCAAAATCTTTACCAGAAAATACGATCAGCCAACAGAGAAGATAACTCGCTACAGCGAGCAAGTACCAAAGAACATAATCAAACAATAATTTAATAATTTTTGCAAAGAAGATAATCATTCTTGAATTGCCACGGGAAACAATCACCTTGATCGTATCGAATTGAAATTCTTCGGCGAGTGTCGAACCAAACGAGACAAGCATGAAAATGAAAATAAAGGCATCAAAATAACCGTGATGGTAAACAAAATCTACTTCAGCATGGCTTGGATCAGCCAATAAATAAGCAATCATAGCCAAAATTGGAGTGAAAAATATGATAAGGCTATAAACCAAATAATTCAAACGATGAAAAGATTTAAAAAACTCTTGTCTGATTGCCTGCATTATTCTTCACCCCCATTAATCAAATCAATAAATGAATCTTCCAAACTTTGTTTTTCCTCTCTGATACCTTTTATTTCAATCTTATTCATCACCAATTGCTGCAACAATTTATTTAAATTATGTTTTTGATCGGTTAGGACCTGCAAATCTTCTGTGACAGTTGTCGTCTGAAAACCCGAAGTCTTTAAAAGATCTTCTGCTTTGGAATCATTTCCGGTTTGCAAAACAATTGTCGATCCCTCTTTGCCATGTGATTGGCTGGCAAAGAAATCCGTTTTGGTGCCATTGAATAAAATATGACCATGATTGACTACTACCAAGTCGTCGGCCACCAGCTCCAATTCGCTTAAAATATGAGAACTAATCAAAACAGAAACTCCCTGATCGGCAAGACTGCGCAATAAAGCACGCATAGAATGAACTGATTGTGGGTCAAGACCATTCATGGGTTCATCCAAAATTATCAATTCCGGATTATCAAGCATTGCAATTGCAACGCCAAGACGCTGTTTCATTCCGAGAGAATATTTCTTGGCCTTCCGATTAGCAAATTCGGTAATCATTGTCTGTTCCATGATTTTGCCCAAATTTTCGGCAGAAGTTCCCTGAGCGTATAATTTCAGGTTGCTATATCCAGACATATACGGGTAGATTCCCGGAGTTTCAATGAGGGAACCGACTTTCTTCAATGGCGCCGTGTGTGTTTTGGAAACCTTTTGGCCATCAATTTCGATTGTTCCTTGATAACCGGTCAAACCGGCAATTGACTTCATAATTGTTGTTTTTCCGGCCCCGTTCGGACCGATAAGTCCAACGATTCGACCCGGTTTTATATTAAAAGAAACATCAAACAAGACTTTCCGATTACCAAAATTTTTATTTACTGCTTTGACACTTAACAAACTCGCAGTCTTTTCAAGCATTTTCCCTCCCAAATTTTATCATGTGTACTATATTAATTAGTACAGTTTGAAAATGCAAGTTTTTATTTTTTTGATTTTCGATAATCTTGTCAGAAAAATTGACATTAAAAATATTTTTTACTTATTCTAATGATAAAATTTTAAACTGTATAAATTTCTTTCAAAATTATTTAGCTCTGTTTTTATATTATTAATGATTTTTCCTATTTTTGCGGTCGAAGCGTCAGCACAAAAACCGCATTATAATATTACAACCGATGTCACCTATCCGCCTTTCGAGTTTCAAAAGAAAAACGGTACATACACCGGTATAGATGTCGAAATTATTAGAGCAATTGCCAAAAAAGAAGGCTTTACGATGACTTTAAAGCCGATCTCATTTAATTCGGGAGCTCAAATGGTACTTTCCGGACAAATGGATGGGATAATCGCAGCCATGACCATCACATCTGAAAGAAAGAAAGTTTATGATTTCAGCAAACCCTATTACCGAACTGGAATTATTTGGGCAGTTTCAAAAAAATCACATATTACGAAACTTTCTCAACTCAAAGGCAAGACCGTCGCTTTGAAGACGGGGACTGCTTCAGCGGATTACGCCAAAAGTCTACAGAAGAAATACGGCTTTAAAATTACTTATTTCAGTGATTCCAATACTATGTACAACGATGTCGTAGTCGGAAATTCAGCCGCTACCTTCGAGGATCAATCCGTTATGAAATATGCGATCAAAAATGGTCTGCAGTTAAAAATTCCAAGTAATAAGATTGGAAATGCTGGCTACTATGGTTTCGCCGTTAAAAAAGGAAAGAATGAAGCGCTTTTGAAAGCCTTCAATCGTGGTTTGGCTTCAATCAAAAAAGATGGTACTTATGATAAAATCGTCAAAAAATATCTCGGTGAAAGTCAAAAAAAGATCTCCAGCAATTCAGCAAGTACTGAAAATTCTTCTTCAATTTGGTACCTATTGAAACAAAACTGGCCAAGTTTCGTTAACGGAGTAATCGAAACAATCAAATTAACAGTTGTAGGAATAATTTTAGCCTCGATTTGGGGAATTCTCATGGGAGTCTTAGGGGTTGCCGAATCTAAAATTCTTCGTACTTTTTCCAACATAATTATTTACATTTTTCGTGGTTTGCCGCTCTTGGTTCTGGCTTTCTTTATTTATATTGGTCTTCCACACCTTTTAAATGTCAAGATTCCTGCTTTTGTCGCCGGTATTTTGACATTGACGCTCAACGAGGGTGCCTACACAGGTGCTTTTGTTAAAGGGGGCTTTTTGTCCGTTGACAAAGGGCAGATGGAAGCAGCCCGTTCCAATGGACTGAGTTACTGGCAAGCAATGCGTTATGTCGTTATGCCCCAAGGAATGAGAATCACGGTTCCGAGTTTGATCAACCAGTTCATCATTACCTTGAAGGATACTTCGATTCTTCAAGCGATCGGCCTCGTTGAGCTGACTCAGACAGGTAATTTAATTGTTGCCAGGACCCAGCAAGGTTTTCAAATTTGGGCAATTGTAGCAATCATCTATTTGGTTATGATTACCTTATTAACTTGGCTTTCAAATTTTGTTCAATCAAAAATAAAAGCTTAGAATATTTTTATGAAGAGAATCCTTGTTTTAGCAACCGGTGGGACAATTAGCTCAACACCTCAAAAAAACGGTTTGGCACCAGGAATGACAATTGAGCAATTATCTTCTTTTTTTGATCGGGCCGATAACGAGATTGAATTTATTCCAACTATGGATAAAGATTCAACCAATATCCAACCAGAAGACTGGTTGACAATTGGTAGACAGATTTTAGAACACCCAAAATTTGACGCTTATATCATCACTCATGGAACCGACACGATGGCCTATACAGCTTCCGCTCTTTCTTATTTATTAAATGATTTGAAAAAGACCATTGTTTTGACCGGTTCGCAAATTCCTCTCTCCTTTGAACACACCGACGCCAAAAGAAACATCGCCGACGCTTTAACTGTTGCTTCAAAAGCGGATTTTCCCGGAGTTTATTTAGTCTTTGATGGTCAAGTGATTGCCGGGACGAGAGCAGTAAAAGTTAAATCTCATTCATTTGATGCTTTTGCCAGCATTAATTTCCCAGTTGTCGCAAAGGTTGAAAATAATCAGCTGGAGAAAAAATATAATCCCACTTTCAATCCCGCAGCCTTCAAAACAAAATTCTCTCTCGATACAAATGTGTATTTATTAAAAGCTTTCCCAGGTTTATCGGCCAACTTCTTTGATTTTGTTTTGAAAGAAAAAGCCGGTTTAATCGTTGAGAGTTTTGGAAACGGTGGTTTGCCGGATATCGGACGCGACTTGGTTTCTGGTGTAAAAAGTCTATCCAACGCTAATTTACCGGTAATTATTACAACTCAGATTATGAATGAAGGCCAAGATATCAGCCTCTACGAAGTTGGTCAAAAAGTAGCGGCAGCCGGCGGAATTACATCCGGAGATATGAACACCGAAGCCATTGTGGCTAAATTGATGTGGGCCATGGCACAAACCAAAGACTTATCCCAAATAAAAAAAATCATACAAACCCCTATCGCCCACGATTTAGATCGGCTATTAACTTAAAAAGGAGCACAAAAGTGCTCCTTTTTAAGTTAATGGGGACTATATTGACTGACATCAATTACTTGATCGGCCTGTCCAGCTACAAAGCGGTCATGTGTTGCAACAATCACAATTTTACCCATATCGGCCAGATGACGAAGACTTTGCACAACGATCTGTGTGTTTTGAAAATCAAGCGCATCAGTTGGCTCATCGGCTAAAACAATTTTTAGATTTTTTAAATAAAGACGTGCCAGCGCAACCCGCTGCGCTTCGCCACCCGATAAAGTAAAAAATTTACGCTTCAAATAGGATTCATCCAATGAGAAATGATCCAAGGCAGAGACCAAATCCTGTTTAGGAAAACGTCTGCTAATATTGAGATTACGCTGAACACTGTCTTCTTCAATCAGTGCATAATTTTGAAAAAGATAACCTAAATAATTCCTGAAATAACCTAGTGGCTTAATGTCATCTAAATTGATATCGTCAACCCAAATGTCACCCGAAGTAAAATAATTTAATTTGGCTAGGCAATCAAGGATTGTCGATTTTCCAATACCGGATGGGCCGGTAAGTGCATAGAGATTACCACTATGAAAATTGCAGTTGACATTCGTCAAAAGACTGCGATCACCTTGATACTTTTTTTCTCCTTGTTCAACTCTAATCATCAGTCTTCTCCTTTGATTGCTTGGCTGATTCTATGATCAGCACGTAAAGCTTGTATGATTAACAATAATAATTGGAAGATTGTCATGGATGCGATTACACCCGAAATTAAAGCCCGATTATTGTAACCATTATATATGGATGCAGCAAACATTCCTTCCAAAACTGTTACCGACAGGCAAACTAAAGTAAAGAGAAAATGAATACGCGCCAAGTATCTTCCAGATAGTCTGCGAATAGCAATCTTTCTATCATAATTTGAGAAATATATTTGGTTAACCAGGATATAATTTATGAACAGCATCAAAATCAAAATAGCCAAGACGGACAACAACAAAACTAAATGCTGTCTGACCTGCTGATAAGCCTGTAAAGCATGACTTCGAATATTCAAGTAACCACCAATTTGACGACTAATATGTCGCTTTTGGGCTTGTTCGGCCAAAGCATGATAGTTTGATACAACCAGTCCCTGTTTTGAAATCAACGAATCCCAGTAATGATCGGCATCTTCGTTATCGCCGCCAAGAGAAACTGTGGATAGTACCAATATAACCGGTTCTTTAACATAACCATCGTAAAAACCGAAATCGATGCCTTCTGTGTTATAAGTAAACGCCCGTTGTCCATTTTTAATCATAATTTTTTTATAGTTCAGTTCCCTGCCATACAGTTTGGAAATTTGAGCCATTGGCAGTTGGTCAAAATAATTTTTTGAGAGACGATCGCTTTGAGACTTCAGTTTTTCAGGAAAAAGAAAGTAACTATTTTCACTTTGTGCAGGTATGCTTAAGCGATGACCACTAGCAGTTAAAATTTTATTTTTCTTCAAATATTCGGCATTAACAATAAGGACATTACCAAAATCGACATCATCATAATCGTTAGAGGTTTTGCCTGTTGATTCGTAAGCCCCATAACTCGCATGATACCTTTGTGCTTTTCTGACCAGTTCACCAGCCGGTAAGCAGCCTTGTCCTCCTGGTCCTGTTCATTATCGAGCAAGGCATATGGCGAAAAATACGGCGTGTAATAATTTCCCAAATGCTGCCAGTTTGATAATTGTTTCTCCATACGACTGTTAATTGCAAACTGGCCTAGCAGCAGCATTAGCGTGACAATAATCGTTAGCTCCGTAATGGCCTTAAAACAAATACTGGTAACAAGTATTAAAGTACTTTTTCCTTCACCTTTAATACTGTTTTGCAAACTATTAGTACTATGTGATGCCATGTGGAATAAAAAGGCAAAGACACTGACAAGAATTTCAGCAAAAATTAAAAGAACAGCAAAATAGACTGTTAACGGCATAACACCCATTACTCGATAGGAAAACATCGTAATCACAACAATTAAAAACCAGGAACGAAAGTAATTAAAAAAACAATTTGATCATGAATGAAATATTTCCAAGCATCCTGAAATTTTGAAACGCCTTCTAAGTAAGCAATATTAGAAGCACGCAAACGTTTAAAATTAGCTACGATGAAAACAACCAATAAAATAAGCAATAGTAAGATTAAAAAAACAGCAAAATAATTATCACTTAAAAAATTATAAATAATTGTATTCCAATTGCCACTATCACGTTTATAGTGCAGTCCCAATCTGTGAAGTTCTTTAGCAACAGCGGTACTGGAAATGTTGCCGAAGAAATAGAGTGGATATCTTAAGTCACTGGTTTCAAATTCTTGTTTGCTTGCAATTGATTGCTTCGAAATTAAAGACTTCGAAAATTTTCTTGTACTGCCGATAACATAAAATTTAGTTCGAGGAACATTCTCAGTTGTTGGCACATTAAAAACTTTCACAATATTAATTTTGCGTTCATTAGCAAATTTAGCTAAATGATGATTTACCACATTAATCGAAGTGCCGGCATCGAGAGAAGTGATATTGTAGGGACGCGCCAATGTAGAAATATAGTTTCTACCTGTCTGTAAGGAAAATATCACAATCAACAAACAAAATGATATTGCGGTCACAATAATTGATAAACGTCTGACTTTTTGCAAAACAAGAAACCCTTTCTTTATAAAAACAACCACCTCGGAAGGGGGCTGTTCAACATTAACAGATATTAACGAACTTTAACATAATTATAACGAGTCTTGTTACCAGCGTTAGGTATTTTGGCAACTGCAAGGAATCCTAAGTTGAATCTCAAATCACTCTAATCAAATTTTAGTTGGAAACGATGCTCTATCTATCCCCACCAAAAAACATCGTATCAGACCATATAGAGAAACACATGTAATTCAAATTTGATTAAATTGTTAACCATTAGCGACTTGAGCGCGCATATTTTATCAATGGCATCAGGATTTCTTTTAGCTATTCAGCAAAAGAATCCCTTTTATTGGTAGATTGCAAATTTAATCCGAATTTTTGGACAAATTTGTCAGCATAACCTGATACGGTGTTTGCCAGTCGAGTATTTTAAGCGGTCGCTGGTTAATTTGGAGTAACGTCGTCGTTAAATCTTGAGCACTAATGTGCTCAAAATAAGTCCCTTTAGGATAAAAATAACGTAAATTCCGATTAAAGCGTTCATTACTACCACGTTCAGCTGGCGTATAAGCATGGCAGTAATAGGTCTTAATACCATATTGTGATTCAAGTGATACTAGCCCACTAAACTCAGTGCCACGGTCCACAGTAAAGCTGTGCACCGGACCATTAAAAGTGGTTAGGAACTTAGTTAGTGCTTCATTAACAGTCGCTGTCGTCCGATCTTTTAACCGGTATGCCCAAAGGAACCGTGAT
>NZ_AQVA01000016.1 GCF_000372485.1 Oenococcus oeni DSM 20252 = AWRIB129
TTTTTATCAATTCATTTTATTTCAATCTGTATATCTGCTCGTTATCATTTATCCTCGATCCTTTTATACAGCTCAACTATCTCACCGGCCAGATCACGAAAGGTAATCGCGGTCATGACATGGTCCTGGGCATGGACCATTAACAGACTCATTTGGGCGTGTTCTCCGTTTGCTTCTTTAGTCAACATATCAGTCTGGGCGTTATGGGCCTGGGCTAGAAAACGATCGGCTTCTGTTAGTTTTAGTTCGGCTTCTTTGAAGTCTTTTTCTTTTGCGGCCTTAATGGCTAAGAAGGATGCTCCTTTGGCATTGCCGCCGGCGATGATCAGGCTCATGATGACCTTTTGGTTTTCAATCTCTTCACTCATCTTAGCCGATCTCTTTTAAAGCCTGGTTTAAAACTTTTTCTCCGTTCATCAGCCCATAGTCCTGCATGTTAATTACTTCAACTGGGATTTTGACCTTTTCTTTAAACTGGGAGAGCATATAGCTGACCTGGGGTCCGAGCATTAAAATATCCGGCTGTTCGCTTTCTAGTTTGTTATCGGCATCGGAAGCAGCCGTGGCAAAGATATCAACATCTTCTCCCTGCTCTTTAGCCGCCTTTTGCATCTTGCTTACCAGTAGGCTGGTCGACATCCCGGCCGCACAAACCAACATTACTTTTTTCTCTGCCATTATTGTTCCTTTCACTATTAATCTAATTGACTGCCGTTTGACTGAATAACCTGTTGATACCAGAAAAAGGAATCCTTTTTCAGTCTTTTTAAGCTGCCTTTGCCCTGGTCGTCTTTATCGACATAGATAAAACCGTACCTTTTGGACATCTGTCCGGTTCCGGCGGAAACCAGATCGATACAACCCCAGGGCGTATAACCAATGACCTTAACCCCGTCTTCTTGAACCGCATCGATCATTGCCTGGATATGAGCTTTTAGATAAGCGATTCGATAAGGGTCATGGATCTGTTGGCTATTTTCGACTTTGTCATAGGCTCCCAGACCGTTTTCAACAATGAACAAGGGCTTGTGATAGTGGTCGGCCAGCCAGTTTAAAGAATACCTAAGTCCCAACGGATCGATCGGCCATCCCCAATCGCTTTTTTCAACATTTGGATTATCAACGGTCAGTTCCGGACCGATGAAATGAAAGCCCGGGTTGCTTTCTTTTGATTGAACGGTCATTGAATTGTAATAACTCAATCCAATATAGTCGACAGTTCCTTCTTTTAATACTATTCGGTCCTCGCTCGTGATATCCGGGCGAAAATTGTTTTGTTTCAAAAATACTTCCATGTTTTCCGGATATTTTCCCAGAGCGTGAATGTCGGAAAACCAGTAGCGCCTTTGCATTGCTTTTTCTGCTTGAAAGATATCAGCTGGTTTTGAGGAAGCCGGGTAAACAGGCGTCATGTTGATCATGCAGCCGATCTGAAAATTAGGATTAATACTGTGGCCAAGCTTGACGGCTAGAGCACTGGCAACCAATTCGTAATGAGCCGCCTGATACATTAAGCTTTCCGCATCACTTTGATCATTTTTTAATATCAAACCGGAATTAGTAGCCATTAAGAAGCGATTTGTATAATCGGTTTGGTTGTCGATCTCATTAAAAGTCATCCAGTAGCTAACTTTGTCTTTATAACGTTTAAAGACCGTCTTGGCAAAGCGAACAAAGAAATCGATTAGTTTTCGGTTACGCCAGCCGCCGTAGGCTTTAACCAAATGATAGGGCATTTCAAAATGTGAGAGGGTAATGACCGGTTCGATACCGTACTTGTGGCATTCATCAAATAGCTGGTCGTAAAACTTCAAGCCGGCTTCGTTGGGTTGCTCTTCGTCTCCATTGGGAAAGATCCTCGTCCAGGCAATCGAGGTTCGAAAACATTTAAAACCCATCTCGGCGAATAACTTGATATCTTCTTTATAGCGATGATAAAAGTCGATGGCCTCGTGATTGGGGTAATACTTGCCTTTAACAATTCCATCGGTAATCTCCCGTGCTTTTCCATTGGCTCCGGCAGTCATAATGTCGGCTACACTGAGGCCTTTGTTGTCTTGGTCCCAGCCGCCCTCTAATTGATTGGCCGCTACGGCGCCTCCCCACAAAAAATTTTTCGGCAAAAAAAGTTTATTCAATATATATCTCCTCTTTTGAAATTAATAAATTACAAATTTTATGAAGATAACCCAAGTATTTCCTTTCCCACCTCTTTTCTCCCATGGGCCGAGATCCTCTCCCTTTCATTGAACATTATATAATAAAATCGCTAACATTAATTTGTTTAAGCCAAAGATGATTTAGGGTGCATTATTGTAACTTGTTCCAAAATTAAAATTATGTAACAATTTAATTGTTTTTTAGTTTAATTGATGTCTCATTAAGAGAGCTTTATGTCACAAAGAAATATTTTTAATTTCACATCGACAGAAACAGATATCTACGATTTTTTGATGTCGCATAAAGATGAAGTCATCAAATCAAATCTTCGTAATCTAGCGAAAACGATTCACGTTTCTCCTGCTTCTGTTCTAAGATGCATTAAAAAAATGGGTTTTAATAGTTTTTATGAACTAAAATTTGATTTTAGAAACAAATTACAAGCAATTCAGGTGTATGGCCAGAGCGATCATTTAATCGATATTTCACGGGATTTTTTTAATCGTCCTTTATTGGATCAATATCAAAACACAATTACGGATATAAAAAATGTAATTGAAAACAGCAAAATGGTCTTCTTTTTCGGAATTGGAACTTCAGGAATATTGGCAGAATATGGATCGCGCCAATTTGCTAATTTTGGAATAAATTCTTTTTACAATAAGGATCCATACTATCCTTTTCAGTTAATTGAAAAGGATATTAGTTCCACAGTTATGGTTGTGCTTTCGGTTAGCGGTGAAACACATGAGGTTATCAAGCAGATTACTAGTTTAAAGAATTTAAAGTGCAAAATAATCAGTATCACTAATACAAGCTATAGTATGGTTGCAAAACTTTCT
The DNA here is from genome assembly GCF_000372485.1 of Oenococcus oeni DSM 20252 = AWRIB129. Taxonomy (GTDB): domain Bacteria; phylum Bacillota; class Bacilli; order Lactobacillales; family Lactobacillaceae; genus Oenococcus; species Oenococcus oeni. Next base: position 3,003 of record NZ_AQVA01000016.1, read on the forward strand.
GATATTAATCTTTCTTATAATATCGGTGAGGAAGTATTTCCTGATGAGATAAACGCAACATCGCAGATCCCGGTAATTTTTTTGCTTGAACTTCTAGCGAGAGAATTGAAGAAAAAGTAAGTTGCTTTTTCTTCAATTCTTTTTAAACCCATTTCAACAGCGTTTAAATCGAAATGTAATTAGTATTTCCAACAGGTTGTAGAATAATAATTAATATGCCGGCTAATAAAGCAAAGTACAAAATAATCAAACAGCAGGTCAAGAATAATATTCTGTCTGCGCGATACAAAATTGGTGACAGATTGCCAACGGAATCTGATTTTATGGCGGAATTCGATGTCAGTCGTTTTACTATTAGACGTGCAATCGATGAATTGGTTAACGAAAATTTTGTTCGCCGCGTTCAGGGTAATGGAATGTATATTAAAGATTGGCACAAAGTAAACAAGGCTGATGAAGACTTAAGAACAATTGCCGTTATCACCACACATGTTGCTGATTATATTTTTCCAAATATTATTAATGCTATTGATAAAGTTATTTCTGATGCCGGATATTCATTAATTTTGGCTAATACGCATAATGATCCCAAGCGTGAAAGAGATAACCTATTGAGATTGTTGAAACTAAAACCATCGGCTTGGATAATCGAGCCAACTCAAAGTGCTGTCAATCGAGAAAATCTCGATCTTTATCAACAAATAAAAAAACTTGATGTACCGGCTGTTTTTATCAATTCAAGTTATCCCGGAATCGGTTTTCCTTGTTTGAAAACAGACGGTAGAGGAAGCCTTTCTGAATTAACCAATTATCTTTTTTCAATTGGTCATCGGCGTATTATGGGCGTTTTTCAAATTGATGATATTCAAGGTGTTGAACGAATGAAAGGTTTTGCGGACGCTTATCTAGGACATCCTTATTTTTCTGATCGACAAACAACTATCATGTATAAATCAACAGATGATTACGACGAAATTTTTACTCGGATTACTAATTTTTACAAAAATCAAACTGTTGATAAGCCCGACGCAATTATTTGTTACAATGACCAACTCGCAATAGCTTTAATCGATAATCTTAAAGAACAGGGATGGAAAATACCGGAAGATATCTCAATTATTGGTTTTGACGATTACAATATCAGCCGTTATATAACACCAACTTTAACAACCTTATCGCATCCTAAGTCTCAAATGGGGAGGGATGCCGGTAAGATGATTCTTAATTTAATCGATAATAAAGCAGTGAAATCGATTACCTATTATCCGGAATTAGTTTTGAGAAAATCAGTTATGCCAATTTAATAATTTATTTAAACGGTTTTATTAACCGTTTTTTATTTTTACAAAAAATTCATACGTAAAACTAAATTAAGTAATTGATTTATATGTACGAATGTTTTATCATTTCTTGTGTAAGCACTTACAAGAATATGTTAAAAAGTGCTTACAAAAAAATCTGCTCTAAATATTTTTTTATTTAGTCAAGCGTTTAGACTTCAGATTCTTATTAAAAAAGGAGGCGGATTGTGAGCCGATTAGATAGTTTAAAGCAAGGACAGACAGCTCTTGGCGTTGAGTTTGGCTCAACCCGGATTAAATCTGTATTAATTGATGCAAATAACTTTGAGGTTTTGGCCTCCGGCAGCTTTGAATGGGATAACCAATTAGTTAATGGTATTTGGACTTATTCCTTGGATGATGTTTGGAAAGGGCTTCAAGCCAGTTATACCGATTTAAAAGCCGAAGTTAAAGATAAGTATGATTTTAAGCTTTCTAAAATTGGTCAGATCGGAATTTCGGCTATGATGCATGGCTATTTGGTTTTTGATCAAGCAGACAAACAACTGGCGGAATTTAGAACCTGGCGTAATGCGATTACCGAACAAGCTGCTGGAGAGTTGTCGAAACTATTTAATTTCAACATTCCACAACGCTGGTGTATTGCTCATCTTTATCAGGCAATTCTAAATCAAGAAAAAAGTGTTTCTCAAATTGATTTTATGACGACGTTAGCTGGATATGTCCACTGGCGATTGATCGGCAAGAAAGTTACCGGAATTGGGGACGCTTCTGGGATTTTCCCTATTGATTCAAACAGCAAAGATTATGATCAAAAAAGCTTGATCAATTTTCTGATTTGGATGGAGTTGAAAAACAGCCTTGGGATATTAAACGGATTCTTCCCAAAGTTCTTTTGGCTGGACAAAATGCCGGTCAGTTGACCAAGGAAGGCAGCTTATTAATCGATCCAAGTGGCGATTTACAAGATGGCTCTGTTTTCTGTCCTCCAGAGGGCGATGCTGAGACCGGGATGGTTGCGACTAATTCGGTTAATCAGCGCAGTGGCAATGTTTCAGCCGGAACTTCCATTTTTTCAATGGTTGTGCTCGAACATCCTTTAAAAAAGGTTTATCCGGAAGTTGATGTTGTTTCAACGCCAACCGGCGATGATGTCGCGATGATTCATGCCAATAACGCAACTTCCGATATTAATGCCTGGATGCATTTATTTGAAGAGTTTTTGGTATTGGCCGGGAAAAAGCTCGATAAGGAGACAGTTTTCAGGTCTTTGTTTTTCAGTGCTCTAACAGATGCCGATGCCGATGCCGGCAATCTCTTGACTTATGGCTATTATTCCGGTGAGAACATTACCGGGCTTAAAGAGGGTCGTCCCTTATTAGTCCGCAGTCCTGAGAGTAAGTTTACGATTGCAAATCTGATGCGGGCACAAATTCTTTCGGTCTTTGGCGCTTTGAAAATCGGAATGGATATTCTCAAAAAAGAAGAGGTTAAAATCGATCGTTTAACTGGTCATGGTGGCTTGTTTAAAACACCCAGAGTAGCTCAGCAGATTTTGGCCGATGTTTTGGAAACACCGATTTCAGTAACTGAGAATGCGGCTGAAGGCGGCGCTTGGGGAATTGCGATTCTGGCTGCCTATGTCGATAAGGCTTCAGAGCTTTCCCTGGCGGAGTATTTGAAGAGCAAAGTCTTCTCGGCTTCTTCGACAATTACGATTGAACCTAATTATGATGACCTTCCTGGGACCCATAAATTTATGGATCGTTATCAAAAGGGTTTGGATATTGAACAAGCTGCAATAGAACATACGGAGGTTGATTGATGCTTGAAGATTTAAAAGAGAAAGTTTACGAAGCCAATATGTTGTTACCCAAGTATGATCTGGTCACTTTTACCTGGGGCAATGTCAGCCAAATTGATCGGGAATCAGGTTTATTTGTTATCAAACCATCCGGTGTCGATTATGACAAGCTAAGTCCAAAAGATATGGTTGTTGTTAATTTGAAAGGTCAGGTTGTAGAAGGAGATTTGAACCCCTCTTCCGATACACCTACTCACGCTTATTTGTATAGTGCTTTTCCTGAAATTGGTGGTATTGTGCATACTCATAGTCCATGGGCTGTCTCTTTTGCTTAGGCTGGTATGAGTATTCCGGCTCTTGGTACAACTCATGCTGACACTTTTTATGGTCCGGTGCCAGTAACACCTGCTTTAACTAAAGAAGAAATCGAAAATGATTATGAATTAAATACCGGTAAGGTAATCGAACGTAAATTTAAGAATGACAAGATTGATCCAATGGCAGTACCAGCCGTCTTGGTTCGCCAGCACGGTCCATTTTCCTGGGGGAAAGACGCTGCTGAAGCAGTTCATAATGCCAAAATACTCGAAGTCGTTGCCGAAATGGACTATCATTCTCTGACACTTACAAACGATGACATCAACGTTCCTCAGTTTCTTTTAGACAAGCATTATTACCGTAAGCATGGAACAAATGCCTATTATGGGCAAAATAATGCTAAATCAACCGGTCACGCTCCAAGAGCGTGAAGTTTTATCAATGATTAAGAAGGAAAAAATAAATGTTAAAAACTAATGATTATAAATTTTGGTTTGTTACCGGTTCACAATTTTTGTACGGTCCGGAACAATTACAGCACGTTGAAGATGATGCACGCGATATTGTTGAAAAATTAAATAATTCGGGTAAACTACCATATCCAATTGAATTCAAATTAGTGGCTACCACGGCCGATAATATTACCAAATTTATGAAGGATGCTAATTATGATGACTCTGTCGCTGGGGTAATTACTTGGATGCACACTTTTTCGCCCGCTAAGAACTGGATTCGTGGGACTGAATTGTTGCAGAAACCTTTGCTACATTTGGCAACCCAATATTTGGATCATATTCCGTATGACACGATTGATTTCGATTATATGAATTTGAATCAATCAGCTCATGGCGATCGTGAATATGCGTTTATCAATGCCCGTCTGCGCTTGCATAATAAGATTATTTTTGGACACTGGGCCGATGAAGGCATCCAAAAACAGATTTCTAAATGGATGGATACTGCGGTTGCTTATAACGAGAGCTACAAGATCAAGGTTGTAACATTTGCAGATAAAATGCGCAATGTTGCAGTCACTGATGGTGATAAAATCGAAGCTCAAATTCAATTGGGATGGACAGTCGATTATTGGGGCGTTGGCGATTTGGTTGAATATGTCAATGCTGTTGATGAAACAAAAATTAACAAAGTTTATGCAGAATTGCAGGATAAATACAATTTTATTTCTGGAGACAATTCACCTGAAAAATTTGAACATAATGTTAAATATCAAATTCGTGAATATCTTGCAATTAAAAAGTTCATGGATGAAAAAGGCTATTCTGCTTTTACCACCAATTTCGAAGATTTGGTTGGTTTGGAACAATTGCCAGGTTTGGCTGTTCAAATGTTGATGGCCGAAGGATACGGATTTGCTGGTGAAGGTGATTGGAAGACGGCTCCTCTTGATCGTTTTCTCAAAATTTTGAGTCATAATGAAGCCACCGCTTTTATGGAAGATTATACCTTGGATTTCCGTTCTGGACATCAGGCAATCCTAGGTTCGCATATGTTGGAAGTCGACCCAACAATCGCTTCCGATAAACCACGTGTTGAAGTTCATCCGCTTGATATTGGTGGAAAAGCTGATCCAGCCCGTTTGGTATTCACTGGTCGTAGTGGGGATGCTGTAGATGTTACTCTAGCTGATTTTGGTGATAAGTTCAAACTAATCAGTTATGACGTAACAGGTAATAAACCTGAGAAAGAGACACCACATTTGCCGGTTGCTAAGCAACTTTGGACACCGAAGGTTGGTTTAAAGAATGGTGCCGAGGCTTGGCTAACTGCTGGTGGTGGCCATCATACTGTTTTGACTTTCGCTGTTGACAGCGAACAACTGACTGACTTAAGTAGAATGTTCGATTTGACCTATATAAATATTAAATAGATTTTTTCTTTATTTTATTCCCGCAAATTAAAAGTTAAGAAAGGATTGGGTCATGAATGAAGAAAAAATTTCAAGTCGTTTTATCTATTTCTTTGGAGCGTTCGGAGGCATTTTATTTGGTTACGATATCGGTGTGATGACCGGTGCTTTACCATTCTTGGAAAAGGACTGGAATTTATACAATAGTGCCGGTATCGTTGGCTGGATTACCTCGGGTCATGTTTGGAGCCATTTTCGGAGGAGCCTTGGCAGGACAATTGGCTGATCGTTTGGGTCGCCGGAAAATGATTCTAATTTCCGCAATAATTTTTGCAGTATTTTCAGTACTATCTGCAATTGCTCCTAATAATGGTTCTTACTACCTTATTATTATGAGAATTTTTTTGGGTCTGGCAGTTGGAGCCGCCTCTGCTTTGGTTCCGGCATATATTTCTGAATTAGCGCCTGCGGCAATTCGCGGTAGGCTCTCTGGACTGAATCAAACAATGATTGTTTCTGGTATGCTGATTTCTTATATCGTCGACTATATTCTTAAAGGGCTTCCAAATCAGATTGCATGGCGTCTAATGCTTGGATTCGCTTGCATACCTGCGATCATTCTTTATTTAGGAGTTATGAAGTTACCAGAATCTCCTCGTTATTTGATTAAGAATGGCCGCCCTGATGAAGCCCGAAAAGTTATGAGTTATGTTCGTTCTTCTGAAGGAGAAATTAATAACGAAATTAATCAGATCAAAGAAACCGCTCATAAAGAGCAAGAAGCTCAAAAGACATCATGGAGCGCATTGTTCAGTGGAAAGTATCGTTACTTAGTAATTGCTGGCGTTGGTGTTGCAGCCTTTCAACAATTTCAGGGTGCTAACGCGATTTTCTATTACATCCCGTTGATTGTTCAAAAAGCAACCGGTCAGGCAGCTACTTCCGCATTAATGTGGCCTATTATACAAGGAGTTATTTTAGTTATCGGTTCGCTTGTATTTATGTGGATTGCTGAAAAATTCAATCGTCGTACATTACTAATGTTTGCTGGTACGATTATGGGATTATCTTTCATTTTGCCTGCAATCATCAGGTGGATAGATCCTCATGCAAGCCAAATGATGATCGTTGTTTTCCTCTGTTTATATGTAGCCTTTTATTCGGCAACTTGGGCTCCATTGACCTGGGTATTGGTCGGTGAAATATTCCCATTAGCCATTCGTGGTAGGGCAGCCGGCTTGGCTTCTTCTTTTAATTGGATTGGATCTTGGGCAGTTGGACTTTTATTCCCAATTATGACGGCTTCCATGTCTCAAGAAGTAGTTTTTGCGATTTTTGGAGTCATCTGTTTATTTGGTGCTTTGTTCGTTAAGACTTGTGTCCCCGAAACTCGTGGCCATTCATTGGAAGAAATAGAATCAAGATATTCTAAAGCAAAATAAGATTATACAGTTCAAATATTCATGTTATTCCGTATAAATTGATTTTATTGTTTATACGGTTTTTGTAGGCGGGCTTCATCCACCAAGGAAGCCTGCCTACTTCCCCTTGTTCTATTTCAATCATTCAAAGGAGTTCACTAATGCGTACACTAGAAACAGATTTCGGCCAATACAAAAAACAAAGAGTCGTCAAATATACTTTAGAGAACCAGTCCGGCACCAGGATCAGTGTTTTAAACTTCGCCGGTATCTGGCAGGAGTTTTCGGTTTTAGAAAAAGGCCAAAGAAGACAACTATTGTTACAGGGCGACAGGATTAAAGACTATATAAATAACGACTTGTATTTAAACCGGGTGATTGCCCGCACGGCCGGCAGAATCGATCAGGCTCGTTTTGTTTTAAAGCAAAAGCTGATCCAAACGCTGCCAAACGAAGAGGCTAATTCCCTGCATGGCGGTCCAAAAGGTTTTGCTCAGCAGTTCTTTAACGTAACCGTCAATCAAGAGCAGGGACAGATTATCTTAAAAAAGACTTTAAGCGAAACGGATGATTCCTTTCCTGGTACTTTAGAATTAACAGTCAGCTATACTCAATTGGTCGCGTGCAGACGCCAACCTTGTATATGGTCTATCAAAGAGACCAGGCAATCAAAAACTTTAAGCCGGAGCCCTATTTTGAACTAAATGCTGAAATTCTTGCTAATCAGCAAAAATTCGTCGCAAAATTAGACCCCTATCAGCGATTTAAAGACGAAGCAGGGCTAATGACATTCATGCGAGCTAAACACGTTCATAAAGGCTCGCAGGACGGTTTAATCAAGGACGTCCAAAAACAAGGCAAAAAGCGTGCTAGTCCCCAACTATTCTCACTATCCAGTCTCCAAAGTGCCATGAATAAACGTTATCACGCCAGTGCCATCCAAACCTTAGCGGCCATTCAAAGTTTATATGAAGCCAAGTTGCTGAGTTATCCCCGAACGGATTGTGCTTATATCACTGATGAAGAATTTGATTATTTAGTGGCTAATCTGACGAAGTATCTGGGTTTGGTCTCTAAGCCAGTCGCTTTAACCAATACCACTCCGAACAAACGCTATGTTGATGGGAAAAAAGTTGAAGAACACTATGCCATTATTATGACTAAAGTCGTGCCGACGAAAGAGAAACTAGCCAGCTTGCCTAAATTACAGCAACAAGTCTATGACCTGGTTTTAAGGACGACGTTAGCGATGTTTGCTGACCCGTACGAGTACGAAGAAACCACCATTATCACCCAAGTTGGTGACGCCAATTTTAAAGCAACCGGTAAGGTCCCAACTAAGCAAGGTTGGCAAGCTTTATTTGATGATCACAAAACCGACCAGCAAGAGGCAGCCACCCTACCGATCGTTCACCAAGGCGACCAAGTTCCAGCGAATCTGCAAACACCGCAAAAAGAAACGACACCACCGGTGCCCTTTACCGAAGGTACCTTAATTACGGCAATGAAGACGGCCGGTAAAACACTTGATGATGAAGCAGCCATTGACGGTACAATAAGAGCTCTGTTTGAACAGGCTTAAGGTACAAGGTATTAGGTTTACCAGTTTTTCGGTCATGAATAAACGCATTTTGTTTAATAGCATCTAGCAATTTACTACCAATACTATATCCTTGATATTTAGGATCTACCGCAATCGTAAAAATTATTTAATTGCCTCCTTCGGACAAATTATCCGGGGTCTTTTCATACATCCAATCTTCAACGTATTTTTCTTTTATCGCTGGTCCTACAACAAAACCCGCTACTTGATCATCAATTCTGGCAACTAGAAAAGTAGTCGACAATTTATTAATTCGATCCTGATATTGTTCTTTAGTTCCTGCTTCTTCAACTGTGAAACCTAAACGTTCAATCCTTAGAATCTCTGATAAATCTGCTTGTGTTGCATTAGTTATTTCCATTTAAAAGCCTCATCTCTTGTATAGTTTGATTATATTAATCCAAAAACAAAAGTCGCCCTAAAAAGGACGACTTTTGTTTTTTTATAATTCTTTACCATTAGTAGCAATAACGTTTTTGTACCAATTAAATGAAGCTTTCTTATATCTATTAAGTGTTCCGTGGCCTTCATCATCTAAGTCAACATAGATAAATCCATAACGTTTACTCATTTGACCTGTTGAAGCACTGACTAAATCAATGCATCCCCAAGGTGTGTAACCCATTACATCAACGCCATCTTCAACAGCTCCACCGATGGCTTCAATGTGTTTACGCAAATAATCAATACGATAATCATCTTGAACAAAATTATTTTTATCAGGTTTATCAATCGCGCCTAATCCATTTTCTACAACAAAGACAGGCTTTTGATAACGGTTATATAGTTCATTCAAGGCAATTCTAAGACCAGTTGGGTCAATCTGCCAGCCCCAATCTGAAGCCTCAAGGAATGGATTTTTTACACCGCCAACAAGGTTCCCTTTGGCTGTTGCTAACTTCTTGTCAGTAACATTAACAGCTGTTGACATGTAGTAAGAGAATCCAATGTAATCTACCGGATTTTCTTTCAAAACCTTCAAGTCAGCATCAGTAACCTCAAGATCTTTAAAACTGAATCCATAACGATTCATGACTGATTCTGTATAAGCTGGATAAGTACCACGTACTTGAACATCTCCACAGAAATGATTAAAGGTTTGATTTTCTTTCAATGCAGCTAATTGGTTAACAGGATTAGCATCATACGCATAGGTCGTAGCGTAAAGTAACATGCATCCAATCATAATATCTGGTCTAATTTCATGGGCAATTTTAACTGCCTTAGCACCAGCAACAAATTGATTATGCCATGCTTGATAAATATTTTGCATGTCATCTGCACCATTAGATTTGACCAAACCCTGGCCCATAACTGGGAAATGAAGTGCTGAATTTATTTCGTTGAATGTCATCCAATATTTAACACTCTTGGCATAACGATGTAGAACAACCGAAGCATATCTTTCATAAAAATCAATCAACTTACGATTCTTCCAACCACCATAATTTTTAACTAAATTCAATGGCATTTCATAATGACTAATTGTAAGCACTGGTTGAATATCATATTTCAAACATTCAGCAATCACATTATCATAAAACTTCAACCCTGCTTCATTGGGTTCTTTATCGTCTCCATTTGGAAAAATTCTACTCCAAGCAATTGAGAAGCGATAACACTTAAATCCCATTTCAGCAAAAAGTTTAATATCTTCCTTGTAACGGTGATAATGATCGATTCCTTCATGATTTGGATAACGATACTTATTTTTATCGATAGTCCAATCAAAATCAGGTTGGTTTACAATTTCAAAACGCTTGGGTCCACCTGGTAAAACATCGGCAATTGATAATCCCTTGCCATCTTCATCATAGGCACCCTCAAGTTGATTAGCAGCAGTGGCTCCACCCCATAAAAAATTCTTTGGAAATTCAGTCATAATAATTCTCCTTTTTAAACGACGTAGAATGAAACAGTCCCATTATCAACAGTTGTTTTTTCATTTGGAACAATTTCAACAAAATCCTTAGTATTTGTAACAATAAGTGGTGTTACTGTTTCATAGCCGGCCTTTTTAATCTTATCCAAGTCAGCATTAACTAGTAAATCACCCTTCTTAACTCTTTGATTTGCCTTAACTTTAACATCATAAGGTTCACCTTTAAGCTCAACAGTATCCAATCCAATATGCATTAATAATTCAATACCACTATCACTCTTTAAACCAATAGCGTGTTTTGTAGGGAAGACAGTTTCAACAACACCATCAAATGGTGCATAAAACTTACCATCTTCTGGAATAACTGCTACTCCGTCACCTAACATTTTTTGAGCAAAGGTTGGATCATTTACACTATCCAAATTAATCATTTCGCCTTTAACGGGACTGAAAACTTTTTTAGTATCTTTTGCACCTGACTCAATATTTGATTCTGGTGTATCAGGTGTCTTAGCATCATCAACTGCTAAAGCTGGTGTACCATCATCAAAACCAAAGACCAATGTCAAAACAAAGGTAATAACAAGTGAAGCAACTAAAACAATCAAAGCATAGATAAAGTTATTAGGTATAGCTTTATTTACAAATTGTGGAATAGCTAGAATTGATGGGACGGCGAAAGCAAATGCCTTTAGATTGACAATTCCCATGAATAAACCAGTAATAGCACCCGAAATCATTGAAGCATACAATGGTTTCTTATATTTCAATGTAACACCATATAAAGCAGGTTCGGTAACACCAGCCAGTAATGCAGAAACAGCAGCAGCTGAGGCAATTTGACGAGTATTCTTGTTCTTAGTCTTAACGGCAACAGCTAAACTAGCTGCACCTTGTCCAATATTAGCGGCAAGCATAGCAGGTAGAATCAAACTATCTGGTGAAGCAATTGAAGCGGCCAAAAAGATTGGTGAAAAGGCCCAGTGCATACCTGTCATAACAATCAGTGGCATAAAGGCTGCCATCAACGGCATTGCAAGCCATGCAGCGTGTTTTTGAATAAGTAATACGATTCCTGAAAGTAGTTCTCCGGCCCATGTTCCAATAGGTCCAATGATTACAAGTGAAACAACACCAACAATAAATATTTCAAGTAATGGTTTCAAAATACTCTTAAAACTAGATGGCACAACTTTTTCCAAGAAAGCCTCTAAATACTTCATAGCCCAAACAATTAGTAATATTGGAATAACAGAACTAGAATAACTAGCTGCTGTGACTGGTAGCCCCATCAAATGGATCGCCTTACCGGAATTTACCAATGTAATGAAATTAGGATGAATCAAAATGGCACCTGCAATAACTGCCATCATTTGATTGACCTTGTGATACTTAGAAGCAGTAATGGCTAATTCAATTGGCAAGAAGTAGAAAGGAGCATCGCCAAATACACTTAGAATAGTATATGTTTGACTCTTATCACTCATCCAACCAACTGTGGTTAATAAGATCAAAATAACTTTGATCATCCCACCACCGATAAGAGCGGGAATCAAAGGTGACATACATGATGAAATGAAACTAGTAAATTGATCGAAGAGATTTCCCTTCTCCTCTTTGGTATCAGTTTTATTGGAATCACCACTTTCATCGGTTGGAAAATCACCCAATTTAATAACTTGATCGTAGTAATCTGATACGGCATTACCAATAATTACTTGATATTGGCCATTTTGATGATTTATTCCCATAACACCAGGAATCTGTTTGACCTTTTCATCATCAACTTTACTTTCGTCCTTTAATCTAAATCTTAAACGTGTTACACAGTGAGTTAAATAATTAATGTTGGCTTCTCCACCAACTGTGTCATAGATCTGCTTGGCAGAATCCTTTATACTCATGATCACATCTCCTATATTTTTCAGGCAAATTCTTAATATAAGCGCTTTCTTTTATGCAATAAAAAAAGACCCAATCCGTTTTCCTTGTAGAAAACTAATTAGGTCATGCTCGTATTTACGATAACACCCTTTTATAATTTAAAAATTCTAAAGATTCTTTACTAATCTACTAATATGAACTGTTAAATACAACAATTCCGAACCCGCGATAGTAAAGTTATATTTTTCTGAGATATATTCTTTTATCTTTTTAGAACACTTATATGGTTCAGCATATCTATGTTCCAATGTTTCTAATAGATCATCGTCGTCTTCATCATCATAATGCTTACCTTGTAAGATTCTTTGTGCAAAGAATTTTAGATGAGTAATGAAACGATAATAATTAAGTGACTGCTCATCAAACTCGGTATGAAAATAATCTTTAACAATATCTTCGCACTCTTTGATTATTTTGGTAATCTCATATGCTTGATTCTGTTCTGAATTATCCTCACTTTCTGCATTAACAAAATGAATAGCGATAAAAGCAGCTTCATCATCAGCTAAATTAACTTTCTGAGATTCGTTGATTACCTCAACCGCTTTACTACCAACTGAAAATTCATCCGGATAGAAACGTGCTATGTCCCACTTCAATGGATTACTCAAGAATATTCCATCACGGGCACGCTTCACAGCCATATGAATATGATCTGTTAAATTAACATAAACAATCTCATTTAGCCTTTTACCAAGTTTCATCTTGGCAAGATTGATAATTCTTTCAGCAATTTCAATTTGATCCATTGGTACATCAATGACCAAATCGGTAAACTTATTCATTACTTCTTTATTCTTGAGAAATAAAGTTTTTTCTACTTTTGAAATCTCAACTGAGTCACCAGTTTTTTTCCCAAAGGCTATTCCTGGACCCATTACAAGAACATCAACGCCATCATGATTCTCTGCAATCGCTGCATTATTATTAAGTGTGCGTTTGATCTTCAAGTGGTCACCCCTATTCAAAAAAATAACTTAATAATCTCAAATATTTAGGAAATAAGTCATGCTCAATTAGTAAATCGATAACACCTTATTTATAATACCTATTATTTTATATTGCTAATGCTTACTAAATGTATTACACGCAATACTGAAAGTTATTGTAGTTATTAATGTATGCGTTGTCAACTAGAAAAATAATGGACCCATATCAAAAACAAATTTTATTTGCACTAAAAACTGGTTTATGGTAGATTGCAAATTTAATCCGAATTTTTGGACAAATTTGTCAGCATAACCCGATACGGTGTTTGCCAGTCGAGTATTTTAAGCGGTCGCTGGTTAATTTGGAGTAACGTCGTCGTTAAATCTTGAGCACTAATGTGCTCAAAACGAGTCCCTTTAGGATAAAAATAACGTAAATTCCGATTAAAGCGTTCATTACTACCACGTTCAGCTGGCGTATAAGCATGGCAGTAATAGGTCTTAATACCATATTGTGATTCAAGTGATACTAGCCCACTAAACTCAGTGCCACGGTCCACAGTAAAGCTGTGCACCGGACCATTAAAAGTGGTTAGGAA
>NZ_AQVA01000017.1 GCF_000372485.1 Oenococcus oeni DSM 20252 = AWRIB129
GTCTTGTGCGAAGAAGACTGGAAAGGCCATTAAGTTCTGGAACTGAGGCATTGGGTGTTCTAGGGTGACAACCAAAGTTGTTTTGTTCTTTGCTTTGATTCCCAAAGAACTCAAGTCCTTATTCTTGCCGGAATTAATNGCNTCNGCNTTTTTAATTCCNGANTANATNTAAGCATACTGACTTGCCGTCTTTGGATTAACCGTTCTTTGCCAGGCATACACGAAATCCGATGCAGTTAGTGGATCTCCGTTTGACCATTTCAAGCCCTTGCGCAAATGGAAAGTCCAAGTTAAACCATCTTTGGAATGTGACCAGCTTTTAGCGAGACCGGCTTTCGGTGCGCCGCTGGATGTCCGGGAAAGTAGTCCCTGTTGGACATTGGCTGCAACTTCAAATGCATAGCTATCAGTCATCTGTGACAAATCCTGAGTTGTCATATCAACCGGTAAATACTCATTCAAAACATTGGAAGTGGTCGACTTCTTGCCTAAAGTTGCATATCCCGCAACTCCGCCAATAACAATCACGGCCGCTAAAGCGGTAATACCGACTTTTTTGCCCGTTGACATCTTTTTCTTTCTTGCCATTAGTAAATTATCCTCCCGTCTCATTAATTAATTAAATGAGAATAAAACTGAATTATTATATGCGCTAATCTTTTCGGAAATCAAGCAAGATGTTAGTTTTTTTGACAACAATCTTCGGATTTTCCGATCAATTTCTCAATCTATTTCTTTGAAATATAGGCATGCATGTAATAACTGCCCGCGCCAGAAGAGAAATTGAGGATGCCTTTGACTTTCGGATTCGTCAGAACCGGTGAGTTAACCCAATAAACAGGATTAACAGCGGAATTCTGATAGAGAATCTTTTCTGCCCTAACTTCATCGGCAATTCTCGCCTTGCTATTCAAAGCGTCTTTGCTCTCTGCAGCATTAATTGCTTGGTCATATTCTTTACTAACCCATTTGCCGTCATTATTAGGCGAATCAGAAGTGAACAAACCGAGAAAAGTAGTAGCTTCGGCGTAATCAGCAATCCAATCAGTCAATATAACTTGAAAATTGCCATTAGCCGCATCTTGCAAACGTTGTTTAAAGGGAACAAATTTCTCTTTTACTGTTAAACCGGGTAATTGTTCCCAAGTTTGCTGAATTGTATCCAAAGTAGATTTCGAAGTAGTTGAATCCGAGGTGCCTTCAACCGTCAAAGTCATTTTCTTCAAGCCGGCTTCTTTCATGCCTTCGGCAAACAGTTTCTTCGCTTTTTTAATGTTGTAGGCATAAGCGGTTGCTTTGGCTGCGGCTTTGGCAAAGTCGCCACCAGTTGAAGTAAGTGCCAAACCGGCTGGAGTAATCCCAGTAGCCGCTGAATCAAGACCTTCGGAAACTGACTTTGCAATTCCTTTACGATCAGTTGCCAAGTTTAAAGCCTCACGAATCTTAGCATTGGTTAGGCCTTTGACCTTGCCAGTCTGGTTGTATTCCATGTATAAGGTTTCCGACGAGTTGTAAATTTTCAAATCTTTAGAACTCTTATATTTTTTGATTTGTTCAGGAGTGGTTAAAGAAACCGAATCCAATTGATCCTTTTTATACGTTGCCAGGGTAGCAGTTGGATCGGTAATAACCTGAAAATCGACACCCTTGTTTTTGACTGCCTTAGCATTCCAATAGTTCTTGTTTGGAACCAATTTGAACTTTTTGTTGGAACCATTCCAACCAACAAATTTGTAGGGACCATCGTAAACCTGTTTGGAAGAACTCGTGCCAACTTTCTTACCGAGACCCTTCTCAAATTTTTCATCTTGAGCGAAGAAAACTGGAAAAGCCATTAAATTTTCAAATTGAGGCATTGGATGCGACAATGTCACCACAAGAGTGTTTTCCCCTTTTGCTTTGATTCCCAAAGAACTTAAGTCCTTATCCTTGCCGGAATTAATTGCGTCGGCATTTTTAATTCCAGAGTAGATGTAAGCGTACTGACTTGCGGTCTTTGGGTTAACTGTTCTTTGCCAGGCATAAACAAAATCAGAAGCCGTTAGTTTATCGCCATTCGACCACTTCAATCCTTTACGCAAATGAAAAGTCCAAGTCAATCCATCTTTGGAATGTGACCAACTTTTAGCAAGACCAGCTTTTGGCGAACCATTGCTCTTTCGAGAAAGCAATCCTTCCTGAGAATTGGCTGCAACCAAAAATGCATAACTGTCCGTCATCTGTGACAAATCCTGAGTCGTCATATCTTCCCCAAGATATTCATTCAACACATTTGTATTAGATGAACTGTTCTTGAGCAGCGCACTAGATCCAAAAATGCCACCGACAACTATCACAAGCGCTAAAGCCGCGATAGCAACTTTTTTGCTAGTAGACATTTTTTTCTTTCTTGCCATTAATAAAACTCCTTCTCCTTCCTTTTCACCAAATAATTAAATGAAAATAAAATTGCGTTATTATATGCTCTATTTGACTTTAAAATCAAGCTATATGTTAGCTTTATTGACAAGAATATTCGGATTTTAGACTTAAAAATGAAATAAAAAAGCCGGTATAATCGGCTTTTTTGTAGTTCTAAGCACTTTTATTACAATTTTAAATAAAAAATATAATCATTTTAAAAAATAAAAAAATAACAATTTTATTTGTAATATTTTAAAAAATTATTTGACAACTATATTAATAATTTTCCCAGGAATTGCAATGATTTTAACAATGTTTTTATCGGCAACTTGTTTTTTAACATCTGGATTATCTGTTGCCATTTTTGCCAACTCATCACGAGAGATATCAACAGGTGTATTGATCTTTGCCCTAACTTTCCCATTGATCTGAACAGCCATTTCAATCTGTTTTTCAATAATTTGACTTTCATCGTAAGTTGGCCAGGTAGCATAAGCAATTGTTTCCTGGTGACCCATTCGCTGCCAAAGTTCTTCGGTTATATGCGGAGCAACCGGATTAAGCAGTTGCAAAAAGGCATTCATATATTTTTTTGGTAGTTTTTCAGCCTTAAAAGTTTCATTGATGAAAACCATCATCTGCGAAATAGCTGTATTAAAGCGCATTGCTGCATAATCCTCGGTTACCTTTTTAACAGTTTGATTGAAAATTTTGTCAAGCTTATGATCGTTCTCGCTAACAATTATCGGATTAATACCATCACCGTCACTGGTGAAGATTCGCCATACACGGTCCAAATAACGCCTTATACCAGCTAAACTTTCGGTACTCCAAGGTTTTGACTGGGTTAGAGGTCCCATAAACATTTCATAAACACGCAAAGCATCAGCACCATAAGAGTCGACTATTTCATCTGGATTAACGACATTGCCCTTTGATTTAGACATTTTTTCATGGTTGGTTCCGAGAATCATCCCCTGATTAACAAGCTTTTGAAAAGGCTCTTTAGTCGGTACAATACCTAGATCATATAAGAATTTATGCCAAAAACGAGCATAAAGCAGATGCAAAACGGCGTGTTCCGCTCCGCCAACATATAGATCGACATTCATCCAATACTTTAATTTTTCTGGATCGGCGAGAACTTTATCATTATGTGGATCGATATATCTTAAGAAATACCAGGAAGAACCGGCCCACTGGGGCATTGTATTTGTCTCACGACGACCCTTTACTCCATCTTGGCGAGTAACTTCCAGCCAGCTCTTAGCATTAGCCAGCGGTGATTCGCCGGTACCGGATGGTTTCATTTGATCTTGGTTTAAATGTGGCAGCCGTAAGGGCAGCTCGCTTTCCGGAACCAGTGTTTGCTTGCCATCTTCCCAATGGATAACAGGAATTGGTTCGCCCCAGTAACGTTGACGGGAAAATATCCAGTCGCGAAGTTTGTAATTAACCTGTTTATGGCCGGCATCGTGTTCTTCTAGCCAATCAATAATCTTTTCAATCGCTTGTTTTTTATCCAAGACATCCAAAAAAGCGGAATTTATATGAGTACCGTCGCCAGTAAAGGCTTCTTTGGAAATGTCGCCACCCTTGATCACCTGCCTAATCGGTAAATCAAATTTTTTAGCAAATTCATAATCACGCGTATCATGAGCTGGAACAGCCATTATCGCCCCGGTCCCATAACTTGATAGGACATAATCAGCAATCCAAATCGGTATTTTTTCCCCATTAACCGGATTAATTCCATAGGCGCCGGTAAAGGCGCCGGTTTTTTCCCGATTAAGATCAGTTCGCTCCAAATCGGATTTGGAAGCAATTTTAGCTTTATAAGCGTCAACATCCGCCCTGCATTCGCTAGTTGTAATCTTGTCAACTAAATCGTGTTCAGGCGCCAAAACCATATAAGAGGCTCCAAATAAGGTATCTGGGCGAGTAGTATAGACCTCTACTTGATAATCACTTTTTCCATCAACTTTAAAAAATACCGCTGCACCGGTTGATTTTCCTATCCAATTCCGCTGCTGCTCTTTAATTGCTTCCGGCCAATCAAGATCATCCAAATCGGAAAGCAGACGCTCGGCATATTTAGTAATTCTTAAAACCCACTGTTTCATCGGAACACGATATACCGGATAACTGCCACGTTCGGTTTTGCCGTCAATAACTTCTTCATTGGCGACAACTATTCCACCACCAGGGAAATCAGGCGCCCAATTGACCATAATTTCATCTTCGTAAGCAAGGCCTTTTTTATAAAGTTGTTCGAAAATCCACTGAGTCCATTTGTAATATTCTGGATCGGTCGTATTTATTTCCCGGTCCCAGTCATAAGAAAAACCAAGTGATTTAACCTGCTTTTTAAAATGCTTAATATTTTCATTTGTAAAATCAGCCGGATTGTGGCCGGTTTTAATCGCGTATTGTTCGGCAGGAAGGCCAAAGGCATCCCAACCCATAGGCTGTAAAACATTGAAACCACGCATCCGGTTAAAACGAGCCATAATATCGGTGGCTGTGTAGGATTCAGGATGGCCAACATGTAGACCTTGTCCCGATGGGTAGGGAAACATATTCATGACGTAATATTTTGGTTTTCCGGAAGTTTCCGGAGCCGTTTTGAATGTTTTGTGTTCATCCCAATAGGTTTGCCATCTTTTTTCAATTGCTTTGTGATCGTAACTCATAAAATCTCCCATTTTATTTCTAAGTTGATGGACAAAAAAATCCGCCTGTAAAAACAACAGGACGGATTTCCGCGGTACCACCTGAATTCGCTAAAGCGCACTCAATATAGATTAATTAATTAAAATTATCAGCCGAGTTCGAATCAAGATTTTGCAAACTCGCATCAAACGTTTGCTTTCTGTAAAAACCTTATATCTACTACTACTAATTGTGTTTATTATAACTTAATTTGCCAAAAGAGCTTTAATTTTTTCAACTTGATCGAGCTTCTCCCAAGGAAGATCCAAATCGGACCTGCCAAAATGACCAAAAGCAGCTGTTTGCAAGTAAATAGGACGCCGTAAATCAAGCTGATTAATAATTGATAAAGGCCGAAAATCAAAAACCTGATCGACAATAGAATAAATTTTATCAATTGATACTTTCTCTGTTCCGAAAGTATCTAAATCAATCGAAACCGGCCGAGCGACACCGATTGCATAGCCTACCTGAATTTCCAGTTTATCGGCTAAACCGGCTGCCACCAGGTTCTTAGCAACGTAACGCGCGTAATAGGCACCTGAGCGGTCGACCTTTGTAGCATCTTTACCGGAAAAAGCTCCGCCGCCATGATGGGCAGCACCACCGTATGTATCAACAATTATTTTTCTGCCGGTTAAACCAGAATCGGCTTGTGGACCGCCCAAGGACCATAATCCAGACGGATTAATGAAAAATTTTGTATTTTCATCGACCAATTCTGTCGGCAATACAGGAGCAATAATATCTTCGCTGATGCGGGCCCGCAAATCTTCCAATTCGATTCCTTCGATGTGCTGTGCAGAAAGAACAACTGCCGAAATACGTTTTGGACGATTATCGTCCCCATATTCAACAGAAACCTCTCCTTTTCCATCGGGACGCAAGTAGCTGTTCGAGTCACCCGCCTCACGGACGGTTTTAAGCTGTTTCATCAACTTGTGAGAAAGCTGCAGCGCCAAGGGAATATAGTCGCTGGTCTCGTTATTTGCATAACCATAGATAATTCCCTGATCACCAGCTCCGATTTGATCAGGGTCGTCTTCTGCTTGGTCGACAGCACTTGAAATCTCTGCTGACTGCTCGACAATTTTATTAGAAACATTTACAGAATCATAGGTAAAACCCAATTTTGGTTCAATGTAACCGATTTTTTTAATTGTATCAGTGGCAACATCCCTAACGTTGACATAAGCTTTCGTTGATAATTCACCAAAGATAGAAACATCTCCGGTCGAGACGGTAACTTCAATCGCACTTCTCGCTAGAGGGTCCTGTTTTAGAACCTCATCTAAAATGGCGTCCGCAATCTGATCAGCAATTTTGTCTGGATGACCAATCGCGACCGACTCACTCGTAAAAAACTTTTTCATAAATCAAAATTCACTTTCTAACAAAAACAGGCCGATAGGAGTCTGTTTAGACTTAGACCCATCGCTTACCACTGGGGCACCTTGCAAAAAAGCAGGTTGCCGGTAGCTCATCGGGTGGTATCCCTCACTACGCTCTGAATAGGTTTTAACTGCAATTGTTAATTAAATTGTAGCGAATCTATTTTATAATTGCAGAATATGAATGATATTCCTGTAAAAAAGACAAGCGATCGATCTTTTTTGATAGTTTCAATTTCCCTAACAACCGCTATTTTCAACTTCATTTGGTGGCTTTATTTAAATATCAATGGCAATCTAGAAAATTTATTTAGTCAAGGACAACAAAGCGAATTAAGTTTGTTATATACAATAAGCCTATCAGTAAGCATTTTTATCGGATTAAACAAAATTATTTCAACTCATTGGCAATTAATTCCAATTTCCGTCGCTTTAGCTGTCGCCTACTACATTGGCAACCAGCAAAATTGGAAGATCATGCTTTTGTTGTTATTATTTCCGGTTTTTTTAATTCTACTGCCCTTGAAAAAATTACATTTAATATCTATTTACGGCCTGCTGGATATTAGTTTTATGGCTGGNTTTGTTCTGCCATCAGTACTTCTCTACCTACAAAAAGGTCGGCTGACAAAGGATTTTCTGAACAGCCTGCTTTTGTTGACCTTGACATTCACTTTTTTTCTGGCCGGAATTTTTATTTCATCAAAAATCCAAAAATTCTTGATCAGTTTGGTCAGTGGCACTGCCTTAATAGTCATTTGCTCTATAAACGACCACAATCTTTGGTTTTTTGGGAACATTATTCTAATCGTATTAACCTGGTTATTTTTAAATAAATTGACTCTTCGCCAAAAATATCGATTACCTTTTTTCTCGTTGATAATGTTGTTCTCAATTTGCCTGGCAATGTTTCAAATAAATGCTTAACTAATTTTCCTTTAATAAACTATCAATCACGTCCAAAACACCATCATGGTTATTATCAAGTCTGGTTTTTAATTTTATTTTTGTTTGCATTGAAATATCCGAATTGATCATCAAATAACTTTTCGGATATTTTTTTAACATTTCCAAATCGTTCTCATTATCACCAAATGTAACAATTTGTTGGTCGGTTGCCATCCAACGCTTTTGAAGAAACTTTAAGCCGGTTGCTTTATTGGTATCAGCCGCCAAGACGTCGACATTGCCAAAACCAGAACCAGTAGAATGGACTTCGTCTCCAAAAACCCGCCGCAAACGGTCGACCTGCTTGGCGACATCGACATTTTTCCAAAGAAAAGTAACTTCAAGAATTTTTTCTTTGCTTTCCATTAATTTATCAATCTGTTCGATGTCGTGATACCATTCAGAAATTTCTTTTATTAATTCTGGCGTTGCATGATTAGAAACATAAGATTTCTTCAGTCCGGTCAAGATAACGAAATTATTATCGGAGTCAGGATTCTCAGCATTCCAATCAATCACTTTTTGAATCTGTTGATCGGAAAGAAAAGCCGCATGCACCAATTTATCATAATCATAGGAAGCGGCGCCATTTGAAGCAACATAGCTAATTTTTAGGCCTTTTTTTAAAACAGGCGCAAAAATCTTTTTCAAATGTGAAATTTTATTTCCGGAAGCAGCTACGAATTTTATATTGCGATGGTTCATTTCTGCTAACTGCTCGGAAAAACGATCGACATTATAGCTTTTGTCGTCACGTAGAAAAGTGCCATCCATATCACTTGCAATTACTTTTAGATCCATGTCAGCCCTCCAGAAAATTACCTCGAACAATTTTAACATACGTCTAAATAAAGACTTAAGACGAATAGAAAGCGATTAACTCCCACACAAGAAATTAAAATAGTTTAATTAAGACAATTCCGATAACCATTAAAATAATTCCAAGAACCTGAAGAGGAACGATCGGATTCCGTTTAGCAGCAAACCAACCAAACTGATCAACCAGCATACTGCCGGTAATCTGGCCAAGCAGGACAATAACGACCGTAAAACCAGTGCCGATCAATGGAACCAAGTATGCGTTTCCGAGAACAAAAAGTGCACCAATTAAACCACCAATCCAGATCCACCAAGGGAATTTTCGATTAAAAGCCGGTGCAAAATGATAACCATGTTCAACAACCGCGACAATTATCCAAAGAGCAATCGATCCAATCAAAAAAGAAACAAAAGCAGCTTTAACCGCTGAATTCAAGACAGTTCCCAAATGACCATTAATAGCCGTTTGCGATGCACTGAACATCCCGGTAACAATGCCGCCTATTCTCCAAAACCATTGAGAATTTCGGTTGGAATTCTGCAAAAGAGAATTATCAGAAATTATTTCTTTACGGGCGGAAAATAACTTTTGAGCAGAGATAGCCAAAAAAACGCCAAGTAAAACCAAAAGAGCTCCTAAAATACGAATTATATTGAGAGCGTGGGTTGGTGAATAGAACCAACCAAAATTATCAATCAACATGCTCATAATAATTTGACCGACAATTGGCATAATAACAGTCTGAACCCCACCAAGGTGCGGAAAAAGAAGGATATTTCCAGTCAGATAAATAACGCCAAGTAAACCGCCAACCCAAATCCACCAAGGCTGATTTTTAATCAGATCAACACCAATTTCCAGCGAATGAGTAATTAATAAGGCAACAAGTGCCAAGAAAATAGTCCCAATCGTAAATGAAGTCATCGATGAAAGCAACGGTGAAGAAAAAGCGTTACGCAAACGGGAATTAATCGCCGTTTGCATTGGCAGGCCGATCCCAATAGACAAACCAATAATAACTGCAAACAATTTATGTACTCCTAATCTTTAATGCTTACTTTTCAAAAGGGAAAGCTTCTGTCATTCTAGCATTGATTAAAAAGACGGTGCATATCTTAACGAGAAAATATTAAAATAACCCGATGCCATAAAAGAATTTACGTCAATTGAAACTGCATGTGATGATATTTGTGTTCGGAAATCATAAGATCGCTGATTATCCTAAAACCAAAAGACCGATAAAGTTTTAGAGCCCTGGTATTTCTAAAATCGACATTTAATCCCAAAAGCAGTTCCCCTTCTTGAATCGCCGTTTTTCGTGCCGCTTTTAAAAGTTCTGTTCCGATTCCCAAACCGCGAAAATCTTCAGCAACGGAAATAGAATCGATATACCATTCATTATCAAAACTTTCTCGGTCGGGGAAAACTATTCTATTTTGTTTATACTTCTTAGCAAGAATTTTTTGTAAAGTATGATCAAAAGTAAACTCGTCTTTTCCCGGATAACCAAAAAGAACTCCAACGACTTTTTGATTATCGCGAGCAACCAGAGCTTTTGAAAAATGATAGCGGGTGTGGCGATCCTCTTGGGAGGCCAAATAATAAGCCTCAAGCAGTTGGAATTCATCTAATAACTTAATTTCCATATCATGAAATATCCGTCCCTCCAAATTAAGTATTTTTAGCTGGTCAGTTTGATTAGCTTTTTCAATTAGCAAAGATTATTTCCTCTTTTTAGACAATTATTGGAAATTGTCAAATTATTTTTTACTTATTTTTAAATATAATATTAACAAAGGCCCCGAAACAGATGATTTGGTCAAAATAAAAACGCCTTTGGGGTGGCGTTTTTTGGGATTAATTATTATGAAGAGAGTTTTTAATTTATTTGGAAGGGATATTTTATTATTGGAGAGTTGTTCGTCGGGATTTGTTTTTAACAACTTGTCCTTTGGAACAGTTTTAATTATTCAATTGACAGATTAAAAGAAAATAAAAGAGAGATAAAACGAAGATAAAGTTAATTTATGTATAAAAAGAAAAAGAAAGAGGATTTTTTAGGATAATAAAAGATATGTATGATGGAAAACCTTTTTTGCAATTGTTTTTGCTTATCAAGAAAGGATTAATCGCAACAATTGCAATGATAATTACGATGGTCTTGATGCTTGACGACATTGAAAACTACCCCATTTCGAAAATGGATGGAAATATGTTGATGATATCGATATACGGATCGATTACGGTTGCTTTACTGAATGTTTTTCAAGCAATTTGTTTATTTGTTTATTTAAATAATACTTTTCGATCGATTTACGTGATAAGCAGTTACATAAGTAACACTATATTGGTAATTATTTGTACAAGTCGCGTTAATGATTATTCATTTATGTATCTGGGCATTTTTTCCGGCCTGTTGGGAATATTTTTACTAACTTATCAAATATGGTGTGGACGCCGCTATCATCTTGTCAATCATCCTTAAAATTTTGGCCAAAAATACTGAACCACATTCGTACGATAAGATACTTTTTAAAAAGAGAGTTTAATTATGATACATAAAACAAAGGCATTTCGAATATCAATCCTGGCACTCTTTATTGCATTTATCATTATTCAGAATTTTGTGCCCCTACTCGGCTACATACCGGTCGGTCCCTTAAGCTTAACGACTATTCAGATTACAGTTATCATAGCTGCAGTCGTCTTCGGACCGGTCGATGGAGGAATAGTCGGCGCGGTCTGGGGAATTCTTTCCTGCATCAAAGCTTTTACCGCACCATCCAGTCCAGTTGAACCTTTGATCTTTACAAACCCTTTAATAGCAATTATTCCGAGAATTATAGTCGGAATAATTGCCGGCTATTTGTTTATCGTTTTAAATAAATTAAAATTAAAAAAACGATTGCCATGTTTCTCTCGGGATTGATTGGAGCACTCACGAATACCATATTAGTTCTTGGATTAATTTACATTTTTTACCGTACTCCTGCAGTTGCACACGCCTACGGTGTTTCGGACCCAAAATATTTAGGCGGCCTTTTATTGTTGGTCATTGCTACAAACGGTATCCCAGAAGCGATTTTATCTTCGATTATTACACCGATTATTTCTCTTCCTTTGGAACGCTACCTCAATAAAGACGAATAAACAAATTTCAAAAAATTTAATCTTAGTGGAGGATTTTTTGTCAAATAAAGCTCTTGAAATAAAAAACTTATCTTTTAAATACCGCCATAATTCAAAGGAAACGTTAAAAAAGATTAATTTGTCCGTTGAAAAAGGAAAATGGCTCTCGATTCTTAGCCGTAACGGAAGTGGCAAAACGACTTTAATTAAATTAGCTGCAGGTCTCTTGGAGAATAGTTCCAAAGGTTCAATTAAAATATTCGATCAAGAAGTAAACCAAGAAAACTTCGCTTCGATCAAAGAACATATTGGAATGGTTTTCCAAAATCCGGACAATCAATTTGTCGGTCCGACAGTTCAAGACGATGTGGCTTTTGGCCTAGAAAATAAATCCATTGAACGAAATGAAATGATTGAAAGAGTCGATTCGGCATTAAAAGACGTTGAAATGATTGAATTCGCTAATCGCGAACCGAATAGCTTATCAGGAGGACAAAAACAACGCGTTGCTCTTGCAAGTGTACTTGCATTGCAACCGGACATCATTATTTTGGATGAAGCAACAAGTATGCTCGACCCAAAAGGCCGAAAAAGTCTACTAAAATTGGTTCAAAAATTACGTTCTCAATACAAAATTACCGTGATAGCAATCACTCACGACATTCAAGAAATCGAACAGTCGGATCAAGTCATAATAATAGACGGCGGCAAAAAGAAATTGGAGGGAAAACCTGCGAAAATTCTGATCGAAGATGAAAAACTCGAGTCTTTTGGACTTGAAGTCCCTTTTACAAAGAGGGTCAGAAAAAGACTTTTCGAATTAGGAATAATTTTGCCAAACGATTATGAATCAAAGGAAATGGTAGCCAATAAAATATGGAAATATTATTCAAAAATGTAGATTATATTTACCAGCCGAACTCACCTTTTCAATTCAAGGCACTGACAGATGTCAATTTAAAAATCGAGAGTGGCTCTTTTACGGCTATAATCGGAAAAACCGGTAGCGGAAAATCAACTTTGATACGACATTTAAATGGTTTATTAAAACCAAGTTCCGGCGAAGTAAAAATTGGCAACCTTACAATCACTTCGTCAATCAAAGAAAGTCAGTTAAGTGATCTGAGAAGAAAAGTCGGAATGCTTTTTCAATTTCCCGAGCAACAATTATTCGCTGATACAGTTGAACACGATATTGAGTTTGGACCAATAAATTTTGGAACAACTAAAGAAAAAGCAAAAAAAATTGCTAGAGAAAGCTTGAAAAAAGTTGGCTTAAATGACGAATTCTTAAATCGTTCACCTCTAGAATTATCCGGCGGGCAGATGCGCAGAGTCGCTTTAGCTGGCGTCTTGGCAGTTAAACCGGATATCTTAGTACTTGATGAACCGACTGCCGGCTTGGATTTCATCGGAAAAAAAGAAATAATGAAACTAATCAAAAAACTTCAATTAGAAGAGCACACAACGATTATTTTAGTTAGCAATTCAATGGAGGACGTTGCCGATTACGCAGAAGAGGTCATTCTTCTAAGCAAAGGAAAAGTAATCAAACAGGCTTCTCCAAACAAAATTTTCTCGAATAAAGAAATAACCAGTGCTTTAGGAATTGAGACTCCGCAAACAACGGTTCTTGCGGAATTTTTACTTGAGAGAGGTGTAGATTTCAAAGGTTCTTTGCCGATTAATGAAAAGAGTTTCAATAATTTCCTTAAAAAAATTTTTGAGGAAAAGAAAAAAACGAGAATTTTATAAATATGATATTTGGAAGATATGTGTCCGGCGACTCATTTATACATAAACTCGATCCAAGAGATAAACTGATTTCTGCGACTTTAATAATAATTATTAGTTTTTTGGCAAACGAACCTTTGTCCGCTTTGATTCTCGGATTGATATGCTTGCTGATTTTATTGGTATCTAAAATTAAACTACTCTTTTTCTTTCGCGGAATAAGATTTTTTTTAATCATGATTGCTTTCACGGCAATACTTCAATTGCTGTTTGCAAATAATGGCGAAGAGCTCTTTTCAGTTGGTCCAATTAGAATCACTTCCTTTGGAGCCAAAATCGCTTCATTGACTTTTTTTCGCTTTTCGCTGGCAATTATAATTGCAACACTTTTCACTCTCACAACTTCAATGATTCAAATTTCCGATGCAGTCGGATATTTAATTCGACCATTAAAAATATTTAAATTACCGGTTGACGACATCGTGCTGACTCTTTCAATAGCATTGAGATTTATTCCAACAATGCTTCAGGAAATTTCAACTATCAGTGATGCCCAAAAAGCACGTGGATCCTCGCTAAACAGCAGATCGATCGCTAAAAAAATCAAAGCAATTGTCCCAATTTTGATGCCGCTTTTTATCGCATCGGTTAGACGTGCAGAGGATTTGGCAACCGCCATGATCATGCGTGGATACAGCGATGGAAAAAATAGGACAAAATTTAGAATAATGAAATGGAAGAATAGAGATACCTTGATTATCCTGTTTCTCTTGTTTCTGTTAATTTTCTTCGGAATAACAAAAAAATAAGCCAATGGTTTGTTACAAGGAGATTGTGATTTATATATGTAATTATGGATATTTAATCAATGTTAAGATTATAGATCTTGTTTTTTTAAATCGACACTATAATTGTTTTCTACAGACTTTCGTAAAGGACAAGAAAAACAAAAATAATGGATTTAAAAAGCAAGCCTTTAACAAAAACAAGAATCAATCTCGGCGCAAAAACAAAGGGTGGAAAAAGAGAACTTAAAAAGGGTGGTTTCTTAAAAGTCTGGGGTCCCGGCTTAATTGTTATGCTAGCCGACACAGACGCCGGCTGTTTAATAACAGCAGCCCAATCGGGAGCACAATGGGGCTATACAATGGTGCTGCCCCAATTGCTTTTAATTCCAATTTTGTATATGGCCCAAGAAATGACGGTCCGTCTTGGAATCGTTACAGGAAAAGGTCATGGGGAACTGATTCGGGAAAATTTTGGTTTTGGTTGGGCTTGTTTATCAGCTGGTACTCTAGCGCTTTCGGTAGTCGGTGCCCTTTTAACCGAATTCGTCGGTGTGGCAGGCGTTGGTGAATTATTTGGTATATCGAAATGGATTACGATCCCGATAGCGACAATAATTCTTGTTGGAATCGCTTTTAGCGGAAGTTACAGAAGAGTTGAAAAAGTCGGTATCATCGTTGGCTTGGCAGAACTGGCCTTTGTTGTTGCAATGGTAATGGTTCATCCCCAGATGAACGAACTTTTGTCAGGTTTGACTTCAATTCCATTAGGAGAACCATCTTACATATATTTAGTTGCGGCAAATGTGGGCGAAGTGATCATACCCTGGATGATCTTTTATCAGCAGGGAGCAGTTGTTGATAAAGGTTTGAGCAAAAAGACAATAAAAAAGGAGCGCCATGATACAGCTGTCGGAACTTTAATCACTCAAGGAATCATGATTGTCGTCGTAGTCACTTTTGCGGCGACTATCGGTCGGCTGGGTAAGCATCCCTCACTTAACACAGTTGGAGAAATTGTTCATGCCCTGGTACCCTTCATCGGTTCCTGGCAGGCTAAAACTTTAATCGGTGCAAGTATGCTAGGCGGATCTTTGGTCGCAGCTCTCGTGGTCGCTTTAGCAGGTACTTGGGGAATAACCGAGGTTCTTGGATGGAAACACAGCCTTAACGAACATTTGAATAAGAAAAATTTTGGCTTCTATGCAATTTATGCTCTCGCTCACATAATCGGAGCAGTTTTGGTCCTAGCAAATGTCGGTCTTGTTTCTTTAGCAATAACTGTCGAAGTGATGAACGCTCTTTTATTACCAATTGTCCTTGGTCTTTTATTGGCATTAGAAGCAAAGGCACTTCCAGACAAATATCGTATGCACGGCTTTTACAAGTGGCTCGTTACGATTCTTTGCCTTTTAGTAATGATTTTTGGCTTATATATGATTGGCCCAGCAACCAATCTTTGGTAATAAAAACCCGGCATAAAAATGCTGGGTTTATTTTACTAGGATGTGTAAAAGTAAAAACGAATACTAATCAAACTCTTCGTAAGTATTAGGATCTTGTCCATCAACACGGCCATCAGAACGGTTCAAAGCATTGATTTGCTCTATTTCGGATGAGGTTAGAGAAAAATCAAAAATATCAATATTGCTGCGTTGATGAATTAGACTACTAGATTTCGGCAAGGGTATAATTCCCCGCTGGGTATGCCAACGAAGAATAATTTGGCCAGTATTTTTACCGTATTTATCAGCCAAATTTTTAATAATATCTTCTTTAAGAGCTGCACTGCCCCTTCCAAGTGGGCTCCAAGCTTCGCTGACAATGCCGCGTGATTTATTAGCAGCAAGCATATCTTCCTGAACCCAATAAGGATGAACTTCAATTTGATTGACAGCCGGAGTAACGCCGCTTTCATTGATAATACGGTCTAGATGTTCAGGAAGAAAATTAGAAACACCGATCGAACGGATCAAACCGAGTTTCTGGGCATCAACCAAAGCCTTCCAAGCTTTGACATAATGGTCCCGTTTCGGCAAGGGCCAATGAATTAGGTAAAGATCCAGATAATCTATTCCCATCCGAAAAATAGATTCCTGAATCATCATCAGAGCATCTTGATAATGATGATATTTTCCAGGTAGCTTAGAAGTAACTATAAATTCGGAACGAGGAATACCCGAACGACGAATGGCCTCGCCAACAGCTCCTTCGCTATCATAATTGGTCGATGTATCAATCAAACGATAGCCGTCTTCAATAGCAGACAAAATTTGATCGACCCCTTGGCCGCCTCTGACTAAATAAGTCCCCAAACCGATTGCCGGCAATGAATGGCCATCATTTAAAACAATATTTGGAACGGAACGCGATAATACCATATAAACTTTCTCCTCTCTTTTACAACTTTATAAACTAATTTTAATTCTTTGAATAAA
>NZ_AQVA01000018.1 GCF_000372485.1 Oenococcus oeni DSM 20252 = AWRIB129
TTTATTCAAAGAATTAAAATTAGTTTATAAAGTTGTAAAAGAGAGGAGAAAGTTTATATGGTATTATCGCGTTCCGTTCCAAATATTGTTTTAAATGATGGCCATTCATTGCCGGCAATCGGTTTGGGGACTTATTTAGTCAGAGGCGGCCAAGGGGTCGATCAAATTTTGTCTGCTATTGAAGACGGCTATCGTTTGATTGATACATCGACCAATTATGATAGCGAAGGAGCTGTTGGCGAGGCCATTCGTCGTTCGGGTATTCCTCGTTCCGAATTTATAGTTACTTCTAAGCTACCTGGAAAATATCATCATTATCAAGATGCTCTGATGATGATTCAGGAATCTATTTTTCGGATGGGAATAGATTATCTGGATCTTTACCTAATTCATTGGCCCTTGCCGAAACGGGACCATTATGTCAAAGCTTGGAAGGCTTTGGTTGATGCCCAGAAACTCGGTTTGATCCGTTCGATCGGTGTTTCTAATTTTCTTCCTGAACATCTAGACCGTATTATCAATGAAAGCGGCGTTACTCCGGCTGTCAATCAAATTGAAGTTCATCCTTATTGGGTTCAGGAAGATATGCTTGCTGCTAATAAATCACGCGGCATTGTCAGCGAAGCTTGGAGCCCACTTGGAAGGGGCAGTGCAGCTCTTAAAGAAGATATTATTAAAAATTTGGCTGATAAATACGGTAAAAATACTGGCCAAATTATTCTTCGTTGGCATACCCAGCGGGGAATTATACCCTTGCCGAAATCTAGTAGTCTAATTCATCAACGCAGCAATATTGATATTTTTGATTTTTCTCTAACCTCATCCGAAATAGAGCAAATCAATGCTTTGAACCGTTCTGATGGCCGTGTTGATGGACAAGATCCTAATACTTACGAAGAGTTTGATTAGTATTCGTTTTTACTTTTACACATCCTAGTAAAATAAACCCAGCATTTTTATGCCGGGTTTTTATTACCAAAGATTGGTGCTTAAATCTTCTAGTAAATCTCTTTTTAACATGCAAGCTTATTTAAAATTATTGAGACTATAATTTTTATTCATCTATTCACCAATCTTTTCTTAAAAAATAATAATTAGCGAATATTAATACATAAATTAAAAAAGAGACCTTTTTATCAGTCCCAATTTATTAAAAACTATTTTTTTTGTTCATTGCAGACATTACCCAAGAAACAATAACAACCACAATAACAGCTCCAATAATCGAAGGAATTAGCGCCATACCGGCTAAGCTTGGTCCCCAATGGCCTAACAACGATTCACCGACCCAAGAACCCACTAGACCAGCTACTATATTTGCGACCCAACCCATTGCTTGGCCTTTACTTGTTAAAGCACCTGCAATAGCGCCAATAATGGCACCAATAATTAAAGCCCAAATCAAATGCATACTAAACCCTCCTTATAATTTTTATCTTTAAGGCAAAACCATTTCATAGTTTTACCAAATCCGTTCTTGACCCCACAAAATAACTTTCTTGAGGTCATAAATAATTATAGTTGATTATATTAGGCCATGTCAGATTGGCAATTAGCCGAATTATTGAATAGAAAAAATATTATAAATTAAATTAAGATAATAATAGTTAGTTCTGAAAAATAAATGATACTGAATGATCCGAAATAAAAAAATTTCGAATAACAATTAAAACTTCAATCAAAGTAAAATTCCACGGTTAACTAACAGAAGGAATTTGGTTAGTAAAGCTAATTAAAACAATGATTTTATAAGAACTATTTCGAAAGATAAAGACTAAGAAAATCAAAATATTGAATAACTAAAAAGCACTAGTAATGAAACTAAATCACTAGTGCCAGCTAAGAAAGTTAATATTTTAATTAGTTTGAATTCTTTTTGATGTCATTAACTTTATCACTAATATTATCTTTCACATCATTAAAAGTTTCCTTTGCTTTTCCTTTAGTTTCTTGAAGTTTTCCTTTATTTTCTTTGAACATATCATTAGTAGCTTTGCCCATGAGAACGTTAGCTGCCCCGGTAATTCTATCTTTAAAAGAGTCTTTTTTATCCTCTATCTTGTCTCCAGAGTCATCAATTTTTTTAACAACTAAAATTGTTCCTGCAATCATAACGCTTGTTGTAATTAAACTGCCAATAACAGTAACCTTGATTAGCTTTTTGAACATATCTTCCATTTGAATCACTCCTTTGTTTTTGACCATAAAATAAGCTCATATTAATAAAATTGGCCTGTGAAACTAGATCACAATAAATATTCAATGAATTTATGTCATGATCAATTTTGTTTGATTAAAGTCTACTAGCTTTTAAGAAATCTCCCAGTAGCTCAGCTTCATTATACGGTTTAATGTAAGCGAATTCATGACGACAACAGCTTTGCTTTTCTTACAAACATTAATAGGGAATAACTTTTAAATAAAAATATAGTTAGTAATAAAAACCATATAAAAAGAGCTTTTTAAAGAAATAAAAGGCTCTTGATAAACACCAAAAATGATTGACCGAGAAAAAAATTAATTTTAATTCGTAAAACCACCACCAGTTACACCATAAGTTTGCCCCGTAACATAACTAGCCTGATTTGAAGCAAGGAAAACATAAACGGATGATAATTCAACTGGTTGGCCAGCACGTTTTAATGGAGTGTTCTGGCCAAATGACGGAATATTTTCCTGTGGTTGAGCCCCGGTCACCTGTAGAGGTGTCCAAATTGGACCAGGGGCAACAGTATTTACTCTAATCCCCTTTTCAGCTAATTGACCAGAGAGGGCTTGGGTCAAAGTATGAATGGCTCCTTTTGTAGATGCATAGTCAAGCAAAAACGAAGAAGGTTTATAAGCTTGAATTGAGGTAGTTGTGATAATAGCGGAACCAGCTTTTAAATATTGTAAAGCTGCTTTGACCGTCCAAAAAATTGAAAAGACATTTGTGGCAAATGTATCTTCAAGCTGTTTAGTGGAAAGATGAGTAATATCTGTTTCCGCTTGCTGTTTACCGGCTACTAAAGCTAAAATATCTAATCCACCTAATTCTTCCACGGCCTTTTTGACCATTTTTTGGTTAAAATCTTCTGACTTAAGATCACCAGGAATTAAAACAGCCTTTCTGCCAGATTCTTCAATATATTTTTTTACTTCCTCAGCATCAGACTGTTCAGATGGAAGATAATTAATTGCTACATCCGCTCCCTCACGGGCATAAGCAATTGCAGCGGCACGTCCAATTCCCGAATCGCCACCAGTTACAAGTGCTTTTCGGCCTTTTAGTTGATTTGATCCTTGATAGGTTTCTTCTCCAGCATCTGGTTTAGGTGTAAGTTTTGACTCTAATCCGGGTTCCTCTTGAAACTGATCGGGGTAATCTTGATTAAAATGTTTCTTTAAAGGATTCTCTAATGTGTTTTTTATCATTTGTCTATTTCCTTTCTTGATATTTTAAACAGTTACAAAATTCCTGGCATAACTATAGTTATAATAGTGGCTTAAGCTCCTAGAAACACTTCTTTAAGTATAGATGGAAATTTTTTCCAAGTTTTTATCATAAAATTACAATTTGATGAATTCTAGCAAATATGATCTGGCGATCCATTTATCTAAATCCTCATAAAAAATAAATACTAAAAGTTTAAATATATGCCAATGAATCAAATTAATCTAACCAAAGGAAGATTGTGTGTTCTTAAATTATTTAAAAAAACTGAAACTTTTATATTCTGTTTCCAAATGATCACTTAGAAAAACTATCAATTTTATGCTGAATCGATATTTCTAATTTCATATTTGTAGGAGCCGCAGACAATTGTTTTTGAAAAAGGGTTATGTCTGTCTTTGTTTGATCAACCATTTTTATAAAATTTTGTCGCCATCCTTTCCTAATGGAGTTAATTTTAAAATCCCAACGCTCTTAAAATGATGATTTTTGGATAAAATAGTAAATTAATTCATTTATATTAATATTTTTATTACAAGATTTTTTAGACAAGGGAAAATAAATCACTTAAAATGGAATTGTTTTCAAAAAAGGGAAAGAGAAATATGAAAAAAATAGCGATAATAGGAGCGGGAATAGGAGGATTAACAGCTGGCATATATTTACAAAACAATGGCTATCAGGTAACTATTTTCGAAAAGAATGATCATCCAGGAGGAAAAATGGATTCAATCAGAGAAAACGGTTTTAAATTTGATATGGGGCCAACAATTGTTATGATGCCCGATATCTATAAAAAGCCATTTGAGGATACCAATGTTAATTATGAAGATTATTTTACCATGAAGAAAATTAATCCTTTCATGGATGTTGTAACCAATAATCAAAAAATTCCCTTGTCATCAGATCTGACAGATATTGCTCATGAATTCGAAGCTTTTGGTGAAAATGAAATGTTAGGATTTTTAAATTACCTGGCTGATATTTACAATAAGTACCTTATTGCGAAAAAAAATTTTATTTATCGCAGTTTTCGTGGCCCGAAAGATTTTTTTAATATTAAAACATTATGGAATGCTTATAAATTAAAAACTTTTTCTTCTTCCTACGAAGCAGTTAAAAAAAATATTTCGAATACTAAACTTCAGTATTTAATGTCTTTTCAGACTCTCTATATTGGAATTTCTCCTTTTAATGGTCCTTCTATCTATAACATTATTCCCATGATTGAATTAGTCTATGGAGTTTGGTTTATAAAAGGAGGAATGTTTGCTTATGCAAAGGCTCTAGAAAAACGGTTCATAGAACTTGGTGGTGAAATAAAATGTAAAAGTCCCGTTGCAGAAATAAAAGTAAATAAAAAAACCAAGTAACAGGAATTAGTACAATTAGAAAGGTACAAAACTTTGATGCAGTAATAGCTAATGCAGATTTTCCTTATACAATTTCTCATTTATTGAATGCTTCTGATAAAGAAAAAGGAAGGTATTCAAAGAAGAAAATAAAAAAGCTAGATTATTCAATGTCATGTTTTATGCTCTATTTAGGCATAGACAAAAAATATGCTGACCTAAAATTACATACTATTAAAATGGCTGATGATTTTGAAAGAAATGTTAATGAAATCGATCATGGGATAATCCCTAAAGATCCATCTTTTTATGTTTATAACCCAAGCAGTATTGATAAAACATTCGCACCCCATGGTGAATCATCAATTTACGTTCTAGTTCCTGTACCAAATTTGAAATCTTATGATAAATGGAGCAATAGTATAATAACTAATTTTTATAATTTAATTATTGATAAATTAGAAAAAGAGCTTAACCTAAAAGATTTCAAAAAAAGTATCGTTTTTAAAAAAATATTTACACCAAATAATTTTAGAGAAAAATACAATAGTTTTTTTGGTTCAACCTTTGGTTTAAAACCTACATTAATGCAAAGTAACTATTTTCGTCCACACAATCGACATTCAACAATAAAAAATTTATATTTTGCTGGCGCTAGTGTTCATCCAGGAGCAGGAGTACCCATTGTGATTACAAGTGGGCAATTGAGTGCTCAAGAACTAGAGAGAGATTTTAAATGAATCTCCCTAATAAATTTATAGAACAGAATCTTAATTATTTTATAGAAAGCAAGAATTCTATCAAAAAAATTCGAGTTCTTTTTATTTTTCATTTTCTAAGCTACCAGATGAACAAGCTTTCAGTATTTTTGTTATTTACGATTTTTTAAGACAAATTGATGATGCAGTTGACGAAGGAAAAAAAATAATTATAACTTTTTATTCAGCTCTTGGGTGAAAGCTTCAAGTAAAAATGAAATCATGCTTAATGAAAATTCAAATTTAGCTGATAAAGTAGCGTTTATTTTTAAAACGTTTGAGATTGATAAATTAGAAATGATGCAAATGTTTGCAGGACAAGATTCGGATTTAAAAAATAAAGTTATAAATACTTATGATGATTTGATTCATTATTGTTATCAAGTTGCCGGAACAGTTGGATGTATGATTTTTCCAATTTTGTCCAAAAATAATAATTTAAGTTCTATAAGAAATAAAGTGATTGATATAGGAATAGCTATGCAATTAACTAATATATTACGCGATATCCATGAGGATGCTATCAGGAATAGAGTTTTTATTCCTGATCAATTGCTCGTTTTATTTAAAGTAAATAAAGAAGAATTAAAAGGAAGAAAGACTAAGAGGAACCTAAAGAAGCTAATTGCCTTCCTATCTAAAAAGGCGTTATTTTTTTATGAATCTGAATTAGAAGTAATCCAAACAGTTGATAGTTTTTCAGCAAAATTTTCCTTAAAGTTAGCAATAGCCACCTATAAGAAAATTTTGGAGAAGATAATTGATAGTGATTTTGAAGTTCTAGAAGGAAGAATATATGTTACCAATTTAGAAAAAGCTAAAATACTTGATAATATAATATTGAAATTATAATAATAAGTACTGAAAAAAATATAAATACCCACTTTGTTTACATAAAAATAATAAAGTTCTAATTAAAAAGTTATTTTCATAATTATTATTCTCAAAATTTATTTTCGTAATAATTTGTTTAATTATTGAAACAGATTATATTAACTTCCTTACCAACGATTTATTCTTACAAGTGCATATCGCCGTCATGCCGGTTACGGGTTTGATGTTGTCGTTTCTTCTTCGTCATTTCTTGCTCGGTATTTTTTAAGCCACGTTCTTGTTTTTGACGTTTGTAATCTTCATCACGGGCATATAAAAAGTTAATAATCTAATTCATTTAAAACATGGAATAAATACTGAGAGAAATTGTTTTGTATGAAGAACTTTTTAAATTATTTTAATATTCTAAAAGCTATTAGATTCTTTTTTCTTCTAACATATCTTTGAACAGTTCTCTTTGTCGGTCATTCAGATTGTTTTTGACGTAAAGATCAGCTAAGAGCTCAACCGTATCATTGAAGGCCAGTTTTTGTTTATCGTTGGTACCATCAATGAAATAAGCCAAGAGTTTAATCTTCTCTTTGGTGGCAAAGGTAATCCTTTGAGTAGTCGTGACTTTAGCCACTTGCTTAGCTGATTTACTGGTAACAGCCATATCTGATCGGCTACCAAAATCATTCGTACCGGCAATCTGAACATGCTTTTCTTGTAAGGAATTAGTTTTATGGTGTGTTAAGATAGGTGAGATTTTTTCTGCATAAATACCTATAGTAGAGATAAGGACATCATAATTATTAAATAAATCGTTAACTTTTTATTTAGATCCACATCATTATCCATCTAAACTTGTATCTGGTATTTATTTTCTTTAGAAGTAAAGGAAGTTGATCAGAAAATATACTCAATTTCCTGTCAACAAATATTAAATAAATCTCGTTTTTTGTTTAAACAGTAAATGTCATAATAAGTGTTATGTTATTGAATTCTAAAGATCAACCCTTTCCTGCTGAAAACCAGGTAATAGAATATAAAGAAGATTTTACGGATAGGATCAAAAGAGAAATAGCTGGTTTTTTGAATGGAAAAGATAGGGCTTTTATATACATAGGCGTGAGCGATAAAAAAAGAGAGATTGTTAGAGAATTTAGTATTGATGAGAAACATAGCTTTGAAGAAAGAATTAGCAACTGGGCTAGTACATCGTACTACCCATCTGCCGTCAATCTAGTAAAAGTGCACACAAATAATGATCCTTTTTGTATAGAGGTTATCCCGGGTAATCTGACACCCTATCAATTGAAGGTTAAAAGCAATCTATATACATATGTAAGAAACAATTCTTTGACAGAACCAGCCTCAGCTGAGAGTATAAAGAAATTAATTAATAGAAGTAAGCTAGATTCCTTTGACGAACAGGCGTCCGAAATACAAAAACTTAGCTTTGATTATTTAAAAAAAGAATTCGCTAATATAGATGAACCCTTTACAAATAGAAAATTACAGGGCTTTATAAGTAAGGAAAATAAATATTCCAATACCGCACTCTTATTGAGTGAGGAAAATCCTTATATATCAACTATTGCTATCTTTGAAAGTGATAAAACACTTGATTCCTTAGTTGACAGCAGAAGATTTAAGGGATCAATATTTGAACAAATTGATAATATATTGGAGTTCATTAATTTAAACAATCATGCTTATTCAAAAATAACTGGAAATCCTCAAAGAATGGACCGCAGGGACTTCCCTCCTATAGCTATCAGAGAAGGTTTGATAAATGCTTTTGCTCATCGCTCTTATCTTGATAAAGGACGTGTACAAATTAAAATCTATAGTGATCGGTTGGAAATCTTATCCCCTGGATCCTTACCTGGTGGATTAACAGTCCAAGACGTTTTGGCCGGAAGAAACTACCCAAGAAATCATAATGTGGTTTATGTTCTAAGATATTTCAAATATGTAGAAGATTTGGGCACGGGAATCGATAGAATTGAAGATAGTTATGAATTAGATAAATTGAAAAGAAGACCGAAATTGGAATCTGGAGAGAATTTTGTTAAATTAACTCTTCCCAACCAAAATTTTCATTTTGATATCAATAAAACCAAAACTCAACAAATGAATGCTTCTTCAACTGCTATATCCGAAACTGATGCAACCGAAAAAATAATTGCTTTCTTAAAAAAGAATCAATCGATTAGAAGAAAAGATGTAGAAGATATTTTATCCATAAAAGACACCCAGGCCAACCAATATCTAAAGGAGCTTGTCGATAGAGGAATTATAAATAAAATTGCTACCGGCCCAAAAACACGTTATCAATTGAATAAATAAAGATGTATCCTCCGGGAGATACCGGGAGATACCGGGAGATACCGGGAGATACATTAATAAGTTTCCAAATTTTTTTGATTGTTTTTTTAGCTTGAATGTTAATTCTATTCAACTCCTAAAAAAACTTTACATTCATTAAATAATGAAGAATGCACTTATAAGATAAATGTGATAATTAAATGCACTCATTGTGTTCATTTAATTATCACATTTATCTTATAAGTGCATGCCGCCGTCTTCATGCCGATTGCGGATTTGATGTTGTCGTTTCTTCTTCGTTATTTCCCACTCGGTATCTTTTAAGCCACGTTCTTGTTTTTGCCGTTTGTAATCTTCATCAAGGGCATACAGGGCGGCCATAATAGCGTCACTAAAGGCCGTCTTTAAGTAGTAGCTTGGACTAACTGGCTTATAACTCAACAGTTGATAATGTCCGATATTTTCTTTTCGGTATTGATCGTCTTTATCTTGTTGCTTTGTTAACTGCTTTTGGATTTTTTCAATCTGGCTGGTCTTAATAGTCGGATCAGCTTTACATTCCCCTAGAAAGATTTGTTTAGTTCTGTCATGCTTTAAGACCCGTTGCAAGTGGTGATTTTCTAACTGATCTAAACTAAGCTGCCCCGATAAATAAGCTAACCCTAATTGATGTTCTTGGGTACTGAAAACCTTCTAACTCAACAATCATTATCCAAATTCTCCTGCCTTAGACACAAAGCCTCTTTACCGTTCTCCCATAAAAGTCAATGACTTTCAACTACGCAAACTTCCTTTCAACTAAGCTTAGGCGTCGCCAAAGCTTTAATCTTGTTGCGTCTAAGTATTGATTTTTTAGAGCTTATATCAGGCTGGTGTGTAATTAGCTTTCGTCTTAGAAATCAGCTATTTTGAAATGGTGATATGGCTAACTTAATCTAATCTAAAAATAGAGGGCTCAGTGTCCATACAAGAGCTTTAGAGCTGGGAATAAAACGTTTGGCTGACTTGTCTTCAAATTGTGAAAATAATTAAAATATCATCAATATTGTTTCAATAAAGCAAGCAGTAGTGGTTGCTGCTGTTTTGTAAAATGTCCATCGTTTCGTAAGATTAGTGTTCCGCCTAAATGATCAAATAAGATCTTTCCTTGCTTTTCGTTACAGTTAAAGGGGTCATTGAATGAGTTAAAAATATAAAACTCTTTTGCGTTCTTTTTAATAGCATCCCAGTCATAAGAACTCTTTAAAGTGGTATGTTTCATACCATTCAGCTGGCTATAACCAGCAACTAGATAGACAGCCTTAACTGGCATTGTTAGTTTTTCCAATAAAGCAAAGATAATATTCGTCCCAGCTGAATGACCAATTAAAATGGTATTTTTATCAATTACTAAATTCATTTTTTTGATCTTGGATAGCGTATCAGTTAAAGATTCTTGATCGAGTTTTGGTAAATCAGCAATAATTGTTTTTACTCCTTGCTCAATTAAGCTGTTGGCGATGTTTTGATACCAAAACTTATTAGCCGTGGCATGCGGTGCCGATCCGTGAAAGATGATTGCGTTCATTATAAATTCCTCTGCTTCTTTGTATTTTTTTGCCTTATTCAATATCTTTTTTGGATTGCATTACATAAGAATCTTCATAATCATGTATTTTTCTAATTTCAGCTGCTCCCTTGCTGACTTTTTACTGTTTCTTCATAGATTAATGACATTAAAATATCAGGTTAAGTATCGTCGTAGCCTCACTATATCCTTTAAATACTAATTCAAAAAAGGATCTGCGCTTAATCTATATTGTTCAAAAATTACCAAGAAGTATTTATTTCTAAAGCTTGTTAGGATTAACTTATAAACAATAGTAAAACGGTTACAGCAGCATTCTCCACAATTATTTTATTTTAAATGAGGTGGTCACATGTCAAAAATAACAAAATTATTATATATAGTCATAGCAATCGCCTTCTTGCTTCCTTTGACAGATCTTCTGTTGCGTTTTCAATCAACGGTTTCTTTTCCTTTTAAATTAACTCAATTAGAGCATTATCCTATGATAGGCAAATATATGCCGGAAATTTTATTTTGGTTGAGTGCCGTTTTAGGAGTTTTAACCATATTATTTATTATCACGATAATTTTGTGGTCGAGTATAAAACATGAATTGATTTTCAAAAAGAGTAAAGGCAAATTACAGATTCAAAAAAAAGCGATTGAAAGCTTTGTAAATGAAAATGCGAAAGAAGACTCCTTTATTAAAGATCCGAAATCAAAGATAAAAATAACAAGGCACAGACTAAAAATTTATTTAAACGGATCCTTTGATCCTAATGTTGTTTTACCTAGTGAAAATCAGAAGTTTCAAGAAGATTTAACACATAAATTGACAAAGCTTCTCAACGCACCTCGAGAGAAAATTAAAATTACTCTGAAATTAAATAATCTTTATAAAGAAGAAATTAATCACCACCGGGTGGAATAGGGGGAAGGTGATGGAAAATATTTTTAATCAATACAAATGGCCGATACTTATCGGCACAGCTGGTTTCATTCTAGCAATTTTATTCCTTACTGTAGGCTTCTTGCAGACCATGTTGATATTAATATTAACAATCGCCGGAAGTGTGCTGGGTTTCTATCTTCAAGCCCATGGAATATTGAAATAAAAAAATATGGTAAAAAAATATGGCAGGATGGAGAAATATCATGGAAAACTCTAATAGAAAAGAACAAAATTCTAAATCAGAAACCGAAATAAAGAATGACAACAATAATATCAGAGGAGCTCTAACATACGAGGACAAGGTTATTCAAAAAATCGTAGGTTTGTCGATTGGCAGCATCGATGGTTTATTGACTGTAGATGGAGGCTTCTTTTCCAACATTGCTGAAAAAATTGTAAATACGAACGACGAAACTGCCGGTGTCGGGGTTGAGGTGGGTAGAAAACAAGTTGCGGTCGATTTGTCGATTGTGGCCGAATATGGCAAAAATATAGCTGAAATTTATGAAGAAATTAAAAAAATTGTAGCCAAACAGGTCAGTCAAATGACCGAACTAGAAGTAGTTGAAGTCAATGTTGATGTCACGGATATCAAGACTAGAGAGCAGTATGAAAAAGATGCAGTCAGCCTAGAAGATAGAGCAACATCCGCTGCAGGCACTGCAAATAAGACAATTTCCGAACAGAGCAATAAGTTATCGGGGAAAATGAAAAATACAGCAGAAAAGGTTAAAAAGAACGCTGAAAATAATTCTGAACCAAGAGTTGAATGATAAACCCATAATTTATACTACTGTGGAATTAAATTAATCATCATTTCTATTTAGATTTAATAAGTAAAAAGGAGGAATATTATGCATTTAATATGGGCGTTAATTGTTGGAGCAATCATTGGTGCCATCGCGGGTGCCTTAACTAGCAAAGGAAAAAGCATGGGATGGATTGCCAATATCGTTGCTGGTTTAATCGGCTCTTGGTTAGGTGAATCGTTGCTGGGAGACTGGGGGCCGAAGCTTGCCGGGATGGCACTAATTCCTTCGATTATCGGTGCAGTTATCATTGTTTTGATAGCTTCCTGGTTTGTTACAAGGTCAAACAGAACAGCAAAATAAAAACATTAGCCTTTGTTTCTTGCTTTCTTTTAATGAAGTTTCGTTGAATATTTAGCTATAAATAATTTAGTTTTAAAAACAAATTAATCTAAGGGAGTAG
Organism: Oenococcus oeni DSM 20252 = AWRIB129; assembly: GCF_000372485.1. Lineage (GTDB taxonomy): Bacteria > Bacillota > Bacilli > Lactobacillales > Lactobacillaceae > Oenococcus > Oenococcus oeni. The sequence continues at coordinate 12,404 of NZ_AQVA01000018.1, forward strand.
AAAGCATGTATTGGTTATTGGTTCTAATAATTGGTTTTCTAATTGGAACCATTGCTGGAACAACAATTAATAAGAAAGAAGCAATGGGATGGATTGGCGATATCGCAGCTGGTTTGGTTGGATCCTGGATTGGACAAGTCTTCTTTGGTTCCTGGGGACCACAATTTTACGACGTAGCTATTTTTCCCTCCATTATCGGAGCATTAATATTGGTTCTGATGATTTCCTTCTTTTTAAGAAAATAAAGTTTTAATAATAAAAAAGGTGCGTAATTATGGAAAATACATTAAAAAATATTTTAAAGATGACAGTAGCTTGTACATTAATAACTGGTGGCTTAATTGTCGCCGGAACTGTATTTGCTGCAAAAAAAATAGATGAATCCGGGGATGATTTAGAAGATAAAATTCCCGAAAACATTAAAGCATATATCAATAAAATGAATAAAGAAACAATGCAAAAAAATAAAGGCAAACTACAAGAATCATTTGGGACAGCAAAAGAAGTTGCTCAAAACACCAAAGACAAAATCAGCGATAAAGTAGATGATATTAAGAAAAACTTTAATAAAAACGATTAATCTTTAAGGTCTCTCTAGATAAATGAATCTAAAGAGGCTTATTTTTTATAAAAAAAGAATCAAGATTTGCTTGATTCCGATTGGCTTAAGAGATAATTGAGAAACAAATTGTTAAGGCGAGAGATTTTTTTATCATCGTCTTTTTCATTATCTTGACATTTACTGAGGAAATAAGGATATGCAGCAGCTGCATAATAAAAATCTTCAACTGTTTCCTGGGGCCTATTTTGATAAAGTGCTCTTGCGGTATCTTTGGCGTAAGTTTGTAAATCAATGCCTAAAATATCTCTAATGTCATAAGCCAAACCAGCGATATAAGTCACGGAAGAATCAAATTTTTCTAACTTGGAAAAAGAAATCATGAGTGTTCTAATTTGTCTTAATAAATTTTTTTCATCACTTTGTTTTCTATGTTTAATTCGTTGAACTAGATCTTCAAATTCTGCACAGAGCTCTTTTTCATATTCCGCTTTGTCCATAAAATTAGCCATCCCTGTATTT
>NZ_AQVA01000019.1 GCF_000372485.1 Oenococcus oeni DSM 20252 = AWRIB129
TTTTTATCAATTCATTTTATTTCAATCTGTATATCTGCTCGTTATCATTTATCCTCGATCCTTTTATACAGCTCAACTATCTCACCGGCCAGATCACGAAAGGTAATCGCGGTCATGACATGGTCCTGGGCATGGACCATTAACAGACTCATTTGGGCGTGTTCTCCGTTTGCTTCTTTAGTCAACATATCAGTCTGGGCGTTATGGGCCTGGGCTAGAAAACGATCGGCTTCTGTTAGTTTTAGTTCGGCTTCTTTGAAGTCTTTTTCTTTTGCGGCCTTAATGGCTAAGAAGGATGCTCCTTTGGCATTGCCGCCGGCGATGATCAGGCTCATGATGACCTTTTGGTTTTCAATCTCTTCACTCATCTTAGCCGATCTCTTTTAAAGCCTGGTTTAAAACTTTTTCTCCGTTCATCAGCCCATAGTCCTGCATGTTAATTACTTCAACTGGGATTTTGACCTTTTCTTTAAACTGGGAGAGCATATAGCTGACCTGGGGTCCGAGCATTAAAATATCCGGCTGTTCGCTTTCTAGTTTGTTATCGGCATCGGAAGCAGCCGTGGCAAAGATATCAACATCTTCTCCCTGCTCTTTAGCCGCCTTTTGCATCTTGCTTACCAGTAGGCTGGTCGACATCCCGGCCGCACAAACCAACATTACTTTTTTCTCTGCCATTATTGTTCCTTTCACTATTAATCTAAATAATGTTATTTTTGATTCTCTAAGCTGGCTTCTCTAGCCATTACACGCTCACTAATCTTCATAAAAGGCAAATAGAATAAAACACCAATTATAATAATCAGAAGCTGGACAATAACAGCCCGCCAATCACCCGCTGTAGCTAAATAAGCACTCAAGAGTGGTGGTGTGGTCCATGGAATAAATACAACGACTCGACTCATCCAACCAATGCTCGTAAAGAAATAGGCAATCAAAATGCCAATGACCGGTTGTAAAACGAAGGGAATCATCATTGGAATGTTGAAAACAATCGGATATCCAAAAATAACGGGTTCATCAATATTGAATAAACCAGGCGCACCGGACAAACTCGCAACATTTTTACTAGCCCTTTGCTTAGAAAAAATAAAGATTGCAATCAACAAACAAATAGTAGATCCTGTACCACCGATCATGCCAAAGGTACCCTAAATGTATTCGTTAAAATATATGGAATTGCCTTGTGTGCCGCATAAGCAGCCATGTTTTTATTCATGTTAATTAATAGAACAGGATCCAACAAAGTACCATTAATAACGGTCTGATGAATTCCCAAAGTGAATAGAAAATTACCACAACTATAAATGAATAACATTCCCGGAAGGCTTGTATTAAATCTTCTTAATGGTTCTTGAATAAGATTGGTAATCAGTGCGATTAAATTAGTTTTTCCAATTACTAGAAGTAACGAAGAAAGGAGGTCCATAAAGCTCAAGGTGATGATAACCGGAATCATATCACTAAATGAAGCAGAGACTGAGGGAGGGACATTCCCACCAATTTTTATTTTTAGGTGCTTTATTTTAGAAAGGCGGATAAATACTTCTGTGGCCACTAATCCAATTATGATTCCAGCGAACATACCAGTTGTTCCTAAATTGGAAAAATCCAATGCACCTGAAATATTAACAGCCTTTTTTGCTCCAACAGGAACGAGATTAATAGTAAAAGGCATAACAATTATTAAACTCGAAAGTGCAATCACTGCGGCCAATAAAGGATTATTGAATCCTTTATTTTTCGCTAATGTATAACCAATAACTGGCGCCAAAACCAAGCCAGCAATGTTCAGTGTTCCGTTGGTAACCATGTTTCCCCAAAATTGTAAATTCGTTAAATGCTGACCAGCAGCGAAAAAGGGAAAAATGACATTGTTAATCAGAACTGCTAACCCTGCAAGAATAAAAAGAGGCATGATAGTCGCGAAAGCGTCACGAAGGGACCTTAAATGTACTTCATTCCCAACTCTTGCAGAAAAATCGGAGAATTTATCCAATATCTTTTTTCCTTTTGATTTATTTGCGGAATTATCCATTTTAATTCACCTCTTGCTTCTACAATTCTGTTCCATTAGACTTGATTACTTTCTGAAGCCAGTAATAACTTTTTTTTGGAACTCGTTTCAAATCAAGGATTTCGTGATTCGTACGATTAACATAAACAACACCATATCTTTTATCGACGTTCCCTTTAGAACTTGGGATATCAATAAGCCCCCAACCTAAATATCCGATTACATTAGCACCATCTCTAACGGCTTTCTTTAAAGCTCTGATATGCGATCGATGGTATTGAACTCTATAACTATCATCAATTTGGTTTTGACCATCCCAATTTTCTCTAACACCAATACCATTCTCGATTGGAAAAATTGGTAAATGCGTGCGATTATATAAATCGATTAAAATACCGTAAAAACCCTGAGGATCTATTTGCCATCCCCATTCATTAGAAAGTAGATATGGATTTTTTTTATATCCCATTTGGCCATAATAGTTAGGAATAGATCCAACTGGTATTTGACTACTATCTAAAGTGGAAGTCGTATAATAGCTAAAACTTATAAAATCACTTCTATTATTGCCAATTTCTAAAAGATCGGATGGTTTTAAAATATCTTCTAGATGATTTTCTTTCATAAAACCAATAACTTCCGTCGAATATTTTCCTTCAACGAAAACTCTCAGCAAATTATAATCAACAAACTCTTTATATTTCCTAGTCACTTCCACATCCGTGGGCAGTGGGCTATAAGGATACGCTTCCTGAAAAGCTTCCATACCACCAATTTTCAAGTCAGGTTTCGATTGGTGAATATAATTAGCTACCAAACAATGAGCAAGAATAGTATTGTGCTGAATTTGATACAATTCTCTCAACGTTTTCTTTCCAGTAAGGTAGCCGCTACTTTCGAAAGCAGAACTTAAACTAAAACAATTTTGCTCATTAAACGTTATCCAATATTTAACACGATCTCCGAATTTTTCAATCATTTTTTTTGCATATTCAAAAAAAGCACTAACAACTTTTTGATTTAAAAAACCGTTATATTTTTTTGCCAAAGCCAGCGGCATATCAAAATGGTATAGACAAATCATTGGTTCAATACCCGCTTTTAAAAGATTGTCAATTAAACGATTATAAAAATCTATACCTGTTTGGTTGAAATCCCCTTCACCTTCTGGTTGGACTCGACTCCAAGAAATCTGAAATCGATAAAAATTCATTCCCAAGTTTTGCATTATGTTAACATCTTCGGGATATCGATGATATTCATCAATTGCAACTTTCCAATCAGAATTATCAGGACCGCTTGGTTTAATATCGTAAACTGACATTCCCTTACCACCCTCGTTCCAGGCACCTTCAGTTTGCATGCTAGAAGTAGAATTGCCCCAAAAACCCCTTCTTTAATTCTCCCATGTGAAATGTACTCACTTTCCGTAATCAATAATGAAAGCGCTACCATTGATTACGATTAAATTATAAATGCTTTTTTGTAAAATGTAAACTCTTTTTTAAATTTGTAAACTCATATTTGTGATTACCCATTAATGTTTGGTTTTTAATGAATAATTTGTGATAATAAAACAGAATTAAATTGATTAAGAAGGCGAACTTGGCAAAATATATAGAAATAGCGAACACACTTCGTACAAGCATTAGCAATCACGAATACAAGAATAACGATCCGTTTCCTGATCAACAGGCTTTATCAAAAAAATTTTCAACAAGTAGGATGACTATCCAAAAAGCACTTAATATCCTAAAGACAGAAGGTCTGATATATAGTAAACAAGGTTCTGGAACTTTTGTATCAAGCAATGCAGATCTTATAGAGCAAACCGATTTGGAAATAAATCAATATATAGGTACAACTGATTTATTTGGAAAAACCCATAAAATTAATAGCAAAATCATTAAATTCACTATTCGTTATCCTGATAAATCCGAGCAAAATGCGCTAAGAATTTCGAAAAAAGATTTAATTTATGATATTACACGTCTACGTATTGTTGATGAAGAACCGTATGTACTTGAATACACAAAAATGCCAGTTAAAGTAATTCCTGGTATTTCGGATGATATCTTAAAAAAATCTATTTATCACTATATTAAGTCAGACTTAAATCTCAAAATCGGTTCTGCCTTTAGAAAAATTAGAGCAGATAAGCCTAATTTATTTGATAAAAAATTTCTTAATTGTAAAAATGAAGACCCGATTTTAGAGATAACACAAACAGCTTTCCTAAATAGTGATATACCATTCGAATTTTCTCGCGTAAGATATCGCTATGATAAGGGAAATATGGTAGTTTTTGTAAAATCTAGTTTCGAAAGATAGTTAATAATATTCCATTTCATTAAATTCTAAATTTGTCACTTTATACGTCCTACTAGATAGGGAAAATAACTTATCAAAAAAAGAGATTTAACATAATTAAAGACAAATTTTTTAGGAAATCTGGATTTAAAAGAAAAAACAGCTTTAATAAAATGCATCCAATATCGTAAAAAATACCAAAAATACGTTTCGTTGGAATAACAAATAATGAAAATCCAGATATTTTTGTAAGCTTCATTACATCACTAACTACTAAAAAATACCTTAAACGATCACATTGAAAAATCGTAATAAAATAAAAAAACACATTAACCTAAGGCTAATGTGCTTTGCCAAACGTAATATTTATGATGGAGATTGAGGGATTCGGACCCTAAATGCTGTAATGCTTGTGCGACAAGGCTTGAGCAATTTAATTGTTTCCTTGATTACTTATTTGATTACTTTGATTCAAAAAATTGGCGAATATCTTCGCCGTTGCTGTTTTCTGCTGCTTAGTTACTTCGGCATAAATCTGTAAGGTTGTATGCACATCGTTATGGCCTAGCTGATATTGTAGCTGTTTGATGTCCATCCCCGCTTGAACGGCTAAAGTGGCATAGGTATGGCGAAAGCCGTGAATCGTTATAGGGGATAAATTAGCTTGTTTGGCTATGGCTCGGCACCATTGTCTGGGTTTGCCTAAACTGACAAACGAGTTCACGGAGCTGTTAAACACAAACTCACAGGGGGATGAACCATATCCCAGTTGCTCGTATAACTCATGTTGTTGCAGTTTCCATTCAGCTAGAACAGATACCGTGCCTTCATCTAAAGTTAAGACACGATTACTGGCTTTGGTCTTGGGCTCATCAGAAACGATTTCGCCATCAGTGACAGTTACAACGGTCTTATTGATTAACAATGTTTTTTGACTCAAGTCAATATCAGACCAGTTCAAAGCCAGGGCTTCACCTTTTCTCATACCGGTAAAAGCTAATAGTCTGAAAAAAGCGTACCGTTCGTAATGGTTTTGATGATACAGCTGGTAAGCACTATTTAGAAACTCAATAAGTTGTTCTTTATCATAGAAGGCCACTGAGTCTCTGCCAGCTGCCTTTTTAGCTCTGGGCTTATCAACGTTGGCAAAAGGATTCTCAGTTATATAGCCATACTGGATGGCTTTACGAAATATTTGAGTTGTAATACCAACAGTCCACCCGTATCTAACGAACTCCGATGCCTGCTGCTGCACAAACTTTTGGGCTTGCAGTGGTGTCAGCTCATCTAAATATTTTCCCCTGAAGTAAGGTTGAATATGCAGCTCATAACGTTCTTTAATCTTTTTGAAAGTAGATGGTCTGACCTCTTTTTCTTTCATCGCTAACCATTGATTAGCTAATTCGGTGAATTTAATCCGCTTTGATTTCTGGCTTTCTAGCTGGCCATTAACCGCGGCGACTTTATAAGCACGATAGGCATTAACAGCCTCTTTATGGCTATTGAAACCTCTTTTTGTTGTTGGCTTACCATTTAAGGTAATCCTAAAATAATATGATTTAACGCCATTTTTAAGCGTTCTATTTTTGATTTTCATTGTTTTTATTTCAATGACAATCACGGATATGATCAATGACGAGAGTTTTAACGGCTTGTCTTTGCCAGTGGTTTTATAAATGGTCAATAGAAAACCGAATAAAATTCTGTAAACTGTCAGCTAAAAATTGCGTTTCCTCTACTAAATCTGGTCTACTGTCGATAGACATCTTTTGAGCTTGTTTCAAAAGCAATGAAACAGATTTGAGAAAGTCACCAAATTCTAGTATTTGGCCAGCTGCCTTATCTTCTGCTTTATCATCTTCTAAAATATTGAAATCTTGATCAAAGGAATTAAGAGCGTTTTCACCATAAAAATCGGCCAGCATCAAGGTGAAATCAGCTAATTTAAAAGCATAATTTTCAGGGTGCTTAATAAGATTCATTGTCTGGTGCCCAAAGGGCATAGTTAACTGTAAGATACCAGAAGTTAGCCCACTTGGTTTCTCGGCTGATTCCTGACCAAATTTTTCAATATCTCTTGCCAGATGACTGGCAATGCTATGAGCTCTTTCTTGCGAAAAATAAATGAAGCATCGTTCAAAGAAATTAAAATGCGAAATATCTAGTTTAAACTTTTGTGATTTTCCCCTATAAAAAGTTAAAGCCGGTTGATAACCATGGATAATTTTGGAGAATTTTTTGTTTGCATAACCGGCTCTTGCGATTAAAAAATCTTTATCATGATAGCTAAAATATTCAGAAAATTCACTAAAAAACCTAATATACTGACCGCTATAGTCATGATCGAGTATCTCATCTGGTACAACATCTTTGGCTTCATAATCCGCATCGGTTCCTAAGTTACTAACTAATTTAATGAGATGTATCGAACACATGAAAAAAAAATTAGAGAGAGACAAATAAGCCTGTTGCGTATTGCCTAATAAAAAACGAAGGTCATTCATTTGCATCAATTTCAGCAATTTAGACCGAGTATCAACATTCGGCATCGTTCGGCCTTGTTCCCAACTAGCAACAGTCGTCTTAGCTGGCTGACCAGGATCTGCATAACTGTATAGATTTAACTTGGCAGCCAATTCATCTTGTGTGATACCCTGTTTGTTTCGAAAATGAACAATACCTTGACCAATTCTTTTTTTGTCAAGAAAATCTTTAATTAGTACATTTTTTGAATAATCCATTTTATTATATTTACCGTACTAAACTTTCTGTGTACACTAAGCATTGTAAATCATTCGGGTAAACAAAACAAATGATTTAGAATTGCAGAGCACACAAATCAATTTGATTCAAAGAAATATCAGAGTCCAACAAAGATCTGATAGTGAAATTCAATTTAATAGACTTCTAGCATGAGATTTAAAAAAACGCTAAGTGGGTTGCTTGTACTCTTGCAATTGCATTACAGAAAGAAAGTGATTAGAAAAGTCGCGAACCAGCTCTACAATTGAACAACCATTTTCTTGAATTTCAAACTTAAGACCTCATTAAATTAAATACTAAGGAGAACACAATGGCAACATGGATATGATCATTGAAAGTCACCTTCAATACTTTGCAGAGGCGAAAACCTCAACAATAATTTCAGTAGGTTGATGGGTTGATTTAGAAATTGATTCAAGAAAATGCAAAAAATAAATTAATAAAGGGAGAAGAAATGTATCAAAAAACAAAATTTTATCCGGTGACCTTTAGGCGCCGGGACGTACTACAGTATTTTTCGATTAGTCCAAGGACATTCGATAAATTAACACAAAAAGCTCAGATCAAACCGATTATCTGGGGGAGTTTGAAGCTTTACAAAACAGCAGATATGCTGGCATTAATGGAAAGGAAGCAAATTAAATGACAAGAATTAAAACAGAAGTATTTGAAGATACAAAAAAATCCATTGATTACACAACTTTGCCGAGCGCAGTAGTCAATGAACTGAAAACTAATAATCACATGAGCATCAAAATCGATGTCTATGTATATGTTAACAGGCTTTTCCTGTTTGTGGAGGAAATCTGATGATTTATCTGCAAAAGGGATTAAAGAATAGTCACTTAACAAAGCAGTCAACAGAGTTTTCTGACTGGGACTGGTTTAAGAGCTACCAGCCCTTAGAACGAACTGGGATTGATTCAAGTGATCTGGCTCATAGCTATAAAGAAAACGAAGCTGCCTTTGTACTAGCTGGGAAAATGGCGACTCTTACTAGAAATGACACTAACCTGATCAAACGTTCAATCTTGTTTTTTGATATTGATGGTACAGATGGGGATGATTACCAGACGGCTGTGTCAAGTATCCAGTCAGCTTTAGCCAAAATAGTTTATCTGGTCTACCCGACTGTTTCTAATGGTTATAAAGGCACTCGCTTGCGCCTAGCTGTACCTATTGACTCGACTTTTGATGCAATGCAGCGGATCCAATTAGGTAATTATTTAAGGCAGTTATTACCCAATAATTGGCAAACAGACTTGACTAGCTATGGCTCTCATTGGTCACAATTAGCCGGACTGCCTGTTTTAAATGCTTATTCTATGGCGCATAACTGCAAGCTGGCCATGAATGATACAAAGTCTTTTTTGAGTCTGGCTCAAATCAAATCAAGTCAGGCTCCCATGATCAAGCCCCAGCCTCAAGAGCTAAAAGGGCTGGCTGAGTCAAAAGTTCGGAATAATCGCCAGCCTTGGCAAGATTCTGTTAATCAAGCGCTAACGAAATTAGTCACCCCACCTGGACATGGACGACATGATTTTTATAGTTCCTTGATTGGTTCCTTCTTGTTTATGCAGATAGATCAGCATGTTATAGAAACACTTTTATTATGGTCAAATGAACACTCGGATAACCCTTTACCAGAGTCTGAGCTATACCGCACGATTGACTCTGTGAGTAGAACGGCAGCCAGAAAAGAGCGCGTCAATGGCTAACAGCCGGAATTACACAAAGGGCTGGCTAGTGAATGACCGTTTTGCCGAACTCACACCTGAAGGTCAAGGCACGTTGCTAGTTGTGTTGGATAAAGCTGATGATATCGGTTTTATTCCAAATCCAAAAGCGACTTTGCGAGCACAAAACATTCCTAGTAAAACACTAGAGGAACTTGTAAAGAATAACTATTTGATCAAAGCACCTTCAGAGGACAACGATCTGTATCTTTTTAAAGAATGGTCAGAACATCAGCGTCTTCGGCACTTTCTTTTAAGTGGTATATCTAACCCCTTCTTGATTCCAAATCTATTTGTCGATGAAAAGGGTCAAACCGTTTTTAAAGATAATACAGATACCAACAATGTTGATTTTATTGATTCACATCGTTTATTAATTGAGAATGTTTATCAGAAATCAGCTAATTTTAAGCAAGATTTGCTGCCCTGGATTAAGATGAATAAAAATATTATTTCAGATGTTGTTATGGGAAGATTAACAAAACTAATTACCCTCCAAGCGCCTAATGCTATCGAAGACACGAAAACTGAAGTATAAAAAATGAAAAGCTCGCTTAATCGGGAGTATTTTATTATTTTAATTGCTGACGAATCCGCCAGCATTTTTAACAGCCTAAGGTAAGTCAAGCTAAGTCAAGGCAAGGTAAGTTTGGTTAACTCAAGGCATGCATTGGAGCATCAATTTTCAATCTTGTTTAAGAAATGCAAATAAATAAATGTTGAAAATGAATTCATATAGCGCCGGAAAAGTTGGTTACTAGTCAAGGGCTTTGGTATTACTTAATTATGTTTATTTTTTGACTCTTAATTTAGATTGGCCTACTACTTCGAGGTCCTTAATGACACTTTTCTTTTTCATCCAGGTCAACAAATTATTGTTGGAGTCTGTCTTGTTTAATTTAAGACTGGTGAATCCACGGGCATGCTCCATTACCTTTAACAGCTTATCAGAATCGTCATCGTGTAGCTGGTGAAGCTGTTCATAAATTTCGTCTCGTGTTAGTAGGGACAGATTCCTAGAGAGAATCAATTTATTGTGCTTATCTGGCGCTTGTAGCACGTTCAATAACAACGCTTTGCTTAAAGGAATGTTCTTGTCAGCAACTAATTGTTTGAAGTCTTTATCAATACGTGTGGAGCCTACTTGGACATCCTTATCAACTAATAGTTGGATCGTTGTAACCTTGATTGGCAAGCAGCCTAGTTCAAACAGAATCTTTATTTTTTCTGGTCTTATATTATTTATTAAAGCGTCACTAAGCCAACTAGCCGTATTGGTGGATGCTTTCATAAATATAGTGAATTGTGGTTCTAAAATATTCTCTGTAGCAACGAACTTTTGATAAAATTCGTTAGATAGCCCCTGAAGCTGAACACTTTCCCAATCATTTTTATTGATAAATTCAACAAGATTTTCATCAAAGACCTCACCTGATAAGTCGAAATAAGCTAAAAGATTCTCTGTTGTTTTGTGGATTTTATTCTTCTGCAATGCAAGTTTCTTGAGATCGTTATGCTCCTACGTCAAGTTTTGGTACTAAAAAAATTAGCCGTTTATCCTAATTCTTTCGGTGTTATACCAGTTAATGTAATTTTCAACTCTGAGGACTAAGTCNTCAAAACTAGTAAAACGTGTTTGAAAAATAAATTCTCGTTTAAGTAGCGAATGGAAAGCTTCGAGCGGACCGTTATCATATGGATAACCTTGTTTGGAATATGAATGCCTAATCAGGTGCCGCTTTAACAGGCCTTCATAAGCAATACTGGTGTATTGTGAACCCATATCAGAGTGCAAAAAGGTTGGCTTAGAAGCCCT
>NZ_AQVA01000020.1 GCF_000372485.1 Oenococcus oeni DSM 20252 = AWRIB129
CATTTTTATTTATATGGAGAGAAATATGAATTTAGCTGAGAAGATAAATGTTGTCCGGGCGAGTGTGATGGGGGCAAATGATGGCATCATTTCAGTAGCTGGGATTGTTTTGGGTGTCTTTGCCGCGACTCAGGGTCGTACTAATGATAATTGGGTAATTTTTGTTGCCGGATTTTCCGGGACAATTGCCGGCATGATTTCGATGGCAGCTGGAGAATATGTCTCTGTACATGGGCAACGTGATGCCGAAAATGCTGCGATTGAAAAAGAAGAAATTGCTAATCAGGAATCTTTTAATCAACAAATTTCTTTGGTAAAAGATTTTTTAATTAAAGACGACATTTCAAAAGAACTCGCTCAAAGGGCTGCCAGCGAAATGATGAAGACCAAGCCGATTGAAACAGCTGTCCGCGTTAAACACGGATTTAATATTAGCGATAAAATAAATCCTTATCATGCCGCTTTGGCTTCTTTTATTAGTTTCCCGATTGGTGCTACCCTGCCAATGTTGGCAATTTTAATGGTTAACCGTTCTTATAAGGTTGCTTCGACCTATTTTGGGGTACTGCTTGCCTTGATAATTACTGGATATCTGGCTGCTCGGATTGGCAACAATGACCGAAAAAAAGGTATTACTAGAAATGTCCTTTCCGGTTTATTTACAATGACAGCTACATACTTAATTGGAAGGTTGCTGCATAAATGAAAAATTCCAAAAACAAGCAGACTTTAGAGCAGCGTTTAAACAAGATTAGAGCTGGTGTCCTTGGTTCCAATGATGGGATTCTAACGGTTGTCGGCGTTCTATTTTCAACGGCTGCAGCAACGAGTAATAATTTTTTAATTCTGGTTGCAGGCTTTTCCGATTTGTTATCCTGCGCTTTTTCGATGGCAGCTGGAGAATATGCCTCCGTCTCTGCGCAACGCGAGATCGAAAGAGCTGTTATTAAAATTGAACAAAGGAAAATTGATCGTGACAAAAATTATGCACGTAAAACGATCGCTAGAAACTACATCAGTTGGGGAGTTAACAGAGAAACTGCATATTTTATTGCTGATGAATTGATTCAAAAACATGAGATTGAGTCGCTTGTTTCCGCTAAATATACTTTAAAAATCGGCGAGTATGTAAATCCATGGGGGGCGGCTTTTAGCTCTTTGATTAGTGCTGCTTTGGGTGGTTTGTTTCCACTACTGGCAATGCTTTTATTGCCGGGCCATCTCAAATTTGCCGGAACAATCGTTGCAACGACTTTTGCTGTTGCTCTTACTGGAAGTTTGGCAGCCAAACTTGGCGAGTTTCATTTGCGGCCGGCAATTATTCGAAATATTGTGATCGGACTGATAACTGTTGCAATTCACTACTATATTGGAAAACTTTTTTGATTCTCAGGAGTGCTTATACGATAATTTAACTTGGGAATAGCAAGAAAATTAAGAAATTAATATATAAATAAAGACGAAAATCTCCAGGATTAGACCTGGAGATTTTAATTTACTTTAAAAAATTGCTAATAAACGATTACCTAGCGAATATACTTAAATCTCAATATTATTGCAATTATATTCAACCTTTAAAACAAAAAATCAATCATCAACTTCGCAAGTGTTATCAATTAATTGTCCGTTGTGTTTTCTTCCTAATAATATGTGGTCGACATGATTCATTAATTGATTTAGCGTGGTGATAATATGTGGATCATCTAAACTATAATAAATTGATTTTCCCTTTCTCTTTTGACTAATCAATTGATAATCCCTAAGCCGTTGAAGTTGATGGGAAACATTGGACTGTTCAATGTTTAAAATATCAGTTAATTCACTAACATTGAGTTCGGATTGCTCTAAAAGATAAAGAATCTGCACGCGGGTCGAGTTGGCTAGAACTTTTGCAATTTTGGATATTTCATCTAATTTCGCTTGATAAATTAAATTTAATTTTTCTTTCATGTGAAAATGAGGCCTCAATCAATTCGTTAAAATAATAATAGAATAGATTACTGTAAATAGCACCTTTACCCAAAATTTAAGAGGCTTTGGTGGCTTCTTGAAAGGTTTCATACCCTTCACTGGCAATAAAATAAACCAGCATCAAGGCAAAAATAGAGTCGGCCCACCACCAGTCGAAAATAAATGTAAGTAAAGTACCGACCAGAACAGTTCCAGCCATATAAGCACAAGTAATATTACACATTCCATCTTTTTTTAATGAAACAGAAGCCAGTTTTTCACCCAAAAATCTTTTTCTGAAAGTTAAAAACGGCATCAAAATTATCGAGGCAAGGGCAATTACAATCCCAGAAAAACTTGGCCTGGCTGCTTGATGAGATAACAGATTATAAAAAGATATTAAGGCTATATAAGCAGACAGTAGCAAAAGAATCGTTCCAACGATCAAAGAGGATCTTTGTTCCGCCTTTTTAATTGCGCGTTCAGAAACATTTTTCACTTCTTTTTTCAAACGCCAAATCAGTGTTGTACCGGAAATAATTTCCAATAAACTATCTAAACCAAAAGCCAGTAGAAGAATTGAGTTTGCCTTAGCGCTGGAATAAAAAGCGACTAGAAATTCAAAAGTCATCCAAGCAATTGAAAAATATTCAACATTAATACTTGCTTTAATAAAATTATTTCGTTGGTTGCTGATAGTTTCCATAAAAGAATTCACCCCTTTAATATATGAATATTATTTCATATGAAGTATAAAACATATTAAATTAGAAAACTAATCTAATTTATTCCAATGTCGCTTATAGAGGCTGAATATCAGGTGATTGAAATGTTTTCATTTAAAAATTATTAAACTCACGAGCATAATAAAATCATAAATAAGGCTATTGATTTGTTGCTTTTTAGTTTTGTTAAATGTATAACGAAAAAAGAAGCTTTAAAGAGTGATGTTAAAAACCCTTAACAAAGTTTATTAATTCTCTTAGGTATTCGTTTTACGAAAATTATCTTCTTTAACTAGTTTTTAGATAAAAAAGGAATGAGTTTTATGCTTTTTTAGTGACTAAAAAATTTAAATATTTTATAAATTTAGGATGATTTCAGGAGGAAAATAAAGAAACAAAAATAATGGAGAATAAAGAATCGGACATATCAAATATAAATTATAATTTGGATTTTTCTATAACAAAATCCAAAACCGAAAGACATTTAAAAACGATAGCTCTCTGCGTCACTCTTGGAGGCTTGCTTTTCGGAGTTGACACCGGGGTTATTAATGGGGCACTGCCCTATATGGCTAAAAAACAAGAATTGAATCTCAATGCGGCAACCGAAGGATTAGTTACGAGCAGCATTACTTTGGGAGCAGCTTTTGGGGCAATATTTGCTGGAAGATTAGCAGATCGTTATGGACGAAAAAGGATTTTATTTTATCTATCGATTATCTTCTTTTTTTGTACTGCAATTTGTTCATTGGCACCCAATGCAATAATTATGATGATTTTTAGGTTCTTGCTCGGACTAGCTGTCGGTGGCGCATCGGTGATCGTCCCAACTTTCTTATCCGAAGTGGCAACAGTTAAACTACGTGGACCTCTAGTTACCCAAAATGAAATAATGATCACCGGAGGCCAGCTGTTAGCTTTTGTGGTTAATGCGATTTTAGGAAATATTTTTGTCAACGTATCCAATATTTGGCGTTACATGATTGCTTTTGGCATGGTTCCTTCTGCCTTACTTTTTATTGGGACATTGATCGTTCCCGAATCTCCCCGTTGGTTGATTATGAAAGGCAAAACCGAAACCGCTCTAAAAATACTAAAAGGAATTCGTTCAAACAAGCAGGAAAGCCAACAGGAAATTACTCAGATTCAGGCTGCTCTAAAAAAAGAAAAAGAAGTCTCCCATATAAGTTGGCATGATCTTAAAAAACCATGGATTAGAAAATTAATTATTCTGGGAAGCGGGCTTGGAATTGTTCAGCAAGTCGTTGGAATCAATATCATTATGTATTATGGAACAACCGTATTGATTAAGGCTGGTTTCACTCACAATATCGCTTTAATTACGAATATAGCCAACGGAATCGTTTCCGTCTTGGCAACCTATACTGGTATGCGCTTAATGAATCACATCAACCGTCGGAAAATGTTGCTAACTGGAATTACCGGTACCGGTGGTGCACTGGCACTAATTACACTATTCTCGCAAATGCTGCCGCATTCAAAACTGCTGCCAGTATGTGTCGTTTTCCTGACACTTATTTTTTTGAGTTTCTTTCAAGGATGCATTTCACCAACAATTTGGCTTTTAATGTCGGAAATTTTCCCTCAGAATCTGCGTGGCTTGGGAATGGGAATCTCGGCCTTCTTTCTTTGGATGGCAAATTTCCTGGTTGGTTTTCTTTTTCCAATATTTTTGACCTATTTTGGTTTTTCGATAACTTTTGGAATTTTCGTCCTTTGCAATTTAATTTCTTTCATTTTCGTCTATAAATTCGCTCCGGAAACAAGAAATAAATCACTCGAACGCGTTCAGTTGGAACTTAGAGCGAAAATAAACAAGCATTGATTTTATTATTTCAGTTTTATAAGACTAATTATAAAAGCCTGCTTTAAAGCAGGCTTTTATTTATAACTATCAATAATATAAAAATAACGGAACCAAACATTTTTGCTTGATAATAAACGCAAATAATACTATCAAGAATTCTGTTTAAGAAGAGCGACTTCTTTTTGCGAAGCATTAAATGCTTTTTGGTACCACTGTTCCGCTTGCTGATAATCTTTTGTCACTCCTAAACCATTAGCATAAAGATTAGCAATTGACGACATACTTTCAATAACTCCCGGTGCTGAAACATCATCATCATTCGCTGCACTTTTTTATACCAACTCATGGCTTTTGAATAATCTTGTTTTATTCCTTGTCCTTTTTCATATATCTGCCCCAGAGAATATTCGCTGGTTATATCCCCTTTATTCGCTGCTTTTGTATACCATTTTACGGCCGTAGTGGTATTAGCCTTTACTCCATAACCATTCAAATACATATAAGCCAATTTGCGATAACTCTTCATGTAGCCTTCAGATATACCCTTCTTAAAATATGCGAGGGCTTTTTTGTAATCTTTTTTCACAGTTTTTGAACCGTTCAAATAAACATTTCCAAGCGTATTAGCAGCCATGCCGCTATTCTCTCCATGTTTATAAGCTCTTTTTGCCCAATAAAGTGCCTTTTGGTAATTTTCTTTGACACCCATTCCGTTAAGATATTGCGACGCAACTTGGCTTTCGGCTAAGGCAGATCCCAATTTTGCCGATTTTTTCCAATCAGCGACGGCTTTTGTTTCGCTGCCATTATTAAATTCTTTGACAGCCGTATTGTACAGTTTCTTGGCTTTTTCTTTATTCGTTGTCTCAGCAAATACTTGAGAAACAGTTTGGTTATTGCCAAAGATACTGAAGGGCAAACGTGTTCCGAGCAATAAAAGACATATAGATACAAATAAAAAACTATGTTTTTTCATAAATAATCATCCCCTGAAAAGATTTTATTTTAAAGATCCTATTAATTAAGTCATTACTTATGAAGGTTTCAAAACCAAAAATAAAAATTTTAGCTTGCTGGACTATCATCCAGGTTTTGCTTAATATTTGAGAGTTAGTGAAAATATTTTACTGATATACAAATAGTACGCTAATTGTAATCGTTTCCAATAAAAAAATTGATAATTGAAATAATAAAAAAACAGGCCTTCACCTGTTTTTTAAATCTTTTAAAATTTAAGCTCCGCGATCAAAATTTAGAAGTGATTATTATATCCGAGCCGAATTTTCATCCCTGCCTTTGATGTTGCACTTTTTATTCTGTGGCAAGCGAATCAATCGGATCGAGTTTTGCTGCTCTTCTAGCAGGCAGCAAAGCCGCCAAGAAAGAAATAGCAATTGCAATCACAAAGGCAAAAACGACATTGCCAGGTGTAATGACAACCATATTGGCCTTAGCCAAACCATAAAGCAGTTTATTAGCGATTGCCCCAATCCCAAAAGCAAGAACCAACGCCAAAACAGCTGAGAACAAACCAATCAAAACAGATTCTCCGGTGAATAGGCGACTTATATCTTTTTTGCCTTCTCCAAGAGCACGCAGCACACCAATCTCTTTGGTTCTTTCGGAAACACTCATGTACATTGAAACGATAATCATTAAAGCCGAAACAACTAAGGAAATTGCTGCAATTGCCGATAACACATTGGTTGCTAATTTAACATACGAACTTACAGTGTTAAGAACATCACCAACTGTAATTGCGCCAAAAGTATACTTGCCGTCTGTTTTAATATTGTTTATTTTTTTAGCCACTGTTTTCGTTGAATCGATTGAATCGGCATTCACGGAAACAAAATTCGGATCGGTTATAGCACCGGCCTTCTCCAACATACTTTTCATTGTTGAATAATTTGTACCGGTAATAGCACCCGATTGCCCGCCATTGGCAATTCCAACAATCTTCAAATCTTTTTGCACAGTTACTGCTTGTTGGTCTTTATTAATCCAGGTAAAAGTCAAAGTAACGGTTTTGCCGATTGCTTGCTTATACTTTTTTGTTCCCAAAAAAGTTTGCGCCTGCGACTTGTCAATCACAATCTGATTTTCACCCGGTTTTTTACCAACTTTGACCGTGTTACTGGAATAAGCTTTTGTCCAGGTCTGCAATCCGGTTCCCGATACAGGATTTTTAACCCCATCTAGCTTCAAGGTATATTGACTAAATTGATAGCCCGGTTCAACAGCACTAACCTTTTTTAAGGCTTTAAGTTTCTCCAGCTCACTTTTTTGAATCAGCATAGACGAAGGATTTGAACTCGCCTGTTGGACTGCCTTCTCAAATTGAGCCTGACTCATTTTCTTTCCGGAAGTGTTTTTCATAACCGTTACCGAACGAGGGTTTACAAGTGAATTAATTTGGCTGTTAATAAAAGCCGTAATTCCATTGCCCAGACCAGAAAACAGCAAAACAGCAAAAATACCGATTCCAGTTCCCAGCATAATTAGGAAATTACGCCAGAAGTAATACATTGTATGTTTATAAGCGTTCTTGTAAGCGGCCGGCATTCCTAATTTTTTAGAAACAAGTCGGTTGGATTGTTTGCTTGGCACCGAGTATTTCTCTCGATTTGTCTGATCTTTATCAATCACCCCGTCAGACATATGAACAATTCTTGTCCCAAAATGAGCGACCTCTTCAGAGTGAGTAACCGCAATAACCAACTTTCCGGTTTTGGCGATTCCTTCCATAATTTCAAGAATTTCATCGGTATTTTTTGAGTCTAAGGCACCGGTTGGTTCATCGGCAATAATAATGTCCGGATCCGACGAAAGAGCCCTTGCGATCGCAACACGCTGTTTTTGACCACCGGATAGCTGATTAGGATGCTTCTTGATATGTTCTTCCAAACCGACTTGTTTAAGCAAATCCTTGGCACGTTTTTCTTTCTCGGCCCGTGTCAAAGTTGTCATGTCCAAACTAATAAGAATATTATCCAAAACAGTAAGATGAGAAATTAAATTAAAACTTTGGAAAATGAAACCAATTGTTTGCCGGCGATAGGCATCCATTTGTTTTTCCGTGAAATCACGAGTCGATGTTCCATTTAAAATAACATCACCTTGGTAATCGTGATCCAATCCACCGATAATATTCATCAAGGTCGACTTGCCACCACCGGATTCTCCCAAAATACTGACAAATTCACCCTTATCGAATTTTAAATTGATTCCCTTTAAAACTGGAAATTTCTCAGTTTTGTTCAGTGTGTAGGACTTGTGAATGTCTTTTAATTCCAAATAGGCCATTATTTCTCCTTTGTTTTAATTAATGAATACATGATGTCGAATTCTTTTTCAATGAGTTTTGTTATGTTTTGAACAGTTTTCTCAGAAACAAAATTAATTGAAAGATTATTTTTTATTGATCTGCTTTAATTTTCCCTTTTAATCTTTTTAAAACAATTTTGGGTCTAGAATTTTTGGTGTTGGAAAGTATTTCCATTCCAAAAGTACTAGGCCCTTTTTGATAACAAAAAAAGGCATCTAAGCCTCCCTAGTGCTATGCTTTAAGCGACGAAACTCAAGATAAGCGGGGTAGGAATAGATATCNCAACTAGATAATACACTTAAATTACTGGGAATTACAGACACAAACATTCAGGTGTTCGGTACTCGTGATGAATTTCATGGTCGGGGCTCGGGTCGCAAAAAGTATTTGGTCATCCAGGCAGAGCTTACCTACACACTCAGGCGCTGTCCCA
>NZ_AQVA01000021.1 GCF_000372485.1 Oenococcus oeni DSM 20252 = AWRIB129
TTAGATTAATAGTGAAAGGAACAATAATGGCAGAGAAAAAAGTAATGTTGGTTTGTGCGGCCGGGATGTCGACCAGCCTACTGGTAAGCAAGATGCAAAAGGCGGCTAAAGAGCAGGGAGAAGATGTTGATATCTTTGCCACGGCTGCTTCCGATGCCGATAACAAACTAGAAAGCGAACAGCCGGATATTTTAATGCTCGGACCCCAGGTCAGCTATATGCTCTCCCAGTTTAAAGAAAAGGTCAAAATCCCAGTTGAAGTAATTAACATGCAGGACTATGGGCTGATGAACGGAGAAAAAGTTTTAAACCAGGCTTTAAAAGAGATCGGCTAAGATGAGTGAAGAGATTGAAAACCAAAAGGTCATCATGAGCCTGATCATCGCCGGCGGCAATGCCAAAGGAGCATCCTTCTTAGCCATTAAGGCCGCAAAAGAAAAAGACTTCAAAGAAGCCGAACTAAAACTAACAGAAGCCGATCGTTTTCTAGCCCAGGCCCATAACGCCCAGACTGATATGTTGACTAAAGAAGCAAACGGAGAACACGCCCAAATGAGTCTGTTAATGGTCCATGCCCAGGACCATGTCATGACCGCGATTACCTTTCGTGATCTGGCCGGTGAGATAGTTGAGCTGTATAAAAGGATCGAGGATAAATGATAACGAGCAGATATACAGATTGAAATAAAATGAATTGATAAAAAAGGACAATTATTCTTCATACCAGTCTTTATATTAAGAAGCCAGTTTTTCATGGCTTTTTTCTTGTTATTTCAATTAAATTTTATTTAAAGGAGCGAGGGAATATTTTTCCTCGCTTTTTTATTTATGCTTAACTCTGCTTAGAAAAAATCTGTGAAAGAATCGGATAAGCCAATTGAGAAATTTTAATAATTATTATAGCAATCTAAACTTGTCCATGTTTTTGGCCTCTTTTTAGTTCGTTAATAATTTCTATACCGTGGCTCGTGCCGATACGTTCTGCACCGGCTTTGATCATTGCAAGTGCATCGGTTAGGGACCGAATACCGCCTGCAGCCTTAACTTTGACAAGACTACCTACTGTTTTTTCATTAAACGGACGTCTTCCACTTTGGCACCCGCGCTGCCGAAGCCGGTAGAAGTCTTCACAAAATCAGGTTTAATTTCTCTGGCAATCTGGCAAGCATTGATAATATCCAGATCAGTTAGATAACAAGTTTCCAGAATTACTTTCACAATTACCTTGTGAGAGTGGCAGAGCTTGACGATTGTTTCCATTTCTCTTCGAATGTAATCAAGATTTTTGTCTTTTAATTGACCAATATTTAGAACGTAATCAATCTCGTCGGCACCATTTTCGATCGCGTTTTTTGTCTCGAATGCTTTGCTTTCGATTGTAGTCTGTCCGAGCGGAAAACTAATTGCTGCCCCTACATGCACATTCGAGCCCTTCAACTGTTTGTGGCAATATGCAACAGGAACAGAATTAATCGCTACCATTTTGAAATGATTTGCTTTAGCTTCTTCACAAAGTTTTTTAGGTCTTCTTTTTTTGCGTAAGCCTTCAAAAAAGTGTGATCAATCATCTGTGCCATTTGGTCAATCGTAATTTGTTCTGCTTATATGGCTTCCTTCATTCTTTCTCCTTACAGCTGATATTGCAGCCAAATTTAAGAAGAGATTGCTTTATTAATGGAATCAATCTCTATACTTATACTATTAGTGTATGCGCTTTCTTTCAAATAAATTAATTATTTTTAAATATAAATTCCAATCAATCGGATACTGTAAAAAAGAGTAATGTGAAACCTTGTAAAAAAAATCATAAGTGACTAATATTGATTTATGTAAGGTGAATTCAGTTTTACATTAAATGAATTCGTTTTCAAAATTGATATTTTTGCCATTTTGTAAAGAAAGTTTATCGTCTTTTTGAAAGATAATAAATCAAATGAAAAAGCGGATTTACCAATAGTGCTTCGCTCTACTCATCTTACATGCATAAATTTTAGTCCTTGCACTCGTAACAAAGATAATAATCGGGAAGGGGAATTTGAAATGAAATATTTGCTTCTTGTTAGCCATGGAGATTTTTCAAAGGGATTGAAAAGTTCGTTGGCCATGTTTGCAAGTGCATCAATGTCTTCCGTAATTGCGGTTGGCCTGAAACCCGATGAATCAGCTGATACTTTTGGTGAACGTTTTCAAAAACTTTTGAAAACGATTCCAAAGGATAGCCAATTCATTGTCTTGGCCGACATAATCGGAGGCAGTCCATTAACAACTGTATGTAATGTTCTCAGTTCTCACGGCAAACTTGACTGCAAGTTAATTCCTTATCGCTATCTCTTAAAATTTTAATGATTCTGATTCGGTTGGGTTCGCTAAGAGCGTTAAATAACTCGGCTAATTTTTTTCTCTGGTTATTTCGATGTCCATAGAAATACCATACTTCTTCCAAATTTTAATTGCAATATTTTTTTACATATGTTATGAAAATTATTTAAGCGATTCAGTTTTATCAGGTTTCTCAATCCTTGACTCCTATATTCTGTTTCTTTAAAGGCCTAATAACTACCGGCATAACCTGTGTTTTGCTTTACCAAGTATAAAATAAAGCTTCGAAAGTACGGTCTTAAGGGTGGTTGGTGCTTTAGTAAACGTCCTGTGAGCAAAGAAATTGATAATTCTATATAATTGTATTTGGACATAAAATTATGCATTGTATCCGAAATTTCTTAATCTATTTTTTGTTTAACACTCGACCATAAGAAGTTGGGTGTTTTTTGTATCTATAAGATTTAATATTTGTTTATGGGTTCTTTATGGGATTGGTTAAATAGTAGCTGGTTTGCTGAAGGGGCATTTTGGAGAACCGTGGCCATTATTGTGATTTTTCCTGCTGTATGTTTAGAAATTCAGAGATTTATCCAGTTTCGTTTTAGACAATTTGATTTAAGGATTTTTTCTGCAAATGATAATAGTGACCGTCACTTAAACAATGATTTAATTCCTATTAAAGATAATGTTTTGATAATCGAGATTCTTAATCGAAGCCGTGCAAATTCAATAATTAAAAGCAGCGGAATCTTATTTGAAAATAAAGAAAGATTAAAATTTAACGATCAGCGTGAATTTGAATTGAAAGGTTGGGATTCAATACAAATTCCCTTCGATCGGAATAAAGTAATTTCTCTGGCGGAAAAATATGAATCCACTTATATTAGGGCCTACATTATTAATAATGAAGGTCGAAAGTACCGTTCAAAGAAATTTTCAGTTAAAAATGTTTGATTTTTTTAATCATGAAAAATTATCAATATTAGAATTTACCGTAATTTAAAAAATATCCATCTGCTTGCTATAATTCTTAATTTTTTATGTTAGTATATTTTCTGTTGTCCATTTTCTAATCGACAATTTCGGAGAAGTACTCAAGTCTGGTTTAAGAGGCCTGTTTAATTTATTAGGCAGGTAGGTCGTTAACTTTTGTTACGATGCGAGGGTTCAAATCCCTTTCCTTCTCCATTAATTAAACAGTTCTTAACTATCTGTTTTTTAATTCTCACATATGCTTGTACTTACTACTGCAAGTTTAAAAACAAAAATCGCTAAAAATGGTCGTTTACAAATTTATACTGAGTTTTATGAGTAAGATTGATTTAAGAAGCTTTTTGCTTCCTTGGTAAACGGTGATTTTTCGTCTTATTGTTAAGGACAACTGTTACATATTTATGAAAAGTCATTTGTTATTTTTTCATTTTTACAATGAACCACTAATGGTATGAAAGCCTGTCTTTTGGTGTTCGTTTTCTATAAATTAAAGTGATCCAGCAGGCTTATCGAAAAAAGATTTAATATCCAGGGACAAGAATTAGAGTTTTAGGAGGGAAAGATGTCTGATTTTTTCATTGAAACTACGAAAGCTGATAAAGTACTTCCGACCAACAGTCGACCGAAGTTTTTTGCCTTTGGTATTCCCAGTTACACTAATTTGGGTGACCAGGCAGTTTCTCTAGCACAAAGAAAGTATATTGAAAATGAGTTTCCTGAATATCAGTATATTGAGATATTGGAAGATGACAACGATGAGGGGATTGAAGCGGTCAAAAAAATCATCACTTCCCAAGATATTGTTTCTTTCGTTGGCGGAGGAAATATGGGGAGCCTCTATACGAATCACGAAGCGGCCCGACGAAAAGTCTTTTCAACTTTTGTTAATAATTTAACGATTTCTTTCCCTCAGTCGATTCACTTTGAAGATACTCCTTCTGGGCTGAAGGAACAGAAACTAAGCCAGGAAGCTTATGGCAAAAACCGACACTTGTTTTTAATTGCCCGCGATGCACAAAGCTATCATCGTATGCAGACAACTTTCGATAATCAAGTTCTCTTCACTCCGGATATGGTTCTTTATTTCAAAGCTTCTCATTATGATTTTAAGCGTTCGGGTGCATTGTTTGTTTTGCGTCATGACGGTGAAAAGGTTGTCGGAGATTCCTTGATTGATTCGATGAAAAAGATGTTGGATAATAATCGTCCGCTAAAACGGACTGATACCGTCCTTGATACGGTTAAACGAATCACGCCTATTAATCGGGAAAAACTCTTTAAAGAAGAATTAGAATTGTTCGCTCATCAGGAAATAGTTATTACTGACCGCTGGCATGCGATGGTATTTTCGGTTCTCACTGGAACTCCTTGTCTGCTTTTTGGAAATAGTTATGGAAAAGGTAAACACGCCTATTTTGATTGGTTGGAGCATATTAATTGGATTGCTTATACTGATGAAGAGGACTTGGACCGCATTGACCAACAAATTCAAAGGTTGATTAAGACCAAAGAACATGCTTATGACATCAGACCTGATTTCAAGCAACTACACGATTTGATTAAGTTGCATTCAAAAAAATAAAGAACCTGTTTGGGTTCTTTTTTAAAATCTCGTATTTATATAATTAATTATTTTTCGTCGATACTCTTTTTGACCTCGTCTATTTTATTTTTGAGCCTGCCTTCAGCATCTGCCAAGGCTTTTTTGGCTTTATTTGTTTTATTTTCAAGCTTAGCTATGCTCTTTTTACTTGCCTTACTGTTAATTGCTTTTTCAGAGCCTTCTTTTATTTTATTGGTAATCTTGTCTTTTATGGAATTCGCTTCATCTTTTGCTTTGTCATCGGAACTATCTATTTTTTTCGTGACAAAAACCGTTCCTGCCACTAGTATTCCGCTTGTTATCAAAGCGCACGATGCTGTTATTTTAAGAAACTTTTTTAAAAAATCTTTCATAGTGATGGACCTCTCTAGTTTATTTTTTTGAAAAACAAAGATGTCAATTTGTCGTGAATAATAGTTCGAAAAATTATGTTTTTATATAAGCGTTCTTACAATAAAACTATTAAATGTTCAGAAGAAAAATTTTGTGGTGTTGTCAACACCTATTTCTAATTATATGCTACCTTGTAAACGCATATATTGTTATTAAAAGATGTTTATTAGTATGCCTTGAAGTAAAGAATGTAAAATTTTTTAATTAATTTAACAGCCATTTTAAATAATTGGTTAATCCAATGATAACTTTATGTGCACGTGTTTTTTTGAAGGAAAAACAGTATTTTTAAATTATTTTTATTTACAAATTATTTACAAATAAATGACAAAAATAAACAATATCAAAAAAATGAATTGCATTCTGCCTTACTAAAAGGCAGCTTCAAGAAACTAATAACGAACTTATTACAATTTTAAAAATTGTTTTATTACAAACTATTGCTTAATTCTTTCTTAATTAAAAAAGCTGATGTTATTATTATCTCGTGTTTTATGAAACATTTTTAAGCCAAATGTTACGGGAGTTGTAAACGATATGAATTCAGTTACTAATACGAAAAAATTACATTACAAAATGTATAAAGCGGGTAAAACTTGGTGTTTTGCTGCGATTATGGCAACAACTTTTTTTGTACAGTTTCAATTCGCCGGTCAGGAAGTTACTCACGCGGCTACTACCGGCCAAGGGCAGACTGAAGAGGTAGCTGGTACGAGCTCTTCAGCAACATCATCGAGTGCTAGTTCTGCCGCCAGTTCAGCTTCATCTGTTTCTAGCAGCAGTGCAACATCATCGAGTGCTAGTTCTGCAGCCAGTTC
>NZ_AQVA01000022.1 GCF_000372485.1 Oenococcus oeni DSM 20252 = AWRIB129
AATGTCAAGATAATGAAAAAGACGATGATAAAAAAATCTCTCGCCTTAACAATTTGTTTCTCAATTATCTCTTAAGCCAATCGGAATCAAGCAAAAAATGATTGGTTTTATTTTTTTTGACTAAAAAATTCTCTTTAATTTTAATAGTCGATTACAAATGCTTGTAATAAGGTTAGGCCGGTTCTTCAACAGGAATTAACAAGAAATCAAAAAAATTACCTTTAATTAACTGGGGCAACATATCTTTACAACCAGCATTTTATTTATATATAAATTATTATATAGGTGTGCCTCGGGGAAATAGTTTGTAATTTGCCTGAGGCATAACAACAAACCCAGAGCTTTGATTCAACCTCTTTATGTATTTTTTATTCCCATTTCTAAGTACAAAAACAAAGACAGTAAGAACCTCTAGTGTTTAATATTTCTATTTTGGATTCGATGTAAATATTCCGATATAAATAAAAAAATTTTCAAGATCGCCAAGGGCTTACAGCACTCTTGGCGGTTTTTAATTAAATAAAATACTTTTTTGTTCCTATTAACTATATTCATATTTTTTGCTAGGACTTGATATTTTAAATATAAAAAAACATAAATTATAAATATTTAAAGATCTCAATACTATAAAAATTACAAATATTTAATATTAAAAACCCAAATCCGATTACTTAGCAAAATCGAAAATGGGTCATTATTAATAATTTTTCAATGATAAATTATTGGTGCACTTAAAACTGGTTATTTACTAATCCTGTTTTTTTTGCTTTCTTTCAACTTCATTAACTTTAACAGGTGGCTTTTTAGTATTCTTAGCCTCTTCGTCTTTTTTATTGACCTTTTCTTGTTCGTCTTTTTTATCTGCCACAATTCCTCCTAGAATAAATCTTTACCCATTCATTATAAGACAAAATATTAATCTAAATGATTGACGTGAGTGCACCATAAAAGTGCCTAGCAAGCTTTTATAACTAAACAAGACTAAAATACTAATGTATTTTCATAATTGAAGTATAGTTTGTTTTCAAGAATAAAAATACGGAAGGAAGAATAGGAGAAAATATGAAGAAAAAACGTTCCATGATCAATAACAGCTTTTTAAAATACAGCGCTTATGTTATCTCCTTGGGAGGTTTTTTGTTTGGCTACGACACAGGTGTTATAAACGGTGCTTTAGCTTTTATGAGCAAACCTGGAGAATTAAATTTAACACCAGGGTTACAAGGTGTCGTTTCGAGTTCTTTAATTTTAGGAGCATGTTTAGGGGCTTTAGGATGTGGAAATATTGCAGATAGATTCGGAAGAAAACGAACCCTGCGATGGATTGCAGCCCTATTCACCATTTCAACATTTTTCTGTGCTATTTCGATGAATTTTGCTTTTATGGCTGTTTTTCGTTTTATTCTTGGCTTGGCAGTTGGAGCCGCCTCTAGTTTATCGCCAATGTATTTGGCCGAAATTTCTCCAGAAAAAGTTCGCACGATTAACGTTAATAAAAATGCCATCTTCATTGTATTAGGCCAATTAGCGGCTTTCTGTGTGAATGCTATCTTAGGAAATATTTGGGGAAGCTGGGGCCCGATTTGGAGAGTAATGATCGTTTCTGCGAGTGTGCCAGCAATCATTTTATGGATTAATTCCTTTCATATCGGTGGCAGCCCTCATTGGCTCCTTTTAAAAAAAAGATTTAAGCATGCAAGAAGTTTATTTTCCAAACTTGGATTTTCAAAGGAAGTATCTGCTGATTTTGAAAATAATTCCAGAAAGAGTAGCAATAAACAAGAAATTCTAGCTTGGAAAAAAATCTTTAAAACTCCTAGTTTAATTTATCTTTTGATTTCCGGCATAATTATCGCCTTAATACAACAATTTTCTGGCGTAAATACAGTTATGTATTATGGAACAATCTTGTTAGAAAAAGTTGGTATGGGGCAAGGAGGATCTTTGTATGCCAACGTTTTGATTGGATTAGTTTCAGTAATTGCTAGTATATTTGGTACTAGGCTAATTGCAAAATATGATCATCACAGAATGCTCTTAATAGGTTTATCTGGTAATATAACTTTTCTTGCTCTCTTGGCTTTTGTTATGCATCTTAACTTTTTTAATCAAACTATCACGAGTCTATTGGTCCTGATTTTGTTAACTTTATTCTTGGCAAGCCATCAAGGTATTGTTAGCCCAGTAACTTGGTTAATCATGTCTGAAATGTTTCCAACGATTGTTAAAGCTAGATTTATGTCAATTGCAACTGCTACGACTTGGATCACAAATTTTTTGATTAGTTTGGTCTTTCCTTTGTTAGTAGCGGGATTGGGTGTTGCTATGTCATTCTTAATTTTTGCTATAAGCAATGGTGTTAGTGTATTGCTTTCTATTTTTGTGATTAATAAAAGAGAAATACATAAGGCTTATCAGAAAAATGACTTTTTGACAAAAAATGCAAACTAAATAAGTTTAAATTTTAAAGGAGAAAATTATGTCTAATTTTTTTATTAAAGGGAATAAAACTGTAACAGTATTACCAACTAATGGCCGAGCAAAGTTTTTTGCTTTTGGTATTCCAAACTATACCAATTTAGGTGATCAAGCTGTTTCACTAGCTTCACGGAAATATATCGAAAAAGAATTTCCGGAATATGAATATATAGAAATTTTAGAAGAAAATAATGATGAAGGAATTGAAGCAGTCAAAAAAATTATTACTTCTCAGGATATCGTTTCTTTTGTCGGCGGTGGTAATATGGGAAGCCTTTATACTGACCATGAATCAGCAAGAAGAAAAGTTTTTTCAACATTTATAAATAACCTGACAATTTCTTTTCCAGAATCAATTAATTTTGAGGATAATCCACAGGGTCAAAAAGAACTGAAATTGAGCCAGGAGGCTTATAATAAAAATCCACATTTATATTTAGTGGCTCGTGATGCACAAAGCTATCACCGTATGCAAACTACTTTTAAGAGCCATGTTTTATTCACACCTGATATGGTTCTATATTTAAACCCAAGAGATTTTCATTTTGAAAGATCAGGTGCCTTATTTGCTTTGCGTCGTGATGGAGAAAAAGTTATAAAAGACGAACTAGTTGAAGAACTAAAGGATTTACTTGATAATGGTCAGCGACCAATTAAGCAAACTGACACAGTTCTTGATGATGTCGATCGAATTACCCCACTGACGCGTGAAAAACTATTTGATCAGGAACTGGAATTATTTGCTCATCAAGAGATGATTATTACTGATCGTTGGCATGCAATGGTATTTTCTGTTTTAACCGGAACACCTTGTTTACTCTTTGGTAATAGTTATGGTAAAGGAAAACATGCTTATTTCGATTGGCTAGAACACATTAATTGGATCGACTATACAGATGAATCTGATCCAGAGCGTTTAAAAGAAGCGATTCACCGTTTAATGAATAGCAAAACGCATGATTTTGACTTACATCCTGATTTTGAGCAATTACATCGTGTAATTGCCAGACATTCAAATATCATTAAGTAGTTCCTTTTGTATAAAAATAACGACCATAAAAATTTTATTCAAAGAATTAAAATTAGTTTATAAAGTTGTAAAAGAGAGGAGAAAGTTTATATGGTATTATCGCGTTCCGTTCCAAATATTGTTTTAAA
>NZ_AQVA01000023.1 GCF_000372485.1 Oenococcus oeni DSM 20252 = AWRIB129
TGGCCAAATTGTCCAGAATACCGACAATAATGTATTCGCTGCAGCCAAGAACAAAAGCAATGGCAATTAAAACCATACTTTGCAATTTAAAAAGTTTCATCCCACTCTCCCAAAATTCTGAAATGTTTTCTACTCATAAGTGATTTTACTTTTCTTATTTGTATTAGCGTTTATCAGTCTTCAGTGGTTTAATTAATTCTTATCAAATTTTATTTAACGAGGACCTTACAATTAATAGGGAAATAATTTTATTTTAAATTACTAAATTATTTCGGGAGGTTTTCTAAATGCTCACTATTGCTTATATTGGGAACGGCAAAAGTACCAATCGCTATCATCTGCCCTTTTCCCTGAAGTTAAAAGACAAAATTAAAGTCAAGACAATTTTTTCCAGGCGGCCGGACAGCAGTTGGAGCAAAATTGAGGGAATTCACTATACCAACGATATTAACGATATTTATAGCGATCCCGAGATTCAGCTCGTCGTTGTTTCCACGCCGGGCAACACCCATTACAAACTAGCGAAAGACACTTTGCTCCATAATAAAAATGTTTTGGTCGAAAAGCCTTTTACGGAAACATCAGCTGAAGCAAAAGAACTTTTCAGCCTTGCTAAAGAGAAAAGTTTGTTTGTCCAATGCTATCAAAACCGGCGTTATGATTCAGATTTTCTGACAACGCAAAAAGTTATTAATAGTGGTGTTTTGGGTGATTTATTAGAGGTCGAGATGCATTTTGACTATTACCGTCCTCAAATTCCGGAAAGCAGCAGGGAATTTTCGGTCGGCAGCAGTTATCTTTATGGCCATGCCTGTCACACATTGGATCAAGTCATTTCCTTTTTTGGCAAACCTGAAAATACCCATTATGAAGTCCGGCAATTACTTGGTAAGGGCCATATGAATGATTATTTTGATCTTGATCTTTTTTATGATGGACCGCTAAAAGTATCGATAAAATCAAGCTACTTTAGATTGAAAGCTCGTCCGAGCTTTGTTGTTTATGGCAAAAAAGGTGTTTTTATAAAACAGGAAAAGGATCGCCAGGAAACAGACCTTAAACATTTTTACATGCCTGATCATGCTGATTTCGGCCTTGACAGACCTGAGGATTATGGAACTTTAACTTATCTGGATGATAAGGGACAATACCACGAAGAAAAAGTTGTTTCGGAGATTGGTGATTATAGCCGTATGTATGCCGGCATTTATGATGCGATCGTCAATCATAAAGAAAAGCCCGTTAAAGATGAGGAAACGATTTTACAACTGGAAATGTTAGAAACGGCTATTAAACAAATCAAGGAATAGTTTTGATCAAAAAATAATTTTTGATTTTAAGAAAACAACTAAGATAGAGCTTGTTATTACTCCAGTTGTTGATTTTTCGAGGTGAATTAATATGGGCTTATCGGTCGATTTAATCGATGATATTTCGGAAGGTATAAAAGGACCAAAAAACTTAATAACAGACGTTGATGGTGTTGAAGTTGGCCAGATAACAATTGATCAAGACGACTTTCATAGCGGGGTTACAGCAATTCTTCCTCATCCGGGAAACGTTTTTAAAAGAAAAGTCCCGGCAGCTTCCTATGTGATTAATGGATTTGGTAAAAGCGTTGGACTGATTCAGATTGATGAGCTCGGGACAATTGAAACTCCAATCGTCTTAACGAATACTTTTGGCGTTGGAACGGCTATCAATGCACTCACAAAATATATGCTGAAGCAGAACCCTGAGATTGGTGACACGACCAGTACGGTAAATCCGATTGTCGCCGAATGTAATGATGGCAATATTTCAAATATTCGCGCAATGAAAATTACTGAGTCTGATGTTTCCTCTGCATTAAATGCTGCTAAGGATACCCTTGAAGAAGGAGCGGTTGGCGGCGGCCGTGGCATGGTCTGTTATGGTTTGAAAGGTGGAATTGGTTCATCATCCCGAATTGTAAAAGTCGATGATGATCATACTTACACGCTCGGCGCCTTGGTAATGACTAATTACGGTTTTCTTGACAACTTTATTGTTAACGGAATCCCCATTGGCAAATCGTTAGCAGAAATGCTTGTTAGCGACAAACAAAAAGAAGAAAAAGGATCGATTATTACTGTTTTGGCAACGGACGCTCCTTTAAATTCCCGACAACTCAAACGTTTGGCAAAGCGGGCTACTGTTGGTATTAACCGGACTGGTGGATACATTGGCAACGGCAGCGGAGAAATTGTCTTTGCTTTTTCAACAAGTAACTTGGTTAGCCATTTTACAGAGCAGAATTTTGACACGGTATCTCGATTCAACGACAACCATATCGATTTATTTTTTCGAGCCGTTGCCGCTAGTATTGACGAGGCTATTTTAAGTTCTATGGTTCATGCAAAAACAGTTATTGATCGAAAAGGGCAACTACGTTATGGACTGGTCGATGCGGCCAAGCAATTAGTTCAACAGCAACCCCGATATACCGCTATGATTGCTCAACTTTTCCAACAACTTGGAGTTAAACTATAATTGATCTTCCATCAAAACCCCGGCTTAAATAATAAGCAGAGGTTTTTTGTTTTCGTTATTTACTGACCTGTCACAATTAATAAAAATAAATAATCAGCTTTTGAAAACCGTTTATCATTTAATAACAACCAATTGTTTTAAATAAATGATTTGAAAGGTATAGCTCACGTATTATGTAAATTGAAAAGAAGGAGGACTATAGAGACAATAAAAGAAGTACGCAAAAGCACTTCATCCAATACAAGATTATGTCGTCTGTTAGTTCATCTATTCCAGTTAAATCTATACCTGCATTCTTTTGTACTTTTAATTCCAACGCTTGAAATAAAACATTCAAATTAATGGCATTAAAAGGATAAAAAAGGTTCTAACATTTTCCAACCAGCATTTTATTTATATATAAATTATTATATAAATGTGCCCCAAAGAAATCGTGACATATTCTTTGGGGCACATGAACAAGCGTAGGGTTTTGATTGAACATCTTTCTGTAGTTTATCTCCGATATAAATACAAAAAAGCACAAAATCGTACAAGAACCCCAGGGTTTAGCATTTCTATTTTATCTCCCGATATAAATACAAAAAAACAAGTGTTACAAGACCGCCAAGGTTTACAGCATCCTTGGCGATTTTTGACGAAAAGCATGTTTTTTAAAAGAAAGCGACTTTTTTTCTTTGAAAAGACTGTTTATTTAGTTTTTTAGTGATTTATACATTTCAAACGAAATATCAAAAGGAGACAATGTAATAATACTAAAAAAACAAAAGTTTAGTTAGAAAATTAACAAAATTATTGAAATTTAACAAATACAGGGATGGCTAATTTTATGGACAAAGCGGAATATGAAAAAGAGCTCTGTGCAGAATTTGAAGATCTAGTTCAACGAATTAAACATAGAA
>NZ_AQVA01000024.1 GCF_000372485.1 Oenococcus oeni DSM 20252 = AWRIB129
GATAATTGTTCAAGAATCTGAGTGAGCGTTGAAATTGTAGAATCCAAAACCTCTTCTTCGAAATACGCCGGAATGACGATAACAAGTTTATCCATATTTTTTCCTCCCATAAAAATAAATATTATTTTTAGTTGTATTCAGTCTTTATAATGTTTCATCGGTTTTAAGCCTAGTTTTGTAAAAGACTCCATGCCAATCGACAAAGAAATACTAGCCAAAATATCACTCGGAAAAACTGCGCAAAGATAGATCTTAATTAAAGAAATAACGATTATCCAAAAAACTAACAAAAATCTTATAGTAATTCTAGAAAATAAGTAGCTAAAATTCGGTACGATAAAATGCCAAATAAGAAAGACTAAAATCATAATACTAAATACGCTAACCGACGGGAAAGAATACCTAGCTGTATGGATCAGAGCTCCAAAAGGATGTGGCCTTTTAACCAGTTCTCTAAGTAAAAAGCAAGCAGCATTTCCGGTAATAATTAGCATAACAGCCCAAATAGACTCAGTATACTTTTGTTTGTTCCATAGAAAAAATATAATAATTAGTACACAAAAAAATAATGAAATAATCGGACTACTAAAGTTATTAATTACACTTAATTTCTTGATTAAGTTAGAAGTTTCCGAAGATCCAGAAAAAAACGGAAATGAATTGTCAAAATAAAATAACCAATTACTTTGAAAAAAAATAGATAGCATTAAAATGTAGAGGCAACCAAAGCCACCAAATAAAGATATTTTATCAATTTTATTTAATTGTTTGATCATAATAATTTATCATTTCCCATATTTATAATTATTCAAATAATAACGAAAACCATTTATAATCAACGTCAATAATGATGTAATAGAAATTCCAATTAAAAATAAATCAAAATTATTTTTAACAAATGGTATGCTTCCAAAAAAGAAACCACTTAATGTTATTAATAAAATCCAACAAATTGCACCAAAAACGTTGTATCTAAAAAAGCTTTCATAACTCATCTTGCTAACTCCAGCTGTAAAAGGAATAACGGTACGAATTATAGGTATAAAACGTCCAAAAAATATCGCCATTTTTCCATATTTAAAATAAAATTTCTCAGATTTTATAAGATATTTCGATTTAATTATTTTTTTGAGCCTATTTGATTTAGCAACTTTAATTCCTAAATGTCTTCCGAACTCGAAATTAACATAATCACCTATGACTGCTGAAACGATAAAACCAAAGATGACTATATACAAGTTAAATCCACCACTAAGATTAGATAAATTGCCTGATATAAATATAATTGAATCTCCAGGCAAGAAAGGTACAAAAATTAAACCGGTTTCAGTAAAGATAATCAAAAATAAAAATCCATATACTAATAAAGCATTTGTTTTCATTAATTCTGGTAAAATTTGATCAAAATGTAAATAAGCGATAATTAAACTTATAATCAATGAAATTTCCTTTCACAATGTATAAGACCTTTATTTAAATCTAAAAGTTATTGAGAAGTGACAGTCTCATTTCTCTTAATACCTAAGAAGCTTTTTGCACTTAAAGCAATTAATAAAATTAGAAAAATTGTTAGCAAGAAAAAACCAACGCCTTCTGGATTATGGCCATAAAGACCATAACTACCCCAATCAGCAAATGAAGCACCGAGGGGCCTAGTCATTACATAAGCAGACCAAAAAGTCAAAATCTCAGCTTTTTTAGAGAATACTCGCCAAATAATAGGTATTGCAAATAAAATTAGGAAAAAAAATCCTGAATTTAGAGTTCCCCAGTTCAAGACGTGCGAAGTATAATCGCCTAATGCCGTTCCAAGACCAAATGTAAACAAGATTGTCAACCAATAAAATAATTCACGACGGCGAGTTGTAATTTCATGAACGGAAAGCGTGCCTTCGATACCATACCAAATAGAAAAATTAACAATAAGCAGAATCGCAAAACCGAGTGCAGATATTTCATAAGGGATTCCTAAAGCAATATGAATACTATCAGCTAACATAGTCCCAAAGATAGCAATCAAACCAACTGCGCCCCAATATAACCATATATGATATTTTTGTGAAAAAATTTGTATTCCAATGAGGCTAGCCGTTACTATAATTGTTGATATAACTACTAAATAAGGATTAAAAGTCTGACTTAGAAAATCTGAGACAGACTCTCCCATTGCTGTGGAAATAATTTTCGTAATCCAAAATATGATTGTGACTGCAGCAACTTTATTTGGCAAAGTTTTTTTAATCATTTTATTTTCTCCTTTCAAAAAATTATTAAGTAAATAGTTAAAATACTATCTAGCTGCTAAAAGTTATAATAAACAGCTCTTAACGCTTTCCAATAATAGACAATCTACTTTTATTAGTCCCGTTATTTTTTATGAGAAAATTATGATAATTTATCATAATTAAGTTTTGGTGTAGGGGAAATTAAGTACTTTATGAGAAAATATCAGATATTAAATTCTTCTTTTATATATAATCAATCCTATGTTGACTAATTAATAGATTTTCTATTTTAAAAATTTAAATAAAAACATTTTTATTTATATGGAGAGAAATATGAATTTAGCTGAGAAGATAAATGTTGTCCGGGCGAGTGTGATGGGGGCAAATGATGGCATCATTTCAG
>NZ_AQVA01000025.1 GCF_000372485.1 Oenococcus oeni DSM 20252 = AWRIB129
GGGCAAGCGTTCATTTGTCTACATGTTCTCCCAAAACCGGGTTCATGACGACCAGGGTACCTTTAGGATAGTTAAAATTAAAAAGCCTTATAAATGAATTATTAATTTCAGATAGTTTATTTTTAATGATCATCTTCTAATTTTTAATTAACTTGAACAAAAAAATGTCTAGAAATTATATATTAGAATATATATACATTACTAAAAAAGAAAGTTGGCAGACTTATGATTTTTGGTCACATTTTGTTTGGAACAATTTCATTGATTGGAGTTCTTTTACTTGATTATGGTTTTCGTGATGAGTTTAACAGTTTAAATCTTATTCAGAAATTAGCAATTTTCTTCTCTATATTTGGAATCTTCGCAACGGTTGCTTTCGGCTTATTCATGGTTGGCAATTTATTAGCGGGTGCCGCCGTTTCCATAGTTGGTCTTGTGCTTTTGGTATATTTAATCCGTCCGACGGTTAAGGAAAAAAATAGCAATAAGTAAGTTATTTTCAAGGGAAACTGATGGAAAAATAAAAAGGTCTTCTAAATTTGGAAGGCCTTTTTATTAAATTATCAATCGGGAAGTTAGAATATAAAGGAATAAGGAATAAGGAATAAGGAATAATGAAACGGCATATTACTACTTAATTTCCAGGACATTTTAAAAATAAGACCCGCTCTTAGTATCAACTAAAAGTAGGCCTTTAATTAGATAATTTTTTCTAATATTTTTTCTTTGAAAAATGAGAATGCTAAATTTTAGCTGCTTTTTCTTTTTCTTGTTTGAGCAATACATTATCGTAGTGTTTTATAAATGGATACCATACAAGAAAGGCGACAATAGCATCGACAATTGAAAGAACAGCTCCTTTCCAACTAGCTGTTGCAATGAAACCACTTAAACCAACCGGAGTAGGCCAAGGCTGTTGAAGAATAACTTTCGGCACTAATTTGGATGTTATCGCGACGTAGCTGACAATACCTGAGGCTAGAGGGGCACAGATAAATGGAATAATTAGATTAATATTATAGACAATCGGCAAACCAAATAAGATTGGCTCATTGATATTGAAAATAGCAGGGACAATTTCTACTTTTCCAATTTCTCTTAATTGGGTTGAACGGGATCGGAATAACAGCCAGATTGCCAAACCCAAAGTTGCCCCGGATCCTCCGATAATAACGAAAGCGTTCAATGGATCACCGGCAAAGAAGTGAAAACCTCCTTTGGCATTCGATGCCATGTTGGCCAAGACGATTGGTGTGTAAAAGGAACTCATAATAGTTGCTCCATGGACACCAAACCACCATAGGAAGTGAATCAGAAAGACGATAATCAAGAATCCCCACCATGTATCAGCGATGTTGCTAACAAATGAAAATGGAATATAAAGAATTTTGAATATGTCGGTTCCCATAATGATCAAAATGAGATCGATTGCCGCGATCACGAAAGCGACACAAAAACCTGGAATTAATGCGCTAAAGGAGTTAGACACGCCAGCCGGTACTGAAGCTGGCATTTTTATCTGCCAATTGTGTTTTATGGTAAAACGATAGACCTGAACCGTAATCCAGCCAACAATTAGTCCGGTAAAAATACCCACGGCAGCAATTCTTGTAATTCCTGAAGTTGAAACGGCGTAGCCACCACCAATAATATTAACGGCTTTTAGAGACTGAACAAATTGGATACTACCGTTCTTCCAAACTAATTGTGGAACAGTGATGAAGAATGCCATTAAAAACATCAACAGGGCGTTCATTGGAACAACATTTATATGTTCTTCCTCTTGATATATTTTGGTGTACGAATAAGTAAATGTACCAGCAAAAACCAATGCTAAAATACCCATTGTCGAATTATAGACAACCTGGAACAGATTGATAAATCGACCAAGAGTATCAGCATAAAGCGCCGCGAATCCTGGAATTGGAAAAGCCTGCGGCAACACTGTCAAAATTAAAAAAATTGCTCCTATGATTGTAAACGGGATAACACTAAAACCAGCCTGCATAATTGCTCGGACAAATCGCGACCCAGCAAACTTACCAGCTGCTTTTGTCATATTATCTTTAAAGGAGCTTGTTTGTTTATTATCCATGTTATTTCTCCTCAAACTTTGAACTTTCTGTCAAAATAGGACAAATATATTAATAACAAAGAAGCATTCAATCTATAATTTATCCCAATAAATTTATTTTTATTTCAGGATCGGAAAACTAGCGAGTTTATTTTTATCAATTCATTTTATTTCAATCTGTATATCTGCTCGTTATCATTTATCCTCGATCCTTTTATACAGCTCAACTATCTCACCGGCCAGATC
>NZ_AQVA01000026.1 GCF_000372485.1 Oenococcus oeni DSM 20252 = AWRIB129
AACGCCGCAACTAATAAAACAACAAAAAAGATCTCCCACACGAGGAGATCTCCAAAGGATAGAAACTATCCTTCAACACCATTTGACAAACTTCCGGAAAATTTAGGGACTCAAAATTTAATAAAACTTTTGGGAAAGTTTTCAGCAAGATAAATAATTTTAAGTCCAAACGAAATTCGTCGATGAATTCTGGCTTGTCGATCAGTAGATGGATTTTCTATCCATTTGCACTTTTTTTGTCAGCTATACTAGATATTTGTTTTATTCAGTTTGAAATTCAGATCAATACAAGCCAAACTTTGGTACAAAAAGTCCAGACTGTTTCTAATTTTTTAATAAATGCTTTTATCCCAGGAAGTCAGAATCATCAAGCGATTTTGAACATTATTTTCGTTATTGCTCTCTTTGCTTTTCTTCTTGCTATAACTAATCGTTTTTGGTTGGCTTTAATTATAAACAATGTCGTTTTTATAATTTTCGGAATTGCTGATAATCTAAAAATCGTATATAGAGACGAATCAATTTTACCTTCGGATTTATCCCAATTATCAAGCCCTACCGAACTGGTTAGTTTTATTGGTATGACGCCTGTTCAACTTTTTTTAATTTTACTTGCGATCATTTTTATAATTATATTTATTTATTTTGCCTTCAGATATTTTGATTCTAGAATAAAATTCACTAAGTGGTACATTCGAATTATTTTATTAATTTTTTCTATTTTGATTTTTATTTCTGCTGGAAATTTATATACCCCTGGAACAGTACCTTACAAAATCGCTACCAAACTCAGTGATAATCCAGTTCCTTGGGATGTAAACGAAGATCAGAGAAATAACGGAGCTGTCTATTCTTTTATGCGTTTTTTCGATAATAAAGTAATGACAACTCCAAAAGGATATTCGCGAGCAGCTATCGAGAAATTAGATGAGAAATATACAAAAATCGCTGATAAAATAAATAAAACTCGAAAAAGTTATATAAACAAGCAAACAGTTATCTACGTCCTTAGCGAAAGTTTTTCTGATCCTACTCGTGTGCCAGGATCTCACGTTACTCCTGATCCGATGCCTAACATTAGAAAAATTAAGAATGAAACTACTTCTGGTTTAATGCTCAGCTCGGGATACGGGGGGCGGAACTGCTAATCTTGAATATCAAGCTCTTACTGGCATGTCACTTACTAATTTTTTGCCAACTCTTACATCGCCTTATGTGCAATTGGCAGCTTCAGCAAAGTATCTGCCCAATGTCAGCAACTATTGGTCTATAAAGAATGCTATTCATCCTTATTTCCCGGTTACCTATGATAGATCAGCTGTATATAAGAATATGGGCTTTCAGAAGTTTTATACTCTGTATAGTCCTAAAATAAAATATACCAAACGTATTGGTAATAGTCCCTATATTAGTGATCTTTCTGCAT
Source organism: Oenococcus oeni DSM 20252 = AWRIB129 (assembly GCF_000372485.1). Lineage (GTDB taxonomy): Bacteria > Bacillota > Bacilli > Lactobacillales > Lactobacillaceae > Oenococcus > Oenococcus oeni. The sequence goes on from NZ_AQVA01000026.1 coordinate 1,427, forward strand.
ATAAGAATGTTTTATGGGTATTAAAAAAACATAAAAAATCACAGTTTATTCAAATGCCAACGATGCAGAATCATATGAGTTATAATAATTGGTACAAAAAATATACTTTTAAAATTTCTTCAACCTATAATCGAAGTTCTTGGGAAAGCGGAGTTGTTAAGACTTATGTTCAAGGTGTTAGTTATACCGATAATTCAACTAAGTGGTTTATTAAAAAAATAAATAAAATTAAAAAACCTATTACTATCGTGTGGTATGGAGATCATTTACCTGGGATTTATGATAGCGAGATATCTAATCCTAATAATATGCTCTCTTTGCATGAAACCGAATTATTTTCAAGCATTATTAGCTGAGCATACGAATTCAAAAGTATCTCCTTTTTTGGCTCTTATGACAGAATTGAGAGAACAAATACCGGCATCTTCGAATGCTTTAGCTAAGACAGGGACGGCTATGTGGTCTCCGGAAAATAATCAAGGAAATATTTATCTTAATTCAAATGGTAAACAAATTAAATATAGTCAACTTACATCTAAACAAAAGAGCCTACTTAAAGACTACAAAATGATTCAATGTGATATAACGAAAGGAAATCATTATGTGAAGAATGATGGTTTTATGAAAGTACCAAGTAAATAGGTAAAGAATAATTTCGTAATTTTTATTAAAAAAATTTTTCATAATCAGACTTTCTAATTTTAGCCCAAATCTTCCCGGTTAGGTTTTTGTTAA
>NZ_AQVA01000027.1 GCF_000372485.1 Oenococcus oeni DSM 20252 = AWRIB129
TGGAAAAACTGTGAACGTGCCCTTAACAGCAGTCTTCAAATGGTTGTATTGGCCTTCCTGAAGATAGTTCTTAAAAGATACTAGACAGGTTCTTAATAAGGCAGCTACGGGTGTAATAATCAGCCGACGAATCTTAAGCGGTGCACACGCATTGATAGAGCTACATCACCATTGAGTTACGCCCATTGCAACACTAAAAACCGGTTGTTTATGACCAGAATGTGAATAATCTTGCTCAGGTGTAGTAAATGGCGCTAACCCTTGTCGCAACTGGCATAATTAATGTGGAGTAAATCAAAGATCACTACACGTTAGTGTTAAACTCTGCCCAAGTTCAAGCAAACCTACGAGACCTACTTAGCGCCTCATGATGCCTTGATGGTGAGGAAACATCCCGCGGAACTGGCAATCCTGTTAGCTACTTACGAGCTAAACGGTACGGCAATGGACATGACGATCGCGACGCTTAAGCGACACGAAGTCGCTGTCACCAGCCCTTATTCCAACGGTCCGATCGAAGGGGTTAACCACCTCATCAAGTCACTCAAACGATCCTGTTTTGGCTTCAAGAATCAGCTGAACTTCTTCAAACGAATCTACCAAATCACGGCATAACATGACAAAGACGGCTCCCCAAATGGAGAACCGCCTCAAATGATAAATTTATTCTTCAACACCAGTTGACGTAGAGCCATAATTGTAGGGCACTTGGGTTGAGAAAACTGATGTTAACTAAGAATGCAAACGAACTAAAATCTTTGCTTGTTTTTTATCCTTTTCTAAGGATTCAATTCCTTCTGAAACTAATTCATTTAATTCAATCTTTTTTGTAATGACACGTTTGAATAGTGACCGATAGGTATCTATAATCTTAATTACTCGATCGAAGATATTGGCATATCCATAAGATGTTAATAAACTACCACCCTTTTTAAGAAGAGCTCTAACATCTACAACTGGTGGATGTTGAAATAATGCAATCACGGTAACCTTGCCACCGTTTTTAAGAGCCTGAATGGCACCAGTAAGTGTGGGTTGTACACCGGCACAATCAAATGCAACATCTACTCCCTGATTTTCCGTGATAGTGCTGATAGCGTGAGCTAATGACTTTTGGCTATCAGCACGTATTGGGTATTGAACCCCTAATTCATTTGCTAAATCCAAACGTTCCTCTGACATGTCATTTATTATGACGTGATGGGCACCAGAAATTTGTGCTATTAAGGCCGTGAACAATCCAATTGGACCAGCACCCTGAATTAAGACATCATCTCCAGGAGACACTCGGCTTGCCATAACTGCTTGTGCAGCAACTGAAACTGGCTCAACTAAAGCCCCTAAATCAAGCGGAAAGTTAGTTGGCAAGAGATGTGCAAAGGTACTTTTTACATTGCACTTTTCAGCTAAACCACCGTTAGCCGAAAATCCTAAGAATCCTGCTGATTGATCACTACCTATAGCATGCTCACACCAATTATAATGACCAGAAAGACATTCCGGACATTTTCCACAAGCAATCATTGGCTCGACTGCAACTTTATCTCCAATTCTTAATTTAGATACTTGTTTTCCAATTTTAGAAATCGTCCCAGAGAATTCATGACCAGGAATTAGCGGAGCCTGCATATGGGTTAGCGGATGAGGCATTGTCGCCAAATCCATACCCTCTAAATATTCATGAATATCACTACCACAAATACCATTAAATGCAACCTCAATTTGAACTTCATCTGGTGCCGGATCAGGAATATTTCTTTTTTCAAAGCGGATATCCTTAGGACCGTAAATAACAGCTGCTTTCACCATAGTCATAGTGCTTCGCTTCCCTCATGTTTAATATAGCACAATCACATCTAAAATAGTGAATAGATTTCAGTAATGAAGTTACCATCTTGACTTAACAAAAACTTGGTAACTGATTATATGGGTAAGAACCTGTCTAGTATCTTTTAAGAACTATCTTCAGGAAGGCCAATACAACCATTTGAAGACTGCTGTTAAGGGCACGTTCACAGTTTTTCCA
>NZ_AQVA01000028.1 GCF_000372485.1 Oenococcus oeni DSM 20252 = AWRIB129
CACTAGGGAGGCTTAGATGCCTTTTTTTGTTATCAAAAAGGGCCTAGTACTTTTGGAATGGAAATACTTTCCAACACCAAAAATTCTAGACCCAATTTTCCAAATAAATTTTTAAATATCGTGAGGCATTATACAATATGTTAATTAAAATATAATTAATAAAAATAAAAGCCTAGTTTTTTGAAAAATAAAAATAGGCTTTTATAAACGTTATTAATTTTTATCGAAACTGAACTCGGCCGGCAAATGGAACTCCTGCCTGACAGTATTGAAAGTTGCATTGATTACTTGATCCATATCGAAGTATCGATACAGGCCAAGCCGGCCGCCGAAAATAAATTGATCTTTATGTTGTCGAGCAAGTTTGGCATATTTTTTATATATTTCGGTGTTCTTTTCATTGTTAACCGGATAATAAGCTTCTTTGCTGCGATCCCAATTTTGAGGGTATTCGCGAGTAATGATCGTCTTCCCTTTGTCAGCCAAGCCGTCAAAATGACGCCATTCCATAACTCTCGTATAAGGTGTTTTTGCATCAGTGTAGTTTATAACCGAATTACCTTGATAATTGTCTGTATCAAGTGTTTCTGACTCAAATTTGAGGCTTCGGTACTCCAGTTCGCCAAAACGATAATCAAAGAATCGATCGATCATCCCCGTATAGACAATTCGAGGAAATTCTTTAATGTAATCATCTTTGTGTTCAAAAAAATCGGCGTTTGTTTTCACATCAATTAAGTCCGAACTCAACCATTTGTCAAAAAGCTGGGTATAACCGCCAATTGGAATACCCTGATAGCGATGATTGAAATAATTATTGTCAAAAATAAATCGGACCGGCAAACGCTTAATAATGAAGGCCGGTAATTCTGTTGCTTTTCTGCCCCATTGCTTTTCCGTATAACCTTTAATCAGTTTTCTGTAGATATCGGTTCCAATTAAAGAAATCGCCTGCTCTTCCAGATTGCGTGGTTGTCCGCTTATCCCAGCTTCCTTTTTTTGTTCTTCAATCTTTGCTTTGGCTTCGGCCGGAGTCTTAGCTCCCCACATCTCATAAAAAGTATTCATATTGAAAGGAAGATTATAGAGTTCGCCTTGATAATTAGCGATAACCTGGTTTTGATAATTATTGAAATCAGCAAATTTATTAACAAAATTCCAAACTTTCTTGTTATCTGTATGAAAAATATGAGCGCCATAATCATGCACGGTAATTCCATTTTCTGTATGTGTGTACATATTCCCGCCGATATGTGGGCGTTTTTCAACAATTAAAGATCTTTTGCCGAATTTAGCCGCTTCATAAGCAAAAATCGAACCAAAGGGACCTGCTCCAACAATTAAATAATCATATTTTTTTGTATTGTATTTATTTGTCATCTTTTCCTCCGGCGATCATTCTTATCAAAAAATTGCCGCCTTTTTTAAACCAGTTTTGTTTCTCTTCGAAAACAAAGGGAACCTCAACATATTTTTTATTATTAGCGTCCAAAAATATGTCCAGTAAACGCTCGCCCACGAAACCAAAAACTCTTTTTTCATATTGATCGTAAGTACTCGTGTCGATTTCTTTTTCCAGTTTGAATAAAATGTCAAACATCCAATCTGCATATTCATCAAGTTGTTGGCGTGTCATTATCAGCATATTAAACAAGTGCTGGTCGGTTCTCTTCATTATTTTGTCGTAACTGGTCTGATAAGTTGGACTCATCAATTCTCGAGCTTTATTAATTGCCTCCGCATGATGAGCATGAACATAATGCGAATAATTCGTCTGAATATAGTAATTACGTTTTTTCGGCAGGACAATTTGATTGTTTTTAAAAAGATCATCCAATTGCTTGCTGTTCAAAACATTATTAAGACCTTTTTTGTGGTTAAGCGAAAAATATCTTCGATAGTGGACAAGGCCGATTATGTCGGCATCGGAATTCTTCCAAGCCCAATAAAGAGCTGTTAATTCAT